>NZ_OZ034695.1:0-1416219 GCF_964026755.1 Wolbachia endosymbiont (group A) of Campoletis raptor | reverse complement strand
TAGCCAGATAGGCACTCTTCCACCTGGCTCATTTCTCTTAATAATTCTCGCTATTGTTGTTTTGCTGCTTTCCAATCTATTCTATTTATTCTTTTGTATATTAAAGTATAGTAGTAATAATAGTTCTATCAATAACTTGTTACTAACTTAAAATTCAGTAAAAATTGGCGTTATTCAACTTGTGGATAAATATGTGAGTAACTTTCGTATATTATTGATTTTCTGTTATGATTTATGTGTATAAGTAAGGTGTTTAGAGTGTTAGTAATTTTCTTTTATGGAAAATACTTTACCATCATGCATTGTTACACAACTATGTATATGTTGTTGAAAAAGTTGTTGATCAATTGTTGGTATTTTATATCAACAAATAATTCACAAATTAATTTGACATTATTCACATGCTTATTAAACATTTAATAACAGTTTTCTTGATAAATCTAATCTGAAAACGTTTTTGCCATTACAGGGAATAAATTGAGTAAAAAAAGAACCTTAGTAGAAAAAATAGCATATAGAATTTTTCTCTTCCTTTTCAAAAAAGCTTCTGTGTTGAAAAAGTGTGCGACTGAGGCATTAATGAAAGATCTGCCAGACCTTAATATATTTAATGGTCTATTAAAATTCCGCGATTGTGGTATAATGGATATAATGACTCCACGTACAGAGATATGCGCAGTAGACATTGAGTCAAGCGAGCGTGAAATAATAAAGAAGATAAAAAACACTTGCCACACTAAAATACCAATTTATAAAAATAACTTTGATAACGTAATAGGCTTTTTTTATGTAAAAGATGTTATTTTTAATAGGGATAAAAATTTTAATCTGAAACATATTATACAAAGCGTAATATTTGTTCCACCCTCGATGAAGACAACTAATCTTTTTGTTAGGATGAACTCTTCTAAATCATGCTTAGCTATCGTATTGGATGAATATGGTGGAACTGATGGTTTAATTTCAATGACTGATCTTATAGAGGAACTAATACCAAACATTGATAGTGAAAACGAAATAAATTCAGAATATACCATTACTGAATTGTCTCAAAATAAGTTTGAAGTATCAGCAAGGGCTCTTATAAAAGATATAGAAGAGGATCTAAAAATAGAATTACGTGACCCTGAAGAAGATTATGTTACACTTGGTGGTTTGATTCTTTCGATTGCTGGTAAAGTGCCTTCTGTAGATGAAGTCATTAAATATAAAAATGGTATGAAGTTTATCATCAAAGATGCAAATGAGCGCTACATTAATAAAATAGTACTAGACTTAAGTGATTACAAAAATTAGATTTGGTACCCCTTGTCGGGGAATGCCTTGACACGAAGAAAAAGTTGTAATAACCAAATATGCAACTCAAGTTACAGTTAAACCTATTTCCAGCAAATTATTTTCGCAAGTATAATGCATTTCAGTGTTATAGTACTCTAATAATAAAGAGGTCATATAGATATTAATATCTTTTGTATTTAAATTAGTGTCATTTTTTTTGATTAATTTGTCTACTAATGATTTGCTTATTGGTTTGTGTTCATTTAGAATTTTTATAGTTAATAGCATTTTATCTTCTGTTTGACTCAGTAAAACAGATACTAGTTCGACTTCCGCCACTGCACTGGCTATAGTTAGCACCATATTGGAAATTATCTTATTTATCTTTTCAATTAAATCTTCCTTATTTTTTGCAGAGTATGCGTCTATTTTCCACGTAAGCTTTACTTTTTTTTTAATAAATAATTTTCGATATTAGATTTGGTCTTATCAAAGCTATAATTATCCATTGAAGAAGAATATGCCTGCTTCATAACTTTATGTTTATATATTAAATCATCGGAGCTTTCTTTAAGAAACAACAACGCTTCCTTCTGCGCATCAGCATCATTCTTATCTATTACTTCAAGCTCTTCTACGCCAAACGTTATTCCATTCATAGAGTTAGCAAAGTCATGAAGCAGCCGTCCTGATAGCAGTTCCGTTATTAACAGTATGTTTTTGGTATTTTCGTTCATTGGATAATTATAAATGATTTAAGTTACCCTATATTGGTAAGTATATAATAGTCAATTAAGAGAAAGTTTCGTTGCACTTTTTATATCAAGGCATTAATATAGTATTAACAATTTTAAAATTTATAAAAGGATTATGAATACTTATACCAGATCAGGAATAGATATTGAACTATATAATAAGTTAATAAAAGAAGTCAAGCCTATTGCTCAAGAAACTACTAGAGAAGAAGTAATCAGCGAAATAGGTTCATTTTCTGCGTTATTTGATTTTGCTGCACTAAGTAAGAAGTATGACCATCCAGTACTCGTTTCCTCAACTGATGGAGTAGGTACGAAACTGTTGATAGCTCAAGAAGTGAATAAACATGATACTATAGGTATAGATTTAGTTGCAATGTGTGTAAATGACTTACTTGCACAAGGAGCAACGCCTTTGTTTTTCCTTGATTACTTTGCAACAGGCGTTTTGACCAAAGATGTTTTATTATCTGTGGTTAAGGGCATTGCAGAGGGGTGCAAGCAAGCTAAAATAGCATTGGTTGGTGGGGAAACTGCAGAAATGCCTGGAATGTATGGTAATAATCACTATGACCTTGCAGGGTTTGTGGTTGGTGTAGTTGATCGAAAGCAAATTCTTCCAAACTGTAGTATTATGAAAGCAGGTGATTATATAGTTGGCTTAGAGTCAAGTGGAATTCACTCAAATGGGTTTTCTTTAGTGCGCCATGTTTTCAAAAGCTTAGGTATAAATTATAACGATACATCTCTATGGAATAATAAATCTTGGAATGAAATACTACTTGAACCAACAAAAATATATGTTGATTCTTTGCTGCCTATCATGTCACAAGTAAAAGGTATTGCGCACATCACGGGTGGTGGTTTGGTAGACAATATTCCGCGAATTCTTCCAAAAAACTTATTTGCAAACATAGACATTAATTCCTGGAAATGGCCAGATATATTTTTATGGCTAACAAAGGAGGGTAAAATAGAGAAGAAAGAAATGCTAAAAACATTTAATTGTGGTATTGGTATGGTATTGATCGTAAGTTCTGAGAATATGCAAAACGTGAAAAATCATTTCCAAAAACGTGGAGAAAAAATTGAAATTATTGGAAAACTTGATGAGGCATGTAACCCTCCACTTGATAGAGTAGTATTTAGTTAACCTAACTCTACTGACAATCTTTCCGCAACTTCTAAGTATGCTTTTTTCAAGTTGCCTAAATTCAAACGAAAGACGTCTTTATCTAGCTTTTTATAAGTATTTTTATCCCATAACCTGCAGTTATCAGGGCTGATTTCATCGGCTAAAATGATTTTAGTACTGTCATTTATCAATCTGCCAAATTCCAATTTAAGGTCAACTAGATCTATGCCTGCATTTGAGAATAAATCAATTAGGATTTCGTTGATCTTTAAAGTTGTAGTTTTTACTTCATCCATTTCTTTGCTAGATAGCCAATCAAAATACAGTATGTGATTTTCATTTACCATTGGGTCGGCTAGGTCATCATTTTTGTAAAAAAACTCGATTATAGGAGATGCAAGCCTCTCACCTTCTTTGATATTAAAACGTTTGCAAAAGCTGCCAGCTGCAACATTCCTCACTACTACTTCAAGAGGTATGATTTTGAGTTTTTTGACTAGCTGCTCTCTTTCATTCAGAGTTTTTATAAAGTGTGTGCTAATTCCTGCTTTCTCAAGCTTTTCCATGATAAAAGCACTAACATGATTATTAATTATTCCTTTGCTCTCAATAATTTCATATTTTTCCTTATTGAATGCTGTAACATCATCTTTAAAGTGCTGTATAACAGTTGATGAGTCTTCAGTTTCAATAATGGCTTTCGCTTTACCTTCGTATATCGTTTTATTCAGTGACATGCTTAATTTAACTATATATTATATCAATTTACTGTTCTTAGAGTATAGCCCCAAATAACTTAAAATAAACCTTAATGGCATTCAATGTTACAATATTAACCATATTTCCAGAAATGTTCCCCGGGTTTTTGAACTATTCTCTTGCCGGAAAAGCGTTAGAAAAAAAAATATGGAACCTTGAAGTAATAAATATTCGTTCTTTTGCGAAAGATAAACATTCAACTGTGGATGATGTTCCATATGGAGGTGGAGCAGGAATGGTTATGCGTTCTGATGTAGTTGGTGATGCAGTAGATAGTATGCTCTCTGTTCATAAAAACACTAAGTTTATTTACATGACTCCATCTGGAACTAAGTTTAATCAGAATATTGCCAGAGAATTATTAGAGTTTCCTCATATAACAATATTGTGTGGTCGATTTGAAGGTATTGACCAAAGGATAATTGATGCGTATACTCCTTATGAGTTAAGTA
Source organism: Wolbachia endosymbiont (group A) of Campoletis raptor (assembly GCF_964026755.1). Classification (NCBI taxonomy): domain Bacteria; kingdom Pseudomonadati; phylum Pseudomonadota; class Alphaproteobacteria; order Rickettsiales; family Anaplasmataceae; genus Wolbachia; species Wolbachia endosymbiont (group A) of Campoletis raptor. The sequence goes on along the minus strand of NZ_OZ034695.1, from coordinate 1,411,840 downwards.
TTGGAGATTATATACTTTCAGGAGGTGAGCCAGCTGCAATGGTGGTTCTTGATGCATGCATTAGACTTCTTCCAGGTGTAGTAAATAATACCGATAGTATTACTGAAGAAAGTTTTAATTATGGTGGTGGTGTACTTGAATATCCTCAATATACTAGACCTGAGCAGTGGAAGGGATATAAAGTACCTGAGGTTTTGTTATCTGGCAATCACAAAAAAATAAGTGATTGGAGGCAGAAGCAGTCTCATGTTATAACAAAAAAGCGTAGGCCTGAATTATTGAATGGAGAGATAAATGACAAATTTACTTAAAAAATTTAACGAACAGCAAATGCAAGTGTTAGCTAAAGAAATACCAGAATTTCGTCCTGGCGATGATTTGAAGGTCACTTTTAAAGTAGTTGACGGTACAAGTGAACGTATACAGATATTTGAAGGTGTATGTATATCAAAAAGGAACCGCGGGTTACATTCTTCTTTTGCAGTCAGAAAAGTGAGCCATGGAGAAAGTATAGTGTCTCAGTTTTTTGTTTATTCTCCTGCACTGGTTTCAGTGCAAGTGACAAGAAAAGGAAAGGTTCGTAGAGCAAAACTGTATTATCTGTGCAAACTATTTGGAAAAGCTGCAAGGATCAAAGAGCGTACTACTTATGTTAAAAAGAAATCTAAGTAGATACAATAGGGAGTGATGTCAATTGTGTCATCTCAGAACTCTCTCTTGTCATCCCAGTGCGTGACACACAACTGTACGAACATTGTGTTTGCCTCCCGCTGTGGTGTCATCCCAGTGCTTCGACACTGGGATCCAGCATTCATTATTCTCCTTTTGGTTTGTGCTTTCATGGAAAATGTAAAAATTATTTGCAGGCAAAGCCTGCTGGATCCAAGTGTCAGCTACTTGCATGACAAAAAAGGGGAAAGTTTTTTCAAATCCTCGTGTAAAGAAAAGTAAATGAGTATAAAGAAAAAATTCCTTAAATTACTTCAGTCAAGGCGTGTACATGCTCGTATAAAAAGGAAAAATAAAAAGAACAGAGCGCTACGCTTTTGTTCTTTCACGGCACTAGTTATCTCACTTGGCTGTCCTGTGTGTATATTGTTGAGTATATTAGTTAACTCTTACAGTGCCTTAACAGTAACGAAAATTTTATTGCCAGTTGAAATAAATGCTGATCTTGCTTTGGCGAGTAATCCTAGTGATTTGCGGTATAAGTCCATTGGCTTACTCAACGATTCTTTACGTAAGGTGTTTGGAGGAACTGATTTTAAAGACGGTGACGAAATTTTAAGTCGTAATTCTTACAAAGAACTAGAGAAATTTTTTCGTAAGAAAGTAAAAGATAGTGGTGAATATGAGATCTGGTTTACCGCGTCAAGTATAATTAATTCAATAAATAAAGATAAATATTTGAATGATCGTTATGCTAAATTACTTGATTGGCTAAAAGAAAAGAGGAGAGTGAAAAAATTTTTTAATAAGTCTTTATTCCTTAAATCTGACTCTCGTGAACCTGAAAATGCAGGGATTTTAGGAGCGTTTATCGGTTCATTAATGACAATTATAGTGTGCCTAGCATTAGCATTACCAATAGGAATTATGTCGGGCATCTGTCTTTACGAATTTATGCCTAAAAATAGGCTAATGACTAATATTGTAGAAATTAGCATAAATAATCTTGCTGCAGTGCCTTCAATAATATTTGGTGTAGTGGGCTTAACTCTCTATCTTGGCATATTTGGGCTACCACGCTCTTCACCACTTGTTGGTGGAATGACTCTTTCATTTATGATGTTACCTAATATTATAATTGCAACAAAAAATGCCTTTGCGAATGTTCCTATTACGATAAAAGATGCAGCGTTTGCGCTTGGTGCACCTCACATCAAGGTGATATTAGATCACTCTTTACCGATTGCGTTACCAAGAATAATACATGGTACTGTGCTTGCAATTGCAAGGATTTTAGGTGAATCTTCTCCTTTACTTATGATGGGTATGGTGGCATTTATTGCTGATACACCTACGTCCTTTTTCGATCCGGCGACTGTTCTACCTGTGCAAATATACATATGGTCAAGCAATCCTGAAATTGCATTTGTTGAACTTGCTGCTATCGCAATTATAGCTTTATTATTGGTGTTATTTGCGTTAAATTTAGTAGCAAATTTTGTAAAAAGGAAATTCGAATTTTTTAATTTTTAGCAATTCATGAAAATCACAGTCCTATCTGGTTATGGCTTAAATTGCGAAAAAGAAACTGCATTTGCATTTATGGAATGCAGCAGAAAACTTGGTATTGGTAATATTGAAGTAAAAATCGTTCACATTAACGATATCATAGATAATCCAGGTGAACTGAAATTAAGCAATATACTTGCAATTCCAGGGGGTTTTTCCTATGGTGATGACACTGGTGCTGGTAATGCGTTTGCTTTACGTATTAAAAACAACTTGTTGGATGAGTTTCAAGAGTTTTTATCTCAGGACAAGCTGATTATAGGAATATGTAATGGTTGTCAGATATTAGTAAAATTAATTCCAGAATTCTCTAGTCTAGCTTTAATCCATAATTATATAGGCAATTATCAATGCCGTTGGATTAGAGTGAGAGTTAATTCAAAGAGTAATTCTGTTTGGCTACGGGGCCTGAGTGAACTATATCTCCCTATTGCTCATGGGGAAGGCAAATTTTTTATGGATCAAGATATTTTGAACCAATTGATTGAGAGCAATTCCACCGCATTACGTTACATTGATAAAAATGGCAACTATGCTAACCTACAATTTCCTTACAATCCGAATGGATCTACATACGACCTAGCAGCTTTATCAGATAAAAGTGGAAGAGTGCTAGCTTTAATGCCCCATCCAGAAAGGGGAATATTTTTTACTCAGCAAGATAATTGGCCCCTTGAAAAAGAAAAGAGCAAGCGTTTAGGTGTTGCTGTGCCAAAATATGGCGATGGAATGCTTATATTTGAAAATGCACTAAAGTATTTTTGTTAAAATTTATTGATAGGGATTTATGGTCGAAATTATCCCCTGATATTGCAAAAAACTTGCTTGACAAGCCTTGCCAGTCCCCTTATCATGAAACTGAAGCTATTTATTTATCTTCGCAATCTGTGCAGGTTAATGACAAAAAAGTTAGGGTATTTGGCGTCTCATGTTTAATTTTTCGCACTACGTGCATCGCATGTCTTTAAAAATTTCTGGGTTTTTACCTATATAAGCCGAAACGCGCTTACAAAGCGTTTAAGACAGCAAAAAACGTCAAATTGACAAGGGAGAATTTGAATGCTAGCTACTACGAGGTTTCTTTGCCTTCTTTCCTGCTTAGTAAATTTCTTAAACACTTGCGGTGTAGGTTAGTTGCAAGTTAGAAGCAGCTAAATCGCTCTTAATCAGTATCCGTTCAGGAGAGTGGTTTAAGAAACAATAGATAGGAGATTTTGGAAAGGATTGAGACCCCTTTGTTTCCAAGTTAAGTATAATGAAATTATCCGCTCAAGGAATGTATTTCCCCGCTTTGATTGTGTAAAATATGAGTTTTTGCGATAAACGACATAATGCCGAATTTGCCGTTCAGCGTGGTTATTTGTCAGCGGAATATTTTCTGGGTCATCTAAAAATTTCCACATCATTCTTTCAGATCTCAGAACATTTTTTGCAACTCGAGAGGCTCCAATTGCTTCAGGTAAACGAGATATCTCCTTCAAGTAATACTTTGTACGTTTTCTTAATTTTCTGGCACGTCTGACAAACCTCAAAACATCTATCTCACTTTTTAGTAAAGCTTTTTTTAGTGCAAATAATTCAGTGGCCACGTTTCTCAAGTAATACCAATTCTCATTGTTGTCCAGTCAAATAGGAAACATTGCAGAGTTGTTTAATTGTGGAGCTGGCAAGAGAAGTAATAAATTTGCACAAAGCACCCTCAAGTAGAGCAATTGTATCGTATATTTTATTGCGCAAAATGTTCTGTTTTATATATAACCAAAGCCTCTCAACAGGATTTAGCTCAGGTGAGTATGGAGGTAGGTATATAATGTCGATATTTTTAGGTACCTTTAAATTTTTTGACCTATGCCAACTAGCACAGTCCATAACGAGAAAAGCCTCTCGTGTTTCTAGATATTGCGAAATTTGCTCAAGAAATATGTTCATGCAATCAGTGTTGACATTTGGTGCAAATAAGCTAGAACTCTCTCCATTTCTAGGATTAACTGCACTATAGAGATAGAAATTTTGCCTACCTAATTTTGTTTTAACCTGTGTTCTAATCCCCTTTTTAAACCACCCATGTCCAACTTTTGAATGTGTGCCAAACCGTGATTCATCAAAGAAAAATAGCTCTTTTTCTGGATACTTGCTAATAGCTCCATTGAGATTTTTTTTTGAATTCCTCTTGTTTACTTTTATCTTGTCCATTATGAACTGGTCTTGGTGTAATATATGAGAATTTCATCTTTTGCATATGGCGGTGTACTGTAGATTTGCTGATATTTAATCCGAACTTTTCCTGGATTCTTATTCTCATTTCTTTAATGGTGATATTAGGATTTTCTTCTATCCACTCTTCAATTTGCTGTAGTTGAGCCTGATTTAATTTAGTTTTTCTACGACGTTGTGAAGGAGCAAACAGTTTTTCTTCTCTGCCAATTTTCAAGAGTTTTACCCACGAAGTTAGTGCGCTTCTTGAAATGCAATATATTTTTGCTACAGCCGTTATACTGTACTTTTTTGCTGCAATTACAGCATTTAGTTTTTTTGAAACATATGCATTATTCCTTACTTTCTTCAGCATTTCTTTTGCTGATTCTACTACTTTTTCATCCAATAATTTTGATCTTAATGCCATTTAAACCTCGCTATTTTACTTACTTCAGTATGGCTTTTCTTCCATCATTGTCCATCTGTTTGCCCTGTAATGGGAATTGGTATAAGAGGTTGTCCGGAAACTAGTAAATTCAAGCATATTCCCTCTTTAACATAACCCTACTCATAGCTAGGTATATGAAATTCTCAGTGGATGTTGTGAGTAAATCATACTCCTTCGATAGCCTTCTATTCCTATTAACCCAAGCAAAAGTCCTTTCTACAACCCATCTTCTTGGCTGTACTTTAAACCCTTGTTCTCTTGTTGGTAGTAGCTCAGGTGGCGTATCTTTGTGCACCCAAAATCTACATGGAGGCCTTGTAACAATTTCAATATCTATGTCATATTCTTCCTTTGTGTGATTCTTTAAATTTCTTCCTTGGTATCCCATGTCAGCCCACATTTTTTTAACTTTAGTATATTTTGTTCTCATATTGTTTAATGCTATTTTAATACCATCTCTATCATTTTCGTTAGCAGCGCCTACGTAACAACCTAGTATAAAACCCTGAGTGTCTGTAATTATATGCCTTTTTCTACCCTTTACTTTTTTACTTCCATCATAGCCTTTGATCCCCCCTTTTCTGTAGTCTTTACAGATTGACTATCTACTATACAGGCACTCGGCTGCTCATTCCTTCCTATTTTTCTTCTACTATATTTTGTAATTTCATAATTCATTTTCTCAAAAATTCCCTGCTTCTTCCATTGCCTGAACTGCTCATACACAGTCTTCCATAGCGGAAAATCATTTGGTAAATACCGCCATTGACACCCTGTACGCAATACATAGAAAATTGCTTCTAATATTTCTCTTTTGCTATACTTTGGCGGCCTTCCTCCTTTCTTGTATGATACTCTGAAGTGTTTTTCTATTCTTGCCCATTCCCTTTCGCTTAGATCTGTTGGATACTTTTTTCTCATCTTTACCCCGTACTAAAATTTCAGATATTATAGCCTTTTACTTGTTTCCGGACAACCTCTTAGAGGTTGTCCGGAAACAAGTAAATTCAAGCGTATCCGTTCAGGAGAGTGGTTTAAGAAACAATAGATAGGAGATTTTGGAAAGGATTGAGACCCCTTTGTTTCCAAGTTAAGTATAATGAAATTATCCGCTCAAGGAATGTATTTCCCCGCTTTGATTGTGTAAAATATGAGTTTTTGCGATAAACGACATAATGCCGAATTTGCCGTTCAGCGTGGTTATTTGTCAGCGGAATATTTTCTGGGTCATCTAAAAATTTCCACATCATTCTTTCAGATCTCAGAACATTTTTTGCAACTCGAGAGGCTCCAATTGCTTCAGGTAAACGAGATATCTCCTTCAAGTAATACTTTGTACGTTTTCTTAATTTTCTGGCACGTCTGACAAACCTCAAAACATCTATCTCACTTTTTAGTAAAGCTTTTTTTAGTGCAAATAATTCAGTGGCCACGTTTCTCAAGTAACAACCCAGAACTTTAACTTCAATATTCCAACTATGTGCTAATCTTTCAAAATCTCTTGATAAATGTGCCCAACAGATTTGCCTGTTTTTATCGGCAAAATAATTGTATGCTGCATACCTGTCAGTTATTACCAAGCTATTGCGATTGCAGAATTTACTATTTTGTAAAACTTTCATTCCTCTTGACTCTGTAAATTTTACAAAACTTGCCGTATTGCTTGCAAACATCCAACACCAAGCGAGTTTACCTTTGTTATAATGGCTCGTTTCATCAATATGTAGAACTTTACTCCTACTTATCTCTTGTTCGATCTGCTCATACATTTTTTTGCATTTTGAAGCAACTCTATGTTCACTATTTGATATGCTACCGACGCTTATGTTCAAATTGAAGATATCATTTACGACACTCGCTATTTCGCGTTTTGAATTTTTGTAGAATCCGCTGAACGCTGCAATTATTGACTTAACCCTTGGACCAAATGTATCTGGCGTAACACCTTCCGGTAACTTGCTACTTCTTCTCTTTCCGCATCTCCGACAACGGCCATGTTCTAACTGATATTCCACTACATAAGGCTTGATTTCTGGAAGATCAACTTTCTGATGAATATATGGTTTTTCACATATTGCAATTTCTCCTCCGCATTCGCAAGTATTAGGCAACTCTATCTTTACTACTTTATCTGCATCCATGTTGGCGCGAAAACTTCCTTTATGACCAACCTGACCGCCAATATTCCTTTCGCTTTTCGGCTTATTCTTTTTTATTTTATACAACTCTTTGGAACTTGGTATTGATGAATTTTTTGAGCTTAAACCGAGTCTTTCTCTTAACTCAGCATTTTCTATCTTTAAAGCCTTATTTTCTGCTTTTAAACTTTCATTCTCTTTTTCCAATCTTTCTATTTTTGCTTCTAACCTTTCTATTTTTTGCTGTAAATTTTTGCAAAGTTCTAAAAGGTTTACCATATTACTTCACTTTTGCTCTATGATTATCTTCTTAGATCACCTTGTCTACCTTATTCTGCCACTCCGCTGAACGGATACCTTAATCAAGCGTTTTAGAATAAAAAAAACGCCGATATTTTAGTACATAGTGAATAGCCAACCACCACGGGGCTTCTTTTGCCTTTTTTTTCGTTTGGTAAATTTCTTAACATTTATAGCTAAACAATAACCGTCATCCCGCTGCTTGTTAGCGGGATCTATGTTAAGGTATGACGGTTCGTGGCGGTATGACGGTTCATGGTGGTATGACGATAAGCTCGTCATCCCGCTGCTTGTTAGCGGGATCTCTTGTTAGCGGCTGAGATACCGCGGCGGTATGACGTAGAGCTTCGTTAGCTATAAGATTAGCTAACATTTTGCACATCCATAAAAAACAAACCTTCTTTTTCGTCTTGAACGCTAATAATAGCGTGAGTGTTAAAAGGTAAAGGATCATTTGTATGTCCATGGCCTACCCCTTTCATTGTAAATACAGGAAAGTTAACACTTTTTGCAAACCTTTCTTTTATAACTTCAACAAGGTTATCGTTATAGCAGTTAACGAAATCCCCAAAGATTACTGCATGTACTCCATCAAAGATGTGGGCTTGTTTTAGGTGATCTAAACTGCGCTCTATTGCGTATGGGTAAACTCTTATGTCCTCTAAAAATAGAATTTTACCTTTCGCATTTATTTGCCAAGCGGTTCCTATACTATTTTCAACTAGAGTCATATTACCACCGATGATTTTAGACTCTAATCTGCCATCTTTTAGTCTAATGCCATTATTTATCGTCTTTAGGTTATCAAATCTGATAGAATCCCGCTTGTTAAGAATTAACTCTTTCAATTTTTCAACAGAGCTTTCAGAAACGGAGTTATTTACTATCATTTCCAACATGGTGCCGTGAAGAGTTTGCCAATCATATTTAGCTTGTAGATGGATGTGCAAGGCAGTTATATCGCTATAGCCTATGAGGATCTTTTTGTTTTGAGCAATCCTTTCTTTTTTATCATTGGGTAACTTTTCTAGATAGGGAATTAACCGAGAAGCCCCTTCTCCTCCTCTGATACACCAAATTATTTTACTATCATTAGTTAGTGCACTAATCAAATCATTTGCTCTGAATTCATCAGAGTTGGAATAAAATGGATTATCATTACTATATATTTTCTCCGAAATATGGGGATTAAAATCCAAAGCTTCTACATATTCTTTTATAGTAGTCAGATCTGATTCTTTTCCCTTCGAAGAAGGAGCAATAATATCAACTTGGTCGATTGCATGAATACTTGTGTTAGCACATAAAGTGAGAATGAAATATAAAAGATAAACAATCATTAAAATATCTTATAAAACTCTTTTTTTAGTATATCATCCAATTCAGAGAGTGGAACTTTCACTCCTAGTTCTTCCATTGACGTGACGTCATAACCTTGCAACCCACAAGGAATAATACCCTTATAGTGAGAGAGGTCTGGAAAGACGTTAAGCGCTATGCCATGATAAGTTACCCATTTTCTTAAACGGATACCAAAAGCTGCAATTTTTTTTTCTACTCCGTTATGGTTTACCCAAATGCCTATTCTATCCTCTTTAAATTCTCCAAGTATATTAAATTGCTTTAAAACATTTATTATCCACTTACTTAGGTCTCTAATATATAGCTTTATGTCGCATTTATTTCTTTTTTTAAGGTTTAACATTAAATATATGATGCGCTGTCCTGGACCATGATATGTGTGTTTACCACCCCTTCCTGTTTTATATATAGGAAATAATTTTTCAACAACGTCGTCATCTGTTGCACTGATTCCTGCAGTATAAAGTGGAGGGTGCTGGAGTAGCCATACTAATTCGTCTGCTGAATTATTGTGAATTTGTTGAATTTTCTCTTCCATAGATTTTACAGCGCAGTTATAATCAATAAGCTGATTAGATATTAGCCATTCTGTCATGTTCAATTTCTTTTCTTTTTAGTATAGCAGTGCGTTCTTTTCCTGTCACCCAAGTGCTTTCCTTCCGTCATCCCAGTGCGTGACACTGGGATCTATGTCTTAGTTTAACTACAGAATCTAAAACACTTTTAACTTTTAAACATCTTTCATGAGGCACATATGAATTTCAACATCTTTCAAAGAAAAAAAAGCGCAGTATTTACTAAATATTCTGCTTTGCAGCTAATGATGGAGCCAAGTTGGAGTAAGCGTGATTATGTAAGTTTTGCTGAGGAAGGTTACATAAAAAATGTTATTGCCTTTCGAGCAATCAATATGATTGCAAGTGCTGCATCTTCGGTACCTTTTACTCTCTGCCAGCTTACTGAACAGGGAAAATCGCAACTAAAAGCCCATCCATTACTGAAATTACTTTATTCTCCTAACCCAATGACATCAAAATCGGAATTTATTGAGGGGATTGTAACTTATCGGTTAGTTAACGGCAATTCTTATATATTGATGATTGAGTCACAGAATAGTAGAAAACCACCAACAGAGCTTTATCTTCTGCGCCCAGATAGGGTTGAAATTGTTCCAGGGAGAAATAACGTTCCTTATATCTATCGTTATACCATAAATAACAACAGTTATGACTTTAAAGTTGATAAACCAACCGGACGTTCAGCAGTGTTGCACCTAAAGACCTTTAACCCTTTGAATGATTGGTATGGGCTATCACCGATTGAGGCAGCTGCATATAGCATAGATCAGCATAATCAGGCGGGTGCTTGGAATCAAGCGATGTTGCAAAACGGAGCAAGACCAAGTGGTGCAATAGTTGTGAAATCAGCAAAGGACGGGAGTGGTGGAAGTTTAAGTCAAGAGCAGTACCAACGCTTAAAAGCGCAGATAAATGATCATTATTCAGGTTCTATAAACGCTGGAAGACCGATATTGCTTGAAGGAGGCTTGGAGTGGAAGGAGATGAGTCTTTCGCCGAGGGATATGGATTTTATTGAGTCCAAACACAGTTCAGCTCGTGATATTGCCCTGGCTTTTGGCGTTCCGCCGCAGTTGCTTGGCATACCAGGTGATAACACTTATAGCAATTTAGTCGAAGCACGCTTATCCCTCTGGGAGCAGACGGTTTTACCAACGCTAGAAAATATTATCTGTCACCTGAATTCTTGGCTGACACCAAGATTTGGTGAAGATCTGTGCTTGTCGTACGACAAAGATGCAATAGAAATTCTCATGGAAAAGAGACAAAAGTTGTGGAAATACGTAGAAAACGCAAGCTTCATGACGCTCAACGAAAAGAGAGAAGCATTTGGCTTGCCACCACTGCCAGGTGGTGATGAGTTAGGTTAAGTTTGTATCCGTTCAGATGAGTTTATTGTCCCCTAAACCGTACACCTAAGTAAATTAACTATTTTTCTTGCCAACCAGAGCGATGAAGATTTGGTCTACATCAAAACTCATCTTAGGACGCCAAATAGGGCCATCCAAGTGCATATCGATATAGATTGGATTACTATAGTTTGGTGGTATGAAAAAGAACCTGAATATAGAATTTAAAGTGAAGTTAGATAAGGTTAAATTAGAAGAGATCGACCCTGATGCTTGATCAATCCCGAACTGTAAACTAGTTGAACATATACCACTCTTAATACTTGCTTTTCCGCTAATATTTTCAAAAAATGTTTTACCATTATATATATCAATATAAGCAAGTGTGGAGATTTCAGACTTATTATTACTGCTTAACAAATTAGTGATAAATGAATTGAAATCTACATTAGTAACTTCTATTCCTTGCGCTTGTAAGTTTACATCTCCTGATAAGTTACTAGCCCAATCATGAAAACTTTTTCCTTGAGTTTTGATTTCACCATTTAAGCTTACCTGACCATTTACATTGTCAATTCCTATAACCTTACCAATCTTTTTAGTGTCCAAATTTACAATAGAAAATCTTGTATTTATTGAGTCTGATCTTAAATAACCCTGAAAAAACACTTGCCCGCGTTCTAATACGTAACTTGCCTGCCTGATAGTGATAGTGTTGTTTCTCATTACCGCATCCAAATTAAAATCTTTTAAAACATTCTGCTCGGTTTTAAATTCTGCAGTATTGATTTGCACATTTGCATCAAAGCCTTCTTTATCATCCAAAAAATCAAGCTGCTTTGTTGACCATTGAATTTGATCTATCTCATTTCTTGAATTTCTTTTCGTCTCTACTAAATTTGGTAATGTAATAATTTTTCCATTAAATTTACTGCCCGTAAGGTTAACATCTAATAAAGGTTTGGCGTATTTTTGATCTGCTAATATTTTTGCATTACCGGTAATATCGAAATCTTCTCCAGATAGTTTTATTTTATCTGCAACTAGCTTACCTTTTTCCATTTTCAGCAAAAAATCCAAATTTTTAATTTTCGTATCATTCAATGTAAGGTTATTAACACGGGCCTTTATATTTGTATCATACTGAAAATTTTTCAGCCATTGCATTTTAGGTAAACTGCTAAATAATGAATGATCATATTTATCTGCATCAAGATTATGCATGCTAAATTCACCATTGACCACATTGTGTTTTTTTGTATGGCTTACTCTAATTGACCCTTGCAAGGATTCCTTATTGTTTAGCAGTCTAATGTCTGAGATAGATAATATTCTTGGTGCAAGGTGCAGTTTAGAACTTAGTGTAAATTGATTTTTCTGGTTTTCTTTCATCTTTATAGAAGGGAAAAAACATGAAATGAATGACTCAAAATCATTTCCTTCGACTAATAAATCACCGTTGAATTCAGATAGGACATTATTGTTTGAGATCTCTCCTGATAAGTAAGATATATTATTGATTCCAGGAAATTTAAGAAGCGTATTAACTTTTACTTTGCCATCAGTGGATTTTAGTACAGCACGGAAATTGTCCAATATTTTGTTTTGATATTGAATGTTAGAAGCTTCTATATTAAAATTTAAGCTCAAGTTCTTTGGCACAACTGCTCTAAAGCATTCCAGAAGGTCTTTTATATTTGTTGTTTTTTGTGAATCATTTTGTATGGAATCTAAGTCAACTTTACTGAAGCTAATATTGAGATTAGTGTGATCGCTTTTTCTATCGTTTTGTATTGTACCACTGGCTTGCATGCTTTTGGAATCAATTTTTAAGTCAGTTACCGTAAACTCACTTTCGTTAAGACTTATATTGGATGATATCTTGATATTTTCGCTAGGAATAACACAAGGGAGAAAGCTAAGATTAATGATTTTTGCTAAATTACTCACAGAACCGGAACTATTATTAATCGTTAGTGTTAAATTACCCTGGAGTTCTTCTTGATTTCTATTACCTGTAAATAGCAAATTTACAAAATTTGATTCAACACTAATGTGTACGTCCCTTTTTGTGATATCAACCTTTCCTGAAAAATCGTAATTATTATCACCTACCTTTACTTTACCAGAGAATTGCCTATTTTTTTTTACAGCAACCTCCTTTATGTTAACAATATCAGCGAAATCACTCTTAAAACTTACTTGGCTGTCTTTTATTACTATATCAACTATGTTACCACTGGCTTTTGCATTTATAATATTAAGTAAATTTTCTTTATTGCTTTTCATGCCAAACAATGTGATTGACTTTGGTTGCAATGAGAATAAAAGCAACGATAGGAACGATGGCCTTATTTCAATTTTTCTTACACTAATTAAATCTGATAACTTTTGCTCTTTATTCTCGTTGTATTGTATATATACATTATAGATAGTGAGCTTTGGGGTAATCAACGAAACTTTAATTTTTCCTCCAATATGCACTTTAGCATCATACGTCTTCTCCAACTCTTTTATAACATATCCTTTGTAGCCACTCCAATCCTTAAAAGTTGCAGCAACATGCATGAGAATTAATAGCAGCGAGATTGATAATATAGCATATAAAGAAAGTCTCATAATTTACACATGCTTAAAGTTTCCCTTAAATATTAAATAGAGAATACCAAAATAAACAATAACACTCAAAGCTATTAAAGTCGTTAAATAAACAATACGAGCCAACATTTTATCAAAAAATAATCCTGCCAACAAAGAATTAAAAATATAAAGGGCTATTGACATGACTGCCGTTGCTACAAAAATTTTCATGACATTTAACAATAACGCTTGGCTAACCTTATACATTTTATTTATTGTTAAATAACTAATTAATAGAATGGAGTTTATCCAAGTGGAAACGGAAGTAGCAATAGCAATCCCCGTATGCTGATACTCGTTCATTAACAAAAGGTTTAGCACTACATTAATTCCAAGACACATTAGCGAAAATATGGTTGGTATTTTCAGATTGCCTTTAGCAAAAAATGTAGGTAGCAATACTTTATTTATAATAAATGCAGGTAAAGAAAGAGAAAATGCTATTAAAGTGGGAACAGTTTGCTGCACTGCATAATGATCAAACCGGCCGTAAGAAAAAAGCGTAAGTAAAATTATGTCGGGAATAATGATAAAGGCAGCAGTTGTTGGCATAATTAACATTAATCCTATGTTGAGAGCCTTGTTCTGTATTTTGACTATATTTTCAGTATTATCCACCTGTTTTGAAATTAAAGGAAGAAGCACTGTACCAATTGCAGTACCGATTATTCCCTGCGGTAGTTGATTTAGTCTATCGGCATAATATATATAGGACACCGCATTTGGTATAAAACTCGCCATGATTGTATCAATCCATAAGCTTATTTGAGTTACACAATTATTGATAATTGCAGGTACCACACGCTTAAAAAATAACCTTACTTCATTGCTTAATTCAAGGCTAAAAGAAAAAGCTGCCTTTAATTTATATGCACTAAATAGCATCAGCAACAACTGAAAAACTCCTCCTATCAGCACAGCTATAGAAAGGTTGTGCGCTGAGGTTTTTACGTAAGGCACAAACAAACTGATGATTAAACAAAGATTCAAAACGATTGGTGCAATAGCTGTTGAAGCAAAATGCTGCTTTACTTGCAGCATTCCACCAATAAGTGATGCAATTGAAACAAAGATTATGTAGGGCATCATAATTCTTGATAAAGTAACAGTAAGGGTAAACTTACTTTGGTCAAATCCAGGAGCAAAAATTTGAATCATATAAGGGGAGAAAGTTTGCATAATAAGGCAAAAAATTACTAAGATAATAAACGTAATGGATATTACACTACTTGCAAAATTAAATGCCTTTTTATCATCGTGTGATTCTGTTGAATATAACGGTATAAAGGACGTGGTAAATGCTCCTTCTGCAAAAAATGCTCGAAATAGATTGGCAAAGCGAAACGAAGAAAAAAATATGTCTGCAAGAGAGTTTGCGCCAATAACCGTAGCAATTAATACATCCCTTATTAACCCTGAGATCCTTGAAATAGCCGTAAAAAAACTAAATGTGAAAATACTTTTAAACATACCACTACTTCATTAGTGTCAATACAATTAACTATAATGGTAAAAGTATCAATGAAAATATTTATTGGCTAAACTTAAAACCCTCTGCAAAAAGAGAGTTAAATAATCAATTGACTATTTGCGCTCTTATGTTAGAAATTTTATATCTTGGCGGGCGTAGCTCAGTTGGTAGAGCGTCAGTTTGTGGTACTGAATGTCGCCAGTTCGATCCTGGTCGCTCGCCCCACTAAAACCCGATAATTTGAAAAACCGTCATCCCGCTGCTTGTTAGCGGGATCTAGAGATACCGTGACGGTATGACGTGAGTTAGCTATACATTGGCCACTGATGATTGAAATAGTTAATTACTGTAAAATTTGACATTAACCGCTAATAGTTAGAATATTAGTAGAGTAAGAATTACTCAAGAAGGCATGCATAAATATGATGTAGTAGTAGTAGGTGGTGGTCATGCAGGGTGCGAAGCTGCTGCTGCTGCAGCTCGCCTTGGTGCAAACACGCTGCTTATAACTCATAAAATTTCAACTATAGGGGAAATGTCCTGCAATCCAGCAATCGGAGGAGTTGCAAAGGGCGTTGTAGTCAGGGAAGTTGACGCTCTTGATGGAATAATGGGAAGAGCAATCGATCAAGCAAGTATACACTCAGTCATTTTAAATAGCAGCAGAGGTGCAGCAGTATGGGGCCCGCGTGCACAGGCAGACCGAAAATTATACAAGCAAGCAATACAGGAAATTATTCTAAATTATAATAATTTGACGGTAAAAGAAGAGTCGGTTGACGATTTTCTTATAGAGAGTAATAACAATGGAGAATTGTGCATTAAAGCTGTAATAACAAGCTCAGGGGAGCATATACTGACAAGTAAAGTCGTTCTAACTACAGGGACTTTTCTGCGGGGTGTGATTCATATAGGAGAGCAGGTAACTCCTTCAGGGAGAATGGGAGATAAGCCTGCAGTAGAACTTGCAAATACGTTGAAGAAATATAATTTTAAATTAGGTAGATTGCGCACCGGAACTCCGCCAAGGCTTGATCGTGGCACTATAAACTGGTCAATATTGCAAGAACAAGTGGGTGATAATCCACCTGTGCCGTTTTCTTATCTCACAGAAAAAATTAACCAACCTCAGGTATCATGCTTTATTACCCATACTAATGAAAACACGCATAAAATAATTCGAGAGAACCTTCACAGGTCAGCTTCTTCATATTTGGATGATATTATAGCACCAAGATACTGCCCATCAATTGAAGTTAAAGTTAAAAAATTTGCAGAAAAAAGTAGCCACCAAATATTTTTAGAACCAGAAGGGCTGGATGATGATACTGTATACCCAAACGGAATTTCAAATTCATTGCCTATTGAAGTGCAGCGTGAAATGATAAAGAGTATCAAGGGACTTGAAAATGCAGAAATACTAAGACCTGGATATGCAGTTGAGTATGACTATATTGACCCACGAGAGCTGTTTCATACTCTTGAAACCAAGAAAGTCAAAGGCCTATATTTTGCTGGCCAAATTAATGGCACCACTGGATATGAAGAAGCAGCAGGGCAAGGAATTATCGCCGGAATTAATGCAGCACTCTCTGCATTTGAAAAAAAAGAAAGCTTTGTTCTCCATCGTACAGATTCGTATATCGGTGTAATGATAGACGACCTGGTCACCAAAGGGGTGATCGAGCCTTATAGATTATTTACCTCACGTGCAGAATATAGGCTAGCTATCAGGTCAGACAATGCAGATAGAAGATTAACACAAAAAGGTTATGATATTTCCCTTGTTTCGCATGAGAGATACTCTGTTTTACAGAATAAACTTGAATCCATTAAGCAGCTTGAAGAGAAGTTAGGGAGTCTGACGATTACTCCTGAGCAGCTTAGGTCTTATGTTATCAAAATATCTCATGATGGGATAAGAAAAACGGCACTAGATTTACTTAGCTATCCAAACATCGACTGGAATAAATTACAAGAAATATGGCCGGAGTTAAGCAGCATCACGCGCTGGGATGGCACCGCAATGGGTAGCATAACTAAGAATGAAATATGCGAAGCGGTTGAAATTGAAGCGAAATACAAACCTTATCTAATAAGACAAGAAGCGGATATGAAGTTTTTACGAGAGGAAATTAACACTCAAATTCCAATTGATTTCAACTATTCACAAGTTAAAGGCCTGTCAAGTGAAGTAATAGAAAAGTTGCAGACGATAAAACCAGCAACAATTGGCATTGCAAAGCAAATACAAGGCATCACTCCTGCAGCGATAGTTAGCATATTAGTGTATTTGAGAAACAGGAAAACGAAAGTGGCTGCTAATTTTGTATGAGGTGTTCTATGTCAAAAATCGAAGAATTTCGTTCTTTTATGCACGAGATAAACGTTGATGCATTTATGTTGCATACTAAAGATGAATATTTAAATGAGTATTCAGAGGAGCTAACAAAGCTGTGTGGCTTTACAGGAACAAATGGGCTACTTATCGTTACAAAAGACAACAAGTGCCCATTTTTTACGGATGGACGCTATATCACACAAGCTCGCAATCAGCTCGATCGGGGCAATTTTCAAGTATATAATATACAAGAAGAGGATCCACGCGAATGGATAAAAGCAAACTTAACATCGACTGCCTCACTAGGTTATTATTTGCAATATTTTACCATAGAAGATATAAGAAAGTATGAGAATATCTGTAAATTAATACCCTGTTTAGCTGGAAAAAAAAGTGACTATCGAAAACAAGCAGTGGTTTTACATTCTATTGAATATGCTGGTGAAAGTAGTAAGGACAAATGTGAAAAAGTCGCTAAAAGTATAGATAAAGAAGCTGAAGTAGTGCTTTTAACTGATCCAAATTCAATTTCATGGTTATTAAATTTAAGAAACGAAAATGCTAAATATACTCCATGTATATTGGGCCGTGCTATATTGTATAAAAGCGGTAATGTTGATTTGTTTATTCAAGATAAAGAACATTCAACTATAGAAGCAAATTTAGGCAATCATATAAATATTTTTGATATTAGTGAGCTAGAAAATTCGCTGCACAAGCTAAATTCAATAGTTATAGATCCAAACACAACTCCAATGAGTATCATGGCTGTAATAAAAGATAAACAGGTAGCTGAAAGAGAGGATCCTTGTTTAATTCATAAAGCAGTAAAAAATCAAACTGAAATAGCTGGGGCTATAAATGCGCACATCAGAGATGGAGTGGCAGTTACAAACTTTCTACATTGGCTTGAAAATAATGTTGGTACAGAGCTTGAAGCTGAAGAGAAACTCTTAGAATACAGAAAAGAGCAGAATTTGTTTAAGCAACTAAGTTTTCCAACAATTTCAGCATTTAATGAGAATGGAGCAATAATTCACTATCGTGCAAGCAGTAAGACGAATAAAGTAATTCAGAAAGATGGACTGTATTTGATTGACTCTGGTGGCCAGTACCTTGACGGCACAACTGATGTGACAAGAACTGTAGCAATTGGCAATCCAACTGATGAACAAATAACCCACTATACAATAGTACTCAAAGCTCACATTGCTATAGCAAGTGTCATCTTTCCTCCTGGCACTACTGGTGGAGAATTGGATATATTAGCACGTACGCATTTATGGAAATTTGGAATGGACTATATGCATGGTACAGGGCATGGAGTAGGAAGTTACCTATCAGTACACGAAGGACCACAAGCAATATCAAAGGGAAATAAAGTGAAACTCACGCCAGGCATGATACTATCCAACGAACCTGGCTATTACATTCCGGGAGAGTATGGAATAAGGATTGAAAATCTGATGTATGTTGATAAACATAAAAATGGTTTCTTGGGATTTAAACAACTAACCTCTATTCCATATGATAGAAGGCTAATAAGTGTGCAAATGCTTACTAAGGATGAAATTGAATGGATAAATGGCTACCATCAATTTGTCTATAAAAACTTAGAAAATAGCGTAAAAGATAAGGAATGGTTAAAGAAGGTATGTGACCCTTTATAAGCAAAGGAGCATTTTTTATTATTTAAAAAGTATTAATGCAATTGTGACAGGTATTTTGTATTGTTTTTAATTTTAAAATAATATATAACAAAGAACACGTATTTTTAGGTAGGTTATAATTATGATAGACAAAGGGCAAGAAGATGAATTTATGAAGCAGTATATGGATACTTGCAAAGAGCAAATAGAAAAATTAGCCAAGGATCCTGAATTGCTTAATCAGACTTTAAAACCATTTATGCAAATGTCTCAGCAGCTTATGGCTGGCGGTATGTTAGAAGGGGCTATGCCTGGCATGATACCTGATTTGGGCAGTATGGATGTTAACAAGATGATTGCTCAGATGAAGGAAATGATTGACTACATAAGAGGTAACTATAAGGAACTAACGAAAGAGCACAGCTCGCAGATTCAAGAGCTTGATGAATCCAGTAAAAAGCTAAGAGGCTTAGTTAAAAAATTGATAGAAAAGATCGAAAGTAAGTAAATAACATCTGGATTTCTGTCATTCTATATACAACTTTCTAGTTGGACGGTAAGTCGAGGTCAATTATTGATGTCATGAAAGTAGCTGACACTGGTTCCTTTATGACGGCAGTGCCCAGAGGTGTCATCCCAGTGCTTGACACTGGGATCCAGTTCTTATTACCTGGTGTAAAGTTAAGTTTCCTGGATTCCAGTGGGCTTTGTTGCATCGCTAGCTATGATGGATTAAAGATAAAAAAGATAGCGAATATCAGTAGCTTATTATTCTGGTATTTATAACAAGAACGGTCAGTGAATACCTAAATTTGAGTAAAAGAAATTTCACTACCACTCACTAATCTGGCTAAAATTCAAGAATTTCAATGCTTTAGCTATTTTCAATAGAATTAAATTTATTAATATAAATAACAAATTACTATTCTTAAATTTGATCAGATTGATTGCAAAAAAACAAGATTTTCAATAGGTTGCTTATAATCCTAACTATAGTTAGCCTTTCATAAGTAGCGATGCAACAAAGCCATTCCAGTGTCAAGCACTGGAATGACAGCAATCCTACGTCATACCACGATTCATTCCATAGCTGTACGAACATTGTCTAGCAGGAGGGTGTCATCCCAGCGCCCCTATGATGTCATCCCAGTGCTTGACACTGGGATCTAGAAAAATTGATTGTGCACTATGCAACATTTTCGATCAAAAGCTGGATTCCAGTGTCAGCTACTTTCATCTGCCACGCGAATTGCCTGCAAATTGCAATGTTCATACAGTTATGAGCTAGTGTACATAATTGCACATTGGTTTTACAAATTTGAAAATTAGTGTTAAATAAAAATATAAACGCAAAAGGAAAAGAAATGATTGAACTTAAAGGCCCAGAAATTTGTGCAGGCGGAAATAAGAAAAATTTGATTATTTTTTTACATGGTTGGGGCTCAAGTGGCGATAATTTTATTCACCTTGCCAAAGTTATGAGCAAGTTTTTACTGGGTTCATATTTTGCAGTACCCAATGCTCCGTTTGAGAGAGAAATAGGTGATGG
This sequence comes from Wolbachia endosymbiont (group A) of Campoletis raptor, assembly GCF_964026755.1. NCBI lineage: Bacteria > Pseudomonadati > Pseudomonadota > Alphaproteobacteria > Rickettsiales > Anaplasmataceae > Wolbachia > Wolbachia endosymbiont (group A) of Campoletis raptor. The sequence goes on along the minus strand of NZ_OZ034695.1, from coordinate 1,391,581 downwards.
TTATCAGTGGTTCAGTTTGGAAGATCGTAGTGAGGAAGCGCTATATAATGGAGTAAAAAATGCTACATCAATTGTAAATCATTTCATTGATACAAAATTAAAGGAGCTTAATTTAAAAGATACGCAACTTTCTTTAGTTGGATTTTCTCAAGGAGCAATGCTTGCAATACATACAGCTCTCACCCGCTCTCAATCCTGTGCATCAGTTGTTGCATACTCTGGTAGATTTCTTTCACCTTCAAAAACTGCACCAGAGATCAAGTCAAAACCTAACATATGTGTTATCCATGGTGATGCTGACGACGTGGTACCTTTTTCGTCCCTCGACTTAGCGGTTAAAGCTCTGAAAGAAAATGGAGTAAATGTTGAAGGACACCCAATTCATGCATTAGGGCATATTATTAATGAAGAGGGAATAAAATTAGGAGTAGAATTTATCAAGAAGAATTTTAAAAATTAATTTTCATGCACTTGTTTTGCTTTGGTTATGGATATGTAGCTAAATTTTTATCGAAAAAATTACTGAACTTAGGTTGGAAAGTCAGTGGCACATCAAGAAGTAAAAATATACAAGATGTAATCCTCTTTAATTATGAGAAAGTTAGTCAAGATCTGCTTAAAAGCGCAACGCACGTTTTAATTTCTATTCCTCCAGATGGTGATGATGTTGTGGAGAGATACGGTGATTGCCTGCAAAATGTTAAATGGCTTGGTTATTTGTCTGCAACTAGCGTCTATGGTGATCACTCTGGTAATTGGGTGGATGAGGAATCTGAAACAAGACCTATAGAAATCAGAGGAGAAAAGCGCCTTAAATCTGAAAAGAAGTGGCTAAATAGCAAACTGCCTGTACATATTTTTCGTTTAGCTGGAATATACGGCCCTAGTAGGAACGTGTTAATTGACTTGCAGCTTGGCAAAGCAAGAAATGTGAAAAAAGAAGGGCATTTTTTTTCTCGTATTCACGTTGAAGATATATCAAATATTTTATTTTCTTCCATGCAAAACATAAAACCTGGTGAAATATACAATTGTGCAGACGATTTACCCACTACACAATCTGAAGTGGTAATGTATGCTGCCAAACTTCTCAATGTTAGCCCTCCAGAGCCAATTGAGTTACCAGATTATGCACAGAGTTTTTATTTAGGATCAAAGAGAGTAAGTAATGTTAAAATTAAAAAAGATCTTAATGTCTCTCTAATTTATCCTAACTACAAGGTGGGATTAGAGAGTTTGCACGTAAACAAAACTGAAATCACATCAGAATGATAGATAGGCTTATTGTCACTGCCATTAAGTTAAGGAAAGAATGGTTAAAAACTGAACTAAAAAGTCAGAAATAATTAAGGATTTATGACAAATGCTGAAACAGAATAGAGTAAACTTTAAAGCAGATAAACTCTGAAGTGTAAATTACTTAAGAAATAGTGACCTTACCCAGAAAAAGTGGAGAGAAAGAAAAGAGTTTTTTTGGGTAAAATAAAATTTTGGAGGATTAGAAATGGTAAGAGAATATACGGCAGAATTCAAATTGGAAGCTGTTAAGCTGGCAAATGAACAAAGAAAGGTAGGTCAACCAGTTGCAAAAGTAGCAAGAGATCTAGGAATAAGAGATAGTGTATTAGGAAAATGGATGAAGAAATATAACGAAAAAAAGTCAGCGGCAAATGCATTTCCAGGTAGAGGTAACATGGCTCCTTACAACAAAGAGAGGTTTGATTTACAAAGAGAGTTAGCAAGAGTAACAAGGGAAAGAGACATTTAAAAAAAGCCCTGGCCAGTCAAAAAGAGTAAAATATTTTTTTATAAAAGAGCATAGTAACTGCTATAAAGTACAGGAATTATGTAGGATTTTCTGCTAGTGGCTACTATAAGTGGACTACAAGGAAAATAAGCAGTAGAGAATCAGCAAATAAAGAGTTATTAGCAGATATTCAAAAAATATATCAAGCTTTTAAATGTAGATATGGAGCTCCTAAAATTCATGCTGAATTGAAGGCTTTGGGTAAAAGTTGCAATTTGAAAACGGTGCAAAGTATTATGCAGAAAAATGACATCAGGGCTATACTGAGAAGAAAGTTTAAAATTAAAAAACAACAAACAGATAATAGAGCTGTAGCTCCCAATATACTAGATCAAAACTTTATTGTTGATCAACCAAATAAAGTATGGGATTACTTACATCAAAACCAAGGAGGGATGGCTATATTTGGCAGCAATAATTCTCACGTATGGTAGTTAATGAGTAGTGCAATAAATAAACAATTGGTTATGAACTCTTTATTAATGGCCATTAATAGGCGTAAACCTGTTAAAAATCTACTGCTGCACAGTGACCAAGGTTCACAATATACTGCGCAAGGGTATCAATATCTCTTAGCTGTAAAGAATATAGATGAGTAATAAAGGCTGTTGTTACGACAATTCTGTTGCAGAAAGCTTCTTTAGCTCATTGAAAAGAGAAATACTTATTGATACTTCACAACACTCTGCTCAACAAACTAGAACTGCAATATTTGAATACATAGAAATTTTTTATAACAAACAACGTCACTATTAACTATTGCATTCCAGAACAATTTGATGCATCATTCTTTTTGTAAAAAACATTCCACACTTTCTCTCCACTTTTTCTGGGTAAGGTCATATGTGTACATCCCCATCATGAATGCTATTTTCGGTAAAATCTCTTACAACGCTCAAAAGCAGAAAAACAAAAACTTGATTTTCTCAGCTAAATAGTGGACCATCAAAAGCACGCATAAATATCTACAATGAAAGAAAAAACTTTCACAATCATCGATGGCTATGGTTTTCTTTTCAGAGCTTACTATGTACTACCTCACTTAATTACCACAACAGGAATGCCAATAGGTGGTGTATATGGCTTTCTGAATATGGTTCTTAAGTACATTGCCCATTCGGACTACTTAACTATAGCACTTGATGCAGGGAAAAAGAATTTTAGGCACAATTTATATCCTGAGTACAAAGCGAACAGAGTAACGCCTCCTGAGGATCTAACTCCACAGTTCACCATACTGAGGGAAGCGGTAGAAGCTTTTAACCTCAGCTATGAAGAGATTGAAGGTTATGAAGCAGATGATATAATTGCAACACTAGCTGCAAAATACGCCAACCACCAAGACTTTAAAGTGGTAGTCGTTTCATCAGATAAAGATTTATTTCAACTCTTGAACCACAATATTTTAATATTCGACCCCATTAAAAATATATATATAGATGAAAAACAAGTAATAGAAAAATTTGGCGTAAACTCACACAAGCTTCTTGATTTATTTTCTCTAACTGGTGATGCATCTGACAACATTCCAGGCGTTCCGGGAATAGGTCCGAAGACTGCAGCTAAATTACTAGATGAATTTGATTCATTGAATAATATTATAGAGAACATTGATAACATCGAGCAAACGAGGATTCGTAATATTCTTGCTGAACATAAGGAAAAAGCGCTAATTTCAAGAGAACTTTTATCACTATGCGAAAAAGTAGACCTTCAACATGATATTGCAAAATGTGAAGTTCGCCCTCCAAATATGGAAAAACTATTATCCTTTTTAAAGAAGTATGAATTCAATTCTTTAATAGGTAAAATGGAAAAGCTTTTTTCCTATAATGGGTCTAGCACAAAAGAGAAAATAGAATATAGTAGTGAAGAGTTAGAGAAATTTTTGGAGCATTGTAGATATGAAGGCAGAATTGCAATTCATTGCCACTTTGAAGACAACTTATTAAATAAAATTTCCTTATCTTATAGCGAAAGTAATATTTTTTATATAGAGCAAGACAGCATACAAGATGCACTCATTATAATTAACTCAACTTTACTCTCAAATGGGGCGCTTAAAATAATACATAACATTAAAGAAATCAGGAAAATCTTCCCTACAGTAGAGAAGATGCTAGATTCAGTTGATGATTTGATGATAATGTCGTATAGCTTGGATACAGGAAAACACGATCACAGTATTCCAAACATAGTTGCGCATAATTTGAGTGAAAATGCAGAAATTTTCTCGGCAAAAACTTTAATAGCAATTCATGAAAAGCTAAAGCAAAGGTTATTTCAGGAAAAATTGTTCACAATTTACGAGCGCTTCGATAAGCCACTTATGAAAGTAATATTTGATATGGAGAAAAATGGGATATTACTGAACATACAAAAATTACAGGAGCTGTCCGATAAATTTCAGCAGGTAATTGCCGTGCTTGAAGATGAGATATATAATTTGGCAGGAGAAAGATTTAATATTGCTTCGCCAAAACAATTAAGTGATGTTTTATTCAACAAAATGGGGCTTAATAAAAAGAAAAAGTCAAAAAAATCTGGATCGTATAGCACCAATTATGAAGTTCTAGAGGCACTCGAAGAAGAAGGGGTAGAAATCGCAAGTAAAATCTTAAATTGGCGACATTTAAGTAAATTAAAAGGCACCTACACTGATGCATTAATAAAGCAAGTTGATCCACTTGATGGTAGAATACACACAAGCTTTTCAACGACTGCAACTGCAACTGGAAGGCTGAGCTCCAGCAATCCTAATTTACAGAATATTCCTATCAGAAGCGAAGAGGGAAATCTTATCAGACAAGCATTTATTGCGCCAAAAGGGCATAAGATAATTTCTGCTGACTATTCGCAAATAGAATTAAGACTCCTGGCACACGTTGCAAACGTTGCAGCATTTAAAGAAGCTTTTGCAAACGGACAAGATATTCATGAGATCACCGCAAGGCAAGTTTTTGGAGTGCAAGAAATAGATGAGCAATTAAGACGCAAAGCAAAATCCATCAATTTTGGAATTATATATGGCATTAGCCCATTTGGTCTTGCAAAGCGGCTTGGAATTACCATTGCGGAAGCTGCTGAATACATTAATTACTATTTTTCCTGTTACCCAGAAATAAAGGCCTATATGGAAAAAGCAGTGTCTATCGCAAGATTGCATGGTTATGTAGAAACTTTGTTTGGCAGGAGATGCTTTGTAAGAGACATAAACAATACAATTCCTTATATAAGACAATTTGCAGAAAGGGCAGCAATAAACGCACCACTGCAAGGAACCGCTGCTGATATAATAAAACGTGCGACAATTCAGCTTTTTGACCAATTGAAAGTAGGTAAAATAATCCTCCAGGTTCACGATGAACTACTGGTTGAAGTAGAGGACGAAAAGGTACAAGAAACAGCAAAACTTATGAAAGATATAATGGAAAATGCAATAGAAATTTCTGTACCACTTGAAGTAGAAATAAAAGTTGGCGACAACTGGGCTCTTAATTATGACTTAAACATCGTGGATTCTAGGAGTATAAATCATTTGAACTAATACGAAAAATATGTTAGAATAAAACATAGCAAATGCAAATAGGTCAGCCATGACAGGCCCACAAGTAAAAAGTTCAAAACCTCCAAAGTTACCTACTCAGGTAACTAACGAAGATGAGAAAATTTTTGAAAAAGAGGAACATCAGGTAATCCATGATGCCTTTATACAATTGCTAAAAAACAAAGTACAACCTAAAGAATTAAAGGAAGATGACGAGGCAGTACTCGCTTTCATGCTAAGTCAGAATCAAATTATATTCAATAATGTCAAGCTAGAAGATGTAGAACCACTCAGTGAAGAGAATTTTTCTCAGTTTTTACTTTCCGTATTTGAGAAAATTAGAGAGAAAAAATTAGCTAATGAAGAGAATTTAGAAAATGGTAAAATAAAAGAAGTAGTAGATGACTGTGTAGCTGATATACGCGGTACAGAAGCTAAAGATTCATCCATAAAGTTTGTATTGGAAATGCTGCTGCTGCTAATTGGAGGGATCAAAATAGACCCGAAAAATATTTCTGGCTCCTTTATGGATGGGATGAAAGAAAAAATACCATTCTTAGGTAAAGATAAAAAAGAAGAGGATGAACCACCACTCAGTGATGAAGAGATGGTAACAACGTTCTTAAGCAAGATCTTTTTTCCTGTCCTTCTTTCCACTATTCCAATGTTAATTTTTGGTCCTACTACACTCGGAGTAGTTCTTACTGCTATCGGCACAATATTTGCCATAAAAGGAGGAGTGGAGGTTCTTTTTTCAAATAACAAAAAAGGTACTTTGTATGACCCTAACTCACAAGATAAAAATGATACAGAAAAGAGAGAAAAACTGAATGGAAAAATTCTCGAGGGCATTGATGATATTTTAAAAACCCCAGTTACAGAAGTTGAGAAAGGCACCTCTGTTTCTGAACAAATTTCCCAAGGAAAAGAAAAGAGTGAACAACAGCCTGTTCCTGAACAAATTTCCCAGAGAAACAACAGGGAAAACGAAAAGAGTGAGCAGCGCGATCAATCTTGGACAGGAAAGGAAAACAAACGAAGGGAAGAACCACAGAGCAGCAAAGGTAAGACTACTCAGGTTTGCTAAAAGTGAATTGTGTAAGAGATCTGCTATTATTCTATAGCACATACAACAGGAGTATGGTCAGACGGATTTTCTAGCTTACGCAATCTATCATCTATGTAGCATGTTTCCAATTTATCTACAGCTTGTGGTGATAACAGCATATAATCTATTCGCATTCCTTGATTATTTCTGAGTGAATTGCCTTGATAATGCCACCAAGTGAATTGTTGCAAATTTGGGTGAGATATTCTAAACGCATCTTTAAACCCAAGATTCAAGATCGCTCTTAACTTCTCACGTTCTCTTATATGAAAGCACACTTGGCCATTCAATAAGTTTGAATCAAAGACATCAATTTCATCCGGTGCAACATTATAATCGCCAGCTATAATAGTTAACTCTTCATTCTTTAACAAAGTGCTCATCCTTTCATATAGATTATCAAAAAACTTGAGTTTATATTCAAATGCTTGAGAGTCCGGGCTTTGACCGTTTGGAACGTATACACTTCCCACCCTTACCTTCTGATTATTGTGCTTTATTATGCACTCTATATAACGCGCTTCTTGATAACCTTCTACGATATCAATCTTAAACTTCTCCAGTATCGGATATTTAGATAAAACACAAACGCCATTTCTTGCAACTTGTCCATAGACAGCACATTCATATCCCAGCTTCTCTATCTCTGCATAAGGAAATTGCTCTTCCATACATTTTATCTCTTGCAGCAAAATTATATCTATCTGACTATCAACTATAAAACTACAAAGTTGGTTAACTCTTTTACGTATGGAGTTTACATTCCAAGTTGCAATCTTTAGCATCAACAATCCTTATTAATTATATCAATTAAACTCTCCCCAGTAGGCAACCTCGATGTTATAATTTTTTTCCATTTGATTAACTTTAAACTATCAGCAATGTTTTTACTCATAGTATATGCAACTGTATTATTCATCACATGAGATAGCCCACTTTTTAGAACTAATGAACAAAATACCCTTGCTGTCTGTGAGGAAAAAAAAGCAACACTACCAATTTTACCATCCAACAGTAAATTTTTACACCTATTAGTTAGACTCCTTTTAATGATTGTTTTATAGAGTACAACTTCTCTTACGTTAAAATCTTCTTCAGATAATCTCTTTTTTAGGTCACATGATACTTCTTGTCCCCTTATATACAAGAACTTTATTGCGTTTGAATAATGAGCTTTTATGAATGATATCAGACCATCAACGTTGCTGTCTGCTGAGATTATATCAGAAAATCCCAAATTTTTTGCAGCCTGCATGGTTGAATTACCAACTGTAATAATCGGAAAGTCATCCTCTTTGCATATTTGACTAAAAGCCTTTACACTGTTTTTACTTGTAGATATCACAACGTCAAATTCGTACACAGATATATCAGGATTTAAGTACTTTATTGTGAATACTGGTTCTATAAAAACTTTGTATCCATACTTTCTCAATATATTTCTTGTATTGAACGAGTCCAATAAAGGCCTCGTTAATAAAATAGACTTCATTCTGATTTATTTCACTACTAGTAAAATAGTACCCTTTATACACAAATTACTGAATAAAAACTTTTATTTTGATAGCTTGAGCAATTATTCAAGTAATTGATGTGGAAGTAGGAGTACTAAGCGCTCCTACCCCAATAAGCCCACAATTTCTGCTTACACTTTTTTGACGCTAATTACATCGAACTCTTTTGAATGGCTTCCTTCAGTGGAATTATATAGCTAATATTCCTGTATAAGTTAATACTTAAGCTTGTACTCTTGTAGTATTTGAAGAGAGATTCTCAAGGACGTTTTTTGTCTGTGGTTCACTAATCATAGTTTGAACGATATTAGCTGCCATAATAACACAGCCTAGAATAAAAAAAGGCGTAGAAACAAAATAAATAACAGAAGACTCAAAAAGCGACACAGATGCAATACCTCCTATTAGAAATGAAGCACTGGATGCTATATCAAGATAGATCTTTGTTAACTTTTTTTGTCCTGGAGTATTTTTTATGCCAGATTTCTTATTAAGATTCTGTTGTCGGGAATGATCATTTAGTGACCATATATTTAAAGCAAACGAAAGTGCACTGAATATAGTGCCGGCAATACTAAAATACAGACTTAAGACAGGAATATTCAAGACCAATGCCGCTATGTATCCAATGAAAGAGATAGTAGATAGTGTAGTAACTAAGCGTTTCGAGTAAGTTCGTACCTTCTTTCTGCAGGCTAGCTTATTTTTTTCACTATACATAGCATGAATATTACCTAATATGTTATATTATAACATTAATTAATTCAATAAGCAATATGGAAGCTAAGAGTGCCCGAGAGAAGACTTGAACTTCCACAACTTAAAAAGTTACTAGCACCTGAAGCTAGCGCGTCTACCAATTCCGCCACCCGGGCTTTTTATAGTTTACTATGTTAAAGTTAAATAATATACTTAAACAATTTTTAGTTCAAAGGTAATGCCAAATCTAGATCAAATATTTTTTGCTCAAAACAATGTTAATATTAATAACGTGTATAAAATAGTCAATAACGCTTTGAGCAATAGCGATGGTGGTGAGCTGTTTCTAGAATTTTGCCAGTCGGAGTCCCTGGTTTTTGAGGATAACATATTAAAACACATGGACTTGAATACTAGAAGGGGATTTGGTTTAAGGTCTTTTTGTGAAGATAGTACATCTTTCGTTTGTTCTTCTGAGATCAGCGAAAAAGAAATTAGTAATGCTGCTTCTATGGTAAAAAGCTCAGTGTCTTTAAACAAGACAAATTCAATAAATTTAAACGAAGAGACAAAAAGCCTATATTCGAGGATTAACCCTATAAATGAAATGGATCTGAATTCAAAGATTAAGCTACTCAATGAGGTTAATGAGTATGTAAGGTCCAAAAATAACTGCGTGAAGCAAGTAAAAATAACTCTAAGTGTAGAATGGCAAGTTGTACAAATAATAAAGGGTGATCACAGATTAAGCGATATCAGGCCTCTGGTACGTTTTAATGTGCTAGTCATTGTAGAAAAAGATGGCCGTACCGAAAGAGGTTCTGCAGGGCATGGTGGAAGGGACTCTTATAGTAAGTTTATTTCTGAGAAAAAGTGGAAAGAAGTTGCAAACCAAGCGTTAGAACAAGCACTGGTAAATCTTGAAGCAATTCCAACTCCAGCCGGAGAAATGACAGTCGTTTTAGGTCCAGGCTGGCCAGGAATATTGTTACACGAAGCCGTGGGTCATGGACTTGAGGGCGACTTCAATCGCAAAAAAGTCTCAGCATTTTCAAATTCTGTGGGTAAACAAGTAGCAGCTAGTGACATCACAGTAGTTGATGACGGAACTCTGCCCAATTTGCGCGGTTCTATCAGCGTAGACGATGAAGGCACTCCACCCAGTTATAATATATTGATAGAGGATGGGATCCTAAAAGGATACATGCAGGATCATATGAACGCTAAACTCATGGGTGTAAGCCCAACTGGTAATGGTAGAAGAGAAAGTTATAAAGAAGTTATTATGCCGCGCATGACAAACACCTATATGTTGCCCGGAAAGTATACACCGAAGGAAATAATATCTAGCGTAAAGAAAGGTCTATATGCAGTAAATTTCGGTGGTGGGCAGGTTGATATAACGTCAGGAAAATTTGTTTTTTCATCTTCGGAAGCTTACCTAATAGAAAATGGCAAAATTACACAGCCAGTCAAAGGGGCAACACTAATTGGTGACGGTCCAACAGTGTTGAAAAAAGTATCTATGGTTGGTAATGACTTAAAGTTAGATCCTGGTGTTGGCACATGCTCGAAAGATGGACAAAATGTGCCCGTTGGAGTTGGTCAGCCGACACTCAAAGTCGACGCAATAACTGTTGGTGGAACTGAGATATAGATAAGGGCTAAAACGGATTCCAGCACACGGCGCACAATTGTACAAACATTGTGATTTGGAAGCAATTGCCACCAGTAGGGTGTCATCCCAGTGTTTGGGCACTGCCTTTGTGTTTGAGGCAAAACTGGCTATAACATTTAACACACTGCTTTCGCAAATAAATGTTCGTACAGTTATGTGTCAGCTACTTGGATGACACTTTTGTACTTGATGCAAGATTATATCTTGAAAAAATTAAGTTTTAGTGCTATTAAATGGTTGTAAATTTTGTCTCTGTGGTAGCTTTATGAATGTTGAAAGTAAAAAAATACATGATGCTAAAATAAAATTACCAATATTTCTTGATTATCAATCTACTACTAAAGTGGATCCCCGTGTTTTAGAGGTGATGATACCTTACTTTGGTGAGTTCAGCAATGCACACTCTCGCAGCCATTCATTTGGTTGGACTGCTGAAGAAGCAGTGGAAAAAGCAAGGAAACACATCGCTGATCTGGTGAACGCAGATAGCAAAGAAATTATCTTTACCTCAGGTGCAACTGAGTCAAATAATACAGCAATCAAGGGCGTTGCTCACTTTTATAAAAATAAAGGAAATCATATAATCACTGTCTGCACGGAGCATAAGTGTGTTTTGGATTCTTGTCGGCATCTGGAAAATGAAGGCTTTAAAGTTACATATTTGCCTGTTAAGCAAAACGGAATTATAGATTTATCAAAGCTTGAGGAAGCAATTACTGATCAAACAATCCTGGTTTCAGTGATGATGGTAAATAATGAAATCGGAATAATTCAGCCTGTCAAAGAAATTGGTGCAATATGTAGAAAGTATAATATATTTTTCCACACAGATGCAGCTCAAAGCTTTGGAAAAGTTCCAATTGATGTTAATGAGATGCGCATTGATCTTATGAGTCTCTCTAGCCACAAAATTTATGGACCTATGGGAATAGGCGCATTATACGTTCGTAAAAAGGGCTCTCGTGTTAGATTGACACCATTGATCAGTGGTGGTGGACAAGAAAGAGGTATGCGTTCTGGAACAGTTCCAACTCCCCTTGCAGTCGGTTTTGGTGAAGCAGCACGTATTGCTAAAGAAGAAATGGAACCAGAAGCAAGCAAATTGGAAGGACTGAGAGATATTTTGTACAATAAGATAAAAGAAGCATTTCCTGATGTTGTTTTAAATGGTGACTATGAAAATAGGATTCCTGGCAACCTAAACTTGAGCTTTCCCTATGTTGAGGGTGAGTCTCTCATCATGGCAATCAAGGATTTAGCAGTAAGTTCTGGTTCTGCGTGCACATCTGCGTCTCTTGAGCCTTCCTATGTCATACGGTCGTTAAATAATGGCCATGACCTTGAGCATTCATCAATTAGATTTGGCCTAGGCCGATTTACAACCAAAGAAGAAGTTTTGTACGCAACAGATCTTATTACTAAAAATGTTGGCCGACTGAGAGAAATGAGCCCACTTTGGGAGATGGTACAAGAAGGAGTAGATTTGAACACCGTGAAATGGGACTCTCATTAAGAGGTTGTCCGGAAACAAGTAAATTCAAGCGTATCCGTTCAGGAGAGTGGTTTAAGAAACAATAGATAGGAGATTTTGGAAAGGATTGAGACCCCTTTGTTTCCAAGTTAAGTATAATGAAATTATCCGCTCAAGGAATGTATTTCCCCGCTTTGATTGTGTAAAATATGAGTTTTTGCGATAAACGACATAATGCCGAATTTGCCGTTCAGCGTGGTTATTTGTCAGCGGAATATTTTCTGGGTCATCTAAAAATTTCCACATCATTCTTTCAGATCTCAGAACATTTTTTGCAACTCGAGAGGCTCCAATTGCTTCAGGTAAACGAGATATCTCCTTCAAGTAATACTTTGTACGTTTTCTTAATTTTCTGGCACGTCTGACAAACCTCAAAACATCTATCTCACTTTTTAGTAAAGCTTTTTTTAGTGCAAATAATTCAGTGGCCACGTTTCTCAAGTAACAACCCAGAACTTTAACTTCAATATTCCAACTATGTGCTAATCTTTCAAAATCTCTTGATAAATGTGCCCAACAGATTTGCCTGTTTTTATCGGCAAAATAATTGTATGCTGCATACCTGTCAGTTATTACCAAGCTATTGCGATTGCAGAATTTACTATTTTGTAAAACTTTCATTCCTCTTGACTCTGTAAATTTTACAAAACTTGCCGTATTGCTTGCAAACATCCAACACCAAGCGAGTTTACCTTTGTTATAATGGCTCGTTTCATCAATATGTAGAACTTTACTCCTACTTATCTCTTGTTCGATCTGCTCATACATTTTTTTGCATTTTGAAGCAACTCTATGTTCACTATTTGATATGCTACCGACGCTTATGTTCAAATTGAAGATATCATTTACGACACTCGCTATTTCGCGTTTTGAATTTTTGTAGAATCCGCTGAACGCTGCAATTATTGACTTAACCCTTGGACCAAATGTATCTGGCGTAACACCTTCCGGTAACTTGCTACTTCTTCTCTTTCCGCATCTCCGACAACGGCCATGTTCTAACTGATATTCCACTACATAAGGCTTGATTTCTGGAAGATCAACTTTCTGATGAATATATGGTTTTTCACGTATTGCAATTTCTCCTCCGCATTCGCAAGTATTAGGCAACTCTATCTTTACTACTTTATCTGCATCCATGTTGGCGCGAAAACTTCCTTTATGACCAACCTGACCGCCAATATTCCTTTCGCTTTTCGGCTTATTCTTTTTTATTTTATACAACTCTTTGGAACTTGGTATTGATGAATTTTTTGAGCTTAAACCGAGTCTTTCTCTTAACTCAGCATTTTCTATCTTTAAAGCCTTATTTTCTGCTTTTAAACTTTCATTCTCTTTTTCCAATCTTTCTATTTTTGCTTCTAACCTTTCTATTTTTTGCTGTAAATTTTTGCAAAGTTCTAAAAGGTTTACCATATTATTTCACTTTTGCTCTATGATTATCTTTTTAGATCACCTTGTCTACCTTATTCTGCCACTCCGCTGAACGGATACATTCAAGCATATTCCCTCTTTAACATAACCCTACTCATAGCTAGGTATATGAAATTCTCAGTGGATGTTGTGAGTAAATCATACTCCTTCGATAGCCTTCTATTCCTATTAACCCAAGCAAAAGTCCTTTCTACAACCCATCTTCTTGGCTGTACTTTAAACCCTTGTTCTCTTGTTGGTAGTAGCTCAGGTGGCGTATCTTTGTGCACCCAAAATCTACATGGAGGCCTTGTAACAATTTCAATATCTATGTCATATTCTTCCTTTGTGTGATTCTTTAAATTTCTTCCTTGGTATCCCATGTCAGCCCACATTTTTTTAACTTTAGTATATTTTGTTCTCATATTGTTTAATGCTATTTTAATACCATCTCTATCATTTTCGTTAGCAGCGCCTACGTAACAACCTAGTATAAAACCCTGAGTGTCTGTAATTATATGCCTTTTTCTACCCTTTACTTTTTTACTTCCATCATAGCCTTTGATCCCCCCTTTTCTGTAGTCTTTACAGATTGACTATCTACTATACAGGCACTCGGCTGCTCATTCCTTCCTATTTTTCTTCTACTATATTTTGTAATTTCATAATTCATTTTCTCAAAAATTCCCTGCTTCTTCCATTGCCTGAACTGCTCATACACAGTCTTCCATAGCGGAAAATCATTTGGTAAATACCGCCATTGACACCCTGTACGCAATACATAGAAAATTGCTTCTAATATTTCTCTTTTGCTATACTTTGGCGGCCTTCCTCCTTTCTTGTATGATACTCTGAAGTGTTTTTCTATTCTTGCCCATTCCCTTTCGCTTAGATCTGTTGGATACTTTTTTCTCATCTTTACCCCGTACTAAAATTTCAGATATTATAGCCTTTTACTTGTTTCCGGACAACCTCTAAATGTATCCGTTCCAACTGCAAATGCACTTTGAAATTACTCTGTACCGTTCACACTTAATTCTTCAATCTCACTAATAGAAAGGCCAGTAAACTTGACAATAGTGTTGACATCAACATTATTAGCCAGCATTGCTTTTGCAACTTCAATTTTCCCTTCAATTTTCCCTTCCTCTTTACCGATTTTGATGCCTCTTTCTTCGCCAATTTGGATGCCTTTTTCAGTAGCAAGGTCAAGTCTGTATTCAAGAATAGCTTCTTCTTTGCGTAGATCCATTATCCTTTCTTCATAGGCTACTAAATCTTTTTCGTTCCAACGAAACTTGTCTAATTCATCATATGCTAGCTTTATTATTGGCGCTTTTTCTGCTATCTCTTTTAAGTCCTCTTCTGTTGTTTCTTCTGCGTATTTAAAAAAGAAACACCACCTTTCTACTATACTTTCTAACTGCTCTACTTTATTTTTTGCGAATTTAGGCAACTCAATAAAGACAAACTGAAAATCTTTTAAGTAATGGCCGTTAGTTTTTATATCACGTATATTGTGAGTAGAAATATAATCAACTTCTTCAGGAAGTAAGTTACAATTTGATATAGCAATAAAGAAGACTTTCTTTAAATCAATGTAGTTGCCAGATTTATCTAATTGTCTTGAGTAGGCTTTAGCGGCATATAATTGAGCGCGTTTTTCGAAGCTCTTGTCTCTAGCGAGCTGGTCAGGTAAGGAAGCAGTATTACTACTACCCCCTCCCTTAGAAACGCAGCATGCAGGTTTCCCAACACTACGCTTGAGCCCCTTATCTAAGTTCTTCTTTTCTAGAACCGGCTTGTCCTTCATGATTCCTCAGGAAACATCATTCTTAATGGTGACACCAACAGTAGAGAACCTTCTCTTGAGAAAGAGCTTGCTAACATTCTTGTTCGTTTCACTCTCTCATCAAAATACTTTTTCCATTTTAAGTCAAGGGGATTTGCATCCGCTCTGATTTTAACATGTCGTCTGATAGGTATATCAATCAGCTTAAGCAGTCTTAAATACCGTATCTCTTTTGGTTTGTTCTTGCATAGGGGTGCAGCAAAAACCCATTGGCGTTGACCCATTACTTTGAAGTAACGATTCTTTATCCAACGTAATCCTTTACGAGGATGTCTTTTCTTTGCCCATTTCCATAAACTATGCCAAATTTCATTGTCGATCTTTCTAAACGCTTTTTTAGCACACACATGGTGATAGTAATTTCCCCATCCTCTCAGTAGAGAGTCGAGTGACTTAATTACTATAGCCTGAGTGTTCGCTATATTTGCTTTTATCAATGTACGTGCTTTATTAAGAAGTCTTTTAATACTTTCTTTCGAAGGTTTAATAATTAACTTCTTATTATATCTACGTACATTACAACCAAGAAAGTCAAACCCTGTTGTGATAGATGTAATCTTTGTCTTCTCTTCTGACAGAATTAAACCTCGCTCATGAAGAAAAGATGATACTAAAGGCTTAACTTCCTTTTCCAGTACTTCATGTGTGAAACCTGAAATAATAAAGTCGTCTGCGTATCTGATTACATTCACTCCACTTCTGATTTTGTTTCTTTTTCTACTGCCGAGTTTACCAAATCGACTTTCCAATAACTTTTCAAGTCCGTTTAAGGCTAAATTGGCTAGTATTGGAGAAATTATACCACCTTGCGGGGTACCTGCAGTTGTGGGATACAGAGTTTTTGATTCTAGGAAGCCAGCTTTGAACCAACTATGCAGAATTTTTTTCTCCATAGGAATATGCTTCATAAGCCATTCATGATTAATGTTGTCAAAGCATCCTTTGATATCACCTTCAAGTATCCATTGTAGTTGATTACGACTTGCCAGTAACAAATGACAAGCTACTGTAGCATCTGCACAGGATCTTTTAGGTCTAAAGCCATAGGAGTGACGATCACTGATCGTTTCAGCTATCGGTTCCAGAGCAAACAGATATAATGCTTGCATGGCTCTATCTTTTATCGTGGGTATTCCAAGAGGTCTTCTTTTGCCATTAGATTTACTGATATAAATCCGTTTTAGCGGAGAAGGTTTATATCCTCTTTGCTTTAACTGCTTTATTCCTTGAAATTTAGCATTGCAAGTTGACCATAGTTGACGATCTACACCCGCTGTGTTTTTTCCTTGGTTTTCAGTTACTCTCTTAACAGCCAAAGCTTTTCCGCTAAAAGAGCGTGTGAGAAGATGTTGTAAAGTTTTTACCTTACCCCATCTTCCTTCTTGGACAGCCTTAACAATACGTCTTTGTAGCCTCACAATAACTTTCTGGCATTTCTTCCATGGCAACTGCTTCCATGCTTCAAAGCTTTTGGTAGATGCACTTACAGGTTTACTTGTAATCATCTGCTTTCCTACCTTAAGTGGTTAACAAAGTTTCTTGTCACGAGGGACCAAACGGAAGTCTGCTCGTTTTCACGCGAATTAATGTTACAAATTCTATCCATTTCGTTACAAAATGGCATTCGCTTTCTCCATTCTCCTTTACCTGCACTTCCATCAGCATTCCTTGCGGTTTGCTTGCCATGTAGGCGAAAATACAGGCTTACCCTGTTTCTCCAGTCATACAATAGTGGGTTAGGTGGCTTCTCTATACCGGTGGAGTTATTATTTGCGTACATCTAGAAATGAAAAATGTCACATTACCTTTTGGTCAGAGCTTATCAGCATCTTTAGCTCTTTCATCGTATCGGTACTTATAAAGCTTCACTTACGTTCACCATACCACTAGCCTAGCCCTCCAACCACATGATGCTTGCAGTTTATGCCCCTCTCACGATTGAGCATCTTCTTTTTCAAGAGGAGGTTCATTGTCCGCATCGCTTGGCACCAACCGGTTGCCCGATTCGCACTGATGCGTAGACTCAGACGGCAAAACATCTGGTTTAATAAGTTTTAGAATCCTTTCAGTTTCTTTCTGAATGAATTCCTCTCCTTTTAAACAATATGACCGAAGACTTTCAGGTCGCACCATTTCAATCACATACCTGGCCCCACTAGAATCCCTGCAAAGAACATCAACTATACTTTGTTTATCAGATGCAATTTCAGGATCCATTATAGTACTGAGGAATTCCACTTCTTGTATAGTATTTATCTCAGTAAACCCTAAAATATCATTCAAAAAATGTATGAGAATATTCTTATTTTTTTCAGTGCCAAATATTTTTTTGAAGGTCAAATCCAGCTTAGGGTCGAGAAACTTAGATAAAGCCATAGCCAAAGTGCTTAAAAATATTAATAATTATACACACAATTATTCAACCATATTTTTGAAGATAGCTATGCCGCCGCGAACCGTCATACCGCCGCGGTATCTCTAGATCCCGCTAACAAGTAGCGGGATGACGAATTACTTAACCGTCATACCACCGCGAACCGTCATACCGCGATTCATTCGCGGTATCTCGGCATAGATTCCGCTAACTAGTAGCGGAATGACGATTGTGTATCGTGCTTTGCTAAAAAAAAATCACAGAATGCAGTCTGGTTACATTACTCTAGCTATACGCAACAACTTTACTTTCAACAATTTTATTAGCAATAATACGACTTTCACAATCAATATTTATTATATCAGATAGTGAATTAATATCAGTATAACTATCAAAACTTTCTATTGTTGATTCCACTATCTCTACTATTTTTAAAAAGCCAATTCGTGACTTCAAAAATTCATTAACAGCTATTTCATTTGCAGCATTGAGCACAATACTATTTGCTTGTGGAGCAGAAGAGTTTAACACTGCCATGCTAAGCTTTAGCGCAGGAAAACGTTTATGGTCTGGTTCTTGAAAGGTCAATTTTCCTTGCTCTGTTAAATCTAGTCTACAATTTAAAGCTGATCTTTCCGGCCAAGACAAAGCATATGAAATGGGAATTGCCATGTCAGTCTCTGCAAGCACAGCAAAGTTGAACCCATCCTTATAAGTTACAATTCCATGTACTATTGACTCAGGATGCACTATTGCTTCAATTTTATCCGGGCTGATGTTAAACAAGTTATGTGCTTCTATTATCTCTAGTGCCTTATTCATCATTGTTGCGCTATCAACCGAGATTTTCTTTCCCATATTCCAAGTGGGGTGACTAAGCGCCTGATCTACCATGACATTTCTTAATTGCTCAGAACTATAATTTAAGAATGGTCCACCAGAAGCAGTAAGTATGATCTTTTCTACGCATTTGTCGTCATTTTGCAAAATTTGAAAAATTGCATTGTGCTCAGAGTCAATAGGGATTATTTGTACATTTTTTTCTTTAGCTTTTTTGAGTAATAACTTTCCACCGCAAACAATGCTTTCTTTGTTTGCCAATGCAATGACTTTGGTACCGCTTTCTATAACCTCCATAACTGGCTCAAGGCCTGCAATGCCAACTATTGCAACAACTGAGAGATCAACAGGTATGGTAGCAATATTTGTAGCACCAATTGCTATTTTTACATCTGTACCAAGTAAACTTTCTTTCAAATCTTTGTAAAGCCTTTCATCGGAGATAGCAACATATTTTGCATTTAGCAGTTTTGCTTGGTGTGCCAGTAGAGCAAAGTTCGAATGGGCACTTAGTGCTTCCACTTGGTATTCTTCTTTTCTCTTTGAGAGCAAATCTACAGTCTTTTTTCCAACACTTCCTGTTGACCCTAAAACTGAAACCTTTTTCACTAAGACAAACTCATGTTAATTATAACAACAGCAACTTTTCTTATTAGGCCTTCTCGCATACTATTCAGCAGTTTTTAAGCGTTTAACCAAGTTCATGCCCGTGGTCATCACCAACAGATGGTGAAGGACCAGGTGAAAAAGATTGACCATGGTGATCACCTGCATCATGCATGTCTTGCAAACCATCAGCATTATGAGCTATTTCATTATTGGCATGAGGGTAATCATCTGAGTGAGGTCCCTCATCACCATGAGCCATATCCATTCCTTCTGATGGCATATCTTCCCCACCTCCACCTGAAAAATATTCTGCAAGGCCTTCAAGAAATTTTATGCCAAACATATTACCTGATTTTCCAAACAGCGTTACTAGACTACTACCACTCACCAAACCTTCAAACACGTTACTATAAGCAGCAATTGCTCCTTCATGAAAGTTGAACAACCATTTCATTCCATCGACAACTGTTGAAACAGAGTCACTATGACCAAGACCAAAACCACTTTTCTCACCAGCAGCCTCTTGGTGTTGCTGCTGCGCTTGCCATTCTGCAATGTTTGGACCTTGAGCTTCACTCATAAATTTTTACTCTCAACCTTAAGCTATTATTTTATCACAAATATTGCAAAATATCAATAGAGCTTTTGAATATAGCTAATACAAACAATTTCTGTCATCCTATATATAGCTAAACTGACTTACGACAATTTGAAAAACGACAAATTCGTCATTCCGCTACTAGTTAGCGGAATCTATGCCGAGATACCGCGAATGAATCGCGGTATGACGTGTTAGCTATAGGATCCAGTTTGAAAAAAATCTGAATTCCAATGTTCACTACCTTTTACAAAGTTAAAACTTAAAAATATGACTGTTAGCAATAGTGTATATATCTTTAGCTATATATAATGAATGAATTTTTTTATATATTCGTTATTAGTATTTTGTATTTCCTGAACAGTTCCATGGGAAATGATCTCCCCTTCATATAATACTGCTATTTTATCAGCTATTTTAAATGCGCTATGAATATCATGTGTAATCGTGATAATTGTAGGGTTAAGATCTCTAGATAATTTTATTATTATCTCGTTTACTATATCTGACATAATTGGGTCCAATCCTGAAGTTGGTTCATCCAAAATAATGATTTCTGGGTTGTGTGCAATCGCCCTTGCAAGTGCCACTCTTTTTTTCATTCCACCTGATAGCTCTATTGGAAACATATCTGCTATGCTTTCCTCCAGTCCAACATCATTTAACTTCTCGATTGCTAGCTGTTTTGCCTCTTTTTTGCTGATATTAAAGCGCTTTTTATAATTAAAAGATATATTTTCCCACACTGTAACGTAGTCAAATAAAGCGGAATTTTGAAATAAAACCCCAAATTTATTTTTGCTTTTACTATTTATTTTAACAGACCCTGAGTCTGGAGCAAGCAAGCCGATAATTGTTTTTGTTAATACAGATTTGCCGCTTCCTGAGCCACCAAGTATGACTAATGATTCCCCTTTTAATATATCAAAATTTAGATCTTTTAGTACTGTCCTATCATCAAAAGATAAGCTTAAGTTCAATATTGATATTATGGGGTTACGCATGTATCAAAGTAATCATGTAGTTTGCTAAAATGATCAGTATGGACGATAAAACAACAGTTGATGTTGTAGCAACACCTACTCCTCGTGCACCTTCTTTGCAATGGTAACCGTAATAGCAGCTTGAGACAGAAATTATGGCGCCAAATACAGTTGCTTTTATTAGCCCAGTTATAAAATCATACGTATTAAAGAACTGAGCTGTGTGTTTAATGTATATATTTAAATTGTGGTTAAATTCGAAGACTGCAGTGATACATCCTCCAAATATTCCTATTAAATCTGCACATACTGTAAGTATGGGAAATACTATGATTGACGCTAAAATCCTTGGTGCAATTAAATATTTGAAAGGGTTGATGTTCAAAGTTGTAAGGGCATCTATTTGCTCGGTGATGCGCATCGTACCAATTTCTGCTGCAACTGATGATCCAACCTTTCCTACCATTATTAAGCTGATCAAAACTGGTCCTAACTCTTTAATGATAGTGATCGTAACAAGTTTGGGTATTATCTGTTCTTGGTTAATTAATGGGTCACTCAAGCTACTTTGTAAAACTATTGCCGCTCCTATAAAAACTCCAGTGAGCCCAACAATTGGCAGAGAGAAAAAGCCTATCTCTATAATTTGTCTTGCTATGTTGCTAAAATAATATGGTGGCACAAGGCAGTGGTATAGAGATTGAATAAAAAATATGAATGCACTACCAAGCCTTAACAAAAAATTGATAAAGTACCTACCAATTATTCTAACACTATTTATATCAAAAAAGCTCACTTTGTATTCATTTTAGCTAGAGTTACTGATTTTATTAAAATTTTTATTAACTTTATCGCAAAGTATAGCTGAGATATGTTTTAAGTTCAATATACTTGATGTTTTAATTTAAAGCTTAACCCAAGAAAGGTTTCCCTACGTCATACCGCAATTCATTCGCGGTATAGATTCCGCTAACGAGTAGCGGAATGACGGTTTTTCAAATTGTAGAGCCACTTTAGCTATAGAACTCAATTACATAAGCAAACCTTACTTATTTTACTATCCCTGTTTACTTCCTGTAAAAAACATGTTACTAATGTATTGTATTTTGTAGTAGAATGGAGGAAATTTTGGCAGTTCCAAAAAGAAAAAAGTCAAAGTCAAGGCGTAATATGCATCGTTCTCATCATGCTATTCAGCCTAAGAATATTGTGGTGTGTTCAACAACTGGGGAATTCATGTTGCCTCATAACGTAGCAGTTGATGGCAGTTACAAAGGAAAACGGGTTTTCATTAAGCAACAGGCGGAGTGACTATTATGATATGTTACCTACGGTCAATAATAATATAGTTATTGCACTTGACGCTATGGGGGGCGATTTTGCGCCTCTTTCCGTAATTCAGGGTGCTGGTTTTTTTTTAGACAACCTTGTTGACCCAGGCATTAAAGTTTTTTTTCATATTTATGGAGATAAGGAAGAAGTATCTCCTTTGCTTTTGAAATATAAAAAAGTAAGTAACAATTCTGAATTTACTCATTGTTCTGACAATGTCCTTGCAAATGATAAGCCATCTTTTGCGCTGAGACATCGTAAAGACTCAAGTATGAAAGCTGCAATTGTTGCAGTGAAAGAAGGTAAAGCTTTCGGAGTGGTGTCTTCAGGCAACACCGGAGCATTGATGGCAATTTCCAGATTTATTTTAGGAACATTACCAAACATTTATCGTCCTGCTATTGTCTCTATCTGTCCAACTAAAACAAAAAGCTTTGCTTTGCTTGACCTTGGTGCAAATGTCGATTGTAATGCCGACTCATTATTTCAATTTGCATTAATGGGAAATATATTTGCAAAAGTAGCGCTAAAAATTGATAATCCTGAAGTTGCTTTGCTAAATATCGGCACAGAAGAAGTTAAAGGTAATGACTCAGTGCGCGGCGCTTTTGAGTTGCTTAAAAACGCTCCAGGCATTAATTTCAAAGGGTATATAGAGGCAAGTGAATTTTTAGAGGGCAATATAGATGTGATTGTTGCTGATGGTTTTGTTGGCAATGTAATGCTCAAAACGGCTGAGGCAACCGCTAATACTTTTATCAATCTAATAAAGCAGGAAGTACTGAGCTCATGGGCAACAAAGATGCTTGTTGGTATGTTGTTAAAATCCAAACTAAATAGAGCTTTAACACGTTTTAATCCCAAAATTAGAAGTGGAGCTATGTTTTTAGGGCTGAATGGTATCATCATTAAAAGTCATGGAAATTCTGATGCTATTTCTTTTGCCCATGCCATAAAATTTACAGTGAATGCAATTAGTGAAAATTTAAATCAAAAGATAATTAACGGGGTAAGTCATATTGAATAAAAGTTTCATATTAAGCACTGGATCTTACCTACCAAGAAAAATGTTGAGTAACAACGAAATTGCATCGATAGTTGAGACGAGCGATGAATGGATAAGGCAGAGAACAGGAATAGTTCAAAGGCATATAGCAGATGAAGGAGAACTAACGTCAGATCTAGCTGTAAATGCAGCAAAAAGTGCTATAGAAAAAGCTAAAATTTCAGTAGATGAAATTGATTTAATCATAGTTGCCACAACAACGCCTGATAAAACTTTTCCTAGCTGTGCAACGATTGTACAAAGTAAGTTAAAATGTAAAAACGCATTTGCTTTTGATGTACAAGCAGCATGCTCTGGTTTTATATATGCAGTTACAATCGCAGACTCGCTTATCAAATCTAACAATAGCATTAAATATGCACTAGTTATAGGTGCTGAAATAATGTCTAGGATTGTTGATTGGGAAGATAGATCAACTTGTATACTCTTTGGTGATGGTGCTGGTGCAGTGGTGATGAAATCAGAAATGGGTAGAAGCGGCATCATATCAACAAACTTACACTCTGATGGCAATTTGGACATACTATGTACGAACGGAGGGGTATCCTCTACTGGTGATTCTGGAAAAATATACATGAATGGAAGAGAAGTGTTTAAACATGCAGTGGATAAGTTAACAGCCTTAATAGAGGAAACTCTGAAATGCAATAATTTGAAAATTACTGATATTGACTGGCTCATTCCCCATCAAGCAAATATTCGTATTATTGAAGCAGTAGTAAAGAAGTTAGATTTCCCTATAGAGAAAGTGATTAATACCGTTGATCAACATGCAAATACCTCAGCAGCATCAATCCCACTAGCACTTGATTATGCAATACAAAAATCAAAAATAAAATTAGGAAACCTGGCACTGCTGATTTCAATAGGTGCAGGCCTGACCTGGGGTTCCGTGTTGTTGCACTATTAGACTTCCTGCATTACCTCCTGTCATCCAAGTACCCTCTTTGTCATTCCAGTGCCTCTTTCTCCTGTCATCCCAGTAGCCCCTTCGGTGTCATTCCAGTCTGGAATCCAGTTCTTATTGTACATTCACCTGGTGTAAAGTTAAGTTTCCTGGATCCCAGTGGGCTTTGTTGCATCGCTACTTATGAAAGGCTAACTATAGTTAGGATTATAAGCAAACTATTGAAAATCTTGTTTTTTTGCAATCAATCTGATCAAATTTAAGAATAGTAATTTGTTATTTATATTAATAAATTTAATTCTATTGAAAATAGCTAAAGCATTGAAATTCTTGAATTTTAGCCAGATTAGTGAGTGGTAGTGAAATTTCTTTTACTCAAATTTAGGTATTCACTGACCGTTCTTGTTATAAATACCAGAATAATAAGCTACTGATATTCGCTATCTTTTTTATCTTTAATCCATCATAGCTAGCGATGCAACAAAGCCATCCCAGTGTCAGCTACTCGGATGACAAAAAAAGGAGCACTGGAATGACAGCAGTCCTACGTCATACCGCGATTCATTCGCGGTATCTCTAGATCCCGCTAACAAGCAGCGGGATGACGGTTGTCGTTTAGCCACAAATATTTAAGAAATTTACCAAATGAAAAAAAAGGCAAAAGAAGCCCTGGGGTTATTATCCGCTTTAAAATATTGGCGTTTTTTATGTTTTAAACGCTTGACAAGCGAGATTAAGCTGCTTTTAATTGCAACTAAGAGGTTGTCCGGAAACAAGTAAATTCAAGCATATTCCCTCTTTAACATAACCCTACTCATAGCTAGGTATATGAAATTCTCAGTGGATGTTGTGAGTAAATCATACTCCTTCGATAGCCTTCTATTCCTATTAACCCAAGCAAAAGTCCTTTCTACAACCCATCTTCTTGGCTGTACTTTAAACCCTTGTTCTCTTGTTGGTAGTAGCTCAGGTGGCGTATCTTTGTGCACCCAAAATCTACATGGAGGCCTTGTAACAATTTCAATATCTATGTCATATTCTTCCTTTGTGTGATTCTTTAAATTTCTTCCTTGGTATCCCATGTCAGCCCACATTTTTTTAACTTTAGTATATTTTGTTCTCATATTGTTTAATGCTATTTTAATACCATCTCTATCATTTTCGTTAGCAGCGCCTACGTAACAACCTAGTATAAAACCCTGAGTGTCTGTAATTATATGCCTTTTTCTACCCTTTACTTTTTTACTTCCATCATAGCCTTTGATCCCCCCTTTTCTGTAGTCTTTACAGATTGACTATCTACTATACAGGCACTCGGCTGCTCATTCCTTCCTATTTTTCTTCTACTATATTTTGTAATTTCATAATTCATTTTCTCAAAAATTCCCTGCTTCTTCCATTGCCTGAACTGCTCATACACAGTCTTCCATAGCGGAAAATCATTTGGTAAATACCGCCATTGACACCCTGTACGCAATACATAGAAAATTGCTTCTAATATTTCTCTTTTGCTATACTTTGGCGGCCTTCCTCCTTTCTTGTATGATACTCTGAAGTGTTTTTCTATTCTTGCCCATTCCCTTTCGCTTAGATCTGTTGGATACTTTTTTCTCATCTTTACCCCGTACTAAAATTTCAGATATTATAGCCTTTTACTTGTTTCCGGACAACCTCTTAGTTAAAAAAAGTTTGGGAATAGAATGTGAACTTATGGAGCCATTGACATGTACCCTCAAAGCAAGCTTTTTCTAAAGCAAGGTATAAGATTTGCCATACAGGCTTTCAAGAATTTAAGCATCCAAACAGCCTATCAGGATGAACCTGAGTTGGAGAGGCTATAGACTTATTGCAGCAGATGGTTCTGGTATGAGATTACCCAGCTCTGGGGAAATTGTATCCGAGTTTGAACCAAATGGAACAACAGGCACCATTGGCAATTTGTTTGTTGATTTGTGTACTTCGCTGATTTGTAGTGCTCGTCTTGCAGCTTGGAATATAGGTGAACAAACGTTGGCGGCAGAGCAATTACCCGAAGTTATCACTCAAATGCGTTTATTAAATCAAGAGAAATTATTATTTATCTATGATCGTCTTCAGTAAAATTCATTCAGCAGCATTATGATTTGGAAGTAGATTTTATTTTTCGCTTGCAAAAAAGAAATTATAGTAAGCTATGGGAACGCTGGCGAATTAGATTTTGATTTTATATTAGAAAATGAAAAGCTAAAAAATAAAATGAAAGGACAGAAAGTAAGAGTTATAGTGCTGACATTAGCCAACTGAGAAACAGAGTTTTTGACCGAGACTTTGGAGCAAAGCTTATGTGTTAAGGTGGCACATAGAGGAAACGACTCAAAGTAGGAGCAGAGTTAGAGAATTTTTCTGGAGAGGCTGTATTACAAGAATTTTGGGCAAACTTGGTCATGTGCAATATATTATCGCTTCATATATGTGATGCACAAGGGCCTTGGAACCCAGATCAAATTACTGAGTATCGTTTAAATTTTTCAGTTTTATTTAGTGTAATGAGACAGAAACTCTATCAGGTACTTATTGCACCAAAAAACTTTCAAGCCCTTTTTAAGTATACGCGCTAAAGTTAAAATCCGACCGGGACAGCCGCAATAAAGTAGATAAGCCTAAACGCCATCATGTCTTTAGGAGAGTTTGCTAATGAAAGTTCTTAAGTTGACGTCATTGACTGTTCCGATTCGTTATATGACATAAGAGCATCATATATTTCATGCAATGTATTTGAGATGTTTTTTTCCATATGTTGATTAATATGCCCATATATTGTCGTCTCTTCCGAACACTCTGTATCTTTATGTATATGATTTTGTTGCTTTAATTCTTCTCTATCTACACTCTCTATTTGCTCTGACACTAGCATAACTACCCCATATTTTACATAACGAAATAAAAAATTCTAACTGTAGTATGCTTATATAATCTACGAAGTCAATAGTTAAATTGAAAAGTTTCGGTTATAATTTACTTCATATAGAACATGCCCTTGAATTATGCTAAAAATCGCCATAGTAGGCCTACCAAATGCTGGAAAATCGACCCTATTCAACAGATTAGTAGGAAGAAAAGCAGCAGTAGTGAGTAACATTCCAGGAGTGACAAGGGATAGGCGAGAGGGGATGGGGAGAATTAGCGATTTGGAGTTTAAAGTTATAGATACAGGAGGATGGAACGACCAAACTAATTTTTCACTACAAGTTATTGAACAAATCGAATTTTCTTTATCCAATTCAAACATAATTTTCTTTCTTGTTGATGCAAAAGTGCAAAATGAGCGAAATGAAGAGTTTGCAAAGTGGCTGAAGAGAAAAATAAATAAACCTGTAATACTAGTAGCAAATAAATGCGAGAGTCATAAATCCGAAAATGTTGATTATTTGCAGTTTTTTGATTTTCTTGGCCCGGTGTATATCTCTGCCGAGCATAATCTTGGCATGGTTGATCTTTATGATGCATTAGCTGGTGTTATTGAAAATTTTAACGAGAACACTGAGTTACCTAACAATGAACTGAGTAGGCTGAGGATCGCGATCATCGGCCGTCCGAATGTTGGAAAATCAACTTTTTTAAATGGTTTACTTGCAGAAAACAGACTAATAACAAGTTCAGAGCCAGGTACCACACGTGATTCTGTGGATATTACATATGATCATGATGGAGAGTTAATTACTCTAATTGACACTGCCGGAATCCGCAGAAAGGCGAATGTTGTAGATGGCTTAGAATCAAGATTTGTTGAGAAAAGCATGGAATCAATCAAGCGCTCTCATGTGGTAGTTTTAATGCTAGACTCCCTAGTTGGTATTGAGCAGCAGGATTTATCAATTGGTGAAGCTGCAATTAAGGGAGGGAAAGGGATTATTGTTGTTTTAAATAAGTGGGATTTAATAGGTAAGGATGACAGAAGCAGGTTAATAAAATTTGTCAAACAACAGGAAGTAACCAGGTTATTCTTGGAAGTGCCAACTATAACAATTTCTGCGTTAAAAGGCATGCGCTGCGGTGATGTGATAGATAAGTGTCTTGAAGTGAGTGAATCCTTGAACAAGAAGATCAGCACTGCAAAACTGAATAAGTGGCTCATAGATGCTGTAGGAAAACATTCTCACCCTCTTGTAAAAGGCAAAGCAGTTAAAATGAAGTATATCGCTCAAATTGGTACTAAACCTCCAGCTTTTTCTTTGATATGTAACATACCTGAAAGTGTTGATGAAAGTTACAAACGCTATTTAATTAACGATCTCAGAAAAAATTTCTTTGCAGACGGTGTGCCAGTTAGATTGCTTTTGAAAAAAAATAAAAATCCCTATGTAAAATGAATACTCTGCTTTATACTTTCAGGGGTAATTTACTTAAAGTTATGTGTAATAATTCCAGAATTCCTGCAATCTTTCTGCTGTCGAGTGCCGCTGCTCTAATTTTTGCATATGTGCTAGAATATTTTTTCAACATGCTGCCATGCAAGTTATGTACATACGAGCGAATAGTTTACTATATCGCCGGATTACTTGCAGTAGCGTGCATGCTTAAAGACAACAAAATTCTAATCTATGCAATGTTTTGCAGCTACCTCATAGGTGCAGTAATATCTTTTTATCATGTAGGTCTTGAACTCCACTTATTTCATGATGTTTTGGGTTGTACAGAGCAAGCAAGTGGTAACGTTAGTATAGAAGAGCTCAGAAATAATCTACTAAATCCTAATTACTCTCCATCTTGTGACAGACCTCATTACGTTCTAGGTGTTTCCTTAGCAACATGGAATCTAATTTATCTCATAGTAGCTCTGTTCGTATCAGGTAAGGTGTATTGTGGAGAAAGAAAGAAATCTAAATAATTTAAGGTACAGCAACAATCAGTTCTTGCAACAGGCAATTAGAGTAGATCACGCTGGAGAATATGGAGCTATTTGCATTTATTCTGGTCAAAAATTTATTCTTAAGAAATCTTCTATAATCAATGAAATAATTGAAATGGAAGAGCAGGAAAAAAAGCATTTTCACTATTTTAATGAGAAAATCAAAGAGCAAAAAGTTCGTCCTACTGTTTTGTTGCCTGTTTGGCGTGTTTTAGGAGTGTCGCTTGGCGTTGCAACTGCCATTATGGGCAAAAAAGCTGCTATGGCTTGCACTGCTGCAGTTGAAGAAGTTATCGGGGAGCACTACAAAGAGCAAGTTTCACATTTAGAAGATGGGGAATTAAGAGAAACTATAAGTAAATTTCGCGACGAGGAGTTAGAGCACAAAGATATTGCAATTCAGCACAATGCTGAAAGCGCATTTGGCTACAACATTTTATCATCATTCATAAAAACAGGCTGCAAAACTGCTATTTACTTGTCTAAGTTAATTTAACTAAGCAGCTTTCTTAAAGTGTTTTAAATGTTCTGATAACAACAGAAACCAGGAAGGAATTCAAGTGTAACAATTATTTTATAACTATATTTACATATCACCATTATTAATAAATAATTAGTATTTGTAAATTAAATACATCTAAAGTATAGACTGCAAAGGAGGCAAAAGTGCGTTTTAATTTAGAAGAGGGAAATGCTCTTATGTAATACCTGCCACAGGTTCACAACTGTACGAACATTCATTTTTGAAGGTAAATTGCACAGCAAATGGTGTCATTCCAGTCTGTAATCCAGAAATTTTGCTTATAACTGAGCTGATAAGCTAAAGGTAATTGTCTTACACTAAAACAAACGTTTTTAATTAAGTTGCATAGAAACAGTGTCTGGGCACTGGGATGACACCCCACTGGTGGTCCAAACTACAACGTTCGTACAGTTGTGGATTCCAGACTGGGATGACACCCTACTGATGGGCCCAAATCACAATGTTCGTACAGTTGTGGGTCAGGCTATAGGATGACAGAAGTTGACTTTATTAGCTATAGGTGGTATGACACTTAGTCAATTTAAGTAAGCAGATGATCTTAGCTACAAAAGTATTTTTTACCTCATTTGTTTTTGGGTTTATTCTTTTTCCCTATTTTATAAAGCTTCTAAAAAAAATAAGCAAAGATGGGCAACCAATTAGATCATGTGGACCAGAAAGTCATTTAATAACAAAAAAGAATGTACCACCTATGGGCGGAATAATAATACTGATTTCTTCTTTATTACCAATTTTACTCTGGGCTCAGTTAACACCAGAAATTTTGCTGCTGATATTGATAACTCTATTTTTTGCTCTACTTGGATTTATTGATGATTATTTAAAATTGAAGACAAATCACTATCGAGGTTTAAGTGCAAAAACCAAAATACTTATTCAGTTTATTGTTGCTCTGGTTGGTGTGTTTATACTTAAGCTATACTCTGCTGAAGGTTTTACAAAAACGTCCCTATTTAAAGGAGTAATAATAGATTTTGGCTATCTATATGTTCCGTTTGCTGCGTTTGTAATTGTCGGCTCTTCTAATGCTGTGAATCTCACAGATGGTTTGGATGGCCTTGCTGCAACTCAAGTTATCACTTCCTTTGCTTTTTTGGGGCTAATTGCATATATAACTCAGGCAGATATGAATATTACTTTATTCTGCATTGCATTTATAGGAGCTATTCTAAGTTTCTTGTGGTTTAACACACATCCAGCAAAAATATTTATGGGTGATGTTGGTAGCTTGTCGGTAGGTGCGGCTTTAGGGTTAACTAGTGTCCTAATTAAAAGAGAAATGCTTTTTGCCATTATTGGAATAATCTTTGTAATAGAGACTCTATCTGTTATTATTCAGATATCATATTTTAAATATACAAAGTTTAAATATGGAGAAGGAAAAAGAGTTTTTCTTATGGCACCAATACATCATCACTTTGAGAAGAAGGGATGGTCAGAAAATGCAATCGTTATGAAATTTTGGATAATTTCTATTATCTGTTCAGTTTTTACTATAACTTTCTTATTATAAAAACCCATGAAATACCCAGACTTTACATTAGAAAATAAATTATCAGGAGTGATAGCAGGAGTGGATGAAGTTGGAAGAGGTCCGCTAGCTGGTCCAGTAATATCCGCAGCCGTAGTGTTTATTGATAGAAATACAATTATTGATGGAATCAACGACTCGAAAAAGTTGACTCCTCAATGTAGGCAAGTCCTATATGAAAAAATAATATCCGTTGCAAAATTTGGTATAGGAATGGCAAGTGTAGAAGAAATAAATTCATACAATATCTTGCAAGCAACAAAACTTTCAATGAAACGTGCGTTGATAGACTTGGACCTAGAGTTAGATTATGTGCTAGTTGATGGTAATCAACCACCTGAAGTGAAATGGCAAGTGAAATCCATAGTAAATGGTGATAATTTGAGTACATCAATTGCAGCAGCTTCAATCGTTGCAAAAGTTACGAGAGATCGGCTTATGCAAGAATTGCACAATAAGCATCCTGAATATAATTGGTATAAAAATAAAGGATATGGGACAAAAGAGCACCTTAACGCTATTGGCCTTTATGGAATCACAGAACATCATAGAAAAAACTTTGCACCCATATCTCGGGCATTATAGCCTTTAGATAGTAATCACTTACCTTTTTTGAAAGGCATGTTTTCATTAAATAGGCAAACTGTACTCGATCCATTCCTTAAGGTAAATACTGAACTTACCCTTTCGATTATCAGATAGGTGTCAACTGTACGGAAATTTACTAAAGACTCATATCCTGCAGAATCAACCATAAAAACTGCCGGGAAATCAGAGTTTATTTTATTGAATTGTAGATATGTAAATTTTCCATCATCAAAAACCTTGATTGGTATTATTGACTGACTGCCTTTAACGTGCGAGATGGAATAATTAAAATTTAAACCCTTCTTTACAACTTCAATATCGTTTATATCAGGAATAATGGTATGACTAGCTTGTTCGAGGATATCACCGTTATTTGTTGTGTAAATCTCATCACTGCTAAATAGTGGATAAAGAAACCTTACTTCATATGCTAATCTTGGATCATCTAGTCCAGTTGCTTCTTCAGCATGAAGTTCAAAGTAATAAACTCTTTTATTGGTAATTATAGTTGCGTTGGTATCGGCAATATCATCTATAGGCTTAATAAACAATCTGTTACCTTGAGGAAGGAGTTGCCAACCAGTTGAATCACCCATTGAAAGGTTTTGTATTACCTCCCCTGGTTCAAACAATATACTGGACTGATAACCATAAAAACCCGTATACTTATGTATAGCCTGTGGGTTATAATTTATTACCTTTATGTGATTATCTCCAGCTATTGAACGTGGCTCCTGTTTTGCAAGTGCATCACTACCACAGAGGAACAATAGTACGGAAAACAGTAAACCAATCATAATATCAAAATGAATTAATCTTCATTTTATCATTAATAGACATGCACTGCAACTGTTAAGGCACTTTCTATACTATAAACCCCAAAGCAAGCGGTAGAAAAGGCAAGAAATAAGGCAAACTCCTAAAATACTTTAGAACTACAGGAGGCTTTACCTGAACGGATATACTTGGAATCCTGCCATTTTCACTTTATAAACATACCAAGAATTCTGTCCATTATTCCACCCATATTTGCTTCAGCTTGAGTATACTCTATTTTACCACCATGCAAGATTAGTTTAATATCTGATCCAGGTGATATATTAACAAATTTACTGCCAACAACTCCACTGCTAGTGATCAGAGCTGAACTATCAATTGGCAATTTTATGTCTTTGCTTATACACATATCGATTCGTGCTACGTAGGTAGCTTTGTCAAGTGATACACCAGTTATGCTTCCAACATCTACACCAGAGATCTTGACACTATCACCAACTCCTATACCGTTAGCGTTAGCAAAAAGACCATATATTTTATAGCAATCCTTATAGTTTTTCTTTATGTAAGATAGCTTATCAATAGCAAAGAAAATCAGAAAAATAGTAAAAATTAATACAAATAATCCAGCGGTTATTTCAAGTATATTTGACCTTCGCATCTTTAGTTATCAGGACTCCAGCTTTTATAGTAATTTTTCACTTTTTGGTTTGGATAGTATGCATTTTTTGTACCCGTTAAATTAGGAGTATGTTTTACTTTTCTTTTTTTATTATTAACTGGTACTACATTATCAGTATAGTGAAGCCATATATGCCATTCCGGAGGCACTGTTGTAGGCTCAGAAACACTGCTATACATAACCCACCTTTTTCCTTTACTTGATTCATAGTAAGAATTTCCATTTTCATCTCTTCCTACAAATTTATCTTCTCTTCGTAATAGGCGTTTTATTGCATTACAAATTTTAGATAACATAAGGGTATTAAAACAAAAAGTATTATATATACTAATACTTTAACGATATATTAACAACAATTTAATGCAATTACCAATCTTACAAGTTATTATCCCAATAATTGCATCAATGTTTTGCTTTCTTGCCAAGAAACACAAGGTATCTTGGTTTATTTCTTTTATTGCAATAACAATCACTCTTATCATTTCATCAATACTACTCATTAAAACATATAAAGGTGAAATTATAACTTATCACCTTGGAAATTGGGCTCCTCCGTATGGAATAGAGTTAAGAATCGACGTGTTAAATTCCTTAATTCTAACCCTAGTGAATTTTATAGCGCTGATTAGTGTGCTTTATAGCTTTTATATTAACGAAAAAGAGATTAGCAAAAACAAAATCACTGGTTTTTACTCTCTATTTCTACTGTGCTTAAGCGGACTGCTCGGGATTCTAGTAACAAACGACATATTTAACCTTTACGTTTTCTTGGAAATTTCATCTCTTTCTTCTTATGTATTAGTTTCAATGGGAAGGGATAAAAAAGCCTTGGTTGCAGCATTTGAATATCTAATTAGTGGAACAATAGGTGCAACATTTTATTTATTTGGCATCGGGCTCTTGTATTCAATGACTGGAACGCTCAATATGTCTGACATGGCTGAAAGAATAGTTCCATTATACGGTAACAACATCATAAAACTTGGCACGTTGTTCATTTTTGTTGGTCTCTCAATCAAAATGGCACTGTTTCCATTAAGCAGGTGGCTGGTTAATGCATATAGTGAGGCGCCAAGTTTCATTAGCATATTCTTTTCAGGCACAGTGACAAAAGTGATGATATATGTTTTCATCAGGATCTTTTATACTGTTTTTCATCAAAATTTTTTCTTGTTTAAGCCGCTACTGGACAATGTGATAATTATCCTCGCACTTTGCGCTATTGTATTTGGGTCGATATTTGCAATAACCGCAAAAGACATAAAAAGACTGCTTGCTCACTCTAGTATTAGCCAAATTGGTTATATAATTTTAGCACTGAGTTTTAACTCAAAAACAGGTGTATTTGCAGCAATTCTTCACATAGTAAACCACAGCATAATAAAAACATCTTTATTTATGGCTGCAGGATGTATTTCTTACAAATTTGATACAACAAAAATAGAGAATTTATCGGGACTCAAGAAATCAATGCCTTATACAGCACTTGCGTTCACTCTACTCAGTTTAGCATTAATCGGTGTGCCTTTAACAAATGGCTTTGTAAGCAAGTGGTATATAATGAAAGCAATTATCGAATCTCGCGCGTGGATTTCCCTGATAGCTTTTGCTGCCGGTTCTTTTCTCGCACTAATATACATGTGGAAGATGGTAGAGAAAATGTATTTTGAAAATGATGCAACGTCACGCACTAGAATGACACTAGGCAAAATTAATGATGTGCCATTTCCTATGCTTTTCTGTCTATTGTTTATGGCAGCTTTAACAGTAGTAACTGGAATATATAGCACTCCAATTCGGTTAGTAGTTGAGAAGTTGGTTTTTTGATTTTTATCTTTGTTTCATATTTTACTATACTTTAAGGTTATAAGGTCTTTATTGTGGGTAGGCTGAAGAAGATTCATTGGTTATTAGTCATTAACGTGATAGCGCTGTTTTGCGTTGGCATTGTTGTTCAATACTCTTCTGCTGGAGGAAAGTGGGTGCCATTTGCGATTCACCAACTGGTCATATTTTCCTTCTTTTTCCTACTCGCTATAGCTATGTCATTCATAGAGCTAGATTTTTATTTGAAGTACGCCTACTTTTTTTATATAGCAGCAGCGATTTCACTATTAGCAGTAAATTTTTTTGGCTCACACATAATGGGTGCAACAAGGTGGATAAGAATTGGATCAATTAGTTTGCAACCATCAGAATTTGCAAAAGTAGGCTTAATACTTGCGCTTGCTCGCTATTTTGATAAGCAGAGTGTATATAAAATGATGGAATTTAAAAGATTGCTTAAGGCACTTATAATTATTTTCTTACCCGTGTTCTTGGTGTTAAAGCAACCTAATTTAGGCACAGCTATGATAATGTTATTTATAGGGATGTCAATTATATTCACAGCAATAATAAAAAGATCTCATTCGATAATATGTGGAACGCTTGGCATTTTTGCAGTACCAGCTATTTGGCCTTTTTTACGTCCTTATCACAAGCAAAGGATATTGTCATTTTTGGATTCATCAGTGGATCCACTTGGAATAGGTTATAATGCGCAGCAATCTCAGATAGCTATTGGTTCAGGAGGTTTACTTGGTAAGGGCTTTGTTAACGGAAGTCAAACTCAACTTGGATTTTTGCCGGAGAAACGTACGGATTTTGCTTTTGCAGTGCTGAGTGAGGAGTGGGGCTTTTTAGGTAGCATGGCTTTAATTTTGCTTTATACCTCATTACTTGGAATAATTTTCTCTATCGCTTATAGGTCGAAAAATTATTTTTCTAAGTCGGTATCTATCGGCATTTTCTCCTTTTTTAGTGCTCATTTCTTTATAAACATCGGAATGACAATGGGCCTCTTACCTGTGATAGGCGACCCATTGCCATTTCTGTCCTATGGAGGAAGTACAACTGCCGCAAGCTTAATATGCATAGGATTATTGCTGGCAATAAAAGCAGATGAACAACAAAATGCTTGTATTTTACCTATGCTAAAGTAAAATTAAATTTTACTTAATAGTTTTTATGCTAGATGAAATGCGTGAGGAGTGTGGGGTATTTGGTATAAGTTGCAACCAAAGTGCTGCTTTTAACTCTATACTTGCTCTCCACGCTTTGCAGCATAGAGGTCAAGAGTCTTTTGGCGTAGCAACCAGTAACAACGATAAGCTGCACTCTTATCACTTTCAAGGTCAAGTGAGCAGCGTATTTGATGATATAGATGAAATAAAGAAATCCTTACCTGGAGATTGTGCAATAGGTCATGTTCGATACTCAACAAGTGGTAGTAAATTTGGAGTGCAGCCCATGTTTGGCAAAAGTGGCAAATTTGGGGATTTTGCCATAGCACATAATGGTAATTTAATTAATATTTCTCCGATACGCGAACAATTAATTAAACAAGAGTGTGTTTTTCAGTCAGATATTGACACAGAAGTAGTAGTACATCTGACAGCAAGCGGTGAAAAAGATAGCTTCTTAGAGAGTTTTATATATGCATTAAAGCAAATACAAGGTGCTTATTCTTTTGTGGCAATCAATCAAGAAGTAGTTATTGGAGTACGTGATCCATCTGGAATCAGGCCTCTTGTTTTAGGAAAGTTAAACGGTTCTTACGTTCTTGCATCTGAAACTTGTGCTCTTGATATAGTAAATGCAGAGTTTGTTAGAGAAATAGAACCAGGCGAATTAGTTACCATCAGTTTGGATAGTAAGCTAGCCTCAATGTTTCCTTTCCCACAGCAAAAATCAAGTTTTTGTATTTTTGAATACGTTTACTTTTCGAGACCAGACAGCATAATGGAGAATAGGTCTATATACGATACAAGAAAAGAAATAGGAAGAATACTTGCGAAGGAAAGTCCACCAAAAAACAATGTGGATATGATTGTACCAATACCTGATTCTGGAATACCTGCAGCTATTGGATATGCAAAGCATTCAGGGTTACCTATGGAACTGGGAATAATTCGTAATCATTACATAGGAAGAACTTTTATACAACCAACCGCTGAAGTACGTAAAGTTAGAATAAAATTAAAATTCAATGCTAATAAGCACACTTTGAAAGGTAAAAACATAATTTTAATAGATGATAGTATAGTGCGTGGTAGTACGTTAACAAATATAATAGTTATGCTAAAGGATGCAGGAGTAAAAGAGATTCACCTCAAAATTTCAAGCCCACCAATTAAGCATTCTTGTTTTTATGGAATAGATACGCCAGAGTGCAAAGATTTAATTGCTGCAAATAAATCTGTAGAGGAAATTAAGGAAATTATAGGAGTAGATAGCCTAGCCTTCTTGAGTATTGATGGACTATATCAGGCTGTTAAAGGAGAGGTGCGTAACAATGCTACACCACAATATTGTGATGCTTGTTTCACTGGTGATTATCCGATTGGCAAATAGTCTACGCAAGGTCTTAAGTTTAGAAAATCTTAAACCGCCAAAATTTCTCTTGGCCTTTACTAATTCCGATTCTCGGAGTGCAAATATAACCTGGTTTGAGGTGGGATTCATAAACACAAAATTCGTGGCTTATAGTAAGGTCCTGTTTGTTATGTTCTTTTGTAATATTTAATCTTTTGCACAATATTCCTGGTCCACCTAAATTTGCTTCAAGTGGTTCAATAAGCTTTAATCCCCGTATTAACACTGCTGCTGGGAACCCTTCTGCTTCTGTTACAATGTTTAAACAGTAGTACATTCCATATATAAAATATACGTACGAAAACCCCGGCACACCAAACATTACTGAGGTTCGATTAGTATAGCCTCTTGCCGCATGACAAGCTGGGTCATTCATTCCTATATAGGCTTCAACTTCGGTTATTATTCCACTAAAGTTAGAAAATTTCAGCATCTTTCCTAGTAACTCCCCGGCTACAACCAAAGTTGGGCGTTCGTAGAAATTTCTTGGCAGTATTGTGCTACCCATTTTTTATTTTTGTTCTGAGGTTCTATATAGAATTCAGTTTAAGAATTTCTGGATCCCAGTGGGCTTTGTTGCATCGCTCTTCGGATAGTAGGTAACGTACAATAAATTCATGAAGCTATCTCAAACTTAGCCATGCCTATTTCAGTAAATTTGTTAAGCAAATAACACTTGAGTAGCAGTTCCTTCTCACGATTAATTTCAGATTTGCTCCTAAAACTAAACCCAAATATTCGCTTCAACCTTGAGAAAAATCCTTCAATATACGATCTTTTTCCGTAATTTACTTCTTCTTTCCATCTTTTTATACCATTCTCACCATGTAATTTCATTAACTGAATAGCGGCATTTCTATCAAGCATATAATCCAATTTTGGATGCTCTGCTGCGTTGTTTTTCGGAGGAATTTTCGTTTTTATACCATATTGATTACACAGCTTATAGAGCTTTTCTCTGTCATATGCCCTATCTGCATATAGTACTTTTATGACATACTGAAAATCGACTTCTTTTAGCAAATCACAAGCTCCATAGTGATCAGAGTAGACACCGTTACTGTATTTTACAGCTATGGCTTTTTTGCTGTTTGTATTCAACATTACATGCAATTTTCTTGTCTGTTCATAGCTGCGATACTTTCTATCTTCGCTATTTTCTTTGCTATGACCAGGAGTGTTGTTGTATATACTAATTCCTGTACTGTCTATAGCAATTTCGATATCTTCCATATTATTTTCTGCAATCATTGATCTTAATATTGAGTTTCTTAAACCTTCTTGATGATTGTGAATAGCTGATAACTTGCAAATTTTTCCCAATTTGCTCAAGGTATCCTGCTATAAACCCAACTGTTTGCCTCAGGCCTATTCTAAATAAACAAGTTATTATGTGCACCAAAATTACAACTTTATCGCTATAAATATTGTTGCCACCTGGTATTTTTGGACCATTCTCGTACCACTTTTCTATGGCTTCGTTGATATAATGAAAAATATTTCCTCTTTTTTCTAGAAATTTGTTATATTCGCTATGGTTACTGACCCTCATTTTTTGTGGCATATTTTTTCTTTCAAGGTTAAATGGCTATTTTATAATGAATTTTGTCAGTAGCCACCAGATTTTTCAGTTGCTATGCAACAAAGCCATCCCAGTGTCTGGGCACTGGGATAACAAAGGAGGACGTTATTCCAGTGTCAAGCACTGACCATTTCTGGTCTCTTAAATTGCAACTAATCTAAGTATTAAAAAATTTACCAAGCGAAAAAAAAGGCAAAAAAAGCCCGATGGTTGGCTAGTTACTTACATTATACTTTCAAGTATGGCGTTTTTTTATTCTAAACGCTTAATAACCGTGACTCAGCCGCTTTTAAGCCGCAACTAATCTAAATTATAAACGTTAAGAAATTTACTAAACAGAAAAAAAGGCAAAGAAACCCTAGGGTAGCTAATTATTCACTATCCATTTTTTAAGTTGGCGTTTTTTGATGTTTTAAATAGCGTACTTCAGCTTGTGTAGCTAGAAATTTGGTAAAGACATGAGGTGCACATAGTGCAAAAAATTAAGCATGATTTACGCCAAATACATTAAGTTTTTTTGTCATTAATCCACTGCAGAGATTGCGAAGATAAATAAATAGCTTCAGTTTCATGATAAGGGGGCTGGCGAAGGGTGTCAAGTAAGTTTTTCGTTTCATCCAATGCGCTGCCAAAAGTTTGTTATGCAAGAGATCCCATAAATTGGGTGTCATAATAACTACACCCACATTAATTTTGGTGTACGTGACCTTGAAAGATCGTGATTCAATACTTAAATTATTAGGGTAGTAGGCAAATAATGGAGCTCAAAATGCATAATGTACAAGAAACTGAAAATTTAAAATTTGACGCTGAGGTAGGGAAAGTACTGAATATAGTGATTCATTCACTTTACACCAATAAAGACATTTTTCTGCGTGAATTAATATCAAATGCATCAGATGCATGTGATAAGTTGCGCTATGAATCTCAACTAAACCCTAATTTGCTAGATTTGAGTAACGAATTAAAAATCACTATCAGCTCCAATAAAGATAAGAACGAGCTATATATCACTGATAATGGCATTGGAATGAATAGACAGGATTTAATAGACAATCTTGGTACAATTGCAAGCTCTGGTACGCAAAAGTTTTTGGATGCGATTAAGAATAGCAAGGATTCAAGCCAAACTGTGGAGCTGATTGGGAAGTTTGGTGTTGGTTTTTACTCATGCTTTATGGTTGCATCAGAAGTAATAGTAGAATCAAGAAAAGCTGGAGAGGAGGATTCTTGGGTCTGGAAATCCAAGGGAGATGGAGAATATTCAATAAGTAAATCAGATAATCAAGTCCCTCGCGGAACCAAAATTACGCTCATTATGCATCCTGAAGAGAGTGAGTTTTTAGATAAATTTCGTGTTGAAAACATTGTCACTACTTACTCTGATCATATAAATTTTCCTGTTGAATTCATAGATGAAGAAGGAAAAAGTGAAAAGTTAAACAGTAAGGCTGCAATTTGGACTAAGCCAAAAAATGACGTTACTCAAGAGGAGCACAACGATTTTTTCCGCAGTGTTGCCCACGTTGGCGGGGAGCCTTGGATGATATTGCATAATAAAAATGAAGGTGCAATAGAATATACAAATTTGCTTTATGTTCCCTCTATTAAACCTTTTGATTTATTCCATCCAGATAGACGTTGCTCTGTGAAGTTATATGTAAATAAAGTATTTATCACTGAAGATAACATACAGATCATACCGCAGTATTTACGTTTCTTGAAAGGTATTGTTGATTCACCGGACTTGCCTCTTAATATCAGCAGAGAAACGTTGCAGAATAATCGTGTTGTTGAGCAGATCAGAAAATCCCTCACTAAGCGCGTGATATCAGAGCTCGGTAGAAAAGCAAAAGAGAATTTAGAGGAATATACAAAATTCTGGACCAATTTTGGTGCAGTTTTAAAGGAAGGTCTTTGTGAAGCTATGCCAACTGATGAGAGAGAAGCACTACTCTCAATTTGCAGATTTCATAGTACTGGTGATGAGAAATTAGTCAGCATTGATGACTATATAAGCAGAATGAAGCCTGAGCAGGAACATATCTATTATCTCACCGGAAATAGCCTCGATTCAGTGAAAAACAGTCCGCAACTTGAGGGGTTCGTCAGTAAAGGGCTGGAGGTTCTTCTGTTCGTTGATCCAGTGGATGATTTCTGGACTAGTGTAATTCATGAATATAAAGATCAAAAGTTTAAGTCTGTGACTCGCGCTGATGTTGATTTGGAAAAATTCTCTTCAGAAGAAGATAAGAAAAATGAAGAAAACAAATCGAATGAAGAAAAAACTGAGGAAACTATATTGCAATATTTTACCACAGTGCTTGGAGATTCAGTAAAAAGCGTAAAAATTTCCAAAAAATTGACTGATAGTCCCGTATGCCTAGCGGTTGATGAAGGTGCTATGGATCTTCGCATGGAGCGTTTTTTGCGTGAACAAAAGCAGCTAAATTACCGCACGCCAAAGGTGCTTGAAATTAACACTAAGCATCCTGTAATAAAGAGTATAATGAAATCTTATGCTGAAAGTGGTGAAAACCCAACATTGGAGGACATGGTTCACTTATTGTTTTACCAAGCTTGCATCGTGGAAGGCGAAGAGATGGATGACGCGAGCAGCTTTGCTAAGAGACTGAATAATTTGCTTGGCAAGATTTCTGTTTAATGCTATACTTAGCTTAGCTGCTAGTTAGGAGGTAAAACATGTTTGCTTCCAATTTTAGAGACTTTGTATCACAAGATACAACTTCACAGGGCCAATCAAATTCTGAAAGATTAATCAAAAGTTGGCATGGTTTTGAAAAACCAGATTCTGAAGATTCAGGTATTGAAGAAGAGTTTGAAGTTTTAGATAGCGAAAGTCAAGAGATACCAGCTACTCCATGTAGCACACCCCCTGAAGATCTAAGTTTAGAGAATGCAATACTTGCAAACTTTCCTGATGGTTGTGATAGGTCGTTTACTGTAGAGTTAAAAGATGAAGATTCATATGGTATCATTCCTAAAAACTTAACTTTTGCTGAGATTATAAATATCTTAAATCAAGCTATACAAGAAGATAATTGTGAAGAATTAGACAAGGTTGTACAAAATATTGAAGATTATGAAGGCAGGTCTATTACGCTGGATAATGAAAATCTCAAAGATTTCTGTTCAAATCAACTTAATTTGGAGTTACAAAACGGAAGCAACCATCAACATATATATTCAAATGTACTATCACAATATAAATTTGATCAAGAGGGTTTCAAGTATGATTATTCAGTAAAAGAATTGGTACTATTGGCAATTGCAGCTAATGACAAGCTAGTAGAGCAATATCAGGATTTTCTTTTTGCTGAAGGAAATTTAAGTCTTTTACCTGTACTTGTTGGTGGTCAAGAATACGTTAAAGCTTTTATAGGAAGATTCCGTGATACTGATGGGATTTATGATAAATTAAAAGATCAATCCATACAACTTGGCCAATCCAATAAGATTGGCTTTTTCTCAGTTATAGCATTAAGAAAAGAGCAAGAATTATTAAATGCAGTTTTTGTCGAATACGTTTTAAGAGATTTTGGACAGGTGTTAAAAACAAGTAAACCTGATCCTTTGTATGGTGTGCTTGAAACAGCGTCTCTGATCAAAAATGAAGAATTCATCACGATAGTGCTAGATGCATTTGAAAGATATATTAATGAGCTAACTAAAAAAGCCTCAACAGAAGAGTTATTAAAAAAGAGCTTTGCTACCTTGTTAGAAACTGCGATAAGCCAGGAACACACATCTGTCATTGAATACCTGTGCAAACGATACACTAATAGTGCAGATCGTGCCATTTACGATGTATATGAACAAGCATTTGCA
The DNA here is from genome assembly GCF_964026755.1 of Wolbachia endosymbiont (group A) of Campoletis raptor. NCBI lineage: Bacteria > Pseudomonadati > Pseudomonadota > Alphaproteobacteria > Rickettsiales > Anaplasmataceae > Wolbachia > Wolbachia endosymbiont (group A) of Campoletis raptor. The sequence continues at coordinate 1,348,866 of NZ_OZ034695.1, read as the reverse complement.
GATGATAAAGTTATTACAATACTAGGGCAACAAATCCTGAAAAACATAGGAGCTCGTGGCAGAAAAGAAATTTATGATTTAATTCTGAAAACTGCATTGGATGCTGGTAATATTGCATTTATCGAGCACTTGTGTGAAAAATGTGCTAAATGCAGCAATGATGTTATTAATTATCTTGATCATAAATCTAAAAACAACGAGTTTGATGAAATATATGAATCAATTCTGATTGCATTGTCTAATACTGAAAGTCAAGACATTATAGTCAGTGTTCTAGCTCATGTTCAAATTTATCAAAGCATACTCAATAATAAACAGCAAGTAGTCAGGCAAACCATACAAAATATACTGAGAAATGCAATAAAAGAAGCTAGTTATGGAGTTGTTGTACCCTTATGTCAGCATGTTGACCTAAAATTCGCAGCTCTTCAGGCAATATGCAAGGAAGAATTTGAGAAAGCTTTACCAGTAATTGCAGAACAGCTTGAAAAAATAAGTATGGAACTTTCTCCAAGTATGACTCGTAATGAGTATCAAAAAAATAGAGATACTTTGAGTCATCTATATCTAATTAGAAATTTGTTAGAAAGTAGTAAATTAATCAATACTTCCAGTAAGGGAAATATACAGACACAAGCGAATACACAAGTTAATAAAAGAAGCAGCAGTGATAATGCAGTATCACCTGTTATAAAAGGCGATACGGCTGTAGTAAATGAAGAGAATAACAATCAACCAAGCAGTCAAAGAAACCCAAAATCCAAAAGTGCTGGCAGTCAACAGACAGAAAAAAATGTTCTTGCAGGGGAGGAAGAAAATGCTATCTTAAATAACACAGGGGTTTCAACGCAGGAGCCTTTAATTAATAATTTTGAGGAGGGTGAAATCAAAAAAGGCAGCGGAAAAAAAGGTGTTAAGCAACTTGCCAGTCCTGTTAAGAAAAAGATTGATGGACTTATAAGCAAAACCAGTACTAACTCAAGAGAAGAACTCGAAAATATTCTAAAAAGTAACTCTCCTACTCTTGTACTACAATATGTAAAAAATAAAGAAGGTCCCTTTAAGGGTAAAGTAGAAGAAGTTAAAAAAGAAATTAAAAACCATAATACAAAACAAGGTAATGTTAATATTTCACTGAACAACGATTTGCCAAATTCAGGAGACCAATCTACAAGTTCTAATAATACCGGAAGCAATAGTACACTTACCACAACTCCAGAAATTACGGGTTGTGAAAAGAAGTTGGGGGTAAGTGAAGTTTCTTCGAATGCTGACAATGTGTCTACAATTGGAGGTGTTATTAACAGTAAGGAAAAGCCTGCAGCAGTAGAAAAAACTAGTGCTATAAACAATCAATCAACCTCTATTACTGCAACACAAAATACGCAAAAGAGTAAGTGGCCTACCATAGCTACATGGACGTTAGCAGTAGCTGGAGTTGTTTCAGGAGTAGCTATTGCAGTTTATTTGGAAATGCTAGCTGCAGGAATAGCAGTTGGAGCTTGTTGTCTGGTTGCTGCTGCAGTTATATACTGCTGTACACCTAAAAGCCAAGTTGAAAACAACGAGGTTGAAAAATCTTTCAACACGGGGAAAGTACCTACTGCCGTACATGTATAATAAATATAGTAGTTTACCATTTAATAATTTATTATAATTATGTTAATTATCGGTAAATAAGGACTTGGTAAACTACGAAGAAATATTCTTGAATAAAATAAAAGATATAAAAGATGAGGGGCGCTACCGTGAATTTACGCACTTTGCGTCATTACCAGGTAGGCTCCCCCACATTATGGACTATGAAAGAAATAGGGAAGTAATAGTCTGGTGCAGTAATAACTATTTGGGAATGTCACAAAATGAGAGTGTAATTGCCGCTATCCAAAATTCATCTGTTGGTGCTGGAGGAACAAGAAATATATCTGGTACAACAAAAGAGGTTGTTGAACTTGAAAAATCCTTAGCTTGTTTGCATAAAAAAGAGGCTGCTTTAACTTTTGCTTGTGGCTACCTCGCTAACCAGACAACACTTAGCACTTTATCATCTGTTATTTCGGGCGTAGTAATTTTTTCAGACGAGAAGAACCATTCTTCGATGATAGAAGGCATAAAATCAGGAAAAAGGCCAAAACATATATTTAAACACAATGATGTTAATCATCTAGAGCAGTTACTCAAGTCTATAGACAAAAAGACACCAAAAATAATAGCACTTGAATCCGTATATTCAATGGATGGTGATGTAGCTCCGCTTAAAGAAATATGCGACCTGGCAGATCAACATAATGCAATTACCTATTTGGATGAGGTGCACGCAGTTGGCATGTATGGTTCACATGGTGGCGGAATTGCAGAAAGAGAAGGTCTGATGGATAGAATAACCGTTATTCAAGGTACACTATCAAAGGCTTTTGGAGTGATGGGTGGGTATATAGCGTCTTCAAAGAGCTTGGTAGATGTAATAAGAAGTTCCGCTCCAGGATTTATTTTTACCACTGCTATGTCGCCTGTTTTAGCAGCGGCAGCAAAGGCAAGCGTTGAGCACCTAAAATCGAGCAACATTGAAAGGGAAAAGCAAAAGCAAGTCGTTGAAAAAGTAAAAAACTCACTGAGAAATGCAGGAATTAACTTCATTCCAACAGAAACTCATATAATTCCAATAATAATTGGCAACTCAGAGTTATCCAAAAAAGCATCAAAATTATTATTTGATGAGTATGGAATATATGTTCAACATATAAATTACCCGACAGTTCGAAGAGGAACTGAGCGTTTCCGTATTACCCCTACACCTTATCATACCGATGAAATGATAGAGCATTTAACAGAATCTCTTGTAAAAGTTTTCGAAAAGTTGTCTATCTCTGTAGCCTGCTTATGCTATAGCTAGTACAGCCCTACGTCATACCGCGATTTATTCGCGATATCTCAGCATGGATTCCGCTAACAAGTAGCGGAATGACGAGTTTTACGCTTATCAAATTGTAGGTAAACATAAATTACTTTAGCTATAGTTTTATATCTCCAGCAATGATTAGCCCGTTGTCTTCCGTTAGCCTTCCACCGCTTTCTTGCAGAAAAAGTCTACCGAGCAAGGCTTTATATTTGTTAACTCCAGAGTAAATTATTCCACTGTGCCTTCCTGCCGCAAGGTATGCAAAGCCTAAAATTGTTGAACCTATGGAGCGTACATTACTATTGCCAGGCAGCAATTTATTTAACAAATTACCACTTACATCTATTAGACCCCCTTCACGGCTTTTCACTCGCATTTTTACATGACGAGATCTAAAATCCTCAAGAAAAGCACCTTTCTTTTCTTCTGCCCAAAAAGTTTCTCTAAGAGCCGGAGCATCAATTACAGCTGCCACAACTTTATTTTTATGAATGAGACAGACTGATACTGCAAAATAAACCATGCAACTAGAAAAGTTCTCCCTGCCCTCTATAGGCATAATAAACCAGGTATAAGTGTTATCTTTTACTTCTTGATCAGTATCATCTTCAAAAATAAAACCATAGTCTCGTTTGTAGTCGTGCAAGCAATCGTATATGGTTTGCTTGGATTTTGAATAAGTTTTATTAATAAAGTCTGCTGATTTAACATTAGAAATTTGCAATTCATTAAAATCGCGCATAAGCTGCTTGGAAGCATTACGCACAGAATCAAGCATCACATTAATTCGTGGTGATGAGAGGGACATTCTTCCTTTTACTCTTTCACTCTTTCATAATAGCTGTCACCTGGAGTATATACTACAATTTTATCCTCTTCTTTTATAAATTGAGGCACGTTAACGCGCATTCCGTTTTCCAAAATTGCAGGCTTATAAGAAGCAGTAGCAGTTTGTCCTTTAATAACAGACTCTGTTTCTTTCACAGCAAGTGTAACATAATCAGGCACATGCGCAGAAATTATTTTGTCTTGATAAGCTACAACTTTAATTTTCATGTTATCCTGTAAATAAATTTTTTTTTCTCCCAATAAGTCCAAATTTATAGTGATTTGCTCGTAATTACTTGGATGCATAAGATTTACAATGTTTCCTTCAGTGAAAAGGTAAACATATTCCTCTTCATCTAAAATTGCCCTTCTGATTGTTGCATCAGAACGAAATCTTTCATAGTGTTTTGCTCCGGTTTTGATGTTTTTCATTTCGGCTTGTATGTATGCACCACCTTTACCAGGTTGAGTATGCATAATACCTACAACCAAAAATAATCCGCCGTTATGTTCCAACACCTGACCTGGTCTGATATCGTTAGCTCTTTCTGCCATAATTACATTTTCAATTTGATCTTATAATTATAAATAGCTTTATATAAATATCAAAGTCTTTATTAGTCAATAAATTCTGGTATATTTAATACTATATACCTCCCCTTTATATTTATATGTGGAAATATCTCTTTAGTGAAAGACAGCATAATACGTTTTTTTGTGCTGATAACTAAAATTTCTAATATATCCCCTGAGCCGAAATTATACACAGATTTTACATAGCCATATAATTCATTACTTTTCAGCCTTACTTCCATATCTACAAGGTCACTTTGGTAAAATTCATCCTCATCATTTAGCTCTGGTAACTTGCTTCTTTCTATATATAGCTTCTTATTCCTTAAAAGCTCTGCTTCATTACGGGAATTTACTCCGCTTATTGTAGCTATTACTAAATTATCACCTATGACGGATACTGAGTCTATTTTATAATTCTCATCACCACTTATTAGCTTACCATATAAGGAGATATTTTCAGGCTTTTCAGTAAAGGTTTTTACTTTAACAGCTCCTTTAATTCCGTGAGGAGAGGTAATAATTCCTAAGCATACCAGATTGTCGTTCATATTAATGCAAGTATCTAATCAGAAGATTTCTCAGATAAATATTGAGTCAAAATCTCGATGCCTTCATCAATCTCTTTTTCAGTGATAATGAGTGGAGGTAAAATTCTCACAACGTTGTCTGATGTTACCCCAACAGTAAGCAAGCCGCGATGACTTAACTCTTCTGCAAACTTTTGATTGTCTGCTTTCACTTTTATTCCAAGCATTAACCCTTTCCCTCTTACTTCCTCTATTATTGGAAATTTACTTGCTAAGTCTTCTAGTTTATTTTTTAAGTATTTACCTCTAATTTCAACATTTTTCAAAAAGCCGGGGCTGAGCAATTCTTCGAGCACAGCATTACCTACTGAGGTTGCAAGCGGATTGCCACCAAAAGTGGAACCGTGCATACCAACTGCCATATATTTAGCAGCCTTTTCAGTTGCAAGACAAGCCCCCAGCGGAAACCCCCCGCCTATTCCCTTTGCAAGAGCACATATATCAGGTTCCACTCCTATATGTTCGTATGCGAATAATTTTCCTGTCCTACCAGCACCGCATTGTACGCAATCAAAAAATAACAATATGTCATTTTCATCACACAGCCTTCTTAGTTCTTTCATAAAGACTTCATTCATTACTTTGATACCACCTTGCCCTTGTATTGGTTCTATTAATATAACGCCTATACCACTTGAAATTGCTTTCTTTACGCTCTCAATATTGGGCTCGATGTTATCACACCAATCAATGTAGGGATTTAGTAATTCAGAAAATTTCTGTTTATCGTTTGTAGCACAAGTTAAAAAGGTTCTTCCATGAAATGCACCATGAAATGTTAAAATTCTGTGACGATTTTTATTGCCTTTTCCATTTTGATAGATCCTAGCAATCTTAAGTCCACATTCTACTGCCTCTGATCCAGAATTTGAGAAAAATACAGTGTCAGCGAAACTATTGTTTATTAATTTTTCTGCAAAATTATTGGCAGCAGGTATATTATAGGTATTTGATATATGCCATAATTTTTCTCCTTGCAATTTAAGAGCACTAATTAATCGCGAATTAGTGTGACCTAAGCTACTAACGGCTATTCCGGAGTGAAAATCTACGTAGCGCTCACCATCAACATCATATAGGTAGATACCTTTGCCATGAGAAAAATTTATATTAACAGGAGAATAAACTGGCAAAATAGGAGAAATTGTCATAAAATATTATATGCTAAATTTTATTATTAATAACATAAAAGCCGTTGTTTCGCAATGAGTAAGGATATGTATAAGATAGGTAAATTAATGTTTTCTGCACTGGGGAAAAACAAATACACAAAAGTTATCGCATTATTCTCATCAATTTTTATGATTTTATTCAGTGTGATATATTGTAATTATTTACTAAGGAGTAATTTCCTTTCTTCTTACCGTGATTCAAGTGTAAACTTAAAAAGCGTACTGGAAAATGGCATAATAAAAAAATACCATTATTTACTAATAGAAAAGCATCACATTAAATACAAAAATTTTGACTACATAAACCAACTAGTAAAACTACGTGCTGAATTATTACAATCAGTGAGCAAAGTAAAGGATTTCAGCTTAATACTGTATGATCAAAACGGCAGAATAATATTCAGTAATTTTAACACTCAAGATTATGATTATGAACAGTTACTTACAAACGATGAAATTGATAAACTATTAAGTAACCAAGAAATATTTTATACTACAGGAAATACATTAACTTCTATTTTCCCTATATTCCATGAAAATAGCGCTAAACCGTCGTTTTTTTTGAAGATTCTTCGAAGCTACAATAATTCTTATGTTATAGCATATGGCCTATTTTTAGGCTTATTATTAATAATTTTAATATTAATAATGTTCTATTTGCACTTTTCTAATACCAAAATGCTGGCCAAGCAAGATAAAACTAACATTGAATTACAGCAGATAAAAGAGGCATTAGAGCAAGAAAATGCAAACAAGCTAAAGTTTTTTGCAAGCGTTACACATGAGTTACGCACACCTCTTAATGCTATTATTGGATTTGCAGAGTTGATCAAAAATGAAACTTTAGGTTCAATGGATAACTCTCAATACAAGGAGTATGCAGACGATATATATAATGCAGGGACGCATTTACTTGCTTTAATTAACGATGTGCTCGATTTTTCTAAAGCTGAATCAAGTAGTTTAACAGTAGAAAAAGTGAAGTTTAACCTGAACAAAATAATTGATTCATGCATAAATATGCTATTACCTAAATTAAGGGAAACTGAGATTAATTTAAAAAAAGAGATAACTAATAAGCAATTATTAGTTATTGCAGATCCTAAGAGAATGAAACAAGTTATAATAAATTTATTATCAAACTCAATCAAATTTATCCCAAAGGGTGGTTTAATAAGAATGGTGGTAAAAGAAAATATAGAAAAAAACTTATTAACTATTGAGTTTCATGACAATGGAATAGGGATAATGCAGCAGGACATATATAAAGTTATGTCTGTTTTTGGCCAAGCAGATTCGGGGTATAGAAACGAAGGTACGGGCATCGGATTGCCGCTAAGCAAGAAATTAGTAGAGTTAATGGGTGGAACTTTTGACATTAAAAGTGAAGCAAAACTTGGTACTACGATAACATTGAACTTCTTTTATGAAGAACAAACATGTGAAGATTCGATTGATTTTTAATAGGATCTATTTGATATGGCCTTACATCAGACGAAAACCACACTTTATCAAAAGCGGCAAGCCGAGAAGGTAGGCAGAAATTCATCAATAAGCCCCCATCAAGAATCTTATCTGTTAGCTATATATAAAATTTGATACTCTGACTACAATATACTACTATAGATAGAAGTGTTATTAATGGAGCAAGGTATGGAATTAGCAGTAGGAAATAATGCACCCGATTTTAGCTTACCAACAGATTCTGGTGAAAATTTATCACTGAGTGAATTTTTTGATAAAAAAAATGTAGTTCTTTATTTTTATCCTAAAGACGATACTCCGGGTTGTACAATGGAGGCAAAAGGCTTTAGAGATAAAATAGATGATTTTTCTTTCCTTGACACAGTGATAATTGGTGTATCAAAAGATAGTGTTAGATGTCACACTAACTTCAAAGCAAAATATTCTCTGCCGTTTTCTTTAGTTTCTGATGAGAATGCTGAAATGTTGGGAAAATATGGTGTTTGGGTAGAGAAAAGTATGTTTGGCAAAAAGTATATGGGAATAGAACGCACTACTTTTTTAATAGATAAAAAAGGTAAAATAGTGAAGATCTGGAAAAATGTAAAAGTTAGTGGACATGTTGATGAGGTTCTGGAAGAAGTAAAGAGAATATAAACTAAAGAATAGGTTAATGGCTACCCATTGCTACATAAAAAAGCTGAAATTACATAATTTTCGTAGCCACTCAAACTTTGAACTGGATTCAGATGGTAGCTCAGTTGTAATAACTGGCAAAAACGGTATTGGTAAAACTAATATACTTGAAGCAATCTCGTTGCTTGCTAAAAGCAATGGAATGAAAAAAGCAAAAGCCAGTGAGATACAAAATAGATTCAGTAATGAAGATTGGATAGTGCACTATGATTTTTTTAATGGAATGGATTTTAATTCAATTGGTATCGCAAAGAGTTTTGATAAGAAACTAATACAAATTGATGGAAAAACGCAATCGAGTTATTCATCTTTGTATAAGATATCCAATGTAATATGGCTGATTCCACAAATGGACTATGTTCTTCTTAATTCTCCAAGTGACAGATTAAAATTTTTAGACCGTATAGTCTCACTGTTTGAGGAAAATTACACTTGCTGCTACATGAAATATAGAAAAGCTAAACATGAGCGAAGTAAACTATTGAGGGAGAACATTTTGAACAAAAACTGGCTCTCTAGTCTTGAAAACATAATGGCCGTTAATGCAGTTAGTATTTTACGTATGCGATCGTCTGTTTTAAAGACACTACAAGACACAATTGATAACCATTCCAGTGAGCTTTTTCCGAAGGCAAGTTTGAAATTCAGCAGCCAGCTAACTTTGAACGATACTGCAGAATATTTTCAGAATCGTCTAAAGGAAAACAGAGAAAAAGACTCATTGACTGGTAGAGTAACCTTTGGTGTGCATAACGATAATTTTCGGGTTTTTTGTCAAAAAAGAAACGTACCAATAAATCTGTGCTCCACTGGAGAACAAAAGTTATTACTGCTTTCTATTATTTTATCCAGTGTAAAAGCAAGGTGTATTCATTACAATAAGGCACCACTTCTTCTACTTGATGATATAATGTCTCATCTGGATAAACATTACAGAAAGGCGTTAATGGAGGAAGTGTTAAGTATTCAATGTCAAACTTGGATAACTGATGTAAATCAAGATAATTTCAATAGCTATCTTTATTCTTTCAAGTTTTTTGAATTATCAAATGAATTAAATGCAAAACCTACTTGACAAACTCCGCCAGCCCTCTTATCATGAAACTGAGGCTATTTATTTATCTTCGCAATCTGTGCAGGTTAATGACAAAAAACTTAGGGTATTTGGCGTCTCATGTTTAATTTTTCGCACTACGTGCATCGCATGTCTTTAAAAATTTTTAGGTTTTTACCTATATAAGCCGAAACGCGCTTACAAAGCGTTTAAGACAGCAAAAAACGTCAAATTGACAAGGGAGAATTTGAATGCTAGCTACTACGGGATTTCTTTGCCTTTTTTCCTGCTTAGTAAATTTCTTAAACACTTGCGGTGTAGGTTAGTTGCAAGTTAAAAGCAGCTAAATCGCTCTTAATCAAGCGTTTTAGAATAAAAAAACGCCGATATTTTAGTACATAGTAAATAGCCAACCACCATGGGGCTTCTTTTGCCTTTTTTTTCATTTGGTAAATTTCTTAAACATTTATAGCTAAACGACAACCGTCATCCTGCTGCTTGTTAGCTGATGAGATACCGCGAATGAATCGCGGTATGACGGTATGCGGCGGCATGACGATAAGCCTTGTCATTCTAGCGCGTGGCGCTGGAATCCAGACTTTAACTGATATGATTACAGAAAGAGAATTTATTAGGTAGTCATAGACACTGAAAGTGGTAAAACTTACCACTTTCAAGTAAAGAAAACTACGTTTGTGCCTCCAACAATTTCTATTACCTATCTACTACTGCACCGTTTTTACAAATCACACCTCCTGGTGTTATTTTTGAAACGACTACAGGAGCGCCAAAAAACACAGCAGTGAATGCACCGAGTGCAAAAAGCGCTGGCCACGGCATTCTGCCGAATATTGCAAGCAACGCTGCACCAATGATCACTATTGTGATCATTGGTCCACCTATGCCATGAGTATAGCCTATTATATTGCATATCACCAATGATGTTGTATCATCTGTATCAACAAAAGTAGTACTTGTAGGAAGAGCACCTGCATCAAACGCAAAGGAGAGAATTAAAGCTACAAGTAGAAGAAAATTTTTCATTATGCCTCCGATAATTTCTGTTTCATATTTGATTATCTATCACATTGATTAAGTTTAAGTAAATGGTGAGGATTTTTTGCTTAAAAGTATCCTTTATTTCATTTAGAATACTTTTCTTGGTTCGTTTATATTACAGTGCTACAGAAATTTTACAGCATCGTTTATTGCCTTTATCGTGCTTTGATTGACACAATTCATAATGATGGAGTGGAGCATGCAGGGTATTTATCATTTTTAATTCTGTTATCAATATTTCCTTTTCTCATCGTTTTAATGGCTGTGGCGTCAACATTCGCAAATTTTTTAGACCAGTACAACATTGGCTGGGTATTTATCATTGATAACATGCCACAGGATATTTTATCATCTTTGATGCCGCGTATTAGGGAGATAATATCAGGCCCGCCGCAAAGCTTACTAACTTTAGCAATTGTAGGTGCTGTTTGGACCGCTTCATCGACAATTGAAGGGCTTAGAACAATACTCAATAAGGCCTATAAAGTTCCGGTTTCGCCGCCTTATATATTAAGAAGAGTACTAAGTATATTACAATTTTTAGTAATCACGCTTATTATAACTCTAACTATAGTGTTTTCTACACTAGTACCAATGCTAATTGATTTTTCCTATCAGGGGCTAAGTTATACTAGGTATTTACTTATTGAATTTGTACTTTTCACAGTAGTCTCTTGGCTATATTTTATGTTACCAAACATAAAACAAAATTTATCAGACGTATTTCCTGGATCTTGTGTAGCTGTTATTCTTTGGACGATTTCTGCTTCAGCTTTTAAGCAATACTTAAAAGCTTCCTTTGACCAACTGGATTTGATATATGGAAGTTTAGGTGGTGTGGTAGTGTCATTACTATTTTTTTATATGCTAAGTTTGATTTTTATATATGGAGCAAAATTCAATTTTCAGCTAAAATATTTCAATGGATCTCGCTAAGGAGAAAGAAATGGGTAAGTTAGAAGGTAAAGTAGCTTTAATCACCGGAGCTTCAGGTGGAATAGGCTCTGCTGTTGCAAAAAGGTTTATAAGAGAAGGTGCATGTGTGATTCTGATTTCAAGATCTCTTGATAATCTCAAGCCACTATATAATGAAATTGAAGAGCTTGAAGAATTTAAAGAAGGCTCTGTGAAACTAATTCAGCTTGATCTTCTAGACTTTGAGAATGTAAAGATACTGACAAACATGATAGAAAGCCTGAAATTATCAGAATCTGGAGCACTTGATATATTAGTTGCGTGTGCTGGAATTTTAGGCAAACTGAACCCCATTCATGACTGTGAGATTGAAGAGCTACAGAACGTAATGAATACAAATTTTACTGCCAATTGGTACTTACTAAAAAACTTAGATCCAATGCTAAAAAAGTCTAATGCTGGAAGAGCGATATTCATGACCTCAGAAGTGACACTTTCTCCTTCCTCTTATCCATATTGGATGCCGTATGCTGCAAGTAAAGTTGCACTAGAAATAATGGTGCAGATATATGCATCCGAGACAAAACATACAAAATTATGTGTAAATGCTGTATACACGGAAGGACCTGTGGGTAGTGAGCAGGCATTTCCTGGATCTGAATTGGTGTCACCTGATAAACTAACAGATAAATTTGTGGAATTAGCTTCTGAAGACTGCAGCATATCAGGAAAAATCTTACCGCTCAGCAAATCTCCCGAATAAATTACCATAGTATCTGCAAAGATACCGTTAAGCCCACAACTGTATGAACATTGTGATTTGAGAGTAATCTCCACTAGGAAGGATGTCATCCCAGTGCCTCTATGGTGTCATTCCAGTCTGGAATCTAGTCTTTATTATGCAGCCACTTATTTAAAGTTAAGTTTTCTGGATCCCAGACTGGGATGACACCTCTGGGCACTGCCGTCATAAAGGAACCAGTGTCAGCTACTTGAATGACATCATTTGCTGTGCAATTTACCTTCAAAAATGAATGTTTGTACAGCTGTGTGTCAAGCACTGGAATCTGCCACGCAAATTGCAATGTTCGTACAGTTATGCGTCAAGCCTAAAAGTAATTAGCTAATAGGTTTAATAAAAATTCACATATACAGGAAAGATTGGTAACATTACTTGAATAGAGACCGTTATTGTAATTATGCCGAAACGCACAGATATAGAATCTATATTAGTAATAGGAGCAGGCCCAATAGTTATAGGTCAGGCATGCGAGTTTGATTATTCCGGAACGCAAAGCTGTAAAGTATTAAAAAGCGAAGGTTATAAAGTCATTTTGGTTAACTCCAACCCCGCAACTATAATGACAGATCCTGAGTTTTCTGATGCGACGTATATTGAGCCGGTACTGCCTGAAATCATAGAGAAAATTATAATTAAGGAGAGGCCAGACGCAATATTGCCAACAATGGGCGGGCAAACAGCGCTCAATTGTGCAATAAAACTTGCAGATGATGGAGTGTTAGACAAATACAACGTAGAATTAATAGGGGTAAATAGAGAAGCAATAAAAAAAGCAGAGGATAGAGAGTTATTCCGCCAATCCATGGATAAAATAGGACTGAAATACCCCAAAAGTATCATTATAAAAAATCAAGAACAAATAAAAAAGGCTTTGGATTACGTTGGATTACCAGCAATCATTCGTTCATCATTCACTCTTGGTGGTGCAGGTAGTGGCATAGCATATAATAAAGAGGAGTTTTTCAATATCGCAGAAAGTGCTCTCAAAATTTCGCCAATAAATGAAGTTCAGATAGATGAATCAATTATCGGCTGGAAAGAGTATGAAATGGAAGTTATCCGCGATTGTAAAGATAACTGCATAATAGTCTGTTCGATAGAAAATGTTGATCCGATGGGAGTGCACACCGGAGATAGTATTACGGTTGCTCCTGCTTTGACTCTGCGTGATGCTGAATATCAACAAATGAGAAATGCATCTATAGCAGTGCTGAGAGAAATTGATGTTAGTGCCGGTGGTGCAAATGTTCAATTTGCAGTGAATCCTAAAGAAGATGGAAGCCTCGTTGTGATTGAGATGAATCCAAGGGTTTCTCGCTCTTCTGCACTTGCTTCGAAAGCAACAGGCTATCCTATTGCAAAAGTTGTAACTAAACTTGCTATTGGCTATTCGCTCGACGAAATACGTAACGACTGTGCTCCAATAATACCAGCAGCATTCGAACCAGTGATTGATTATATCGTCACTAAAATTCCTCGATTTGAGTTTGAGAAATTTAAAGGAACGAATTGTGAACTATCAACCTCCATGAAATCAGTGGGAGAAGTAATGTCTATAGGCCGCACTTTTAATGAGTCACTGCAGAAAGCTTTTCGTTCACTTGAAACTGATCTTACAGGACTTGATGAAGTGTTTCCTGAGAACATTGATATTGATCACGTAAAATCTCAATTAGCAAAATTGCTACCAAACAGATTACTGATTGCTGCTGACGCAATGCGCCACGGAATTAGCATAGAAGAAATAAATTCAATTACAGGTTATGACTTATGGTTTTTGCAGAATATACAGCAAATCATCTTGGCTGAACAAAAAATCAAGGAAAACGGCCTCCCTGGAACTGCATATGAAATGTTAGAGCTGAAAAAAATGGGATTTTCAGATGCAAGATTGGCGAAATTAAGCAATAAGAAAGTAGAGCAAATCGAAGAAACAAGAAAAAAATTTGGCATCAAACAAGTTTATAAGCGTGTAGACACCTGTGCAGCTGAATTTGAATCGAGCACTGCTTATATGTATGGCTGTTATGAGGGAAACATTACAAATAGGACAGAATGCGAAGCGGACATTTCTGACCGAAAAAAGGTTGTCATTTTAGGAAGTGGTCCAAACCGCATTGGTCAAGGTATTGAATTTGATTATGCATGCGTACATGCAGCTTCTGCCGCCAAAGAAATGGGGTATGAAACAATAATGATCAACTGTAATCCAGAAACTGTTTCAACTGACTACGATACCGCTGATCGTTTATATTTTGCCCCACTGATTGCAGAGGATGTGCTTGAAATACTAAGCAAAGAGCAAGAAAATGGCACACTGGTTGGTGTAATAGTTCAAATAGGTGGTCAAACACCTTTAAAGTTAGCCAAAGTGCTTAACGAGAGAGGTTTCAAAATTCTGGGAACTTCGTTTGATTCTATTGACCTTGCAGAAGATCGCATGAGGTTTAAAAATCTTGCTTTGCAACTTAATTTAAAACAACCTGAAAGTTCTATCTGCCATTCAGTAGAAGAAGCGTTAACCAATGCAGAAAAGGTGGGGTTTCCACTAGTAGTCAGGCCATCATATGTCCTCGGTGGTCAATCCATGTCGATTAGACACGATACTCAGAGCTTTAAAGAGTACGTCTTAGATCAAACTAAAATCTTTGAGCATGGTTCGCTGCTTCTTGATAAATTTTTAGTCAATGCAGTTGAGGTTGACGTTGATGCTGTATGTGATGGGGAAAAAGTTTTCATTGCAGCGGTCATGGAGCACATTGAAGAAGCTGGTATTCATTCTGGCGATTCAACATGCTCAATACCGACAAATACATTGAGTGACGAAGTAATAAAAGAGATCGAGCTCCAAACTGAGAGAATAGCATTAGCATTAAAAGTGAAAGGTCTGATAAACATTCAGTTTGCTGTTCAAGAGAATAGACCTCTTGCAGAACCTGTTTGTGATGAGAAATCTTTAGGAAAAGTGCAGGTGAGCACCACAGAATACTCGAATGTATTTGAGGAGCGCAGACAAGCTTTGACGACAAAATTGCCTTCAGAAATCGAGTTATGCAAGAGGTCTAGTGATGTATACATACTTGAAGTGAATTTAAGGGCTAGTCGCACAGTTCCTTTTATTTCCAAGGTAATCAATATTCCTATTGCAAAGCTTGCCACTCAGGTTATTTTGGGTAAAAAATTGAATCAGGAAAACAAGCCTTTCAATCATTTTGCAGTTAAAGCTGCTGTTTTTCCATTCACGCGTTTTTCGGGAATTGATACTCTACTTGGTCCTGAAATGAAATCAACAGGAGAAGTGATGGGAATTGACTCATCATTTGAAGCTGCACTTGCAAAAACGCACATGGCTGCAGGATACAAGTTACCAACAGAAGGAACAGCTCTGGTTTCAGTAAAAGATGATGATAAAGAGTATATATTGCCTGTTGTACGAATGTTGAAAGAACTGAGTTTTGAAATATATGCAACCAAAGGTACAGCTTCTTATCTGAATAATAATGGCATTGCTGCACAAACTGTAAATAAAGTGAGAGAAGGCAGACCCCACATAGTTGATATGCTCAAAGATGGAAAAATAAATCTAGTGATCAATACCTCAAAAGGTGTGAAATCAGTTTCAGATAGCAAAGATATCAGGAGAACTGCTATTTTGCAAAATATAGCTTACAGTACCACAGCTTCTGGGAGTAAAGCGTTAGTGCTTGCAATTCAATATGTAAAGAATAGCAAATTGGAAGTGAAATCATTACAGCAGATACAAAACGGTTAAATATCAAAACTAGAATAATTCACTCTCAAAATGCTAAAGAGAACATAATAAAAAGATGGAAATTTTGAAGGAAATAGTATACCTAAAGAATCAACTAGCGTAATTGAACAGCCAAATGCTACAACGAATACTCCACAATCTTACCTAGAGGACACTTCCCTTATATGTTAAGAACAAGTCTTTATAAATATCAAAGTAGTGATATTAAAGACACACAGAGAAGAGGAACCGTCACGCCCCTTGATTATAAGAATCGTTGTTCAGCAAGGTTCTCTTCTCTGGTTTATTATACTGAAAGTTCCGAACAACTGATTGAGCTTTTAGGCTCGTATATAAGGCTGGAAAATGCAGTATATGTTATTATTACGGAGGAATTATGAATTCATCAAACATTATTGCTGGCATTGATGTTAGCAAAAGTAAATTAGATCTCCACATTCACCCACTTGAGCATTATAAAATATTTGAAAACAATGTACAATCCATTGATGAAATGCTGGACTTTTTACGTTTGCATAATGTAACCAAAATTGGTCTTGAGGCAACTGGTGGATACGAAAAATTATGTGCCTATACTTTATGAGGTGTACGTCATTCAACCAAGGTGGGAGAGACTATGCTAAAAGCCTTGGTATTACCACAAAAACTGATAAAACAGACTGCAGTATCATCTCACGTTATATTAATAATACAGATATGCGTGTTACTCCTTTAACAGTTAGTAATGGTAATATTGATTGCTTGAAACAAAAATTATCTCGTAGAAACCAACTTGTAGAAATAGCAAAAATACAAAAAACCCAAATCCAACAGGTAACTGATACATCTATAATCAAACAAATAGAGGAACTTCTTGCAATTTTACGTAATCAAATTAAAACTTTAGAAGATGAAATGATTACATTTATCGATCAAAACCAAGAGCTTAAAAGAAAATATATATCAATAACTATATAGTAGCGGGATGACGGTTTTTCAAATTGTCGGTAAATCTAAGTCAGTTTAGCTATAGGCAGCAATTTTCTGTATTTATTTTAAATTGAAGAAAGCTCAAATGAAAGATCGTGTTTTGCTAAAAATCACAGAATGCAGTCTGGTTACTATTTAAAAGGATATGTTCAAAAAAACTGTGTCAAATCAACTCATACACTTCATTACCAACTTCATGATGAAGTTCCGCAGTTGGATGGAAATAATCAAAAAAGAAATAATCCTTTAGTGTTTCTTTGCTACACCCAGGGTTATAGTGAACGTCAAGTTCCCCTTTAAATATCAACTTTAAGAGTATTTTTATATTTTCTTTAAATCTCCCAACTTGGTCTGCAATGTTCGATGTGCATGCATCTTGACAATTTAAACCTTTGCTCTTGTATTCGCTAAACATACTTCTCATTTTAGAGTTAAGATCAAATGCTTTTATTTCAAGATTTGTACTTTTCTTCATATAATCTAAGCCTTTAGCCAGTTTTGCATTGAAACTCTCCGTGAGCTTTGTAGCTAGTTCCCTTGCTTCTTCATCTCTATTAAAAGCTGGTATTGAGCCAACTTCAGGTGCATTTGCAACAACTACATGCTTAACACCATGTTCATTTAGAACCTTAAGTGCATTACATATTTCACTCACTGCTTGTTCCAACACTTCTTCCGCTTTAGTATCGTCATAAGCAGTGGCAACCATAACATCATTTCCGCCGATTATGATGCAAAATAAATCTTCTTTACCTATATCTGGATGATGTTTAATTACCGCATCTAGCTGGTTAGCTAAACGAAATTTATTGAAGAAATAAGAAAAAATAGGGTCAAAAATTTCAGATGCTGTTGCATATGAAACTGCGTAATTCTGACCTTGCTGTTCGTGGCATCTCCCAAAAAATGAATAACTCCACCCAGGTTTAAATTCATCTAAATCTAAATATTTTGCTATATATTCAACAGCAGTAGGGCCATTGCTAAAAGATCTTCCTTGATAAAAAGGATCATCAAATTTTACGCTTTTTGCAAAGGATAAATTATTTAAAATTCCAATGATTGCGCCATTATCGGATAAGCTATCACCCAGAACATAAAAATTTCTATACTTTGAATTAGAATTGTCATTTTTGTTTGTCATAATATTTACCGTAGATTAGCATGTTGTTTCATTAGATTCATAGAAAAAGAAAAATAGCGGTGAAATTATACAACTTTGGCCTAACTTGCTCTCCACTTTTTCCGGGCAAAATCAGCTTTTTCTTAACTTGACACGTATACTTAAAAGAACCCTCTAAGTTTTCTAGCACGGCTTGGATGTTTCAACTTGCGCAGTGCTTTTGCCTCTATTTGCCTAATTCTCTCACGTGTTACATTAAAAATTTTTCCTACTTCTTCTAAGGTATGTTCCTTCCCATCTTTACCAAGGCCAAAACGCATTCTTAAAATTCTTTCTTCCTTTGGTGTTAAAGTTGCAAGAACATTGGTTGTAATGCCACGCAAGTCAGCAAGTATTGCAGCATCCTCTGGCCTGGAGACTCGCTTGTCTTCTATACAATCACCAAAGGTACTACTATCATCTTTTCCTGTTGGAGCTTCAAGACTTACTGGATCCCTTGCTATTTTCATAACTTTGCGTATTCTTTCCAGTGGCATTGTCAGTTCTACACTCAATTCCTCTAACGTCGGCTCTCTTCCCATCTCATGAGTCATCTTTCTTAATGCTCTGTTGATTTTACTGATAATTTCCACCATATGAACTGGTATTCTAACTACTTTAGACTGCTCAGGTATTGCTCTAGTGATTGACTGTCTTACCCACCAAGTGCCATAAGTTGAAAATTTATATCCACGTTTGTAATCAAACTTATCCACGGCCTTCATAAGACCAATATTGCCTTCTTGTATCAAATCAAGCAGATCAAGGCCTCTTTTTGAATACTTCTTAGCAATGGAAACTACTAGCCTTAAGTTAGCCTTAATCATTTCTTGCTTTGCTTCAGAGACTTCTCGTTCGCGTTTTTGTATTCTCTTGATTAGCTCCTTAAATTCTTGTACGTTATCTTCCTGTATATGCTGCTTAATACCGTTCAAGGTACTAGCTATATGTTCAGAGTTATCGTCTATAAACCTTAAAAATTTGTTTTTTAATTCACCTGTAAAAGAGGACTGATTTTCATTGATCTTTAAAAGACTTATCTTTTTCAATTCGTGCTTTAAAAGCACGTCATCATAAACTTTATAGAAACTTTCTCTATCGATGTCGTATTTTCTAGCCTCAGCAATAAGATTAGCCTCTTCAAGCGTAATGGATCTATTTATCTTATAAAGTTCTTGTGTAATTCTGGCAACAGCGGCATCACTTAACTTAATTTGTAATGCTATAGACCATATTTGATTATACAAATTTTCTAGCTCATTAGAGAAATTTTTAGAATTTTTTCTTAATATCAACGCTTCATTTGTTAAAGTAATTATCTCATCCAATGCAACTATGACCTTTGGCAATAAGTCACTTTCCATTTCAAGAATAGAAACATTTAAATTGACTGAACTTATATCTTCATTATTACCGTCTTTCTCATCATCACTTTTTTTACTATCTTTCTCATCATCACTACAGTACTCAGCATCTTCAGAAACATCCTCAGAATCCTCAACATCTTCAGCACTTTCTTCACTCTCTTCACTTTCTTCTTTGGGTACCACATTAAAATCAGAGTTATAAATTGCATCCAGATCTATAATTTCTCTCAGTAAGAGAGCTCCATTACTTAAATCATCACGCCATACTTTTATCACCTTTAATGTTACTGATGTTTCAATTATTGCACGTAACATGTTATGCTTTTCAGATTCAATTTTTTTTGCTATCTCGATTTCATCTGCCCTTGATAAAAGCTTTACGGAGCTCATGTCTTGTAAATAAATCCTCACTGGATCATCATTTTGTACTAAAGTTGCAGTAACATTTGGCGATGTGTCATCATCATCAAGTTTACTATCATCACTGTTGGAAGGAATATCTTCTTCATCTTCGCTACTTTCAAGCACATTAATTCCGGAATCCTGCAATAAAGATATAGCATCATCTATAAAGTCAGACGAAAAATTTTCATCTGATAATTTATCATTTATATCATCAAAGGTGATAAAACCACCCTTTTTTATACTCTTAGTTACCAGATCTTTGATAATTTTTTTCTTATCTTCTGCATCATTAATAGTTGACATCATTACCTTTATAGTTTATAACTTTATTTCTTATTAACAAACAAACTTACAACGAGCAAGTCTATAATTTTACTTTTAACTTGTGGCTATTTGTTACTTCATATAGTTTAAGATACTGTTAATTTATGTACACTTGTCTTAATCGATTGTTCCATACTTTTCTTCCATTTTTACTGCTATGGATAATCCAACTGAAAATGTTGCAATTCCAACCACTATAGCAGTAAGCATTAAAACATGGGGTATAGGATTGCTATATGAATAAAAATTTGAAACCAATATAGGAGGCAAGGAACTTTTTATATATCCTAGAGATATGTAAAATAACAAAACAGATGCTTGGAAGACGCTTACCCCTATCATCTTCTTGATTAAATTTTTATCGTTTATAATAATATATAAACCTAGCACCATTAATACAATAATAATCGTATAATTATATAAAGTCATTGTTTTTTCCTACGAGCAAAATTTATATATATAATTAACATAGAGGAGCAGACAGTAAATGCTACACCTAATTCCACCAAAAAAATACCTAATTTTTGACCGTTTCTATTATTGGTTAACAAGATATCATAAGATAAAAAATTTTGGCCAAGTAAAGTTGTTGCAACGCCCGTTCCTCCATAAATTAAAATACCTAACACGTTATTCAATCTAATCACAGAATAAGGTATTGCTTTTAGAGTTGTAGATACACCAAATAGCATTGAATATAATATTATCCCGGAGGCAATAATTATTCCTGCTTGAAAACCTCCACCCGGAGTGTAATCACCGTGAAATTGTATGTATAAACCAAATAAAATGATAAAAGGTATCATCAAAAATGTTACTGCATTTAATATCGGATCTTTAATCATTTTCTTTTTCTTCTTTTAATATCAACGTTATACAAAGCGCAGCAGTAAAAACTACTATAGTTTCTCCAAACGTGTCATAACCACGAAAGCTTGCCAAAATAGCTGTCACTATATTAGGAATACCGGTAGCTTTTTCGGTATTTTCCACATAATAAGGAGCAACATGCAAGTGGATCGGAGCATTGTGGCTGCCAAAATCTGGCAATTGAATCATAAAATATGACAAACATACAGCCAGAAATAACATAAAAAAAAGCGTTATAGGGTTATGAGATAGATTTACTTTATGATTCTTTATCAAGGAGAGTGCTGCAAACGTAAAAACTGTACTGAGCCCCGCACCAACAGAAGCTTCAGTAATTGCAACATCAGGTGCATTCATAATTAAGTGTATAAGCGCAATCAGTGAACTAAATACACACATTAGAACAGCACTTACGACTAAATGTCGCGAGAAAACTATAAAAACCGTAACTGTTAGTAACAACAAAAGTAACACTACATTTAATATTTCTAACACCTTAGCCTTCTTTAACAGTTTTTTTCTTAACTTTATAATGAGTGCGCGCTAAAATATAGCTATTAGTTGAGTTAGCTAACCATATTATAAAAATTAATAATACTATTTTAACAGTATTGATTGAAAATCCATTCTGCAAAGCAAAACCAATTAACAATAACGTTGCACCGCTAGAATCTGTAATACCTGCTGCATGTAACCTAGTATAGAAATCAGGAAATCTGATCACCCCTATATTTGAAATAATTATCAAACAAATACCTAAAAATATGAAAATGGATCCTATCATAAATTATCAAAACAACATTAATCTCATTAGTGCTATAGTTGATATAAAGCTAACGCTAGCATACAACAATGCTATATCAATTAAAAAAAAATTATTCAGAATGATTGATATTGCTGTTATAAGTACAACTACTTGCGTTGAGAAATTATTGAACGCTAAAACCTTATTGTACACATCATTTGACTTAGACACTATGCAACACAACATTACACTCATACAGAACAACAGTGTATAGATAGCAATGCAAATCATTTAAAGACTATGTAACTTCAGTAGATTTCTAAACGGATACTTCTTCATCGCCATCTTGATCATTTATTTCATCATCTATTTCACCATCCACTTCATAATCTTGGCTTTCTTGACTTGCATCAAGGTCTGTGTTATCAGAAAAATTTAATAAATTCGCTAGCTTACTTGTATTACTGCTGTAAACATTATTCATATTTCCTTTCATGTATTCCTTGCATCTACCTACCAAAAGGCTAAACAGCTCATGAGTATCCACCTGTTCTCCTGCTATTTCATGTAAGGAAACTATGGTATTTTTATGACCTTTAAACTTAGCTGCTTGAATTGGATTACTTGCCCCTGTATTTAAATCATGTGTTCTTTGACTTGCCAACAGAACCAATTTGAAACGGTTACTTACCCGTTCTATACACTTTTCTACAATAGACTCAGCCATAAGATACTACCTTAATAAGTTTTATACTATATCACAAAAAACAAGTTGTCAACTTTGTATCTATTGCGATTCAACTTCATGTTTTACTTTTTCTGCCTCAGATTTTATTTCTTGGCTTTCTGTCATCGTGATTGTTATCTCATGATCAAGTTTTTTTAGAAATCCTAACAATCGCTCTAAAGAAAAACCATCTATTTTACCATTTTTAATTTGCGATACCTTTGGCTGATCAATACCAAGTTTCTCAGCTGCAAAAGCCTGAGTCCAAGCATTTTTTTCTATAATTTTATTTATTATATAAAGCAACTTTGTTTTTATTCCTGCACTGTCTAAGTTATTTAACGATATTATTTCCATAATTCTTACACTCACATATCAATTAACTTTATTAAATATTATAACATAATATTTAATATACCAAGATATTAATATCATGTAACTTGTCAATAATTATATGATATCAATATTTAAAACTTTAAGTTGATTATATATTAATATTTTTATCAAATTTCTAGTAATTTTAAATTACCATTTTACCATCAGTCTATCTGAAAAAACCATTTATAGAAAGAACAAGCTAAGATTACAAAGCTTGAAATACAAAAATAATTATTTTATAAATTTATCTTACATAAGAAGTTTATATCTCTATATCTTAATATAAATATTTATTTAAATTTTTAAAATTTCTATTTTAACGAGAATTCTATATATTACATTTATAGTATAATTTAAATATTTGTTGCTTTTTAGCTGGAACATTATTTAGTTAGTAAGTAAAATTGTGTTGAATATGACAAAAATAAAAAAAGATGTTGCTGTTATTATGGGAAGTGAGTCAGATTACACCACTATGGTCCATACTGTTGATATGTTAAAAGCATTAGAAGTTTCACATGATATATTCATAATATCTGCACATAGAACACCAGAAAGGCTCTTCAATTTTGCTAAATCTGCACAAGAAGAAGGTTTTAAGGTTATTATAGCTGGTGCAGGAGGTGCAGCTCATTTACCTGGTATGGTTGCGTCACTAACTTGTTTACCAGTTATCGGCATTCCTGTGCATAGTAAACAATTAAATGGGCTGGACAGTCTACTCTCTATAGTTCAAATGCCAAAGGGTGTTCCAGTTGCAACCATGTCTATAGGAGAAAATGGAGCATATAATGCTGCCATTACTGCCGTATCTATATTGTCAATTTCCAACAGTGAAATTGCAGGTAGGTTAAAAAAGTGGAGAGAGAAACAGACCAAAGAAGTAAAAGAAAAACCAGTTTCATAATAAATCTATGGCAATAATTCTTTTAGACACAAAAACCATAAACCGTATAGCAGCGGGGGAGGTGATAGAAAGGCCAGCAAGTGTAGTAAAGGAATTAGTGGAAAATGCAATAGATGCTGGAAGTTTAGAAATAGAGATCAAAATAGAAAGTGGTGGGCGTAACCTTATTATTGTGACAGATGATGGTAACGGAGTAGAAAAAAACGATTTAGAACTTGCGTTTATGCGCCATGCTACTTCAAAATTGAGCGACAATGAGTTGATAGAAATCAAGCATCTTGGCTTTAGAGGAGAAGCTCTGCCTTCAATAGCAGCAGTAAGTAGGATAAAATTATCGTCTAAGGCAAGAGAAGCAAATGAAGCATGGTCTATAAGTTATGAGGGTGGAGAGAAAATAGGGGAGCTGATTCCTTACTCTTTATCACAAGGGACACATATTGAAGTACGAGATTTATTTTTTGCCACTCCAAATAGACTAAAATTTCTAAAAACCGAAAGAGCAGAAACTCAAAGCATTGTTGATATTGTAAATAACCTAGCAATGATTAACTATCATATAGGGTTTACTCTCACTTCAGGTAATAAAAAGCTCTTAAAATACGCTAAGCAGACTTCGTTATTTCATAGATTGTGTGAAGTAGAAGAAGAATTTCAGGGCAGTTCTCTGGAGATTAATGAAGAAGAAGACGGCATTAAACTTACGGGACACATCTGTAAACCGACCGTCAATCGTGGTAAGTCAACTCAGATCTATACGTTTGTTAATGGAAGGCCAATCAAAGATAATCTACTTATTGGCGCAGTTAGGTATGCATATTATGATTTTATTCCAAGCGATAGGTATCCTTTCGCAGCGTTACATTTAGAGATACCTTATGATCAAGTAGATGTAAATGTGCATCCAAATAAGTCAGAAGTAAGGTTTCAGAATAAGAAGCTCATATATGAGATAGTGACAAGAGGATTAATTAAAGCATTGTCAAGAAGGATAGGCACCTTTCTAGCGCATGACCAGAAAATGGATTCAACATTGCCAGATCCTTTTGATAAACCTAATGTTCAAAATGAAAGAAGGCCAAGTCCTTTTGAAAATCAACTAATAAAAGAATTTGCTTCTCCAAATGAAAGAGTAAAAAGCTTATCAGAACAGTCAAAATCGTTTGATTATACCGGCATACAGAAATTACCATCACAAGCGGAGACTATGGTTCTAGAAAAAAAGGTGTTAGAGCAAGTTGATTTGATAGAGAGCCACCCGCTCGGGTTTGCACGCTGTCAGGTCTATAATACTTACATTATTGCCGAGGTAAGAGACAAATTGATTATAGTCGACCAGCATGCAGCCCACGAAAGGCTAGTATATGAATGCTTAAAACAAAAATCAAGTGTAAAAAGACAAAAACTACTTCTTCCTGAAACGGTTGAAATCAAAAATCAAGCCGGAATGGAGATGATTGAAGTTTATAAAGATAAGTTATTTGAAATGGGTTTTGATATTGAGATCAAATCAGAAAATAAAGTGATAGTAAAAGAAATCCCTGCAATTTTGGGAGCAATAGATGTGAAAGAGATGCTAATTAATATAGTCGATAGATTAACGGAAATAGAAGATACATTGCCAGTAGAAGATAAAGTGAACAAAATATTGGCCACTATCGCTTGTCATGGATCAATTAGAGCGGGTACAAAAATGAGGTTAGATGAAATGAATGAGCTGCTGAGACAAATGGAAAAAACCCCATATTCCGGGCAATGCAACCACGGAAGACCAACTTATATAGAAATGAAACTCAGTGATATTGAAAAACTTTTTGAGCGTAGGTAATGAGGTTGCCATAAATATGTAAGTGCTCCTTTCTCGTCATCCAAGTAGCTCATAGAAACGAAAAAACTTCCTTGACAAACTCCGTCAGCCCCCTTATCATGAAAGTGAAGCTATTTATTTATCTTCTCTGTACAGATTAAATGAGAAAAAAACTCACGAATCTGGCGTCTCATGTTTAATTTTTTGCACTATGTGCACCTTATGTCTTTATAAAATTCTAGGTTTTTACCTAATATAAGCTAAAATGCGCTTATAAAGCATTTAAAACATAAAAAAACGCCAACTTAAAAAATGGATAGTGAATAATTAGCTACCCTAGGGTTTCTTTTGTCTTTTTTTCTGTTTAGTAAATTTCTTAAACATTTATGACTAAAGGTTAGTTGCATTAAAAAGCAGCTAAATCGCGGTTATTAAGCGTTTAGAATAAAAAAACGCCATACTTGAAAGTATAATGTAAGTAATTAGCCAACCACGGGGCTTCTTTTGCCTTTTTTTTCGCTTAGTAAATTTCTTAATGTTTATAGCTAAACGACAACCGTCATCCCGCTACGTGTTAGCGGGATCTCTTGTTAGCGCCGCGGCGGTATGACGTCTCGCTTGCAACCTATAGCTTTGTCATTCCAGTGCTCCTTTTTTTGTCATCCCAGTGCCTTGACTATTTGGATCCAGAAAACTTAGCTTCGAGTCAAGTAGGCTGCAAATAAAAACTGGATTCCAGCGTCACGCGCTGGAATGACACCCTGACAATCGTCATCCCGCTACGTGTTAGCGGGATCTATGTTAAGAGATACCGCGAATGAATCGCAGTATGACGTATAGAAACTAAAAAAGTTCTTTTTTAAAAAACTTAAGTTATACTTATAAGTATTTGATACTTTTTATAGTGATTATGTCGAGTTTAAGCTGCCTTTATGGTGATAATGCAGAATTTGTGGAAGAAATGTATAGCCGTTATTTGCAGGGTGATAAATCAATCGGGGAGGATTGGTATAGAATTTTTTCAAGCAATTTAGAAGTTAATAAAGCGGAGACCTGCGGTGCACAGCGTGCAACTAAGGTGGATGATTCAGTTTCTAGTTTAGCAAATTTTTTCAGATCTTACGGTCATTTTTTTGCGGATCTTAATCCGTTATCACCCAATGTGAATAAGGAAGTAGATTATCAGAAATATTCGAATCTCTCTCCTATGGGTGACACTAGAATCTATAGAGATATTTACTGCAAGAACATCGGTTTTGAATTTATGCATATTTCCTCTTATGAGGAGAGAGTGTGGCTGCAGGAAAAGATCGAAAATCAAACCTATACGCTGAGTTCACAAGATAAAAAGGAAATACTGAGGCGCTTGATCGAATCTGAGATGTTCGAGCAATTTCTCCATATGAAATTTCCTGGATATAAACGTTTTTCTATCGAAGGTGGAGAATCAGCTATTGTTGCAATTGAAAAAATTATTAGTGATTCCGCTGGTTATGGTATTGAAGAAGTAGTTCTTGGTATGGCTCATCGCGGACGGCTCAATGTTCTAACCAAAGTTATGGGAAAAGAATATGCGGCAATGCTATCTGAATTTCAAGGCAATCTCGCACACCCAAGTGGTCTTGAGGTGTCCGGTGATGTTAAATATCACCTTGGTTATTCTTCTGATCGAGCACTTTCAGGTGGCAAAAAAATACATTTAAGTTTATGCCCTAATCCATCTCATCTTGAAGCGGTAAATCCGGTTTTGGCTGGAAGAATAAGAGCAAAACAGAATATAAGATCTGTGCTTGGCATATCAATTCATGGTGATGCGGCTTTCATCGGTCAAGGAGTGGTTGCTGAAACCTTGAGCCTAAGCAATATTGAAGGCTATAAGGTGGATGGCATTGTGCACGTTGTCATTAATAACCAAGTTGGTTTTACTGCTAATCCGTGTTGTGCGCGGTCCTCTTTTTATTGCACTGATGTAGCAAAATCAATAGAAGCTCCAGTGTTTCACGTTAATGGAGATAACCCTGAAGCTGTGAGTTTTGTTGCGAATTTGGCGATGGAATATAGGCAGAAATTTAAAAAGGACGTAGTGATTGACATAATATGTTACCGCAAATATGGCCATAATGAAGGTGATGAACCGAATTTCACTCAGCCACTCATGTATAAGGTGATATCAAAGCATAAAACTCCTGGAACATTGTATGAAGAAAAATTGACTGCAGAGAAAGTATTAAGTGGTGATGAAGTAAATAAATTACGCAGTGAATTCAGGGCAAAATTAGATAAAAGTCTTGCTGAATCAGTGACTTACACTCCAAAAAAAGCTGACTGGTTTTGTGGAGTATGGTCAAAATTAAGAAGGGCAAGGTTGAACGATTTGAGCGAATACTATACAGATTCTGGTGTTCCGCCAGATGAGTTGAAAAAATTAGGTGTGTATATAAATAGCAATATCCCAAGTAGCTTTAACATTAATAATAAGGTTAGAAAAATACTTGATGGCAGAATAGACAGTATAAATTCCGGCAGTAATATAGACTGGGCAACTGCCGAAAGTCTTGCATTTGCGTCACTGCTTACAGAAGGAATAGAAGTGCGTTTATCAGGCCAAGACTCTGGCCGTGGCACTTTTTCGCACCGTCATTCAAGGCTTGTTGATCAGGTAACAGAAGAAGCGTTTATTCCGCTAAACAATATAAATGAAAAGCAAGCTCACTTTGAGGTCATAGATAGCGCTTTATCAGAGTATGCTGTAATGGGCTTTGAATATGGCTATAGTCTTGATTCCCCGTATTCACTGGTGCTCTGGGAAGGACAATTTGGTGATTTTGCAAACGGTGCGCAAATTATGATCGACCAGTTTATCGCATCTGCAGAAACAAAGTGGTTGCGATCAAGCGGTCTAGTTTTATTGTTGCCCCACGGTTATGAAGGGCAAGGACCTGAACATAGTTCTGCTCGTATAGAGAGGTTTTTACAACTCTGTGCAGAAGATAATATGCAGATAGTTAATTGCTCCACTCCGGCAAATTACTTTCATGTTTTACGTCGGCAAATTCATCGAGACTTTCGTAAGCCTTTAGTAGTGTTTACACCTAAATCGCTATTGCGTCACAAAAGAGCAGTTTCTAACCTATCTGACTTTGAAGGAAAATTCCTCACGGTGATTCCAGAATATAGAACAGATTTAGTTTCGAATGATAAAATACGTAAAGTTGTAATATGCAGTGGTAAAGTTTATTACGACATATGTGAAGCACAAAAAATAAACGATATAGCAGTAATACGTTTGGAGCAATTCTATCCGTTTCCTGCCGATAAACTAAGTATTGAACTTGAAAAATACAAAAGCGCTGAAATTATATGGTGTCAAGAAGAACCAAAAAATATGGGAGGATGGTTTTTTGTCAACCCATTGATAGAAGAAGTGTTATCCAATCTCAATATTCAAGCAAAAAGACCTAAGTGCATTGCAAGACTTGCTGCTGCATCTCCTGCATGTGGTTATGCTAGTGTACATGCTCAGCAACAAGAGGAGATTTTAAGACAGATCGCTTAGTATTTACAGTTATTGAAGCAGAAGTGGTGCTATAAAAGTAGCTGACACTTGAATCCGGTTGCATCACGCGCTGCGGCCAGGCGCAATAGAAAACGCATTACACCAATAAAGCCCTTTTGGTACTCAAGCAAATATAAAAGATTTTTATTTAAAAAGTAAACATTATTAATATTTACTTTAACTAATATAGGATATATATGAATACAAAAATATTTGAGATGTTAATAAGGAGAACTGGTCTACGCAGAGATAGCAAAGCTGAGATCATACAGTTAAATAGAAATGAAAAAGCTTTCGTAGATGAGGATAAAGAATCTATCGAATTAGCTGAGGCCATTTTTGAAGAGAATAATATGTTTCATTTCCGCAAACCAGGTCCTGCTATGGATTACATTTTGCACAAATTAATAAATGATAGGAAGCTTTTCGAGGAAATGAAAGATAGAGGTACAAGTATAATACGTCTTTTTTCTTTGTTATCAATGTATCATGGTCGTCTCAATTGCTGTGTTATAAGAAAAGGAGGGTGTATTACTGAGTGTGGCATACTTGATTACGCTGGCACCTATCCAGAACTAGTGCCTTTAGAGGACTTTATACTTATTGAGCCTTCCTCGTACCTCGAGTACATTGTGTTTGACAATGAGAATATCAGAAATAGGTTAGCTGAAGACTTAACTGAAGATAAAACAAAATTAGATATCTTTTTGAATGGAATTTTAGCAACAAAGAATTCGGATTTAGTATTATCTTGTATTAACAAGATAGAGGTTCTTAATGAGGGAGATAGATATTTTGTTAATCTCTTACAGAAAAACGGCATGCTAGACTACATCTTAAACAAAGATGATACAACACTTGCAAAATCAACTCTAAAGGAGTTGTTGAAGCTTTCTATTTTGCAGGAAGAAAAAAGCACTGAGTTAGAATCTCCCCAAGCTTCAAGTGTAAATGTTAGCAAAGCTCAGCAACATTGTAGTATATAGCTGGTGATAAAGTTTAAAATAATTGCATATACTGAGGCTCATTTAGGTATAGAGCCTCAGTGGTGCTTAATTTTTCAATTTATGGTAGACTAGTAGCCCTACTATGATGTGGATCTATGCTCGCTTATAACTAAAATTTCACTTCCACCAAGGGGATATTATTCCAGCTATTGCTTCCATAGTCATCAATCGAAGCGTTTAAGTAATCTGTATCAAAGCGTACGGGCACATCAAATTCGAAGCTCGCAGTGATTATCGCATCTTTTACTGGTGGCTTCATAAATGTTATTTCTCCCGTTGAATAATTTACTGAATATTCACTCTCTTCTTTACCATTTAAATAAATCTTTACTGTCCCATGTACTGGCTTTTTGATCATACGTATATGCTTATCTTCCCCACTTACATAAGTTTTGATTAGCTGAAAAGTCGTTTTTTTGTTATCTCCTATACCAATCTCTTGATTAATGGCTATAAAATCCGACCAATCCTTAAAACGAAACCCTATTGCTTTACCTTTTCGTGCATGAAAAAATGTTATTAGTTCTAGTAGCTGCTCGTTTGATCTGACCCCGTAAGCTATGTTGTATCTAGTGCGTGCATGAGACCAATTGATGTTGCGCTGTTCACAACCATTGTGAGTTGTTAGAGGTTGTCCGGAAACAAGTAAATTCAAGCATATTCCCTCTTTAACATAACCCTACTCATAGCTAGGTATATGAAATTCTCAGTGGATGTTGTGAGTAAATCATACTCCTTCGATAGCCTTCTATTCCTATTAACCCAAGCAAAAGTCCTTTCTACAACCCATCTTCTTGGCTGTACTTTAAACCCTTGTTCTCTTGTTGGTAGTAGCTCAGGTGGCGTATCTTTGTGCACCCAAAATCTACATGGAGGCCTTGTAACAATTTCAATATCTATGTCATATTCTTCCTTTATGTGATTCTTTAAATTTCTTCCTTGGTATCCCATGTCAGCCCACATTTTTTTAACTTTAGTATATTTTGTTCTCATATTGTTTAATGCTATTTTAATACCATCTCTATCATTTTCGTTAGCAGCGCCTACGTAACAACCTAGTATAAAACCCTGAGTGTCTGTAATTATATGCCTTTTTCTACCCTTTACTTTTTTACTTCCATCATAGCCTTTGATCCCCCCTTTTCTGTAGTCTTTACAGATTGACTATCTACTATACAGGCACTCGGCTGCTCATTCCTTCCTATTTTTCTTCTACTATATTTTGTAATTTCATAATTCATTTTCTCAAAAATTCCCTGCTTCTTCCATTGCCTGAACTGCTCATACACAGTCTTCCATAGCGGAAAATCATTTGGTAAATACCGCCATTGACACCCTGTACGCAATACATAGAAAATTGCTTCTAATATTTCTCTTTTGCTATACTTTGGCGGCCTTCCTCCTTTCTTGTATGATACTCTGAAGTGTTTTTCTATTCTTGCCCATTCCCTTTCGCTTAGATCTGTTGGATACTTTTTTCTCATCTTTACCCCGTACTAAAATTTCAGATATTATAGCCTTTTACTTGTTTCCGGACAACCTCTAAGAATTAGGTCATGTGCAGAATATGGCATATCGTCCTTGATTTGCTTGAGCATCTCAATCATTTCCTTGTTCTGTTTACTCTGCTCGTCAAGTTTCCCTTTTAATGCATCAATAATAGCTTTAGACTGATCTTGATTGCCAAGATCACCAATCACAGCTGTTACTTTCTCATAAGGCAGTTTGTGAATGATGTCTTTAAGCTCTTCTGCACCTACGTTATCCAAAAGTTCTTTAAACTGCTCATTAGACATATTGCGAGCAAAAGCTTGAAGTTTTTCTGGGTTGTCAGCTAAAGACTTAATGATAATCTGAATCCTATTAGAATCAGTTAAATCCTGAGCAATTATGCCAAGTTTATCATGATCAAGCTTATTAACTAAGTCTTTCAGTTGGTCTTCTTGCAGACTATTTACTAAAGCTTTCAACTGATCACCTTCTAATTCTTTGGAGAGTATTGTCAAGTGGTGCTCAGCTAAGTCTTTTGCAAGCACTGTAAATTGCTCGTCATTTAAAGTTTTAATAAGTGCTTTGAACTGATCCACTTTTAAGTGAGGTAAAATTTCTTTTACTTGCTCTGAATTTAATTTTCTCACTAGAGCTTCAAGCTGAGTATCATTTAAAATAGGAACAATTATTTGTAACTTTTCTGGATTTAGTTCCTGAGCGAGGGTTTTTAGCTGGTGATTGGTTAGATGATCTACTAAAGCTTGCAACTGGTTTGAACTCAGTTCAGGAATGATTTTTTGCAGTTGCTCGTTACTAAAAGTATTGGTAAGAGTTTTTAGTTGGTCGTCTGTTAGGCCCTGAATAAAAACTTTGGTAAACGTGCTTGATAGCAACAGTAGCACATCTCTTATATGTCTCTCACCGTAGTATAACATAATGTCTTGTAATACCTCATTGTCAGGTGAATCGATTATATTTCCTGCTTCGTCTGAAAAATAATATTTATTGTTGCCAGTATCTGAATCTTCCCATGTTACATATTTGTATTCCAATTTTTTTGATTTAATAGAACTGCTACACATAGTTTTGAAAGGCTGCACAAGTTCTCTTGTATATGATAACTTAGCCAACTCATTACCGTAATATACAAATGTATGGTTACTTTTTACATAATCTAAGTTAGAATCACTTTTATAATCTTTGGCTACCAGATTTCCTTCATTTTCTTCCTCCAGACATATGTAACTGTCTAGGCAAGAACTGCCGCAAAGTTTTATAGGTAATAAGCCTAGTGCTACATCGTTTTTATCATCCAGCGATACAAGCTCAACTTTTTTAATAGACATTGTAGGATCATAACCTTCAGGCCACTTTATCAATTTAGTCGGGGTTTTTCTAAACACCTCTTTTCCAGGTACCATCTTAAAAACATGCTTTTTTCCACTCATAGGCGTTACCAATAAATTAATTGTTAGTATTCTAACATTTATTGATTAATTTATTGTTAAGTTGGTATATATTACAATTGTAATAACCAACATTACTTGTGTAGAGAAAAGTTACGAAAAGAAATAGGGATTTTCAGGGAAGTAGTATAAAATCCTCATAGATTAAAATAAGCTGCTTTGACAGGTTTTGTGGCGGCTAGAGCTAACATAGACTGGTGGAGGCAAGCGGGATCGAACCGCTGACCTTCTGCGTGCAAAACAGATGCTCTACCAGCTGAGCTATACCCCCAGGTAATTCTTGCTTAAAGCATAAATCACTCAGGCTGAAATGCAAGAAATATTTATCTATTAGGCTATTGCTAAATAGCGTACAAATTCTGCAGGGTGTACACACTTCTCTATTTTTTTGTCTCCTTAGCGTTATACGTCACATCATCCAAATAAATCTGTGAACTGAAAATTAACAAGAAGTTTTCCTTTGGAAATTTTTTTTAAATTATTCATAGATTTTTTAACTAAATTATCACTAACGCAGTATATTATATAATTTATTTAACCACACATGAAAATTTTAGTTTGATTAAAACGGATAAAAACTGTATTGATGTTTAGTATAGCTGAAAAATGAAATGATCCCGTAGCTCAGCCGGTAGAGCAACTGACTTTTAATCAGTGGGTCACGCGTTCGAATCGCGTCGGGATCACTCACAAATTTTGAAAAACATGCTAAAAGAACAAGACAAAATATTCACCAACCTAAATGGTAAGGGAACTCCACTACTTGAGGGTGCAAAAAAACGTGGTAGCTGGCAAAAAACAAAGGAATTACTGGATTTAGGATCAGAAAAGATCATTGATGAAGTAAAGAAATCTGGTTTGAGAGGTCGAGGGGGTGCAGGATTTTCCACCGGCCTTAAGTGGAGCTTTATGCCCAAGAATCTTCCAAAAGCATATTTAGTAGTCAATGCAGATGAGTCAGAACCTGGTACATGTAAAGATAGAGATATATTGCGATATGAGCCACATAAGTTACTTGAGGGAATTCTCCTAGCCGGCAAAGCGATCAGCGCATCAGTTGCGTATATTTACATCAGGGGTGAATTTTATAATGAATATTTAGTTCTGAAAAAAGCACTTGAGGAAGCCTATAAAGAAAACTTAATTGGAAAAAATGCCTGCAAATCAGGTTATGATCTTGATGTATTTATCCATAGGGGTGCAGGAGCTTACATATGTGGAGAAGAAACAGCTCAACTTGAATCAATTGAAGGAAAAAAGGGCTTTCCTCGCATGAAACCTCCATTTCCCGCAGGTGTTGGACTTTTTGGCTGTCCAACCACAATAAACAACGTTGAAACTATAGCCATGGTTCCAGATATTCTAAATCGCGGAGGAGAATGGTTTGCATCTCTTGGTAAACCAAATAATACTGGTACTAAGATTTTTTGTATTTCAGGACATGTAAACAACCCGTGTAATGTTGAAGAAGAGCTCGGAATTCCACTACGTGAATTGATTGAAAAATACGCAGGTGGAGTGCGAGGGGGTTGGGATAATTTACTTGCTGTAATACCTGGTGGGTCTTCAGTGCCATTAATTCCAAAATCTATATGCGATACTATTGAAATGGATTTTGATTCATTAAGAACTGCACAATCAGGGCTTGGTACTGCTGCTGTAATAGTGATGGATAAATCAACTGATATAATAGCTGCAATAGAGAGGTTATCACACTTTTATATGCATGAGTCCTGTGGACAATGCACACCATGCCGTGAAGGTACTGGATGGATGTGGAGGATTATGAAGAGGATGGTGGCAGGAGATATTAAGCCTGATGAAATAGATAAGCTGCTTGACCTTACAACTCAAATAGAAGGACATACAATTTGCGCGCTTGGCGATGCTGCAGCTTGGCCGATTCAAGGATTAATAAGACATTTTCGCCATGTTATCAAAGAGAGAGCGATAATTTAACTTTACTTATACTTCTTAAGCCGTTTTGCTACTTAGCAACCAGAGCTAAAAAATATTGATTCCCTTCTCTTTTAGGTGCCAATTCTACCTTTGCGATATCTTCAGTGTCTCGAATTAGCCGTTCTAATTTTTCCAGTCCAACTTCAGTGTTTATAAGCTCTCTCCCTCTAAATCTCATTGTGACTTTAATTTTATGTCCGTGGGCAAGTAAGTCTCTTGCTTGACGCAATTTTGTTCCGTAATCGTGATCACCAATATTGGGACCCAGTTTAATTTCTTTTATAGTTAATGTTTTTTGTTTCTTTTTTGCTTCACTTGCTTTCTTTTTTATATCATACTTTTGCTTGCTATAATCCAGAATTTTACATACTGGAGGGGTTGAATCAGGTGCAATTTCCACCAAGTCTAAACCAACACCCTGTGCAAATTCCAAAGCTCGTTCTATTGGCACGATTCCGACCATTTCACCACTATGATCAACTAAGCGTACCTCCTTAGCTGTGATAAATCCATTAATTCTGTTTTTATTGTTCTTTTTAACTTGCAAACTTTAACTCCCTTAATTCAAATTAATACTTTTTAACAGCGATTCATTAGCCTTTTTCAAAGAAAAAGACTCCTGTCTTTCCGATCCTAAATTTCTTACTGACACAGTTTTACTTGTAACTTCATTTTTGCCTACAATCCACAATATAGGAACCTTGTTTAGACTATGCAAACGTATCTTATAACTAATTTTTTCATTGGTCAAATCAGTCTTGACTCTCACACCTTGTTCTTTTAAAATATTGCTAATTTCTGTGGCGTAACCGTCAGCTTCATTTGTAATGGTCAGAATAGCAAGTTGCGTTGGAGCAAGCCAAACTGGAAATTTTCCTGCATAATTTTCTATCAAAATTCCAATAAAACGTTCAAAAGTTCCAAGAATTGCCCTATGTAACATGACAGGGTGATGCTTGTGTCCATCTGCCCCTATATAAAAAGCTCCCAGACGTTCTGGTAAAATGAAATCAACTTGTAATGTTCCACATTGCCAGCTTCTGCCTATTGCATCTTTTAAAACAAACTCTAGCTTTGGACCATAAAATGCACCTTCACCAGGGCTCAGTTCATAACTTAAGCCCGCTTCTTTAACGGCTTCAAGCAGCGCTTTTTCAGCTCTATCCCATACTTCATCATTACCTGCTCTAATATCTGGACGGTCTGAAAATTTCACAGAAATTTCATTAAATCCAAGCTCTGAATATACTTCTTTTAAAAGGTCACAAAACTTTATAGTCTCAGAATTCACTTGTTCTTCCATACAAAAAATGTGTGCATCGTCTTGCGTAAAACCACGCACTCGCATCAGTCCGTGCAATGAGCCTGAGCTTTCATTTCTATGGCATATGCCAAACTCTGCCATACGTATCGGTAAATCACGATAGCTTCTGGTGTGAGAATTAAAAATCTGCACATGACAAGGGCAATTCATAGGCTTTATTGCTAACTTTTTATTTTCAGACTCGTCAACAACGAACATATTTTCACGAAACTTATCCCAATGTCCAGATCTTTCCCACAGCTCTTTACTTACTAAAATAGGAGTTTTTACCTCAAAATAGCCATTATTTATTAGCTTCTTTCTGATGTAAGACTCAAGAACATTATATAGAATATATCCTTGTTCATGCCAAAAAACCTGCCCAACAGCTTCCTCTTGAATGTGAAATAAATCCATATCCTTAGCAATTTTGCGGTGATCACGTTTTTCTGCTTCTTTGAGGCACTCAAGGTAAGCGTTTAATTCATCCTTATTTCTCCATGCTGTACCATATATTCGCTGCAACATTGGGCCCTTTGCATCACCTCGCCAGTATGCACCCGCTACTTTCATAAGTTTAAACGCTTTAACTCTGCCGGTTGATGGTGAGTGCGGACCACGACATAGGTCAATAAAATCACCTTGCCTATAAACAGTTAGGTTTTCACCCTCTGGTATGGATGAGATAATATCAACCTTATATTTTTCGCCTATACCACTAAAGAAATCAATTGCCTGCTTGCGAGTCCAAACTTCTCGAACAAATCTGTGGTTACTTTTTACAATCTCTTTCATTTTCTTTTCTATTGCGGTAAGATCGTCCGTAGTGAAGGTACGACCTGTAGCAAAATCATAGTAAAAGCCGTCCTGAATTGTTGGGCCGATAGTAATCTGAGTATTAGGAAATAGCTCTTTCACTGCCTGTGCCATTATGTGAGCAGCATCATGCCTTATTATATCTAAACCCGCTTCGTCACTCAGTTGTATCACCTCTATCTCTGCATCAGCTTCAATTTCACGTGAGAGATCATGCAACTCACCATTTACCTTAAAGGCAATTGCTTCTTTCAAAGCATCTGGTTGTAATATATCAAAGCCAATGACTTTACCACTGTATTCTTTTACTTTTTGTTCGGTTGAAAAAGTAACCCTAACCATAAATAAACCTATACGGACATGTAGCTTGAAGGCGGTTTGCTTCTTCCAACGGTGTCATCCCAGTGTCACGCACATAGCCATACGAACATTCATTTTCGAAGGTAAATTGCACAGCAAATGGTGTCATTCCAGTGCTTGACACTGGAATCCAGCTTTTTTGTAATTTCATTGAAAATGTTGTATAGTGTGCTTGTTCACAATCAATTTTACTGGATCCCAGTGTCAAGCACTGGGATGACACCTTTGTGTTTGAGGCAAAACAGGCTATAACATTTAACATACTGCCCTCGCAAACAAATGTTCGTACAGTTGTGTATCAGCTACTGGGATGACACCACCCCTAGTGGGCACTGCCCCTAAATCATAATGGATAACAGGGTTATAAGCTCTGAACATTAATAATAAGGCCTATTCTTTTTTAACCTGAGTGCAATTGCGTCTTCCCAAACTTCACCATTACGCAATAACTTTTCTTTATTGTACATTAGCTCCTCTCTTGTTTCAGTAGCAAATTCAAAGTTAGGACCTTCAACAATTGCATCAACTGGACATGCCTCTTGGCAAAGTCCGCAGTATATGCATTTTGTCATATCAATATCATAGCGCGTGGTGCGGCGACTACCGTCTTCTCTTTCCTCTGCTTCAATAACTATTGCTTGAGCAGGGCAGATAACTTCACATAATTTACAAGCTATGCATCGTTCTTCACCGTTTGGATACCTACGCAACGCATGCTCACCACGAAACCTTGGACTTAAAGGGCCCTTCTCCATAGGATACCTCAAAGTAACCTTTGGCTTAAACATATATTTTAATGTAATAACAAACCCTTTAATTAACTCTACAAAAGACCAGTACCAAGCTAATTTCTTGAGCATAAAATATTTAAAACTTGTGTCAGTCATTATAAATCATATTATCAGTTTTCAAAATAAATATTTTCACCTGGGTGACTTTTTAGGTATTTTGGTTTCTTAAGTGTAATATTGCTAAGTAGTTTATATAAATAATGACAAACACAAATGAAACTATTTTCGCTTTATCGACCGTATTTGGTAAGTCAGGAGTTGCAGTAATCAGAATTTCAGGCAACTACGCGCTTAAAGCTTTAAATCATTTTCATATTAAGAAAGAAATTAAACCAAGATTTGCTACTTTAGTTGATCTATATGATGATTCCAGTCAATTGATAGATAATGGAATAATCATCTATTTCCCTGCTCCAAACAGTTTCACTGGCGAGGACGTTATAGAGTTACAAGTGCATGGAAGCAAGGCAGTTATAAAAATCATCTTGGAGGAATTATCAAAAGTTTTCGTTATGGCCAAGCCTGGAGAATTCTCACTTAGGGCTTTTCTAAATGGTAAATTTGACTTAACGCAAATAGAAGGGATTGCAGACTTAATTGATGCTGAGACGAAAATGCAAGCTAAACAAGCGATTAAGCAGATATCAGGAGAATTGGAGAGACTATACAGCAATTGGAGGCAAAGATTAATAACGATACAATCCAAAATCGAAGCATATATAGACTTTCCAGAGGACATTTGGGCAGAAAAAAGTGAATTGGAAAAAATTAATAATGAAGTGCAATCTCTCGTGCAGTTGATACAAGAGCATTTAAATGATAATAGACGGGGCGAAAGGTTGCGTGAGGGTTTACATATTGTAATAACTGGTGAACCAAATGTCGGTAAATCAACTCTGTTTAATTTCTTAGCCAAGCGTGATATTGCTATTGTTTCTGAATATGCAGGCACAACAAGAGATATACTTGAAGCTCATATTGACATTGGCGGATACCCAATCATTCTCTCTGATACTGCTGGAATTCGTGAAAGTTCAGATCCAATAGAATTAGAAGGTATAAGTCGAGCGAAAAAGAGGTCTTTTGAAGCTGATTTAAGAATAGAGCTATTTCCTTTTGAACAACGACACGATGTCAATTATCAAGCCACAGGCAATATACCATCTGTCGTTGACACACAACTATGCAAATATTGTAATCAACAAACGGTGTCATCCCAGTGCTTGACACTGGGATCCAGATATAAAAATACTTGCAAATTATGCAACAGACAATGGATTCTAGAAACATGTGCTGAAAACAATGTTCATGATGAGATAAGCTGGAAACCAGTGTCAGCTACTTGCATGACATCAGACCAAAATGACACCATTTATGTATTGAGCAAAGCTGACGATGTTATCAATAATCACAATATAAAAATTAATGGCATAGATCTTTTACCCATTTCTATTCTAAAGGAAATAGGTACAAACAAATTGATCTCTCTCATAAAAGAGAAGGCAGAGGAAAAATTTGGGCATGATAGAGACACTCCTGTAATCACTCGGCAAAGACATAGGAATCACATGAAGAAAGCACTGGAACATTTACAACGTTTTAATATCGATAATCCAATTGAGTTGATATCTGAAGATTTGAGGCTTGCTGCATTTGAACTTGGTGCAGTGATTGGGATTATTAATGTTGAGGAAATATTGAGTAGTGTGTTTAGCAACTTTTGCGTGGGCAAGTAAAGCTTTTATAGATTGCTTAAAATCAAATGTTGTGATAGAAAAGAAATGGACGGATGGCCGAGCGGTTTAAGGCACCAGTCTTGAAAACTGACGTACGTGATGAGCGTACCATGGGTTCGAATCCCATTCCGTCCGCACAGCATCTCGCTATGCTAGCTGATTTTTAGAGCTTATTTGGACTATGTGGTTCATAACGCTGGAAATCTTATCTAATCTAGCCACATCTTTTAAAAATACATCCCTTTGTAAATTGACCTTGTTAGCGAAGAAAGCTAATATCTATAAATAGATCACCATCTGAATATGGAACCCGATATAGTAATAATAGGTGCAGGACCTGTTGGAATATTCACTGCTTTTCAAGCGGGAATGCTTGATATGAAATGTCATATAATAGATGTTTTGGATCAAGCAGGAGGACAATGCACAGCTCTTTACCCAGAAAAGCCAATATACGATATACCTGGTTATCCTGTAATTACTGCCCAAAAATTAATTGAGCAGCTAATGGAGCAAGCTTCGCCATTTAAGCCTATTTACCATTTAAGTCAAAAAGTAGAAAAGATTTCAAATAACGAAGGTGAAAACTTTACTATCATAACGAGCATAGGTACAGAGGTAAAATGTAAGGCTGTTATTGTTGCTGCAGGTAATGGAATGTTTGAACCTAACCGTCCACCCTTAAGTGGTATATTAGAATATGAAAATAAATCTGTATTTTACAGTGTAAATAAAATTTCTGATTTTCAGGATAAAACTATAGTCATTGCAGGGGGGGGTGATTCTGCGGCTGATTGGACTGTAGAACTTTCTAAAGTTGCAAAGAAAATTTATGTGATACATAGGAGAAAGGAATTTCGCTGCACTCCTGAAACTAGAAATAAATTAGAATCACTTGAAATTGATGGAAAAATAGAACTGGTAGTGCCATATCAATTACACGAACTAGCAGGAAGTAATGGGCAGTTGAGCGCAGTGATAGTAAAAAACATTGCCTCTAAGGAAGAAAAAGAAATATCCGCTGATTTTTTGCTGCCATTTTTTGGACTGTCAATGAATCTTGGTCCAATAAACAATTGGGGTATACAGTTAGAACATGGCCGCATAACTGTCGACCCAGCTACACTTAAAACCAGTAGAGATAGGATGTATGCAATCGGAGATATAGCTATTTATTCAGGCAAACTAAAATTCATACTAAATGGTTTTGCTGAGAGCGCAATGGCTTGTCATAACATATACAAAGTAATCCACAATTCTCCAGTCAATTTTCAATATTCAACTTCAAAGGGAATTCACGGGAAAGAAAAACTTCCTTGACAAACCTCGCCAGCTCCCTTATCATGAAACTGAAGCTATTGTATTTGCTTTCGCCAATCTGCAGATTAAAAGGTAAGGATTACTTAATGTATCGGCGTCTTATGTTCAATTTTTTGCAGTATATAGATACTGTATGTCTTTACAAAACTTCATCTACATCTAGATCTTTATCTAAATAAGCTGAACGCGGTTACAAAGCGTTACAAGACATCAAAAAATGCCAATACTCGACAGAGATAGTAAAAGACTAGCTAACTCGGGGATTCTTTGTCTTTTTTTCTGCTTAGTAAATTTCTTAAACGTTTGCAGCGTAAGTTAGAGGTTGTCCGGAAACAAGTAAATTCAAGCATATTCCCTCTTTAACATAACCCTACTCATAGCTAGGTATATGAAATTCTCAGTGGATGTTGTGAGTAAATCATACTCCTTCGATAGCCTTCTATTCCTATTAACCCAAGCAAAAGTCCTTTCTACAACCCATCTTCTTGGCTGTACTTTAAACCCTTGTTCTCTTGTTGGTAGTAGCTCAGGTGGCGTATCTTTGTGCACCCAAAATCTACATGGAGGCCTTGTAACAATTTCAATATCTATGTCATATTCTTCCTTTATGTGATTCTTTAAATTTCTTCCTTGGTATCCCATGTCAGCCCACATTTTTTTAACTTTAGTATATTTTGTTCTCATATTGTTTAATGCTATTTTAATACCATCTCTATCATTTTCGTTAGCAGCGCCTACGTAACAACCTAGTATAAAACCCTGAGTGTCTGTAATTATATGCCTTTTTCTACCCTTTACTTTTTTACTTCCATCATAGCCTTTGATCCCCCCTTTTCTGTAGTCTTTACAGATTGACTATCTACTATACAGGCACTCGGCTGCTCATTCCTTCCTATTTTTCTTCTACTATATTTTGTAATTTCATAATTCATTTTCTCAAAAATTCCCTGCTTCTTCCATTGCCTGAACTGCTCATACACAGTCTTCCATAGCGGAAAATCATTTGGTAAATACCGCCATTGACACCCTGTACGCAATACATAGAAAATTGCTTCTAATATTTCTCTTTTGCTATACTTTGGCGGCCTTCCTCCTTTCTTGTATGATACTCTGAAGTGTTTTTCTATTCTTGCCCATTCCCTTTCGCTTAGATCTGTTGGATACTTTTTTCTCATCTTTACCCCGTACTAAAATTTCAGATATTATAGCCTTTTACTTGTTTCCGGACAACCTCTCATACCAATTTCTATTACATAACAAACAAATAGACAATAGAAGTGAGAAGGTTATACTAAGGCAGTATAATGATGGAGTTTTGGAATGGCATTGGTGTCAGGTTGCAATTTTAGCTTACATTGTGCCAATCTTTCTTCAATTGCTGCTCGCATAAATTCTGCCTGTCTTTTAGTTCTGCAGTGCACTATCGCATCATCCACATATCTTTCAAATGGTACTGTTGGGTGATTTTGTTTCATCCGTATATCAAATGCATGGTGCATAAATATGTTTGAAATGATTGGGCTTATTGAACCTCCTTGCGGAACTCCTTTTTTCCCTAACTACCTTACTGCCATCTGCTTGCTGAATAGGGGATTTCATCCACCTTTCAACATACAGTATGACCCATTTGCAGTCTGTGTGCTTCTTGATAGCCTGCAGTGCTAAATTGTGGTCCAGATTGTCGAAAAATCCTGTAACATCAACAGCTTTCTTGGTAATCGTATCCTGTCTCCAATAAACAGCGGTTTTGCTATGTATCCTTGATCAGCAAAAAACTTACGTAAAGTTGGAGCCTTGTATTTAGCTTGAGTGAAAAGATTTAGAGCACCATCACGATCTTGAACACTTGCACTATGAACATCAGCCGCAATAATTAAGCCCACTGTATCTATAACAATATGACGTTTTCTACCCTTTATTTTTTTTCAGCATCATATCCTCTGGATCCCCTTTTTGAGTGGTTTTTACTGATTGACTGTCAATTATTCCTACTGAAGGTGTTTCATTTTTACCAAACATTTTTCTTACCTCTTTTACTAGCATATTATGTATTTTTTCCAATTTGCCATTACTACGTCACCTGAGAAAATAGTCATACACCGTCTTCCATGGAGGAAAATCTTTCGGCAGCATTCTCCATTGACAACCACCTCTCATTATATACCTTATTGCATTAATAATTGTTCTGATATTGTGCTTTCTTGGCCTCC
The DNA here is from genome assembly GCF_964026755.1 of Wolbachia endosymbiont (group A) of Campoletis raptor. Classification (NCBI taxonomy): domain Bacteria; kingdom Pseudomonadati; phylum Pseudomonadota; class Alphaproteobacteria; order Rickettsiales; family Anaplasmataceae; genus Wolbachia; species Wolbachia endosymbiont (group A) of Campoletis raptor. The sequence goes on along the minus strand of NZ_OZ034695.1, from coordinate 1,305,369 downwards.
CTATCTTTCCTTGTGCAACATGTGGCTCCAAAATTTCCCATTCCTTATCACTTATATCACTTGGATACAATTTTCCCTCCTATTTTTTACTTACACTATCATATTTTTTCCTCATTCCTTTTCAAGACATACTCTTAGACAACTGGACGTCAAGCCTATCCTAGTGCTGCATATCAAGCTCATACTCAGTATGTAAATCTTTGACTAAAGCTACAGCGCATTCTTTTTGAACAATTATACTGATTTTGATTTCAGATGTTGTGATAGCAAGTATTTCTATCTTTTTTTCGCTTAAAACCTTGAGTGTGCGGTGCATCACTTCAGTGTTAGACATAACACCAATACCAATTATTGAAATTTTAGCTACATTATCGTTTATAGCATAATTTTCATTCTTATTCAGTAACTTTTCCATTAAATCAATATCAAATTTGGAGATAACAAAACTTGACCCATGTATCATATCAATTTTAACGTTTGCTCCTGCTATATCTCTTAAAGTACGCAAGTTATTTGCAAGGTTAGTGAAAGTTACAAGAGCTTCATTAGTGCTATAAGTTATTCCAGTCATTAAGTATCTCTCTAGTACATCCCTTTTGTGTAGCACTGTGGTGCCTTCTACTTCCTTAAAAGTGGATAGCACTTGCACTTTAATGTTATGTTTCATTGCAAGTTGTACTGAACGATTATGCAGTATTTTAGCACCAGATGACGACATTTCCAACATTTCATCGTAAGAGATAAATTTGAGCTTGCGTGCCTTTGGAACAATTCTCGGGTCTGCTGTATATATTCCATCAATATCAGTAAAAATTTCGCAAGTTCTAACACCAAAGGCTACCGCGAAGGCAACTGCTGATATATCAGAGCCTCCTCTTCCAAAAGTAGTGATTCTATCATCATTTATACCCTGAAAACCAGCAATGATCGCAGCAGTATAACCCTCAGCAAAAGATCTTTTCACACGTTCAATCTTTATTGTTTTTATTTTAGACTCAGAATAAAAATCATCAGTTACAATTGGTAACTGCCAGGCAAGCCACGATTTAGCATTAACTCCGATCGATTGGAGAGTGATAGCTAATAGACCGCAAGAGATTTGTTCTCCTGCTGAAAGCATAACGTCATACTCTGATAACTCTTGTCTATAACTTAAATTTGAGATTTGCCTAGCCTGAAAAACCATTTGGTCAGTAAATCCTGCAACAGCAGATACAACAACGATTACATTACAACCTTTCTCAATATCGTTTTTTATCAAATTTGCAACTCGGTTTAAATCAGTTAGCGAAGTCCCACCAAATTTTTTTATGATTATTTTGTCCATAGTTACAATATAACTCTCTTCTGAAGAAAAATATAGTTTTTGTAGAGATAGCAGCTTGCAAGCCATTCAGAAAAGGGAAGACAAAGCTATAGCTAACGCGTCATACCACGATTCATTCGCGGTATAGATTCCGCTAACTAGTAGCGGAATGACGAATTTGTTGTTTTAAAATTGTCAGTAAATCTAAGTTAGTTTAGCTATATAGCACGAACTAAACCACTAAGCAGCAGAAGACCTTGCATGACCTCCAAAAAATGCTTTTACTCTTTCAAGATAAGTAGGTGGTTCTGCAGGGATTTCTATTTCATCTATTTTAGAATATATTGCCGCGTCTACGACTTCATCCGTTATTAACTCCCTTAACCTTTGTTTTATCTGCCCTCTCTGAATATGCTCCCCATAGTCGTTATAAAACTTTACATATAATTCCTTAAACACGAATTCTTTTATAGCATCTCTTGTATAAGAAATGCCGTCCTTTACTTCATCACTCACGTTGCTCAAATCCACCCCAGAACTTGGTGAATACAAATTATCAAAATTTTCTTTCAAAACTTTTATTTTATGGTAGTGCTTATCCACATATTTCTCAAGAAATCTTTTAGTAGCATTACCAGCCAACTTCCCCATTAGCTGAGGCTCCAGTTGAGCTGCAAAGTTGTTTTCTGCTTCAAGGCCACTTAATGCATAAATAATACGGAGAAGCATTCCAGGACCACATTGGCGGTTACTTTCTTCAAAGCGAACCAGTAATATAGATTTCAATAGTTCTACGTCTGCATTTTGCTCTCTTGCCGCAATTAAAACTAAATTTATAGCCTGTGTCAATGTCAATCCGGTTTGTGAATCTACCCAATTTACCCACTCCCCAGTTTCATAACCATCCAATCTTAGATAAGGTTCTATCATTCGTTTTTGCTGACTTGTTAAACCGCTTATATAACTTTTAAACTCTTCATCCAACTCATTTAACGGCGTACCATGTTCTTCCTTTAATTTTTTGGCACATTCAATAACGCTTTGCTGAAAACTTCTAGTATGAACGCTCTGACTACTAGTACCCACATCACTTACATTAAACAAAAAGCTTAGCTGCTTTACATTCAAACCCAAAGGTGAAAAGAGTTTTACTGATGGATATTTTATTAACTCAAGAAGTGCTACTGGAATTAGCAGTGCATAATTTAACAATAATAAACCAAAATTAAATATAAGAAACCCACGTAGAGCTGATACCTTTGATGCAATATACAAAAATGGAAGCTGTAGGTAATATATCAAGTGTATACTGAAGAATAAGATTTTGTCCTTTAATTTTATTGTTGGATCTTTATAAACCTCAAACAACATGCTATTGCTATCAATATTGTTGTTTTTAAAGGAGGTATAGTTGTTTATGATCTTCTCTTGCAAGGGAAGAAGCATTTTATTCAGGCAAATAAACGCAGCAATAACAATAAAACCTGTAGCCAAAAATGCTAGTGCAGGGCTAGAAGTGCTTGTAGATAAATAGGCATAAAGACCATCAACAATTAAGTTTTTGTATAATCTTTCAAAGGGACGAACTAGAATCGGGTCAAGGATATAGTTAACAAGAAGATTTAAATAATACACGAGAAACAAAAGTGCAATCAAAAATGCTTTTAATCTCGGATTCATAACCCCCTCTTAATAATCTGTTAATATAATCTATTTTAGGAATAAATTGAAAAAAATGCAAGTTTTTATGTTAAAAGATCAATTGAAATTTCTGAGTTTAGGGTATATTGTTAATCTATTTAGATAAGAATTATTGTGTCAAATAAAATAGGTTTTTGGGCTATTTTTGCCTTAGTGATTAGCAGCCAAATTGGCTCTGGAATTTTTATGCTTCCAATTAGCCTTGCTCCATATGGCATGTATAGCCTTATAAGCTGGATAATATCAGGGCTTGGTGCTATATCTCTTGCTTTAGTTTTTGCCTCACTCTGCGCAAAATTTCCGGAAACGGGTGGCCCTCACGTCTATGTAAAGCATGCTTTTGGCCCTGCTGCAGCTTTTTTTGTTGGTTGGACGTATTGGGTGATCTCATGGGTTAGCACAACAGCCGTAATAGTTGTGGGTGTTGGTTATCTTACACCATTTTTCCATGAAGATATTCAAAACGTACATCTGTTTTTAGAGATGTTATTACTTACAATTATTACACTAATAAATTTTAGAGGAGTAGCTACTGCTGGACGTGTTGAGTTTTTATTGACGGTGATAAAAATTTCTGTATTGCTTGTAATACCTATAGCAGCATTGTTTTTTTTTGATAGAAATAACTTCATCATAAGTGAAGAAATATCAAATCTTACAACATCGCAGATTCTTGCCCGTTCTACACTTATTACTCTATGGGGTTTTATTGGAGTTGAATTGGCAACAGCACCTGCAGGGTCAGTTGATAATCCAGCTAGAACAATACCAAGAGCTGTGGTACTTGGAACAATCTCTGTTGCTGTTGTGTATTTTATCAACAATCTTGCAATTATGGGATTAATAAATGGCAATGATTTAGCAAGTTCAAGAGCACCATATGTTGACGCAATAAAAATTATGGCCTCTGGCAATTGGCACTTGATTATTTCTATAACCGCGTTCATTTTTTGTGTTGGTACTTTAAACGCTTGGGTACTAGCTAGTGGACAAGTGGCCCTTGGCCTTGCAAAAGATAAACTGATGCCACAGTTTTTTGCTCAAAGAAACAAGCACGGTTCTCCTTTCTGGGGCATAACAACTAGCTCAGTTGGAACTGCAACTTTACTAATCCTCACTTCAAGCAACAATTTTGCTAAGCAGATCACATCAATTATCGACTTTTCTGTAGTTTCATTTTTATTTGTTTACCTTGCATGCAGTCTTGCTTTTCTCAAAGTTATTGTGCAAGAAAAGAGTTGTTACAAATTTTTAATTGGCAGTATAGCAACAACCTTTTGCTGCTGGGTAATATTTGAAACTTCTGTGAATACCTTGCTGATCGCAAGCTTATTCACTGCAAGTGGCGTACCTCTTTATTTATTTTGGTATCGCAGAGTTTCTGTATAGCAAATGTTATGTATCTGTTCAGCAGAGTGGCAAAATAAGGTAGACGAGAAAAGACAACTATAGGAAGAAATGGGTGTCATGCCAGTGCGTGACACTGGCATCCAGTTCTTTCGCGCAGTTCCATCAAAAACGTTGTAAAGGATTAATCGCTTTCGTGTTTACCAACTTAGTGCCCAATCTGGATCCCAGTGGGCTTTGTTGCATAGCAACTGAAAAATCTGGTGGCTACTGACAAAATTCATTATAAAATAGCCATTTAACCTTGAAAGAAAAAATATGCCACAAAAAATGAGGGTCAGTAACCATAGCGAATATAACAAATTTCTAGAAAAAAGAGGAAATATTTTTCATTATATCAACGAAGCCATAGAAAAGTGGTACGAGAATGGTCCAAAAATACCAGGTGGCAACAATATTTATAGCGATAAAGTTGTAATTTTGGTGCACATAATAACTTGTTTATTTAGAATAGGCCTGAGGCAAACAGTTGGGTTTATAGCAGGATACCTTGAGCAAATTGGGAAAAATTTGCAAGTTATCAGCTATTCACAATCATCAAGAAGGTTTAAGAAACTCAATATTAAGATCAATGATTGCAGAAAATAATATGGAAGATATCGAAATTGCTATAGACAGTACAGGAATTAGTATATACAACAACACTCCTGGTCATAGCAAAGAAAATAGCGAAGATAGAAAGTATCGCAGCTATGAACAGACAAGAAAATTGCATGTAATGTTGAATACAAACAGCAAAAAAGCCATAGCTGTAAAATACAGTAACGGTGTCTACTCTGATCACTATGGAGCTTGTGATTTGCTAAAAGAAGTCGATTTTCAGTATGTCATAAAAGTACTATATGCAGATAGGGCATATGACAGAGAAAAGCTCTATAAGCTGTGTAATCAATATGGTATAAAAACGAAAATTCCTCCGAAAAACAACGCAGCAGAGCATCCAAAATTGGATTATATGCTTGATAGAAATGCCGCTATTCAGTTAATGAAATTACATGGTGAGAATGGTATAAAAAGATGGAAAGAAGAAGTAAATTACGGAAAAAGATCGTATATTGAAGGATTTTTCTCAAGGTTGAAGCGAATATTTGGGTTTAGTTTTAGGAGCAAATCTGAAATTAATCGTGAGAAGGAACTGCTACTCAAGTGTTATTTGCTTAACAAATTTACTGAAATAGGCATGGCTAAGTTTGAGATAGCTTCATGAATTTATTGTACGTTACCTACTATCCGAAGAGCGATGCAACAAAGCCATCCCAGTGTCACGCACTGGGATGACAAGAAAGGGAGCACTGGAATTTTTGTTTCAATATTTGTACATAAGCCATGCATCTGAACAGATACAATGTTATAACTAGAGATAATTTTTAAATGATTGATATTTATGAACTACGACTTTTCTTGTTGTCCACTTGTTCAACATTACCCTTCTCAAGTTTACTATCTACTTCTTTTGTGTGTTCATCATCTATACTAGTTTCATCTTTTATCTTACTAGGGTAATCTTCCTGCGATTTTTTATATGCTTCCATGTTGTCATATATAGGGTTACTGATGATTTCTATTTTTTCAGGTGTGAAAATCCTTGCTAAAAATCTCCTTATTATTGGTATTGACCTTAAGAGATCTCTTAGCTTTGAAGATTCTTGTCTTTTGTTTAGAGACTGTTGGTCTATTTTAGAGGTTTTTACACCATACTTTTTATCATCAAAATTTATTGTAGGCTTTCTTTTATTCGAAAGAACACTTTGGGCCTTTGATCCATTGGCTCCTTCAGGCCCTTGAGGTGTAGAAATTGCAGGTTTAACCTTAGTTTCATCGTATTCCTTACTCATCTTTCATTTCATTATGTAATATTACTAATACCAATTCCCATTACAGGGCAAACAGATGGACAATGATGGAAGAAAAGCCATACTGAAGTAAGTAAAATAGCGAGGTTTAAATGGCATTAAGATCAAAATTATTGGATGAAAAAGTAGTAGAATCAGCAAAAGAAATGCTGAAGAAAGTAAGGAATAATGCATATGTTTCAAAAAAACTAAATGCTGTAATTGCAGCAAAAAAGTACAGTATAACGGCTGTAGCAAAAATATATTGCATTTCAAGAAGCGCACTAACTTCGTGGGTAAAACTCTTGAAAATTGGCAGAGAAGAAAAACTGTTTGCTCCTTCACAACGTCGTAGAAAAACTAAATTAAATCAGGCTCAACTACAGCAAATTGAAGAGTGGATAGAAGAAAATCCTAATATCACCATTAAAGAAATGAGAATAAGAATCCAGGAAAAGTTCGGATTAAATATCAGCAAATCTACAGTACACCGCCATATGCAAAAGATGAAATTCTCATATATTACACCAAGACCAGTTCATAATGGACAAGATAAAAGCAAACAAGAGGAATTCAAAAAAAAATCTCAATGGAGCTATTAGCAAGTATCCAGAAAAAGAGCTATTTTTCTTTGATGAATCACGGTTTGGCACACATTCAAAAGTTGGACATGGGTGGTTTAAAAAGGGGATTAGAACACAGGTTAAAACAAAATTAGGTAGGCAAAATTTCTATCTCTATAGTGCAGTTAATCCTAGAAATGGAGAGAGTTCTAGCTTATTTGCACCAAATGTCAACACTGATTGCATGAACATATTTCTTGAGCAAATTTCGCAATATCTAGAAACACGAGAGGCTTTTCTCGTTATGGACTGTGCTAGTTGGCATAGGTCAAAAAATTTAAAGGTACCTAAAAATATCGACATTATATACCTACCTCCATACTCACCTGAGCTAAATCCTGTTGAGAGGCTTTGGTTATATATAAAACAGAACATTTTGCGCAATAAAATATACGATACAATTGCTCTACTTGAGGGTGCTTTGTGCAAATTTATTACTTCTCTTGCCAGCTCCACAATTAAACAACTCTGCAATGTTTCCTATTTGACTGGACAACAATGAGAATTGGTATAAGAGGTTGTCCGGAAACAAGTAAAAGGCTATAATATCTGAAATTTTAGTACGGGGTAAAGATGAGAAAAAAGTATCCAACAGATCTAAGCGAAAGGGAATGGGCAAGAATAGAAAAACACTTCAGAGTATCATACAAGAAAGGAGGAAGGCCGCCAAAGTATAGCAAAAGAGAAATATTAGAAGCAATTTTCTATGTATTGCGTACAGGGTGTCAATGGCGGTATTTACCAAATGATTTTCCGCTATGGAAGACTGTGTATGAGCAGTTCAGGCAATGGAAGAAGCAGGGAATTTTTGAGAAAATGAATTATGAAATTACAAAATATAGTAGAAGAAAAATAGGAAGGAATGAGCAGCCGAGTGCCTGTATAGTAGATAGTCAATCTGTAAAGACTACAGAAAAGGGGGGATCAAAGGCTATGATGGAAGTAAAAAAGTAAAGGGTAGAAAAAGGCATATAATTACAGACACTCAGGGTTTTATACTAGGTTGTTACGTAGGCGCTGCTAACGAAAATGATAGAGATGGTATTAAAATAGCATTAAACAATATGAGAACAAAATATACTAAAGTTAAAAAAATGTGGGCTGACATGGGATACCAAGGAAGAAATTTAAAGAATCACATAAAGGAAGAATATGACATAGATATTGAAATTGTTACAAGGCCTCCATGTAGATTTTGGGTGCACAAAGATACGCTACCTGAGCTACTACCAACAAGAGAACAAGGGTTTAAAGTACAGCCAAGAAGATGGGTTGTAGAAAGGACTTTTGCTTGGGTTAATAGGAATAGAAGGCTATCGAAGGAGTATGATTTACTCACAACATCCACTGAGAATTTCATATACCTAGCTATGAGTAGGGTTATGTTAAAGAGGGAATATGCTTGAATTTACTTGTTTCCGGACAACCTCTAATATTGCATAATAATAGCTAAATTACAATTAATTGCAAGGTAAAAATATTAAAACAATTGTAAATTTTGTCAGTAAAAATATAATAGAACTTTGAAATTAGAGGTTCATCTATATGGGATACAAAATTGCTGTTATTGGAGCAACCGGAAGAGTAGGGCGTGAGGTATTAAGCACGCTTGCTGAATTTCAAGATGAGGCGATAGATTGCGTTATTGCACTTGCATCGAAAAAATCAGAAGGGAAGAAGGTGAGCTTTGGTGACAAAGAGTTAACAGTTTTATGCCTTGAGGATTATGACTTCGTTGGAACTAATGTAGCCATTTTCTGTGCTGGATCTCATGTTTCTGAAGAGTATGTACCAATTGCAACACAGGCTGGATGCATCGTGATAGATAACAGTTCCCATTTTAGAATGAAAGAGGGTGTGCCACTCATTATTCCAGAGATTAATAAAGAAAAAATTATGGAATATAAAAACCACAACATAATATCCAATCCAAACTGTACTACAATACAGATGCTGCTAGTACTACATCTATTACACCAAAAAGCAAAAATAAAGAGAATCGTTGCTTCAACTTATCAATCAACTTCTGGTGCAGGCAAAGCAGCAATGGATGAGCTCTATGACCAGACAAAAAAAATCTTTATGAACGAAGCTAAAAAACCCAAGATATTCTCTAAGCAAATAGCATTCAATTGCATTCCCCATGTAGGAGAATTCATGGAAAATGGTTCTACAGAAGAGGAATGGAAAATGCAAGAGGAGACAAAAAAAATTTTAGAGGAAGATATAAAAGTTACTGCAACTTGTGTAAGGGTGCCCGTCTTTATCGGTCACGCTATGGCAGTAAATGTGGAATTTGATCAACATATCACTGAAGAACAAGCTCGTGAAGTGCTAAGTGAAGCCGAAGATAGTGGAGTTTTAGTGTACAACAGGCGTGAAGATAGTGAATACATAACTCAAATTGATGTTGTACAGGAGAATGCTGTATATGTATCGCGTATTAGAAGAGACAATACTGTTGAGCACGGATTAAATATGTGGATAGTGGCTGACAACCTGCGCAAAGGCGCAGCATTAAATATAGTGCAGATTCTTGAGATTTTGATAAGAGAGCATTTGTCAATCAAGTGCATATAGAGCGCACGTACGTTGTAATTCGAAGGAAATTTGTATACCACATGGCAGCGCGTGACGCTGGAATGGCTTTGTTGCATCGCTACTTATGAAAGGCTAACTATAATTAGGATTATAAGCAACTTATTGAAAATCTTGTTTTTTTTGCAATCAATCTGATCAAATTTAAGAATAGTAACTTGTTATTTATATTAATAAATTTAATTCTATTGAAAATAGCTAAAGCATTGAAATTCTTGAATTTTAGCCGGATTAGTGAGTGGTAGTGAAATTTCTTTTACTCAAATTTAGGTATTCACTGACCGTTCTTGTTATAAATACCAGAATAATAAGCTACTGATATTCTCCACCTTTTTTATCTTTAATCCATCATAGCTAGCGATGCAACAAAGCCGGCTGGATTCCAGTGGGCTTTGTTGCATCGCTCTTCGGATAGTAGGTAACGTACAATAAATTCATGAAGCTATCTCAAACTTAGCCATGCCTATTTCAGTAAATTTGTTAAGCAAATAACACTTGAGTAGCAGTTCCTTCTCACGATTAATTTCAGATTTGCTCCTAAAACTAAACCCAAATATTCGCTTCAACCTTGAGAAAAATCCTTCAATATACGATCTTTTTCCGTAATTTACTTCTTCTTTCCATCTTTTTATACCATTCTCACCATGTAATTTCATTAACTGAATAGCGGCATTTCTATCAAGCATATAATCCAATTTTGGATGCTCTGCTGCGTTGTTTTTCGGAGGAATTTTCGTTTTTATACCATATTGATTACACAGCTTATAGAGCTTTTCTCTGTCATATGCCCTATCTGCATATAGTACTTTTATGACATACTGAAAATCGACTTCTTTTAGCAAATCACAAGCTCCATAGTGATCAGAGTAGACACCGTTACTGTATTTTACAGCTATGGCTTTTTTGCTGTTTGTATTCAACATTACATGCAATTTTCTTGTCTGTTCATAGCTGCGATACTTTCTATCTTCGCTATTTTCTTTGCTATGACCAGGAGTGTTGTTGTATATACTAATTCCTGTACTGTCTATAGCAATTTCGATATCTTCCATATTATTTTCTGCAATCATTGATCTTAATATTGAGTTTCTTAAACCTTCTTGATGATTGTGAATAGCTGATAACTTGCAAATTTTTCCCAATTTGCTCAAGGTATCCTGCTATAAACCCAACTGTTTGCCTCAGGCCTATTCTAAATAAACAAGTTATTATGTGCACCAAAATTACAACTTTATCGCTATAAATATTGTTGCCACCTGGTATTTTTGGACCATTCTCGTACCACTTTTCTATGGCTTCGTTGATATAATGAAAAATATTTCCTCTTTTTTCTAGAAATTTGTTATATTCGCTATGGTTACTGACCCTCATTTTTTGTGGCATATTTTTTCTTTCAAGGTTAAATGGCTATTTTATAATGAATTTTGTCAGTAGCCACCAGATTTTTCAGTTGCTATGCAACAAAGCCATTCCGGTGTCAAGCACTGGAATGACACCATTTGCTGTGCAGTTTACCTTCAAAAATGAATGTTCGTACAGCTATGGAATAAATCGCGGTATGACGGTTCGCAGCGGTATAGTAACTCGTCACCCCGCTACTTGTTAGCGGCTGAGATACCGCGGCGGTATGACGTAGAAGCTATACTTTTATACTCACCAACTCAGTATCCAATCTGGATCCAAGTAGTCAAGCTATTCGGATGACACCCTCATAAAGTGAAATGAGATCCCGCTAACACGTAGCGGGATGACGGGAAAAGAGGTACTGGGAGACATCCTTCCTGGTAGACCCAAATCACAATGTTCGCACAGTTGTGCGTCACGCGCTGCCGAACACTGTATGGTTATACAAGAAAAATTAAGGCTTAAAAGGAATTTTAAGTATCAGGACTCAAGGTTTTTATTCCTTCTTAATAAAACATAAAAAGCCCCTTTACCACCATGTTTTTTCGTAGCTTGTTGGTAGTATAGAACCATATGCTGGATTTTAGTGTCATTTAACCATTTATTTAAGTTACTCTTTATAGTGTCTGTTTTATTTGTTGCACTGCCGTATCCCGTAATTACCAATAAACATCTATTTCCTGCTCGATAATTTTTGATAATAAAATCTATCAATTTACAGTAAGCATCCTCTATATTATAGCCGTGCAAATCGAGCTTATCGCTTATAAAATATTTACCCCTATCAATCTTTGATTTTGTGTTGTAGTCAAGACAAAATGATGAGTTACTATTATTGGTATTAAGAAAATTCCCTTGTAAGTCGGAGGTACCTTTATCAACCATAGACTTTATATTTACTTTATGATCAACTTTCAAAGTAACTTTTCCACATTCTATTGGCTTAACATTTTTTTGCCAATCCAACTCATCGTCCGACATAAACGCATTAATCGAATTGTATAATTTTACAACAATATCCAAACATAGTAAAATGTTGCTTATTCTATAAAAACCCGATTTTCAATAATACGATGAAATCGTCAAAAACTAATGAGAATTTTTGGCTGTATGGAAAGCACACCTGCATGTCAGCACTGAAGAATAAAAATAGGCGGTGTATAGAACTGTTAGCAACAGAAAATTTCTATAGAGAGCACAAAAAAGAAATTAGGCAATGTGTAGACAGTAAGGGCATTAAAGTTCGATTAGTAGAAAACAAAATACTTAATGACGTTTTACCCAAAGGTGCTAACCATCAGGGAATTGCTTTAAATGTTGCCCCTATTCTTTATAACTTAAGCATTGAAGAAATAGCTGAAAGCTCAAACGACAGCTCTACTATAGTCATTTTAGATCAAGTCACTGACACGCACAATATTGGGTCGATTTTAAGAACTTCAGCTTGTTTTAATGTCAACGCATTGGTTTTACCACATAACCATTCACCGAGTGAAAATGCATCTATTGCAAAAGCAGCAAGTGGGGCTTTAGATATTGTTCCGCTAATATACGTTACAAATATAGTAAAAACTATGCAGTATTTAAAAAAGGTCGGCTACTGGTGTTACGGGTTTGATTGCAATGCTAAAGAAAATATAGATGAAATAAAGAGTCTTGAGAAAAAAAGAGTAATTATTTTTGGTTCTGAAGAGAAAGGAATGCGGAGGTTAGTTAAAGAAAATTGTGATTATCTTTTAAAGATCCCAATATCAAACGTAATTGACAGCTTAAATGTTTCAAATGCAGCAGCAATAGGCCTATATTCTATTTATATTAAAACAAATGCCAGCGCATAGCTGTTTATAATAAAAACACTTGATAAAAATGTGGTTTTATATTATAATGTGTTAAATAATGGACAAAAGGAGTTATATTATGTCTTATATGAGAAATGAACAGGATATTCGCTCTCAAGGCGTTTACTATAGCGCTGGGCTTAGAAGTTACCTAACTAAAGTATACAATTACATGGCTTTAGCTTTGGGCGTCACAGGGCTTGTTGCATTTTTAACAGTATTTTCTGGTCTTTTTCAAGTAATTTATTCTAATCCCGTTCTATCGCTTGTGGTAATGTTATCTCCGGTTGCATTGGTGTTCTACATGTCTTATAGAATTCAACACCTAAGTGCTCAGTCTGCCGTTACTATATTTTTCTCGTTCTCAGTGTTAATGGGGCTTTCCTTATCTTATGTTTTTATAGTTTATACTGCAGAAAATGTAGCAAGGGCGTTTTTCATTACATCAATCATGTTTGGCTCTATGGCTTTATATGGCAATACTACAAAAAGAGATCTTACAAGTATGGGCTCTTTCTTGATTATGGGAGTTTGGGGGTTAATCATTGCGTCTATAGTAAATTTATTTCTTGGAAGTAGTCCTCTCCACTTTGCAATATCGTTCATATCAGTAATAGTCTTTACCTTAATGACTGCGTATGATGCTCAAAGAATCAAGGACGTTTATTATAAACATAATGACGGATCAGAAGTTGCTACTATTAAATTGGCAATACTCGGTGCAACTAATCTTTATTTTGACTTTATTAATATATTTCTCAATCTACTCAGGTTACTTAACTTGTTCAACAATAGGGATTAGATGTTTTCCTTTTTAAGGAAAGGCAGTAAGAATTCTATAGTTTTCTTTTTAGTATCTTTAGTTGTGTCGATGATATGTCTTGCATATGCATCGGTACCTCTATATAGCATTTTCTGTAAAGCTACTGGGTATGGTGGCACAATAAGAAAAGTAACTAACACAACAACAAATATAACTAACCAAAAGATCAGGGTCCATTTCAATGCTGATATAATGTCCGATCTACCTTGGGAGTTTAAATCAGAAACTAACTACGTTGACGTAAACATAGGAGAACAAAGTTTAGCGTTTTATTACGCAAAAAATCTATCTGATCAACCTTCATTTGGAATGGCGGTGTATAACGTTACGCCTTTCAAAGCAGGTAAGTATTTCAATAAAATTGCATGCTTTTGTTTTGAAGAACAAATGTTGCTACCAAAACAAAAAGCAGCTATGCCCGTATCTTTTTATATAGATCCTGAGATAATGCTTGATAACAATACAAAAGATTTGAGCGAAATAACACTGTCATACACGTTTTTTAAGCTTAAGTAACAGAATGTTTGCAAACCATGTCATTTCAGTAATCAATAGGGTGTCATCCAAGTAGCTGACACTGGAATGACAGGAGGTAACGCAAAAAGTCTATTGATTGTGAAAACAATAACTTTGCAAAATATTAATTGTTAGATAACATAATCAAAGTTTTTGTCTTAATATTCATCATGGTTAGAGCTATACAAATTAAAAAAACTGGGGGACCAGAAGTATTAGAATTTGTAGATAAGAGCATAGGTGAGCCAAAAGGCGAGGAAGTCTTAGTGCGTCACACAACTATCGGCTTAAATCGTTATGATTTAGAGCACAGAAAAGGTACACGCAAAATTAAAAATTTACCATCAGTGCTTGGAGTGGAAGCAGTTGGGGTTATTGAAAAACTTGGTAAAAAAATCAGTGATGGATTCAAAGTTGGAGACAGAGTTGGATATTGCACAGCTCCTCCAGGGGCATATTGTGAAAAGCGCATTATACACCAGAAATATCTGATAAAAATTCCAGATGACATATCTGATGAAGTTGCTGCTGCAGTGCTGTTTAAAGGTATGACAGCTCACTATTTAGTTAATCAATCTTATAAAATCAGGCCTGGTGCTTTCGTGCTAGTTCATGGAGCTAATGGTGGCTTAGGGCAAATAATATGTCAATGGGCAAAGGATAAAAAAGGTGTAGTGATAGGTTCTGTAAGCTCTGATGAAAAAATGAAGATAGCTTTACAAAGTGGCTGCACATACGCAATAAACTACAATGATAAAGACTTCGTTTCTAAAATTATGGAGATTACGCAAAACAGAGGAGTAGGTGCAGTGTATGACCCCATAGGTTACGCTACAAGTAAGCTCTCTTTTGAATCTTTAGGCAGGTTCGGCATATACGTTTCCTATGGGCAGATATCAGGTAACGCTCCTATTAGTTTTTCTTTACTTAGTTCACGTTCGTTATTTGCAACTGGAACCTCAATATACCATTATAAGCATGATAGATTCACATTAGTGCTTACCACAATGGAAATCTTCGAGATGATAAGAAAAAAACTTTTAACTGTACGGATCAATAAAAAATATAAATTTGATGAAATAATTCAAGCACATCACGATATGGAAAATAGAAAAACGAGTGGGTTAAATATTATTAAAATCTCTCAAATAAATTAATAGTTAAAATTAACCATTCATTAAATTATATCAACTAGAATTTCACATATTTAATTCTCCTTTTGGGGGAATTAAAAGCATATAGCTAAACTGACTTAGGCTTACCGACGATTTGAAAAACCATCATTTCGCTACTCGTTAGCGGAATCTATACCGCGAATAGACTTCTTGCATAACCCAAATTAAGTAGAAAGAGGTATCATCCGAGTAGCTGACACTGGTTCCTTTATGACGGTAGTAGCCCCCCTTCTCCTGTCATTCCAGTGCTCTCTTCTTGTCATCCCAGTGCCCAGACACTTGTATCTTTATGATGTGAGGCATTAGAGCTAAAATACCTCACAGGGAGGGTGAAGCTGATGCGACACTAATGCCATTAAGCCAGATTTTGCTTCCCTCCCATAGAGTTAAAGACTGAACAGTATCTTTTGGAATTATATCCCGTATTACAAGGTTAGTCTAAACTCTCAGTTTATTTATAGTCTTGGAGGCAATTTTATGCAAGTAAATGCTATTTTGGGTGTGGATATTTCAAAAAAGAAATTTGATGTTTGTTTGTTAGTGGACAGTAAAAAACGACACAAAGTCTTTCAAAATAATCAAGATGGTTTTGCAAAACTTGTAGTTTGGTGCAATGGCCATGGAGCAAATCTTACTCATTTATGTCTTGAAGCAACTAGTTGGTATGGAGAAGATTTGGCTACTTTTATGCACGATTTAGGACATAATGTCAGTATAGTAAACCCAGCCCAAATCAAAGCTTTTGGCAAAAGTGAGCTGCTCAGAAATAAGACAGATAAATCAGATGCAGCTATGATAGCTAGATTTTGTATCGCCAACAAACCTGCTCTTTGGAAGCCCATTGCACCTGAAATGAGGCATTTGAGGGAGCTTTACCGTTGCATGCAATCGCTAAAAGATGATAAGGTGCAACAGACAAATCGCTTGGAAAACAAAAATATGCATTCCAGTTGCAAAGAAGCTATATCTAAAGTAATTTTGGCAATAGAGGAGCAAATTATTGTTCTCGAAAAAGAAATTAATGAGCATATAAATAACTATCCACATCTAAAAAATATGGTGGAAAACCTTAAGACTATAAAAGGTATAGGATATCTTACTGCTGTTGCTGTTGTCGCAGAAATGCCATCAGTTGATAACTTTGACAATGCTAAACAATTTACAGCTTTTGCTGGTCTAAATCCAGGACATTATCAATCGGGATCGTCAGTAAGTAAGAGAAGTTGCAATATGCAAAATAGGATCTGAGCGTATTCGAAAAGCTCTTTATATGCCAGCTATAGTAGTCAAAAACCATAATAATCATTTTCAAAAGTTTTGTCAGCGTCTAGCAAGTAAAGGCAAATGTCCAAAAGTCATAGTTCTTGCGTTAATGCGAAAATTAATGCATGTCTTTTTTGGTATTCTTAAAAATAATCAACCATTTAATTGTAATTTTGTTGGATAATTTGTTTGACAGCAGAGACAGTATCTGGGATCCAGTTTCACCTTGTGATGGTGTCATGAAAGTAGCTGACACTGGTTTCCATCCAAGACGGTGTCATTCCTTACTATTACCCACAAATATAAATGTACTTATAAATAAAGTATTACAATATTAGAGTTTGCAAATATTGAGGGTATAAAAATGGCAAACGAGAGTAATGAATGGGCTAAAAATGAATTTGGAGATGCTGTACTTGGAGATAAAAGATTAACTGACCGATTAGTAAATATTGCTGACAGTTTGATAAGTTTACCTGAAAGCTCAATTAATGAGGCATGCGGAAGTTGGTCAGAAGCAAAAGCAGCATATCGTTTTTTTTAAATGAGAACGTAAAAGAAGTCGATATTCTAGCTTCACACATTGATAAAACAGTTGAGAGAACAAAAGCTCACAAGAGGGTTCTTGTCATTCAAGATACCAGTTACATTGTATATAATAACCATAAAAAACAAGCGGATTAGCAAATTTGTCCAGTTATGATACTGCAAAAGGTATTATAATGCATACAGATCTTGCCGTTAGTATAGAAGGTTTGGTACTAGGGATACTAGATCAAAAAGTTTATTCAAGACCTGAAGAAAATGAGAACCTTAAAAAAAAGAGCGATCGCATTGAAGATAAAGAAAGCGTAAAGTGGTTGGAAACTTTAAGAAAAACAAATAATATTATTGATCCAACTCAAACTGAGACTATAACTGTATGCGATAGAGAAGCAGATATATATGACTTTTTTGAGCTTGCACATAGTCTTAATTCGGCAGTGCTAGTTAGAGCATGCAGAGATAGAGCAGTAAATAGAAAATCTCGATATCCTGAAAAAGGTGAGCAGAAGTTATGGGCATTTATTAAATCCTCTCATTGTGCAGGTACGGTAGAAGTTGAAGTTCCTGTAAAAGATAATAAGCCAAAAAGAACAGCACGTTTGGAAGTTAGATTTGGAAAGTTTATGATGAATCCATCTAAGAATAATATTAGGCATAAGACGGAAGAACTACCTAAATTACCACTTTATGCAGTTTATGTTGTTGAGAAAACTCCCCTTCCCTTAAAAAAAAACCGCTAGAATGGATGCTATTAACGAATCTTTCAGTTAATACTTTCGATGAAGCTGTTGAAAAAATTAGTTGATATCAACTATGTTTTTTAAAAATTTTTTTATTTGTGTAATTTTGCAAATTATATGGGCAATAAAAACCCGTTTGTCATAGAAATAGAATTTTATATCAAACAGCTACCACAGCAATTTCTGCTTAAGCTAATGAATATGTGCTTTAAGTCTGTGTGGACGCACATATTCATTAGCCAATTTCAGTTACCGTTGTGAAGATTTTTAAGTATGCAAATTAATTGCTTCTTTAAGTCTTGTATTAGCAATTACTATAATTTTACGCATTAGGGCTGTTATAGCCACCATCTTCTTCTTACCACTTTCAACAAGCTTAGAATAAAAGGCGCCAAGTATAGATTTTGACCTTGTAGCAGCCATAGCGGCTGTAAACAGCTTTGAACGAACGTTACTTCTACCACCTGTAATCCTTCGGTAACCAACAGCTTTACCACTTTCTTTTGGATGCGGTGCAACTCCGGCAAGACTTGCTACTTCTTTTCTATTTAAGTAACCAAGCTCTGGCATTAAACACAAAAAATCTTGTGATAACTTTTTACCTATTCCAGGAACTGTTTTAAGAATTTTTTGGCGTTGTTGTAATTCGCGGCTTTCATCAATAATCTTTTGTATAGTATCATTGAGTTCGTTTATTTGACTATCGAAAAACTCAATGGTCTTTTGACAGCTTTCTTTTATATGATCATTTTCCGGTGCTTCAAGTCTGCATTTTTCTTGAGTTCTCATTTGCGTAATATCATCACGACGTTGACAAAGTGCAGCCAAAGTTGATTGTTCTGTAGAGGTAGGTACAAATAGAGAGATAGTTCTATGGCGTTCAAATCCATATTGAGCAAGAGCTCTTGCATCTGATCTATCAGACTTTGCTAAAGTTCCGTGAGATAAAATAAAGCTTTTTACTTTACGAGTATTAGCTCGATGCACGGCAATATTTTTGTCGGTAAGAAAATGTGATAAGCCAAGCTCATATTTCCCTGTATTTTCTAAAGTCACTAAAGCATTAGGTAGAATATCTGAAAACTCTTGAAATAATTGTTGCCAACCAGAAGCATTATTATCAAATTCGACAGCATTCTTCTGTTTGTGAATTGCAACGACATTTTTAAATTTTCCGATGTCAATGCCAATAAAATTTTGATAAGATGTAACCATAATAAACCTCGATAGTTTTAGTTAATTTAAGATTGTAAACGGGTGCATATATATGTCCCAAGCAACTATTCAAACGTATCGAGAGATAGGGCTAGCGTACCTTGATACCAACGGTTGTAATACCAATTTCCTTTCGGTCGCGCACGCCCGCTATTCCTAGTGAGCAGGGTTATCTTTCTCTCTTATCTCTTTTATATCACGTTTTTAACTTACAATTGCCTTAGATGGAAAATAGATATATTACATAAAATTTTAAATCCGGTCTCAAAGTTGAGGAATGTAGACTTGGAACAGCAGAAAGATTAATGAGGTATTTAACAGTCATGAGGATTATTGCTTGGAGAATTTTCTTTATTACATCAATTGCAAGAACTAACCCAACATTACCATGTACTGCCTTATTAGCTGAGGAAGAATGGAAAGTTTTATATGTTAAAATACACAGGAAACCATGTCCAAATATAGCCCCTACTATAAAAGAAGCCGTTTCGTGAACTTGGAGGTCATTTAGCAAGAAAAAGCGACCCAAAACCAGGACCAATTACTCTTTGGAAAGGATATAAACGTCTCTTTGATTTAGCAGAAGGATGGCGACTTGCTCACGAACCTCATATTTGTTGGTAATAGTAAGATTTGAGAGGTTGTCCACAAACCAAGGAATACGTAGTATATAAAGAAAGAATATTGAGGTAAGAGATGAGGAAAAAATATCCAACAGATTTAAGTAAAAGGGAATGGGCAAGAATAGAAAAACACTTCAGAGTATCGTACAAGAAAGGAGGAAGGCCACCAAAATACAGTAAGTGTGAGATAGTAAATGCAATTCTTTATATACTGCGCACAGGATGTCAATGGCGCTATTTACCACACGATTTTCCGCCGTGGAAGGCTGTGCATGAACAGTTTAGAAGATGGAAAAAGCAGGGAATTTTTGAGAAAATGAACTATGATATCACTAAATATAGTAGGTCAAAAATGGGAAGCCGAGCGCATGCATAGTGGACAGTCAATCGGTAAAAACCACGGAAAAAGGGGGGGCAAAGGTTATGATGGTGCGAAAAAGGTAAAGGGGAGAAAAAGACATATAATCACAGATACTCAAGGATTTGTGCTTGGTTGCTATGTAGGAGCTGCAAGCGAAAATGACAGAGATGGGGTGAAGATGGCATTGGACAATATGAAGGAAAAATACAGCAATATTAAGAAAATGTGGGCTGATATGGGATACCAAGGAAAAGATTTAAAGGATTACGTAAAGAGAGAATATGGGATAGATATTGAAATTGTCAAAAGGCCTCCATGTAGGTTTTGGGTGCATAAAGATACACCACTAGAACTATTGCCACAACGGGATCCTGGATTTTCAGTACAGCCGAGAAGGTGGGTGGTAGAGAGGACTTTTGCTTGGATCAATAGAAATAGAAGGCTATCAAAGGAGTACGATTTACTTACAACATCTACTGAAAGTTTCATATATCTGGCTATGAGTAAAGTTATGTTAAGTAGGGAATATGCTTGATTTACTGGTTTGTGGACAACCTCTTAAATTCTTGAAAGCCTGTATGGCAAATCTTATACCTTGCTTTAGAAAAAGCTTGCTTTGAGGGTACATGTCAATGGCTCCATAAGTTCACATTCTATTCCCAAACTTTTTTTAACTAACTTTAAAATCATAGAAAATACTGTCGAAAAAGGAAGTTTTCTTGTTCGTGTAAAACTCAACACAATGGATTTTCTGAAAAGTTTTCGAGTATATTATATTTTTAATTTGTAGAATAAGGTTTTTTCCTTTTTGCATATTTCACCTAAAAAGGACACATTTTAGACTTCTTTGTTGAAATAAAACAGAAACAAAAGTGCTGTCCCTTGCACTCTTTGGATAATTTAATGATAAAAAATTTGGAGAGAAATTTTATACACTGTCGCTGATATTTTTCCTTAAGTTGACGCCATTGCCTGAACACTTACCTAATGATGAAGCTATCGAAAACATAGCAAAGAGACTTCAAAAATCTATAGACGATGCAAAAAAGCACAAGGTCATGTTTAGTGTTGATGTATTCCAAGGAGAAAAAAGTCATCAATAATAGATTATTCGATACTGATCTTATACCACCTCATGGAGCAAGATAAAAATGTTACTGAGACTGGAAAAGAAAAACTACGGCCTCTTATGTTAGAAATGTTTAATCTAGTTTCAACAGGCACTGATGTGAGCCAAGAAGTTCGGAGATTATTGCCAGAAGATATACTGAAAGAACGCGGCGAATATTTGTCACGTCTAAAACAAATTGTAAGTGATAGTATTGAAAATGACAAAAAAAAGGAATTGTAGTAGAAAGAGATAATAAATTTTATTATGTACAGTGTCCAGAAAAAAGTGTGATCACTCCTGCAAAATTTATGAACTCCCCGGAATTTAAGGACTTAGAATATGGTGCATTGCGAATAGGAGAAGGAGATAATCTAATCTGAATAAAAAGCTGGCAATATCATGATATGCAAGGCAAAGTAAAAATGACCTTTAGGGTAGGCGATGAAAAGATCGAAATGATTTTATCTTCTGAAAAAGCTGAAAGTTTTGGTAAAATAATGGTACATATGGATGACAAAAGTTGTGAAATCTTCTCAAAGTACCTAAAAGAGCTAGAAAAAGAACCTCGTATAAGCAAGGTTGTTGAAGCTGCTAAAAGTTTTGCACAAACGAAAAGCAGTGCAGTTAGTCCACCTCTTTCTAATATGAAAAGTGTTGACACATCGCAACATTTTCAAAGTAGTGACCATGAATCACCAGAGCATTAACAATTATCATACATACATTGTTGCATATAGCAATAGTGTATGTGTATAGTTAGTAGGGTTCGTAAACTTAATAAAGTCTACAACTAATTTGAAAACTACTTTATTGTATGCAAGACTTTAAAATACTAGAAAATCTAAAAACCAAAGCACTAGAAGCTGAAAAAGGAGGCGGTTCTGACAGGATTACCAAACAACATGAAAAAGGGAAATTAACTGCTAGAGAAAGGCTCAGTATATTGCTCGATGAAAGTTCTTTTGCAGAATACGATAAATTCGTAAAACATCATGCAAATGATTTTGGCATGCAAAATGCTAATTTTTTAGGTGATGGGGTAGTGATTGGTCATGGTACTATTTATGGCAGAAAAGTTTTTGTTTATTCTCAGGATTTTACTGTCTTTGGTGGTTCACTTGGTGCGTCACATGCAAAAAAAATATGCAAAATTATGGATATGGCAATTAATGCCAGAGTTCCAATTATCGGACTAAATGATTCTGGTGGAGCCAGAATTCAGGAAGGAGTAAATTCTCTTGCTGGTTATGGAGAAATTTTTCAAAGAAACGTAAATGCATCGGGTGTTATACCACAAATTTCTTTAATTATGGGCCCATGTGCAGGAGGTGCAGTTTATTCCCCAGCATTAACTGACTTTACTTTCATGGTGAAAAACAGTTCATATATGTTTATAACCGGGCCAGATGTAGTAAAAAAGGTTACCTACGAAGATGTAAGTTTCGAAGACCTCGGTGGAGCAAAAATTCATACAAGCAAAACAGGAGTAGCGGATTTTGCATTCAATAATGATGTTGAAATGCTGCTAAAAATGCGTGAATTCTTTACTTTCTTACCAGCAAATAATCAAGAATCACCGAAACCTAAATCAACCTGTGATTCAGTTAATGATATTGATGAATCTTTAAATACTCTGATTCCTAGCAATCCTAATACTCCTTATGATATGTATGAACTCATTGAAAAAGTTTGTGATGAAAGGAATTTCTTTGAACTGAAACCTGATTTTGCTCGTAATATCATAACTGGTTTTGGTAGAATTGGAGGAAATACTGTCGGTATTGTTGCAAATCAACCTATGCACCTTGCAGGATGTTTGGATATTGATTCTTCAAGAAAAGCTGCGAGGTTTGTAAGGTTTTGTGACGCATTTAACATTCCGATCATCACACTTATTGATGTTCCAGGATTTTTGCCGGGTACAAATCAAGAATACAATAATATAATACAACACGGAGCGAAACTGCTTTACGCTTACGCTGAAGCGACCGTGCCGAAAATTAGCCTTATCACTAGAAAAGCGTATGGTGGTGCATACATTGTTATGAATTCGAAACATCTAAAAGGTGATATAAATTATGCCTGGCCAACTGCTGAAATAGCTGTGATGGGCCCTGAAAGTGCAGTTGAGATTATATTTCGACACGAAAAAGATCAGCAAACGTTAATTAAAGAATATAAAGAAAAATTTGCTAACCCATTTTTTGCTGCATCATATGGATACATTGATGACATTATAGTGCCAAGTAAAACAAGGTATCACTTTTGTAAAGCATTAGAGCTACTCAAAAACAAGAAGGTAGAAAGGATATGGAAAAAGCATGACAACTTACCTCTGTAACTTTCTTCTAAGCCTTGCTTACAAGTTATGCAATATTATAAGTATAATCAGTGTGCCGTTACCAAGACTCGAACTTGGGACCTCGTCATTACCAATGACGTACTCTACCACCTGAGCTACAACGGCAAGTTTATATATTATGATAATGAATAACACAAAAAAGAATAAGGAAAAAGAAGAGGAGAAAAAAAGATTAGCGAAAGCTTTAAAGCAAAATATTTTGAAAAGAAAAAAGCAGCAACAGAGTAGACAGAGAACCCTTTCAAAACTCGTTTGTGGTGAGGAATTTTTAGGAGAAAGCACCGCAGAATACTCGAATGTATTTGAGAACGACAAAATTACCATCAGAAACTTAAGTTTTGAAGGAGGTATCATGCCAGAACTACCGGAAGTGGAAGTAATCTCTAATTTTTTGCTTGATAAAATTAAAAACAAGCAAATCAGTAATGTTATAGTGAATAATTGGAATTTACGTGCCCCAATAACAAAAAATATTGATGATATGCTAAAGGGCAAAGTCATACGCAACATCAAGCGTAGAGGTAAGTATACCATCTGGAATACAGATGGTAGTGTGGCTGTAATCATACATCTTGGCATGAGCGGAAAGCTTATATATGCTGACCACGATCAAATGCGGAATAAGCATGATCACGTGGTATTTTTATTTTCTGACAATACTTCAATAATTTTTAATGACCCAAGAAGATTTGGATTAGTTATCGTTTTAAATAAAGAACAAGAAACGGATTTTTTTAGCGATTTTGGAATAGAGCCCCTCACGGATGAATTCAGTGGAGACTATTTACAGGAGTTGCTGAAAAACAAAAAAGTGAATATCAAATCAGCGTTAATGGACAATAAATCAATAGTTGGCGTAGGCAACATATATGCTTCTGAGAGCTTGTTTAGAGCCCGTATATCACCACTCAGGTCAGCAAAAAACTTGACCTATAGAGAGTGCGAAAAACTTGCTGCTGAAATAAAAAATACTCTGAGTGATGCAATTGCTGCAGGTGGTTCAACACTGAAAGATTATGCACAGCCATCTGGATCTGCTGGATACTTTCAAAACAACTTTTACGTATATGGTAAAGTTCAAAAACCTTGCAAGATTTGCAATAATATCATAACACTTATACGACAAAATGGCCGTAGCACTTATTTTTGCAACGCGTGCCAGAATTAAGATTTTATTTTTTGATATGATATTTTCACTTGAAAAAGATCCATTTGATTTGTTTTCAAAGTGGTACAAAGCAGTACTTAATTCTCCGTGTGAACAACCAACTGCAATGACGCTAGCAACTTGTAGCAAAGACTGTATTCCATCTGCAAGAGTGGTATTACTAAAGGAATATAGCAAAGAAGGTTTTGTGTTTTTCACTAACGTAAACAGTAAAAAAGGGAAAGAATTGACTGAGAACCCCAAAGCTGCGTTAGTGTTTCATTGGATAGAATTTGCTAGGCAAGTGCGAATTGAAGGAGAGGTTAAACTTCTAAACGATGAAAGAACTGACAAATACTTCTCTTCTCGAGCGCTGGGTAGTCAAATTAGCGCATGGTGCTCAAAACAATCGAGCATTCTGAAAGATTGGCAAGATTTTGAGCAAGCTATAAAATTGAAGGAAAAAGAATTTCACAATACACAAGTTTCTCGTCCTGATTTTTGGGTGGGATTTTGCGTAATCCCAAAAGTAATTGAATTTTGGCAAGAAGGTGAATATAGGAAGCATATTAGATTTAGATACACTCTTGTTGAGGGAAGCGATTGGAAAGTGGAACAACTATATCCTTAAAAATGGTTGCGGGAGTAGGATTTGAACCTACGACCTTCAGGTTATGAGCCTGACGAGCTACCGAGCTGCTCCATCCCGCGTCGTTGCTTATTTAGTTATTATATACACAAATAATGAAAAAAGAAAAATAAAATTTCACCACATGCAAATATCGACACACTTATTAACTTTTCTTGACATAATAGTTAGTTATATACGTAACAATCTGCGCAATGAACAATATAACTTGATACTGTGGTTTCCTGTTTTTCAGTGTGTAGGAATTCTAACCTATTTTTCCCTAAGTTTTGAACCAAGCTGCATATCTATTTTTCTTTTGCTTTTACCCACACTAATTTTGATTGCAATATTGTATAAAAGGTACGCGATATTGTGTATCGCTTTAATTGCAGTGCTCATAGGATTTACAGCTAGTAAATTAAGAACAGCTTTAGTTGATACTCAAATTCTTGATAAAGAGAGATATGTAAAAGATATCGTTGCCACAGTGAAGGATATTAACGACAGGGGCTCATATAAACAATTTCTGCTTTCTGTTGAAAAATCCCCTACTATCTCAAAATCCTCTCCTGTCATCCCAGCGCCCCCTTTTGTCATCCCAGTACTTGACCTTACCCAGAAAAAAAAGATATGGATTCCAGCGTCACGCGCTGGAATGACACCGGATAGAGCTCTAGATAACATCAGAATATCAGTTAGAACCAAAGTGGAAAAAGGCATTAAAATAGGCGATCAAGTAAAATTATCAGCAAAACTCTTCCCTCCAAAAATTGCGCCTTCGGAGTATGCATACGATTTTGCAAGAATAGCATATTACCAGAAAATAAGTGCAACAGGTTTTGCAACAAGCAAAATAACCCTGCACAAAAAGGCTGAAGCAAGGAAATTTCTAGAGTATATAGAATCTTTCCGTCAATACATTTATGAAAACCTGCAGCAAAATATCAAAAAACCACATGTAGACATAATTTCTGCATTACTGATCGGTAAAAAAGACGGCATAGATCAAAAAACTATGGACGCGATACGAGATTCAGGTATAGCACATTTGTTTGCCATATCTGGTTTGCATTTATCATTCGTTGCTGGTCTGTTTTTTGTAGTGTTTCGTAATTTATTCGCAATATCTGAAACTTTGACTCTTAAGTATAACACCAAGAAAATATCTGCATTTCTTACCATTTTGCCAACCACGTTTTATTTGTTGATTACCGGTATGCAAATTTCTGCTCAGCGTGCCTACATCATGGTGATTTTAGTACTCGTTGCAATAATGATAGAGAGAAAATATCGAGGGTTAATAGCAATTGCGTTTGCTGCTGCAGTGATACTTATCATAGAACCAGAAGTAATTTTAAAGCCTGGCTTTCAGATGTCATTTTCTGCTGTTTTGGCACTGGTTGCCAGTTATCAAATTAATGCTAATAAATTGTTCAAAATAAAAATAATGAAATATTTTGTGTCGATAATGATTAGCTCAGTAATAGCAAGTTTAGCAACTGTTCCGTACACGATATACAATTTTAATTATTTTTCAATTAGTGGCATTATCACAAATTTAGTTGCTATACCAATAGTTACATTAATTATTATTCCACTTGGAATAATCTATGTTTTGTTGATTCCTTTCGGTATTGAATGGATTATAGCGCCACTTATAGAACGCCCAATTGACAGCATTTTGTATATAACAAACGCTATCGCTAGTCTTCAGTATTTGGTTATTCCCATTCGCACTTTTCCTGCATCATCAATTATTATAATAACACTTGGTTTATTGTGGCTGTGCTTGTGGGAAAGAAATTGGCGTTTCTTCGGAATTTTCTTTATTGTGCTGGGTATTTGCTTTAGCACCGCATATAAAACCCCCGACATACTAATAAATGCTGATAATGTTGCTGTAAAAGAAAGTGATAACTTACTATATTCTCTCACCAGGAAAAATAGGAACTTTGTTGTCAAAACATGGGCGAAGCAAAATGGGCAGAACCAAATTTTGAATCATAAAAAATACAATAACTCAGATAAAAGGCTAAAGTGTAACGATTATGGCTGCATATATAATAAAGGAAATAATAAATCAGTGTTGCTAGCTTATAAGGAAGAAGATATTCTAGAAAATTGTGATAAAGTTGATTTAATAATTCAATTAAGTGAATTCGACTATTCAGTTTGTAATACTAAAACTATCAAATATGCCAATCTAAAAACATATGGCACACATTCAATTTGGTTAACAAATCGTTACATAAAGATTAATAAAGTGCGCTCTAATAGGCCTTGGCACATGTTGAAAAATTAAGAAACTTGATTTTAAGGTTTGGTTAATGTATACCTAAATAAGTTTAAACTAGAAAAATGTTATGGTTACAGACACTAAAGATCCTTTCAAAGACTATTTTGATTTTTTAGGATTTAGAAAACTTTCTGACCAGCCCAGTAGAATTTTGAGCTCTATAAGAAAGTATTCTGGTACTATATCGATAGCAAGTACCATTGCTACTCTTATAGCATTTACTACCTTTTCTATTCAGCCTGTTATAGTAAGTATTGCTGGATTTGCGTTCACGCCAGCACCTCTTGCCTTTATTCCTCTTGCAGTTTTCTTATTTACTGCTGTTATAAACTTTATAAATACACAAAAAATAAAAGAGAATGAGATAGATAAAAAAGTAGGAAACTATCAAGTTGATGAACAGTACAGCCAGATTGTTCAAGAAGCCGAAAAAATTGAAATTGTAACAAATTTAGATCGTAAGAGGAAAAAGCTTTCAATAGTTTTACCAATTTCTAAGACGCAGAGAAAAATACTAGAAGATATAGAAGCAGAAAATAGAAATAGGATTCTCTTGTTTACAGGATCATATGTATTTGGTGCTATTATAGTAGTTTCAGCAATATCACAATCCATTAATGCTCCAATAATATTAATAGCTTTATTAGTCGCTATTCTTTTATGCATCATATCAACACTTAGCAATCTAATAAGTAATAGCGTGGATCATGAAAATCATACTATTAGAAAACACAGTTCTTTAGGTCTTCTATTTCCATACTGGTCTGGAAAGGGCATGGTTGTATCAGTAGTAGAAAATAAGCTTGGTAAAAGGGAAAATGAACTAATATCTCTAATGAAAAAACTACTTAGTCCGCTTTGCAACTCATTTGACAGTAACCTTAAAAAAGCTTGCGATTTACTTGATAATAGTCTTTTAAAGCCTGCAAATATTAACATTAAAGAAACGCTTGATCACCTAAAAAAAATCAGAGAAGACATCAAAAAAGATTTAGATTGGCTACATGCAGAAATTTCAGAAGTTTTAAACAACACTAAAGAATTGACAAAAAAAGCACATTCACTAGATATTGAAGGTACTTTTTCTAGGTTAGAGAATGCTATTAAAATTGCTGAAGATAAGATTGAACGATTTGAACCAAGCCGCTTTGTAGGCTGGCTTCAATCAACTACGCAGTCTAATAATAACGAGTTCCTTAGCATGCTAAAAAAGTTAAAAGAGGATACAGAAAAGGAAAAAACGGAATTGAAGATGCAATTAAACGTAGTAAGGAATGAATTAGAAGAAATAAAAAAGAAGCAAGCTCAACCAAGTACGCCTGATTTAGAAGCTAACAATGGAAATAATACTAATAAATTATTAGTGTTAGAAAATAAAGTCAAAGAACTACGTGACACAGTTAGAAAGTTAGAGCTGGAAGCAGAACAAAATAAGCTGCAGCAAAAGAAGGAAAAGTTAGAGCAAAAAAAATCTGAACAAGAAAAAACAGATGAATGGAAAGAAAAAATCAATGGCAACCCAAGTGACTTTCTATATTATTTATTAGAATCTATTAAGCTGGAAGAAAAAGATAATAAAGAAAAAAAGGTTGAGGCAACATTACGGGATTTTGATAACAAAATAATAATTCACTGGAAAGATGGCTCTCAAACAATTTGCCATATTAAAAAACAAGGTGATCTTCCTAGTACAAAAGTTGATTTTGTAGATCAAAATATTCAAGCAGCATTTGCAGTAGCTCGCGCGGGGTAGTTGTTATAGACCACTTAGAAGTAACCTTAAGTGTTAATAATGACAAAGAGAAATTAAGGTTAGACACCTATATAGCTGAAAAATGCAACATATCACGCAGCAAAGCGCAAAGATTGATACAAAATGAGCAGGTGAAATTACTTGGCACACCGATAATTAATAATGACTACATAGTAAAACCAGATGAAGAGTATGTGGTGCATCTCGTTCAACCTGACATATCCACATCAATTGAGCCTAATTATGACATAAAACTTGATATCGTCTATGAAGATGAGGACATTATAGTTCTGAGTAAACAAAGTGGATTAACAGTGCACCCAGGTGCTGGGACAAACAATGATACGCTTTTGAACGCAGTTATCGCTCACCTTGATGTAAGACCAGGAATTGTTCATAGACTCGATAAAGATACTAGTGGGCTAATGGTAATTGCAAAAAATGAAGCAGCCCATAGTTTTTTGTCTGAATTGTTATCGAATCGCAAAATAAAGCGGGAATACTTAGCAGTAGTTTGGGGAATATTATCTTCCCAGCAGGGAACTATAGAAACTAACATTGCTCCAAAGCGTGGTAATAAAGAAATGATGTGTGTTACAAAAACAACGGGCAAATTAGCAATCACTCATTACTCAGTAGAGAAAGTTATAGGACAAGCAAGCCTCGTTAAATGCACTTTAGAAACAGGTAGAACGCACCAAATTCGAGTCCACATGAGCCACATAGGACATTCTATAGTTGGTGATCAAGTTTATGGGAAAAATAGTAGTAAAAGCACAAAATATGCTAAAAACTCTAGTTTTATTCGTAATTTCAACAGACAAGCACTACATGCTTATACACTGGGCTTATACCACCCAAAAAGTAAGGAATACATGGAATTTGTCTCTGATTTACCACAAGATATAAAAACTTTAATTGGTGAGTTTGAAAATATACCTAAGAGGTTGTCCGGAAACAAGTAAATTCAAGCATATTCCCTCTTTAACATAACCCTACTCATAGCTAGGTATATGAAATTCTCAGTGGATGTTGTGAGTAAATCATACTCCTTCGATAGCCTTCTATTCCTATTAACCCAAGCAAAAGTCCTTTCTACAACCCATCTTCTTGGCTGTACTTTAAACCCTTGTTCTCTTGTTGGTAGTAGCTCAGGTGGCGTATCTTTGTGCACCCAAAATCTACATGGAGGCCTTGTAACAATTTCAATATCTATGTCATATTCTTCCTTTATGTGATTCTTTAAATTTCTTCCTTGGTATCCCATGTCAGCCCACATTTTTTTAACTTTAGTATATTTTGTTCTCATATTGTTTAATGCTATTTTAATACCATCTCTATCATTTTCGTTAGCAGCGCCTACGTAACAACCTAGTATAAAACCCTGAGTGTCTGTAATTATATGCCTTTTTCTACCCTTTACTTTTTTACTTCCATCATAGCCTTTGATCCCCCCTTTTCTGTAGTCTTTACAGATTGACTATCTACTATACAGGCACTCGGCTGCTCATTCCTTCCTATTTTTCTTCTACTATATTTTGTAATTTCATAATTCATTTTCTCAAAAATTCCCTGCTTCTTCCATTGCCTGAACTGCTCATACACAGTCTTCCATAGCGGAAAATCATTTGGTAAATACCGCCATTGACACCCTGTACGCAATACATAGAAAATTGCTTCTAATATTTCTCTTTTGCTATACTTTGGCGGCCTTCCTCCTTTCTTGTATGATACTCTGAAGTGTTTTTCTATTCTTGCCCATTCCCTTTCGCTTAGATCTGTTGGATACTTTTTTCTCATCTTTACCCCGTACTAAAATTTCAGATATTATAGCCTTTTACTTGTTTCCGGACAACCTCTCATACACAGTCTTCCATAGCGGAAAATCATTTGGTAAATACCGCCATTGACACCCTGTACGCAATACATAGAAAATTGCTTCTAATATTTCTCTTTTGCTATACTTTGGCGGCCTTCCTCCTTTCTTGTATGATACTCTGAAGTGTTTTTCTATTCTTGCCCATTCCCTTTCGCTTAGATCTGTTGGATACTTTTTTCTCATCTTTACCCCGTACTAAAATTTCAGATATTATAGCCTTTTACTTGTTTCCGGACAACCTCTTACTAATCAAGTAGCTCGACTGACTGAAGAAAGAGATAGGCTTTCATCAGAAAATAGACGGCTCTGTACTGAAAGTCTGAGTAATAAAAACGAAAAACCCTCGCAAGCAATTTCTCCTGGTAAAAAACAAAGCAACTACGCTTCTGCTGCTTTTGTATTATCTGGAGCGTTTGCTGTTGGTGCATGTTTAGCAGTTTTATACGATTATCCAGTAATAGGTTCTTGTCTTACAGCAGTTGCACTGGTTCTTCTTTTAGTAGGATATTTTTTATACAAAGGAGATGAAAAAGACATAGGACCTGGTAGTGCCACAGATAATCCTCGAGTTACAAGGGTTTTGGCTTCTTCTCCAAACTTTGTTGGAAATTCTTATACATATTAAAAACATCTTGATAATTGAGGTGAGTGTAAACTTGAGTGGTCTCAAGACTCGAATGACCAAGCAGTTGTTGTATTGATCTTATGTCAATATCTTCCTGAAGCAAATGAGTAGCAAAACTATGACGAAATGCATGTGGAGATAAGATTTCTGGCAGATTTAATATTCTCCTTATTTTCTGCAAACGATTAGCCACATAAGTTCTTCCCAATTTTTTTCCTCTTACTCCTAAAAAAAGATATTGTGCTTCATCATTAATGCCAAGATAAGGACAGGTTTTTACATATTCCTGTATACATTTTTTTACTACCGGAAGAATGAATACCTGCCTTTGTTTATCTCCCTTACCTGTTACTATTAAACTTTCATTGTTAATATCACTAACCCTAAGGTTCAACGCTTCACTGATTCTTAAGCCTGTACTATATAGCAGGACGATAATCGCAATTTCTCTTTTTACCACCCAAGATTCGCCCAGATCGGATAGTTTCATTTCTTTCAATAAAGTTTTTATATTAGGTATTGATAATGCTTTGGGCAAAGTTCTTCTCTGAATTGGCCTTGATAAGGAAAATACAGCTTCATTGTCTATATTGTAGTTGTTTTTTATGTACTTGAAAAAATTTCTGATTACTGACAATGCACGAGCGTTAGATCTTGCATTCACACCTCTTGCGTAACGAGAGGTAAGCCAACTTCTTAACTCAGGTACGCTCAATTTTTCCAAAGTGCCGACATTTACTTCTCCACCAATGTGAGTATTTAGGAAACTTATAAGATCCTTCAAGTCCCTCATGTATGACTCTAAAGTGTTTGGTGAATAAGATCTGTTGCACCTCAGCCACTCATACCATTTTTCAATGATTGAACCGAGGTCCACAATTATTTTTTAAAGAAAGCATCGATGCACGCATCTCGAAAGGCTTCATTTATATCAGGATGAGAGTGACAAATTCTGTATATATCCTCTGCTGCTGCGCCATATGCCATTGCAACCGCTGCTTCGTTGATTAGCGTATCAGCGTATGCTCCTATGATATGCACACCTAGTATTGTATCTGCTCTGCTACAAGTCAGCACTTTCACGAATCCTTCAGCATCATCAGTGATTTTTGCTCTGCCATTTGCAGCAAATTGACACTTACCCACTTTGTATTCACGGCCAGCATTTTTGAGTTCCTCTTCGGTTTTACCAATCGAAGAAACCGCAGGGTGAGTGTAAATGACAGATGGTATGATTCCATAATCAACGTGAGGTACTTGCCCAGCGATTATCTCTGCAACTGCTACCCCTTCTTCCTCTGCTTTATGAGCAAGCATTGCTCCACCGATCACATCACCAATAGCAAATATTCCTTTCACATTAGTTTCATATCTGTTGTTAACTTGAACGAAACCGCGATTATCTTTTTCTATTTTTTCATCAATACCAAGATTCTCAGTGCATGGTTTGCGACCTACTGCAACCAGCACCTTATCTGCTTCTATAGTATTTGTTTGGTTATCTTGAGCAGAGCAAACTTTCACACTCAAAGAGTTACTACTTTGTTTTATCTCCTCAACTTTAGTGCTAAGTAAAAATTTTATTCCTTGTTTTTGTAGACTAGAAAATAGAGACTTACTTAATTCTCCATCCATTGCTGCAGCGATTCTGTCAAAAAATTCTACTACAGTGACTTCAGACCCTAGCCTCCTCCATACAGAAGACATTTCAAGCCCTATTGCCCCGGCTCCGATTACGACAAGTTTTTTTGGTACTTCAGTTAAAGATAGTGCACCGGTGGAAGAAATAATACTTTTCTCATCGATATTAATTCCTGGCAAAGAAATAACGTCAGAACCGGTTGCAATTACTATATTTTTTGTCTTCAGCACCTTACCTTCAACTGAAACTTCAAGATTACCTTGGTCAAAAGAAGTAATTTCCCCAAGCCCATTGACTTTAGTGATTTTGTGAAGGTTAAACAGATATTCTATACCTTTTCCAAGTTCCTGAACTCTGGCATCCTTATAGCCTAGCATTTCTTTTAAGTCGAAACTTGCGTCCTTAATTTTTATGCCAAACTTCGACAGATCATTTTTCGTGTGAGCATACTGATAGGAAGAATGGAGCAATGCTTTGGAGGGTATGCACCCAACCCGCAGGCACGTACCACCAAAAATGCTATTTTTATCTATGCAGGCAACTTTCAATCCAAGTTTTGCAGCAGCGATAGCACACTTATAACCACCTGGACCACCACCTATAACAATCAGGTCATAATCAATCATAAAGAACAAACCTATTTTCTAAAGAATAAACACCTTTTCCCTCAGTTGTTACATATATTTTATCGTGAGTAAAGACTGGAGTGTGAAACACATTGCCAGGTACTTTGACTACCTTTCCTGCATTTTCAGATCCCGGAAAAGCAAACATTGAACCTTTATTGCTTGTCACCCACAGTGTATGGGCATGCATAATTGGAGCAAACAATTGCGTATTTTCTATTAAATCAGATGCCCAGACTGTTTCTCCATTTTTTATATCCAGGCCAATTATTTTATCGTCTTTAGTAACTATAAAAATTCTTCCGCCTTCTTTTTGCTCCTTTGGAGGAATAAGAGGACTGTAATATGATTCAATGTCTGATACACTTTTTACTTGCAGTGACTTTGACCATAAAATATTCCCTGATTTTACGTCAATACCATAAATATAAGAATTGTTTGTAGCTATTAAAGTATCGCCAAGCACTCTCGGTGTAGTAGTTACATCTGTGAGCTGTGTATCCAAAAGGTTTGTAGCCAATTTTTGGCTCCACAATTTTTTACCGTCTTCATTAAAAGCTATTAACTCACCATTTGAAAATGGCGCTATTATTTTATCGTTAGAAATTGCTGGCGATATGGAATACAAACCTCGAACCTCATTGATACCGTTTTGATAAGCCCAAACGAAGCTGCCATCTTTTATATCAAACACGTACAGATAATTATCAATAGTCAATACTACCAATTTATTGTTTATTACTGCTGCTTTCTCTCTTACTGGAGCTCTCAATTCTTTTTCCCACTGAATCTTGCCGGTTTTTGCATCTATTATGTGTAGAACGTTATCCACTATAAAGAAAACGTTTCCTCTGTGACGCAATAGGCTCATGTTACTAATTTTTTTTCTGTGTGAGAGGTGTAATTTCCAATTCATAGCCTTTGAGTTATCAATATCAAAGGAATATAAAGCGCCGTGCTTGTCTGATAAAATAACGCTATTTTCTGTAAGCACTGGAGCTACATATCCTTGAGATAGTTTTTTATCCACTAGACTTATTCTCTCGCTTGCCATTGTGTAACTGCTACACAATAACATTATCATGACAATTATTACTTTCATTATTTATTGAAAACAAGATTCATTAATATACATCTTAAGAACCTTAATTACAACGGAAATGTTCTTGCTGCATGTTAAAAACGTTGATTTATGAACGAAATATTATATTATTATGTGAGATAATGTATACTCTTAGAGGTAGTACACCTCATCCACTATGCGGCAACGTGCATAGCTGTACGAACATTGAGATATAAAAGTAATTTATACCAAGAAGAAAGATGTCATCCAAATAGCCTCTTTTCCTGTCATCCCAGTGCTTGACACTGGGATGGCTCTGTTGCATCGCAACTGAAAAAATCTGGTGGCTACTGACAAAATTCATTATAAAATAGCCATTTAACCGCTTAAGGAAAAATATGCCACAAAAAATGAGAGTTAGTAACTGCCATGAATATAACAAATTTCTAGAAAAAAGAGGAAATATTTTTCGTTACATCGATAAAGCTATCGAAAATTGGTATGAAAATAGTCCAAAAATGCAGGGCGGCAACTATATTTATAGTGATAAAGTTGTGATTTTAGTGCATATAATCGTTAATCTTTTTAGAATTGGCTTAAGACAAACAGTCGGGTTTATAAAAGGATATTTGCAACAAATAGGAAGAGATTTGGCAGTTATCAGCTATTCGCAAGCTTCAAAAAAAACTTAATATTAAGATCAATGATTGCAGAATTGATAAAAATAATATGGAAGATATCGAAATTGCCATAGACAGTACAGGAATTAGTATATACAACAACACTCCTGGTCATAGCAAAGAAAATAGCGAAGATAGAAAGTATCGCAGCTATGAACAGACAAGAAAATTGCATGTAATGTTGAATACAAACAGCAAAAAAGCCATAGCTGTAAAATACAGTAACGGTGTCTACTCTGATCACTATGGAGCTTGTGATTTGCTAAAAGAAGTCGATTTTCAGTATGTCATAAAAGTACTATATGCAGATAGGGCATATGACAGAGAAAAGCTCTATAAGCTGTGTAATCAATATGGTATAAAAACGAAAATTCCTCCGAAAAACAACGCAGCAGAGCATCCAAAGTATGGCAGAGAGAAATGCTGCAATTAGACTAATAAAGTCATACAGCGAAGATGGAATGAAGAGGTGGAAAAGGCAAACAAACTACGGAAAAAGATCTTATGTAGAAAGTTTTTTCTCGCGACTGAAACAAACATTCGGGTTTAATTTTCGGAACAAATCTGAAATTAATCGTGGGAAGGAACTGCTACTCAAGTGTTATTTGCTTAATCAATTTACTGACATTGGTATGGCTAAATTTGAAATGGCTACATGAATTTATCGTAAATTACCACCGCATAGTTGTAACATTGTACCATATTACAATGTTCGTACAGTTGTGCGCGCGACCGGGGGTTTTATACTATTCTAGAAGCAACATACGGAAAAGGGGGGATTCGAACCCCCGACATATTTTCATATGTGCACGCTTTCCAAGCGTGTGCTTTAGACCACTCAGCCACCTTTCCATGCTTATTCATAATATTGAAAATTGTACTGCTAAACAATATAAAAACCTGGTATATAGGGTTCACCACGAAAATTCACAGTATTGTTAAACTTGCTTCTGCAAGTTGGAAATGTTTTATCGCAACCTGCGAGTATTGAATATTTATCTCCAGCAAAAATTTGGTATGGAGGCGAAGTAAACAACGTAACTACTTTATTTTTATATTCTTTTACTACACCTTCAAACGCTATTGAGCCAAAGAATTTTACTACTCCGTGCTTATAATATTCATCACTCTCAGTTAAATTCGTGTCTTCAAATCTTCTTTCGTCTATTACTTTAGTGATTGTACTTATTTTACTAAATTTTTTAGTATCGGCTTTACATTTATCATCGCAAAATTGTGCTCTGCATGCAGGAGAGTATAATTCTGCTATGCTTCTCTCAAGCTTTGCTGAAAGCCCTCTAATTTCAACAATAAATCTTCCACTACTTAATGTCACTTTACCAAAAATTCCTGAATGTAGATTCATTGTTCCCTGGGTCAAGTCTTTATAATTCACAAGAAATATTTCAATATTTGCAAAGTCGTACTTTCCTGATAAAACATCTTCTTCTTTAATATCAGCACTATTTAATATCCCTTCAATTTCTAGATTATCAGTTTTTAAATCGCTGTTTAATATTATACTACTGGCTGTAAATCCACTTGAAGATTTATAGAGTATATTATCAATATTTAAATCTTCATCATAGTCAGTGAATCCCATTACTTCTCCACCTGCGAGCTTTAATTTCCAGCACGTAGCGGTGGTAAGTAATTCTCCAGCTAAATGATTTTTTAGTGTGGTTTGCATAGGGGCCTCTTGCTTAATTGATTAAATTTGAAAGTAGCTATACGGCCAGTAGAATAAGGGCAGTGTGTTCTTTTCTCATCATCTCAGAGGTTGTCCGGAAACAAGTAAATTCAAGCATATTCCCTCTTTAACATAACCCTACTCATAGCTAGGTATATGAAATTCTCAGTGGATGTTGTGAGTAAATCATACTCCTTCGATAGCCTTCTATTCCTATTAACCCAAGCAAAAGTCCTTTCTACAACCCATCTTCTTGGCTGTACTTTAAACCCTTGTTCTCTTGTTGGTAGTAGCTCAGGTGGCGTATCTTTGTGCACCCAAAATCTACATGGAGGCCTTGTAACAATTTCAATATCTATGTCATATTCTTCCTTTATGTGATTCTTTAAATTTCTTCCTTGGTATCCCATGTCAGCCCACATTTTTTTAACTTTAGTATATTTTGTTCTCATATTGTTTAATGCTATTTTAATACCATCTCTATCATTTTCGTTAGCAGCGCCTACGTAACAACCTAGTATAAAACCCTGAGAGCCTGTCTTGAAAACATTTAAGTAGCTAATTTATTAAGCATAAGAGTAATCATATCAAAGAGAATATTAATCTTGGAGGTGAGAGGAGAGTGTTCATAATCCTTACTCATACGCCTAAAATTGGAGAGCCAAGCAAACGTCCGTTCAACAATCCATCGCTTAGGAATGACCTGAAACCCTACAGCATCACTAGCTTTTTTGGCAATTGTGAGTAGACATCCCGTTTTCAGAAAACAGTGATTTTGCAGAGCACCCGTATATCCTTGATCAGCAAAAAACTTCTGTAATGTTGGTATTTTCTTTTTCGCTTGAACAAAAAGACCCAAAGCTCCGTCACGATCTTGAACGCTTGCACTATGTACATCAGCGGTAATGATAAGACCCTGTGTATCTACAATAATATGACGTTTACGGCCTTTTATTTTCTTGCCAGCATCGTAACCTCTGGATCCCCTTTTTGAGTCGTTTTTACTGACTGACTGTCTATTATTCCAACCGATGGTGTATTATTTTTACCAACCATTTCTCTTACCTTTTTCACCAAAGTGTCATGTATTTCCTGCAATTTTCCGTTTTTACTCCACCTAAAATAATGATCATAAACTGTTTTCCACGGCGGAAAGTCTTTTGGCAGCATTCTCCATTGACAGCCACCTCTCATTATATACCTTATTGCATTAATAATTGCTCTGATGTTATGCTTCCTTGGCCTCCCTATTGCTCCTTGTGCAACATGTGGCTCCAAAATTTCCCATCCCTTATCACTTATATCGCTTGGATACAATTTTACCTCCTATTTTTTAACTTACCTTATCATACCCTTTTCTTTCTTTCAAGACAGCCTCTCAACCACTCTGGTTTAATTATACCACTTGAAAGCGGCAGAGGGTTTTGTTGATATTGAGCAGCAAAAGCGTAACTCCCAAGTTCAGCTTTTATTATCTCAACTTCTTCTTTTCCTCCATCGAGGGGATATAACAACTGACCTTCTTCTCTTGAATATAATATCCTTACAGGTGACGCTGGTTTATTATATAATCGCCTGGTCGCACAGTGCTGAGCTACTCGGATGATAGGAACGGGAGGTATTGGCTTTTTGATTGAATAAATAACCTGCTTAT
The DNA here is from genome assembly GCF_964026755.1 of Wolbachia endosymbiont (group A) of Campoletis raptor. Lineage (NCBI taxonomy): Bacteria > Pseudomonadati > Pseudomonadota > Alphaproteobacteria > Rickettsiales > Anaplasmataceae > Wolbachia > Wolbachia endosymbiont (group A) of Campoletis raptor. The sequence goes on along the minus strand of NZ_OZ034695.1, from coordinate 1,266,239 downwards.
TTTCAGAAATCATTGGCAAACAAATATGATGCCATATGTTTTTTGGCTTGGAGAGAAGGTGTCCAGTTAAGTCCTCCTGGTGTAGCCTGTGCATTACAAGAACGATGACTCCTTTTTTTCTATCGTTCAGCCTGGTTACTAAAGTCTGATCAAACCAGTTTGTGGCACGCTTTCTAAGCGTTTCACTCAAAGCTTGAGCAGAACTGAGCGGATCGTCCACAATGATAAAATCACCACCTTCACCAGTTAGTGTTCCACCAACTGATGTTGCGATTCTGTATCCTCTCTGCACTGTTTGAAATTTATATTTGGTATTCTGGTCTTTGGATAGTTCTATCTCTGGAAATAGCGCTCTATACCAACTAGACTGCATCACGCACCTGGTGTCGAGCGAGTGCTTTTCGCTGAGCCGCTGAGAATAACTTGCAACTATTATTCTCGCAGTTGGTTGGTTTCCCAGTATCCATGCGGGCCACGCAACACTAGCGCACAGGGATTTCATTGAACGCGGAGGCATATTGAATATTATTCGTTTCACTTCACCAGCGCTCGCTGCTTCCAGCCTGTCTGCTATGACTTTTATATACTGATAATCGTTATACTCACACCCCGGCACTACCGTTTGAAAGCATAACTCAATGAATTTTAGAAAGTTCATGATATAATGTTGAAACCAACGCGTGACGCTGGGATGACAAAAAAAGGAGCACTGAAGGCTATAGGTGAGACGTCGCGGTATCTCTAGATCCCGCTAACAAGCAGCGGGATGACGAATTACTTAACCATCATCTACACCGTCATACCGCGATTCATTCGCGGTATCTCAGCCGCTAACAAGTAGCGGAATGACAACAATCCTACGTCATACCACCGCGGCGCTAACAAGAGATCCCGCTAACAAGCAGCGGGATACTTAGGGATGACGGTTGTTGTTTAGCTATAAATATTAAGAAATTTACTAAATGAAAAAAAAGGCAAAAGAAGCCCTGGGGTTATTATCCGCTTTAAAATATTGGCGTTTTTTATGTTTTAAACGCTTGACAAGCAAGATTAAGCTGCTTTTAATTGCAACTAACTTACGCTGCAAATGTTTAAGAAGTTTACTAAGCAGAAAAAAAGACAAAGAATCCCCGAGTTAGCTAGTCTTTTACTATCTCTGTCAAGTATTGGCATTTTTTGATGTCTTGTAACGCTTTATAAGCGCGTTCAGCTTATTTAGATAAAAATCTAGATGTAGATGAAGTTTTGTAAAGACATACAGTATCTATATACTGCAAAAAATTGAACATAAGACGCCGATACATTAAGTAATCCTTACCTTTTAATCTGCAGATTGGCGAAAGCAAATACAATAGCTTCACTATCATGATAAGGGCGCTGGCGAAGGGTGTCAAGTAAGTTTTTTCGTTTCTATTCCCAATAAAAGTTTGTTATATGGTTATGCAAGAAGTTTAATACTCATAGTTTCAAGCATATACTGAAATATTTCATTAGCTATAGCAACATCTTGGCGTGGGGCTTTGCCGTGTTCTATAAACACAGAGATTGCATAGCGCGGGTTATGGTAAGGGCCATAGGCGATAAATAACTTATGACTTTCGCCCTTAGAGTTTATCTCTGGTGTACCGGTTTTACCGGCAATTTGTATACCGCTTAGCCCTTTCTTATAGGTTCCAGTTTTAGAATTCACCACATCAAACATAGCTTTTCGAACTATGCTAAGATGCTCACAATCCACATCAATATCGGGAAAATCTTGTATCGTTTCATTCATCTTAATGCGGGGAATTACCTCTTTTCCTGTTGCAATCCTCGCTGCAAGAACTGCAAGCTGTAGTGGTGTTGTAAGCATATACCCTTGTCCTATAACTAAGTTGATAGTGTCACCTAAATACCACTGCGAATATAGCTTTCGTGTACGCCAATCTCTATCTGGCAACAACCCTGGAGCTTCTTCTTTAAACGTTCCAATCAGTGGCCCACTTCCAATACCAAATTTTCTGGCCATTTCTACTAGAGAGTCTACACTTATTTTTTTCCCTATATTATAAAAGTAAGTGTTGCATGATAATGCCATTGCCTCATTTAAAGATACATACCCATGGACTTTGCTTTTCAGACAACGAAATTTCCGCTCACCTATTTTCATATAGCCCTTGCACGAGAATTTCTCTTCTGGTGTTATTATCCCGTCTTTTAAACCCGCAAGCGCAACTATTACTTTAAATATTGAACCAGGTGGAATTTGATATGATAACGCACGATTCACGAGCGGCAATGAAGGAGCATTCAAGCTCTCCCAAGTCTCATTTGATAGCCTGCTAGCAAAAAGATTATTATCGTAAGAAGGTGAATTATATAATGCTAAAATTTCTCCATTATTTACATCAATTACCACTGCGGAGCCTTGGTGATCTTTAAATACCTCTGCGGTTTTCTCTTGCAGATTAATATCAATTGTCAGTTGTACATCTTGTCCGTCTTGTTGTGGTATGCTTGATAATTCTTTTATGACGCGTTTTTTAGAATTTATTTCCTGCTCAGATTTTCCTGACTTGCCTTTCAATATATGATCATATGTATATTCAATACCGCTGATTCCTACTTCGCTTATGCCTTGCTGTCTTTTTGTATATCCGATTACATGAGAACACATTGAACCAAACGGGTAATAACGTTTATAAAGAGCAGTTATTTTTTCTGACGATTTTGCTATTTTAGACTCGACTTCTGATAATGTCTGCAAATCAACTTCCTTACCAGAACCATCAAACAAAACAACATACGAAATTTTGTTTACCGCAAGTTCAATGCTATTCCTATCTAAAATTTTGCCCCGCTTAGGCATAATAGTAGCAACTCTTATTCTATTACTATTAGATAGTGCTTCGTACTTTTGTCTGTTTCGTATTTGTAAATTATATAACCTGCAACTAAAAACCGCAGAAATGGTAAGCTGAATACCACCTAATATGAATGCTCTGCGGTTAAAGACTTTGTTTTTTGTCCACATAACATTCCTTCAAAACACACTTTTTTCCCCTCTTTTATTGTTACACTTCTGGCTTTTACCGTATTACAAACCCTTTTTTCCCACTCACTTAAGGTCACAAACTTATAACCTGATTTTTTTAGTATTTTAATAATATGAGGTAAAGCTTCAATTGTGTTTGACCTGTTATTGTGATCATGAAACAGTATAACTGCTCCATTATGTACATTACTTAAAACTCTTTCAACTAAAGTTTCTGGCTTATCACCTTGCCAATCTAGCGAATCAACTGTCCATAATATTGAATACATATTTAATTGATCAGTATTTTCAATCAGATTATCGTCATAACATCCATATGGCGGACGAAACCATTTTACATCTTGTTTTATTGCATTTTTAATTGCTGTATTTGTCTTTTCCAATTCTTGCAATTGTTCCTCACTTGAAAGTGATGTCAACTTCCTATGCGACCAAGAGTGATTGCCTAACTCATGACCTGATTCATGAATTTTCTTTACTATTTCAGACGTTTTTTCATTTATACGTTCACCAAGCACAAAAAATGTTGCTTTTGCTTCATAGCTTTCCAGAACATTAATAATATCGTTTACTCTATTGTTAGACGGTCCATCATCAAACGTAAGCGCAACAAACTTATCGTCGTTATTCAATAATTTTTTTATATTACTTAAATTTCTATATGATAGATCTAGATTACAACTGAGCCCACAGTATGGTAAATTAAAATTACAATCACTACAAAAAGCCGTACTTGAATATAGTAAGAAAAAAGTGATTATCCTTATAAACATTTGTAATCAGCAAAGTGATAGAATACTACACTTTTTTGCTAAGTTAAGCCATCTTTAATTGCTGTAGCCTTTACTTCATCGCTTCTTTAATATATTGTATTAACAATTTTATATAATATATTATGATTGCAAATATAAATACCGTTGCGCTTCAGGGAATTAGCACAGTAAATGTCAATGCACAAATTCATATGGCAAATGGTATTCCAGCTTTTAAAGCAACAAGGACAACATTGCAAATTTAGAGTTCAAAGGGTTATTCCTCGAGAACTACTGCGTCAGAAAGCTGGCGTTGAATTTGTATATAATGTTGACCTTGGAGGTTTTTATGAATAATAGTGAGAGAAAAGAAAAATTGGAAACTCGCATTTTATCAAGTAGAGGCAGGTCTTTACTTGACCATGAGCTACTGGAACGTACTCTATCTGAATGTGAAGAAGGAAGAGAAGTGGCCAAAAAGCTAATAGAGCTCTTTAGTAGTTTAGGAAGGGTAATTAACGCTGACTTTCATGAGCTAAAAAATGTTACAGGAATGAATGATGGAGCAATAGCAAGTATCTTTTGTCTGAAGGAGATTTTCGATAGGATACTGAAAGGTAAGTTAAAAAAGCTGTCGATTCTTGATAACAGAGAAGAGCTACTAAAATACTTTAAAACAGCAATAGGGCAGTCACGAAAGGAAAGCTTGCGAGTAATATACTTAGATCGAAGTGGTCATTTGATATACGAGTATATTCAAGACTGTGGAACTATAGACAGAGTACCTCTATATGTGAGAGAAATAATCAAACAGGGATTACTGATCGATGCATCATCTATTGCAATTTCACATAATCATCCAAGTGGAGATACAGAACCATCAAAGGAGGATGAGGATAACACACTTACATTAGCTGCAACCTGCGAAAATGTAGGAATGAAATTAATAGATCACATAATCGTAACACAGAAGAGCCACTTTAGTTTTTATGATAGTGGTTTATTGTAATCTGTAGACCGGAAGGAAAGTTCTCCAACTTTCCTTCTTTTTTTCTACTTCATAAATTAAAAAATTCAATATAAGCTTGAGCAGCTAAAATTAGTAATGAAAGGTGGAATTAGGCAAAAAAATAAAAGAACTTAGATTATACTGTGGTTTAACACAAACTGAGTTGGGAAAGAAAATAGGCGTTTCGTATAGACAAATACAAAGGTACGAAAATAGTTCAAACCAAATTTTGGCCAGTAGGCTATACGACTTAGCAAAAGCACTATCGATTAATGTGGCTGATTTTTTTACTGATGTGCATGTCGACTCACATGAAACTTATGATGAAGAAATACTAAAATTAGTCAAAGGATATAATGAAATTAAAAGCAAAAGGTTACGTAGCGTAGTTTATATATTGGTAAAATCTTTTTCTCAAAGTTACAATGAGAGTTAGTATTGCTTCAATACCTCAGTTAATATATTAATAAATGATTGTACAAGATGAACAACATCCTATTGATAAACAAATAGGTGAAAGAATAAGGAAGAGAAGGTTAATATGCGGTTTTAGCCAAAGAGACTTAGGAAAAAAGCTCGGAATTTCATTTCAGCATATACAAGGATATGAAACTGGAGAGGTAAGGCTTGTAATTGATAGATTGTATAATTTGGCAGAAGCTTTGTCCGTTGATATGTCATATTTTTTTACCAAAGCTTCTGAAGACTTACACGATAAGGCCTTTTGTAGCGATGTGGGTAGTGAAGAAATATCAAGGCTAGTGAGGGAATACAGGAAAATTAAGGATGAAACGTTGCGTGATATTGTGCATTCAGTGATAAAAGCGCTTGCCAATAAATAATATTGCCTGAATATATCTTCAATCCACTTCTACAAGCAATGCTAGTTAAGGGTATCCGTTCAGGAGAGTGGTTTAAGAAACAATAGATAGGAGATTTTGGAAAGGATTGAGACCCCTTTGTTTCCAAGTTAAGTATAATGAAATTATCCGCTCAAGGAATGTATTTCCCCGCTTTGATTGTGTAAAATATGAGTTTTTGCGATAAACGACATAATGCCGAATTTGCCGTTCAGCGTGGTTATTTGTCAGCGGAATATTTTCTGGGTCATCTAAAAATTTCCACATCATTCTTTCAGATCTCAGAACATTTTTTGCAACTCGAGAGGCTCCAATTGCTTCAGGTAAACGAGATATCTCCTTCAAGTAATACTTTGTACGTTTTCTTAATTTTCTGGCACGTCTGACAAACCTCAAAACATCTATCTCACTTTTTAGTAAAGCTTTTTTTAGTGCAAATAATTCAGTGGCCACGTTTCTCAAGTAAGAGGTTGTCCGGAAACAAGTAAAAGGCTATAATATCTGAAATTTTAGTACGGGGTAAGGATGAGAAAAAAGTATCCAACAGATCTAAGCGAAAGGGAATGGGCAAGAATAGAAAAACACTTCAGAGTATCATACAAGAAAGGAGGAAGGCCGCCAAAGTATAGCAAAAGAGAAATATTAGAAGCAATTTTCTATGTATTGCGTACAGGGTGTCAATGGCGGTATTTACCAAATGATTTTCCGCTATGGAAGACTGTGTATGAGCAGTTCAGGCAATGGAAGAAGCAGGGAATTTTTGAGAAAATGAATTATGAAATTACAAAATATAGTAGAAGAAAAATAGGAAGGAATGAGCAGCCGAGTGCCTGTATAGTAGATAGTCAATCTGTAAAGACTACAGAAAAGGGGGGATCAAAGGCTATGATGGAAGTAAAAAAGTAAAGGGTAGAAAAAGGCATATAATTACAGACACTCAGGGTTTTATACTAGGTTGTTACGTAGGCGCTGCTAACGAAAATGATAGAGATGGTATTAAAATAGCATTAAACAATATGAGAACAAAATATACTAAAGTTAAAAAAATGTGGGCTGACATGGGATACCAAGGAAGAAATTTAAAGAATCACATAAAGGAAGAATATGACATAGATATTGAAATTGTTACAAGGCCTCCATGTAGATTTTGGGTGCACAAAGATACGCCACCTGAGCTACTACCAACAAGAGAACAAGGGTTTAAAGTACAGCCAAGAAGATGGGTTGTAGAAAGGACTTTTGCTTGGGTTAATAGGAATAGAAGGCTATCGAAGGAGTATGATTTACTCACAACATCCACTGATAATTTCATATACCTAGCTATGAGTAGGGTTATGTTAAAGAGGGAATATGCTTGAATTTACTAGTTTCCGGACAACCTCTTATACCAATTCCCATTACAGGGCAAACAGATGGACAATGATGGAAGAAAAGCCATACTGAAGTAAGTAAAATAGCGAGGTTTAAATGGCATTAAGATCAAAATTATTGGATGAAAAAGTAGTAGAATCAGCAAAAGAAATGCTGAAGAAAGTAAGGAATAATGCATATGTTTCAAAAAAACTAAATGCTGTAATTGCAGCAAAAAAGTACAGTATAACGGCTGTAGCAAAAATATATTGCATTTCAAGAAGCGCACTAACTTCGTGGGTAAAACTCTTGAAAATTGGCAGAGAAGAAAAACTGTTTGCTCCTTCACAACGTCGTAGAAAAACTAAATTAAATCAGGCTCAACTACAGCAAATTGAAGAGTGGATAGAAGAAAATCCTAATATCACCATTAAAGAAATGAGAATAAGAATCCAGGAAAAGTTCGGATTAAATATCAGCAAATCTACAGTACACCGCCATATGCAAAAGATGAAATTCTCATATATTACACCAAGACCAGTTCATAATGGACAAGATAAAAGCAAACAAGAGGAATTCAAAAAAAAATCTCAATGGAGCTATTAGCAAGTATCCAGAAAAAGAGCTATTTTTCTTTGATGAATCACGGTTTGGCACACATTCAAAAGTTGGACATGGGTGGTTTAAAAAGGGGATTAGAACACAGGTTAAAACAAAATTAGGTAGGCAAAATTTCTATCTCTATAGTGCAGTTAATCCTAGAAATGGAGAGAGTTCTAGCTTATTTGCACCAAATGTCAACACTGATTGCATGAACATATTTCTTGAGCAAATTTCGCAATATCTAGAAACACGAGAGGCTTTTCTCGTTATGGACTGTGCTAGTTGGCATAGGTCAAAAAATTTAAAGGTACCTAAAAATATCGACATTATATACCTACCTCCATACTCACCTGAGCTAAATCCTGTTGAGAGGCTTTGGTTATATATAAAACAGAACATTTTGCGCAATAAAATATACGATACAATTGCTCTACTTGAGGGTGCTTTGTGCAAATTTATTACTTCTCTTGCCAGCTCCACAATTAAACAACTCTGCAATGTTTCCTATTTGACTTTCCATAAGATGGTACAAGCCTCCACCTTCTAGGTGGAGAAACTTTAGTTTGTCAATGTCATAACTGTACTTTATAAAGTATAGTTATGACGGAATATGACAAAGGAAAACACACTGTATTTTATCATAGGTACCATATAGTCTGGATTACAAAATATCGGTACAGAGTATTAACTAAGGCTATGAAGGAGAGAATACGAACAATCATAGCAGAAGTATCTGAAGAAATGGGGATTAAGATAGAAAACGGAGTAATATCATCAGATCATTTACATTTATTCGTAGTAATACCTCCTCATATAGCTGTGAGTGATTTTGTTCAAAGAGCCAAAGGCAGGTCTTCACGCAAAATTCAACAAGAATTTCCAGAGCTAAATAAAATGTACTGGGGAAAGCGTTTTTGGGGAAGAGGATACTTTAGTGCTACCAGCGGACATATCACAGATGAAGTCATTAATGAGTACATCAATAAACATACAGATGCACATCAGCCTCATTCTATATCTAGTATAAGATTGGAGTAGCTTTAGCTTCTCACCGCGCTTCCAGCGCTATATCGAACCTTTCGGCTCTCAGCCGATAGTGGTTGAGTGGACAACAATGAGAATTGGTATTATTATCGATTTCTACATCTTCAACAGTTCCTTCTATAGTAGCGTCTTCTCCAACTTCCCTAAGTTTCTTGAGCCTACTATATATTTGTGGCTCAATTTCTTTTTGCACTTTTTGATACATTTCAGCTATTTTCTTATCAACTTGTACATTAAAATCTGCTCCATGTAAGGCTAACTTTCTGATTATATCTTCTTGTTTATTTTCTTTGAATTCATCACGATACATCTTAAACATTGTAACGTTAGTGAAGCTAAAGCCATCTTCGTTGCGAGCGTTTACTCTTATTCCTAAATCCAAAGCTTCATCGACGATTTTACTTAATTTGTCTAGATTTTCAGCTGCAATAGCTTTTTCCAAGAATTCATTTAATTTCACATTTTCATATTCACTTAGCCTTATCTTGCATAAAGCTGATCGAAATGGATTGAGCTCCTCAGGATATGTTAAGACAGGTAATTTACTAATCTTTTTATTTGCTGTTGGAGCAGCTTTTATAAAATTAGGTAATAACCCTTCTTTTGCTATTCGCTCTACCGCTTTTAACATTTTACTAGACAATTTTTTACCATTTATTTTTTTCATTGTAACCCTCACTTAATTTCATTACTATTCGATCATATCGTGATAAATATTATTTAATTGTTAATATTATACGACTTATTGATTTACTGTATATTATAATAACAAGTTTTGCGGGCATCTACACTAGAAAAACACATCCTATAAAAATTATTTCAGTTTCAACAAAAATGGGGTATCGTAATCGTAAAATTGAAAAAAATGGATATCCTATCTTACTCTACTGAAAAGCTGAAAAAGCATTGTCAGCTACTTGATGATGAAGAAAAAATAGTTCTATATGAGCAGCTGCTAGACAAGGCTAAAGATATACTTGAAAACTCAAGAGATGATATTGCAAAGTTGAAAGAGGTAAGCAAAGCAGTTGTAGCAATAGAGGAAACTACCGATAAGCAGTTACTAGAAAAGTTTAATGATGATCACCCGCTAAGAGAAGTGGACATTTTAATCTACTCTCCTCAAGGAAATACTGAATATCTATTCAGCATAGATAACTCATCAGAGCTTTATGATTTAAAAGAAGATAAAGAAAAAGCTCTTTATAATGCAGTAAAGTTAAATGATGTTGAGCTTGTAAAAAAGCTGCTAATGATCCTTTCACCTACAGAAGTAAGTAATTTTGACACGAAATACTTGGAAGAATTGAAAATATTGCTGTCAGGAATTCACAAAGAATTGCAATTATCACAAGATATGAAAAATTATCTTGAGAAGACGATAAAGTTCTATAGTTTTTTATGTAGTAATTTTAACTTACTAGTTACAAATCCTACTGACGTAAAAGCCATAATTGATCTATTTGCTGCTCAACCAAATATTGATTACCAAATAGATAAGCTTCTACTTTCTTTTATTGTAAGAGATGTTGAGGAAAGAAAGCTAAACTCTGAAATTAGTCATATGATAGAACTTCTTGAGCAACACGAAAGATTTGCTGAGCTCGAATACAAGGTTAGAAGATTAAGATCAGAGTTTGCAAGTGGCAAAAGCAGATACTCGGCTGAAGTAATACGAAATAGCATTGCAGAACGAGAAAAAGAGATGAGGGAAATTGAGAAAAAATACGTAAGGCCAAACGATTTAATTAGCGAGAGGCAGAAATTATTAAAGCAATTACTTTGCTAGCTTTTTTTCCACTTCATAAAATTTGTTGTAAATTTGAATAAGAGGTGAAAAGTGCAATTAGGTAAAAAAATAAAACAACTTAGGTTAGATCGTGCTTTGACACAGACCGAATTGGGAAAGAGAATAGGTGTTTCGTATAGACAGATACAAAAGTACGAAAATGGTTCAAATTGTGTTTTGGCCAGTAGATTATATGATTTAGCAAAAGCACTATCGATAGATGTTGCTAACTTTTTTACTGATATGCACACTGACTCACATGAAGCTTATGATGAAGAAATACTAAAGTTAGTCAAAGGATATAACGAAATTAAGAGCAAAAGGTTACGTAGTGCAGTTTATATATTGGTAAAATCTTTTTCTCAAAGTGATAATACATAGTTAATATTACCTGATACGTAAAATGACTATACAACATCCTATCGATAAACAAATAGGGGAAAGAATAAGGAAAAGAAGGCTAATGTGTGGTTTTAGTCAAAGAGACTTAGGAAAAAAGCTTGAAATTTCATTTCAGCATGTACAAGGATATGAAAGCGGAGAGATTAGGCTTGTAGTTGATAGGTTATATAAATTAGCAGAAGTACTATCGGTTGATATGTCGTATTTTTTTACCAAAGCCTCTGAAGACTTACATGATAAGGCCTTCCATAGCGATGTAGGCAGCGAAGAAATATCAAGGCTAGTGAGGGAATATAGAAAAATTGAGGATGAAACTCTGCGTGACATTGTTCATTTAGTGATTAAGGCTCTTGCTAATACAGGCTTTAAAGCATAAATTCTCTCCTTGAGTCGTTGAAGAAAACTTAAACTTTCATTTTCTTCATCATTTTGCTTTTCTTTCACTTTGATGCGTGTAGTTATACCCTACACAAAGTATAATGTTTTAAAAATAAAAACCTGCACCATAAAATATTGAGATTTAGAATATTAACTTATAAAGTCTTTTCGGCAGTTTTAGCGAGGGTTTATTAGCAAGGATGTTGGAGGTTAGCAATGACTATATCTGAAGGTGTAATACAGCGTATAAGGCATAATGATAAGAACGCGATAGGGGGATGATTTTTTGGTCAAGGTGGCTGTGCACCATCCAGCTAAGTTTGATAGCTTAGAAGTAACAAAATTTTTAGTAAATAATAAAGGTGTAAGTTTTAACGCTAAAACTAATGACGAAAACAAGCCTATTCATATTGCAGCTGATTTTTGAAATATCGATATTGTAAAATTTTCTCTTAATAAGGGAGTAGAAGTTGGTACAAAAGGTAAAAACAATTGGACTCCTTTGCATTATGCTACCAATAAAGGATATCTAGGAATTGTAAAGCTTCTAATAGAAAAGCAACAACAAGAATCATTTATTAATAATTCTAATATTAATAATTCTAAAACTACAGATCAGTCTACTATGCTGCCAAGGAAGGCCATTTACCATCTGTAGAATTTCTCATAGAATATAATGCACCCCATAAACTAGACCAAAAAAAATGGTTGATCCGAGTAGGAAAGTAAAGGGGTAAAAGTATGGCAACAAAAAAATATGAACCAGAGTTAAAAGCAAAGATAGCTTTGGAAGCAATAAAAAATCAAAGAAGCACAGCTGAGATATGTAGTGAATATAAAATACCATCAACAAATCTATATGATTGGCGTGATAGAGTATTGGCAAGGTTAAAAGACCTATTTGTTGAAGAAAGTGAAAGTGCGAGAAAACAAAGAATCTTAGCGCAAGAAATAGAAAGTTTACATAAAGTAATAGGAGAATTGACAGTGGAAAATAGTTATTTGAAAAAAAAATTACTGAAATAAGCAAAAAAGATAGAGTAAGATTTATAGAAAAAGATTCTGATCTGTCAATTAGGAAACAGGCTGATTTACTGGGGATTTGCAGATCTAGCCTATATTATAGGCCTATAATTAATAACGAAAGTGAAATTTGATTCAAGAAGTATATTTGGCTTCTGATTGCCGTTATGGATATCGTAAAATTACTGCTGAGATCATAGCGAGTGGAGTAGTAGTCAATCACAAAAAAATCTTAAGAATTATGAAAAAAATGAAGATTAGTGGGCTGTATTGTAGAAAAAGATGTAATACAAGTATTAAAGAAAAAAAGCATAAAATATATCCTTATTTACTTTCCATAAGATGGTACAAGCCTCCACCTTCTAGGTGGAGAAACTTTAGTTTGTCAATGTCATAACTGTACTTTACAAAGTATAGTTATGACGGAATATGACAAAGGAAAACACACTGTATTTTATCATAGGTACCATATAGTCTGGATTACAAAATATCGGTACAGAGTATTAACTAAGGCTATGAAGGAGAGAATACGAACAATCATAGCAGAAGTATCTGAAGAAATGGGGATTAAGATAGAAAACGGAGTAATATCATCAGATCATTTACATTTATTCGTAGTAATACCTCCTCATATAGCTGTGAGTGATTTTGTTCAAAGAGCCAAAGGCAGGTCTTCACGCAAAATTCAACAAGAATTTCCAGAGCTAAATAAAATGTACTGGGGAAAGCGTTTTTGGGGAAGAGGATACTTTAGTGCTACCAGCGGACATATCACAGATGAAGTCATTAATGAGTACATCAATAAACATACAGATGCACATCAGCCTCATTCTATATCTAGTATAAGATTGGAGTAGCTTTAGCTTCTCACCGCGCTTCCAGCGCTATATCGAACCTTTCGGCTCTCAGCCGATAGTGGTTGAGTCAAAGATTTGATTATTTGTAGAGTTAATCAGGTATGGGCTACTGATATAACATATATTATGGTAGAAGGTAAGTTTGTCTATTTTGTGGCAATAATGGACTTGTATAGTCGCTATATTATTGCTCATTCATTATCACCATATCTCGATGCTGGATTTTGCCTTTATACTCTCAAAGAAGCTCTAAAACAAGGTAAACCTGAGATTTTTAATAGTGATCAAGGGGTGCAGTTTACTAGCTACAACTTTATTATGGAATTAGAGCGTGCTAATATTAAAATCAGTATGGACCATAAAGGACGTTGCTTCGACAATATATTTGTTGAGCGCTTATGGAGAACTTTAAAGCAAGAAGCTATATATTATTATAGACCAAATAGTATCAGAGATTTGAATCTTATAATAAACGATTTTGTTGCTTGGTATAACTATAGAAGGCGACATCAGACTCTACATTATAAAGTTCCTGCTGATCTCTATTATCATAAACAGTAAATGAATATATTCATAAATACTTTAAATATGTGTCGACGTATTTATCAACATATTCATTTTAAAAATCGGATCACTTTGAAAAAAATGGTCTAGACAAATGGGTGCATTATAATGTATAACAATGTTACAAAAAATAATATCATAGAATTCAGTAGGATAATTCCTAGAAAACCCCTACATACTAAAAAAAGCAAAATGCTGTTAAAATGAGCTTAAGAATAAATAGCAAACATCTAACATAACAATTCTGTTTGTAAATCAGGTGAGGCTTATCCTATAGAAAGCTTTCGAACTACGCAAGCGTATCTTTTGCCTTTAGTATTTCTTTATTGTTTAAGATAACTGTCTGAGCTCCTCTGCCTTAGCATTATATCTCCACTTTCTGCAAGTTATTCCATTAAGTAGTAAAAATATTAGACTTGCCGCAAAACTAAGAAAAAAAGACCAAAGATAGAGCAGATTGAACTTACAGTAAAAATAGAACAAAAAAACTCCAACAATAAATTATACAAACTTCATCAGGTTAACTTTAACTTAAGAAAACATAAATCAAATTTTCTTGCTCAAAGACCTTGCTTTTTCTCCAACCTTACTCAAACGTACTCTAGCTTAATGCATAATTTTACCCATAAACAACCTTATCTTTGGTACTTTTATTAGTTACAAGTCATCTAGAAAACCCAGATGCTCTACGAAGCCCACCAATCAATATCAGATCCTGCTCTTGTCCTACAGCATTTAATATAGCGTATAACAAAACCATCGCATCTCCCCCAGTAATACGCTTGCATCCTCCACAAAATTCGTATTCACTTAACTGTCGATTTGCCTCCACCCTTTTTCGTTCAACTTGTTCTGCGGTGTTAGCATACTTCAACTCTATTCCAATTGGATGAGTATCATCATTTTCCGCAGATTTTGATAATACTAGGTCTATTTTCCTTCCTCTCTGTAGCTGGAACTCAATAATTACCTTGGCAGGATTATCGCAACTTTGAAATATCCCACGCAACAAAGCCTGAAATTTAGCTTCATTGTTCACGAGTAGACGGTTTCCATTTAATAACGGAGACAACAGACGAGAAATCTCATTAAATAAAACTTCATACCTAGCCCTGTACTCACCATTAACATTACCATCATTACCAAAATTAGGCTCAGCACTCATCAACTGATCTGCAAGTTGATGTAAATTCCTAACATTACCCATTTGTTCTGAAAACCTTCCCTCGAAATAACCTTCACTATGAGAACGTGAGTAAGCACGTAGTGATTCGAATTTCTTTGCAGAAGCCACTTCCAGATGACCCTGGACATCTACTTCACAAAGTACTTGACGCACCTTAGCATCATCTGTGGCTTGAGGCAGTAACGACAGGTTCAATGCTTTGTCTGGTAAAGTCTGCCACTTTAAACGACGAAAAATGTGAAGCACAACAAAACCAATATTTGATAAAAATAGAGCTAAAGTTAACGCATGGCTTACAATATCTGCTGCATCTCCCCTACCACCTGTACGTTTCATTTTCTCTCCCTGAGAGTGGTTAAATAGATACTTGGTAACCCTTACCTCCCGCCCATCATTTGTTTCTAAGTCCCTCCTTGTAGATAAAACATTTCCAAAAACAAACGATGACGTACAGGAAAAAGTGTTACAATGAGGCGATTGAGTGAACTCTGATGCTATGGGTTGTAAAAAACGTTTTACATTTCCCCTAACTCCATTTCCATGAGGATGTAGTAAACCCGGTATTAAGGAAAGACCACCTTCTGAAAAGGCCTGCACAGAAGTTCGGAGACCAGCACCTCCACGTAATTGAAAATTTAACGCTACACAAACAGCACTTGGTGATGAGGTATGAATAGGCAAAGACGAAACAGAACAACTTTTAGCATAATCTTTAGCTTGCTCTAATCCTTCCTCATCACCAACCTTCAACTCAATTATAATTGGAACCGAATCATTTGTCTGATCAACACCACGAACAAGCAAAACAACATCTGCATAACCTTTTCCTATAAGTAGCTCTGGGTAGAAATCAGCCACAGCTCGGTATCTAAAATTTACTAAAAACCCACACAGAAAACCGTGGTAATCAGACTCTGCACGAAACACTAAGCTATCTTCATGTTCATCATGGATATCAATAACATATTCCAAAATTCTTTTAACATTAGTACGCACTTCTCCTGTATCATCATTTGCCAACTCACTCATCAGGTCTAACAATTCACCTTGTTCTCTGATTGGGTTAATTTCATGAAAAATTGGAGCTCCAGGTTCATCACGTTGAGGAAATCTATCTATTTCATGAATAAACCTACATTCTTCTCCAAACCGAAATATTTTATACTCTTCCCAATCCAGATCCTTATCTTCCTGTAATTCTTGTGGAAGATTCTCTTCTACCTGCTGCTTCTCTTCTGCACTAAACCTTGACCCAGGGCTGTTCTCATTATCAGCAACAGTATAACACCTGACTATTCTTCTATTTTCTTTATTAGTGAGAACAGCAACTTTTAGATTTCCATAATTGTCAAAACGAAAATAGACTCTTTCATCTTCAACTAATATACCTGCATCATGTGCAGTAGAAAACATACCAAAAAAGAATGTAGGAAAAAAGCCAGGCTTATTAGCCGAATGCAAAAAAGATGGACAGTTGTTTAAAAAACCTACAAATTGTCTACTAAACTCATCACAACCTCCACTTAATAAAGCCCTAACTAATTCACGATCTTCATTATTACCATGCATAAATACTCCTATTTGTTAACAACTGCAGCAGGCGAAATACTAACATTAGTACCCACTAACGTAGATTGAGGACCTTCAGTGCTAGCAGAGAATAAATTCAAATTTCTCGCTGACTTACACAACTCTTCTATTAAATTGCAGGAGCTAGTTGCATCTATCATCTTAGAATTCCTTGTTTTATCTAAACTATTTGCTATCCTCTCTTTTAATGATTTAAAGCTTTTGTCTGAACAACAATCTTTAGCAAACTTTAAAATACTCAAGACCAAATCAACTTTTTCACCATCGCCAGCACTTTGAGTATCCTTGCTGTTCTCCTGATCTACAATCAAATTTGAAATTGCATTTTCCATTGCAACAAAAGCAATCCTATCTTTAAAAGGATCGACAACATTTATTTTATTTTGGTTAAATACACTAGATTCCCAAAGACTGCTAATAGCTGACCTTGCTTCATTCCTGTTATCCAAGTCATAATCTTTAGAAACTACAACAAATGAAAGCGATGAGAGAAGATGTGCATATCCTCTAGGTGAAAGCATTTTCTCTACTTCAGATCTTGAACATCCCTCGCTCAAGTACTGGATAACATACTTAGTTGTGCAAAGAAAACCGTGCTCTACTAAGTAACTAAGAGGACGATAGATCACACCCCTATCTTTCTTATTCGGTAGCCCAAGTAGTGACTTATGATCTACTTTTGCGCTTATGACTTTACCTAGAAGGGAACTTAAGGTAGAAGCAAGTTTATAGCTAGATTGCAATGGAGATAATTTTGCAATAGCAGAAACTAGCAATTTTTCTCTCTCTTCTTTCACTAATTTTTCTTCAGAACACAGACGATTATAGAAGTGTTCCACTCCCTTACTCCACTTGAAATCTACAGCCTTATTAAATCCATCTTCTGCTTCTATATTTTCTCTAAGGTTACCTGATTCTTGATCAATCCAGAAATTGAAAACAGGATCACGTCTTCCCATGGAACTTAACAATTCAACTCTTGCAAGCTTATCACTGCAAGCTAAATTCCTATCTTCCTCACATGCACCTTTATGAGATAAGTCAGATCTAAAAGACTCTAACGCCTTGTCAAATAATTGCTTAATTTCACTCTCTACACACTCAATACATGCTATTTTATATATAGCAAATGGATTCAACACACCTGATTTAGCTAATTCTCCTACCAATTTAGCAACATCTAGTGTCGCACCTGACCAACAAGATTCATCACGAAACGCATTACATAAGAGGTCCGATTGCTCAACGGTTAGACCCTCTACTGTTACAGGGTGAGCCTTGACCCATTCCTCAATAGCTGAAGTTCTATCACCTTTAACAACATCCTTCAGCTTACTTATTACTTTGCTAGGGATAATCTCTTTATTTTTTTTAGGATCAGAACTGAGACGAGATCTTTTGCTTGGGCCTGCATTACCCTTCAAATCTTCCGTTCCACGTTTAGTTTTACTTTTTGGCATCTAATTACCTCAAAATCAAATATTCAATGAAGGTATTATACAAGCATTAGAATAATATATAAATCGAAAAATTAGTGTGCACCTAAATTTAAGCAGTAATTATAGACCTGCTGCAAAAGAGGAGATATTAAAGAGAGATGTAGCAAGAGGGAATGAGCTTAAATTATCAAATTAACGTTATTCTACTTTACCTCACTAGCATTTTCCTTACCTTGAGCCTTACTATTACTCACAAATATAAACGTTCGTTACATAGCTCTTAATATGTCTAAAGAGACGAAATTTCCCGAATTATTTATAATGAACCCTTACGATCACATTCTGGGGACGTACATCAGAAAACTTTTATATTATTAGTTTTGTAGTAAAATTATATGAGTACATCGTATCTATTAAATCAGAAGCTTTATGGATTACAGATTGAGAGCTTATTTGTTTGGGGTTATCTGGTTTATACTTAGCTTACTTAGTAGTGTAGCTAATGATACTATATCAAAATATCTAAGTTTACATCTTCAGAGTTTTGAAATAATTTTTTTCCGCTTTCTGTTTACCACTATTACCCTTGTACCTTTTATGTTTTACTATGGAATAGAAACTTTTAAAACAAGTCAAATATCTACTCAAATAACCAGGGGTGGATTGTTGTTTTGTGGAATGACCTTATGGACTTACGGGTTGACTGTTTTCCCCATAGTAACTGCAACGATTATAAGTTTTTCTATACCATTATTTGTTATACTTCTTGCAATCCCTTTGCTAAACGAAAATATAATTTGGCAAAGATGGATAGTAACTGTTATTGGCTTTGTTGGTATTGCTATTACTACCAAAGCTCATAGTGAAGATTTTAATCCTAAAATTCTTATTTTTATTGTATCTGCATTGATCTTTGCTATATTAGATATACTTAATAAGAAACTTGTAATAAAAGAGTCAGTAATAAGTATGTTATTTTATTCAGCTCTAACGACAACTATTTTTTCTACTCCACCTTTGTTATTTTATTGGCATATGCCTTCCTTGTTGGAATTAGTATTACTGCTGATTTTGGGAATTAATTCAAATCTAATTTTGCTCTTTATGTTAAAAGCTTTTACTCTTACTGATGCTACTGCACTTGCACCTTATAGATACATAGAGCTAATAATTTCTGCAATAGTAACATACGTTATATTTAATGAATTACCTGATAAAAGTGCTTTATATGGTACTTTGATATTAATACCATCAACCTTATTTATAGCTTATTCGGAAGGTAAGGCAATTAAGAAAAATAATGTAACAACAAAAGTTTATAATTGTTAATGGTATTTATTTTAGATGCTAAGCTATATTTTTAAGGTGATAATAAAATGCACATAACTATTATAGGAGTAGGGTATGTAGGCTTAGTATCTGGTACAATGTTATCAGAACAGGGCCATAAAGTTGATTGCATTGACATAAATACTAAGAAAATTGAACTTTTGAAATCAGGGAAAATTCCCTTATATGAACCTGGATTAGCAGATTATTTAGAGAATAATATAAAGTCACAAAGGATAAGATTTTTCGATTCGTATTTTCAAATAAATCCCAATACAGAAGTAGTATTTATAACTGTAGATACTCCATCAGACTCCCTAGGAAATGCAAATTTAAAGAATGTATATAATGCAGTAAGTGAAGTTTCTGAGAGAGTTAATCAAGATTGCTTAATAGTGATAAAGTCAACTGTTCCTCCTGGTACTGCAGAAAATATATATAATTATTTATCTAATAAGGGCTATAACTTTGATTTGGGGGTTAATCCAGAGTTTCTCAAGCAAGACTCTGCAGTATCAGATTTTTTATACCCAGATAGGATAATAATAGGAGTAAAAACTAAGCTAGCTAGGGCAAAACTAGAAGTTATATATAAATCATTTATAGATAAGAATATTCCGTTAATAGTCACTGATACAGTTACTGCTGAAATGATTAAATATGCTTCTAATGCTTTTCTAGCAACAAAGGTTGCTTTTATCAATGAGATGGCAGGTTTATGTGAGCTATTAGGAGCAGACATTGGCCTTTTAGCTAACAGTATGGGAATGGACCATAGAATAGGTAAGGAATCTCTCAAAGCTGGTCCAGGATTTGGAGGATCATGTTTTCCTAAAGATTTGTCAGCTTTAATAAGGCTTGCTGAAGATCACAATGTCAAGCTACAAATTTTAAATTCAGTTAAGGAATCTAACTATAATCATATAACAAACATTGCTAAAAAGGTAGAATATGTATTAAATGGAGTCCAAAATAAAAAAATAGCAATATGGGGGCTAACTTTTAAGTCTGGTACTGATGATGTAAGAAATAGCCCAGCTATAGATATTGCACAATTGTTAGTGAATAACAAGGCTAAAATTACTGCATATGACCCAATGGGGATGGATAATGCTAGGCAAGTTCTAAAGGATATAGAATACGCGGACAATGCTATAGGGGCTGCAAGGGACGCGGAAGCCTTGTTATTGTTAACGGAGTGGAAAGAATTTAAAAATCAAGATTTTGCAAGTTTAAAGAGTATTATGGCTGCACCTAATGTTTTTGATTTCCGTAATTTATTAGATAGCGAGCTATTACTAAGATATGGTTACCATGTTTATTCCTTGGGTAAAAAATCTATCTACAAAGTTTAACTGTTGAGAAATTTTTTTTACACCGCTTTACTTAGTTTTTTTAGATCTTTGCTTGATAGTATGGAAAAGCAAACGAGTGCAACAACAGAGCAAATGGAAAAAAATGAAAACATAATACTGTTACCACAGTGCTTAACAAGTGTATCCGTTCAGCGGAGTGGCAGAATAAGGTAGACAAGGTGATCTAAAAAGATAATCATAGAGCAAAAGTGAAATAATATGGTAAACCTTTTAGAACTTTGCAAAAATTTACAGCAAAAAATAGAAAGGTTAGAAGCAAAAATAGAAAGATTGGAAAAAGAGAATGAAAGTTTAAAAGCAGAAAATAAGGCTTTAAAGATAGAAAATGCTGAGTTAAGAGAAAGACTCGGTTTAAGCTCAAAAAATTCATCAATACCAAGTTCCAAAGAGTTGTATAAAATAAAAAAGAATAAGCCGAAAAGCGAAAGGAATATTGGCGGTCAGGTTGGTCATAAAGGAAGTTTTCGCGCCAACATGGATGCAGATAAAGTAGTAAAGATAGAGTTGCCTAATACTTGCGAATGCGGAGGAGAAATTGCAATACGTGAAAAACCATATATTCATCAGAAAGTTGATCTTCCAGAAATCAAGCCTTATGTAGTGGAATATCAGTTAGAACATGGCCGTTGTCGGAGATGCGGAAAGAGAAGAAGTAGCAAGTTACCAGAAGGTGTTACGCCAGATACATTTGGTCCAAGGGTTAAGTCAATAATTGCAGCGTTCAGCGGATTCTACAAAAATTCAAAACGCGAAATAGCGAGTGTCGTAAATGATATCTTCAATTTGAACATAAGCGTCGGTAGCATATCAAATAGTGAACATAGAGTTGCTTCAAAATGCAAAAAAATGTATGAGCAGATCGAACAAGAGATAAGTAGGAGTAAAGTTCTACATATTGATGAAACGAGCCATTATAACAAAGGTAAACTCGCTTGGTGTTGGATGTTTGCAAGCAATACGGCAAGTTTTGTAAAATTTACAGAGTCAAGAGGAATGAAAGTTTTACAAAATAGTAAATTCTGCAATCGCAATAGCTTGGTAATAACTGACAGGTATGCAGCATACAATTATTTTGCCGATAAAAACAGGCAAATCTGTTGGGCACATTTATCAAGAGATTTTGAAAGATTAGCACATAGTTGGAATATTGAAGTTAAAGTTCTGGGTTGTTACTTGAGAAACGTGGCCACTGAATTATTTGCACTAAAAAAAGCTTTACTAAAAAGTGAGATAGATGTTTTGAGGTTTGTCAGACGTGCCAGAAAATTAAGAAAACGTACAAAGTATTACTTGAAGGAGATATCTCGTTTACCTGAAGCAATTGGAGCCTCTCGAGTTGCAAAAAATGTTCTGAGATCTGAAAGAATGATGTGGAAATTTTTAGATGACCCAGAAAATATTCCGCTGACAAATAACCACGCTGAACGGCAAATTCGGCATTATGTCGTTTATCGCAAAAACTCATATTTTACACAATCAAAGCGGGGAAATACATTCCTTGAGCGGATAATTTCATTATACTTAACTTGGAAACAAAGGGGTCTCAATCCTTTCCAAAATCTCCTATCTATTGTTTCTTAAACCACTCTCCTGAACGGATACTAACAAGTACTCCTAAGAGCACGCATGAAAATATTGAACTTGCAATATACCCAAATAATCCTGTTAAGCTTACAATTGCACATACATTATTTTGTGGAGCAATTTCTACAGCTATAACACCTGTCAGTACTTGCACTCCAAATATAAAGAATCCTGATAAGATTGCACCAAGGTTCATAAGAATTATGTTTTGACCAAAGTTCATTGCAATAAAAGTGAGTGCTATACCCAACATATAAAGTGATGCCAGCAAGCTTCTATTTTGAAAGAAGTACATATCACTAATTCTTCCTGTTATTAAAGTTCCAAGGATTCCACCTAAATCATATACGCCTGTTATTAGTGAGGATTGTACAAGAGAAATTTGTAATTTATTCTTTAAAATTATAGGAAACCAAAAGAAGATTCCCATTTTTATAATATAAGCACAAAAAGTAGCACAACATAGAAACCATATGGAACTTGTTACCTTGATACCTATTTGAGATTTCTGCACCTTATAATAGGTAGTAAAGTTGGCACTTTCTTTGTAATATGCCTTTAATATTATATAAATTCCAAAAAGTAAGCATAAGAAACCAGAGTACAAAAATGCACTTTTTGCATCATATATTTTAATTATACTTGGTAATACAATTAAAGTAATACAAGAACCAAGTTGCTGAGATGCGCTCATAACTCCCCATGATGATGCAATTGAAGAGATGCTAGAGTTTGTAACCATAAACTTGGTAATAGCTGGCCAACCTAACCCTTGTGTCCAAGCTAATAATATTAATGTTAACAGTAATAAAGTTAGATTATTATATGATAAAGTTATACCAATGGTTAATAATCCAGTTGCAATATTGCATAGCCCAAACATAAATAATGGATTATTTTTGGAGTCCATGATTATTCCATTAACAAATTTTGATACTCCATAAAAAAAAGAAAAGCAGGCAAAAAAATAGCTTAATTTTACATGGTCAGTATCTATTAACAGTGGTAGAGCAATTGGTATATGTATGGTCCCAGAGAGTGATGGTATACTATCATCATCATTTAAGGAGTCATTATGGGACAGATATTACATGGGTGCGCCAAAACAACACAGACGATTCGTAGAGCAATACAAAATAGAAAAGAGAGCATAGCAAAACTCTCCAAGCATTATAACCTTAATCCAAAAACTATTATTAAGTGGAGAAAACGTTCATTTACGAAAGATGCTGATATGGGTCCAAAGCATCCAAGATCAACTGTTTTAACGCTAGAAGAGGAAGCTATAATAGTTACATTTCGCAAGTATACACTACTGCCACTAGATGATTGCCTTTACGCTCTGCAGTCTACAATTCCGCATTTGACTCGCTCTAGCTTGCATCGTTGTTTACAAAGACACAACATTAGCAGATTACCAACTGTTGATGGAGAAGTTAAGTCAAAAAAGAAATTCAAACAATATCCTATCGGTTACTTTCATATTGATATTGCTGAAGTTAGAACTGAGGAGGGCAAATTACATTTGTTTGTTGCTATTGATAGGACATCCAAATTTACCTATGTTGAGTTGTGTAACAGTGCTACAAAACCCATAGCTGCTGAGTTCTTACGTAATTTGATTAGAATTTTACCGTATAAAATCCATACTATTTTGACAGATAACGGTATACAATTTACAAACCAGAAGCGTCATAAGTATGCTTTCCAACATATATTTGATAGAGTTTGCGAAGAGAATGTTATTGAACATCGTTTGACAAAAGTTAGCCATCCTTGGACGAATGGGCAAGTCGAGCGTATGAATAAAACTTTAAAGGATGCTACAGTTAAGAAGTATTACTATCAATCGCACCAGCAACTTAAAGAACACCTTTATAACTTTGTTATGGCTTATAATTATGCAAAGAGACTCAAAACTCTTAAGGGTCTTACTCCTTATGAATTTATATGTTATCAGTGGACACAGTCTCCAGAATTATTTATACTAAATCCACACCATCACACTCTGGGACCATACATCTAAGATCTGCTCCATTTGCAATCAAGGTGTTGACTATATCTAAATATCCTTGCTGGGATGCAAAACTTAAAGGTGTAAAGCCTAGAATGGTCTTATGGTTTACATCTGCTCCATGAGTAATAAGAAAGTTAACCATCTCTAAGCGATTTTTTGCAATTGAAAAATACAGTGGCGTAAAGGCATCGTACTTAATCTCTGAGTTAATATCTAAACCCTCTCCTAATAAAGTGTTGACTAAATCCAACTGACCATTTCCTGCTGCTAAATGTAGCGGCGTAAGACTAAGATGTTTCTGAGTTTCATAGTTTTCATTTAAAAACTCTACAAAAAATTGCAGCTGATCCAGATTATTAGATATTCTATTAGTAAACATAAAGGCCTCGCATGAAGAATTTATGTAAAATATAGTATCTACAAGTTTTTAAGCAAGATAAATCTTCTTCTTAAAAAAGATACTGTGATCCAATCTGTGTGCTTATAACTTTTTTATTTGATCATGAGTGATCAGATGTCTCAGCTGCAATAGAGACACCTGCCTTAAGTAGTTACATCAATTTTCTCTGTTTTTGCCCCTTTTTTTTCTGATGAAGATGTCTTCATTCTTCTCAGTAGCCAACATTCTTTTTAAAGTATAATCGTTACGTGCACCAAAGCATTAATAATTATACACAATTGTGAAGAAATATTCAATCTTTTTATTGTTTTGAATGTGTTGATGAAAAAAACGTCTGTCAGAGATCATCTGAGAATTGCATTTTAGGCTTTAGATGTAGAAGGGGTCTTATCGTCTTTTTATAAATACTCTAAAAATAGGCTTAAATCGCCAAGAGATGGATATCATGAATTTAGTAGCGTAAAAACATCAAAGATACCTCATATCATAAAGTTTAATGTCAACATTTGGTGCAACATTCCTGATTTACAAAGCAGAGTCAATAAAGGTTGCAAATAATCTACTTATGTTGGACGTTTCTGTTAATGCTATTTCTAAAATAACAGATTTATCTATTGAGGAACTTGAAAATCATGCTTCCAAAACTTAACCTGAATTAAAAGCAACATTAGTTTACTGATTTCTACACAATATATTAAAATACCAACAAAGGTGATTACATAATTAATTATCTGCATTACTGGATGAAATTCTTGTGCTTCTGTATTCAATATATAATATTAAAAAAATATTTTAGTAAATTTATTAAAGTAGATACTAGAAACTCGCTTATTTTGTTTTTCTAGCTCAGTTATAGTTTTCGATTTTGCTTGCAGAATTTGTCTATCACTTTCTGGTTATCCTCTATCATTTTACTTGCCTCTTGCTGAAGAAATTTGATATTTTTGAGTGTAATATTGTCCATCTCAGTCGATGCTACTTTCAATTGCGATTGTATTCTTATGTATTTATCATCTATTACTTGTTCTAGTTGATAATCAACGCAATCCAATCCAGAAGCGAACATCACATTCAGTAGTGGCTTGATCCACCCTATTTTGCCAAATTTCCTTGAGTTAGCATACTTTATACTTCTATCTGTTCCACCAGTGCCTATTGATAGCAGTATAATCTCATCATTTGGAAATAATCTCTTGCCACTTGCATATGCACAAGCTGCTGGATTATTAGCAAACACTCCGCCATCTATCAACACTCTCTCTGTTTGGCTAATTTTCAGACGTTTTGGTGTGAAGTACGTTGGAGCAGCTGTTGTAGCTCTGAGTGCATCTTTCAACTTAATGTTTTTTTCTTTCCAACTTTTGAAGAAAAATTCACAACTATTGTGAATGTCATAACTGGTGAGCAGTAGATTACTTGCAACATCGGCCATAGTACTTTCACCAAAGTATTTGTTGAGAATAAATTCCATATTTCTATACGAGTACTGAGAACCACTCAGCCAAGAAGCAATTGATTTTCTCCAAAATGATGATTGAAAGATATAAGCTCCATACTCTTGGTAAAGTCCAACTAAATCATTGGCAGAGTATTGAGGTTTATTGCTTTTACAAAGTCCAGCAACAATAATCCCACCGGTTGAGGTTCCTGCCATTAAGTCAAAAATCTGGGAAATTGGCTTTCTTGTTCTAGATTCAATTTCTGCTAGAATAATGGCAGGAATGATTCCTCTAATTCCACCTCCATCAACGGATAAAATATACTTTGCCACTTTTTTATTTGTGTTTCTGCTCAAGTTCATTAACTTCTTCAGCAAGATTTTTAACTCTTTCTTCAAGGCGATAGATGATTTCTGTAGTCCTTTGATTTTGCTCTATAAATTTATCATGCATATGCACTCTTAAGTCGAGCTTAGCTAGCCACCAGATCAATGCTATTGTTTGTATCACCATAGTAGCAATTACTGCCATAGGAATCTTTCCTGTGTTTGTCATCTTTTTTAAAGGAAAAGTTGTATATATACATATACAAGATTCATCAAAAATACGTCCAAAAAATCTTTTCTAAAATAAAGTTAATTAGTTGCACTAAACAAGCGATGTAAATAATATAATCAACATGAAATCTAGCCTTTTTTGGAAATTGTTAACAAGTTCAATAATACCGATGATATGCGTTATTGTTCTGTATCAGCACTTTAGTACAGACCAATTATCAAAAGATGTGCCAATAAAAAGTAAGGCAAGTGGCAATGATCTGGAAACATTATCTACTGCAGCTGAAAAATGTAATTTAGATACTGTAAGATCCTTAATAAAAAATGTAGTAGATATCAATGCTACTCATCATTTTGGTGCAACATCATTACACTATGCTACAAGCGGAGGCTGTTTGGAAGTTGTAAAATTTCTAATTGAAGAAGGCATTAATGTAAACACTACTGATGCTTTTGGCTGGACAGCTTTGCACTATGCTGCACAGGAAGGACGCTTGGAAATTGTTAAATTTCTACTGAAAAATGGAGCAAATCCTCTTGCTAAAAACAAAGATAAAAAACTCCTTTAGATCTTGCTGTAGAGGAATTAAACAATAATAAAGAAAAAAAAGATATTTATGAGGAAATTATCAATTTATTTTCCCATAACTGCTGTTAATATAGTACGATAGCCAAGGTTATCAATTACATGCTCAGCCCTATTTATTATCCATTTACCATAAACTCCTTTGCGAAATCCAGAAAGATTAATCTTTGCTTCAGCAAATAATTCAGGATTTCCTGGCATTGTGACATTGAGTGTTGCTGCATTACTCATCAGCTGATTCAACTTCGCAGATGCTGCACTTTGTGCCAAATCACTACTTGCATAAATATCTCGCAAAATATAGCTTGGTTCTTGATCACCTACTTTTTCCGTTATTGTCTCTGCTTTTTCATAATCATACCAGTAAGCAATAACCGAGCCATATTGATTACGCTCATTAAATTTTACTTTCCAATTTGTAATATCTCTAGGTGTTAAAGTAATAGTGCTTAGAGGTTGTCCGGAAACAAGTAAATTCAAGCATATTCCCTCTTTAACATAACCCTACTCATAGCTAGGTATATGAAATTCTCAGTGGATGTTGTGAGTAAATCATACTCCTTCGATAGCCTTCTATTCCTATTAACCCAAGCAAAAGTCCTTTCTACAACCCATCTTCTTGGCTGTACTTTAAACCCTTGTTCTCTTGTTGGTAGTAGCTCAGGTGGCGTATCTTTGTGCACCCAAAATCTACATGGAGGCCTTGTAACAATTTCAATATCTATGTCATATTCTTCCTTTATGTGATTCTTTAAATTTCTTCCTTGGTATCCCATGTCAGCCCACATTTTTTTAACTTTAGTATATTTTGTTCTCATATTGTTTAATGCTATTTTAATACCATCTCTATCATTTTCGTTAGCAGCGCCTACGTAACAACCTAGTATAAAACCCTGAGTGTCTGTAATTATATGCCTTTTTCTACCCTTTACTTTTTTACTTCCATCATAGCCTTTGATCCCCCCTTTTCTGTAGTCTTTACAGATTGACTATCTACTATACAGGCACTCGGCTGCTCATTCCTTCCTATTTTTCTTCTACTATATTTTGTAATTTCATAATTCATTTTCTCAAAAATTCCCTGCTTCTTCCATTGCCTGAACTGCTCATACACAGTCTTCCATAGCGGAAAATCATTTGGTAAATACCGCCATTGACACCCTGTACGCAATACATAGAAAATTGCTTCTAATATTTCTCTTTTGCTATACTTTGGCGGCCTTCCTCCTTTCTTGTATGATACTCTGAAGTGTTTTTCTATTCTTGCCCATTCCCTTTCGCTTAGATCTGTTGGATACTTTTTTCTCATCTTTACCCCGTACTAAAATTTCAGATATTATAGCCTTTTACTTGTTTCCGGACAACCTCTGAAGATAGAAAAGTTACCGTTGCAAGGGCAAATGCTCACATAACCTACCCTGCAAATTTTCAACTGATTGCTGCAATGAACCCTTGCAGGTGCGGTTATTTAGGTGATGCAAGCAGATCGTGCAACAAAGCTCCAAAGTGTGGCACAGATTACAAAAACAAAATATCAGGCCCATTGCTTGATAGAATAGACATATGCATTGAAATGCCAAACGTTAGCATACTCTCTCCTGAAATCTCTGTGGAGGGAGAAAGTACTAAAATCATAAGAGAAAGAGTGATAGCAGCAAGAAAAGTTCAAACTGAGCGCTATAGTGAATTAAATATTCGTTGCAATTCAGAAGTAAGCGGTGAAGCATTTAATAAATTTACTGAACCAGATCAGGCAGGGTTAGAATTGCTAAAATACGTACTGAAAGAAAATTACATTTCCAATCGAGGCTACACACGCGTATTAAAAGTTGCAAGAACTATTGCAGATCTTGCAAAAAGTGAAGAAGTAAAAAGAGCACACATTGCTGAAGCGCTCAATTACAGAATAAAGGTATATTAAAAAATTAGTTTACTTGACAGGCAATTTTTTTTACTATATGCTTCCTTAATGAAATTTTAACATTCTATTTAAGGAGTAGAGTTATGGCATTAACAAATTATAAGTATGGAAAAGGGGATGGCATTTTTCATGCTATTTCAGAAGGATATATACAAGCTGAAAAATACTGGGGAATTCCTGGTGCTGCTGGTGGAGCTGGTCAGTACGCTATGCATAATAAAGGGAGAACAGCATTATTTCCGCTTGCAGTTGCAAGTGTTGTCTTTACAGCGATGCATATGAAAGCAGGCTTTGTTAGTGCAGCAGAAGCTTCTGGGTTTCTTGCTAAGACTGCCAGTTACTTTGTTGGAACAAATCAAGCAATAGCTGCTTCATTACCTGGATTTATCGGAACAGGTGTTGCTGGTCAGATAGTTGCGGGTGCCATAATGGCAATTGCTGCAGTTGCTGCTGTTTGTGGAACATATCAAGTTGCCTCAAAATTAAAAGATGTTGCAGTTGAAGCATCGAAAGGGAAAAGTCCGGAAGTACAATAATCTTCAACAAAATAAAAAGGGATAGGTTTCTGTCCCTTTTTATAAACATTTTCTATTTTTTGCATCGGTTAAGTGATGTCATTTAAGAATCTAGTTATTATAATTAACGGCACTTATTAGTATAAATGTTAAGAATAAGTAAATCCCGTTTACTGTTTACGCCTATAGAAGTGAAAAGTATTTGCATATTATTAAAAAAGCGGTAACTTATTATCAAGTGAATTCGCTAAATTTGAGTAATTTAAATGTCTATTGATCTTAGTCTGCCGGAGTTGCCTATATTACACCCAAGGATTACCGTTGTGGGAGTGGGTGGTGCTGGTGGAAATGCTGTGAATAACATGATCCAATCTAATTTGCAAGGAGTGAATTTTGTTGTCGCAAATACCGATGCTCAAGCACTAGAAAAGTCGTTATGTGATAAAAAAATTCAGCTTGGCATTAATTTAACTAAGGGGCTTGGTGCTGGTGCTTTGCCTGATGTTGGCAAAGGTGCAGCAGAAGAGTCAATTGATGAGATTATGGAGCATATAAAAGATAGTCATATGCTTTTCATCACAGCAGGAATGGGCGGTGGTACTGGAACCGGTGCAGCACCGGTAATTGCAAAAGCAGCCAGAGAAGCAAGAGCCGCAGTTAAGGATAGAGCGCCAAAAGAAAAAAAGATATTGACTGTTGGAGTTGTAACTAAACCGTTCGGTTTTGAAGGTGTGCGCCGTATGCGCATTGCAGAGCTTGGACTTGAAGAACTGCAAAAATACGTGGATACACTTATTGTCATTCCAAATCAGAATTTATTTAGAATTGCAAATGAAAAAACTACATTTTCTGATGCATTTAAACTTGCTGATAATGTTCTGCACATTGGCATCAGAGGAGTAACTGACTTGATGGTCATGCCAGGGCTTATCAATCTTGACTTCGCTGATATAGAAACAGTAATGAGCGAGATGGGCAAAGCGATGATCGGCACCGGAGAGGCAGAAGGAGAAGATAGAGCAATTAGCGCTGCAGAGGCTGCAATATCTAATCCATTGCTTGATAATGTATCAATGAAAGGTGCGCAAGGAATATTAATTAACATTACTGGTGGCGGAGATATGACTCTGTTTGAAGTTGATGCTGCAGCCAATAGAGTGCGTGAAGAAGTAGATGAAAATGCAAATATAATATTTGGTGCTACTTTTGATCAAGCGATGGAGGGAAGAGTTAGAGTTTCTGTTCTTGCAACTGGCATTGATGGTCGCAATAATAAATCAGAAACTTCACCTATAAGTCAGAGCGAAGACTCAGAGAAAGAGAAATTTAAGTGGCCATATAGTCAAAGTGAAAGTACGCAAGACAAAACACTGGAAACAAAACCAGCTGAACAGGTAAGCCAAGGAGCTAAGTGGGGCAGCAATATCTATGATATACCAGCTTACTTAAGAAGAAAAAAATAATGCAATTTTGGCTACTCAAGTCAGAGCCAAGTGAATACTCATGGCAAAAAATGGAAAAGGATCAGGTGGTTGAGTGGGATGGTGTGCGCAATTATCAAGCTCAAAATTACATGAAAATTATGAAAGCAAGCGATCTTGCGTTTTTTTATCATACAGGTAAAGAGAAAGCAATACTTGGAATCGTTGAAGTATTTAAAGAGTATTATCATGTTAATGATCCCAAGTTCGGATTAGTGAATGTAAAGTTTTTGAAACCTTTAAATAACCAAGTAACGTTAAATAATATAAAACAAAACCCACTTTTGAAAAATATGACTATATTAAAACAACCACGTTTATCAATTGCCCCAGTTTCGGAAATTGAATGGAATGAAATAATAAGGATGAGTGATGTGTAATACCTGTCATTTCAGTTCCTAAATGATGTCATCTCAGCACACAACGCACAGCTGTATGAATATTTGTCTCGAAGGCAGTGCATTAAACGTTATAGCCGATTTTGCATCAAACACAAAGGTGTCATTCCAGTGCTTGACACTGGAATCCAGCCTTAATGCAACCACATTAAAGCCGTTGTGTTTTAATATAAGATTAGCTACTTTTATATTCACTAACTTGATGTCTAATCGAAATTCCTGGATCCCAGTGTCTAGACACTGGGATGACATCCTTCTAGTGTACAATATTCGTACAGTTGTGTACATGACACAAGGGTCTATAACTCTTCTTTTTTGGATTCCAGTGTCAGCTATTTGCATGACACCCTTACTGATGTGTCACTCATGTTAGAAGTAAATATTCTTGACAAGAAATGGTGCAGCATTATAGAAAATCCTAAAAATTTTGTATTAGGTGTCATCAATGCTTCTCTAAAAGAATTAAAAATAGACCACTATAAACCAAATATATCAATAGCTCTGGCTGATGATGACTTGCTACATCAACTTAATTTAAAATTTAGAGAAATGGATAAGCCAACTAACGTACTATCATTTCCGTATGAACAATTGTCTAATGAGTGCGATTTAGGAGACATAGCAATTTCAATAGACACAATAAAAAGAGAATCGCATGAGTATTATATACCCATTCTTGCTCACATTGCACACATGTTAGTGCATGGATTACTGCATTTACTTGGTTATGATCACCAAAAAAAAGATGAAGAAATTATAATGAAAAATCTAGAAAGAGAGATTTTAGCTTCGCTTGGCTACAATATGTGTGCGATTTAAAAGGAATTTAATAAAAATATAGTAGATGATAATAAAATATGTTATCTACAAAGGGTTTTAGCTATAAACAATAAAAGGTAAGTGATATGGTTCAGTTTTCTTTGCCAAAGAATTCTAAAATTAATCAAAAGGGCAAAATTTATCCTATTCCTGCTAGAGCAAAAAACATCAGAAGATTTCAAATTTACCGTTGGTCTGCTGATGACGAGAAAAACCCTAGAATAGACACATTTTTTATTGATATGGATAGTTGTGGCCCTATGGTACTTGATGCATTAATAAAAATAAAGGATGAAATAGATTCGACTTTAACTTTCAGACGTTCTTGTAGAGAAGGCATATGTGGATCTTGTGCCATGAATATTGACGGAACCAATACTCTTGCATGTACTAGATCTATACATGATATAAAAGGTGACGTAAAAATATATCCATTACCTCACATGTATGTAATAAAGGACCTAGTCTCGGATTTGAGCCAATTTTATGAGCAATACAAATCAATTAAACCTTGGTTACAAGCAGATAAGCCTGCCCTACCAAATAAAGAATACTCTCAATCTTCTGAAGATAGAAAAAAATTAGATGGCTTGTCCGACTGTATATTATGTGCTTGCTGTTCGACTGGTTGCCCAAGCTACTGGTGGAATAGTGATAAATTTTTAGGACCAGCAATACTATTACAAGCTTACAGATGGATTGCTGACAGCCGTGATAATAAGACAGGTGAAAGACTTGATGTTTTAAACGACCCATTCAAGTTGTATCGTTGCCATACAATAATGAATTGCACAAAAACTTGTCCTAAAGGACTTAATCCAGCAAGAGCAATAGCGAAAGTAAAACAGCTCATGGTAGAGAGAGAAGGAGTTTAAGTATTATCTTTTGCATTCTTCGTAAGAGAACAGCAAACCTTCCGAAGCGTAGGGTATTGTTAATACCCTGAACGCTTTTCCATTCGTGAAATGCATCGTATCATCATACGATTCAAATAATTTTTTGAACAACTCATGTCTTTGATTACTAATAGTTTGAAAATCCTCTTTTTCTAAAAGCTTTTTAGATTCGCAGAGGTAAAGCATAACTTCATGATAAGTTGGGTAAGATGCCAAAAATTTTGGGTCAAATTGAAAGGTTTTTATAAAAGCATTATTATAAAATTTTAGCTTTTGATTCTTACTATATATTACTATAGCAACCGGTAACCTCTCAAGCAAATTTTTCTGTGTAGCTAAATAACTGTTTAATTCAGTATATAATTTCTCTGCATCACTAACATCTTTCCCATACATTACTATGCTACCAGAACCTTGTATTGGAATTTTAACAAAATCGAAAACCTTAGGTTCGTTCTTATAAGTTATGACATGTCTTCCTGGTTTTGTGCTATGAGCGCTACCGGTAATAGCAAATTTCTTAGAACCATCTACATATTTATCATAAAACAAGTTATAAAACTCCACCTTTCTACTCTTGTTATATCTTAGTATTGGAAATGGTAAAGAGTTGAAAACGTTTTTATAGCTCTCCACTTCCTGTGTAAGCTTACTATTTTCTAACTCAAGTCCGTTAGCCTTTATCTTACAGTCTGAGACATTCCTTATCCATAACAGCACACCTATCACATTGTTAGAATCATCTATTATGCTTCTACCGTAACATATGCAATAAACCTCACTGTCTTTTGACTTTAAATCTAGAGTAAAAGATTTATTTATTTCCTTTGCCTCAACAAAATTTTTGATTAAGCTTTCTGATTGCTCAAAAAAATTCACAAACTCATTAAATGAGTAAAAAACAGTATTAAGCAAAATTAGTAAATTGGGAGAGAACTTTTCTATACGTTTTTTTGCATCCCAAATATAAAACCCATCATTCACAGTATCAATTAAATTATTTATGATAACATTTTGATGCTGTAAGTTCTTAATCTTATTACTAATTTTTAATTTAGAATAAGAGAGAAAGAATAATATTAGAATCAATATTAAAACCACTTCATACAAAAAAAACATAGCACTTTTAAAACAAATGTAAAAATTTGTAACCGCTCAGAATTATGCTGAAGAGGTATATAAGTAAAGATTGCCTAACATTTGAAAGCACAATCTCTTATAAAGGTTCACAGAAGATTTCATACAATGTGCTACTATATATTTGCATTCAAGCTGTTTAGCTATCTTTATTCTTTCTAAAACCATTTGGGTACCTATTCCACGATTCCTGTAAATTGGTAAAACTCCATCACTATAAAAACCAGCTACGCTATCTTGAACATAAAGACCGCATGTCCCAATAATTTCATTATTTAGTGTTACAAGAAAAAATCTTAATCTTGAGTTCTTATCATCATAATTTGATAATCCGCGAAAAAATGTGCTGACAATTCCAACGCCATGATAAAAAATTTTAGAAGTGTGTAGATCTAACTGTTCTAAGAGGTTGCTACCATTCACAGCATTTAACCTCAAGTTTGGAATAACATCAGCAGGTAAAAAGTAATTTTTCATATTAAGTAAAGCTTTTTTTGGTGTGCTAACGTGTTTTATTTCACACTTTTCTAAAATATCTCTTATTTTCATATGTGAATTTATTACCCATGTTGCTTCTATATCTCTTGTTCTGAGATAATCTAGAGTTTTTTGTATAGAAAGCTCGGTACATTGATCTCCACAGAACACAAAATTAAATAATGACTCCCTGGTACCATTTATTGTAAATATGATGTTATCAAATTCATCGTGTACTTCCCACTCAGATAAATTCGCTGTGTACAGTATATAATCCTTTAGATTTTGAACAATTAAGCTTGAATAATAAATTTTTTTATCCTGCATACACCAACAATAAACAATAAAAGGCTCCTATAAGAACACAGGCTAAAATTGCAGCTATAACGTCATCTAGCATAATACCTAAAGGACCTTTGGTATTTTTATCGATTAAATTTATAGGCCACGTTTTTATTATATCAAAAAACCTAAAAGAAAAAAAGCACAACAACAATGAAGAACAATTCATCTCTTGGCTTAACAATATCGAAACTAAAAGTATCGTCAGCAATTGACCAACCACTTCGTCAATTACTACCTCTTTTGGATCACATGAAGTCTTGTAATGTTTTATATAATTACCTGTAGACCATAATCCAATTAAGAATAAAAAAGAAATAATTGCTGCACCTAAAATTTTGTTGCTCAGGATTACAGGAACAAGCGGAAAAGAAGCCAAACTACCCACAGTACCTGGCATTTTTTTTACTGTTCCAGACAGCCACCACGTTGATATTAATTTATATAAAAATTTCACAATATATCCAAATACAAAATTAACTTATAAGAACAGAAATAGTATCCTCTATAGAGGCGCTTTCATACAATAATCTATAGACCGCTTCACATATAGGCATTTTTATCTTTAGCTTTCCTGCTAAATTAAATATGGACTCAGCAGTGCTAAAACCTTCAATCACTGACTTGCCTTCTGACAAAATCTGCTGAACATTAAAGCCATTGTCACTATTACCTATTTTAAACCCAAAAGATAAGTTTCTTGAATTCAAGGATGTGCATGTCATAATTAGGTCACCCAGACATGCTGGCCCAAGTAGTGTATTTATATCCACACTACCGTCACCAATTTTTGCTGAGTATAAAGCCTTAATTTCGCTCATACTTTTCGTAATCAATGCTGCATGAGCATTAAACCCAAGTTTACTACCTAGAACAATCCCACACGCTATAGCAAAAACGTTCTTTAACGCTGCACAAATCTGTACTCCTATAATGTCGTTACTAAACTCCAATTTAACATTTTCTTGTTGCAGCTCTGATACTAGCTTTGAACCTAATGTGTTATTTTGGCATGCAAGAACCATTGAATAGGGTAATTTTCTTGCAACTTCTACAGCAAAGCTAGGACCTGAAAAAATAGCAATAGGATTGTTAGGTAAAATTTCATTTACTATTTCACTAGGTAATTTTAATGTAGACTTTTCTATTCCCTTACAAGCTAAAATTATTGCTACATCTTTTTTCAGATTACAATTATGCAATTGCTGACATACCTTCCTCAGAGACTGAGTGGGAACAGCGAGGATTGTTACTGAAGCATTAATTGTGTCTTCAATAGCCAATTTTACTGACACATTATCAGAAATTCGACAACCGGGTAGCTTGTCACTTTCTCTTTTCCCGTTGATTGATTCAAATGTAGTTTCATTGCGAGTCCACAAAATCACATCTTTCTTACTACCTAATGAAATTGCGATTGCTGTACCCCATGCACCAGCACCTAAAATTGATATTGCCACACAATATTCCTGAAAATATTACTTATACTTTAAAATAGTAGGATAAGTAAATTAAAAATATAACACAGACATATAGAATAGTTAAATATTTATTAACCGAAGTATTCTTTTAATAATAGTAACTTTAATTCAATATTTACTAAAAATATTATTACTATCATGGTATGTCTATTATATTTTAGATCTATTTATATAACTTTGGAACAATATATTTACTATTAATTAATAAGTGTAATTTTGATCATTTGTTAATAAAAATTTGATTTATTACTTTCCTTAGTTATATATATTACTAAAATTATAAACTATTTATGGGGTGTAAAATATGCGTATATTATTAATTGAAGATGATCAAGTAAGTGCAAAGACTGTGGTTAACGCCTTAACTTCTGATGGACATTTCTGTGACGTTGTTACTTCTGCACAAGATTATAACAATAATATGGTTTCCTCAAACGGAGATTACTATGACCTAGTTATTTTAGATATACACTTGCCTGGTGATATTGACGGATATGATATATTGCTAAGACTAAGAAGTGCAAAAATCAAAGTTCCTGTCTTAATACTTTCATGTATATCCGCTGTCAATCACAAAGCTAAAGGACTCGGGTATGGTGCCGATGATTACTTAACCAAACCATTTCATAAAAGTGAGTTATTAGCTCGAATTAAGGCCATAGTGCGTCGTACTAAAGGCCATCCTGAATCGGTGATAAAGATTGGTAATATAAATATCAATTTTGATCACAGGATTGTTGAGGTGAAAGGTAAAACGGTTCACCTTACTAATAAAGAGTATTCTATGATAGAATTGCTAGCACTGCGTAAAGGAACAGTATTAACAAAAGAAATGTTCTTAAATCATCTTTACAATGGCTTAGATGAACCTTCAGATAACAAGATAGTTGATGTTTTTATGTGCAAATTACGTAAGAAACTTGAAAGTGCAAATGATGGAAAAAGCCACATAGAAACCGTTTGGGGCAGAGGGTATGTTCTGAAAGAGTATATTGATGATGATGAATATTCTAATGTTAATGTAGGCGAAAGTAGTGATGGCTATCAAGCAGAACAAGTGAAGGACAACGCATGAAATGCCTACACATTTAAATATAGCATGGCTTATATCGCACGTATCATGTGAACGCCTAGGTGAAATATAAGCCGAGTTCTGTTTATGTAGCTATTTATCTGGAGTAAATGTTACCATTTACCGCATGCGATTTACCCGAGTAGATATGAGGAAAACATAAAATCTACTTCTATTTAATCTTGCTCCTAGTGTTGGTTACTCGACTACCAATGTTGCCATTGCCATGGTGTGCTCTTACCACACCTTTTCACCCTTACCTAAAAATATTTTAGGCGGTAATTTTCTGTAGCCCTATAACTGGAGTTACCTCCGGCGGGCATTACCCGTCACTATTTTTCCTTGGAGCCCGGACTTTCCTCTGCTATGTTTATCACACAACAGCAGCTACTTATTTGACCTAGGAATTATACTTTAACATGAAAATCACAAAAGCAAAAGACAATTTCCTAACAGTCTACATATTAAAAACATTTAGACAAATAGCTAAAGGTGATATTCCGGCACATCATCACTATCCCAAGATAAGCTTTTTTCACTTTTAGACTCCGCTTCAGTTAGTCAAGAGCCTGGTCCACCGCTTGAAGACGATGAGCTACTTCTTGATCGACTACTACTTTCTACTGATATACTATTTAGCACTGTTTCAGATTGATATATAGTTCGCATTCTGTTACCAGTGGTAAAAATTTCTTCATCGCTACTTGAAGATGATCGCCTTCTATAACCCAAATCAGTTAGTTCTAATACAGGAGCAGCATTACGACCCTTAACATATCTATATGCTATGAATCCTATAATTCCAACAATACCTATTGCTCCAACCAAAGATCCCCCTATCATTCCTGCCTTATTAGACCCTATAGCAAGTTGAGTAGGTTGTGGTGAAGAAGTAGACTGAGGAAGTAAAGTCGTGGTGAATATAGGAGTTGTTGACTCTTTTGTTCTAGTACTTGGTATACTAAATACTGTTTGTGTAGTTTTCTCTGAGCTTGTTGTTGGCGCAGTTGGTTCCACTGTTACTGTGCTTGTTTGAGTCGTTGACTCTGTTGAAGGTTTATTCGTTGTAGAAGTAGGTGCAACGGCTTCTGTTGTTGGCTTCACTGTTACTGTACTTGTTTGAGTCGTTGACTCTGTTGAAGGTTTACTCATCGTAGAAGTCGACGCACCAGTCGCTGCTGTAGGTTTTACAGTACTTGTCTCAGTCCCTGAAGTTACTATCGGCACACTAGTTGACGTTGTAGCAACCGTGGTCGCTTGTGAAGTAGTAGTTGTTTTTGCTACTGTCGTTGACTCCGTTGAAGGTTTACTTATTGTAGAAGTAGGTGCAACGGCTTCCGTTGTAAATTTAGAGGTTGTCCGGAAACTAGTAAATTCAAGCATATTCCCTCTTTAACATAACCCTACTCATAGCTAGGTATATGAAATTCTCAGTGGATGTTGTGAGTAAATCATACTCCTTCGATAGCCTTCTATTCCTATTAACCCAAGCAAAAGTCCTTTCTACAACCCATCTTCTTGGCTGTACTTTAAACCCTTGTTCTCTTGTTGGTAGTAGCTCAGGTGGCGTATCTTTGTGCACCCAAAATCTACATGGAGGCCTTGTAACAATTTCAATATCTATGTCATATTCTTCCTTTATGTGATTCTTTAAATTTCTTCCTTGGTATCCCATGTCAGCCCACATTTTTTTAACTTTAGTATATTTTGTTCTCATATTGTTTAATGCTATTTTAATACCATCTCTATCATTTTCGTTAGCAGCGCCTACGTAACAACCTAGTATAAAACCCTGAGTGTCTGTAATTATATGCCTTTTTCTACCCTTTACTTTTTTACTTCCATCATAGCCTTTGATCCCCCCTTTTCTGTAGTCTTTACAGATTGACTATCTACTATACAGGCACTCGGCTGCTCATTCCTTCCTATTTTTCTTCTACTATATTTTGTAATTTCATAATTCATTTTCTCAAAAATTCCCTGCTTCTTCCATTGCCTGAACTGCTCATACACAGTCTTCCATAGCGGAAAATCATTTGGTAAATACCGCCATTGACACCCTGTACGCAATACATAGAAAATTGCTTCTAATATTTCTCTTTTGCTATACTTTGGCGGCCTTCCTCCTTTCTTGTATGATACTCTGAAGTGTTTTTCTATTCTTGCCCATTCCCTTTCGCTTAGATCTGTTGGATACTTTTTTCTCATCTTTACCCCGTACTAAAATTTCAGATATTATAGCCTTTTACTTGTTTCCGGACAACCTCTAAGAGCGCTAATCCTTGCTTGCTGACTTAATTTCTCTTGCTTTGCACTATCCAGCTCTTGCTCTGTTTCTGCAAGTTGAGCTTTTATTTTTTCAAGCTCAATTACAACTTCTTGAAAAGCCCGCTCAAAACCTGCTGGTATATTATTCGTATTTGCCACAGGTTGTTCCACACTTGCAGGAAATTTTTCATTTAGATAATTTTTAATGGACTCGATTGGATTATCAACATTTCTCAATGCAGCAGTAACAATTGCACGATTTATGAAGCAATTATCCTTTACCAATTCTTTGACATCATCTAGATCTTTTCTATTAATAGTACCGGTTAATCGCTCTTTAATGGCTTGTTCAATTATTTGCTTCACCCATGGATTTTTCTCTATATCTTGTATTGGCTTTATTTGACTAAAATCTAGGTCTTTATGTTTTAAAAGTTTAGTCAATACTTCTTCGTTATCTTGTGTTATTCCTCGTAAACACGATTCGATAATTAAGCTAAGCGGTGTTTCTATTTCTTCATTGTAGGTTCTTTTCCAGCAATTAGGGTTAAGCTCTTGATTTAATAGTCTTTTCGCTTGGTAAATATTTCCGCTAGAAAGAGCATCTAATAATTCTTTTCCTTTTCGTGCTTTTGTTATTTCCATTGTAAGATGCGAAAAATCTTTCCTCTGCTCTCTCCCAATTTGTTCAATATATTCTTTAGGAGTATAACTTCTGTGTGTCCCATAACGATCTCCATAAGAATTTTCAGTGCCTAGACCTAATTCAGGATGTCTAAGTAACATCTGTACAAAATTCCTATTTTCCATGCGAAAGGCTAGATGTAGAGCTGTATTGCGTTCTTTAGTTTCTTGAGCATTAATATTTAAACTTTGATGTTGTAAAAGCAACATCATCATTTTTAAGCATATAGGGCTGTCATCACCATTCATGATAATAGTCACTAGTGGTGTATATCCCTCATCAAACGCATTAACATCCGCATCTCCTTCCAAAGCTTGTCTAAAATCTTCTAGATTTTCATCATCAATAGCTTTAAATAACTTTTGTGTCGGTGCATCTAGAGTTCTCTGATATCTGTAACCATTAGTATTTGTCCTATTCTCTCCATAAAGCATATTAAACCCATCTAATAATTTACTAACATAATTATGTAAAAGAAAAGGAAAATTGCAAGCAATTTATCTAAAATCCTAGAATTAACTACGACTCCAAAAACTTTTCTGCATCAAGCGCAGCCATGCATCCTGTTCCTGCTGCAACTACTGCCTGACGATATACCTTATCTTGAACATCACCTGCAGCAAACACTCCTGCTTTACTAGTTAAAGTTGTTCCAGGTTTTGTAATTATGTAACCCCGTTCACCCATTTCAACAAAGCCTTTAAAAATACCCGTATTTGGTGCATGCCCAATTGCAATGAACACTCCATCGACTTTCAATTCTTGAGCTTCCGTTGATTTAACTATAATACCAGTAACTTTCTTCGGATTTTCTTCTCCAAGAATCTGCTCTACGGTATGGTTCCACATTACTTTTATTTTATCATTTTTAAAGAGTCTATCTTGCATTACTTTTTCCGCTCTTAATTTATCACGCCTGTGTATTAATATCACTTCTTTGGCAAATCGAGTTAAAAATATTGCTTCTTCAACAGCAGTATTTCCACCACCAATCACGGCTACAACTTTATTCCTAAAAAATGCACCATCACAAGTTGCACAAGCCGAAACTCCGTAACCTTGAAATTCCTTTTCACTCTTGAGACCAAGCCATTTTGCTTGCGCACCGGATGCAATTATAATTGCATCCGAGTAGTAGTCATTGATATTACCCGAAGATCTAAATCTATACTCATTAGAATCCTCAAGTTGTTCAACGCTTTTTATCTCATCATCTATTATTTTTGCTCCAACCTTTTCTGCATGCAACCTCATCTGCTCCATTAGTTCTGGACCCTGTATTGAAACAAAACCAGGATAATTTTCAACATCTGTAGTAATTGTAAGCTGACCACCAGGCTGCATTCCCGTTACTACAATTGGCTCTAAGTTTGCACGTGCTGCATATATAGCGGCAGCATAACCCGCTGCCCCAGATCCAATAATAAGAACTTTTGTACTAAATTTATAATTCTTCACTGTATGAGTTTAGATAATCAGCTACTCCTTCATCGCTTGCCTGCATTGCTGGCTTACCTTTTTTCCACCCTGCTGGACATACTTCACCATGCTCTTCATTATGTTTAATTGCATCAACGATTCTAACGAATTCATCGATATTACGCCCTAAAGGCAAATCATTTATCGATTGATGACGTACAATAAATTTATCATCAATAACGAAAGTTGCTCTCAGCGCAATTGAGTCATCATATAAGACCCCATAGTCTCTTGATATAGACTTTTTGATATCAGACACTAAAGTGTAGCTAATCTCTCCAATACCACCATCATTAACTGGAGTGTTTCGCCATTTATAATGTGAAAATTTTGAATCTACACTTATTCCTATCACTTCAACACCACGCTTTGCAAACTCATTTATTCTATTATTGAGCGATATCAATTCAGTTGGGCAAACAAAAGTAAAATCAAGTGGATAGAAAAAAAGGACAGCATACTTATTTTTTATGCGCTTACTCAGACAGAAATCATCAACAATTTCTCCGTCAGAGAGAACAGATGAAGCAGTAAAATCGATAGCAGATTTTGTTACAAGATTCATAATTAACCTATTCTTTTAAAATAACTTCAATTTTACATCTTGATAAACTTATATGCAAGTTTTCTTTGGTTTTAGTCCTATAAAAACTTCCTAAAATAGCTCTTCTTTTTTACCGATAAGATACAATCCAGGTTGGAATACTGAGTTGGTGAGTATAAAATTCTACGTCATGCCACCGCGAACCGTCATACCGCGA
Source organism: Wolbachia endosymbiont (group A) of Campoletis raptor (assembly GCF_964026755.1). Taxonomy (NCBI): domain Bacteria; kingdom Pseudomonadati; phylum Pseudomonadota; class Alphaproteobacteria; order Rickettsiales; family Anaplasmataceae; genus Wolbachia; species Wolbachia endosymbiont (group A) of Campoletis raptor. The sequence continues at coordinate 1,223,339 of NZ_OZ034695.1, read as the reverse complement.
TTCATTCGCGGTATCTCTAGATCCCGCTAACAAGTAGTGGGATGACGGTTGTCGTTTAGCTATAAATGTTAAAAAATTTACCAAACAAAAAAAAGGCAAAAGAAGCCCCGTGGTTGGCTAATTACTTACATTATACTTTCAAGTATGGCGTTTTTTTATTCTAAACGTTTAATAACCGCGATTCAGTTGCTTTTAAGCCGCAACTAATCTAAATTATAAACATTAAGAAATTTACTAAACAGAAAAAAAGGCAAAAGAAACCCTAGGGTAGCTAGTTATTCACTATCCATTTTTTAAGTTGGCGTTTTTTTATGTTTTAAATGCTTTATAAGCGCATTTTAGCTTATATTAGGTAAAAACCTAGAAGTTTTATAAAGACATAAGGTGCACATAGTGCAAAAAATTAAACATGAGACGCCAGATACGTGAGTTTTTTTGTCATTTAATCTGTACAGAGAAGATAAATAAATAGCTTCAGTTTCATGATAAGGGAGTTGGCGGAGTTTGTCAAGTAAGTTTTTCGCTTCTGCGGGCTACTTGAATAACGGCTACAATGTTCATACAGCTATGTACATAGCTGGAACCCAAAAAAAGAACCAAGTAGCCAAGGCTACTTGGATGACAAAAGGTAATACAAGAAATCTATTGGCTCTCGTATATCTTAGTGAAACTTAACAAGTTTATCTATAGTTTTAGTGATGATTCTTGGAGTATCCGGAGAAACTGCTGAGCTCAGCCTATTTAACCGCTCTATAGCGAACTCGCTATTCTCATTTGCTATGAAATCACATAAAATATTTTCTATATCCTTAGTAACACTTTCATGCTTTCTCAGAGGATGATTATGTGGATACCTACTGATGGTTTTGATACTGGAATACTCAACAAAAGCTTGATCCTTAAAAGCAAGTTGTCTCAATTTCTCTTTGAATTTTCCTTCTTCCTCTTTTGCTAAAAGGCAAGACTTTATCAGTGATTTTATAATCAAATTTATAGCTTGATGTATTTCAGAATGCACTATAACTTTAATGGTATTTTCTTCTACTATACAATCATAAATATTTTTTTCGCTCTGTAACGACTCTATTAATTTCTTGCTACTTTGTGAATTCAATTCCAAATTCTCCTCACTCATAGGAGTTATTATGAAGGTGTTCTTACTCACTCTGATGTTAAATTGTGGAGAGCCTTCAGAAAAGGAAAATGCTACATCCTTAAATTCAAGTGCATGATTGTATGCAGCAAAAAGGGTGTGTGCTATAACACTGCTGGGCACCTTCATTCCATGTTTACTCAGGTGGTTCAATACATTTTCAACCTCATGATATGTAAAGTCTGTATCTTTTAGCAATTCAACAACTTCTATGCCGTTGTGTTGTTTATACTCTATTCTCACTTCTTCTGTAAAAAGTGTTTTAGCTGCTATATGTTTATCAAGCACTGTGAAAATCTTGATGAAATTCTCTAAATCTTGTTTGTTAACTAATTCGATACTAATTAAGTTTCTGCTAATAATTGAAATATTTTTTGTCATTTTTTCCCACTAAAAAAACTCACTGAATGAATTGTATTTTTAATTCATTAAGAATTGTTTAAAGTGAGCATACTAGTTTTCATTTACGTATTACACGACAAAACAAGATAAAAAGTTACATAAAATCATCATGTGGTATAACACACTCTCCACATTCATCATTGCTGTTTGTGTAGGTTGTGACATCAGTGTGATTGTCATTATTATTTAGCATATCATCCAACTTTCCTTCTTTTTCAAGATCCATCAATTTGTCACACCCCCCAATGTGCTTATCGTTGATAAAAATCTGTGGAACTGTTCTAACGTTATACTTTGATTTTATGTCGTTAAATAGATCTGAGTTTTTGAGCACATCAATTTCTTCATACTTCACACCTTTTTTATCTAGTAAATCCTTTGCCCTTATGCAGTATGGACAGCCCTTCTTTACATATATCACAACATTTTTCACAATTTATCTCCGTAGCTTACTAAAATATAGTTATTATATATAAGAAACATGTAAAAATATCAAATTGTATGAAAATTATTTATAATTGTGAGCAAGGGATAGAAAATAATATAGCACTAACCTTCGGAAATTTCGATGGCATTCATTTAGGACACGAGTTTGCAATTTCTACTCTAAAGAAGGTAGCACAAGAAAGAGGATTACCCTCTGCAGTTTTAACTTTTGAGCCTCACCCATCAACTGTTTTATTTGGTAGAAACAATTTTAGGTTAATAGACCAAGAACAAAAAAAGGAACTAATCAGCAGCTATGGTATAGATTACTTATATATTATTAATTTTAATAGAGGTTTTTCTGAGGTTAGCTGCGATGACTTTATCAGTGAGATTTTAATAGATAAATATGGCGCTAAACACATAATTGTCGGAGAAAATTGCACTTTTGGTCATAAACGATTGGGTAATATATTAACTCTAGAGAAATATTCTGAAATATATGGATACTCTTTGACTAAATTAGAGCCATTAACAATTGACGGCAAAATTTGCTCTTCTTCTTCAATAAGGGAGTATGTACAAAGGGGCGAAATAGAAATTGCTAATAAATTGCTCGGCAGGCCTTATCAAGTTTCTGGTGTTGTGACAAAAGGTGCATGTAGAGGTAGAGAAATAGGATTTCCAACCATAAATATTCCTATAGAAGATTGCATGATAAAACCTAAGTTTGGCACATATTACGCTAGAGTGACTTTTCCTGATAGTAATCCAAATTGGTTATATGGAGTAGTCAATATTGGTATGAGACCTACTTTTAAGGATCTGAAAAAGCCTATAATAGAAATGCACATATTCGATTTTGATGAAGACGTATATAGTCATAAAGTCAATATACAACTTTTAAAATTCATAAGGTCAGAAAAAAAATTCCATAGTATTGAGGAGTTAACAAAACAGATAAATTATGATATACTTAAAGTTTATAGGTTAAAGGCAAATTTATGAAAAAGTTATGCTTAGTTGTTATATTAATTATAGTATTGATTGACCAAACGAGCAAATTGTACATAAACTCATTGATTGATGAAGGAGAATCAATTGAGATCGCTAGTTTTATAAAACTAGTTGAAGTTTGGAATTCAGGTATTAGTTTTGGAATGTGTAGCGCTTTACCACATGGCGGTTTCTTTTTTTCAGCATTTTCAATACTAATAATTGGTATACTTGCATATTTGATATACAAGTCTGACGATCAGTCAACTTACCTTGGTTTTTCTCTGATGATTGGTGGAGCAATCGGAAACGTAGTTGATAGGATCTATTGGGGAGCTGTATATGATTTCATATATTTTCATATTGATGATTGGTATTGGCCAGCCTTTAATTTAGCAGATTTATCTATAGTTTGTGGAATGTTTACATTGTTATATAAGTGGTATATATACGATATGCTTATTTCTAAACAAAATGAGGAATAAAATAATTGTTTTTATATTAGGTCGAAATAATGCTTCATAAGTTTTTTAGTTTTCTTATACTACCTGTACTTTTTTTTACTTACCCAATTTCTTCGAATGCTTTAAACATAGAGCACAACATAAAATATACTAAACTCAGTAACGGACTAGATGTTTATGTTGTTTCTAATCATCGGATTCCAGCCGTTTTACATGCAGTAATATACAAAGTTGGGGGAATGGATGATCCAATCGGCAAAGCAGGATTGGCTCACTACTTTGAACATTTAATGTTTGAAACTACAGGAAAGTTCACAGATATAGAAGCAACTATGAGTAGCATTGGGGCTCAATTTAACGCGTTTACCACTAAAGAGTATACTTGTTATTATGAGTTAGTCCCCAAAAAAGATTTACCACTGGCAATGGAAGTTGAAGCAGATAGAATGGGCAGCTTTAATGTTACTCAAGACAAAATAGATAGAGAAAAAAACATTGTACTGGAAGAAAGAAAAATGAGATTTGATAACCAACCTCATAACTTGTTGTGGGAAGAAATGGATAGTGCATTTTACCGTAATGGCTATGGTAGATCTGTTATTGGCTGGGAGAGCGATATCAAAACTTACAATCAGGATGACATAGTGAGGTTTCACGATAGTTATTATCACCCTGGTAATGCAATATTGCTGATTGTGGGTGATGTGGAACTTGATGAAGTAGTGAAATTAGCAGAAGAAAAATATGGCGAAATTAAAGCTAAGCCTGTAATGAGAAATTACCCAAATCAGGATCCAGTGCATAATGCAGGTCTATCGGTGACCTTAGAGAGCACTGAAGTAAAAGAACCAGTTTTATATTTTCGTTATCGTGTACCCTTATTTGAGCATATAAATGAAGCTTCCGCTGCTCATTTAGCGGTTGAAATTTTAGGTGGCGGCAAATCCAGCAAACTGTATAATGATCTGGTTTTAGATGAAGATGTGGCAGTATTAGTGTTTGCTTATTATAATAGCCTAGCTTTTAGTGATGGCTACATTGATATTCAGGTCATTCCAAAAAGCGGAGTTAATTTAGATATTGTTGAAAGAGAGTTAGATAATGCTATTAATAACTTCATGTCTAAAGGAATAACGGATGAGGAGTTGCAAAGCTCGAAATATAGATACAAAGCAGCACAGTTTGATAATCTATCTGACTTAACTCATATAGCGATGTTCTATGTGCCACACCTTGCACTTGGTATTCCACTTGATGAAATAGATATTTCATATAGCAAAATAGATGATGTTAATTTAGAGGATGTAAATAACAAAATTCGTACTATCTTTTCTTCCAATAAGTTAATTGGTCGTTTATTACCAAAAGGAGATAACAATGAGAATAAGTAAATTTGTACTTCTGTTTTTTTTCTGCCTAAGCTTTAATTTACAAGCAAGTGGTAGCTTAAATATAGAGGAGGTCACTACCCGTAAAGGATTTAAGTTTTTATTTGTCGAAAACTGTGCTTTACCAAAAGTTTCACTGAATATATCATTTAAAGATGCAGGTTATGTGTATGAGAGTGCAGAAAAACAGGGGCTTGCTTGGTTTACTTCTCTTGTAATCCAAGAAGGGGCAGGAGAAAATGACGCTAAGGATTTTGCAAAAAAACTGAAGATCAAAGGAATAAATTTACTTTTTTACCCCGATTTAGAAAGTTTCGGAGTGTCATTAGAAACTTTGTCTGAAAATTTAGAAGAAAGTATTTCACTACTTAGCGATGCTATAATACGTCCTAAAGTTGACCCTGAAGGGTTGAATAGAGTTTTCGAGAAAGCCAAAGTTGATTTTAATAATCTTGAAAAAAATCCTTATTTTGTTGCTGGAAAAGAATTAGATACGTTATTGTTTAAAAAACATCCTTACTCAAAAAGTGTGTACGGTACTCTTGATACTATAATGAGCATTACTAGAGACGATGTTTTAACATACATAAAGCGTAATTTTGCTAAAGATAACATAGTTATCAGTGTTGCTGGTTGTGCAAAAAAAGAAGAAATTATTACGCTATTAGATAAATATTTATCTAAATTGCCGTCAAAAAGATCAAAAGTGAGAAAAATACCTGTGAAAGATGATTTTGGTTCTGCAGAAAGTAAGAACATTTTTATGGATATACCACAAAGTGTGATACTTTTTGCTCAAAAAGGTATAGCTTATGAAGATCCAGACTACTATAATGCTCAAGTTTTGGTTAATGCGCTTGGTGGTATGGGGCTGAATTCAGTGCTGATGAAAGAGCTAAGGCAAAATCTTGGAATTACTTATGGTATTAGTGCCTCTATGGCTAGTTATACGCATGCAAATATTATAGCCGGAGGTTTAAGTACTGATAGCTCTACTGCCAGTCAATCCATATCTGCAATAAGAGATACATTGAGCAGGATAAAAAAGGAAGGAATTGATGAACAATTATTTAAAGATACAAAAATTAGTATGGTAAATAATTTTATCTTTTCCCTATCTAATAACGCAAACACAGCAGTGTTCTTGGCTAGTATGCAGGTACGTAATCGCGATATTAATCGTCTAAATAATTTTGTAAGTCTCATTAATGACGTAAAGCTAGAAAAAGTAAACGAGCTGGCAAGTTCTTTACTGGAACCCGAAAATTTATTTTTCGTTGAAGTTGGAAAAAACGCTCAGGGTCAATAATTAATACTTTCTGCTATTGATCTTACTGCTTTTACATAGCACTTATGCTCCTCAGCTAGAATGCGTTCTGAGAGGCTTTGAATATCATCAGCTAGTAACACTGGCACAGCAACTTGAGCAATTATGGCTCCAGCATCAACTTCAGGGGTGACATAATGTACAGTACAACCTGTAATTTTTACACCTGCTTTTAGAGCTTGCTCTTGAGCGTTTAGGCCTTTAAAAGACGGAAGTAAAGAGGGATGAATATTTATCACCTTGTTATGCCATTTACTCAGAAAATCAGCTTTGAGAATTCTCATAAACCCTGCAAGGCAAATTAAATCAACCTTATGTTGAACAAGTATTTCGTGAATTTTACCAGCATCAAGCGGTTTATCTTTAACAATAAACGCTGAGATTCCTGCTTGCTCTGCTATTTTCAGACCAGCAGCTTCGCTATTATTTGTGATAACACATGCAACTTCTGCGGAAAAATTCTGATCTTGACATGCTTCTATTAAGGCCTGCATATTCGACCCCCCACCTGAAATTAGTATTCCGAGTTTTATCTTTTTCATTATAGCACAGTTAGTTTAGAATTTAGTTAATACTAATACCAATTCTCATTGTTGTCCAGTCAAATAGGAAACATTGCAGAGTTGTTTAATTGTGGAGCTGGCAAGAGAAGTAATAAATTTGCACAAAGCACCCTCAAGTAGAGCAATTGTATCGTATATTTTATTGCGCAAAATGTTCTGTTTTATATATAACCAAAGCCTCTCAACAGGATTTAGCTCAGGTGAGTATGGAGGTAGGTATATAATGTCGATATTTTTAGGTACCTTTAAATTTTTTGACCTATGCCAACTAGCACAGTCCATAACGAGAAAAGCCTCTCGTGTTTCTAGATATTGCGAAATTTGCTCAAGAAATATGTTCATGCAATCAGTGTTGACATTTGGTGCAAATAAGCTAGAACTCTCTCCATTTCTAGGATTAACTGCACTATAGAGATAGAAATTTTGCCTACCTAATTTTGTTTTAACCTGTGTTCTAATCCCCTTTTTAAACCACCCATGTCCGACTTTTGAATGTGTGCCAAACCGTGATTCATCAAAGAAAAATAGCTCTTTTTCTGGATACTTGCTAATAGCTCCATTGAGATTTTTTTTTGAATTCCTCTTGTTTGCTTTTATCTTGTCCATTATGAACTGGTCTTGGTGTAATATATGAGAATTTCATCTTTTGCATATGGCGGTGTACTGTAGATTTGCTGATATTTAATCCGAACTTTTCCTGGATTCTTATTCTCATTTCTTTAATGGTGATATTAGGATTTTCTTCTATCCACTCTTCAATTTGCTGTAGTTGAGCCTGATTTAATTTAGTTTTTCTACGACGTTGTGAAGGAGCAAACAGTTTTTCTTCTCTGCCAATTTTCAAGAGTTTTACCCACGAAGTTAGTGCGCTTCTTGAAATGCAATATATTTTTGCTACAGCCGTTATACTGTACTTTTTTGCTGCAATTACAGCATTTAGTTTTTTTGAAACATATGCATTATTCCTTACTTTCTTCAGCATTTCTTTTGCTGATTCTACTACTTTTTCATCCAATAATTTTGATCTTAATGCCATTTAAACCTCGCTATTTTACTTACTTCAGTATGGCTTTTCTTCCATCATTGTCCATCTGTTTGCCCTGTAATGGGAATTGGTATAAGAGGTTGTCCGGAAACTAGTAAATTCAAGCATATTCCCTCTTTAACATAACCCTACTCATAGCTAGGTATATGAAATTCTCAGTGGATGTTGTGAGTAAATCATACTCCTTCGATAGCCTTCTATTCCTATTAACCCAAGCAAAAGTCCTTTCTACAACCCATCTTCTTGGCTGTACTTTAAACCCTTGTTCTCTTGTTGGTAGTAGCTCAGGTGGCGTATCTTTGTGCACCCAAAATCTACATGGAGGCCTTGTAACAATTTCAATATCTATGTCATATTCTTCCTTTATGTGATTCTTTAAATTTCTTCCTTGGTATCCCATGTCAGCCCACATTTTTTTAACTTTAGTATATTTTGTTCTCATATTGTTTAATGCTATTTTAATACCATCTCTATCATTTTCGTTAGCAGCGCCTACGTAACAACCTAGTATAAAACCCTGAGTGTCTGTAATTATATGCCTTTTTCTACCCTTTACTTTTTTACTTCCATCATAGCCTTTGATCCCCCCTTTTCTGTAGTCTTTACAGATTGACTATCTACTATACAGGCACTCGGCTGCTCATTCCTTCCTATTTTTCTTCTACTATATTTTGTAATTTCATAATTCATTTTCTCAAAAATTCCCTGCTTCTTCCATTGCCTGAACTGCTCATACACAGTCTTCCATAGCGGAAAATCATTTGGTAAATACCGCCATTGACACCCTGTACGCAATACATAGAAAATTGCTTCTAATATTTCTCTTTTGCTATACTTTGGCGGCCTTCCTCCTTTCTTGTATGATACTCTGAAGTGTTTTTCTATTCTTGCCCATTCCCTTTCGCTTAGATCTGTTGGATACTTTTTTCTCATCCTTACCCCGTACTAAAATTTCAGATATTATAGCCTTTTACTTGTTTCCGGACAACCTCTCATACACAGTCTTCCATAGCGGAAAATCATTTGGTAAATACCGCCATTGACACCCTGTACGCAATACATAGAAAATTGCTTCTAATATTTCTCTTTTGCTATACTTTGGCGGCCTTCCTCCTTTCTTGTATGATACTCTGAAGTGTTTTTCTATTCTTGCCCATTCCCTTTCGCTTAGATCTGTTGGATACTTTTTTCTCATCTTTACCCCGTACTAAAATTTCAGATATTATAGCCTTTTACTTGTTTCCGGACAACCTCTTAATATCTGATTTATTGCACAGGATTCCAAATCGCACCTGCCCATTTATCTTCTTGAGCTTCAACATATCTGCCTACAAAATGCATGCCACCTAATTTATCGTTTGGCTCACCACAAAAAATATGTCCAAACCCTATAGTTTCTTTTTCACTTCCACTATTTGTAAACCAAATGTTAGCCAGTTCATCTTTAAATAGCTCCAAATCCGCATCTGGTGTGACAATTTGATGATCAAGCTCATCATATATTTCTTTCACTACTTCTTGATGCTGCAGACAACTAAGTAAAATTTTGAAATCTTCTTTATCTGGATGCGCTCCCCAATCTCCACAAACTTTCAACACTCCTCTATCGAAGTCAGTTAATTCTGGAAATGGTGGCTGGTTGTGAACTGAAAAATGGTTCAAAATTATTTTCTTCTACATAGTCAGTGTGAAAATAATGATCCCTAATATAAAAAATAAATCCTATTATTGGTATTATTAAACACAAAATTAGTTTAACTGTCTTCGACATAATCACGTTCACAAAAAAGCTAGCCTATAAGAAATAATTTAAAAAAGTTTTAATCTAATCATTTTTGCAGAGCAGCAACTCCCGGCATTTCATCGCCACTTAACCAATCTAAAAATGCTCCTCCACCAGTGGAAGCATATGTAAAATCCTTATCGGTAAAGCCTGCAGCACTTATTGCAGATAGACTATCGCCTCCCCCTATTATGCTGGTTAACTTTCCTTTGTGCGTTAAGTCACTTACGATTTTCATTACCCCTATTGTACCACTTGCAAAAGCTGAATGTTCAAAAACACCAATAGGTCCATTCCACAGCAGAGTCTTACTGCTTGCTATTATACTGCTTATTGTACTCAAAGTTTGTGGTCCGATATCCAAAATTATATCACCGTCCAAAATGGACTCAGTTCTTCTTGAAATACTAGTGCTGTAATCAGAGTTTACTGCAACCAGAACGTCTTCTGGCACAACTATTTTGCAATTGTTTTTATTTGCTGTTTCAAGAATATTATGCAGAAGGTCGTCAACACCATTTTGAAAGAAAGATTTCCCTATATTTACTTTGCTAAATGACAAAAAATTATTAGCAATTGCACCTCCGAGAACTAGGTAATCAACCTTTTCTGTTAGCTTTATAAGCATTTTTATCTTAGTTGACATTTTGGCTCCCCCAACTATCGCAGTAATAGGTTTAGCTTTAAACGATACAGCTTTTTCAAGATACTTTAGCTCATCTTGCAAGCAAAATCCCGCGTAGGAAGGTAAAAACTCTGTAATGCGTGAAATAGAAGCGTGAGCTCTGTGAGAGCAAGAAAATGCATCATTGACATATGTATCCGCCAGAGATGCTAATTGTCTGGCAAAGTTTGCATCATTCTCCTTTTCACCTTCATAAAATCTTAGATTCTCTAGTAATATTATATCTCCTGCATCCATAGCACTCACTGCTTTTTGCACTTTTTCACCAACGCAATCATCAATGAATTTCACTTTTTTATTTAGTAACTGTGATAAAGTGTCAATTATATTTTTTAGCGACAGATTATTGTCTCTAGCCTTTGGGCGTCCAAAATGCGATATAATAATAATCTTTGCACTCGCATTCACTAAATACTGAATAGTAGGCAATGCTCTCAAAATACGAGTGACGTCACGAATTTCTCCATCTTTTATAGGAACATTGAAATCAACTCTGAGTAAGACGGTTTTATTGTGAAGATCACAATTTTCTATACTAGGTATATTCATTACAAAATTGAAGCTATAAAGTCACTATACAGCAGTTTGATCTAAAGTAAAGTTTTAAGCTTACGAACGTTTAAGGAAATTTGCATGCCAAACGCTTGACACTGGAACCTTATCGTCATGCCATCACGAACCGTCATACCGCCGGGTATCTCTTAGCCGCTAACACGTAGCGGGATACTTGACCTTTACAGGGATGACGATTGTCGTTTAGCCATAAATATTTAAGAAATTTACTAAACAGAAAAAAAGGCAAAAGAAGCCCCGTGGTTGGCTAATTACTTACATTATACTTTCAAGTATGGCGTTTTTTTATTCTAAACGCTTAATAACCGCGATTTAGCTGCTTTTTAATGCAACTAACCTTTAGTCATAAATGTTTAAGAAATTTACTAAACAGAAAAAAAGGCAAAAGAAACCCTAGGGTAGCTAATTATTCACTATCCATTTTTTAAGTTGGCGTTTTTTGATGTTTTAAATGCTTTATAAGCGTATTTCAGCTTGTATAGGTAAAAACCTAGAAATTTGATAAAGACATAGAGTGCACATAGTGCAAAAAATTAAACATGAGACGCCAGATACGTTGAGTTTTTTTGTCATTTAATCTGTACAGAGAAGATAAATAAATAGCTTCAGTTTCATGATAAGGGGGCTGGCGAAGGGTGTCAAGTAAGTTTTGCATTTGATCCGTTTCTATGACTTAGATGCCAGTGCCTGCTACTTGACTCTCGGCTGGGTCGAATTTGTATAGCTACATTGTCGGTAAATCTAAATTGCTTTAATAATTTTGATTGAAAAATAGTTTTTCTATTATATAAGTGCTACTTTAGGGTAATCAAAATGGAAGACGATAAATATAGCCTAGGTTTAAGAGTTATCCATTGGTTGATGGCTGTTTTTATTATCGGTATGCTTTGCTCTGGACTTTATATGAAAAGCTTACCACTTAGCAATGAAATTAAGTTCAACATATACGCTATTCATAAGGCTTGCGGTATCGCTATTCTTGGATTAATCATAGTACGCATATTTTTTCGCGTCTTTACTTATGTTCCACCACTTCCAGCAAATTTTTCTCGGTTTGTAATCAATACAAGTAAAGCAGTGCACTTTGGTTTATATTCTTTAATGGTGCTAATGCCACTATCTGGCTATGTCATGTCTTCTGCTTCTGGCAAACAGATCAAATATTTTTTCCATATCCCTTTGTTGATTAATCAAAACAAAGATCTAGCTAACACGGCTAACGAGCTACATTCGATGCTTGCATGTTTTATGGTACTCTTTATAATCTTACATATACTTGGCGCCTTAAAGCACACATTTATAGATAAGCAAAACATTTTTAAACGCATGATATAGGTTATATGTTAAGTAGCCTCTGGAAAAAAGGAACAGATTTTCTTGGCAGTGAGTTTGCGATAATGGGTGGTGCTATGAGCTGGGTTTCAGGGAGAAACTTGGTTTCAGCAATCTCAAACGCTGGTGGTTTTGGTGTGATTGCATGTGGTGCAATGTTCCCAGACTTACTGGAAAAAGAAATCATAGAGACACAAAAATTAACTAACAAGCCATTTGGTGTAAACCTAATTACTATGCACCCAAAGTTGAGTGAGTTGATAGATGTGTGTATTGAAACGAAAGTGAGCCATATAGTGCTTGCCGGTGGACTGCCAACAAAGCCTAATATAGAAAAAATCAAGGGTGCAGGCATTAAAGTTATGTGCTTTGCACCAGCATTAAGCCTTGCGAAAAGGTTAGTAAAAATGGGAGTAGATGCATTAATAATAGAAGGAATGGAAGCAGGTGGGCATATAGGTCCAGTTAGCACTTCTGTTCTTGCACAAGAGATATTGCCTCATTTTAAAAATGAACAAATACCAGTGTTTGTTGCAGGTGGAATAGGAAGAGGTGAAATGATAGTTAATTACCTGGAAATGGGAGCAAGTGGCTGTCAAATAGGTACATTATTTGTCTGCACTAATGAGTCAATTGCCCACAAAAATTTTAAGGAAGTGTTTATTAAATCGGCCGCACGTAATGCAATACCTTCTGTACAGATAAGTGCTGATTTTCCTGTAATTCCTGTAAGAGCTATAGCCAACAAAGCAAGCGATGACTTCATGAAGCGTCAAAAAGAAGTTATTGATGAATACCAAAAGGGACAGATCTCAAAAGAAGATGGGCAGCTTGAAATAGAAAAGTTCTGGGCTGGAGCTTTAAGAAGGGCAGTGATTGAAGGAGATGTTGAAACAGGATCTTTAATGGCCGGCCAAAGTGTTGGCATGGTTGATAGGGAAAAGCCTGTAAAAGAAGTAGTGGATATGTTAGTTCAACAAGCAAAGAATCATATTAATAGCAAATCTGTAGAAGTAGAAAGCCCAGAAAGCAAATAGTTAAGCGACCTTCCAATAAGCAAGTTGCCGCAATTATTTATAATATGGCATAATTGCCCAGTTTTAATGTAAAATTAACGCTAAAGAGGTATCTATACATTTTATTATGTATGGAGGAATGTTATGCACAGTCCCTTTAAAAAACCTAAGAGTAAGGAAGGAGATATTAACCAACAATTGAGCAACACTATATACAAAAAGGTAACAGCAGAAAATTATCAAGAAAATCAAGATGAGACTTCCAAAGAATGCAAAAGGTTGTTCAAGCAGGGAGCTAGTCCTAAAACATTGGCTGAATTGGAAAAAATACTGAGAGAACGACAAAATGAGCAGGCTATTGCAAAACACTTAGAGTCATCCAAGCAAGGAACTAGTCCTGAAGCATTAGCTGAGTTAGAAAAATCAGTGGGGAAAAAAAGAGAACATTATAATAATTATATCCAACACTTTCTTCCAGCGTTGAAAGCAGAAATAACAGAGTCAAAAAAACTAGACTCAAAAAAAAAGGCAGCAATAGTACAAACAATTTGGGATATTACTAACAGGAGCAGCAGTGTAAGCTCAATACCAAATGCTGTTGAAGAAAATATTGAAGATCAAATGCAGCTAAAACATATTGAAGAGCAAAACAACACACAAGAAACACCCTTGAATGTAGCTGAGAAAAAAAGTGGTGATAATAAAATACTTAGTAATTCAGATGTTACAGAGGAAGTGTTTGAAAAATATAGCAAGGTTGTGAAAGAAATAGAGGAGAAGCAAACTTCTAAACTCAGTAGTGGCAATGACTCAGATAGTGGAATAGACTCACCTGGACTGAGTGAAAAAAACTCGATATCACCAATAAATAGTAGAAAAAACAGTTTAACATCAATAGCAAGCACTTCATCTGAGGAAAGTTTAAACTCAACATCGAGCTCTGTTGAAGGAGATAATGGCTTACAACCAGAGGATGAAGGAGAGACAAAATTAGCACACCTAACTAAAACAAGGTCCAAAGGGCCAAGTGGACGAAGATCTCCTTCTAAATATAATAAAAAGATTGAAGATCAAGTTGAGAAAGAGTCACCACAGGTGTCATCCCAGTGCGTGACACTGGGATCCAGAGAAAAAGAAAGTATGGATACAAATAGTCAAACTACTCAGATGACAGGCAGCCAGGCAAAAGATTCAATGCAACCCGAAGAAAAAAGGGACAGAAAAAACGCCATTACAATCGTGCAGAAATTTCCTTTGAATAAGAAAAAGGGTGAAGATACTCCACTTGAAAAACAACCCAATAACAGAAATCTTCACGTTGCATTTGTAGCAGGTTGTGCTCTCTCCACAATAGGGTGCATTGTTGCAGGAGCAATGACATCAGGGTTGATAGGAGCAGGACTACTTGCTATGGTTGCAGTGCTTGCTATAGCAGCAGTAGCTGAATTGCATTCAAACTTCCTATCAAGTAAATTAACATCCATTAATGTGAGTCCTCTTGTTGATGATAAGAGCTTACAGCATGTTCGCAGCGGTAAAAATTAAATATGTGTTACTTGTAGTGGATAAGTGAATTCAGTTCTTGCCTATTGATATAAAAGTTGTTATATTTGAGGAATGTTTAAAAGGTGTTTAGTTGATGCGCATTCAATTGAATAAAGTTTTGGTTTTTATAGCCTTATTAAGTTTCATTTTTGCATCATATTCTAGCGAAGCAAGTTCGGCGAGTGATGAATTAAAGGGTATACAAGAAACGGTAAAAAATTTTATTTCTTCATTTTCAGTTAAAGATACTGTAGAAAATATGAGTCCTTCAACAATCATAGGGTTGTGTATAGCTGCAGTGATACTTGCAGTAGTGTTCAGAGGTCTAATCTTTTTTATGATAATGTTTGGTGTACTGGTCCTGGTGTTCGGTAGTACAGAAAAGGCAACAGACTACTTAAAAGAAAAATTTAACTTTGCAAAAGATATAAAATTACAATCCGATAGCGAAAAAAAAGATAAAAATTAAGATAGTATTTTTATCTTTTTTAATTATCTTTATTGAATACGCATATGCAGTTAAAAGTACCAACAGTTAACTCTAAGCTTAAAAAAAAGAACAACTTAGCATTACTAGAAAGCATTGATTTAGATTTTGTTCCTTATGCTTGTCATTACGATGAAGAAACCATACTAACAAAACAGGGAGAATTGTTAAAAATAATCAAGTTAGAAGATTATTCTTCTGTTGATAACTACAGCGACCTCAGAACTGAAATTAGAAAAAGCATATCAAAAAATATTAATAGCCTGTATTTTACCGTTTGGATTCATACCGTTAGAAAGCGCAATAAACTGAGCTTGAAATGGAATAAAACTGAAGACTTCTCTGACAACCTACATTCAACGTGGTTTAATAAACTAACTGATAGTAAATTACAGTATATAAATGAACTATACATTGTAATATTGTTTAGCGATTTTGGCAAGCATACTAATAATTCGTTTTTTTTCAATAGAATAAAGAATAAGCATAAGTTGTCTTTACAAGAAAGCCATCAGGAGTTGCAAAAGATAACTGACGTAATTCAAAATGATTTAGGACCTTTTGGAGCTAAAAAACTGAGTCTAAGGTTTAGTGAAGGTAAAATATATTCTGAAATGATAGAATTTCTCCACTATATTGTTACATTAACGCACAAAGATTATCCAATACATGAAAGGGACCTGTCGCAATATATTAGAAATTTTAAAATAGCTTTTGGTTTCAATACGTTTCAAACAATATTTGAAAATCAACAGAAATTTGGCTCTATTTTCAGCATAAAAGAATACCGGGAAATCTCTTTAGGTAATATAGATAGATGCTTGCAGCTTGAATCTGAATTTATCATTACAGAAATAATGATATTTACTAGTAATAACAAAGCAATAAAAGAATTTAAAAAACAAATCAACATGCTGCAAATTAGTGAGGATAATACCTTACTTAAAAGCTCAGGAATTGAAGAAATAATAGAGCTTGAAAAGACCTCTAGTATAGACTTCTGCCAACAGAAAATTATTTTTACAATATTTGCAGATGATAGGAATAAGTTAGCTGAAAGTATTAGTGATTTATCTTCTATAATGTCATTAGTTGGCTTCATGATGTTTAGAACTGATTTACATATGGAAAGTCATTTTTGGGCACAACTTCCAGGCAATTTTGCTTTTATTACGCAACCGAAAAATATCTTAACAAAATACGCTTGCAGCTTTGCTATGCTGCACGATTTTACGTCAGGTACATTAAAAGGAAGAAGGTGGAAAGAAGCGGTAATGATTTTTTTCTCAAAAAAAGGAAATCCTTACTTCTTTAATTTTCATGGAAAAAGAAATAATGGCCATACTACGATACTCGGAGCTCCAAATTCAGGCAGAACTTCACTCATTAATTTTCTATTATCAGAATCAAGAAAGTTTAACCCAAGAATTGTCATATTGGATAACACTGGAAAATCAATAATTTTTACTAAAGCAGTGAGTGGTAAATATTACATAATCGATCCAAAATATAAGGACAAAAGCCTAAAATTTAATCCACTAAACATTGAAGATAGTGCTTCCAATCGCAATATGTTGGTTGAACTGATCAGAAGAATGGTAGCCGATACGAGCTTGGTGGACGTAGAAGAAAAGATAAGAAAAATTGTGGATTCTATATTTGCTATACCCAAGGAATCACGTTCTATTTCACAAATTTCTGAGGTGCTCTTGCTCCTTGGGGGTAAGATAAGTAGATGGTGTGACGATGGTGACTTTGCTTACTTATTTCAAGATGGTAATGAATCAGATATTGACTGGGAAACAAAAATTATATCTCTCAACACCGCAAACCTTACAAAACAAAAGGAATGTATGTCCGTGATACTTTACTATTTTTTATATTCTTTTGAGGCAAAATGTGATGGCTCGCCTGCAATACTTGTTTTGGATGAAGCATGGGAGATAAGTAATATTTTTCCTACAGAGAAAGAGTTTGATAACTGGATGCAAAGAATGACGGAACTAAATGTTGCAGTAATCCTAAGTACTGAAAATTTAAATCTCGCATTTGCTAGCAAATTTACTCAATATTTAGATAAACATGTTGATACAAGAATCTTGATGCCGAACGTCAATGCAAATAGATTATACATGAAAGCATTTTCTTTATCAAAAGAGGAGCTGAATATAATTCTGCAGACGCCAACGCAGGAAGGTTTATTTTTGATAAAACAGTATAAAGGATTAGTAACTTTAAATTTAGATTTAAAGAATATGCAAGAAATACATGTACTTTCAGCTAACAAAGAGACGATAAAGTATATGTACGAGGCAATAAAGGAAAAAGGAGAAGAAGTTAATGAGTGGTTACCGGTATTTTATGAGAAGTGTAAGGCTTAATTTCTTATTGATATTTTTTTTGATACTTGGTCTTTCGTATCAAGGATATGCTGATTGTCCAACATTTGTAGAAAGTAATACTTGGTTGGAAGCAATAGTTGGTGGAGATTGGGTAAAGGAAATTAAGGTGCAAGCAATAAAAGATCAAGGAGTTGATGGTTACTTTAATCCCAAAATTAGAGTATGTGCTTATGATGGACAAAGTTATTGTTATGACTTACAAAGTGGGGAATCCTGCCGCCAGATATATGGAACGCAAGGTACAGGAGCTGGAGTTTCTGCTGCAGCTTTTATTGATTGGGAAGGGGATAAAACAAAAGCTGGAGGAGAAATTGCTCGGGGTCTTAAATGGGAATGGGCAGACGGTGTTACTGATGAGGAAAAAAGAAGATTCGCTAACTCTCCTAAAATATGTGCTTGCAGTCAAAAAGGGGCTTGTATGTCAGGAATTTCTTCATGGGGTTCTAGAGTATTTTCGGGTGAGAATATTTTTCGTTCTGGGGAGATGGAAAAAGTCTGTGATACCTGCTACCAAACGGCAGTAAAATGTGCTCCCGTGCCACTTGCACCTAGTCCCCCTCCATTTTGCGAGCAACTTGCAATGTCACCTCCACAAGTTAGAATTGTTCCTATAACAGATAAAGACAATGATTACTTTAATCCTAAGGTTAAGGTAATCATTGGTGATCTGAAAGGAAGAGACGGAGAGATTGGAGAAAAATTAGATTTCCCTAAAGGGTATGGAGAAAATAAAGCTGAGTGGCGCTCTATTTTAGACAAAGATGGCATCACGTACTACTTCAAAACCTATAGAAAAAAGGGCCAGCTCTGTGCTGAATACCTTGGAACTCAAAGTATAAATGAACAAAATCCACAGTTCGTCCGCTGTTTTCCTGCACCACCTGCTCCAGAACCTGAGATAGTGGAGATAGTAAATAAAAATACATTGAAAGTAGAAATGAAGATGAGTGAGAGCACTTGTGCTAAAGCACATGGAACCTATAGTAATGGTTCCTGTACTTTTAATGTTAATACTGACCTCAACCATCCTATAAACATTGGCCCCCTATCTTTAAAAGTAGTAAAACCAGCAATAGTAGCAAAAACAACTGATAGTAATATTGATAATATTATAGAAGGTATATTAGAAAGTAATCCGCAACAATTTAAAGTTCTGAAAGAATATGGCTATGTTCCTGATGTGCAAATTAAATGTTCTAAAGGCGGAAGTTTTTATAGTTTTAATGATTTTGAGAAAAAGTTAAAAGACAAATCTATTCAATGTGAATTTAATAACTCTGGGCAGCCGGAGATAGAAGTAAAGTATAAAGGAAATTCTAACAGTAAAATGCTTTGTCTTTCTGGATGGCAGCCAGAACCAGAGGAGTTTGTTCTTAAAAGAGAAAATAAAATAATACCACTAAAATTAATGGGAACAAGATATACTAAATACAATGCTGTTTACTCCAAGGAATCAAATCAGTTCTATTATCTTCCAAGCAAGGAAATAGTTTACCCTTTGAAAGAAACTCAAGAGAGGTTGGATAAAATAATATTTAATAAGCAAGAGTATGTTTTCTTCCCTGATGAAAATGAGCAGAAGAAGGGAGAATGCAGTTACTGTGTAAAAAGAAATGATGAGATAGACGATACATTTAAATCTAGTAAAGGACTGAAAGTAGTATACAAATTGACGGATGTAGAGCATAGAGAAAAATGTAATCAAGGTGATGATGGTTGTATCTGCTTTACTGGAACATGCAGCCGTTCAACACGATATGTAGACAAAGAAAACACTCAACCTTTTTATACAAAGATTTCACAAAATACAAATGGCGTTGTCACACAACAAGAAGCACCAATTAAAGCAAACAGAACGGAGGTCTTTTACGCTGATAAATTGTGTAGGTTCGATTTAGAAGGTCTCAAAAAGAAATTAAAAGAAAAATTAAAAGAGATAATCAAGGAACATCTGAAAAATAAGAAACCAGATCTTGAAAAAAATAATGAAAAATCCTATGATCATAAAAATAAAGATGTTTATACAGATGACTTATCAATAAAATTTGATCGTATTAAAATAGAAGCGTGGGGAAGTGGTGAAGCAGGTCATATACAAGGTAGTGGCTGTGACAATCAAAAATGCCATTCTACTGAAAGCAGAGTAGGGATGCCAGGAGATTATATTAAAGCTAAACTGAAAATCGATCCTAATTATCCTATAATTAAGGTGCAAGTCACAGAGGGAGGGGGTAACCAGGAAAGTAACCTCTCAGATAAGGACGGGGGACCTGTTTTCATAGAAATGTGCAATTCGCAGAAGCAACATTGCCAGCAACTGATTACTGTTGCAGGTGGAGGTGAGTATAGAACATACGGTGGTAAGGGTTATGAGGAAACAGTAATTCATAAGCAAGATTTAAAGCTAGAGGAGAAAATTGTAAAGGCAGATAAACTGAAGTCTACACAAGACAATCAAATAGCATATATAGAAAATGGTGAAATCAAGTATGAAACAGTAGAGTGTGGAAGTGGTTTGAGAAGCAGTAGATCTGGTGCAGGTGGCTGCATTAATAAAAGCAAAGGAATTTATGGTAAAGGCTCTCCAGGGTATGTGAAGATTAGACCTATTATAAAGGAATTTGACGAAGAAGAAATAAATGCTGCTATTAAAAAAGTAATAGAGGATCTATACGATCTTGAAACTATGACTGATTTTTTGGTAGGGGATCTTAACGTGAATATAAGTGGGATAATTAAAGAGGAACTCAAAAAAGAATTGTTAAGGTAAAAAGATATAACTCTGAAAATTATGCTCTCGTTTTAATAATTAATTAAAGTAAAGCATGTAGTAAATGGTGTAATTGCTGTATCTTAACAAAAAGGTATAACGAATGTAAGGAGGGTACTTTATGTCTCTAAAGAATAAAATTTCTGAGCTAATAGAACAACAATTTAGCATTAAATACCATGACAATTATTTGGCTTACGCTATACATAAGTGGGCTGCAAGCGAAATATCTAATTCTATTGCTTTTTGCATAATTGGTTGTGGAAATTGCAAGATTGGATATCAAGATGCTGCAAATTCGTTCAACATAACAAAAGAAGAAATTGAACAAGGCAATATTGCAAGCATAGAAAGTAAAATAAAAAATGAAGCTGAAAAATCAGGTAGCGAGTTTTCTGAGTTGATTTCTAGAGTGGATCAATCGCTAAAAGAGCAGAGTGAAAAGTCTATTGTACAAATTTTAGATTCATCCGCTGAGGAGATGTTAAGGAGTTTCTGTGATAACCCTGTACAGTCTCCAGAGCCTCAAGAACCCTCTGCTTCATCTGAAGAGCATGCTACAGAAGGCCCAGAAACTAGTGTTAATTCAGATCTTTTGTCAACCTAATCAACCCCATATATATGTTTTTTTTGTACCCATGCTTTGCGTTTTGGGGTGGAAAGAAAGCACCATTCTTCGTTGCATTTTTCTATCTTCATCACAACAAACTTGTCTATTTTCATAGTAATCTTGCTGTCTACACTCTGTTTTTGATATCCATAAGTATCTTCTTTTACAATCGCGTAGCGCTTATCACTAAGAAGATTGCCTTTGATCCATCCGCAGTCTTCATCTATATCGCAGACCTTTTTCCAACTCTCAAACTCTTCTATCACTTTCAGGGGCAGATTTTTGCAAGTGTATATCCATTTTACAGGATAGTGAAACCCTGGCCCCGTTCTCATGTTGATCTTATTTGATTTGGTTGAAACAAAGTTGTTAGCAAACAAGCTATGGCTAAATAATAAAAACAATAGGATAATAGTACTGAACCAAGATCCCAGTGTCACGCACTGGGATAACGTGAGGGATAGTGTAACAGACTTATTCATCATAATTCACGATTAGGTTGACATAAGATAAAGAGTAAATTAAAAATTGAATAGATCTTTAAATGCAAAATCAATGCCTATAGAAATATTAATGCCTGCTCTTTCACCGACAATGAGCAAAACTGGAGGAAAAATTGTAAAGTGGCATAAAAAAGAACAAGACAAAGTTGAAGTAGGCGACGTAATTGCTGAGATAGAGACTGATAAAGCCATAATGGAGTTTGAATCTATAGATGAAGGAGTTTTAGCAAAAATTTTAGTAACAGAAGGAACAAGTGGCGTGCCTGTAAATCAACCAATAGCTTTAATGCTGGAAGAAGGAGAAGATGAAAGTGCACTTGACAACTATACTTCAACTTCCATCAATAGTGCAGTTAAAAAGGAAGTGACAAAAAGTGCTGTTGATAATCAAAAATCAGAACACCGAGATTTAAACGGAAAGCCAATAAGTCATTCTTCGGTGTCATTCCAGCGCGTGACGCTGGAATCCAACCCCTCAATGTCATCCCAGTGCTTGACGCTGGGATCTGGAAAAGAAGAATGGATCCCAGTGTCAGCTACTCAGATGACAGAGGGTTATGCAGAAGGTAGAACAAAAATAAGCCCATTAGCTAAGAAAATAGCTCAAAATGAAGGGGTTAATGTGCAGCAATTAAAAGGTACAGGACCATATGGTCGCATAATTAAGGCTGATGTGTTGGAGTTTTTAGGCAGTGGTATACATACTGAAAGTCCTGAGAAAGATACCATAGTTGAAGTAAGCAACATGCGCCAAGTGATAGCACAGCGCCTGACTGAATCAAAACAGAATGTTCCACATTTTTATTTAACTGTAGATTGCCAGGTTGATAAGTTAATATCGTTAAAAAACGAGATTAACTCAGCAGATGAAAACAATAAAGTAACAATTAATGATCTAATCATAAAAGCTGCAGCTTTCAGCATGAAAAAATTTCCTGATATAAATTCTTCGTGGATAGATAATAAAATACTGAGATATTCAAATATAGATATTTCAATCGCTGTGGCACTTGAAGATGGGCTAATTACTCCTATAGTAAAAAATGCTGATAAAAAGGGTATTTTATCTATATCAAAAGAAGTGAAAGATTTAGTAAGCAGAGCAAGATCTGGAAAATTGAAACCTGAAGAGTTTCAAGGAGGAGGGTTTACTATCTCCAACTTAGGGATGTTTGGTATAAAAGCCTTCAGTGCTATAATCAATCCGCCGCAATCTTGCATTATGGCAGTTGGTGCATCTAAAAAACAACCAATTGTTATGAATGAGAAAATAGAAATAGCAGAAATAATGACAGTAACGCTCTCTGTTGACCATAGAGCAGTTGATGGGGCACTCGGAGCAAAGTTTTTAAATGCCTTTAAGCATTATATAGAGAATCCTCTGGTGATGCTTATTGAAACTGCGGTAATCTATTAGCATTGTTATTACAAAATTAATACCTCTAAGTTTATACTTTTATTAGTTAATAGGTTTAGAGGTAAAAAAATGGTATCCGTTCAGGAGAGTGGTTTAAGAAACAATAGATAGGAGATTTTGGAAAGGATTGAGACCCCTTTGTTTCCAAGTTAAGTATAATGAAATTATCCGCTCAAGGAATGTATTTCCCCGCTTTGATTGTGTAAAATATGAGTTTTTGCGATAAACGACATAATGCCGAATTTGCCGTTCAGCGTGGTTATTTGTCAGCGGAATATTTTCTGGGTCATCTAAAAATTTCCACATCATTCTTTCAGATCTCAGAACATTTTTTGCAACTCGAGAGGCTCCAATTGCTTCAGGTAAACGAGATATCTCCTTCAAGTAATACTTTGTACGTTTTCTTAATTTTCTGGCACGTCTGACAAACCTCAAAACATCTATCTCACTTTTTAGTAAAGCTTTTTTTAGTGCAAATAATTCAGTGGCCACGTTTCTCAAGTAACAACCCAGAACTTTAACTTCAATATTCCAACTATGTGCTAATCTTTCAAAATCTCTTGATAAATGTGCCCAACAGATTTGCCTGTTTTTATCGGCAAAATAATTGTATGCTGCATACCTGTCAGTTATTACCAAGCTATTGCGATTGCAGAATTTACTATTTTGTAAAACTTTCATTCCTCTTGACTCTGTAAATTTTACAAAACTTGCCGTATTGCTTGCAAACATCCAACACCAAGCGAGTTTACCTTTGTTATAATGGCTCGTTTCATCAATATGTAGAACTTTACTCCTACTTATCTCTTGTTCGATCTGCTCATACATTTTTTTGCATTTTGAAGCAACTCTATGTTCACTATTTGATATGCTACCGACGCTTATGTTCAAATTGAAGATATCATTTACGACACTCGCTATTTCGCGTTTTGAATTTTTGTAGAATCCGCTGAACGCTGCAATTATTGACTTAACCCTTGGACCAAATGTATCTGGCGTAACACCTTCCGGTAACTTGCTACTTCTTCTCTTTCCGCATCTCCGACAACGGCCATGTTCTAACTGATATTCCACTACATAAGGCTTGATTTCTGGAAGATCAACTTTCTGATGAATATATGGTTTTTCACATATTGCAATTTCTCCTCCGCATTCGCAAGTATTAGGCAACTCTATCTTTACTACTTTATCTGCATCCATGTTGGCGCGAAAACTTCCTTTATGACCAACCTGACCGCCAATATTCCTTTCGCTTTTCGGCTTATTCTTTTTTATTTTATACAACTCTTTGGAACTTGGTATTGATGAATTTTTTGAGCTTAAACCGAGTCTTTCTCTTAACTCAGCATTTTCTATCTTTAAAGCCTTATTTTCTGCTTTTAAACTTTCATTCTCTTTTTCCAATCTTTCTATTTTTGCTTCTAACCTTTCTATTTTTTGCTGTAAATTTTTGCAAAGTTCTAAAAGGTTTACCATATTACTTCACTTTTGCTCTATGATTATCTTTTTAGATCACCTTGTCTACCTTATTCTGCCACTCCGCTGAACGGATACAAAAAATGAATACTACAGTAGAAAAAAATAATCCAAAAATTTTTCCTCAAAATGAAGGAAAGATTAACTCAAAAGGCATGGTTGCCCCACCTGTTCCTCCGAAATCTTCCCAAGCTAAATTTGCTGGAATAAAAGCAATTTTTGAGCGAAATGTACCTCATTCTCAAGCAAATGATAGTAATAAAACAGTGAGTAGCAATCTTGGAAGAACATTTGGTCCAACAATGCAAAAACTCATGGAAGACAACATTCATAGCACTCCTAACAAACAACGCCGCAATTCAGGGGATAGTGGTATCAGTGATATTAGTAGCAGCACTTCTGATGATGAGGATAGAACAATAAAAGATAAAATGATGGAAAATGTTAAGCAGGATAACCATCAAAAAAGCTTTGATTTACATAAAGTACAAGCAACTGATGAATTAGAAACCGTAAAATTTCTCAAAACGCTAAGCAAGAAAGAAAGAGAAAAACTTGGTTTTTCTCCTAAACAGCAAAATAACCAAAAGGTTGAGACTAGCAAAAAAACTTATAATCCACTTGATTGGAATCCAATCTATCAAGGTAAAAAGCTCTTTAGCTTAGGCAATATGTCGAGTAATTCGTCTTCATGTAGTGAAAAAAGCAATATTTCAGATGTAAGCGATAAGTCTAATAATTCAAACATTGTTAGATGTAATATTACTAGGAGTAACAGTAAGGAAGACCTTCGTAAACCTGATGCTTCACATAATGACAAATCTGCAGGTAAAAAATTATCTAATGTCAATGTAAGCGAATTAATCAGAAAGTTTGAACAAGGTAATGACATAGTAAAAGGGCGTTAATCAAATGTTACCCTATCTTTGTATATGTAAAGGTAGGGTATCTTTTCAAAATAGTATATCCTTTATAGCTTTGTTAATTTTTGACTCCCTCTCTGCAAAAGCAGTTTCTAGAGAGGTTTTAAGTTTTTCCCATTCTTCTTGACCATTTAGAACTAAAGATTTATATTCATTTTCAATTTTTTCCAATGCTCTTTGATATGAAAAACCTAATTCCTCATATATATCAATATTTATCGATTGCAGTATTACCAAAAATGAAAACAAATTCGGATCAGGTAATTCTTCTCTTGTGTGATTCAGAAGACACAGCTTTATTTTTTTTACGCAGTATTCTATTGTTTTTAACGATAGTGACAGGCTTTCTGTATAAAATATAAAACTATCTACAATCAAATTTTTTGACTTTTTCGGTAATTTAATATTTTCAAATAGTTCTTTTGTAAATTTTTCTATCGGTTGTTTTGGCAAATGTAAAGAGAGATCAGTAAAAGATTTTAGGTCAAAATTTGGTCCAAGTATTGTGCTGATTGCTCTTTGTACATTACTCTTATCTTTACTTACAGAAATAATGAAAACCAGCCCCTCCACATCAAGCATATACTTTATAGATTCCAAAAAATCGACAACGAATTTAGGACGGCACACATCAAGATTATCCACCATTATATAAATGTTTTTGTCTTTTCTGATTTTATTAACCACATCCGCTAACTGTGTTTTAAAATCTCTAGTACTCTCTTTTCTTCTTTGGAGAAGACTTAATTCACTCAAGACAAAACCTATGTCTTTTTTATCAGCCTCTTTTGCAGCATCAAGAAATACTGAAAGCATAGCAAGTGGAGATTTACTGATCAGCTTTCCTAGTGTGTTTAGAGAAAATAGCTCTTGGTTTATGTTCTTGAACTGTTGTATAACACTTCTTTTTACTTTATACGATACAAATAAATCTTCAAATAGGAAATTTAAAAAAGAAGGCAGTGGTTGGTCCAATGCATTGATATCCCATGCACTATAATAAGCTGCAATTTCATTTTGCTGTTTTAACTCTTTTACCCATTCTTTCAAAAAAAACGTCTTGCCCCATCCATCATATCCTTCCAAAGATATTATTGTAAAAGACTGATCAATTGTTTTAATTATAGTGTTGAATTTACCTGAAAATTGCTTATAGTTTAGGTGGTCATTTTCCCAAGCCACCACTTTAAGTGGTGGCACTATTTTTTTCTTTTTGAATGTTATTAGCGATATAAGTTTTTTTAAGCACATGTCTTATTTTATATTTAACTCATATTCTTGTCTTGAAGTAAGTGCTATCCTCAGCGTTCCTTCATCAAGATAGTCAATTTCTCCGCCCATTGGTATGCCGCAAGCAAGGCGTGATATTTTCACATCCAAATTTTTTAGCAATTCAATTATATATTGTGCAGTAACTTGGCCCTCTAATGTCGGATTAATTGCGATAATTATCTCTTCAATTTTAGACTCTGTCACTCTTTTCAGAATAGTGTCAAGGTTGAGTTCTTTTGGACCTATGCCATTTATTGCAGACAATCTGCCACCCAAAACATGGTATAAACCTGAATATATATTTCCTTTTTCAAACGCCCATAGATCACCTAATTCTTCTACTACACACAGTAACTTAGTGTCACGTTTTGGGTTAGTACAAATAGAACAAGGTGACTTAGTATCTAGATTTCCGCAAACTTCACACTCTATTATAAGATCTGCTAGCTCTTTAATCAAAGATGCAAGTGGTAGCATAACTTTTTCTTTGTTTTGGAGTAAATGTATAACTAACCTGCGTGATGATGATGGCCCTAAACTTGGCAATTTAGAGAAAGCATGAACTAGATTCTTTATGTTAACGTTCATTCAATAAATTCAGAATAGGCAGTCAAATGGTAACATCAAACCCTTTGTAAAGAAAGTGGTAAGTTTCTCTTGATCCCACTTTGATCAGCTATAGAAAAAATTTTTTACTTTAACGAAAAAAATTACTTCCGCACACTTAAAGCCTGATTATAATAGACTTCTTGCATAACCCAAACTAAGTAGAAAAAAGGTATCATCCAAGTAGCTGACACTGGTTCCTTTATGACGGCAGTACCTTCTCCTGTCATCCGAGTAGCCGACTACTTGGATCCAGGAAATTTAACTCTACCAAGTATAGCTCTTTCCATAAAAGTCCGGATGTGATAGGATAAGGGTAGATGATGATAAGGAGGTTGAATGCCAGCAGCATATAGTTATGATTTAAGAAAAAAAGCAATGGAAGCGCTAGACGAAGGAGAAAGCAGAGAAACAGTGGCAGCAAGATTTAAGATTGGACGAACTACTTTATGGGAGTGGCAGCAAAGAAGAAAAGAAACAGGAGACTTTCAATCAAAAAAACTTGGAAATGGGGGTTACAATCACAAAATTACCGACTGGGGTACCTTTGCCAAATTTGCCAGAGAACACGGAGGAAAGACTCTATCGGAAATGGCTAAACTTTGGAACAACGTTAGTATCCAAACGATCTATCGAGCCCTTAAAAAAATTGGATTTACGCGCAAAAAAAGACATATGGATACAAGGAAAGAAACGAAGAAAAACGTGCTGAATTTTTGAAAATTATAGCGACAAAAGAACCTAAAAACTTAGTGTATATAGATGAGTCTGGCATTGATAACACCGAAGACTACCCCTACAGATATTGCCAGAAAGGACAGCGGTTTTATGCCTTAAAATCTGGAAAGAAAACTCAACGAATCAGTATGGTTGCAGCCTTAAGTGGAAGAAAGATAGTTGTTCCGTTAACCTTTGAAGGCCACTGTAATATGGATGTTTTTAATGGATGGTTTGAGCAATTTTTGACACCGATCTTGGAACCTGGACAGACTGACCTTACCCAGAAAAAGTGGAGAGAAAGAAAGGAGTTTTTTCGGGTAAAATAAAATTTTGGAGGATTAGAAATGGCAAGAGAATATACGGCAGAATTCAAATTGGAAGCTGTTAAGCTGGCAAATGAACAAAGAAAGGTAGGTCAACCAGTTGCAAAAGTAGCAAGAGATCTAGGAATAAGGGATAGTGTATTAGGAAAATGGATGAAGAAATATAACGAAAAAAAGTCAGCGGCAAATGCATTTCCAGATGTAGCACCTTATGACAAAGAGAGATTTGATTTACAGAAAGAGTTAGCAAAAGTAACAAGAGAAAGAGACATTTAAAAAAAAGCCCTGGCCAGTCAAAAAGAGTAAAATATTTTTTCATAAAAGAGCATAGTAAACACTATAAAGTGCAGGAATTATGTAGGGTTTTGAATGTATCTGCTAGTGGCTACTATAAGTGGACTACAAGGAAAATAAGCAGTAGAGAATCAGCAAATAAAGAGTTATTAGCAGATATTCAAAAAATATATCAAGCTTTTAAATGTAGATATGGAGCTCCTAAAATTCATGCTGAATTGAAGGCTTTGGGTAAAAGTTGCAATTTGAAAACGGTGCAAAGTATTATGCAGAAAAATGACATCAGGGCTATACTGAGAAGAAAGTTTAAAATTAAAAAACAACAAACAGATAATAGAGCTGTAGCTCCCAATATACTAGATCAAAACTTTATTGTTGATCAACCAAATAAAGTATGGGATTACTTACATCAAAACCAAGGAGGGATGGCTATATTTGGCAGCAATAATCGATCTATATTCACGCATGGTAGTTAATGAGCAGTTCAATAAATAAACAATAGGTTATGGACTCTTTATTAATGGCCGTTAACAAGCGTAAACCTGCCAAAAATCTACTATTACATAGTGATCAAGGTTCACAATATACTTTGCAAGGTTATCAATATCTCTTATCCATAAAAAACATAGATGAGTCATAAAGGTTGTTGTTACGACAATTCTGTTGTGGAAAGCTTCTTCAGTTCTCTAAAAAGGGAGTTACCAATAGACACCTCTCGGCACTCTAAACAGCATATCAAAACTGCTATATTTGAATATATAGAAATTTTTTATAACAAACAACGTCACTATTAACTATTGCATTCCTGAGCATTTTGATTCATCATTCTCTTTGTGAAAAACATTCCAAACTTTCTCTCCACTTTTTCTGGGTAAGGTCAGTCAGCTACTTGGATGACAGGGGAGGGAGGTGCTACCCTGACAATCGTCATCCCGCTACGTGTTAGCGGGATCTAGAGATATCGCGAATGAATCGCGGTATGACGGTCTGCAGCGGTATGACGTAGGGCTGCACTAGCTATATCATGCATTTTATTAACCGACACTATAAACAACATCCTTACAATTATGAGATTGAACCACAACTTGCTCAAGCGTTAAGCTGCTGCGTTTAGCGTCTTTACCGTGGTTTTCCCCAAGAACATTTGTTCTTTCGTGTTTTATTTCTTCAATGAATTTCTTGTTAACGCTTTCAGGGTCAATCTTTTCCTGCGAATATATAAGATTAGTGCAATTTGTTTTTCTATAATAATGTATGCCAAAACCCACAATGAGTAATGCAAGTATACCAGAACCTATAAGTAATGATAATCCTATGTTATTAGTCAAAGGGTTTTGGTAAAATTTTTGTACACCATTAACACCATGTGTTGCAAGTAGCCCTAGAGGAAACGCTATATTTGCAGCAACTACACCAGTAAATAATGCAGTAAATATTGGTCTGTCGTTAATTACTGATTTTATTTTATTAGTTCTAGTAATTACTTTTTCGTCAATGTTAGTGAAGCCTTGTTTAGCTTCCCAAGCATTAAGTACAAAATTTGAATGAGTGCCATTGCTATATTCCAGTCTTACAGATTTTATAGCTTTATCTTTTGGCTGGTGCTCCAACACCTCAGCTAAAATTTTATCCGCATCTTTTTTTTGAATGGAATGTTCTTCAGTATCTATAAATTGCCTTGTTGCAAAAAATATTGGACCAATTGTAAGCAATGCAGCAAGTGCGATAACTGGTATAGTGATATATTTTGGGCTGTTTGTAAAAAATGCAATAAATTTTGCTTTATCTTGTAAATATAATAAAGCTGCAGATATACTGAGTATAATAGCACTTGCACCAAAAATTATAAAACCCTTCTGCTGCATGGCATACTTTGCTCTTGGCAAGAATCTGTTTGTTTTTTTATTTGTTGTGCTACCTATATCAGAATTTAGTGACAAAGACTCTTCAGAGTCATCTTTGCTTTTATACGATGGTAAAGTATTTGAAGACGCACCTAAATCATCTTTTGAGTTTTGACCACCTATTCCACTGTCTAAACTCTTTTTCGAAGATTTTGCATTTGGGTCTATAGCTGCATAAATATGTTCTTCTGATCCATTACCAGATAATCCTCCTAAACCTAAACTTGCTGTTTGTGATACCCAATCATGAGTCTCACCTTTTGTTTCTTCTAGGGAAGGAGGTAGTACTTCAGTACTAAGACCAAACAAATTTTTGTCTTCTTTGTCTTGTAAACCTGGAGCTTTTGGCAAAATCGGTGGTGCTCCATCACCATCTTTTTGTCGATTTACAGATGCATAAGTAGGATCCACTTCCTCATCATCTGATTCTTCATGTGACATTCCCTGCACACGTGGTACTACATTCAGTACACTTGAGATAGCATTTCCTGCTTCTTCAGGGGATGGTGGATCTTTTAGTGTTATCTTGCTATTGTCACCTGTTTGTTCGTAAGAAGTTAATTTTACTGTTGATTTTTCGACTGACCCATGCATATTCACTCCAAAGTTAATTACTATGCTGCATTGATTACGCTATAGTTATTAAGATATAGTAAATACCAATTTACGGATAATTATTAGTATAGAAATTGTCTATCAAAGATTCTTTCATTCAGAGGGTAATCTTTGTCAAAAAGCAAAGTGATTGTGTTCTCATGGTCTTTTTGTATTTTTATCTGTGATATATCATGAAATTCTTTGTAATCTGATACTACAAGTGCTGGACGGTTTTTTGTGTCGTTAATGTCAATTTGTACGATTGTATCGTTTGATATTAACGCTCCATTCCAATGCCTTGGGTAATAGCTATTGATAGAGGTTAATGCAAGTAAATTTGAATTTAGCGGCAAGATTGGGCCACCGGCAGAGAAGTTATATGCAGTGCTACCTGTGGGAGTAGATAATATTACTCCGTCCCCTCTAAATTTTTCTACTTTTAGCTTATCATTAATAGTGATATTCATTTCTACTATTTGGTTTGCTTTTCTAAAAACATATACCTCGTTTACCGCTATGTAGTGATACCTCTTGCCACTTGTGTCTGTTGCTTCCATTTTTAGCAAAGTTAACTGAGTTGAAGTTGCATGTTCTATATGATCAATTAAATCTTCACTGCGGCTAAAGCATTTATTCATCAAAAACCCAACATTGCCGGTATTTACCCCATACACATGCATGTTTTTATTTTCTATAACGTAATTATGCAAGGTACGCAGCATAAAGCCATCACCGCCAACAACTATCAGTAGATCAATTTCGGACTTATTTTCTTCTGTTATATTGATAAAATTAAGTTTCTTTAATAGTTTAGACACTTCCTGCGATTTTGGTGATGGAGAAACAACATAGCCTATATTTTTGTATTTATGCATGCTTCAGTAAACTCTCTAAAACTTAAAGAGGAGGAAAATTAGAAAATGCTTCCATATTTATCGTTAAACTTAGCTAATTTGCTAGTTTTACTTGCTAACCCGCTTGTCAAACTTCCAGTCCATGCAGGGTGAGTAAGAGGATCTCTATCAAGTTTTACCCTATCTCCCTCCTTTCCATAAGTGGAACGAGTTTCAAACTCTTGACCGTCTGTCATAACTATAATAATTTTATGATAATTCATTGTTGTTTATAAATTTTTAGTCAGTTAATATTCTAGTGAACTTAATTCACTAAGTCAATCATTATTCTAAAATATTGACAAAAAATAAATAAAGTAGTATATTTAATAAGGAATAAATAATAACTATCATGATTTTTGCTTTCCCCGGTCAGGGCTCTCAGTTTGTAGGAATGGGAAAGAGCTTATATAGTGAGTTTTCTGTTGCAAGACAAGTATTTAATGAAGTAGATAGCATATTGGATAGAAAGCTGTCTCATTTAATCTTCAACGGTCCTATTGAAGAATTAACCATTACAGAAAACGCTCAGCCAGCTATAATGGCAGTATCAATTGCAATGCTACGTGTTATGGAGCATGTGTTTGGCAAATCTCTTTTCACTGATCACAATGTTAAATATGTTTGTGGGCATTCAGTTGGCGAATATACAGCGCTGTGTGCTGCAGGAGCGTTAACGCTTGAGTCTGCAATCAAGCTGCTGAAAGTTCGCAGCGAAGCAATGCATGAAGCTTCACTGAAATGTAAAGGCGGAATGGTTGCGTTGCTTGGAGCAGAGATAAATGAAGTGGAAGATATATTGAAATCAGTTCAAATTGACGGAATTTGTGAAATTGCAAACGATAACGGTGGCGGACAAGTGGTTATAAGTGGCACTAGAGAAGCTCTTGAAATGTTACCCGATTTATTCAAAAACTCGAGTGTGAGGAAACTAATTAAATTACAGGTTAGTGGGCCTTTTCATTCATCTCTTATGAAACCTGCTGATGAAAAAGTTTTGGAGTTTTTGAAGGGTATTAAAATAACCCGTCCTATAGTTCCTTTGATATCAAATGTTACAGCTAAAGAGGAGAGTGATCCCAAAGTTATAAAAACTTTACTCGCCAAGCAAGTTGTAAGCAGAGTGAAATGGAGAGAAATGGTTTTGTATATGTCAAGCCGTGGCATTAACAAATTTGTTGAAATTGGCCCTAATAAAGTTTTATCTAATTTGGTCAAAAGAATTGACCAATCTATCAGTACAAAAAATATAGATAGTATTGGTGATATTGACAGCTTCTTTAATGAATCATTAGTACTAACAGCGAAAAATTTAAAAGTTGGATTAAGTTAAAACACATCTATTTGATGTCATTCCGGTGCATAACGCTGCCTAGCTGGAATGACAGAGGGTAATGCAAGAAATCAACGAACTGCCTGTCATTTCGTTTGGTTTTTTAATTCCAAGTAGCTGTAAAATAGTAGGGGCAATGTCAGATAACCTTCCGTCTCTTAGTTTTAGATTATCGCAAGACACAATAAATGGCACTTTATTTAGAGTGTGTGCTGTATGAGGTGTATTATTTTCTTCATCGAACATACATTCCACGTTACCATGGTCTGCAGTAACAATTAATGCGGTGTTGCTTGACTTTTTAACAGCATTCAGCACTTTCGCAAGACAATCATCTACAGCTAGCACAGCTTTCTCGGCTGCTTTTATATTACCTGTATGCCCTACCATATCAGGATTAGCGTAATTTACAACTATCAGTGCGAATTCTTGGGAGTGAATTTTTTCTACAAGCTTTTCTGTGAGCTCGAAGGCTGACATTTCGGGCTGCAAATCGTAAGTTTGAACTTTTGGTGAGGGAATGAGTATTCTTTCTTCACCAGAGAAAGGTTCTTCTTTTCCACAATTGAAAAAGAAAGTCACATGAGCGTATTTCTCGGTTTCGGCGATACGTAATTGTCGTAATTTATTTTCTTCTATTGTTTGTCCTAGAGTATCAGCGAAAGAAGTAGGAGGAAAAATATAAGGAATTTTGAGATCTTCTTTATACTTCATCATACTTAAAATTGAAGAGAATTTTGCTACCTTAGCGTAATCTGTTTTGCCAAGCAAAATACTTGCTAATTGTATCATTCGATCAGCACGAAAGTTAGCCAACAGCACTCCATCTTCTGGTTTTATACCTTGATAATCACCTATTACTGCGGGCCTGATAAACTCATCAGTTATGTTATTTTGATAGTTATTCTCAATCAACGATACTGCATTATCATGACAAGGTGCCTTTGCAAATGCGATAGCCTCATAAGCTTCGATTGTTCTCTTCCACCTGTTGTCACGGTCCATAGCATAGTAACGCCCAGAAACAGTAGCAATTCTTGTGTCATTTCCCTTTATACTCTTTGTAAATTCTTGAATGCATTTTTTTCCTGAATTTGGCAATGTGTCTCTGCCATCTAAAAATGCATGTATCACCACTTTTATTCCATGCTGTGATATTTTATTTGCTAAAGTTGAAATATGCTTTTGATGCGAATGAACACCGCCATCTGACACTAATCCCATTATATGGCATACTCCGTTCTTACTTTTTAGATTACTAATAAAACTTTGTAGATTTGCATTGTTTTCTATTGTTCCAATCTCTTGATTAATGCGCTGAAGGCTTTGTATTACTACTCTACCACTGCCAATATTCATATGGCCAACTTCTGAATTACCTATTTGACCACCAGGTAACCCCACATCAGCTCCACAGGCGGATAAACTGCATTTTGGATAATTAGAGCTAATATATTGCCAACAGGGTGGATTTGCGTTGCTGATAGCGTTGTATTTATTATTCTCTATTCCATTTCCCCAGCCATCTAGTATACATAAAACCACTGATTTAATGTTCATATAAAATCAACACTAGAATTTGACAGAGAAACGCTCCCCGGGCCGGATTCGAACCAGCGACCAATTGGTTAACAGCCAACTGCTCTACCACTGAGCTACCGAGGAATAAACCGTTTTTAATTTACCATGTTGAACGTTGGTTGTAAACGTTTTTTGTGTAGACTTTAAGTCCAACTGGTCACAGAAACGAAAAAACTTACTTGACAAACTCCGCCAGCCCTCTTATCATGAAACTGAAGCTATTTATTTATCTTCGCAATCTGTGCAGGTTAATGACAAAAAACTTAGGGTATTTGGCGTCTCATGTTTAATTTTTCGCACTACGTGCACCGCATGTCTTTAAAAATTTTTAGGTTTTTACCTATATAAGCCGAAACGCGCTTACAAAGCGTTTAAGACAGCAAAAAACGTCAAATTGACAAGGGAGAATTTGAATACTAGCTATCCTAGGGTTTCTTTGCCTTTTTTCCTGCTTGGTAAATTTCTTAAACACTTGCGGTGTAGGTTAGTTGCAAGTTAAAAGCAGCTAAATCGCTCTTAATCAAGCGTTTTAGAATAAAAAAACGCCGATATTTTAGTACATGGTAAATAGCCAACCACCACGGGGCTTCTTTTGCCTTTTTTTTATTTAGTAAATTTCTTAAATATTTATGGCTAAAGCAATTTAAGAGACCGAAAATGGTGTCATTTCAGTGCCCCTGTAATGTCATCCCAGTGCCCTGACTACTTGGATCCAGGAATTTTATTAAGTTGGTGAGCATAAAAATAGCTGTTTTACGTTAAAATACAATGTTTTGATGATTATGGAAAGGCTGGATTCCAGTGCTTGGCACTGGAATGACATCCTCCCTTATGGAAATTGCTCTCAAATCACAATGTTCGTACAGCTATGGAATGAATCGCGGTATGACGATTCGCGGCGGTATGACGTCTGGCCTGCACTATAAGCTAATCATCATCTCCAAATATAGAGCTAATTTTTTTGCCCCCAGGAGAAAATTTATTAGTCCAACTGCTTTGCACTTTGGTTACGTCTTTAGTGGCAGTTTTATTGCTGTATTCCTTGATTTCCTTATCTATTCTCTCCATCATTTGTGAATCAAGGTAGCTCTTTTTCCATTGGCCAGTAGCAAGGAACACTTTGTTTAAGTCTTGAGTGCGGATTAAGTATTCTTTATCTTTAGGGTAAACCTCCTGCGCCCAAGCAAATAGCTCAAAATAGCGTGCAAATAATTCAGATGCACGTGATTTTGCAGTTTGATAAGCCTGTATCTCCTTAAATATAACTTGGCCGATAATTTTCTGCACAAGAATATTTGCTTGCTTTAGGTTCTGCTCAATATCCTGGTAAACTTTATGGAGGAATTCCTGCTCCAAATTTAAGTTCAGTTCATTTTCAACCATGTGTGAAAGTTCATGCACTATAATGTATGGGTTTGACTTCCTCAGTACAATAACATATCTATTTACACTGGAAGACCTGATTGTCTTACACACTCCCTCTTCCATATCCACTAATCCCTCTTGGTATATTTCAAATGAGAGCCTATTTTGCTTTATTAGTGATAAAGTGAGGTTTAATGTGTTTCTAAACTTCTCAAATTGATAGAGATATTCGACATACCGTATTGCATTTTCACTGCTTCCTACTTGAGTTGCTTGTTTTATTAAATTCCTGATTAGCATACCTTATTATTAAAGGAATTTTTTTTATACTCAAGAATTGATTGGCTACAAAGTGTTTTTAGGAAGCCTGATTGCATAGCTAAAGTAATTCATGTTTACTGATAACCGTCATAACGCGATTCATTCCATAGCTGTACGAACATTGTGATTTGAGAGCAATTTCCATAAGGGAGGATGTCATTCCAGTGCCAAGCACTGGAATCCAGCCTTTCCATAATCATCAAAACATTGTATTTTAACGTAAAACAGCTATTTTTATGCTCACCAACTTAATAAAATTCCTGGATCCAAGTAGTCAGGGCACTGGGATGACATTACAGGGGCACTGAAATGACACCATTTTCGGTCTCTTAAATTGCTTTAGCCATAAATATTTAAGAAATTTACTAAATAAAAAAAAGGCAAAAGAAGCCCCGTGGTGGTTGGCTATTTACTATGTACTAAAATATCGGCGTTTTTTTTATTCTAAAACGCTTGATTAAGAGCGATTTAGCTGCTTTTAACTTGCAACTAACCTACACCGCAAGTGTTTAAGAAATTTACTAAACAGGAAAAAAGGCAAAGAAACCCCGTAGTAGCTAGCATTCAAATTCTCCCTTGTCAATTTGACGTTTTTTGCTGTCTTAAACGCTTTGTAAGCGCGTTTCGGCTTATATAGGTAAAAACCTAAAAATTTTTAAAGACATGCGGTGCACGCAGTGCGAAAAATTAAACATGAGACGCCAAATACCCTAAGTTTTTTGTCATTAACCTGCACAGATTGCGAAGATAAATAAATAGCTTCACTGTTATGATAAGGGGGCTGGCGAAACTTGTAAAGGAATTTTTTACATCTAATTTATAGCTCCCTGCATGATATCACGTATTATCTATACCAAGGAGTTCTGCTTGTAGATATTATACCAACAATCCACTATTTTTTTTATGTCTTGTGGTTTAGTTTCTGGACCTATACTGATTCTAATTGAACACTCTGCTTGCTCTTTTGTTGCCCCCATTGCAAGCAAAACATGGGAAGGCTCAACTTTTCCAGAAGAACATGCGGAGCCATTACTAACTGCAATATGATTCAAGTCAAAATGCATAAGCTGCACATCACTCTTTACTCCTGGCATATAAATAAAACTTGTGTTTGGCAGCCTCTTAGAGTTTTTACCGAAGATTCTTATGTCACTGGCAAGATTTAATAATTCACACTCTAATTGATCACGTAGCTCCTTTACTTCATCCATTTTTGATAGAAGGTCTGGAATATTTTGCAGTGCAGCAGAAAGGCCTGCAATCGCAACAATATTTTCCGTACCACCACGAAATCCCTTCTCTTGTCCACCACCTATTATAATAGGTTCTATCGCAAGTTCTTTATTGAATATTAAAACTCCACTGCCTGCTACACCGCCAAATTTATGGGCGGATAAAGTGAGTAAATCCACTCCTAAATCTTCCACATTAACTTTAATTTTCCCAACACTTTGAGCAGTGTCAGTGTGGCAAATTGCTCCAAACTTGTGTACTATTTTAGCTATTTCCTCAATAGGTTGAATAACTCCGGTTTCGTTATTTGCCATCATAACTGAAACTATTGCTTTGTTTCCTTTAAGTTCGCTTAGAATTTTTTCTAGCTCTAAAAAGTCAACAATGCCCTCCTGATTAACAGGTATTATATATGGATTACATGCAGAATTAAGAATTGAAGGATGCTCTATAGCTGAAATTATATGCAGGTAGCCTGCTATTCCTCTCATAACAAGGTTATTCGCTTCAGTTGCACCAGACGTAAAAACTATTTCCTTATCACTTGAAACGCCAATAGCACCACGTACGTTATCTCTTGCATCCTGAAGAATCTTCCTCGCTTCTTGTCCTCTCTTATGTAGTGATGATGGATTGAGCGTTTGTTTTGACAAGACCTCAAATATACTTTTTTTTACATTTTCACTAATTGGAGCAGTTGCATTGTAATCAGCATATACGCAACCACTATTTTCTAAAGAGAATGGATTCATCTGTCACTTAAATAAGTTTACCATCAACTATAGCCATAACTATGTACGTTAGCTTTAACACGATAAAAAATTTATTGCAAAAACAGCGAAATTAATACATAATTAATAACTCACGTCATCAATACCTGTCAAGCAGGTTCTTATTAGGAGTTATCATGGTTGAAGTTTTTTTAAATAATGCAACAAGAAAGATAGAAGGTGAATACCACCAAAGCAAAGATGCCAACGCGCCGGTTGTGCTGGTTTTACATCATCATCCTCAATATGGTGGTAATATGGATAGTAAAATTGTACATAGTACATATACGTCTTTTATCGATAACAATTTTTCTGCATTGAAAATTAACTTTCGTGGTGTGGGAAAATCTACCGGAACTTTTGATAAGGGTATAGGAGAATTAACTGACGCTGCGGTAGCCATTGATTGGCTTCAGGAACATAATCCTAGCAATGTTCCAATTTGGATCGCTGGTTTTTCTTTTGGAGCATGGGTGGCTATGCAGCTAACAATGCGCCGCCCTGAGATAGTGGGTTTTATTGCTCTTTCTCTTCCGGTAACTAAGTACGATTTTTCTTTTCTTTCTCCCTGTCCAGTTTCTGGGCTTATAATACAAAGCAGTAATGATACAATCTCAGAAGAAAGCGATGTAACAGAATTAGCAAAAAGGTTGATAAATTCAGT
This sequence comes from Wolbachia endosymbiont (group A) of Campoletis raptor, assembly GCF_964026755.1. Taxonomy (NCBI): domain Bacteria; kingdom Pseudomonadati; phylum Pseudomonadota; class Alphaproteobacteria; order Rickettsiales; family Anaplasmataceae; genus Wolbachia; species Wolbachia endosymbiont (group A) of Campoletis raptor. The sequence goes on along the minus strand of NZ_OZ034695.1, from coordinate 1,184,177 downwards.
AAGAAGTGATCACATGAAATACCATATAATGGATGATACTAATCACTTTCTAAAGGATAAAGAAGAGGAAGTGACTCAAATCGTGGACAATTATATAAAACTGCGCTTGAATGGTGCAACTATTTCTTTTCAAAAGGTCAAAAAAGAGGTAAGGGTAAAAGAATATGCCTAATCTTTACAAACAAGAGAAATGAGTGTAGTAATATAAATGAAAAGGTTTTGTTATGTTTAAAAAGCTGTTATTTTTTGTTTTAGCTGTGTTTATGTTATCGGGGTGTTCCCTAAGTAAACAGCGTAAGTTAAAAAGTCCGTGTATAAAAAGCAATGAAAGCATTTCATGCGAGTTGTACTCTGTTAATGATCATTGGTTAGATAAGTATAAGGCATAGAAATTATGCTATTTTTCCTATTCACAACTTCACTAATGATCGATCTCTCAATTGGAAAATGCAGTCTGCCTTTTCTGCAAGGAGATGATTGTGTGTTACTATAAGCATAGAGCTGTTATTTTCCTTTACGTATGAATGTAGCAGTAAAAACACGTTAAAAGAATTTGTTGGATCTAAGTTTCCTGTTGGCTCATCTGCAAGTAAAAGCTTTGGAGAATTTACAATGCTTCTTGCAATTGCAACTCTCTGCCTTTCCCCACCCGAAACTTCAGATACCATGCTACTTGCTTTGTTTTCCAGACCAAATTTTTCCAACATTGCTTGCGAATTTTTTTTTGCTTCAGCTTTGCTTTTTCCTGCAATGAGTTGAGGAAGCATAATATTTTCCAACACCGATAACTCTTGTAACAAATAGTGAAATTGATAAACAAAACTAAGAAAATTTCTTCTTACATGAGTTTTATGCTTATTACTGGCTTGTGTGCAATTTATTCCATCTATCGTAACTATACCTGAAGTTGGCTTATCCAATAAGCCTGCGATTTGCAATATAGTTGTTTTCCCTGCACCTGAATTGCCAATCAGCGCTACTACTTGCCCTCTTGTAACACTTAAGTTGATATCCTTTACAACAACAGAATTGTCCTTGAAGCTTTTATCTACAGAAGTTAGTTCTAGTGCTACATTACCACCCATGTTTAAAAGACCTATAACCATACAAATGTTGTGCTTGCATAGCAAATGATAGTGCATGACCAGTAAAAAAGAAATAGAAGAATAAACCTCAGTGTCAAGTATACAACTATATGAACGTTGTGACTTGAGAGCACCCTCCACCAGAGAAGAGTGTCATCCCAGTGCTTGACACTGGGATGACATCAAATTTTTGACTAAACTGAGAAGCTGTTGCCACAACCACACTGGGATTTAGCAAAGGCATTCTTTATTTGAAAACCAGAACCACTGAGATCCTCAGTATAATCTATAACTGAGTTATTTAAAAATTTTGCTGAACAATTATCAACCATTAATACAGGATTGCCATTTTCATCATTAATTACTATATCTTTACCTTTTTCGCTAAAACTGGAGTGGCTCCTATAGTCCTCGCTTTCTTCATCATCTTCATCTTCGTCATCAAACTCATCATCGTAATCATCGTCTTCATCATCCAAAGATAGATTTTTATTCATTTGATCCATAAGAAAATTGTATTTGAAGCCAGAACATCCACCACCTGAAACTGCAACCCGTAAAATGGAACTCTTATCCCCTTCCTGCTCTGCAAGAGAGTGGATTTTTTTTAGTGCATTATCAGTTAAGTTGATGTTGTAATTTGTTGACATAGTAACCACCGTTTATTATTGATAACTTATTATAGTAGAAATTTTACATGTCAAACAATAATTTTCTATTAAATTATGCATGTTTTCCAAGCAAAACAAAAGGGAGATACTTCAAAGAGCCAGAAGATGAGAATCGCAGCTGCTTTCAGCGTGATAGGGACCGTATCATTCACTCTAATGCGTTTAGAAAGTTGGAGTACAAAACACAAGTTTTTATCAATTATGAGCACGACTACTATCGCACTCGGCTTACTCATAGCCTTGAAGTTGCACAAATTGCAAGGTCCATTGCGCGTAGACTTGGCTTAAATGAGGATATCACTGAATGCATAGCGCTCGCACATGATCTTGGTCATCCTCCATTTGGTCATGCAGGTGAAGATGCTCTAAAGAAATCAGTTCAAGATTTGAATCTTGATAACGAGAAGTATGAGTTTGATCATAATGTTCAAGCTATAAGGATTTTAACTTATCTTGAACAAAAACATGCTGATTTTGATGGTATGAATCTAAGTTGGGAGGTGATTGAAGGAGTTGCAAAACATAACGTTCCCTTGCTTGGTCAAAACGCGGAGTCTTCTACAAGTAATCAGCTGTTATTAGAATACAACAAAAAATATGATCTAAAACTTGAAGAATTTTCAAGCATTGAAGCTCAAGTTGCTTCAATTGCCGATGATATTGCTTACAGTGTTCACGATCTTGATGATGCACTCAGGGCGAATTTAGTAACCATCGAAGATTTGCTGAATGTTCCTTTAATTGAAAAAATTTTTAAAGACATAAGGAGCAGATATTCAGAATTGCCTCAGAGCAAACTCATACATGAATCACTGAGTGGAACTATAGGAACTATGATAAGTGATGTTGTTTCTCAGACTGAAAGAAATATTGAAGATCACAAAATAAAAAGCGTAGAAGACGTAAGAAGTCTAAATAAAATGCTAGTCACATTTTCACCAGAAGTTGCGAATGCTACAAAAGAAATGAAAAGATTCAACATGGAGAAAATATACAGAAGCTATAAACTGAGTAGAACGATGAACAAAGCAAAACGCATAATACAGGAACTCTTTCAATGTTTTTATGAAAACCCAGGATTACTTCCCACAGAGTGGAGCAAACTCGCTTGTGAATCTCAGCGTTCAGTAATAATATGTGACTATATCTCAGGTATGACAGATAGATTTGCTATACACGAGCACAGAAGAATTTTTGATACCTCATACGAAATGACTTCTTTCTAATGACTGATGATCATTTCATGTCAATTGCATTAAGGCTTGCAGAAAAAAATCTTGGAAATGTTGCACCAAATCCTGCTGTCGGGTGTGTTATTGTAAAAGATGGTACAATTGTTAGTGAGGGATATACAGGGATTGGTGGGCGTCCGCATGCGGAGGTAGTCGCTTTGCAAAACGCTAAAGATTCAACTCATGGCGCAACTATATATATCACTCTTGAGCCATGTTGTCATCACGGAGTCACGGGGCCTTGCACTGCAAAAATCATAAAAGCTAGCATAAAAAGAGTAGTAATTGCAACTATTGACCCAGATAGTAGAGTTTCAGGCAGAGGCATGAAAGCTCTGAAAGAAGCAGGAATTGAAGTTGAGCAAGGTATTATGCAAAAAGAGGCAAAAGAACTGAATGTCGGTTTTTTCACCACTAAAGAATTACATAGACCATTTATAGCTTGCAAAGTCGCAACAACTCTTGACGGAAAAATCGCAACATTTACAGGCGATAGCAAATGGATAACAAGTGAAAATACGAGAAATTGGGTGCATGAGCTTAGAGCAAAATATGATGCAATTATGATTGGCAGCAATACTCTTATTAATGATGATCCACTCTTAACTTGCAGATTACCAGGACTTGGAAGTAGATCGCCAATAAGGCTAATTATAGATAGCCAAGGGAGATTAAAGGAAGAGCATAACATTGCAAAGACTGCAGACAAAGTAATAACTTGGGTCATCACAAATAAAGAAGTAGAGAAAAAAATAAAAAACATTAACTACTTAGTAGTTAATTCAAGCAACGCAGGTAAGGTTTGCCTAAAGGACATGGCATTAAAACTTGTTTCAGAAATTGGTATAACAAGATTATTAGTTGAAGGTGGAGGAGTGTTAATCACAGAACTATTAAAGTGTAATTTAATCGACAGGTTGATAATATGCCGCAGTGGTAAAATTTTAGGCAATGATGCCACTCCTTTTGTAGGAGATTTAGGGATTCAATTCATTAACAACTGTTATCAGTTTAAAAAAACAAAGATAATAGAGTTTGGTGAGGATATAGTTGAGGTTTGGGATAGGTCGTCATAATCCTTACATACTCAAACAGTAAAAAAAAGGTATCCGTTCAGCGGAGCGGTAAAATAAAAAGTAGACAAGGAGTGCTAAAAACATAATATCACAAGTAGTATGTGTGGTAAATATGTCTGATCTACTAGCTAGTCTTCTCAAGCTCTGTGAAAGCTTTAAAATAGAGATAGAGCAACTAAAAGCAGAGATAAAGAGGTTAGAGATAGAAAACGAAAATTTTAGATCTGAGAATAAGGCGCTAAGAATCGAAAATGCTGAATTGAAAGAAAGACTAGGTCTGAATTCACAAAATTCATCGATACCGAGCTCAAAAGAGTTATACAAGCTAAAGAAGAAAAAGAAAAAAAGTGACAGGAAAATAGGGGCACAGATTGGGCATGAAGGAAAGTATCGCCCTAAAATGGAAGCAGATGAAGTGGTGAAAATAGAGTTCTTGCGAGTGCGGAGGAGAAATTGCGATATCGAAAGAGCCATACATTCATCAAAAAGTTGATTTGCCAGAAATTAAGCCTTATGTTGTGGAATACCAATTACAGAATGGCCGCTGTTGCAAGTGTGGAAAAAGAAAAAGTAGCAGGCTACTAGAAGGTGTTACTGCGGATACATTTGGTCCAAAAGTTAAGTCAACAATCGCGGCGCTGAGCGGATTTTACAAGAACTCGAAAAGAGAAGTAGCAAATATTATAAAAAATATTTTCAACCTGGACATCAGTGTTGGTAGCGTGTCAAATAGCGAGGCTAGAGTTGCAGAAAAATGCCAAGAAGCATATGAGCAAATCGAGCAAGAAGTAAGTAAAAGTGAAGTTCTGCATATCGATGAAACGAGCCATTATAACAAAGGTAAACTTGGTTGGTGCTGGATGTTTGCCAGTAATACAGCAAGTTTTATAAAATTGACAGAGTCAAGAGGAATGAAGGTTTTACAAAATAGTAAGTTCTGCAATCGCAATAGCTTACGACAGGTACGCAGCATACAACTACTTTGCCGATAAGAACAGGCAAATCTGTTGGGCACATTTATCAAGAGATTTTGAAAGATTAGCACATAGTTGAAGTTAAAGTTCTGGGCTGTTACTTAAGAAACGTAGCCACTGAATTATTTGCACTAAAAAAGGCCTTGCTAAAAAATGAGATAGATGTTTTTAGATTTACCAGACGTGCCAGAAAATTGCGAAAACGTACAAGGTATTACTTGAAGCCGTTTACCTGAAGCAATTGGAGCTTCTCGAGTTGCAAAAAATATTTTGAAATCTGAAAGAATAATGTGGAATTTTTTAGATGACCCAGAAAACATTCCGCTGACAAACAACCATGCTGAACAGCAGATACGGCATTATGTCGTTTATCGCAAAAATTCATATTTTACCCAATCGAAGCGGGGAAATGCATTCCTTGAACGGATAATTTCATTATACTTGACATGGAAACAAAGGGGTCTCAATCCTTTCCAAAACCTCTTATCTATCATCTCTCACACCGCTTAGCTGAACGGATACAACCCAAGAAAGGTTTTTCTACGTCATACCGCCACGGTATCTCAGCATAGATTCCGCTAACGAGTAGCGGAATGACGAATTTGTTGTTTTTCAAATTGTAGGTAAACCTAAGCCACTTTAGCTATATAGGGTCACAACGATGGATTTTTAAGATCATTTACGGCCTTCTTAATATCTTCAGCCTTGAATATCGCCGATCCCGCAACTAAAATATCTGCACCTGCTTTTATTATATCAGCTGCGTTAAAAGAGTTAATTCCACCATCTACTGAAATTTGTGTTTTAAGGTTACGCTCTTGTATCATTTTTTTTATAGTAGATATCTTGTTCAACTGTGAATGAATAAATTCCTGCCCTCCAAAGCCAGGGTTGACTGTCATAATCAGCACAATATCTAGCTCATGTATTATATATTCAAGCACACTTGGGGAAGTTGAAGGAACAATTGAGACTCCAGCTTGAATCGGTTTTTTTGCGTCGTTTACATTTTTGTATGACTTTATCTTTCTTATCAACCTCTCAAGGTGTATCTCTGCTTCTGCATGTACAGTAATAATATCAGCACCAGCATTTATAAAGCTTTCAATGTGGTTACCAGGAGATTTGACCATTAAATGCACATCAAAAGGAAGATTGCTGTATTTACGTATTGCAGAGACAACGCTAGAACCAATTGTAATATTTGGAACGAAATTCCCATCCATAACGTCTATGTGTATGTAATCTACACCTAAATCGCTAATTTTTCTTACTTCTTCTCCTAATTTTGCAAAGTCTGCTGAAAGTATAGAAGGTGCAATTTTAATACTCATGAGCTGCCTTTTTTACTAAAAAATAACTTATTTTTAAACTCTGTCACCCTAAACACCATCTAAGTAGCTAGAGAAGCTGGATACCGATATCGGTATGCCTATTTAACTAGATCTTAAATTAGATAAAAAAAGGTAGTCTTGATAAAACTTATTTACAGCAAGTTTTTTTACATTTGGACTTTCTGTTTGTTCTTTTTTGTACCCTAATTTATAGCTTATTGAATCCTTGTATAAACTGATCGTTTTGTATGCTTTGTTCATCTCTCTAGGAAAGATGCCATTAGCAATTACAATGCATAACCCTGTAGCTGTTGCAAAAGCTAGAGTGGTAAATGCTAGATTTTGTAAAAAATTCCTTCCACTAACTTTTTTTTCCTGTATATTAGCAGAGTGCTGTTTGTTTGACACTTCTTCTAGATATTCATGCCATATGTGATTGCAGTGCGTACACTTTACCTTTCTTCCAGATGCACCAATTTGCTCGGGGGATACTAAGTAAGTTTTAGTACAACTATTACATTGTATTTTCATAGCACTTACATATAAAGTAGTAACAAGCTCAAATGATACAGAGCTACAAATTTAATATCAATATATATATAACAAATGGAAGGTTTGCAACTAAAAAAAACACAGAGTGAGATAGAAAATATTTGGAAAAATAGAGAAAAATTTAATGACTGTAATCTAAAGAAAACAGCAAGAATAGCAATTAAAGAGGTAATTGAGCTCCTTGATAGTGGCAAAATTAGAGTAGCAGAAAAGCTATCAAGTGGAGAATGGGTAGTACATAAGTGGATAAAGCAGGCAATATTATTACATTTTCTCACCGAAGAAAATAAAATAATAGATAATACTAATTGCTGGTTTGATAAGATCGGTAACAAGTTTAGTGAATGGAATGAGGAGAAATTTCGCCGGTTAAAAATTAGAGCAGTTCCTGGGTGTTTTGTTCGCCGATCTGCTTATATAGGTACAAATGTTGTTCTAATGCCAAGTTTTATCAACGTTGGTGCATATGTTGATTCAGGAACAATGATAGATACCTGGTCAACGATTGGTAGCTGTGCGCAAATAGGAAAAAACTGTCATATTTCCGGTGGAGTGGGAATAGGTGGAGTTCTTGAGCCTATTCAAGCTTCACCTGTCATTATAGAAGATAATTGCTTTATTGGAGCACGTAGCGAAGTGGCCGAGGGTGTGGTAGTGAGAGAAGGATCAGTCCTTGGCATAGGCGTGTTTATTGGGGCATCAACAAAGATTATTGATAGAGAAACTAGCAAGGTATTTTACGGCGAAGTGCCACCTTATTCTGTAGTGGTACCAGGGTCTATTCCATCTAAAAATAATATTTCAACCTATTGTGCAGTCATAGTAAAAAAAGTGGATGAAAAGACGAGATCGAAAATCTCTATAAATGAAATATTGAGGGATTAAACTATCTTACTCCTTGTCGTCACTTTTTTTATCATTATTACTAACCACAGTAATGGCATACGCGCATAACTCTGAGAAAGAGACTCCATTTTCTTGAGATAGTTTATATAATTTTTGTAGACTTTCTTTTACTTTATTAGGAATATTCCCTCCACGTTCTTTTACAAGCCAGGAATCTTGATGATGAATTGGATGAGCATCACTTTTTGGATTTCCTATGTATATTGCAAAAGGTGAACTTTGTCCTTTGAAGTCACATTGTACAGTAAATTTTTTTATAGATTCAGCCATCTAAAGACCTCTACTTTTCTTTTTGGTCGATTTTATAGCAGGTGGAAGAGGTGGTTTCTTTATAAAATCTTGTCTATTGACAACACTTTCTCTACCTTCCAAAGCTCGGCGAACATCAGCTCTGCTTAATTGCGACTCTTTTGCTACCTTCATTCCATGCTTTGCCATAATATTAGCATATGCTAGTACTTTTTTTACCAATGCTAGATCACCATCTAGCATTTGAACTAGCACTTGAAACACTTCCGCTAAAGTTAGCCCATCAGCATTTATAACCTTGTTTTCTATAAAATTGACAGCTTCTTCAAATTTGTATTCAATACTATCATCTTGAGCTATAAGGGCAACATAATCGGTGTTTTTGTCGTCCATAACTGAAGCACTATTACTCACAAACTTAAGTGTATACTATATATATAAATACTCTACTATTTTATATTATGGCACGCTATAGTTAAACATTTATTAATAACATGCTCACTTATATACACGAATTAATTGACAAAAGTCAAGGATCAATATCCATCAGTGATTTCATGAATGCCGTTTTGTACCATGAAAAATACGGCTATTATACAAGTAAATTACCGCTTGGTAAGGATGGTGATTTTACTACCGCACCTGAGATCAGCCAATTATTTGGTGAAGTAATTGCAGTTTGGATAATGCATACATGGGAAAAATTAGGAAAGCCATCAAAATTTTCTCTAGTTGAACTTGGGCCAGGCAAAGGAACACTCATTCACGATATAATAAGAGTCACTAAAAAATACAGCAGCTTTTTTAATTCGATGTTGATCCACTTAGTTGAAATAAGCCCTACTTTACGGAAGATACAAAAGGAAAAATTAAAAAGCTTAGATGTTAATTGGCACAAAAATATTGACAACCTACCAGAACAACCAACCATTTTTTTAGCAAATGAGTTCTTTGACGCTCTTCCGATAGATCAGTTTGTATATCATGATGAGGGGTGGTATGAAAATATGGTGACAAAACAAGATGATGGCAGTCTCTTGGTGTCATGCCAGTGCGTGACACTGGAATCCAGAAAAAAAGAATCATGGATTCCAGTGTCAGCTACTCAGATGACAAATGGAAAATTTTTTAATGGTGCAGTGGTGGAAATATGTTCAGTTGGGGTTGAAATATTAAAAAAACTTGAGAAGAAGATATATAATAATAAAGGAGCTGCTTTGATTGTAGATTACGGTTATGTATACCCCGCATATAAGAGCACTTTGCAATCGATAAAACAACATAAGTATGCTAATTTTCTTGAGAATGTTGGTAATAGTGATATTACCGCACTTGTGAACTTTCAAGCGTTAAGAGATTCATTAAAGCATGTAGATTGTGAGATTTTAACTCAAAGGGAATTTTTATATCTTTTTGGCATAAAAGAAAGAACCCAGGCTTTAATGAAAAGCGCAAGTGATGAACAAAAGAATAGGATCTTTAGTGCATTCTTAAGGTTGACTGAAAATATGGGCACTCTTTTTAAAGCAATGCTATTGATATAGCTAACCCAAGAAAGGTTTCCCTACGTCATACCGCCGCGATATCTCAGAGGTTGTCCGGAAACTAGTAAATTCAAGCATATTCCCTCTTTAACATAACCCTACTCATAGCTAGGTATATGAAATTCTCAGTGGATGTTGTGAGTAAATCATACTCCTTCGATAGCCTTCTATTCCTATTAACCCAAGCAAAAGTCCTTTCTACAACCCATCTTCTTGGCTGTACTTTAAACCCTTGTTCTCTTGTTGGTAGTAGCTCAGGTGGCGTATCTTTGTGCACCCAAAATCTACATGGAGGCCTTGTAACAATTTCAATATCTATGTCATATTCTTCCTTTATGTGATTCTTTAAATTTCTTCCTTGGTATCCCATGTCAGCCCACATTTTTTTAACTTTAGTATATTTTGTTCTCATATTGTTTAATGCTATTTTAATACCATCTCTATCATTTTCGTTAGCAGCGCCTACGTAACAACCTAGTATAAAACCCTGAGTGTCTGTAATTATATGCCTTTTTCTACCCTTTACTTTTTTACTTCCATCATAGCCTTTGATCCCCCCTTTTCTGTAGTCTTTACAGATTGACTATCTACTATACAGGCACTCGGCTGCTCATTCCTTCCTATTTTTCTTCTACTATATTTTGTAATTTCATAATTCATTTTCTCAAAAATTCCCTGCTTCTTCCATTGCCTGAACTGCTCATACACAGTCTTCCATAGCGGAAAATCATTTGGTAAATACCGCCATTGACACCCTGTACGCAATACATAGAAAATTGCTTCTAATATTTCTCTTTTGCTATACTTTGGCGGCCTTCCTCCTTTCTTGTATGATACTCTGAAGTGTTTTTCTATTCTTGCCCATTCCCTTTCGCTTAGATCTGTTGGATACTTTTTTCTCATCTTTACCCCGTACTAAAATTTCAGATATTATAGCCTTTTACTTGTTTCCGGACAACCTCTCATACCAATTCTCATTGTTGTCCAGTCAAATAGGAAACATTGCAGAGTTGTTTAGTTGTGGAGCTGGCAAGAGAAGTAATAAATTTGCACAAAGCACCCTCAAGTAGAGCAATTGTATCGTATATTTTATTGCGCAAAATGTTCTGTTTTATATATAACCAAAGCCTCTCAACAGGATTTAGCTCAGGTGAGTATGGAGGTAGGTATATAATGTCGATATTTTTAGGTACCTTTAAATTTTTTGACCTATGCCAACTAGCACAGTCCATAACGAGAAAAGCCTCTCGTGTTTCTAGATATTGCGAAATTTGCTCAAGAAATATGTTCATGCAATCAGTGTTGACATTTGGTGCAAATAAGCTAGAACTCTCTCCATTTCTAGGATTAACTGCACTATAGAGATAGAAATTTTGCCTACCTAATTTTGTTTTAACCTGTGTTCTAATCCCCTTTTTAAACCACCCATGTCCAACTTTTGAATGTGTGCCAAACCGTGATTCATCAAAGAAAAATAGCTCTTTTTCTGGATACTTGCTAATAGCTCCATTGAGATTTTTTTTTGAATTCCTCTTGTTTGCTTTTATCTTGTCCATTATGAACTGGTCTTGGTGTAATATATGAGAATTTCATCTTTTGCATATGGCGGTGTACTGTAGATTTGCTGATATTTAATCCGAACTTTTCCTGGATTCTTATTCTCATTTCTTTAATGGTGATATTAGGATTTTCTTCTATCCACTCTTCAATTTGCTGTAGTTGAGCCTGATTTAATTTAGTTTTTCTACGACGTTGTGAAGGAGCAAACAGTTTTTCTTCTCTGCCAATTTTCAAGAGTTTTACCCACGAAGTTAGTGCGCTTCTTGAAATGCAATATATTTTTGCTACAGCCGTTATACTGTACTTTTTTGCTGCAATTACAGCATTTAGTTTTTTTGAAACATATGCATTATTCCTTACTTTCTTCAGCATTTCTTTTGCTGATTCTACTACTTTTTCATCCAATAATTTTGATCTTAATGCCATTTAAACCTCGCTATTTTACTTACTTCAGTATGGCTTTTCTTCCATCATTGTCCATCTGTTTGCCCTGTAATGGGAATTGGTATTAGTACGGGGTAAAGATGAGAAAAAAGTATCCAACAGATCTAAGCGAAAGGGAATGGGCAAGAATAGAAAAACGCTTCAGAGTATCATACAAGAAAGGAGGAAGGCCGCCAAAGTATAGCAAAAGAGAAATATTAGAAGCAATTTTCTATGTATTGCGTACAGGGTGTCAATGGCGGTATTTACCAAATGATTTTCCGCTATGGAAGACTGTGTATGAGCAGTTCAGGCAATGGAAGAAGCAGGGAATTTTTGAGAAAATGAATTATGAAATTACAAAATATAGTAGAAGAAAAATAGGAAGGAATGAGCAGCCGAGTGCCTGTATAGTAGATAGTCAATCTGTAAAGACTACAGAAAAGGGGGGATCAAAGGCTATGATGGAAGTAAAAAAGTAAAGGGTAGAAAAAGGCATATAATTACAGACACTCAGGGTTTTATACTAGGTTGTTACGTAGGCGCTGCTAACGAAAATGATAGAGATGGTATTAAAATAGCATTAAACAATATGAGAACAAAATATACTAAAGTTAAAAAAATGTGGGCTGACATGGGATACCAAGGAAGAAATTTAAAGAATCACATAAAGGAAGAATATGACATAGATATTGAAATTGTTACAAGGCCTCCATGTAGATTTTGGGTGCACAAAGATACGCCACCTGAGCTACTACCAACAAGAGAACAAGGGTTTAAAGTACAGCCAAGAAGATGGGTTGTAGAAAGGACTTTTGCTTGGGTTAATAGGAATAGAAGGCTATCGAAGGAGTATGATTTACTCACAACATCCACTGAGAATTTCATATACCTAGCTATGAGTAGGGTTATGTTAAAGAGGGAATATGCTTGAATTTACTAGTTTCCGGACAACCTCTAAGTAGCCATAAAGCGTCATTCCGGTGACCATAGGGTGTCATTCCAGTGCTTGACACTGGAATCCAGGAAATTTTGCTTGTAAGTAAGCAAACTGATTTGGTGAGCATAAAAAGTGGCTGATCTTATGCTGAATAAACGCTTTTGATGAAGTTGCATGGAAAGCTGGATCCCAGTGTCAAGCACTGGGATGACATCCTTCTTGGTGGAGTGTCCTCAAATCACAATGTTCGTACAGTTGTGTGTCACGCACTGGGATGACAGGAGAGAGGACACCATATGTTTATTTGATCGACAAATAAACACTAACAGACAAGAATACACCACAGTTAACTGTGGTGTGTACTGGCTGGTTAGAAAGAAAACTTCACACCAGTAAGAAGGAGAATTCCTTGGTTAGAAGGTACATCAGCATCAGACTCATCTTTCAGCTTACCTGTTTCGTTAGTCATAAAATAATGGAGAGCTGCGTAAGGAACAAATTTGCTCTTACTGCATGCAGGAGACAGATCATATTGAACGCCAAGTGCACCATCATGAAGCATATCTTTGTCATTCATTCTGCTGCCAAAATACGTCAAACTTGTGTAGATATTCTCATGTTGATACCCAGCTCCTACAGTCCAATACATGGTATCTATACTATCTTTAACAAATTGAGCTTTCAGCCCTTCCACTCTTTTGCCATCAGTAGCATCTTTACTATCAATTTCCGTATAGGTATCACCAATTAATTTTTTAATACCCTTCGGTTGACCAGATTTGCCCAAGTATGCAAAAGAGGCAGCAAATTTTACGCCTTGATCTTCATTAATCTTATAATCAGCGCTTACACCCAAATTAACACCCATAAGGTCATTGTACTCTACATATTCATTATAAACATGCTTATCTTTATTTAGTTTTTTTGCTTGACCATACTCACCAACTGCAGAAGTTTTAACTTTTACATTATATTTATCAAAGTCATATTCATATGATGCACCAGCACTTACTATGTGCTCATAGTCTGGACCGACATGCCTTATCTTATCTTTTACCTTACCGTTTTTCTCTTCTTTTTCTTTCACAATAAACAAGCTACTATCATAACGAGGTGCATAACTGATGCCAAACCTTGCGCCCATATAATTTGGTGAGTAGTAAGCAACTCTAAATGGCAGTGTAGTCATAACGCCTTTGTTATATTTCCCTGCCATACGGAAAGAGAATTTTTCACTTTCACTCGAAAAACTTTCAGTGTAAAGACGTGGTGTTACATAAAATGGAAAGCTAGCAGCGCTTCCTTCTAAGTTCACTTTTCTGAACCAGTCACTATCTGCAGCTCCGTCAACAGTCGCAATTCTTGTTGCATCAAGCCTCATCAGAGCCTCAGGACCAAATTGGTAACCAAGCTTCACGTCACCATATTTTGAGTTAACAAACACATGCGCACTTCTGCCTTTTGCAGCATAAACACCCTGTGAAGCTCCCTTACCTTCGGTCACTGGGACATGAAACTGCACGTCAGCACCATAAAGAAGACCTAAATCTTCATTCTTATTTTCTGCTCTGAGGTGCAATATTGCATCAGCAATCATACCCATATCGTTGCTGTAATCACCAATATTTCCTATTCCTTCATAGAATATTGGATTTGCTCCTTTTGTTATATCTGGAGTGGCATTATAATACTCTGTAGATCTGTTTGGCATAACGTTATAACGTTTATAATCTGCGCCACTTGGTCCAGCTTTGCCATAACCTTGAGCATCAACAACACCACCAAAAGTTATTCTTAAATTACTTTGCCCTTGATTGGTATCGATAATATCAACTCCACCAACTGAAACAACAGGACTTGCCTTACCTTTTTCCTCTGTATTTTTGTTAATAACTTTTATATCCTTCTTTACATCTTTAGCTTCAACTTTAGCATTCTTAGTTTTAGAACGCTTAGTTTTTGAAACTTTACCTTTTTCTATATTAGAATTCTTAGCGTTTAGAGCTTTCGCTTTTGAATCCTCTATAAGCTTTGCTTTTTTCTCATTTGCTAGCCTGATCTCCTCTTTTTTCTTCTGCTCGGCTGCTAATCTCATCTCTTCCTTTTTCTTAAGCTCTTCAGCTTTTTTTCTTGGATCAGCATTACATATTCTGTCCATCTTTTCTTTCAGTTTTTTATTTGATGTTTTCATAACTTCTGTTTTTCCAGAAGTTTTTGTGCTCTCTTGCTTTTTTATTTCCTTCATACTCTCATCAGGAAAGTCAGCTGCAAAACTGCTGAAAGAACATAAAGTTAATAAAGAAACTAGAGCAGTTCTAGTATACATAGACTTTTTCATGAAGTGCCCCCAAAAAATTTCGAAATCATATCTTAAATGTAAATAGTATAAAAATGTTGAAAATTCAACTTAAAGCAACCTTATAACGAAAATAAAAGTAAAATGCAATACCTTAAAAGCAACTTTCTTAATATGCTCAACGTGTATATTAACCAAAATTTAGTACAGAGGTTCGCTTGCTAGTGCATTATAACTCGACTATTTATTCTATGGAAGTAAAATTTTTCCACCACAAGTTATTTGCCATTCTTCTTTAAATTTCTTTAGGTATTCTTTTTTTTCGCACTCTAAAAGCAGCTCTTCCACACTTTTGTTGTAGCTTTCAGTAGTAATCCGTCCCTGATGATGCATGAACCTTAAGTAAATCAAATAAGTGTTAATTACATCTGTTTCACAATAATCTCGAATCTCTTGTATCTTGCCGCTATCGTATAAGTCCATAACTTGTGACCCATCAACTCCAATCTTACCAGGAAGATTAAATGCTGCACAAACTTCGTTCATTTTTACTTTCGCAGAAGCTCCAAAATCAGAGAGGGATTCAAGCAAATCACAATGCCAATCACTGCTATATCTCTGATTGTAACTATTCCACTTATCGCCAGCTTTATGAAAATATTCTGCTTGAATGCCATGGACCATAGCACGATACTTCAGCACTGGTATATCAAAAGTGCGTCCGTTGAACGAAACTAATCTTGGCTTTTTCTCTGATATGTAGTTAAAAAATCCTTTCACTAGCTCCTTTTCACTAGAATTTAGTGTGCCTCCAGATCTTATTTCTTGCAGTGTGAACACCTCATAACCACTCTGGTAGCTTATATTGCAAAGTAAAAAACTAATAACTACAACAAGGTGAAAAGGCTGACGCAGAAAAGAGTTTTGCCCGTTTGTTATTTCAAGATGATATTTTGTTAATGCATCCCTCTTCTCTTCTACACTACTATCATCACTAATATTGAGTAAATTTTTGCAGGAATGTACATCTGGTATAGTTTCAATATCAAATACCAATAAAGAATTAAGCATTGCCTATATACTCCTCCGGACGGTCGATCCAAGGTCGCACTTTCACAAATAAAAAGAGGTGTACCTTGCACTCAAATAATTTTTCTAGTTCAGCACGCGCTTCGATATTAATTTTTTTAATATTACTGCCATCTTTTCCTAGTACTATTTTTTTATGATTATCTTTCAACACAAATATGATCTGTTTGATGACTAAACTCTTATCTTTTTTTTCCTCAAATTGTTCAGTTATAACAGCTGTAGAGTATGGCAATTCTTCACGCAAGTTCAAGAATAATTTTTCTCTCGTAATTTCTGCTGATAAAAAATTTGTCGAGGAATCGGTTATTTGATCTTCTTCATAAAACCAGGGGCTCACCGATGCAACTTCAGACAAGTAATTCATCAAATCAGAAAGTCCATCATTCTTTAATGCTGATATCATAAAAACCTTTTCAAATTTATAAAGCAAATTCAGATGCTCATGCGCCATCTTTAATTCAGGCCTTTTTACCAAATCAGTTTTATTGATAACCAAAATGCATCTGCCTTTTGTGCGCTGCAGCCGCATAAATATAGTCTTAATTCTTTCTATATTTTTCAAATAATTGCTTACATCAACAAGCAACAAAGTGATGTCACTATCCTTAACTGCCGACCATGCAGATTTGACTAAAGCTTTTTCAAGTTTTGTTTCTGCTGAGAAAATTCCTGGGGAGTCAGTAAAGACAACTTGTGTGTTGTTGCATGTTGCAACACCCCTTATTTGCGTCCTTGTTGTTTGCACTTTAGGGGTGACAATTGCAATTTTCTTGCCTATGATGCTGTTAATTAATGTAGACTTCCCAGCATTTGGTAAGCCAGCTATGGTTACAAATAAGCATTTTTGTTCTTTCACAAAGAAAATTATAAAGAAAACTGAATGCCCGCGTCAAGCTACTTATATGACAAGAAGGATGACAGAACCCTTTTTGGTTAGCATGCAAAAAGGAAAAAAACTTATTCTACAAATTAAAAATACAATATACTCAAAAACTTTTCAGAAAATCCATAGGAGGGTTTGCTAATGAAGGTTCTTGAGTTGACGCCATTGCCAGAACGACTGCTTGATTTAAGGGTAACGTTTTAACCATAAGGTCACTAACTCCTTAATATGTGTGTTCATAATTTGATTTTCCACGAAAGACATAATAGCAATAACCAGTGTAAGTTAAAATGATTGGTAAAAGCGGTATTATAACAATGAGCATTAAAGATAAACTTGGCCCAGAAGCAGCTGCATCCAGAATGGTATATTGAAAAGGTATAATCCATGGGTAGATACTAATTCCTAAACCTAAATATCCCATAAAAAAAATAGCAATACTGAGAAAGAATGGACGGTACTCCCGTTTAGTATTCTGAAGATCAAACCACAGCATGAAAAATAGCCAAGATGTGAGTAATGGAATAGAAAATAAATAATAAAAATTTGGCATACTAAACCAAAAGTTTTTAATACGTTCATTTAAAAATGGTGTCACTACACTCACTAGTCCCATGAAAATACCTACAAAACCAAGCGTATAAGAAGCAACCTTGCGTGCCCATTCTTGTGTTATATTTTCTGTCTTCATTATGAGCCATGTAGAACCTAAAAGTGCATATCCAAATATCACAGCAATGCCTGTCATTACACTAAAAGCACTTGCCCAATCAAATTGGCCACCAGAAAAGTTGCGTCCGTTTACTTCTACACCATGTATAAATGCACCTAAAATCATGCCTTGGCAAAATGCAGCACCAAGTGACCCAAAATGAAAGGCATAATCCCATAATCGCCTGTATTTTCCTTCTGCCTTAAAACGAAACTCAAAGGATACTCCGCGCACTATAAGGCCAAGCAGCATAATAATGATTGGAATATAAAAAGCAGGCATTAATATTGAATATGCAAGAGGAAAAGCAGCAAACAACCCTCCACCAACCAATACCAACCATGTTTCGTTTCCATCCCAAAATGGTGCAATTGAGCTTATCATGTGATCACGGCATTTATCTGACGGTGCAAAAGGAAGTAAAATACCAATACCTAAATCAAACCCATCCATTAAAATATACAGTAAAACAGCTATGGCAATTAGTAATCCCCAGATTAGGGGTAAATTAATTAAGGAAGAAAAATCAAACATGATTGTTGTCCTTTCCAGATGTACCAGCATCAATCACTGAAGCTCCAATACCGTGTTTATAAAATTGCTCTTCTTCTTTAATGACAGGAATTCCTTTGTATATAAGTTTCAGAATATAGTAACTACCTGCTCCAAATATAAGGGTATACATAACGATAAATGCAATCAAAGACCATGCAACCTGAGGACCGGTAATCGCAGATGAAAATGATTCAATTGTGCGCATAATTCCATATACAGTGTAAGGTTGACGGCCAATTTCAGTAGTAAACCAACCTGCAAGTAACGCTATGAACCCAGACGGCATCATTGATATCCACCATCCATGTAAGAAACAACTTTGGAATAATTTGCCACGAAGATACTGTATAACACTTACTGACCCAATTATGATCATTAAAATTCCAACTCCAACCATTATACGGAAGGACCAGAATACCCATACTACAGGTGGTCTATCTTCTTTTTTCCATTCCTTTAATCCTTTTACTTGTCCTAAAAAATCATGTGTTAAGATCAAGCTGGCAAGATTAGGAATTTTTATCTCGTAGTGATTAATTTCATTTTGCTGATCCGGATAAGCAAATAAAAGTAAGCCAGCCCCTTTTTCGGTTTCCCATATACCTTCCATTGCAGCAATCTTAGCAGGTTGATGCTTTAGTGTATTTAATCCATGCCTATCTCCCATGAACAGCTGAAATGGTGCAGCTAAAGCTACCATAATGGTTGCCATACCAAGCATAATTCTTGCTTGAGGAGCATGTCGTTTTCTCCAAAGATAAAATGCTCCTACACCACCAACCACAAAAGCTGTTGTAAGATAGGCTGCTGTTACCATATGAATAAAGCGATAAGGGAAAGAAGGATTAAAAATAATCTCTAACCAATTGGTTGGATATAGGAGACCATTCTCACCAATCGTGAATCCAGCGGGTGTTTGCATCCAACTGTTGGCCGCAATAATCCAAAAAGCTGAAATAAGCGTTCCCACTGCAACAATACAAGTAGAAGCAAAGTGCATACGAGAACTTACTCTATTCCATCCAAATAGCATAATACTCAAAAAAGATGCCTCCAGAAAAAAGGCTGTTAAAACCTCAAAGGAAAATAGAGGGCCGAGAACATTGGCTATGCGGTCAGAAAAAATCGACCAATTGGTACCAAGTTGATATGACATTACAACTCCAGATACCACTCCCATGCCAAAAGCAACGGCAAAAATCTTGATCCAGAATTTATAAACATCACGGAAACGTGTATCACCAGTCTTAAGCCAACACCATTCCAAAAAGGCTAGAAAACTTGCAAGCCCGATCGTGAAAGCAGGAAATATAATGTGAAAGCCTATTGTGAAGGCAAACTGAATTCGAGCTAATAATAAAGGATCAAATTTAAACATTTTACCTAATACCCATGTATTACAAATAATAGCCAAATCTGCCTATAATTCAATCCATTTTTTCACAAAATTGACCTTATCCAGAAAAAGTAGAGAGAAAGTTAAGACGTTTTTGTCATGAGAATAAATTGTGCAGGAATACAACTGTTCTCCCTTGTCATACCGTCACGGTATCTCTAGATCCCGCTAACACGTAGCGGAATGACGATTGTCAGGCCAGCGCCCCTATGATGTCATCCCAGTGTCAGCTACTCGGATGACATCATCCTTTTTTTGGGATTCCAGCGTCACGCGCTGGAATGACACCTTCCGTATAAACATTAAGAAATTTACTAAGCGGAGAAAAAGGCAAAAGAAACCCTAGGGTAGCTAGTTATTCACTATCCATTTTTTAAGTTGGCGTTTTTTTATGTTTTAAACGCTTTATAAGCGCGTTTCAGCTTATGTAGGTAGAAATTTTATAAGACATAAGGTGCACATAGTGCAAAAAATTAAACATGAGACGCCAGATACGTGAGTTTTTTTGTCATTTAATCTGTACAGAGAAGATAAATAAATAGCTTCAGTTTCATGATAAGGGGGTTGGCGAAGGGTGTAAAGTAACTTTTGCATTTAATCCATTTCTATGGCTTATATGATAATCGTTATTGTAGTATAATTTAGAATAATGCAATAGATACCTAAATGTTTTAGCTATTAATTATATGTTGCACAAAAGCATATATTGCCCTACCATCCAAGTAGGTTAGAAATAAAGAGGTTTTTATGAGTTTTACTTTACCTGAATTACCATACGATAAAACAGCTTTGGAGCCTTATATATCTGCAAAAACCTTAGATTTTCATTATGATAAGCACCATAAAGGATATTTAAATAAACTCAACGAGCTAGTTGAAAATACGGATTATCAACATGTAAAAATTGAGGAATTAATAACAAAAGTGCATGGTAATAGCGGCAACTTGCCTATATTTAATAATGCAGCACAAGTTTGGAATCACACTTTTTATTGGAATTCAATGAAAAAAAATGGTGGTGGTAAGCCTAAAGATGGTAGTCTTCTAGCAAAAAAAATTCAAGACGATATCGGTGGCTTTGATAAATTTTATGAAGAATTTTCGAGTCATGGAGTAAGCCAGTTTGGCAGTGGATGGGTATGGTTAGTGCTCGAAAAAGGTAGGTTAGGAAAGCTCAAAATCACCAAGACTCCAAATGCAGATTTGCCAATAATTTATGGCCAAGTGCCACTACTCACTATGGATGTGTGGGAGCACGCCTATTATTTAGATTGTCAAAACCGTAGAATTGACTACATAAAAGTTTTCCTTGACCATTTAATTAATTGGGATTTTGCAGAAGAGAATTTAAAAAAGAACACATAAGATGAATGTACCCCAGGTAACAAAATTAGATAATGGTCTGCGCATAATAACTGAGCAGGTGCGTGATGTTGATTCCGTAGCTTTAAGCATACGAGTTGGTGTTGGCAGTAGAGCGGAAAGTGCAAATCAAAATGGAATATCCCATTTTCTAGAACACATGGCTTTCAAAGGGACGAAGACAAGAACTGCATTTGAAATTGCAAAAGCTTTTGATGACATAGGTGGGGTTTTCAACGCCAGCACTGGTAGGGAAAGCACCACCTATTATGCAAAAGTCCTCAAGAAAGACATAAAAACTGGTATTGATATATTAATAGATATATTGATGAATTCCACGTTTCCAGAAGATGAATTGGAACGTGAGAAGGGTGTTGTAATACAAGAGATTTTTCAAACTAATGATTCACCAAGTGACATTATTTTCGACAAATATTTTGAGGCAGCTTATAAAGACCAACCATTTGGTAGGTCAATCTTAGGCACGCAAAATACTGTAAAATCTTTTACTCGAGGAGATATAGATAATTACATAAATGAGCATTACTTTGGTGAGAATATGCTATTTGCCGTTGCAGGAAATGTTGAACATGAAGAAGTTGTTGCATTAACCAAAGATTTTCTCTCAAAGATTCATTCTAAAAAGCTGAAAAAAAGCCAAAATGCGAGCTGTACTGGTGGTGAGTATTTAGAACATCGTAAATTAGATCAGGTACACTTGCTAATTGGTCTACCTAGTGTTTCTCGCCATGACGATAAATATCACACGTTTCAAGTGCTTGATTCTATATTAGGGAGCGGAATGTCATCACGTTTATTCCAGGAAGTAAGGGAAAAGCAGGGATTAGCTTACTCTGTTTATTCATTTAATTCCAGCTATACTAATACAGGAATGTTTTCCATTTTTGCTGGTACAGACAGTAGTAACTTAGATAAGCTTTTAAAATCTATAACGACAGAGTTGAAGAAGTTGTCTACAGATGATCTGAAGGAAGAAGAAGTAAATAGAGTGAAAGAGCGAGTAAAATCCCAAATTTTAATGTCACGCGAAAGTGTTAGCTCACGTGCTGAAACATTGGGACACTACTACGGTAACTATAATAGGTACATCAGTAAAAATGAATTAATAGAAAAAATTAGTGCAGTTACCACTGCTAACGTAAAAAAAGCAGCAGAAGAATTGTTATCTCAGCATGAAAAAACCACTCTAGCTGCAATTGGAGAAATTGAATCATTGCCAAGTTACGATAAAGTGGTTTCTATGCTTAAAGCTTAGTGTACTTTAATTATGTTGCTTAAGCTCACTAAAAAGTTCAATGAACGGTTGCAAAATCCTTTCTATAAAAAGTTTGCTTTCTGGTTCATCGCGTATATTACTTATCAGTTTATTCAAAGTTTTCTCGCTGTTTCGTAAAAATAAATAGCTTTCTACTGCTTGCACACCAGACAAGACAGTCAAAATTCCTCCTATCACTAGACAAGCAGCTATAGCAGGTACGGTACCCACTGCAATTGCAGTTGCGATTAATGATAACCCAGCTAAGAATGTAACGGCTGAAACGCAAAACGCTATTTGATGTTTTTCTTTATTGTTAACCATAAATACCTCACAAAAACTATATTTTTAACATACCAGTGTTGTCATGTATTGTCAAGTTTTTAAAGAAGATTAAAAAATGCAACGCACATGTGCAAAAAACGCTAACTATGGATTAGCCAAGGAAGAAAGAGTAGGAAGAGGAAGGCTTTTTCTGTTTTAGGGAATATAAAATAAGCGTAGAAAAATATGAACTAGGTGTATAATTCACAGTGTAGTGGTGTCTCACTAATCCAATTATTTTTCTCCCGATCTAGCCTATCATCTAATATAGCCTGCCTTATTGATGCCATTAACTTATTCATAAAGAAAATATTATGAATGGTAACGAGCGTGTAAGCCAGGAGCTCTTTAGCTTTCAGTAAATGGTGTATATAAGCTCTTGAATGTTTTCTGCAGGTAAAACATAAACAGTCACTTTCAATTGGGTTGTTGTCCAGCTCAAATCGTTGATTCCGCAAATTAATATGCTCTTTGCACTTTGAAGAAATAGAATTTCTGTTTTTTACTTTAACAAGTGCGCCACCATGCCTTGCTAAGCGGGTTGGATGCACGCAATCAAACGTGTCAATTCCAAGCTCTACTCCGCGAAAGATGTCCACAATTCCACCAATACCAAGCAAATGAGTAGGCCTGTCTTTTTTCAGGTGGTCCATAGTGAAAGAAACTACATCATGCATCTGCTCTTTACTTTGACCAAGTGATCCACCTATTGCTTGACCAAAAAATGGCAAATCGTTGATAAAATCACAACTTTCTCTACGTAAATCTTGATACACTCCGCCTTGACTAATTCCATACAGTGCCTGCTTGCCATTATTGTTTTTTTCAAATTCATTTAAAGAACGTTCAGCCCATCTGTGGCTCATGAGCATTGATTTTGCTGTGTATTCTTTGCTTACGTGAAATGGAGTGCATTCATCTAAAACTAGGATTAAATCTGCACCTAATTTCTGTTGAATTTGTACAGATTTTTCAGGAGTTAAGCAATAAATTTTACCATTAATGTAAGAACGAAAAATTGCCCCATCCTCATTAATTTTGATCAAAGTTTTTTGTTTTTTTCTTATTCCTTTTATCTCTTCCGAAACTGATCCGTGGCCTAAGCTAAATATCTGATATCCACCTGAGTCAGTTAGCATTGGCCCATTCCATCCTATCATCTTGCGCAAACCACCAAGTTTTGCAACAGTATTCTCTCCTGGTTGAAGCATTAGGTGATAGGTGTTGGAAAGTATGATTTGGGTACCAGCTTCACTTATTCTTTCAATATCTGCAGCTTTAATTGCAGCTTTTGTTGCGCAGAATATAAAAGCGGGGGTTTCTACGCTTCCATTTGGAGTTTTAATTGTTCCAACTCTTGCAGAACCTGATTGCTTGATTCTCTTGAATGAAAATTCTTCTTTCATCTATTTGCCTGAAAGTTCTGTTATGATGTTTTCTACTTTCTCAGGAGTAAGATTTTCATAGAAGTCATTATTGATCTGCACAACGGGAGCATTAACGCATGCACCTAGGCATTCAACTTCTTTTAAGGTGAACAAATTATCTTTAGTAGTCTCACCGATATTGATTCCAAGTTTTTTTTTAAAGGTATTTAAAACTTCTTCACTATTGCACAACCAGCAAGGAGTTGTTCTACAAATTTGTATTAGATATTTGCCTACTGGTTTTAAATTATACATGGTGTAAAAATTTGCCACTTCATATACACGAATATGTGGAATATGCAGCATATCAGCAACATAACGCATAGCAGATTCAGAAACCCATCCGCATTGCTCTTGAACCAGATATAGTAAAGGCATAACAGCACTACCTTCTCTACCTTTGGGATACATCTCTATAAACTTTCCCGCTTTCTTGAGGTTTTCTGATGTAAAACTAAACTGCTCTTCTTTTTCTATCATTCATGAGACTCGTGTAAACTTTAACAGATTATACCTGTAGAACCAATGATTGCAATTGTTGGTTTTTTGAGAAATAGCATAAAGCTTCTTAGCCCTCTTCAAGCTTATATTTACCTTTTAGTATAAAATATTATATTAATTTTTTAATTTTAGTTAAAATTTTCATTGACATTAACACACAGGAGTAATCATAATAGCATTTTATTAATATTTTAAATAAAATTATGTCTATATTAAGAAGATTACTCGGGATCAACTCAAATACACCGGAAATTAAAGAAGCGATAGGTTTTAATCCAACAAACGTAGAATTAATTGAGGGGAATGGAGTTGCTTACGGACTCAGCTATCAAGATAATGGTAATGGGAGCAGTAAAGTAAAATTACTTATTAGTCCATTATATCAATCAAAAACATACGAATGTGGTACAAATATCAGCGTAGCAAATGAATTCAAAGATCAATTATCTCTCACATTAATAGAAGATTCAGCTGAAATAGATAAAGTTGGAGTTATCTTTCCTGAAGAAGGAATTAGCGAAGAAGGAGAAAAATGCGTTAAAGGCTTATCTTTTAACACTTACGGAATTAAACAATCAGTTAATACTCCTTCAGTTGAACATTTAGATAAAAGAAAATTACAAAAGAATATTGATAATAATAGTCTTGCAAATGTGGGCAATAGTTGCTTTCAACCAAGAGCAGTGAAAGTTGGTAATGGTGACGTAATTGTAATCGCCCATAACTTAAAGGATCAAACTTTAGTTTCTTGGTACTTAAAGTCAAGCGAGAGAGGAAAATTTAAGGTATTGACTGGAGAAAAAGGTGTTACAGAAAGAAAATTGTTCAATTTTGATAATCAGGGGCAATTGGCATTAAATGGAAACACGATGCTTTATTCGCAAGTGAGCAAAAGGATTACTAAGGAAAATCAAGAGGTGAGAAAAACACGTATTTTTAAATTTGATATGGCTAAAGTGATTCAGGGTCTGAAGGATGGAGTTAATGGCTTTTTACTTGGTAATCGAAAAGGTCAAATAGATAATAAAGCACTATCTCTTTCTAGAGAACATGAAATAAGCTTTTTGCAGTATGTTGAACAAACGGAAGGAAATGATCTAGTTGCTTTTCTTGAAAATGACCAATCAGCTAATGAGCAGAGGTTACATATAGCAACTCTACTTAAAAATGGATCAGTGTCAGATTTTCCTATCTATCAATTTACAGATCCTATAGAGCAATTATATATTAAAGGCAACGGTCAGGGTGGTTTTATCGTAACTGCGGTAAGTGGAGAAAATATTGTAACTTTTAATCAAAACGGCTCTGGAAAATCTTCTGAAGCAACAATAATACCGGCAAATAGCATCAAAACTCTCAGTGATTTTGTTAATATCATTAACGGTCGATTAACGCCAGATATTATTTCTAGTAGTACCGTGGCTCCTATAACTGTTGCAGAAACGGTTGTGACTTCTAAGAAAACGCCGACTGCTGCAATTACTAGCACAGCAGAAACCGACGCTGTGAAGACTACTAAGAGGTTGTCCGGAAACAAGTAAAAGGCTATAATATCTGAAATTTTAGTACGGGGTAAAGATGAGAAAAAAGTATCCAACAGATCTAAGCGAAAGGGAATGGGCAAGAATAGAAAAACACTTCAGAGTATCATACAAGAAAGGAGGAAGGCCGCCAAAGTATAGCAAAAGAGAAATATTAGAAGCAATTTTCTATGTATTGCGTACAGGGTGTCAATGGCGGTATTTACCAAATGATTTTCCGCTATGGAAGACTGTGTATGAGCAGTTCAGGCAATGGAAGAAGCAGGGAATTTTTGAGAAAATGAATTATGAAATTACAAAATATAGTAGAAGAAAAATAGGAAGGAATGAGCAGCCGAGTGCCTGTATAGTAGATAGTCAATCTGTAAAGACTACAGAAAAGGGGGGATCAAAGGCTATGATGGAAGTAAAAAAGTAAAGGGTAGAAAAAGGCATATAATTACAGACACTCAGGGTTTTATACTAGGTTGTTACGTAGGCGCTGCTAACGAAAATGATAGAGATGGTATTAAAATAGCATTAAACAATATGAGAACAAAATATACTAAAGTTAAAAAAATGTGGGCTGACATGGGATACCAAGGAAGAAATTTAAAGAATCACATAAAGGAAGAATATGACATAGATATTGAAATTGTTACAAGGCCTCCATGTAGATTTTGGGTGCACAAAGATACGCCACCTGAGCTACTACCAACAAGAGAACAAGGGTTTAAAGTACAGCCAAGAAGATGGGTTGTAGAAAGGACTTTTGCTTGGGTTAATAGGAATAGAAGGCTATCGAAGGAGTATGATTTACTCACAACATCCACTGAGAATTTCATATACCTAGCTATGAGTAGGGTTATGTTAAAGAGGGAATATGCTTGAATTTACTAGTTTCCGGACAACCTCTTAGTGACTACCTGAAAGAATATGAAGAAGAAGCAGAAAAACTGCTTGACTTTGAATCCAAATATAAAAGTGACTGTTATACTAAAACAACATTTGTAATTTGGAAAATTACAAATGTCCTACCTTGCTCCTGATGATATTTGTATAAGAGAAATTTTTTCAAATAAAGTTACTTTTAGCTCATGGTGCATCCTTATAACTATTGAAATTTTGCATTTAATTTATAGCTCCGCTTCTATCAGGGCATAGGATGACAGAAGTGGGCTTTAATAGCTGTAGTACTATAGCTGTTATACGCCAAAAGTAAGTATTAGATATAACAAATAGAAGAAATTAGATAGAATGATTAAAGGGGCAAGGATATAAAGGTTTAACTTAAAATAACCTGATAAAATTTGAATCACACTTCCAAGTGCTGGCACCCACGAAAGTAATGCAACTGCACAAATCAGTAGATTTCTTACGATTTTTGGTGTTTTATGCTCGTTCTCTAGTTTGTGGTATGATTTTCGTATAGAGATTGTTATTCTACCTAAGTACCAGTTAACTATTCCACCAAGGCTTGATCCTAGTACTCCAAAAAATAACATAAGTAGTGGAGTGTGATACGACCTGAAATAAAGCATGGTATTGAACACAAAACCTTGATGTATGGGTAAGACTAATGATGATACTAGACTATCTGTGAATAACAGGAAGTAGTTTTCCATATGAATTTACCAGGTTGTTGTACCATCTTCATTGTCAGAAATTGTAATCCCCATTTGTTTCAACTGATTTCTTATTTTGTCTGCAGTATCGTAATTTTTATTTTTTTTTGCAATTTTTCTTAAGTCTATCAACCTTTCTATTTCTTGATGATTTACATCCACAGCAAACCACTTTTCATAACTTGACTCAAGAAGACCAATAAATCTGGCACTCTTAACAAAACTCTCAGTTAATTTAAGCTTTTCACTTTCATTACTCATTTTGTTGATTTTTGCAGCCATTTCATGTAATATAGCTAGAGCTTCAGGGATGTTTAAGTCGTTTTTTAAAGCGTCTATAAAATCTTTAGAAATCTCTGCGTTACTTTCATCAATATTCGTTATATCTAAACCACGTAATAACCGATAAAATTTGTTTAAGGTTTCCTGTGCATCAGAAATAACGTTTTCTGTCCAATCAAGTGGTTTTCTGTAGTGAGTTTTGAGCAGTGCATAGCGTATTACTTCACCCTTTATTCCACTATCTAGCAAATCCCTTACTTTGACTATATTAAATAAGGACTTGCTCATTTTTTCTTCATTTACTGTAAGAAAGCCGTTATGTATCCAGTATTTTGCAAACATTGATCCAGCAAATGCGGACTTACTCTGTGCAATTTCATTTTCATGGTGAGGAAATTGTAAATCTATGCCGCCACCATGAATATCAAAATCTTTGCCAAGGTAAGCATATGACATTGCTGAGCATTCTATATGCCATCCAGGCCTGCCCTCTCCCCATGGGCTATTCCAATAACTTGAAAGTTTGTAGTCAATATCATTTGCAGGCTTCCACAGCACAAAATCTCCAGGGTGCTTTTTATTTTCATTAACTTCAACTCTGCTACCTGGAACCAATTCATCAGTTTTTTTTCCTGATAAAGCACCATATTCATGGTAAGATTCTATATTAAAATACACGTGTTTGTCAGATTCGTAAGCGTGGCCTGATTGCAGTAAATGTTCAATTAATTTTATAATATAATCTACGTTTTCCGTTGCTTTTGGCTCGTGTGTTGGCTCTTTACAATTTATGCTTTCCATATCATCATGAAAAGCTTTAATGTAATATGTGGTTATACTTTCTATGTTGCTATTTTTCTCGCTTGCTGCATTAATTATCTTATCATCAATGTCGGTTATGTTACGCACATAGGTAACTTTGCCATAACAAAACTTGAGTAGCTGAAATAACACATCATACACAACAACAGATCGTGCATTGCCTATATGTGCTGTGTCATATACTGTTGGTCCGCAAACATACATTTTCACATGATCTTTATCGGTTGGTGTAAAAAGTTCCTTTTTTTTTGTTAAGGTGTTGTAAAGCCTAACCATATACAAAGCTTTTGAGAAAAGAAAATGCCCCAATTATAAGTTGTGGCCCTTTGACTACTACAACAAGAGTAAGCAATAACCCACACAATGATATTAGAACTCCCAATATGGATAGAAACCCATCTTTACTCATGATACCAAGCGAAATAAGAGTCGTACCAATTGCAGGAATGAAGTTAGTAAGAGGTAGTGGAAGAGCTATTGATAACGCACAAAGCAGCATTATAAAAGCTAAAATTTTTTCACCGGGCCCATAGAAAATAAAAGACATTCTTGGTCTCATGAACTTTTCTATTTTTTTTAATGCTGGAGAAGTTTTCTCTACCACAAAAGCTAGTGTTGAACGCTGAAAAGACCTTCTTTCCAACCAATGCGGCATCCAAGGAGAATCAAATCCAAATAGAAGCTGCAGTGAGAATAAGATTAAAGGTATAGAAAGAATAGTTGTATAACCAGGTGGAACCGGTATAGGCACCGATAGCGGCAAGGAGAAGATGATTATTAAAATACCAAAACCACGCTCATGCAAAGCTGTTTTAATGTCAAACAAAGTTACTTTATCGCTATCATTGTTATTGGTATCTGCAACTTCTTTTAGAATATCAGAAGCTAATTTATCACTTTTAGTCAACTTATCATTTTTTGACACGAAAAACCTTTGATAAAAATAATTCTTAACACAATTATTGTTTTATTTCAATATGCATTATTCATTTTGCGCTAGTAATTCGTTCTTTTGTTAAAGTGTTGTAAAGCTTTTAAGAAGAGAAAGTGCTCCGGTTATAAGTTGTGGTCCTTTGACTATTACAACAAGAGTAAGCAACAACGCGCACAATGATACTAAAACTCCCAATATGGATAGAAACCCGTCTTTACTCATAATGCTAAGTGAAATAAGAGTTGTGCCAATTGCAGGAAGGAAGTGAGTAAAAGGTAATGGAAGAGCTATTATTATTGCACAAAGCAACATCATAAAAGCCAGAATCTTCTCACCAGGCCCATAGAAAATGAAAGACAGTCTTGGCTTCATGAATTTTTCTATTTTTTCTAATACAGGGGAAGTTTTCTCTACCACAAGAGCTAGTGTTGAACGCTGAAAAGATCTTCTTTCTAGCCAACTGGGCATCCAAGGAGAATCAAATCCAAATAGAAGCTGCAGTGAGAATAAGATTAAAGGTATAGAAAGAATAGTTGTATAACCAGGTGGAACCGGTATAGGCACCGATAGCGGCAAGGAGAAGATGATTATTAAAATACCAAAACCGCGCTCATGCAAAGCTGTTTTAATGTCAAACAAAGTTACTTTATTGCTATCATTGTTATTGGTATCTGCAACCTCTTTTAGAATATCAGAAGCTAGTTTTTTATCTTTAGTTAGTTTCTCACTTTTTTGCACAATTATCCTTTAATAAAATATTCCTCTTAAGCTAACATAGTTGTTGCTGTATTTCAATATTTGTTATTTATTTCATACCAACACTTCATCTCTTTCATTCTTTAACCTGACTAAGTTTTTAAACAGATGACATGCACTAAGGTGCATGTCACGAAGTATGAGGACGCTAACGATCTGGTTCATTAGACGATAATTTTTCTGAGTCCTTAAGCCCCTGTTTAAGGTTTTTGATGCCTTTTCCTAAATCACCCATAACTTGCGGTAATCTGCCTGCACCAAACAGAACTAAAATTATTATTAAGACTAGAAACAATTGCCATGGTCCTAAACTCATTTTCACCTCCATTTAAAATATTGACCTTTAAATATTAAAACTTGACTGAAGTCAAGTAACACATAGATTATATCACCTTTATTTAATTATAAATCAAGGTTTTTTAATTATTTTATAACAATCCCAAACTAGATTATTTTCTTGCAGCGAATAAGTGGAAACTTTTCGCTTAACTGTGGAGTAGAAGAGAGCTCACTAAAAAACTTTGCTAGCGTATCATCTTTAGGCTTATGGTATATATCGCTAGAAACTCCTGATTGAATAATTTTACCATTTTTCATTACGTAGATAAAATCTGCAACTTTCAATGCTTCTTGCGGGTCATGAGTTACCATTAGCACAGGGATATTTTTACTTCTAAAAAGGGACAATATATGTTGTCTTATTCGGCACTTGAGCAGTATATCTAAATTAGAAAATGGTTCATCTAACAACACAACATCAGGGTTTTGTGCCATCACTCTTGCTATTGCAACTAATTGTTGCTGTCCTCCAGATAAGGCGTTAGGGTACATATTTTCATATTTTTCTATATTGAGTAACTTCAAGATTTCCAATGCAATTAGGTGCTTTTCTCTCTTGGAAGAGCTGCGGATAGCAAAGGTTATATTTTCTACTACTGTTTTATGAGGAAATAATGCAGAATGCTGAAAAATCAATCCGATATTTCTATGCTCTATAGCGACTGATGCCTTATTACTTGCAACTAACCTATCATTCATAAAAATAGTTCCAGATTTTGGATTTTCTATCCCCGCAATTAATTTCAAAATTGTTGACTTGCCACAGCCAGAATGCCCCAATAAACATGCAACATTTCCTTTCTTTACTTTAATGTTTATATTGCTTAAAGCAAAGTCGTTTTGATTGTTATAGAAATAACCAATATTGTTAACTAGCATTAATCTTACTTAAACCATGTTATTAAATATAATAGCATTATACTCAAGAAGTACAGAAATGTTTTTTGTCGTCATAAATTGGTTATGCAAGAAATCTAGAAAAGAAAGGATTTTTTGCTATAACTTTACATGAATGGTAGGAAACACGGGACTATAGCTCAGCAGGATAGAGCGTTGGACTCCTAATCCGAAGGTCGTGCGTTCGAATCGCACTAGTCCCACCACATTGCTTCACAAATTTTATGGAGATTTTTTTTCACAAATACGCACACCTTTTTTTGCGGTTTTAAGATATAAATTCCCTAATAATAAAACGGGTTTTGTGTCATTCCAGTACTCCTCTCTTATAATTCACGTATTTAAGAATGACTTCTGCTAAACCTTTACTAATTCCAGGTACGTTTTGAATTTCAGCCAGAGAAGCTTTGCTTATATTTTTCACTGAACCAAAATAAGACATCAACGCTTTTTTTCTTTTGTTGCCAATGCCGGGTATTTTGCTTAATTGTGAAACTATAAACTGTTTATCGCGTTTTTTTCTATGTGAAGTTATCGCAAAACGGTGGGCTTCATTACGCAGCGATTGTAAGTAAAGCATGACTTTGCTGTCATTTGCCAGACTGAATTCTTCCCTGCCCAGCATATAAAATCTTTCATTTCCTGCGTTACGATCAGGACCTTTTGCCATACAAGCAAAAGGAACGTTTATATTCAATACTTCCAGTACATTCTGTACTATGGAAACATGTCCTGGTCCACCATCAATCAGTAAAAAATCAGGTATTATGCCTTTTATATTGCCGGAGAAACGTCTGGTTAGCACTTCCCTCATCATTTTATAGTCATCGCCTGAAAATTTTTCCTTTATAGTAAATTTTCTGTACTCACTTTTTAAAAAACCCTCCTGCCCTGCAACAACCATTACACCAATTTGTTGGTTTCCAAATATATGGCTATTGTCATAAACCTCAATACGCTTTGGAATATTTGGTAACAAGAAGATTTTGCTAAGCTCCTCAAGCTTTTCTAGGTTATTCCTATAATCGATAAGCTTCTGCTCTAAGCTATGCTGAGAGTTATCATAAACAAATTTCAATAAATCACGCTCTTTTTTATTCTTTGCATGCAGAACTTTTACTGGCTTTTGAGCAACCTTATATAGTGCTTGTTCTATAATTTCCTTATCCACAATAGAATCTGGAACGTAAATTTGTATTGGAGGTATGTTAGCTGAATTATAAAAATTGACCAAAAAGGTGGATAAAATTTCATCATTTGAGTGATCACCACAGTTCTCGGGAAAGTAAGGAGTGCTGCCGTAGTTGTCTTTATTTCTGAACGATAACACACTAATACATGCTAGATCCTCTTCACGTACAATACTGAAGAAATCTGCATCTTTTTCAAAAGAAAAATCCGTGTGCTGTATTTGAATTTGCTCAAGAAACTTTACCCGATCTCTATATATAGCAGCAAGCTCATAGTTTTCTTCACTGCTGCACTTTCTCATTGTGAAAAGTAACTGTTCTTTCACTTCCTTATTTCTTCCAAGCAATGTATTTCGTGCCTGTTTTACTGATTGGCAGTAGTCGTCTTTTGTGATTTTGTTTATGCATGGTGCTGAGCAGCGCTTAATTTGATATTCAATACATGGTCTTTTTGTTGAGGAAAAGTATTGATCTGAACATACTCTTAGGAGAAAAGCTTTTTGCAACGACAATATAGTTTGCTTAACAGCAGCGGCAGATGTAAAGGGACCATAATAATGAAACTCATTTTTCTTAAATTTGCCTCTATATTTTGCTATTCTTGGATAATCGTGCTTGGAAATTGTTATATAAGGATAAAATTTTCCATCCTTGAGCACAATATTATAAAGTGGTTTCAATGATTTTATTAGCTGTGCTTCAAGAAGCAGTGCTTCGATTTCATTCTCAGTGATGAATATTTCAACCTTAATAACCTGTAAGAGCATAACTCTAATTCGTTCAGAAAGGTTTTCGAATTGAAGGTAGTCGGATAATCTCGACTTTAAGTTTTTTGCTTTTCCAACATATAAAACTTTATTCTTATCTCCGACCATCTTATACACGCCACAGGACTGTGGAGATGATTTGATTTGTTCTTTATATTGCCTGAGCATTTATCCATTGCTTAACCTGTATGAGGTTAAAATCTGCTACTAAATGAAAGATGGAAACTACATTTTCAAGCAAAGATAATCTGTTTCTTCTCAGCTTATCAGAATCACAGTTAATCTTTATACTGTCCATAAACTGATTGATAAACGGAGCAAAACCAGCAAGTTCATCAAGTGCTACATTAAAGTGGTTATTTTTTATCGCTTGTTTTATGTTTTTACAAGCAGTTATAGCACAATTTGATAGCGCAATTTCTTCACTTTCAATCAAAAACCTCTTACCGTAAGATGCACTATAAGTAGTGCCATCACTTTTCCTTGCTTTGCTCATCATGTTACTGACTCTTTTGTAAGTGCTTAGAATTTGTTCACCTTCTGGAGTACTAAGATAACGATCCAATATAACAGTTTGCTTTTCTGCTGTCAGCAGATCATTAATATCGATTTTATATAGTATTGAATCTACAACATCTTGCCTTATATCTCTATTTTTTAAAATAACCTTGAATCTTTCTAAGCAAAATCTAAATACTAGTTCTGAAATTTGTTTTCTATTCGGCTTATCAACTGACGCTGTATTTTTATTAAATAGAAGCCTTGAATATAAAGATACTGACTTGTCTATCATTAGCCTAATTAGAACATGCAAATTATTTTCAAGTATTGTCCTAATTATACCAATTGTCATTCTCCGCAAACCAAATTGATCATACGAACCAGAGATTTTCTCACCTGCTGCAATTAAACCAACTAAGCTATCCACTTTGTCTGCAATTGACACAGCAATTGCAGAAGGAGATTTAGGACACTCCTGCTCTGGCCCGATTGGCTTATAATGCTCAGTTATAGCTTCCACTATTTCTCTATCTTCTTGAAAATAAGAAGCATAATATCCACCCATTACTCCTTGTAATTCTGGAAACTCTCTTACTATCGATGTTGCCAAATCAGCTTTTGCCAAATATGCAGCACGTTCAACTTTTATCAGCGAAGCATGTGGAATAAATATAGCTATATACTTTGACAAAGCCGTAATACGCTTCACCTTTTCCCCCACGCTGCCAAGTGAAGCATGAAATAATATTGAACCTAATCTTTTGACATAATAATCTAGATTTTCCTTTTTATCTTGAGATATTAAAAATTGGGCATCAGCAAGACGTGCTTCTAATATTCTTTCGTGTCCTTTAACAACTTCACCATTGTTGACGTTGACAACAGTGACAAAGTGTGAAATTCTCTTTCCATTACTTAAAGCAAGGTATTTTTGTTGTGTATTAACTATACTAAGTATTACTTCCTTCGGTAATCCAAATGACTTTTCTTGATTCACTTCACCAAACAGTACGATTGGCCACTCTATAAGCCCTGTCAATTCATTTAGTAAATAATCATTTTTCTCAAGTTGTAAATTCTGCTCTTTTGTGAATTTATTAATCTGATCTAGTATAAATTGCTTTCTTTTGTCCATTTGGAGAATTACACTGTTTTTTTCTAGCAATTCAAAATAGTCTTTAGGTGTTTTAACAGTAAGCGCCGTACCACTTGAGAGAAATCGATGGCCATATGTTGTGTTAGATGCTGTAATCCCTGCAAAAGATACAGGTATTATTTCATCATTTAAAATGCATAAAATGTTTTTAATTGGCCTAACCCACCTTTCTTTTCCTTTGCCCCATCTCATACTTTTTGGCCAAGAGAAATTTTTTAATATTTCTCCTAGTTGATTTTTAAGAAACTCTTGAATGTTAAATGAGCAGCTTTCTCTTTTAATGAAGTAAAAATCTTCATTATTTACTTTTCGAACGAGCAAATCTTCTTCATTTTTCTGATATTTTCTTAAAAAACCTTCGATAGCACTTTTTGGTGCGTTAATGTTTGGTCCCTTAACTTCGTTATTGGAATCCTTTAGCTCCAAAGCATTTATGTTGTCGACAAATAGGGTAATGCGACGTGCCGTTATAAAAACCTCCATTGATGTAAATTTTACATTATTTTTGTTAAAAACATTGGCAATACAGCTCTTAACTTGAACTGTAGCTGAATTCTGCATTCTCGGTGGTATTTCTTCTGAAAGGCACTCAAATAACAACTGCAACGACATACGCTATTTACTCATGTACAATTCACAACATTTTTTTGTTAGCTCTCTAACTTTACCAATATAAGCTGTACGTTCATTCACACCAAGCACACCTCTTGCATCAAGCAGATTAAGTAGGTGACTAGTTTTAATACATTGGTCATAAGCTGCCATTGGTAGCTCCTTTTCAATAAGGAACTTACACAATTTTTCCGTATCTTCGAATTGCTGCTGTACCACTTTAGTATCATAATAATCTAACGCTAGATAAGAAAATTCATATTCTCTTTGTTTAAAAATATCTCCGTAAGTTACACCGTTATCGTTCCAAATTATATCGTAAACATTATCTACACCTTGTATGCACATTGCTAAACGTTCCAACCCATATGCCACCTCACCAGGAATCATCTTGCAGTCAATCCCTCCAACTTGCTGTATATAAGTAAGCTGTGTTACTTCCATTCCATTGCATGTAACTTCCCATCCAAGTCCTGATGCACCAACACTTGGGTTTTCCCAATCATCTTCAACAAACTTAATATCATATTTTTCTGTAGATATGCCAAGAGCTTTTAAGCTATCTAAATAGACGTCTTGTAAATTATTACCAGATGGCTTTATTATAACTTGATATTGGTGATGTTGATACAAGCGATTAGGATTATCACTATAGCGCCCATCTGATGGCCTAATTACTGGTTGTAGATATGCAATTTTTGTCGGTTTTGTATCAATTGCAGACATAATTGTTGCAGGATGTAATGTACCAGCACCAACTTCAGATGTGTATGGGTGAAGTATAACGCACCCTTCACCAGCCCAAAAATCTTGTAACTCTTTTATTATACTTTGTAAGTTCACACAAATTGTACACTTTTTATACTAAATATATAAATAAATAAGTACTATTCAATATTTATTTTTTTTGCAGCACTATGTAAATAATCACCTAAAACTGCTGAACTTTCCCTCACATACTGAATTATGCTTTTATTTAGGACAATTGCATCACGCATAGTTAAATCGCAGAATATAAATGCTGTTAAATACAGTAAAATCACCGCATAAAATGTGTGAAAAATCCCCTCAAATGTAATTGACATTGCATTATTATAGCTGAGCTGTATTGAACTTATTGGCCATGGTTTTATCACTTCTACGACATTAAAAAATACGTAAGGTATCATAAGAAAAAAGAAAAAGTGCATAAAATCATTAAACCAAAATGGGCATTGAAACATCTGCTTACATATATTCCCATAGAGTTTACTTACAGCATAATAAATTGACATTATTGCTGGCATTGAAAGTGCTACAGTCAGTACTTGCCCTGACGCTATTTGTATTACTATTTCTTCACCACTGTTTGCTGAAGGGTCTTGAGCATGAAAAATAAATATTCCAATTAATTGCATTACTAACATAACTATTGCCAATTTTGTAAAAACAGCAGCTACAACTATTCCTGAGTCTGGCATTTTATATAGTAAGTATTCGCCTCCATATGTAAGAATTAATATAACATCGACAATAAATAATATTAAAAAAGAAGACCAATAGTTCTGCCAACTTGGTAAATATCCTATTCCTAAAAGAGAGCTTACTGTTTTGGCAGGAAAAACCTTACCTAGCATCTTTCCCAAAAATTTAAAAAAAATCCCCATGTTCTAAGTAACACTTGGTTTATATTATTTATAATACTGTATTGTAACGGACTTATCAACAACTTAAAACATGTATTGGAAAACTTTAAGTAATATGCAGCAACAGTAGAAGAACGTGCGCCAAAAATTTAATAATTTTATAGGGCTTATGCACTTAAATTTTTTGCAATATCAAGTGCAGCGTAAGTGAATATTGCACTTGCACCCGCACGTTTGAAACCAATCAAAGATTCATAAATCACCTTGTCATAATCTAGCCAGCCATTATTTGCAGCAGCTTTTATCATTGCGTACTCACCGCTTACTTGGTAAGCAAAAATCGGAAAATTAAACTTATCACTTGCTGTTTTGATAATATCCAAATATAGCATACCCGGTTTAACCATAATAAAATCTGCACCTTCATTTATATCCATTTCAATTTCGCACATTGCTTCGCGCGCATTTTTATAATCCATTTGATAACCACTTTTGTCTATAGAATGTGATAGCCCACATGAACCAACGACTTGCCTGAATGGAGCATAGAAGCTAGAGCAGTATTTCACTGCATAAGATAATATTAATACGTCTTGAAAGTTGTTATCATCTAATGATTTTCTGATTCTTCCTATTCTACCATCCATCATATCAGAAGGAGCAACTATATCACATCCTGCTTTCGCTAAAGCAAACGCTTGCTTACACAGCACTGATATAGTTTCATCGTTTTCTACATCCATCTGATTATCTTTTAAAATGCCGTCATGGCCGTGAATAGTGTATGGATCCAATGCAACGTCTGCAATAATACCAATTTCAGGTACCTTTAATTTTACAGCACAAATTGCTCTGCAGATTAAGTTGTCAGAATTATATGCTTCCTCAGCGTTTTCAGATTTTAGTTTACTATCAACTACAGGAAAAATTGCAACAGCATTAATCCCTAAATCTTTAGCTTCCTTAACTATAGACACTAATCCATCTATTGAATAACACTTTACGCCTGGTAAGCCAGAAATTGGTTCAGTTGTTTCTTCTCTGTCATGAACAAACAGAGGAAGAACCAGATCATTTACTGATAAACTATTTTCACTTGTTAAATTGCGAACCCATTTGCTCGAGCGCCTGCGTCTTAATCTTGTATTTGGGAAATTAAACATTGGATCCAGGCAAATTCCCAGTAAAGAGCAACACCCCTGAAATGAGTATCACCCAAAACACTGATATTGGTAAAAATACTTTCCAACCAAGGCGCATTAGCTGATCATATCGATAACGAGGTATTGTTGCTCTAATCCAAATAAATACGAATAAAAGTATAACTATCTTCAAAACGAACCAAATCAAACCTGGAATTTTATAAAGCAAACCAAGCTCTAACGGAGGATACCATCCCCCCAGAAAGAATATTGTCATCATAGCACTTGCTAAAATCATATTTGCATATTCTCCAAGAAAAAAGAGGGCAAAAGGCATGGATGAATATTCAACGTTATATCCAGAGACAAGCTCTGCTTCAGCTTCTGGTAAATCAAATGGGTGACGATTAGTTTCTGCAAGCAAAGAAATAAAAAATATTATTCCTATAGGCATTAGTAGTAAATCAACCCAAAATGGCATATTATGTTTTGCCACTACCATTTCTCCAAGATTCAATGTTCCAGTGGTAATAACGACTGTAGCAACTATTAAGCCTATTGAAACTTCATATGAAATCATCTGAGCAGCCGACCGTATAGCGCCAAGAAATGCATAATTAGAATTGCTTGACCAGCCTGCAATAATTACGCCGTATACTCCCAGCGACGATATAGCTAGCACATAAAGCACTCCAACATTAATATTTGCTATAACCTTAGGAATCACTACTTGCTGGCCATTTTTTACAATTACTTCAGCACCAAACGGTATAACTGCCCAGGCAATTAATGCCAAGATAAAGGTAAGCATTGGAGCCATAATGAACAGTATGGTGCTCGCTCTAAATGGTATTATCGGCTCCTTAATCAGGAGCTTAATAGCATCTGCAAATGGCTGCAATAGCCCAAAAGGTCCAACTACACTTGGGCCGTGCCTCAGTTGAATTGCAGCAAGGACCTTACGCTCAAAGTATGTCAAATATGCAACTGAAAGTAGTAGCGGTACTAAAATAAATAAAATATTAACTAGCGTGTTCATAAAAAGCTTTAGTACAATCTGCCATTATTTTTGAAGCGCGACTTATTGAATCCGTCATATAAAAATTACACTCCTTTAAAGTAAAAGGTGTATTACTTAAGCTTATTTCACCGCTGCTGATTGGTACCCATGTGTTTTTTACCACTTGATCAGCATTTCTAAACTGTGGACCGATAGTATCTAATTTTTTTCTCACGTCAAATAAACTATCATATGGTAAGCAAAGATCCAAATATTGCGAGAGATTTTTAATAATTAACCAATCCTCCTTTGCTTCACCTGGAGGAAATACAGCTAAATTTGTTCTTTGCACTCGACCTTCAGTGTTTACATAAGTTGCATATTTTTCTGTATATGCAGCACCAGGCAAGATAACATCTGCCACATGTGCACCCTTATCACCGTGATGACCTTGATAAATTACAAATGTATTTTCTAATTTTGATGTATCAATTTCATCTGCACCAAGAAGATAAACCACTTCTATTTCACCACTTTCTGCATGTTCCAATATTTGATTAATATCCCTTTCGCCTTTTTTAGGAACAAACCCAGTATCTAGCCCACCAACTCTTGCTGCAGCTTTATGCAGCATATTAAAGCCATTCCAGTCATCTCTGACCATGTTAAATTTTTCTGCAATTTTGCCAGCTAGAACTAGAACTGATTCAGAATCGTCTCTTACTAATGCATCTTGACCGATAATCAGCATAGGGCTCTGAGCAGCACTCAGCAGCTCACAGAACTTATGATTTCCATTTGCTATTTCACTCAAAATATCAGGATTATCGCCCAATTTCTCAACATGATACAAATATTCAATGTTAGGACCAACACTTGCAACAGGAAAGTTGCCCTGTAAATATCTCTTTCTCAATCTTACGTTAATAATCGGTGCTTCTATCCTTGGATTTGTATTTATAAGCAGACATAAATCTGCATTTTCTATACCTTCAATAGTGGTATTGAACACATACGATCCACGATTACTTGGTATAAGCTTTGCACCATCTTGCCTACAGTCTATATTCCCCGAGCCGAGCTTCTGCATCACTTCTTTGAGTAGAAGCATAGACTCACAATCTGCTAAATCACCTGCAATTGCAGCTATTTTATTTGATTTTGTATTCTTTAATTGCTTTGCAGCAACAGTTAATGCTTCATTCCAATCAACTGGGGCTAATTTACCATCTTTTTTTATATAAGGTCGATCAAGACGCTGAACTTTTAGTCCATCATAGGCAAAGCGGGTTTTATCTGATATCCATTCTTCATTTACCTCTTCGCTCAGCCTTGGTAATATCCTCATAACCTCCGGGCCACGATAATCAACTCTAATTGCGCTGCCCACAGCATCTAGCACATCTATAGTCTCACAATGTGATAGCTCCCATGGACGCGCTGTAAAGGAGTAAGGCTTTGAAGTTAAAGCCCCTACCGGGCAGAGATCTATGATATTTCCAGATAATTCAGAACTAATATGCCTTTTTATGTAAGTGCTAATCTCTACATTTTCTCCCCTTCCGATTCCTCCAAGTTCATTTGTACCTGCAACATCAGACAAAAATCTA
Organism: Wolbachia endosymbiont (group A) of Campoletis raptor; assembly: GCF_964026755.1. Classification (NCBI taxonomy): domain Bacteria; kingdom Pseudomonadati; phylum Pseudomonadota; class Alphaproteobacteria; order Rickettsiales; family Anaplasmataceae; genus Wolbachia; species Wolbachia endosymbiont (group A) of Campoletis raptor. The sequence goes on along the minus strand of NZ_OZ034695.1, from coordinate 1,143,029 downwards.
ACACACCGAGTGCAATGAATGCATCGATTCATCGCAGTCTCAATCAGTGGTCCGAAGTGTTTTTTTGGCACAGCCCTCTTATGCTCATCAAGTCTGCTGGTTCCTTTCCCATAAGCCATCGTGATATCTTGCAAATCGCATTCACCACCTTGATCGCAAATTGGGCAATCAAGCGGGTGGTTAATTAGCAAAAACTCAAGCACACCTTCACGTGCTTTTTTAACCTTAGGGGTATCAGTGTGAATAACCATCCCTTCTGCAACTGGCATTGCACAAGAGGCTACTGGTTTTGGAGGTCCACCCTCCACTTCAACCAAACACATTCTGCAATTACCAGCAATTGCTAAACGCTCATGATAACAAAAACGTGGAATTTCAACGCCCACGACTTCACAAGCTTGAATTATAGTGAGCCCATGCTCTACTTCACATTCCTTAGAATTAATAGTAACTTTAACCACAACTATTATACAGCTTCCCACTTTATAGGATTGCCGCTTACCTCATCTTCAACCAGATTGCCGTTGTCATATTGAGCAGACATATAATTCATGCGCGAATCACGATCTATATATCTAACAGGTTTTACCGGTTTATCTTTATACATTTTTTCCTCAGCTTTCTTACGCTGAGTAGGGTTATTTTTACTAGCTGTCTTTGCTTTCCCACCTGCTGCCATATAAACTCCTAAAAACTTTTCATTCTATTTTAACACTTAAGTATATAGCGTCAATATTTAATAACTTTAAAATTTCAATAGATCTATTATTATAATCATTTTACAATCATTGTTTAAATAAAAAGTTACCCCTTGATGCCATTCCAGCGCATGACGCACACCTGTACGAACATTGCAATTTGCAGGCAATTTGCGTGGCAGATTCAAGTAGCTGACACTGGTTTCCATCCAAAACAGCAGTAGCTCTTTTGGTGTCATTTCAGTGCTTGACACTGAAATCCAGGATTTTGATTGGATACTGAGTTGGTAAGCATAAAAGTATAGCTAACGCGAGCTCTACGTCATACCGCGATTTATTCGCGGTATCTCAAAGCATAGATCCCGCTAACAAGCAGCGGGATGACGATTGTCGTTTAGCTATAAACATTAAGAAATTTACCAAACGGAAAAAAAGGCAAAAGAAGCCCTGGGGTTATTATCCGCTTTAAAATATTGGCGTTTTTTATGTTTTAAACGCTTGACAAGCGAAATTCAGCTGCTTTTAATTGCAACTAACTTACGCTGCAAATGTTTAAGAAATTTACTAAGCAGAAAAAAAGACAAAGGACCCCCGAGTTAGCTAGTCTTTTACTATCTCTGTCGAGTATTGGCATTTTTTGATGTCTTGTAACGCTTTATAAGCGCGTTCAGCTTATTTAGATAAAAATCTAGATGTAGATGAAGTTTTGTAAAGACATACAGTATCTATATACTGCAAAAAATTGAACATAAGACGCCGATACATTAAGTAATCCTTACCTTTTAATCTGCAGATTGGCGAAAGCAAATACAATAGCTTCACTATCATGATAAGGGCGCTGGCGAAGGGTGTCAAGTAAGTTTTTTCGTTTCTAACGATTGTTAACATGCTGCAAAAAACTATGCAAGAGGTCTACCACTTTATTAGGTATTTGTGCAGTTATTGGTGTTATCAAGATACTCCCTAATCTTCTTCAAGTCCTCCCAGGCTAAACGTTTTTGTGCCGGTTGACGAAGTAGGTAAGCTGGATGAAATATAGCGGCTGTGGTGATTGAATTGGACAAATATTGGTTAGTGTACGTATGAAATCTGCCACGCAAATTCGATATAGTTTTTGTGCTGTCAAGAAGGCTATAACATGCGATTCCCCCGATCAAAATTAAAATTTGTGGTGAAACTAGTGCAACGTGTTTTTCGACAAATGGTCTGCACATATCAAGCTCTAGGTCGGTTGGCTTTCTATTGCCAGGTGGACGCCAAAATACAGTATTGCTTATGTATACCTTAGTGCGATCAAGATTGATTGCATTTAACATCTTATCGAGCAACATTCCACTTGCACCACAAAATGGTATGCCTTGAAGGTCTTCATTTGCTCCTGGAGCTTCACCAACGAGCATAACTTTTGCGTTTGGATTACCATCGGAAAAGACAGTATTAGTTGCAGTTTTTTTTATTTCACAACCTTCAAATGACTTCACTACACTTCTTAGTTCATCCACACTATTACATTTGCTTGCAAGTTTCCTTGCTTCGATTATCCAGTCACTTGGAAACATGTCTTTTCCATCTTTAGTGTCATCCCAGCGCATATCTGCATCTTTCTTCTTGGTCCCAGTTTGGATAACAGAGGGTTGTACACTCTCTTTGCTCTCCAGCTTTTTTTCCTCTTCACCCTCCATTAGTGTGCAATCAACGCCCACTTCATGGTAAAATTTTAATAATTCTAGGTCTTTATTGCTCATAATGCTTTTTAACCTTTTGTGCTTTTTTCATGGCCATATCATACTTTAATTTAGATAAATGTCTAATATATAATATGCCGTTTAAGTGATCTAATTCATGCTGAATACACCTTGCAAGCCAACCACTAGCTTTTAGCGTCTGTTCTTCGTTATTTAAGTCTCTGTATTTCACAGTTAAATACTTTGGACGCTTAATTTCATAGCTTTGCTCTGGAATTGAAAGGCACCCTTCCTTGAGAGTCACTTGTTCATCAGATAATTCCGTAATTTCTGGATTAATCATGCAAAATTTGCCAATTGATTCATATCCTGCTGGCTCATTTTCAATTGTTTCTAGCTGAACATCCACAACAAAAATTCTCTTTAACACTCCAACTTGCACTGCAGCAAGGCCAAGACCTTCTGCATCATACATAGTTTCGAACATGTCGTTTACTAATTCTTTAATTTTATCGTTTATATCTGTTACTTCACTGGCACGTGTGATTAGTCTTTCATCAGGGGCAATTACAATTGGTAATATGGACATAAAAATTATAATTCTATGTTTTGCTTTTCCTTTTGTCCAGAATTTAGTGTATATTAAAATGTTGCTATATCTATAATAGAAATATAAATTATTAAAGAAAGCTACAATTTAAATGAAATTGCGTAATAAGGTTAACTAATGTACTCTGCAGTAATAGCAAAACCAAAGAGAAACGTTTTTGCTGTTTTAGACATAGGTACAACAAAGATTATTTGTCTAATCGTTAAGATAAATAGCAACTTCAGCTATAAAGTAACAGGAACGGGTTATAAGATTGCAGAAGGTGTAAACGGTGGATCAATAACTAATGTAAAACACGCAAATTACTCCATCTCATCAACTATAGGTTTAGCTGAACAAGTATCAGAAGAAACCATAGATCAGATATATGTGAACATTGCTGGATGTGGCATCTCATCTTTCAATGTACATAATGAAATTATTGCAGCTAACCATGAGATTTCTGAGCGTGATATAAGACGTGTAGTTTTTCAAACATTTGAGAAATATATTGAAGACAATGTTATCATTCACAATATACCACTAAAATATCACTTAGATGACATGACTGACATAAAAGAAGTTGGTGGATTGTACGGAAAAAGACTATCTGCTGATGTTAATGTTGTCACTGCTTCGCGTCCAGCGCTTACCAATATTGAAAACTGTATTACCAATAATGGTGGATTAAATATGGCAGGTTGTATTGCTTCTGCATATTCTGCAGGTCTTGCCTGTCTGAGTGGAGATGAAAAAGAGCTCGGGACTGCTATTGTTGATATAGGCGGTGGGTGCACTGCAATTGGAATTTTCAAAAGAGGGAAACTTGTGTATGCAAGCAGCGTTCCAATTGGTGGTGTTCATATCACTCGAGATATTGCTTACGGGCTATGCACAAGCATAGAACGTGCAGAGTATATAAAAATACTGTATGGCAGCACTATCGTAACTTCAATAGATGAGAATGAGTACATTACAATGCAAAACAACGAAAATGATGAACCTACTCAAGTATTCAAATCTGAGCTTATTAACATCATAAGACCAAGAGTTGAAGAAATACTTGAAATGGTAAGAGAGCAATTTCAAGAGCAGAAAGGTCCAATTAATAAAGTAGTGATCACAGGTGGAACTAGTCAACTCACAAGCATGAAGGAAATTGCAGGCTATATATTCAATAAGCAAGTTCGAATTGGGTGCCCTGAGTCTTGTAGCGGTCTTGATGGCGAATATGATAAAAATCCTGTATTTTCTGCTGCTATAGGCTCTATAAAGCTAATAGTTGACACTTTTTATAAAAATAATTCTGGTATTTTAGGTCAGGATGGTAAAATGAGTAAATTGTATAATTGGGTTAAATCAAAAGTTACAGTCTAGATTTCTGTTTTACCACCTTTCATACAAATGACTTGACACTAGGATCCATAGGACTTATTTTTATAATATGTAAAATTATTATGTTTATGTACTTGCGAGTAAGCGTACCAATTACAATAAGACATGGAAAATATGAACATAACTATACACTCACAAGAAGATTTTGAATTTATGCGCAAGGCTGGCAGGCTTGCTGCTGAAACTCTTGATTTCATTGCACCGTACGTAAAGGTAGGGGTGACAACTAATGAGTTAAATGATCTATGTCATGATTTTATAATTAATGCAGGTGCAATTCCAGCACCACTAAACTATAGGGGGTATCCAAAATCGATTTGCACTTCAAAAAATGCAGTTGTGTGCCATGGTGTTCCCGATAATAAACCACTTAAAGATGGAGATATTTTAAATATTGATGTCACGGTGATTTTAAATGGCTGGCATGGTGATACAAGTCGCATGTTTTGGGTTGGCAAGCCATCAATAAAAGCAAAACGCTTGTGTGACGCTACTTATCATGCATTGATGGAAGCAATCAAACAAGTTAAGCCCGGCAATAAGTTAAATGAAATAGGGCTTGCTATAGAGAAATATATTAGAGATTTTGGATATTCTATCGTACGCAGCTACTGCGGACATGGTATAGGAAAAGTCTTTCATGCTCCACCAAATGTAGTGCATTTCTATGATCAAGATGAAAATCTCGTCTTGAAGGAAGGTATGTTCTTTACAATAGAGCCAATGATTAATGCTGGAAAACATGAGACTCTGCTCAGTAAACTCGATGATTGGACAGTGACAACACGCGATCTTTCACTTTCTGCTCAATTTGAACATACGCTCGGAGTAACAAAAGATGGTGCTGAAATATTCACATTATCACCTAAAAATTGGCACTTCCCGCCTTATAATTAGATTTTTTTAAATTCTGCTATACTGCAACTATACTTGGTTTACTTTGGGTAATTTTGAAGAAAGCTCACCCTTAATTTGCGATATAGCAACTAGCCCAATTAATGCACAGAAAATCATGTAAAAACTAGCTGAAGTCTCTTGTCCTGTAACCTTGATAATTGTTGTGCATATAAATGGTGCAAAGCCGCCAAAAAATCCAGCAGCTATATTTCTTGATAAACCAAATCCACTGTACCGAACCTTTGTTGGAAATAATTCGCACATAAGTGCACTGACAGGACCAAGCGATGCAGCTATTGGAATTATAAAAAGAATGTGTGCCAGCAAGTAATTGCCACTACATAACATTGAAAAAACTGGATAACTCACTATTACAAAAGCTATAAATGCAAATTTCATAACTTTTTCTCTTCCTACCTTATCAGAAAGTATTGCAAACAATATTGTCAATCCTCCGAGCGCAATTTGACTCAGTATTTCCACTATATGATTAAAATGAGTATTTACTGTTAATATTTTATTCGTAAGCACATTGAAAAATACCAAATATATATAGAGAGACGCATTTTCAACCAAGTCAATACCTATTGATATTAGAACAGGCTTTTTGTAATTGTTTAATAACTCTTTTAGTGGCAATTTAGACGGATTTTTTTGTCTTTTATACTCTGGGCTTTCATCAAGTATATATCTCATATATATGCTAATTAATCCCATTGCTAAACTGAAAATGAAAGGTAATCTCCACCCCTAAGATTCAAAATCAGATACTTTTTTGCATATGAGTACCGCTATCAGGCTTAATACTGAACCAAAAATTGCGCTTAATACTTCAATGCTGCCAAAAAATCCTTTTTTGTTTTTAGAAGCATGTTCTATTAAAAATGGTGCATTTCCTGCTTCTCCTCCAAGAGATATACCCTGCAATAATCTTAAACACACTACCAGCATTGACGCTAGTATTCCAATGCTTTGATAACCTGGAACAAAAGCAATTAATACGGTTGATAAAGTCATTAATATAATCGAGAGCAATAAGGCAACTCTTCTGCCATGCTTATCACCAATGTGACCAAATATAGCAGCGCCGATTGGTCTCAGAGGTTGTCCGGAAACAAGTAAAAGGCTATAATATCTGAAATTTTAGTACGGGGTAAAGATGAGAAAAAAGTATCCAACAGATCTAAGCGAAAGGGAATGGGCAAGAATAGAAAAACACTTCAGAGTATCATACAAGAAAGGAGGAAGGCCGCCAAAGTATAGCAAAAGAGAAATATTAGAAGCAATTTTCTATGTATTGCGTACAGGGTGTCAATGGCGGTATTTACCAAATGATTTTCCGCTATGGAAGACTGTGTATGAGCAGTTCAGGCAATGGAAGAAGCAGGGAATTTTTGAGAAAATGAATTATGAAATTACAAAATATAGTAGAAGAAAAATAGGAAGGAATGAGCAGCCGAGTGCCTGTATAGTAGATAGTCAATCTGTAAAGACTACAGAAAAGGGGGGATCAAAGGCTATGATGGAAGTAAAAAAGTAAAGGGTAGAAAAAGGCATATAATTACAGACACTCAGGGTTTTATACTAGGTTGTTACGTAGGCGCTGCTAACGAAAATGATAGAGATGGTATTAAAATAGCATTAAACAATATGAGAACAAAATATACTAAAGTTAAAAAAATGTGGGCTGACATGGGATACCAAGGAAGAAATTTAAAGAATCACATAAAGGAAGAATATGACATAGATATTGAAATTGTTACAAGGCCTCCATGTAGATTTTGGGTGCACAAAGATACGCTACCTGAGCTACTACCAACAAGAGAACAAGGGTTTAAAGTACAGCCAAGAAGATGGGTTGTAGAAAGGACTTTTGCTTGGGTTAATAGGAATAGAAGGCTATCGAAGGAGTATGATTTACTCACAACATCCACTGAGAATTTCATATACCTAGCTATGAGTAGGGTTATGTTAAAGAGGGAATATGCTTGAATTTACTAGTTTCCGGACAACCTCTCATTAAGAAACCCACTGCAAACACTCCAAAAGCTTTCAATACGCTGGTTAGTTGATCATCTGATGGAAAAAACACACCACCTATTATGTTTATTAAGTGGCCAAAAAGCATGTGGTCATACCACAATAAAGTGTTACAAATCAAACTCGAGAATATTGCTTTTGTTATTTGCTGCATAATCTTCTATAGTTTGTTTAGTATTTAGTAATATACATTACTTTTTTTTATATAATAGAAAAATTTGAACATTATACTAATAATGGTATCTTATTAAATCTTAATATTTTTATATCATTGACTATATTCAAGTATTTTTATATTATTGCCTATATATTTCCATATGTTTCAGTGGGAAGCTATTTTTATTTGTATGCACAGAGTCTCTTGATGGAGCACTATGACACACACTCCAGTTTTGTTAAAAGAGATGCTATCACTACTATCACCGCAGGATGGTGGCATATACGTGGACGCCACATTTGGAGCTGGAGGGTATAGCAAAGCAATATTGGAGTCAGCTGATTGCAAAGTATATGCAATTGATAGAGATGAAACGGTAACTAAGTTTTATGATGATTTAAGCGTTAGATATCCAGATAGAATAAAACTATTCATTGAGAAGTTTAGTAATATTAAAAGTATACTAAGCAGCGTTGAGCCATCTCCTGTCATCCCAGTACTTGATACTGGAAAAAATAACTGGTCACGCGCTGGAATGACATCAAACGGGGTGGATGGAGTGGTCTTTGACATCGGAGTTTCATCTATGCAGCTTGATAACGGAGATAGAGGGTTCTCATTTTTACATGATGGTCCACTCGATATGAGCATGGATAACTCTTCTTATATAAACGCTTCAACGTTTGTTAACGCTTTACGCGAAGAAGAAATCGCAAATACTATATATAACTACGGAGGCGAACGTCATTCTCGCAAAATTGCAAGAGCAATAATAAATGCACGGAAGAAGAAAACTATCAAAACTACATTTGAGCTTGCGGATATTGTACGTTCCGTGGTATTTCGTGGAAAAAGCAAAATTGATCCTGCAACCAGAACATTTCAGGCAATCAGAATATGGGTAAACGATGAGCTGGGAGAACTTGAAAAGGGTATTAAAGCTGCATCTGAGATTTTAAGTGAGAATGGCAAATTAATTGTCGTCACCTTTCATTCCTTAGAAGATCGTATAGTCAAAACTTTTTTTAAAGATTTATGTGCTACTGATTGCAAGACATTCTCTCTGCTAAATAAAAAAGTGATCGAAGCAAGCATAGAAGAAGTAAGTGCAAATCCGCGTTCACGCTCAGCAAAACTAAGAGCTATACAGAGGTTGTCGTGAGAACTTTCTGCATCATCTCAATAGCTGTGTTTTTTCTTAGCATTGTAGGATTATTTAAGGTAAAATTACATGTTCAGTCGTTAAATAGAGAGCTAATAAAAATAAAAAGTGAAATTAATTTAGTGCAAAGTGATATAAAAGTTTTACAAGCAGAATGGAGCTATTTGAATAATCCAAAAAGACTTGCAAGCCTTGTAAAGAAATACCTGAAAAATAACTCTTTAATACTGGCTAGCCAGGTTAAAAATCTTGACTCTTTAAATGGCCGCAGTGTGTTAGCACAACTTAAAACCCAGAGTTAAATTGGTTATACTAAGCTTTATCTTTTACAGATAAGCACACCACAATAAACCTTACTTTAGTATGAAATTGCTTGCGTAAGATTTTGGCAGCCTCTTAACATTTTTTGGCATTTCAATTATGTATTTAACGTTGCATTTTTTTGCGTAGAATACTGCTTTTTCAAGAGAATCAAACTTTAATACAATCTGTTTTTTGGGATCTTTTGAGCCAACCCACCCCATCAAAGGTTCAATGTAGTAGGAGCCAGATTCAATTTTTAGGTGCCAGAAATTTGTATTACCTAAACCAGATTGTGTTGCAGTTCTTGTTGGTTTATAAATCCTAAAAACTACTTTATCGTCAATGCCCATAGTTCTTGTTAAATAAGTTTAAATATATATCTAAATAAATCCTTTCACAAACAATTAGTATGAAAGAATGAAGTTTGAAATAAATATTTTTATGTTATATTATTATTAAATTATATTAAAAGGATTAGCTGAATAGGAGTAATCGATGACGCAACAGGAAATAGCAACAATTAATGCAGAGTTACGTAACGTGACAAAAACAAAAGCGGTGCATTCTCTAAGGAAGAAAGGAAACATCCCTGGAATAATATATGGAAAGGGCCATGATAATGTAAATTTGACATTGTCTGCAAAGGAATTCACGAAGCAATATAAATCAGGTTCTCTTTCTGCACATTTGATAGAGCTGAATATTTCGGGCAAAAAGGAATATGCTCTTGTTCGCGATATCCAATTGCATGTAGTAAAGGATACTGTGCAACATGTTGATTTTCAATTTGTTGATAAAGGCAGTGAAATTAAAATAGACATACCTCTATCATTTGTGAATGAAAGTAAAGCCCCAGGGATCAAGTTAGGTGGAGTGCTTAATGTTTTGTGTCGTTCTATTGCTGTTAAATGCTCTCCTGATAAAATACCTCAGGTTATTGAAGTTGATTTATCCGGTAAAATGATTGGCCAGTCTATACATATTAATGATGTAAAATTACCAGAAGGTGTTAAGTTTGTAGCCCATGAAGAAGAAAATTTTACCATTGTTACAATTTCTGCTGCCGATAGTGACGTTGAAGAACCTCAAGCAGAAACAGAAGAATAGTGCACCTGATAGTTGGGCTTGGTAACCCTGGTAGTCAATATGAGTTAACTCATCATAATATCGGCTTCATCACCGTTGATGCAATCTGCAAATATTGGGGTTTTCAGTTGTTCTCTAAAAAAGCCGATTATCTGATAACCTCTGGCATAATTAATGATAATAAAATCATGTTAATAAAGCCTTATTCATTTATGAATAATTCAGGCATCCCTGTTGCAAAAATACGAAACTTTTACAAATTATCGCTAGATAATATCGTTGTCATACACGATGACGCTGATTTGGAACTTGGAAGAATAAAAATAAAGAAAGATGGTAGCTCTGCTGGACATAATGGACTTAAATCCATAGATAGTTTTATTGGCAACGATTATTGGCGCTTGAGATTTGGAGTGGGTAGACCTGAAGATCAAAGAAGCTTAGCAGATTATGTGTTATCAAAATTTTCAAATTTTGATAATGTTACTCCCTTAGTGGAAAAAATAGCAAAAAATATACACTTAATGCTGCAAGGAGATAATACAGCTTTTATCAATTTGATTGTATAATATTACGAAACACAGGAAAAGTGTATGGTCCCAGAGTGTGATGGTGTGGATTTAGTATGAACAATTCAGGAGATTTTGTCCACTGTAAAGATATAAACTCAAAAGGTGTAAGACCCTTAAGAGTTTTGAGTCTTTTAGCATAATTGTAGGCCATAACAAAGTCATAAAGATGCTCTTTGAGTTGCTGGTGAGACTGATAGTAATACTTCTTAACAGTGGCATTCTTTAAAGTTTTGTTCATACGCTCGACTTGCCCATTTGTCCAAGGATAGCTAACTTTTGTTAGACGGTGTTCAATGTCATTTTCTTCACAAGCTCTATCAAATATATGTTGAAAAGCGTATTTATGGCGTTTTTGGTTGGTAAATTGTACACTGTTATCTGTCAAAATAGTGTGGATTTTATATGGTAAAATTTTAATCAAATTACGTAGAAACTCAGCAGCTATAGGTTTTGTAGCACTTTTATGCAACTCAACATACGTAAATTTGGATGTTCTATCTATTGCAACAAACAAATATAACTTTCCTTCTTCTGTTCTGACTTCTGCAATATCAATATGGAAATAGCCTATAGGATATTGTTTGAATTTCTTTTTTGGTTTAACTTCGCCATCAACATCTGGTAGTCTGCTAATGCTGTGCCTCTGTAAGCAACGATGTAGACTAGAGCGAGTCAAGTGTGGGATTGAGGTTTGCAAAGCGTAGAGACAATCATCTAATGGCAATAGAGTATGCTTACGAAATGCAACAATTACAGCCTCCTCTTCTAAAGTTAAAACAGTTGATCTTGCATGCTTCGGACCCATATCAGCGTCTTTGGCAAAAGACCGTTTTCTCCATTTAATGATAGTTTTTGGATTAAGGTTATAGTACCTGGAGAGTTTTGCTATGCTCTCTTTACTATTTTGTATTGCTCTACGAATTGTCTCTGTTGTTTTGGCGCACCCATGTAATATTTGTCCCATAATTCCTCCTTTGATGGTATTGTTTTCTCATATTTTATCATACCATCACACTCTGGGACCATACATCCCCCCCCCTCCCCCCCCTAATTCCTATATCAAACCTTTCTTTACTAGATTATATAGTCAATATAAAAAGCCATATAAAATTGCTTCCACTGCTGCCATGAGGAAATTGCTTATTCTTGCTAACTCTTTAGTCAGAGATGACAGGGTTTTTACTGAGGAATATAACTCTCTGTCTGTTTCTATCTAAGAGCCAGTATAGCTGTGGATAAGCACGTTTATACAGATAAAAGTACTTATCCACAGCTACATCAATTTTTCTATTGACTTTTAACACAACTGCTAAACAGATACATTCGTCATCCCGCTACGTGTTAGCGGCCAAGATACCGCGGCGGTATGACGTGGGAAACCTGACTTGCATTAACTATAAAATAGTGATTTATATAAATCCCATAGCATGCCGAATGAAGCGTTTTTTGAGGAAATTTGAATTTTCAACTGCAATCAAGCCAAGATTTCTTAGTGCTTTAGCGCAGAATATTCTGTTGGAAAACATCCTATTTAATCCATCAGTTGCAAGCGCCATTGTAAAATTATCAAAGTATCTGTTACGTGAAATTTTCTTTAATAAATAACTACTGCCAACATCAATACCAGATGCTTTTGCGGCAACTACGTGCTTTATAATACTTTCTACATCTCTAATTCCAAGATTAAGCCCTTGACCTGCAACTGGATGAATTGAATGTGCTGCATCGCCGATAAGCAAAACTCTACCCTTATATAACTTTTTTGCGAAAACAAAACTTAAAGGATAAAGTTTTCTTTCACCCTCTAGTTTTATCTTTCCTAAATAAGAACCAAATCTTTTTTTAAGCTCTATAATAAATTCTTCTTCAGACAGATCCATTAGCATTTTTGAAATTCCAGATTTTTCTGTCCAAACTATCGAAGAAGTATAGCCATCCTTTATCGGTAGAATTGCAAATGGACCGCCAGGAAAAAAACGCTCTACAGCTAAGTTTTGGTGATGCAGTTCATGCTTTACATTAAATACTATGCTACTTTGTTTATAGTCAAATTTCACTGTCGGTATAGAAAATAACTCTGGTAATTTAGAGTTTTTGCCTTCAGCGCAGATAAGTAGCGATGATATTAATTCCTGGTTATTATCAAGAATCACTTCCACATATCCTGAATCACAAGCAATTGTTTTATAGGAATGTGGAGAGTATATATTCAGTTTATTTAGAAAATTATTGTTGATTGCATTCCATATAGTAGCATTGTTGATAACATAACCCATTGGCTCTTCGCTAACCATTTTATGATTGTAATGCACAGTAACCGCATCTAATATGCATATATCAAGTATTGGCTCAGCTTCACTTTCCACAAACTGCCAAATCCCTAACTTTTCCAATATTTTTTTCGAGCCTTGAGAAATAGCAAATGCTCGATTATCATCTACTACACGTGGTAGACTATTTTTTTCAATCACAGCTACAGACACAGAGTCACAACTGAGGCCAATGGCAGTAATAAGACCAAGTAACCCACCACCTGAAATGATTACATCATAATTCATTTTATTTACGCTAATTGTAAAATTATATTTTATCTGTTTTGAAAATAGTTTAAACAAACTTTATATATAAATTAAATTTTTTAGATCCCAGTGTCAGCTACTTGGATGACATCTAAAGACACTCCACCTTGTCATTCCAGCACGTAACGAACAACTGTACGAACATTTTGCGAAGGCAGTGTGTTAAATGCTATGGCCGGTTTTGCCTCAAACATAAAGGTGTCATCCCAGTGCTTGACACTGGGATGGCTTTGTTGCATCGCTAGCTATGATGGATTAAAGATAAAAAAGGTGGAGAATATCAGTAGCTTATTATTCTGGTATTTACAACAAGAACGGTCAGTGAATACCTAAATTTGAGTAAAAGAAATTTCACTACCACTCACTAATCCGGCTAAAATTCAAGAATTTCAATGCTTTAGCTATTTTCAATAGAATTAAATTTATTAATATAAATAACAAATTACTATTCTTAAATTTGATCAGATTGATTGCAAAAAAACAAGATTTTCAATAAGTTGCTTATAATCCTAATTATAGTTAGATGTATGGTCCCAGAGTGTGATGGTGTGGATTTAGTATAAATAATTCTGGAGACTGTGTCCACTGATAACATATAAATTCATAAGGAGTAAGACCCTTAAGAGTTTTGAGTCTCTTTGCATAATTATAAGCCATAACAAAGTTATAAAGGTGTTCTTTAAGTTGCTGGTGCGATTGATAGTAATACTTCTTAACTGTAGCATCCTTTAAAGTTTTATTCATACGCTCGACTTGCCCATTCGTCCAAGGATGGCTAACTTTTGTCAAACGATGTTCAATAACATTCTCTTCGCAAACTCTATCAAATATATGTTGGAAAGCATACTTATGACGCTTCTGGTTTGTAAATTGTATACCGTTATCTGTCAAAATAGTATGGATTTTATACGGTAAAATTCTAATCAAATTACGTAAGAACTCAGCAGCTATGGGTTTTGTAGCACTGTTACACAACTCAACATAGGTAAATTTGGATGTCCTATCAATAGCAACAAACAAATGTAATTTGCCCTCCTCAGTTCTAACTTCAGCAATATCAATATGAAAGTAACCGATAGGATATTGTTTGAATTTCTTTTTTGACTTAACTTCTCCATCAACAGTTGGTAATCTGCTAATGTTGTGTCTTTGTAAACAACGATGCAAGCTAGAGCGAGTCAAATGCGGAATTGTAGACTGCAGAGCGTAAAGGCAATCATCTAGTGGCAGTAGTGTATACTTGCGAAATGTAACTATTATAGCTTCCTCTTCTAGCGTTAAAACAGTTGATCTTGGATGCTTTGGACCCATATCAGCATCTTTCGTAAATGAACGTTTTCTCCACTTAATAATAGTTTTTGGATTAAGGTTATAATGCTTGGAGAGTTTTGCTATGCTCTCTTTTCTATTTTGTATTGCTCTACGAATCGTCTGTGTTGTTTTGGCGCACCCATGTAATATCTGTCCCATAATGACTCCTTAAATGATGATGATAGTATACCATCACTCTCTGGGACCATACAAGGGTTTTATACTAGGTTGTTACGTAGGCGCTGCTAACGAAAATGATAGAGATGGTATTAAAATAGCATTAAACAATATGAGAACAAAATATACTAAAGTTAAAAAAATGTGGGCTGACATGGGATACCAAGGAAGAAATTTAAAGAATCACATAAAGGAAGAATATGACATAGATATTGAAATTGTTACAAGGCCTCCATGTAGATTTTGGGTGCACAAAGATACGCCACCTGAGCTACTACCAACAAGAGAACAAGGGTTTAAAGTACAGCCAAGAAGATGGGTTGTAGAAAGGACTTTTGCTTGGGTTAATAGGAATAGAAGGCTATCGAAGGAGTATGATTTACTCACAACATCCACTGAGAATTTCATATACCTAGCTATGAGTAGGGTTATGTTAAAGAGGGAATATGCTTGAATTTACTAGTTTCCGGACAACCTCTTAGCCTTTCATAAGTAGCGATGCAACAAAGCCCACTGGGATCCATTCTTCTTTTTTTCTGGATTCCAGCGTCACGCGCTGGAATGACAAAAGCTGCTAATTTTTCATGTAAATAATGGTTATGCAAGCAGTCTATTTTGTAACTAACAAAAGAGGACTTTGATTCGCATGTTTCTCACGCTTATTCTATTGTTTAACTATACTTTGAGCAATGTCTTCATAAATCTCTGCCAAATCCTGACTTAGCATTAAAGGATTTCCGCAATCAGAAGCATGGCATATTTGTGGATCTAGAGGAACTCTGCCTAGAAGTTTGATGCCCAGCTCCTCAGACATTTTTTTTGCACCGTCTTTTCCAAATATGTATATTTTTGAGCCGCTTTGAATGAAATAACTCATATTTTCTACAATGCCAATAACCGGTACGCTGAGCTTTGTAAACATATCATAAATTTTGCGAGCATCGATTAAAGAGAGCTCCTGTGGAGTTGAAACTATTATCGCCCCAGTTAAGTTAAAATTTTCCATAAGACTTAAATGCACATCGCCAGTTCCAGGTGGTGTATCAATTATCAAATACTCTATATCGGACCATTTTGTTCCCATTAGCAGACTATAAAGTGCTTTTGTAATCATAGGTCCGCGCCATATTGCTGCACGATCTTTATCGATAAAATAGCCAATTGAAATAGTATGCAGTCCATACTTTTCTATAGGCATTGCTTTACTATCCTGTATTTCTGGCTTTAATTTTTCAGCGCCAAGCATTTTAGGAATTGAAGGACCATATATATCTGCATCAACCAGCGCAACTTTATGTTTCAACTTTGCTAATGAGAGAGCAAGATTTAGCGCAACTGTGGACTTGCCCACACCGCCTTTACCAGAGGCTACAACGATTATATTTTTCACTCCTTCGATATGTAATTTAGCTTTTTGTTGCCCAGTTTGTTTTTGACCAGTAGCAACCACGGTCACTTTTGTCACCCCCGGTATAGCTTTAACAGCTTGCTCACAATTTTTTCTTAATTCTTCATTTGCTTGCGTGTTACCGGCAACTTCAAGCACAAAACCAACATCTTGACCTTTAATAATAATTGAGGATATTATGCCAAGAGCGGTCACATCTTTACCGCTTTTTTGCTCTATGACTTTTTTTAAGTTCTCTCTTACAATTTTTTCGTTGATCATTAGCCTTTTAGGTGATTTCTTCCTGAAGTCGTTTAATCTCAGCTTGAGGAAGGCCGGTTGTCTGAGAGATAATATCAATAGAGATGTCAGCCTTAAGTAGGTTTTTTGCTACTTCAATCTTTCCCTCATCAAGTTTTTTAGCGAGGATGCCTTCTTCTTTCCGCAGATCCATTATTCTTTCTTCATATGCTACTAAATCTTTTTCATTCCAGCTAAACCTGTCTAATTCATCGTAGGCTAACTTTATTATTGGTGCTTTTTCTGCTATTTTCCTTAAGTCTTCTTCCGTAGTTTCATCTGCATATTGTTGTCTAAGTGAAGAAGGTCGCCCCTCCTCACTCGACTTCAAAACCGTACGTGAGACTTTGCGCCTCATACGGCTTCTCTCCAATTTGGTGCTTTTCATGCACACCTCCTGTGTAATTCATCGTGACAATGTCCATGTAACAAAGATAAGTTTTTGATCATGTTGTTTCGTCTATTCCGGTCTTTGTGATGTATTTCTATTGTATCATCACTTTTAAACCATAGTCTACAATTATCACATTTACTTTGTTGTAACTTCAATAGTTTTATTACTCTTAATGGCTTATCTGGTATTTTTCTCAGACGTTTACCCCAATATACCCAATCACCATCATATGGAGATCTGGTTTTTTGCACTTTGATATGTCGTTTAATATCATGATCGCTGTGTATAATAAGATGTATCTTGTTACTTGTCATAAAACGCCAGTTATCGTTATTATACTTTTTAAAGTATTTTCTTTTTATCCAGCATTTCCCTTTGTTTGGGTGCCTAAAGACTGACCTTACCCAGAAAAAGTGGAGAGAAAGAAAAGAGTTTTTTTGGGTAAAATAAAATTTTGGAGGATTAGAAATGGTAAGAGAATATACGGCAGAATTCAAATTGGAAGCTGTTAAGCTGGCAAATGAACAAAGAAAGGTAGGTCAACCAGTTGCAAAAGTAGCAAGAGATCTAGGAATAAGAGATAGTGTATTAGGAAAATGGATGAAGAAATATAACGAAAAAAAGTCAGCGGCAAATGCATTTCCAGGTAGAGGTAACATGGCTCCTTACAACAAAGAGAGGTTTGATTTACAAAGAGAGTTAGCAAGAGTAACAAGGGAAAGAGACATTTAAAAAAAAGCCCTGGCCAGTCAAAAAGAGTAAAATATTTTTTTATAAAAGAGCATAGTAACTGCTATAAAGTACAGGAATTATGTAGGATTTTCTGCTAGTGGCTACTATAAGTGGACTACAAGGAAAATAAGCAGTAGAGAATCAGCAAATAAAGAGTTATTAGCAGATATTCAAAAAATATATCAAGCTTTTAAATGTAGATATGGAGCTCCTAAAATTCATGCTGAATTGAAGGCTTTGGGTAAAAGTTGCAATTTGAAAACGGTGCAAAGTATTATGCAGAAAAATGACATCAGGGCTATACTGAGAAGAAAGTTTAAAATTAAAAAACAACAAACAGATAATAGAGCTGTAGCTCCCAATATACTAGATCAAAACTTTATTGTTGATCAACCAAATAAAGTATGGGATTACTTACATCAAAACCAAGGAGGGATGGCTATATTTGGCAGCAATAATTCTCACGTATGGTAGTTAATGAGTAGTGCAATAAATAAACAATTGGTTATGAACTCTTTATTAATGGCCATTAATAGGCGTAAACCTGTTAAAAATCTACTGCTGCACAGTGACCAAGGTTCACAATATACTGCGCAAGGGTATCAATATCTCTTAGCTGTAAAGAATATAGATGAGTAATAAAGGCTGTTGTTACGACAATTCTGTTGCAGAAAGCTTCTTTAGCTCATTGAAAAGAGAAATACTTATTGATACTTCACAACACTCTGCTCAACAAACTAGAACTGCAATATTTGAATACATAGAAATTTTTTATAACAAACAACGTCACTATTAGAGGTTGTCCACAAACCAAGGAATACGTAGTATATAAAGAAAGAATATTGAGGTAAGAGATGAGGAAAAAATATCCAACAGATTTAAGTAAAAGGGAATGGGCAAGAATAGAAAAACACTTCAGAGTATCGTACAAGAAAGGAGGAAGGCCACCAAAATACAGTAAGTGTGAGATAGTAAATGCAATTCTTTATATACTGCGCACAGGATGTCAATGGCGCTATTTACCACACGATTTTCCGCCGTGGAAGGCTGTGCATGAACAGTTTAGAAGATGGAAAAAGCAGGGAATTTTTGAGAAAATGAACTATGATATCACTAAATATAGTAGGTCAAAAATGGGAAGCCGAGCGCATGCATAGTGGACAGTCAATCGGTAAAAACCACGGAAAAAGGGGGGGCAAAGGTTATGATGGTGCGAAAAAGGTAAAGGGGAGAAAAAGACATATAATCACAGATACTCAAGGATTTGTGCTTGGTTGCTATGTAGGAGCTGCAAGCGAAAATGACAGAGATGGGGTGAAGATGGCATTGGACAATATGAAGGAAAAATACAGCAATATTAAGAAAATGTGGGCTGATATGGGATACCAAGGAAAAGATTTAAAGGATTACGTAAAGAGAGAATATGGGATAGATATTGAAATTGTCAAAAGGCCTCCATGTAGGTTTTGGGTGCATAAAGATACACCACTAGAACTATTGCCACAACGGGATGGCTTTGTTGCATCGCTACTTATGAAAGGCTAACTATAGTTAGGATTATAAGTAACCTATTGAAAATCTTGTTTTTTTGCAATCAATCTGATCAAATTTAAGAATAGTAATTTATTATTTACATTAATAAATTTAATTCTATTGAAAATAGCTAAAGCATTGAAATTCTTGAATTTTAGCCGGATTAGTGAGTGGTAGTGAAATTTCTTTTACTCAAATTTAGGTATTCACTGACCGTTCTTGTTATAAATACCAGAATAATAAGCTACTGATATTCTCCATCTTTTTTATCTTTATCCATCATAGCTAGCGATGCAACAAAGCCCAACGGGATCCTGGATTTTCAGTACAGCCGAGAAGGTGGGTGGTAGAGAGGACTTTTGCTTGGATCAATAGAAATAGAAGGCTATCAAAGGAGTACGATTTACTTACAACATCTACTGAAAGTTTCATATATCTGGCTATGAGTAAAGTTATGTTAAGAGGTTGTCCGGAAACAAGTAAAAGGCTATAATATCTGAAATTTTAGTACGGGGTAAAGATGAGAAAAAAGTATCCAACAGATCTAAGCGAAAGGGAATGGGCAAGAATAGAAAAACACTTCAGAGTATCATACAAGAAAGGAGGAAGGCCGCCAAAGTATAGCAAAAGAGAAATATTAGAAGCAATTTTCTATGTATTGCGTACAGGGTGTCAATGGCGGTATTTACCAAATGATTTTCCGCTATGGAAGACTGTGTATGAGCAGTTCAGGCAATGGAAGAAGCAGGGAATTTTTGAGAAAATGAATTATGAAATTACAAAATATAGTAGAAGAAAAATAGGAAGGAATGAGCAGCCGAGTGCCTGTATAGTAGATAGTCAATCTGTAAAGACTACAGAAAAGGGGGGATCAAAGGCTATGATGGAAGTAAAAAAGTAAAGGGTAGAAAAAGGCATATAATTACAGACACTCAGGGTTTTATACTAGGTTGTTACGTAGGCGCTGCTAACGAAAATGATAGAGATGGTATTAAAATAGCATTAAACAATATGAGAACAAAATATACTAAAGTTAAAAAAATGTGGGCTGACATGGGATACCAAGGAAGAAATTTAAAGAATCACATAAAGGAAGAATATGACATAGATATTGAAATTGTTACAAGGCCTCCATGTAGATTTTGGGTGCACAAAGATACGCCACCTGAGCTACTACCAACAAGAGAACAAGGGTTTAAAGTACAGCCAAGAAGATGGGTTGTAGAAAGGACTTTTGCTTGGGTTAATAGGAATAGAAGGCTATCGAAGGAGTATGATTTACTCACAACATCCACTGAGAATTTCATATACCTAGCTATGAGTAGGGTTATGTTAAAGAGGGAATATGCTTGAATTTACTTGTTTCCGGACAACCTCTGAGATTGAAGAATTAAGTGTGAACGGTTACAGAATTTTTGCCAGGAGAAACATATAGTTGAAGTAATTCAGATTTGTAAGATATGTTTATCTGCAATTATAGCTTCAACAGTAGGCAATGTTGCTTTTAATTACCTCAACATTTTCTCTTGGCAATTCTTTAATGAACCGAGAAGTGCGCATCGGTTGCCACTGGTTGTTAATTTCCCTCCTATCTGCACATGAAATGATTAACCTTTCCTTTGCCCTGGTTATGCCAACATATGCAAGTCTTCTTTCTTCTTCTAAAGCTTTACCACTTTTGTCATCAAAAGATCTTTGATGAGGAAATAATCCCTCTTCCCAACCAGGTAGAAACACGCACGGGAATTCAAGTCCTTTGGCTGCATGAAGAGTCATAACATATACGGTGTCATCGTTATTCATATTATCCACTTCCATCACCAGACTTATATGCTCCAAGAAAGTTGTGGCATTATCGAAATTTTTTAAAGATGAGATGAGCTCTTTAACATTTTCTATTCGTGCTAAGCCTGTTACCTCCTCATTTTCAAGCATTTCAATATATCCTGATTGGTTTGCTACGATTTTAACGAATTCATGCAGTGGTTTTACGCTTACTATTTCTTCCCAAGCTTTAATTTTATTTAAAAAATCGTTGAGTGAGAGTTTAATTCTTTCGGTTACCTGATTACTATTAACTAATATTTTTGCTGCCTCAAAAAAAGAAATTTTGTTATCCTGAGCAGTCGTGTATATTTTCTTTAGAGTTGTAGCTCCTATGCTTCTTTTTGGCCGATTTACTATCCTTTCGAAAGCTAAGTCATCGTTATTGTTTGTAACAAGTCTTAAATATGCAATTATATCCCTGACTTCCTGACGTTCGTAGAATTTTACGCCACTTATAATCTTGTAGGGAATTGAATATTTTATAAAATACTCTTCGAGAACTCTAGTTTGAAAAGTGGCCCTTACCAGCACTGCAATGTCACTAAATCTGTATTTATTGAGTTTCAATATCTGTTCGCTTATGAACCTTGCTTCAGCTTTCCCATCCCATAATTTTATTAGATTTACCTTTTCCCCTTCAATGTTTGTTGTCCACAATTTTTTTTCTAAGCGAGTCTTATTGTGATTGATAACATATGACGCAGTTGCAAGTATGTGGGATGTTGACCTGTAGTTACACTCTAGTTTAACGGTTTTTGCATTTTTAAAATCATCAGAAAACTTCAAAATATTTTCAACTTCTGCACCACGCCAACTATATATCGACTGGTCATCATCTCCTACACAGCAAATATTTGAGTGCTCTTTTGCAAGGTATTTTAGCCAAAGATATTGTATCGCATTTGTATCTTGATATTCATCTACCATGACATATTTAAACTTGTTTTGGTAGTAGGACAGAACTTCGGTCTTTTGATTAAGGAGCTGTATGTTATATAGCAATAAGTCACCAAAATCGACAGAATTAAGGAATTTCAACCTTTCCTGATACTGGTGATAGACCTTGAGTGCAGTTACATATACTGGCCTAAATGATTGAATATCTTCCACTTCAGATGGCAATAAGCACTTCTCTTTCCATTGCTGAATAATATTCATAATGGTCTTACATTTTTCTGATAGGTAATCAGGATTTATTTCATTGATAATATTTTTTATTACCTGTAATTGGTCATCCACACCAATGATTGTAAAATTGGGGTTTAAGCCCACAATTTCTGCGTGCATGCGCAAAATTTTTGCTGCAATTGCATGGAAAGTGCCAAGCCATGGTATGTTTGTGCCCGTTAGCTCAAGTACCCTTGATACCATCTCATTTGCTGCTTTATTTGTAAATGTAACTGCTAATATCTCATCAGAATAAGCGTGACCGTTTCTAATTATGTGTGCTATTCTTGAAGTAATCGTTCTTGTTTTTCCCGTCCCGGCTCCTGCCAGTATCAAAACTGGTCCATCTATGTTAGTTACAGCTGATTGTTGTTCTGGATTTAGCAGTGAGAGATAATCGTTCATCGTAGCCCTATAGATTATAACTTCGTAAAGTTAAACCTATGATTGAAATATTGTAAAGGTTTTATTGAATAGAACAGTTAAAGAATGCTTCACTCAAGTACTACATATTTAAACGTAGGTTTTACATCTATTTTGTTTTAGTAGTTTCAGGTGTATGTCGAGTAACAACAACTTGATTTGAGGTATTGGCACCAGAACTTCTGCTTGTTGGGTGGATAAGTGGAGTTTGGAATGGCTTATATGTACGCCTTCATTTCTATTTCTTCAGCTTTATAATAATTTAAAATGGAGCTGGAGCTTTGTAGTACAATGTTTTCAAACGTTTAATATAATATTGACTTTACCACGATAGTCACTTTAAATTAGTAACTATTGTTGCAGTTAAAGTATCGATGCCTTTTTTCTTTTATTTTTTTGCAATTCTCAGCATTTTATCTGCTGTATGCGTAATTAGTGTAAGAAATCCTGTGCATGCAGTATTATTTTTAATTTTCACCTTCGTTAACTCTGCAGTTCTTTTCATTCTCCTTGGAGCTGAGTTCATTGCTATGATGGTGATGATAGTATACATCGGTGCGGTTGCGGTGTTGTTCCTCTTTGTAGTTATGATGCTCGATATTGACTACATAAGGTTGCGCCAGGGTTTTGCAAAGCATTGCACTCTTGGTGCTATGTTGTGTGTTGTGTTTTTTCTAGTCATCAGCTTTGTAATCCGCAGCTCAGCACCGAATATAAGCAATGTTATAAACTATAATACCAATAATGTGAAAGCTATTGGTAATTTGCTGTATACCGACTACATGTACGCTTTTCATCTTTCTGGTATTCTGCTGCTTGTTGCAATTGTCGGTGCAATTGCTCTTACTTTGCAGGACAAGAAAAAAGGAGTTAAAAAACAGAATGTATTAAAGCAATTGACACAATCTTCATCTGTAAAATTGATTAAGGCTAAATTTGGAAAAGGAGTAGAATGGAAATAGGATTAAATCACTTTTTGATAGTTGCTGCTGTTTTGTTCACTATTGGAGTGTGCGGTATTTTCATCAACCGTAAGAGCATAATCAATATATTGTTATCAATAGAAATATTATTGCTGGCAATTAATATCAACTTAGTTGCTTTTTCTGCCTTTATGAATGATATAGTTGGGCAAATTTTTGTGATGTTTGTGTTGACTGTTGCGGCAGCAGAGTCAGGAGTTGGGCTTGCAATATTGGTTGTATATTATAGAAGCCGTGGCAATATAGATGTTGAACAAGCAAATTTAATGAAAGAATGAAAGTATGATGGATATACTGAAATTAATAGTATTTTTGCCACTTTTTGGTTCGCTATTTGCAGCACTTTTTAGAAAAAGTCAGTTAGTTACAACGGCAGGGATTGGAATATCTGCAGTTTTATCTTGGTATGTTTTTCTCACCTTCTCTGAAAATTATCACTTGAGTTTATTTCCTTTGTTTTCATTGAGCATCTTAAAAGTAAATTGGGCAATTAGTGTGGATGCTCTCTCATCCTTAATGCTTATTGTTATTACCACCGTTTCACTGGTAGTACATCTCTACTCTATCGGTTATATGGAGCATGATAAGGGGAAGTCGAGGTTTTTTTCTTACCTATCGCTATTTACGTTTTGCATGATTGTGCTGGTTGTAAGCGATAATTTCGTGCAGCTTTTTTTTGGCTGGGAAGGGGTTGGCCTATGTTCTTATTTACTCATAGGATTTTGGTTCCAAAAATATTCTGCAAATAATGCAGCAATTAAAGCATTTGTTGTGAATAGGGTAGGAGACTTTGCACTATTGATTGGAATCTTTCTTATTTATTATACATTTCACTCTTTGAATTTTACTGAAGTTTTTGACACAACTGATCTTCTTGGCACGCAGAACATTAGGGCATTCTGCTGTGAATTCAAAGTAACTCATATAATATGCATATTACTTTTTATTGGCTGTATGGGTAAATCTGCACAGCTTGGTTTACATGTTTGGTTGCCAGATGCAATGGAAGGGCCAACTCCTGTTTCTGCACTTATTCACGCAGCAACGATGGTAACAGCAGGTATATTTTTAGTAGCAAAGTGTTCTCCATTGTTTGAGTTATCAAATGTGGCACGAGAATTAATAGTTATCGTTGGAGCACTCACTGCTTTTTTTGCAGCCACCGTTGCAATTACTCAGAACGATATAAAGAAAATAATTGCTTATTCAACCTGCAGTCAACTTGGTTATATGTTCATGGCATGTGGGCTTTCTGCTTACAATGTTGCTATTTTTCATTTAATGACACACGCTTTTTTTAAAGCTCTACTATTTCTTGGTGCTGGCAATGTGATTCATGCAATGCATCATGAGCAAAACATTCAGAAAATGGGAAATTGCTGGAAGAAAATCCCTTGCACTTACGCTCTCATGTGGATTGGATCTCTTGCGCTTTCTGGGATATTCCCATTTGCAGGTTTTTATTCAAAGGATTTGATAATTGAACATGCTTATAGCACGGATAGCTTTGCTTTTGTAATAAGCTTAGTTGTTGCATTCTTCACAGCGTTTTACTCTTGGAGGTTATTGCTTCTTGTGTTCCACAGCCAAAAACAAAGTAAAATTAATATACATGAGGCACCAAAGATTATGCTTATACCATTACTGATACTCGCTTTTGGATCAGTATTTTCTGGAATATGGGGAGCAAATATTTTGAACATAACTAGTAATGCGTTTTGGAAATCAAGTTTAGTGATGATTGATGAGCATGGAGTTCATAATTTCTTTATAAAACTACTGCCAACCTTAACAAGCCTAAGTGGAATAGCACTTGCGTACCTAATTTACCAATATCAAGTAATTAGGCAAATTAAGAGTAAATTTTTACTTAAGTTTTTGCAGAATAAATGGTACTTTGATGAGGTGTATGAGTTTGTTATAATTGCACCGATAAGGTTTATATCTAGGCTTCTATGGAAGTTTGATGTTAAGGCTATTGATTCATTTGGACCAAATGGTGTTGTAAGGTTGGTTAATGAATGTTCAAAAAGTTCTATAAAGTTACAAACTGGTTATATATTTGATTATGCATTTATTATGTTTGTTACTTTAATAATCGGTGCTTTATATATTATTGGAATTAAATAGAAGGTGTTGTTACTTAGTATATTTTTGCTTCCACTGATAGGAGCATTGATTTTATCCTTAATCAGGATTAATCATCAATCTATATACTTAAGATTCCTTGCCCTATTTTTTGCTGTACTTCCATTTTTGCTTAGCATTGTAGCTTGTATAGAATTTGATTATAACGATGCGGACTTTCAGTTTGTCAGCTACCCAATTAGAAATGTTGGAATAGGGATAGATGGTATATCGTTGCTTTTCCTTCTGCTTACAACTTTCTTGTTTGTAATTTGTATACTCTACAACTGCAAAATGAGTTATACGACCCTAAAAGCCTATATGGCATTATTTCTACTGCTTGAGAGTGTTGTAGTCGGTTTTTTCGTTTCACTGAATGCTATAAGCTTTTATGTGTTTTTTGAAGCTGTTTTAATACCAATGTTCTTTATTATTGGCATTTGGGGAGGAAAACACAGGGTATATGCAACGTTTAAGTTGTTTCTTTATACATTAACTGGCTCATTATTATTTCTACTTGGATTGGTGTACATCTATAGCACTTTTGGGACGTTTAATATACAAAAATTAGCTACATTAGTGCCAAGCCTTGATCTTGAAGTGCAGTCATTGCTGTGGATTGCATTTTTTATTTCTTTTGCAATAAAAGTACCGATGTTTCCATTTCACACTTGGCTTCCTGATGCGCATGTACAATCACCAACTTCTGGATCTGTGATTTTAGCTGGCTTGCTTATTAAAATGGGAGGATATGGATTTTTAAGGTTTTCTATTCCAATGCTTCCTCAGGCAAGTTTGTATTTTTCAAATTTCGTTGTTGTGCTGAGCATTATTGCGGTGATATATGCTTCGCTAGTTGCGTTTGCTCAAGATGATATAAAGAAGTTAATAGCTTATTCTTCAATAGCACATATGGGGATCGTTACTGCTGGCCTCTTTTCATTTTGTGAGGAAGGAGTACTGGGTAGCATATTTCAAATGATTAGTCATGGCCTTATTTCTGCTGCTTTATTTTTGTGTGTTGGAATGCTATATACTCGAACTGGAACTTTGGAGATTGCAAAATATTTTGGCATAGTAAACACAATGCCAAAATTTGGTTTTATGTTCATTTTATTTTCAATGGCTTCAATAGGGCTACCTGGAACATCTGGATTCATAGGTGAGTTTTTGGCTATGGTTGGAATGTTTAAGAGCATAGGGTTTTTTACAGGATTTATCGCACTTGGCACTATTTTAAGCGCAGTTTATATGCTGAATTTATGTAAGCAAATAATATGGGGGGTTAGCTATTCTAAATTATTAAATAACCGTTTGGATAGCATAGAATTTTCTGTCTTAATTCTGCTTGCAGTGTTTGTTATTTTGCTTGGATTTTACCCAACCCTTGCACTGAATTATTTGAAGCCATGTATGGCAAATTTGTTAGTCAAATATAATGCGCTATGAATTATATACAGATATTGCCGGAAACGTTCTCTATTATCTCCTCGTTCGTGTTGCTGCTGCTTGGGATTATATTTAACCGCCGAACTATCAACTTATTAGCACTTGGCTGCACAGTGGTAACTTTGATTATTTTAATTCTTTCGGCAGAAAACAATGAAATTTTTCTCTTTAATTCGTTGTTAAAACTCAATTTATACATCAGGTCAGCCCAAGGGTTAATTCTCAGCACAGGAATTTTAATACTTTTGATGCTGAATTTATCAAAATATGACTATAAGTATGAATTTTCAATGCTGATTCTTTTTGCGCTATTTGGCATGATAACTTTGGTTTCAGCAAATAGTCTGATTTCTTTTTATTTAGCTTTTGAGTTGATGAGTATATCTTTGTATGTTCTTGCGAGCTTTAATAAAGATTCGATTTATTCATGTGAAGCAGGAGTGAAATATTTTACACTCAGTGCATTATCTTCCTGTATTATGCTATATGGAATGTCGCTGCTTTATGGATATACAGGACAAGTCAATTTCTCTGAGCTCGGTTCATTCTTGCAAAACCATCAGATAACTTATGGAATAGTTTTTGGGTTAGTCTTTGTCCTAATTGGTTTGTGTTTCAAGCTTGCTATTGCTCCTTTTCATATGTGGGCTCCAGATGTCTACCAAGGTGCACCTACCATAGTAACTGCGTTTTTTTCTACGGCCCCAAAAGCTGCACTTGTAACATTTTTAATTCGATTGATGAATGAAGAGTTAGTAAATGTAAAAAGTTATGTTCAGCCTATTTTCTTATACGTTTCAGCATTGTCTGTGCTTATCTCAGCTTTTGGGGCCTTACGTCAGCAAAACTTAAAAAGGCTGCTTGCTTACAGTTCAATTGGTCACATTGGTTTTATATTTGCTTCACTTTCTATTTTTACACAAGCAGGAACAGATAGTGCCTTAATGTATCTGGTGATATATATCATCACAAGCATAGGGCTATTCTCATATCTCGTACAAATTGACGATGACGATTGTGATATTGCAAATTTATCTGGTATAGGGAAGAAACGCCCAATTGTAGCATTTCATCTTTCTGTGCTGTTACTCTCAATGTCGGGAATACCTCCACTTGCAGGTTTTATCGCTAAATTTTTTATATTCAAAAGTTTAATAAATTCTGGCTTTATCAGCCTGTCCTTGATCCTTGTAATAGCAAGTGTTGTATCGTGTTACTATTATCTAAATATCATAAAAGCTATGTATTTTGATAAAGCTAGTGGTAATAAGGTTGCTTATTCTAAGGGTCTATTCATTATCACTTCAGTGGCTTCACTGATCAACCTCGTTCTTTTCTTGTACGTTTTACTCACTCATTGAACTAAAGGACTGACAAGGTGATCCCTGAGGGCTTTCATATTCATCATTACAAAGAAGTTTCAAGCACTAATAAAGAAGCGTTGGATTTAATTGATAAAGGAATATCAAATGAAACTATTATTGTTGCTGATAAACAAACAGAGGGTAGAGGGCGTACCGGAAAAAGTTGGATTTCTCCAGAGGGTAATTTTTATGCGAGTTTGGTAATAAACCTCTTTAACGATTATCTGAATGAAAGCCAGCTTTCGGTGTCATTCCAGCGCGTGACGCTGGAATCTAGAAATCAAGAAGAATGGTCAAGCACACAACTGTACAAACGTTGTGGTATTCCCACCAAGGATGATGTCATCCCAGTGCCCAGACACTGGGATCCAGAAAACTTAATTACAAATGGGCACATCAGGCAACTGTGTAATAAGAACTGGATTCCAGTGTCACGCACTGGAATGACACCACATACCACCTGCAAATTGCAATGTTCGCATAGTTATGTGTCAAGCACTGGGGAAAGTACTGGGATGATAGAAAGAGGTTTAATGAATCAAGTTAGCAAATTAACAGAATTGACTTTTGTTACTGCTCTTGCTGTTGGAAATGCTATACTGTCATTTATAAATGGTCTAAATCTCCAGTATAAGTGGCCAAATGATGTCCTTATTGATGGCAAGAAAATAAGTGGAATATTACTTGAAAAAAGATCCAATTCGAATTGGATCATTATAGGAATTGGAATTAATGTCAATCATGCACCACTTCCAGGAACAACGTGCATTAGCAATTACGGTGAATCTGTGTCTAACATGGATCTGTTAAAGGAATTAATAATAAATTTTAATAAGCTAAGAAAGCAATGGCTATTTGACGGGTTTTATGCTATAAGAGAAATGTGGTTAAAAAAAGCATTCAAAATGAATGAGCAAATCAGTGTAAAGTTAGCTGACAAATTGTATGAAGGAATCTTTGCTGATATAGATGAAAGTGGTAAATTGGTGTTGCAGCAAAAGGATGGAAGCTTAATTTATTTTGATGCAGGTGAGTTATTTATTGATAATGCATTATGAATACATATGTAATTTTTGCTTACCTTATTAGTTTTACGCTGATTGCTGGAGAGCTAATTTTTACCATTTCTTGCTATACTAAAAGTAGAAAAATTCTAGAAAGCCTGAAAGATAATCATGAAGAAGAAACATAAGCGATTACTTATAACTTCAGGAATTTTCTGCTTTTTAAGCTGCATAGTCTTTTTTATTTTAACAACGCTCAAAGAAAACATCTCATTTTTCTATACAGTAAGTGAGGCAATAGTTTTACAAAATAGTCAAAAACTAATCCGTGTTGGTGGAATGGTTGTTGAAAATAGCGTGATACGGAGCGAAAGTGAAGTAATTTTTCAAATGACAGATTTTAACAAAAGCGTTGTGGTAAAATATCAAGGGATACTTCCACCAATGTTTTCAGAAAAAAGTGGTGTTGTTGTGCAAGGTAAAATGTTTGATAATAGTACTTTTCTTGCAGATACAGTGTTTGCAAAACATGATGAGAACTATATGCCGAAAGTTTTAAAATAGATTTCCTAACTCAGCTATATTAAAATAGCATATGGAGAAGGTAATAGCCTGATATCAGGCTATTACCTTTTTTATTAAATCAATCCGTTCTCTTCACCAGTAATATGGAGTAATGGAGGAGCTTCTCCAATATCTGGAATCGAATTCCTAAGATCTGCAAGTTCACTATCTATACTACTTGTCTTGCTGTCTATACTATCTATGGTTGATGATAATTGTGTTATTATACCACTTTGAATTGCACTATCCATATTTTCGTCATACTTATTAATGCTGTTTATCAAGCCATCATAAAAATTTTTAAGGTGCTTTATGGTCAATGTAATTTGTGGCATCTTATCAATCTCTTCTTGTGTCATATCTTTAGTTATATCAAATTCTTCCTTTGTTTTACCACTGACAATCTTCTTTATTACTGGCTTTTCGAAGCTTGGTTTATCAAACGCCGGTTTCTGAAGTTGCAATGCATTATTTGATTCAACTTCTTCACTAGAATATAATTTTATATTTTTATTCATAATAGTTACCTCCTATAAAAAAACTACTTATCTTTATAAATCATTACTATACAAATAACAGTGAGTCATTATTAATATCTACTATTGTAAAATCTGGAGCTTCTGCAATGCCTGGCATATCGTCCTTGATTTGCTTGAGCATCTCAATCATTTCCTTGTTCTGTTTACTCTGCTCGTCAAGCTTACCCCTTTCTTCTGTTAGCATGTCATTTAATTGACTGATAGAGTTGCTATTGTTATGCAATACATCATCCAATTCAGGAACGAATTTCGTGTTCAGCTCTGCGATTAATTTATCTAAAGCTTTGTGGACATAACCAAGCTGCGCTGGATTTCGCGCAACTGTTTCATCATAACCTTTAGGTTTGGTGTTAACTTCTATTTTGCTTATTACTTTAAGTTCGTTTTTGCTTTCTTGTTTACTATTATTCATGCTAACTCCTATAAAAAATTATAATTTTAAAATTAATCCAGCTACATTGAAATGGTATGTGAAAAAAGTAATAGCCTAGTGGGTTATTACTTGCTCATTTGGTGTATGTTATCTAAAATCATCTCGAGATTACGTCTTTGTATCTATAGTATATCTTCTGCCTGTGTTGGCGAGAAGTATGGCATATCTTCCTTAATTTTAGTGATGCTCTCCGTTATTTCTTTTGTTTCCTTACCTATATTATCTATAATTGTTGATAATGGGTTTATTATATCATTTTCAATACTAGAACTTATACTGTCATTGTATTCGTTGATATTGTTTACCAGGTTATCATAAAAAACTTTAAATCTAACAACATTTACCATCATTTTTTCATCAATTTCTGCAGTATTGATATCGTTGGTGAGATCAACCACTTTTTGTGCTCTATCCTGAAATTGCGGAATTTTCGGTTTTTCGAATGTAGGTTTGACAAATTTAGGTTTTTGAAGTTGTTGCATTTCTTCAGTCATACGGTCTCCTATAAAAAGTTAAAAAGTAAAAATTTTAATTATGCAAGTATTGACGAATCATAAGGATATATATCGCCATCTTCTGCTGTAAGAGGTTGTCCGGAAACAAGTAAAAGGCTATAATATCTGAAATTTTAGTACGGGGTAAAGATGAGAAAAAAGTATCCAACAGATCTAAGCGAAAGGGAATGGGCAAGAATAGAAAAACACTTCAGAGTATCATACAAGAAAGGAGGAAGGCCGCCAAAGTATAGCAAAAGAGAAATATTAGAAGCAATTTTCTATGTATTGCGTACAGGGTGTCAATGGCGGTATTTACCAAATGATTTTCCGCTATGGAAGACTGTGTATGAGCAGTTCAGGCAATGGAAGAAGCAGGGAATTTTTGAGAAAATGAATTATGAAATTACAAAATATAGTAGAAGAAAAATAGGAAGGAATGAGCAGCCGAGTGCCTGTATAGTAGATAGTCAATCTGTAAAGACTACAGAAAAGGGGGGATCAAAGGCTATGATGGAAGTAAAAAAGTAAAGGGTAGAAAAAGGCATATAATTACAGACACTCAGGGTTTTATACTAGGTTGTTACGTAGGCGCTGCTAACGAAAATGATAGAGATGGTATTAAAATAGCATTAAACAATATGAGAACAAAATATACTAAAGTTAAAAAAATGTGGGCTGACATGGGATACCAAGGAAGAAATTTAAAGAATCACATAAAGGAAGAATATGACATAGATATTGAAATTGTTACAAGGCCTCCATGTAGATTTTGGGTGCACAAAGATACGCCACCTGAGCTACTACCAACAAGAGAACAAGGGTTTAAAGTACAGCCAAGAAGATGGGTTGTAGAAAGGACTTTTGCTTGGGTTAATAGGAATAGAAGGCTATCGAAGGAGTATGATTTACTCACAACATCCACTGAGAATTTCATATACCTAGCTATGAGTAGGGTTATGTTAAAGAGGGAATATGCTTGAATTTACTTGTTTCCGGACAACCTCTTACAACGTCAGTGGAAAATTCCGGTCCTCCAGTGGAACCATAAGATATATTTTCTGGAAATCTAATTTCTGTGAATGACATATGTCCTCCTGAGAAAGTAAAATAGTTTGGTTGAAGAAAATGTTGTAATTTGAAAGCGTTTCACATAGTAAATGACGCCATGGAAAGTGGATGAGACCACTGAGTTAAACTGCTGTCATACCCACAATTACTACACTCAGGTTCATTTGAGTTGTCAAGCAAAAAAATAAAATTTTATGGCAAATTGAAACTAGCCTTGCTTGTGACTTAATTCATCTACTTTTTTGCGTAATACATTCAAATCAGTTGCTCCTACAAACAGGCTATCTCCAATTATTAAAAAAGGTGTACCACCTACTCCCAAATCTCTTACTAGAAGCCTACTGTTGTTTATCATTTGCTCAATTTTGTCCGCGTTATCTTTTATGGAATCATTAAAATCGTCCTCATCAATCCCTATGTTTTTCACTATATCCAATACGCTTTCGTCTGAAAATTCTCCTTTGTGACTTAAAGCAGCATGGTGAAAATCGAAATATTTTTCTTTATCGAGAAAATAGACAGCTAAAGC
This sequence comes from Wolbachia endosymbiont (group A) of Campoletis raptor, assembly GCF_964026755.1. Lineage (NCBI taxonomy): Bacteria > Pseudomonadati > Pseudomonadota > Alphaproteobacteria > Rickettsiales > Anaplasmataceae > Wolbachia > Wolbachia endosymbiont (group A) of Campoletis raptor. The sequence goes on along the minus strand of NZ_OZ034695.1, from coordinate 1,110,058 downwards.
ACTTTTTGCTGCCTTTAAAGAAGCGTTACCAAGTATTGGAGCATCCCTAAAGATATACTTAATTTTGCCGTCGTTAATTAACTGCTTTATATCATTCTTTATAGCTTTGCAATGTCCACAAGAATAGTCAAGGAAGCCTACAGCTATAACACTACTATTTTCATTTCCGGAGTAAGGATAAGTAAGGTCAAATATTTGATCCTTGTATTGTGAAATTTTACTTTTGGTTACATTATCTCGAGCAGCGTAACTACTTTTAATCGACTCCTCTTTGAGAGTTTTTATGATCTTATCAAAATTTCTACTTATATAATTATCTAATTTCTCACCTATATAATCATCGTTTAGCATTTGGCTGCGATTTGAGAGCCAATTATTTATTATCGGCAAGCTTGCTATTGCTATTATTAAAATTAATAAAAACGATACCCTAGACATACAATTTATTTAAAAACCTACAACATAAAACTTTTAGTATACATTTATCTGTATATTAAAAGAAGCATCTAATGTTAATACATAAAAACATTTGTATCAAGTGTATTTTATAGCCAATTTTGCTGCAAGTACAAACTTTACGTACAATGAAACTCAAGCACATTACCACAAAGTTCATCAGAAGACTTGGTGATGAGGGTGGTGAAACATTTTGGTAGTTGATTATCTTATAACTGCCATGTATAATGCTAACAAACGCGGCGATAAATATTGGTAAAAAAAAGGAAATAGCCATTCTAGGAAGTAAGCTTCTCTTTTTCCCATTTGCTGAGTTTATTGCAGTGTATGGTCGCGTCGTGTGGGTGTAATAAAACAATTTTTCAGTTAATATGCAGATAATTTTAAATATTCTATATGAGTGTCATAATGAAATTTTTAAAAACTCTTTTTAACTTAACATTGTTAGTGTTTTTTATAACTCCTCCAGTTGAAGCAAGGTGGACTAAGTATGAAGATGCTCCCATTGAGATCAAAATTTCTAATAGTACCATTAATATTAATGGGGATGGTACTTATGAATTAGAATCAGAACTCCAAGCAAAAGTACTCAAGGAATCTGGGCGTAGTGCATTCTCCCCATACAGTCTTATTTATAATGGTGATAGTGCAGACCTCACTATTTTAGAAGCTAAAACAGCTTACAATGGGAGGGAATACGTAGTCGCTAAAAACATGATAGAGGACAAGGCGTTGGCTAGTCCTCAAGGTTTCGATCAGCTAAGGCAAGTAACCATATCATTTCCTAAAATGACAATTGGTGCAGAAGTATATCTAAAATATAAACAAATTCATAAAAAAGTTCCTATTGATAATTTTTATGGTTTGCACTTTTCTTATTATGGGCGGTATTTTCAAGCAGAGAATACTAAAATCAATTCTGAGTTGCCTCTAGAGATTAGAGTGAATGATCCAAGAAACGTATTAAAGATCGCTGAGGAGAAAAAGAATGGTGTACATTCTATAAGCATTACTTTAAAAAAGGCAATTTATGAAGGTTTGATAAATGAGCCACATAATGGAATATTGAATTTTAAGCACAATACTTGGGTATCACTGTCAAGCCTATCTAAATGGGAGGATTTAGCAAAAAAATTAGCTCCTGGATATTATAACGTCATTACTCAGCCACTTCCTACAATTTTTACGGCCATAGCAGAATCTGCTGCCAATGAGAGTACTGATGAAGAGAAAATTAACGTTGTTACTTCTTTGTTGAATGAGAAAATTCAATACACGGGAGATTGGCGTACAGTGTCAGGACGATTTTTTCCAAGAGATTTAGAGAAAATTGCTGATTATCAAACTGGAGATTGTAAGGATTTTTCTGTTAGTACGGCTGCTATTTTACAAAAACTTGGTTACAGAGTTCAACCTACTCTAGTTATGAGAGGAATTACTATCATTCCTAATTCCGAAGCATTACCTAATCTGGGTAATTTTAATCATACGATGCTCAGAGTAACAAATAAAGGTGGAAAAATATATTGGATTGATCCGACTGATAAGGTTAGTATGGCACAAGGTATTTTTCCAGATGTTGCTGACAAAGTTGCTTTAGTATTGGATTCTAAAGAAGTTAGCTACACAAAAATTCCTGCTGTACAAGCTGAAAATTCAAAAATTATATCCCATAGTGAATTAACTATACAAGATAATGTTGTAAACGAACGTGGTCAGCTTACTATGCAAGGGGAGTCAGCTATGAGCTTAGCAAGTGCTGGATTATATTACTCAAACGAGCAGTTAAGAGATTCTGTTTTTTATATAATTAGTGGGGTATATCTTAATGAAAAAGAAAAGAAATTCTTAGAATTGCCTGATCTTACTTCGCGTAATGTAGAGGATCTTACAATTAAGTATGAATTACAACAAAAAAATAAAGTTTTTAGGACGAACCTAGGACTTGTTTTAACTTTAGAAAATAATTTGCTTAATGGTGTCGTAAATACAGTTTCTGACCAAGTGTCAGACATTTTTATAGGTACTCCTCATACTCGTGAAACGCATACGGTAATAAAAGACATTGCGATTAAAAACTGTGCAGAATTGAATTTTGAAATAAATTCTCCATGGTTATATGTAAATAGGTCATGTAAACATCAAAATGGCAGCACAGAATTAAATGATATAGTAGCTATACAGAAAAGCTTTATTACCAATGAAGAGTTAAACACTACTGAATATAAAAACTTAAAAAGCGAGCTGGAGAATAATTTTTCTAGAGCCTCTATAATAATAAGTGAATAGGTTGTGCTGGGAAAAACACTTCTTAAAAGACTTAAAATCTTTAAAATATGTACAACAACTTACGTGACTTCATTAAAGCCTTAGAGGAAAAAAAAGATCTGATTAGGATTAAGGAGGAGGTTTCAACTGTTCTTGAAATGACAGAAATTCACCGCAGAGTTTTGTCAAACAAAGGACCAGCTATCATCTTTGAAAATGTTGTCACAGAAAACGGCAAAAATTCGATTCCAGTTTTAGTGAATTTATTCGGTACTATTGAAAGAATTGCCTTGGGACTGAACATAAATCCTGGTGAGCTAAGAGATCTTGGTAAACTTTTAGCATTTTTGCAATCACCTGAGCCGCCAAAAAACTTTAAAGATGCTATAAAAATGTTTCCTTTGTTGAAAGTCGTGTTATCGATGCGAAGTAAAGTCGTGAGCAAGGCTCCATGTCAAGAGGTAGTGCTAACCGGAGATGAAGTGGACCTAAGTCTACTGCCCATTCAAACATGCTGGCCAAATGAACCTGCACCACTTATTACCTGGCCAATTGTGGTAACGAAAGGACCCACGAAAGAAAAGCAAGATAATTTTAATCTTGGAATATATCGTATGCAGGTTATAGATAAAAAAACAACACTAATGCGTTGGCTTGCACATCGTGGTGGTGCAGGTCACCACAAACGATGGAAAGAGAAGGAACAAAATATGAAATTTCCTGCTGCTGCTGTGATTGGTAGTGATCCTGCAACGATTATTGCTGCGGTAACTCCAGTGCCAGAAACATTGTCAGAATACCAATTTGCTGGACTACTGCGAAAGAAGCCGCTTGAGCTTGTAAATTGTAAGACTGTTCCACTTCAAGTACCAGCTCACGCGGAAATCGTTCTGGAAGGCTATGTGAGTTTGGATAGCTATCAAGACGAAGGGCCATACGGAGACCACACTGGCTACTATAATTCTGTTGAGCAATTTCCTGAGTTTAATATTACTGCAATTACTATGCGCAAAAATCCAATTTATCTCAGCACTTTCACTGGCAAGCCACCTGATGAACCATCGATTCTTGGTGAAGCACTCAATGAAATTTTTGTGCCCATTCTTATTAATCAATTTCCAGAGATAGTGGACTTTTATCTGCCGCCGGAAGGTTGCTCATATAGAATAGCGGTAGTGTCGATAAAAAAATCCTATCCAGGGCAGGCAAAAAGAATTGTTATGGGCATACTTTCTTTTCTAAAGCAGTTTTTATACACGAAGTTTATTATCGTTGTTGATAATGATATAAATGTACGTGATTGGAAGGAAGTAATGTGGGCAATGTCAACGAGGATGGACCCTGTGCGTGATACAATCATGATAGAAAGTGTACCTATTGATTATTTAGACTTTGCTTCCCCTGAAAGTGGACTTGGAGGTAAAATGGGATTTGATGCGACAAATAAAATCCCGCCTGAAACCAAACGAGAATGGGGAAAGAAAATTAAAATGAGTGAGGAAATAGTAAGAAAAGTCACGGAAAAGTGGGAGGAATATATGGACTAGACTTCTTGCATAAAAGCAGAAAAAAGTTTGGCGTTTTTTATAATGCCGTAATTAGCATTAACTGATAATTGTGATTTAAGTTCGTCACAGTGCCCTTTTTTTGTCATCCTATAGCTATACCGCCGCGGTATCTCTTAGCCGCTAACAAGTAGTGGGATGACGAGCTTATCGTCATCCTGCCGCGAACCGTCATACCGCGATTCATTCGCGGTATCTCAGCCGCTAACAAGCAGCGGGATACTTAGGGATGACGGTTGTTGTTTAGCTGTAAATATTAAGAAATTTACCAAATGAAAAAAAAGGCAAAAGAAGCCCTGGGGTTATTATCCGCTTTAAAATATTGGCGTTTTTTATGTTTTAAACGCTTGACAAGCGAGATTCAGCCGCTTTTAATTGCAACTAACTTACGCTGCAAATGTTTAAGAAATTTACTAAGCAGAAAAAAAGACAAAGAATCCCCGAGTTAGATGTATGGTCCCAGAGTGTGATGGTGTGGATTTAGTATAAATAATTCTGGAGACTGTGTCCACTGATAACATATAAATTCATAAGGAGTAAGACCCTTAAGAGTTTTGAGTCTCTTTGCATAATTATAAGCCATAACAAAGTTATAAAGGTGTTCTTTAAGTTGCTGGTGCGATTGATAGTAATACTTCTTAACTGTAGCATCCTTTAAAGTTTTATTCATACGCTCGACTTGCCCATTCGTCCAAGGATGGCTAACTTTTGTCAAACGATGTTCAATAACATTCTCTTCGCAAACTCTATCAAATATATGTTGGAAAGCATACTTATGACGCTTCTGGTTTGTAAATTGTATACCGTTATCTGTCAAAATAGTATGGATTTTATACGGTAAAATTCTAATCAAATTACGTAAGAACTCAGCAGCTATGGGTTTTGTAGCACTGTTACACAACTCAACATAGGTAAATTTGGATGTCCTATCAATAGCAACAAACAAATGTAATTTGCCCTCCTCAGTTCTAACTTCAGCAATATCAATATGAAAGTAACCGATAGGATATTGTTTGAATTTCTTTTTTGACTTAACTTCTCCATCAACAGTTGGTAATCTGCTAATGTTGTGTCTTTGTAAACAACGATGCAAGCTAGAGCGAGTCAAATGCGGAATTGTAGACTGCAGAGCGTAAAGGCAATCATCTAGTGGCAGTAGTGTATACTTGCGAAATGTAACTATTATAGCTTCCTCTTCTAGCGTTAAAACAGTTGATCTTGGATGCTTTGGACCCATATCAGCATCTTTCGTAAATGAACGTTTTCTCCACTTAATAATAGTTTTTGGATTAAGGTTATAATGCTTGGAGAGTTTTGCTATGCTCTCTTTTCTATTTTGTATTGCTCTACGAATCGTCTGTGTTGTTTTGGCGCACCCATGTAATATCTGTCCCATAATGACTCCTTAAATGATGATGATAGTATACCATCACTCTCTGGGACCATACACACCCAAAATCTACATGGAGGCCTTGTAACAATTTCAATATCTATGTCATATTCTTCCTTTATGTGATTCTTTAAATTTCTTCCTTGGTATCCCATGTCAGCCCACATTTTTTTAACTTTAGTATATTTTGTTCTCATATTGTTTAATGCTATTTTAATACCATCTCTATCATTTTCGTTAGCAGCGCCTACGTAACAACCTAGTATAAAACCCTGAGTGTCTGTAATTATATGCCTTTTTCTACCCTTTACTTTTTTACTTCCATCATAGCCTTTGATCCCCCCTTTTCTGTAGTCTTTACAGATTGACTATCTACTATACAGGCACTCGGCTGCTCATTCCTTCCTATTTTTCTTCTACTATATTTTGTAATTTCATAATTCATTTTCTCAAAAATTCCCTGCTTCTTCCATTGCCTGAACTGCTCATACACAGTCTTCCATAGCGGAAAATCATTTGGTAAATACCGCCATTGACACCCTGTACGCAATACATAGAAAATTGCTTCTAATATTTCTCTTTTGCTATACTTTGGCGGCCTTCCTCCTTTCTTGTATGATACTCTGAAGTGTTTTTCTATTCTTGCCCATTCCCTTTCGCTTAGATCTGTTGGATACTTTTTTCTCATCTTTACCCCGTACTAAAATTTCAGATATTATAGCCTTTTACTTGTTTCCGGACAACCTCTTAGCTAGTCTTTTACTATCTCTGTCGAGTATTGGCATTTTTTGATGTCTTGTAACGCTTTATAAGCGCGTTCAGCTTATTTAGATAAAAATCTAGATGTAGATGAAGTTTTGTAAAGACATACAGTATCTATATACTGCAAAAAATTGGTATCCGTTCAGCGGAGTGGCAGAATAAGGTAGACAAGGTGATCTAAAAAGATAATCATAGAGCAAAAGTGAAGTAATATGGTAAACCTTTTAGAACTTTGCAAAAATTTACAGCAAAAAATAGAAAGGTTAGAAGCAAAAATAGAAAGATTGGAAAAAGAGAATGAAAGTTTAAAAGCAGAAAATAAGGCTTTAAAGATAGAAAATGCTGAGTTAAGAGAAAGACTCGGTTTAAGCTCAAAAAATTCATCAATACCAAGTTCCAAAGAGTTGTATAAAATAAAAAAGAATAAGCCGAAAAGCGAAAGGAATATTGGCGGTCAGGTTGGTCATAAAGGAAGTTTTCGCGCCAACATGGATGCAGATAAAGTAGTAAAGATAGAGTTGCCTAATACTTGCGAATGCGGAGGAGAAATTGCAATATGTGAAAAACCATATATTCATCAGAAAGTTGATCTTCCAGAAATCAAGCCTTATGTAGTGGAATATCAGTTAGAACATGGCCGTTGTCGGAGATGCGGAAAGAGAAGAAGTAGCAAGTTACCGGAAGGTGTTACGCCAGATACATTTGGTCCAAGGGTTAAGTCAATAATTGCAGCGTTCAGCGGATTCTACAAAAATTCAAAACGCGAAATAGCGAGTGTCGTAAATGATATCTTCAATTTGAACATAAGCGTCGGTAGCATATCAAATAGTGAACATAGAGTTGCTTCAAAATGCAAAAAAATGTATGAGCAGATCGAACAAGAGATAAGTAGGAGTAAAGTTCTACATATTGATGAAACGAGCCATTATAACAAAGGTAAACTCGCTTGGTGTTGGATGTTTGCAAGCAATACGGCAAGTTTTGTAAAATTTACAGAGTCAAGAGGAATGAAAGTTTTACAAAATAGTAAATTCTGCAATCGCAATAGCTTGGTAATAACTGACAGGTATGCAGCATACAATTATTTTGCCGATAAAAACAGGCAAATCTGTTGGGCACATTTATCAAGAGATTTTGAAAGATTAGCACATAGTTGGAATATTGAAGTTAAAGTTCTGGGTTGTTACTTGAGAAACGTGGCCACTGAATTATTTGCACTAAAAAAAGCTTTACTAAAAAGTGAGATAGATGTTTTGAGGTTTGTCAGACGTGCCAGAAAATTAAGAAAACGTACAAAGTATTACTTGAAGGAGATATCTCGTTTACCTGAAGCAATTGGAGCCTCTCGAGTTGCAAAAAATGTTCTGAGATCTGAAAGAATGATGTGGAAATTTTTAGATGACCCAGAAAATATTCCGCTGACAAATAACCACGCTGAACGGCAAATTCGGCATTATGTCGTTTATCGCAAAAACTCATATTTTACACAATCAAAGCGGGGAAATACATTCCTTGAGCGGATAATTTCATTATACTTAACTTGGAAACAAAGGGGTCTCAATCCTTTCCAAAATCTCCTATCTATTGTTTCTTAAACCACTCTCCTGAACGGATACGAAAAGATAATTTCATTATACTTAATTTGGAAACAAAGGAGGCTGAACCCTTTTCAAAACCTTCTATCTATTGTTTCTTAAACCACTCTGCTGAACGGAGACAAAAATTGAACATAAGACGCCGATACATTAAGTAATCCTTACCTTTTAATCTGCAGATTGGCGAAAGCAAATACAATAGCTTCAGTTTCATGATAAGAGGGCTGGCGGAGTTTGTCAAGCAAGTTTTTTTGTTTCTGCGGGCTACCTGAGTCTATTGATTTCATTAGAGCCGAAACTCTTGAGACCTAGGTGATAATTCTATCTAAAAGAATGCCGAAAAAGAGCAGCAACCCTACGTAGGAGTTATTTTTAAATATGGACATGCATTGACTGGGATCGTCAGGATTGAAATTTTTGTATTGGCGGTGAAATATGAACCCTACAGCAAGTAGAGCAATATAAAAAATGTTATTTAATGATGATAAAATACCAGCATATAGCCACGTCATAAGAGATATTAAATAAAATCTTTTCAACCAAGATTTTGTTGTATCACCAAAATATAATGCGGTAGATTTCATCCCGAGTTTTTCATCATCTTTTTTATCTTGATGGGCGTATATGGTGTCATAGCTAAGTGTCCAAAAGACGCATCCTATATAAAACAGCAAGGATTCTATACTGATCTGGTTTGTTATTGCTGCTGAGCCCATGAGCGATCCCATATTGAAGGTAAACCCTAAGAACAATTGTGGCCACCAAACATACCGCTTTAATAAAGGGTAAGTAGCTATCATACACATTGAGATTATTCCAAGTATGAGTGTAGTTTTATTAGTTAATAATAAGATTACCAGGGCAATAGACAGTAACAGTGAAAGTAAAGCTAAAGCCTGCTTTATGTTTAATGCACCACTTGCAAGTGGCCTATATTTTGTTCGTTCAACGTGCGCATCTATTTCCCTATCGAAAATGTCATTGATTATGCACCCTGCGGGTCTCATTAAAAATGCACCTATAGTAAACAAAACAAGGAGAAAAAGAACCTGATACGATAGAGAAGTTGAGGCTAAAAGAATACCGCTCAAACTGGGAAATAGCACAAGCCACAAACCCGTTAAACTGTGCAACCTCATTAATGAAAAGTAACGATTGAAATGCATTAATTAAGTGTGATTATGTAATATTTTGCTTACATTAACAAAATTATCGAACGCTAAGTCAGGCTTGAAAACTAGTTCAGGTATAAATCGCAAATCAACATAACACAATATAGATTTACGTATTGACCATGCAGATTGGTTCATTTCATTAACAACAGTATTAATATCACAATTATTCTCAGAAGGATCTCCAGTGCGTCTTTTTTCTGGATCTAAGTAGTCAGCTACTTGAATATTCAATGAAGATAACACAATATATACATCTGCTTTTTTCAAATCTTTACTTAATTTTACGTCAGATACCGCTACATTTTTATTGAACACCTTACCTTCCATTAGGACTCTTGATATCGCTCTATGCAATACCGATGCTATTTTTAGGTTTCTAATTTCCTTTTTCATATCCAGCTACTATAATACCCTTTCTTCTTGCACTAATTGATAAGCTTCTAAAATATCTCCAACTTTAATATCGATATTACCCTCTAGTGATACTCCGCATTCAAAGTTTACACCTACTTCTTTAACATCATCTTTAAATCTACGTAGTGCTTTTAACTTTCCTTCATGCACCAATTTGCCACCACGCATTACCTTAATTAAAGAATCTTTTCTTATGACTCCATCACTTACGTAACATCCAATGATATTACCAGCTTTAGATACGTTAAATATTTGCCTCACAGATGCAAAGCCAACACGAACCTCTCGTGTAACAGGCTTTAACATTTTAGTTAAATACATTCTCATGTCGTCAATGAGCTCGTATATTATGTTATAAGTATGTATTTCTACACCTTTTTGTTTTGCCAAGTCCCTTATTTTTGAATCCACTTTTACATTAAAAGCTAAAATTACTGCACTTGATGCTTCTGCAAGCAGCACATCTGAATCTGTTATCCCTCCTACTGCTTTGTGTAGGATATTTAATTTCACTTGGTCTTTACCGAGTTTATCAATTGAACTTGATATTGCTTCAATAGAACCAGTTACATCGCACTTTAAAACTACAGATAGTTCTTCTGTTTCGCTGTTATTACGACTGAATATATCTAAATTATTGTCGCCCAAATCTTCTTTCTTTTTCTTGATTAACTCTAGCCTGTATTCAACAATTTCACGCGCCTGCTTTTCAGAATTTATAACAACAAATTTATCTCCAGCATTTGGCACACCATTTAGACCAGTAATTTCAATTGGAGCGGAGGGTAGTGCTGCTTTTTCTCTTTGACCGAGGTGATTAACCATACTACGTACTTTGCTGTATGTTGTACCAACTACCAATATATCACCAACCTTTAACGTTCCTTCCTCAACTATCAATGTGGCTGATATTCCTTTCGCTTTATCTATTTTGGATTCTATTACCCATCCAAGTGCTCGACAATCTTCTATTGCTTCTAGCTTCATTAATTCAGCGATTAACAAAATCGTCTCTTCTAGTTTATCTAAATTAGTTTTCTTTTTTGCTGATACTGGCACAATCATAACATCACCACCAAGCCCTTCAGGGATGAGATCATATTGAGGCAAACTATTAATTATTTTTTCTACATCACCAGGCTCAGATTTATCAATTTTATTAATAGCAACTATAATGGAAACATTTGCTGCTTTTGCATGATTTATTGCTTCAACTGTTTGTTTCATGATTCCATCGTCAGCTGCAACTACTATTACAACTATATTAGTAATATTGGCACCACGTGCACGCATCGCAGTGAACGCTTCATGTCCTGGTGTATCAATAAAGGTAATTTTTTGCTTATCTTTTGTCGTTATTTGATAAGCACCTATGTGTTGAGTTATGCCACCTGACTCTCTTTCTGCAACATTAGATTCACGAAATACATCGAGCAATGAGGTTTTACCATGATCGACGTGTCCCATAAAAGTGACGATTGGTGGTTTAGGTTTTTTAGGCAGGCTTTCTCTGCCTTCTATAAAAAATAAATCTTTTTCTCTGTTGGTATCGCTCACTCGTTTAGCCATATGATTAAATTTTTCCACTATTTCACATGCTATATCTGGATCCACCAGATCATCTACTCTATAACTCTCACCGACTTCTTCTTTGAACATTTTTAGCACACTCTTGCTATCTTCTGCCATGCGAATAGATAACTCCCTGATAGTTATTTTGTCTGGTATAATAACTTCTCTTGATATATTTTTACCCTTGGTAAACTTTGACTTTCTACTTCTTATACCAAATCTTTGCTTAAATACAGGGGGTTGTTCAGTTTTTTCATCTATTGCCTGTGCAATTACCAGTTTAGAATGCTTAGAATATATATCTTTGTTGACTTTAGAAGACTTTTTATCGTCGCCCTCATAGTCAATATTATCTTCTTTTAGTTCAACTAAGTGAGTATCACTTAAAACTTGCTTATTTATTTCTTTAGATAAAGTGTCCGCTTCATTTTTCTCGTCAATCTCTTTATTGCTGTCTTCTTTTGCTGTTTTCTCTTTTTCTTCTCTCTGATTTTTTTCTTTCAGCAAAGCAGCATTCTGCACAGCATTAATGCGGAAAATTTGTTCTTTCTCTGTTAAAGAACCTAATTTACTCTCGTCAAATAAATTATGTTCTTCTGCATCATGAGATTTTTTTCTTCTTTTTTTTACTATTGTAGCTCCAGTACTTGGGCTAGTTGAAGAGTTTAAATTGAGGTCTAATTTAAGCTTGCTTAAGCCTTGGAGCGTTAATTTTTTATTACTGATATCTTCATTATTCATATTATTTTATTATATTAACCCAAGCTTTTTACGTGCTTCTATGATTATTGAGTCTACTGTATCTTTTAGATTTTCTGAATTCATCTTATTATCAGCTGAGGAAGAGAGTATGCTGCAAAACTCATAACTTGATAAATCTGCTATGTCCTCTAAAGTCTTAATATCATGTTTACTAAGAGCAATTTTATTGTCTATTGATAAAGTTAAATTGATTACATCATCTTCCATACCTAGACTTTTTAGCTCTTCTATTTTTCTATCATTTTCTGCTTTCAGATACTTGTTTGCTCTATTGTGAAGTTCGTTTGCAATATCCTCATTAAAGCCCTCTATTGAAGCAAGCTCTTTAATTGAAGCGCTGGATATATCTTCTACGCTTGAAAAACCTTCTGTCACCAATAGCTGACCCATAATCTCTTCTAAGTTTAAAGCTTCAGCAAATAAAGCTGAACATTGACTAAGTTCTTTACTTCGCCTTTCTGATTCTTGCTGAGTGCTTAATATCTCAATTTTCCATCCAACAAGCTCTGAAGCTAATCTTACATTCTGGCCCTTTTTTCCTATAGCTAAACTCAATTGATCTTCAGCAACTATTAATTCTATGCAATTTTCATTTTCATCAATAATAACCTTCGATACTTCTGCAGGAGTAATGGCTTTAATAACAAATTGACCCAAATCTGAGGAGTAATTTATAACGTCAATTTTTTCACCATTTAATTCGTGTATAATGGTTTTTATTCTATCTCCCTTAACTCCAACACAAGCACCTACTGGATCAATGTTCTTGTCAGGAGAGAAAACAGCAACCTTAGACCTTGAGCCGGCGTCTCTAGCTATACCTTTAATTGTTACTAACCCATCAGCAATTTCTGGTATTTCTTGATTTAATAATGCCTCTAAAAAGCCTTCATGAGTCCTAGAAAGAATAATTTGACGTCCATCATCAGAGCGCTTAACAGTCTGTATATAAGTTTTAACCTTATCGCCTTCACGAAATGATTCACCACCGGTTAAATTTCGTAATGGAAGATATGCCTTAGTGCCATTTATGTCTATAATAAGATCTGAATATTCTACTTGTTTAACAATACCATACCTTATTTCTCCCACCTTATCTTTAAATTCCTCATATTGCTTTTTTGACTCTTCATCTTTAATTATTTGAGCAATTTTTTGCTGGGCAATTCTTGCTGAAGCAAGATCAGTGTTAAGAGAGAGTAATTCACTAACAGTATCTCCAATTTTTGCATCTTCTTTTATTAATTTAGCTTGTGTCAGCGTAATTGATTCATACTCAGTATTCTCTTCTCTATTTGATTCGTCATCAATAACTTTTAGTTTTCTGTATGAAGTAACTTTGCCTGTGTTTCTATCTATATTAACTACAATTTTACTTTTGCTACCATATTTTTGATAAGCCACTGCTTCTATAGCACTTTCTAGTGCCTTTATTACAACATCAAAATCTAAACCTTTTTGAAGTGAAAGCTCTCCTGCTGTTTTTATTACATCAAGGCTTCCAACTATGTTATTCTTGTTACTTTTCTGCTTAACACTGCTTTTACGATTAGCAATCATAATAAATAAATCCAATGTAATTAGTTATAATTATAGCTCCAACGGGCAAAGAACACTATCTTAAATGTTAAATGATTGCTAATTTAAGTCAAGTTTTTTCATGTCTTTGTATAACAAGCAACGCAGGAGTAAAGAATAAAGTTAAAACCGTTGCAACCAATATTCCACTTGCTATGGTTGTTGAAATGTCAACCCACCACTGGCTTGATGGAGCATCATATGTGATTTGTAGCGTAAAAAAATTGATATTTAACCTGGTAATCATCGGTATTAAACCAAGAACTGTGGTTGCAACGGTAAGCAATATTGGCCTAACGCGAGAAATTGCAGCGTTTATTACACATCGCTTGATGTCATTTTTGTGTACCTTAATTTGGTGATGAAAGGCATCAAGTAATAGTATGTTATTATTCACTATAATTCCCGCCAAAGCAATTATCCCCACTCCACACATAACAACTACGAAAACTTGTTGGATAAGAAAGAAAACAAAAAACACACATGTTGTGGATAAAAACACTGCTGTCATTACGATAAATGTATGGTATACATTATTAAACTGTGTCACTAATACCAATATCATTAGTGTAATCGCTAATATAAAAGCCTTTAACAAAAATGCTCCTGATTTTTGTTGATCTTCTTTGTCGCCTTTAAAATCAATTTTTACTCCCTTGTCCCAATCCTGGGCAATAGAATTCTGAATGAACTTTACTCTTTCATCAACAAGATAGCCAGTATCAACGTCAGCAGAGATTGTCACTATGCGTAATCCATCAATCCTGTTTAGTTTGTTTACCTTTTTTTCGGGAGCATATTTTACTATATTGCTCATAGGATACGGGCCATTAACTGTATTGATAAAAAGATTGTCTATAGTCTTCATGTTGCGATCCTTTCCAGGGAAACGGAGTACAATATCGATTTCTTCATCCGTGTTATTTGGTCTATATTTTCCAATCAACACTCCATTTGTAACCATCTTTATAAAATCGCCAATGGTTGCAACACTTACTTCAGAGCTTGTAGCCTTACTCTTATCAACACTCATATTCCACTCTATTTCAGGTGCTGATCTGCTATCTTGAATATTTATAAACCCGGATGAAGGTTGGTTCATAATTTCTAGAATTTTCTCTGCTGCTAAATTCAAACTGGATACACTCCCGCTGAGGTTAATTTGTATTGGCTTGTCAGCCGACGGTCCTGGCTTTTCCTCTTGAACATTAATTATTATTCCTTTCATGTCTTGCACACTGCTCCTTATATCATTTAGTATGTGCTTAGCTTTGCGCCTGAAGCGCCAATCCATAAGTTCTAGTTGTATTCTGGCGATAACGTTGTCTGAAAATGCTCCTGATCTAGCATAAGAAACATGAATTTCTTTTTCAATGCTCAAAATGCGTTCTTCCACTTCTTTGAGTATCAGATCTCGTTCTTTGGCTGATAAGCTTTCTTTTGCTTTAACACTGATTAAAATATTATCTGAATCCACTTTCGGAAAAAACTTTACTCCAGGACCAAAAGTAAAGTACAGCACACTAAATGAAAACAAAACGAATACAGTAGCACATACGAATTTTTTAGGATTATCCAAAACCTTCTCTAGCATGCGTACGTAAGCTCTTATTATAGGCCCAGCATTTTTTATTTCACCACTTTCTATAGCACTCATTTTTTTTATTTCTTTTTTTGAAGTTATCGAAGGCTTACCAAATATTGCACCAAGTGTTGGTATAAAAACCAAAGCCATAATGAGCGATCCAGTCAAAGTTAGAATTATTGTAATTGGTATGTACTGCATGAATTTACCAACAGTATCAGGCCAGAATAATAGAGGAAAAAACACTGCTAATTTAGTTAACGTTGATGATAGAACCGGATAAAACATATCACGAACTGAAGTGTAAAAAGCTTCTACTTTATCCATTCCGCAGATCATCTTTCTATCGGCATATTCGCTGATCACAATTGCATCATCAACCAGCATGCCAACAGCCATAATTAAACTGAAGAGCACAACGATATTTAAGGTTATACCCATAAAGTAAAGAGCTATTATCCCAATGAGAAAGGAACCGGGTATCGAGAGTGCCACAAGAATAGCAATCCTTGTTCCCATAGAAAGCATCATTATGATCAATATTAACAACACAGCAAATATTATGCCGTTTTCCAAGTCATCAAGCACATCGCGGACGTTTTTTGACTGGTCGTTTAAGTACACCACTTTTAAATTTTCAGGTAATTGATCTTTTGCCTTATCCATTAAGTATTTTACTTGATTTACTGTGTCTATTATGTTTTTTCCGTTACGTTTTGAAATTTCTAGCATGACACTAGGTAATCCATTAATGCGAGCAAATCCTTGGTGATCCTCAAACCTAGGGTATACTTTTGCTATATCTTTGATTCTCAAAACTGCATCGCCTTGAGATCTAATAGGAATATTCATAATATCTTCTATATCTTTTAATAACCCTGATATTTTAATCGAATATTTACCGGCCAGTGACCCAGCTCCCACTAGTCTATTATTGCTTGATATAGCTTGGAATATTTCGTTTGATTGAATGTTATATTTTGTTAGAACTGTGGGCTCAATTATAACTTCCACTGTTTCTTTACGAATACCTGCCACTTCAACTTTGAGAACATTTGGCAGAGATTCTATTTCTTTCTTTAACTTGCGTGCTATTTCAGTTAAGGCTCTTTCTGGCAGATTACCAATTAAGCCAACATTTAATATGGGAAATAGACTCAAGTTTATTTCATTTATTATTGGAGATTCCGCTTCAACAGGTAACTTCGATTTTATGTTTGAAAGCTTTGAACGGACATTATCGAGCACTTCTTTATTATCATACTCTGTTCCAAATTCGAGTATCATGTGAGCACCATCATTAGTTGCAAAAGCTCTCAATTCTCTTACACCTTCGATGGATCTTAGTTCATTTTCTATAGGAAGCACTAATAGCTTTTCACTATCTTGAGCAGAAATCCCAGGAAGTCCAACAAACACGCTGATTATAGGAATCTGTATATCAGGATTGCTTTCCCTTGGCATTTTTACATAAACGTATGAACCGAAGATAAAAATTACTATAAGTAATAATACCACCGCCCTGTTTCGCTCTATGAGTAAGCTCTGCATGTTGAATGTTAGCTGAATATGTGTGTTTGTACAATATTATAGTCGAGATACATTGCATATTAATTAATCCTTGTGTAGCTTTAAAACTTTATGCAAATAATTAAAATTTTCGCAAAATTGCAAGTATAAGAAAATTCCTGTATAATAATTCTAGAACAGCATTTGAGAGGTTATTATGGTGGCAATTCTAAATGTAACAAAAGGCAAAAATAAAGTTATTGTGTCTGGATTAGCTGGAGCTTTATCAGCTTTAATATTTTTAACAGCAATCCACATTGCCGCAAAGATAGCCATTATCGTTTCTGCTGCTGCAGTTACTTACTTATTACTTTCGCTGATTCATAAAATAAGAACTAAAGCTGAAATTACTCGTGTTTCAGGAGATAAAGTTTCAGAAGATGAAGGTGAAGAAAAAGATACCGTAAAAGAACCAAAAAGAACTGAAACTGAGCTAGAAGAAGAATTAAAAAATAAAAGAGCAGAAGAAGAAATGAAAAATGGACTACCTAAACATATGGATTTCAAAGGTAATTCACTTTCTAAAAGCGCTGATACTAAAGATAGTCATTCCGTTTCTAGTGCTACAAATATTGTTATGGAACCTTTACCTAAACACATGGATGCGCTTGGTAATCCACTTCCTGAAGGACCAAGTGCAAATATTAGTATAGAATCTAAACCTGAGAGAAAACTATCTCCTGCAGAGTGGCTATTACAGTGCGGGAATGTAAATAATGATGTGAGGGAAGTGCTAAAACAGCCAATTATCCAACAGCCATTTAACGGGTTAGGGTTTTAGATGTAGTTGCTATATCAAACTCTCCATCTTATATTGAGGATCAGATGCAATGCCATACACTCTATTTGGCGGAGCAATTTTGTTCTCTATACCAAAAACTATACCTTCAATTATTGCTGTGAGTACTTTTTCAAGGTTGCAATCTGCTCCAGGAACACGGTGCTCTAGGCGGCATCTTTTGGAATCGTTGCCAAAATAGGGAATTCTTATTGCAGCAGTTCTGTTATTTATTCCCCAACTAATCGTAGTTGGAGTGTGAATATCCGGGTACTGAAATCTTAAATATGAATCATCATTTGGAGCAAAAAACAACATATGTTTTTTCATCATTGCACATAATCCACCAATACTATGAATCAGATAGTCACTGTACTTTTGCTCATTGATATAAAATAAGTTATCGTTATTTGAATTCACGAGATTAACATGCACATTTAATGCACTGCCTGCTCTATCCAAATAGGGCTTTGCTTTAAAAGAAATATTCCCACCTAGTTTTTGTGCTGTTTCAGTAAGTGATTGTTTTGCTAACTCAAAATGCTTAATTAAATTGTCGGAGTTCGTATAACAACCACTTTTTATCTCATACTGATGTGTAGAATTCTCCTTCTCGCAAGAAAATTCAAGAGATGCTATTTTATTTTTGATGCTATTCAGAAATAAGTATTCTTTTTCTATTCCTTCAATGTAAAACTCTAGTTCAATACCGAATACAGCATAACAACTCAAATTACTTAATATAATCATAAATTTGCTTCAGTAAATCTATATTAGGTTAGCTATATTTATATGAATACTTTACTTATTTGCCAGTAAATTTAACATCTTATTTATACATAATGTATTACTGTTTTTAATAGCATGCTTCTAATCCTCGATACAAGCGACATTTACAAATTTTTCATTTTTTTGAAATAAAAATGATCAATTTTAATGTTTTTATACCCTTTACAACCCATCAAAAAATCACCATAATTTTTAGTATGTATTAAGTAGTATTAGCTTTTCATTTTGCAGTAAGCTATTGATTATCTTGTATTTTTCTAATTATTGCTTTTTTCTTGGTGTGGTATATGAACTTAACTAGCCCTAAGGTTTCTACTGTGTTTTTTGATCAGATTATTACAGTAACGGATCACAATGTTACTTGGGAAAAAATCCAAAATTGTCTTTATAATCTTTATGGAGAAGCAACATATAATAGTTGGCTGAGTTCACTAAAATTTGTCAGTAGCAGAAATGGGGAAGTTCTTTTATCCGTGTCAACAAGGTTTATAAAAGAGTGGATTACAGTTCATTACATGAAAAAAATATTATCATTATGGCAAAGCGAAGATAAAAGTATACGTTCTATTGATATTCAAGTAATTGAGGAGAGGAATTCAAATTTTAATGTTATACTAAAAAACAGAGAGGAAAGTAATCATAATCTTGGTTCGCCGCTGGATCCAAGGTTCACCTTTGATAATTTTGTAGTGGGAAAGCCAAATGAATTAGCATTTACGGCGGCAAAGCGTGTGGCAGAATCTATAGATCCAATATTAGGCAGCAATCCTTTGTTTCTATATGGTGGAGTGGGACTTGGTAAAACACATCTAATGCATGCTATAGCTTGGCACATAGTCAATTCCCCATCAGCAAAAAGAAAAGTGGTGTATTTATCAGCAGAGAAATTCATGTACCAATATATTACAGCGCTGCGAAGCAAAGATATTATGTTATTTAAAGAGCAATTTAGATCAGTAGATGTATTGATGGTAGATGATGTGCAATTTATCAGTGGTAAAGATAGTACACAAGAAGAATTTTTTCACACTTTCAATGCATTGATAGACCAAAATAAACAATTGGTTATATCAGCTGATAGGTCTCCTAGTGATCTTGATGGAGTGGAAGAAAGAATAAAATCACGACTCGGTTGGGGGTTGGTGGCAGATATTAATGAAACAACTTTTGAATTAAGGCTTGGTATATTGCAGGCAAAAGTGGAGCAGATGAATATGTATGTTCCGAAAGATGTCCTAGAGTTTTTAGCAAGGAACATAAAATCTAATATAAGAGAATTAGAAGGAGCATTAAATAAGGTTACCCATACCTCATTAATTGGAAGAAGTATGACGGTAGAATCAGCTAGTGAAACCCTAATCGATCTTCTTAGGTCAAATCATAGGTCAGTCACAATAGAAGAAATACAAAAGAAAGTAGCTGAATTTTTCAATATAAAGGTTGCAGATATGCAATCCAATAGAAGGCTTCGCAGTCTTGCAAGGCCAAGACAAATAGCTATGTATTTTGCCAAAAAATTTACGCAAAAAAGCCTACCAGATATTGGGAGAAACTTTGGTGGCAGAGACCATGCTACTGTTATACATGCAGTAAAACAAGTAGAAAATTTTATAAAGACCGACTCAAAATTTGCTGATGAAATCAATCGATTAAAAAAAATGTTTAAGTAGCGTTTTTAAAATAGCTAATAACAAATCCTAAAATGAATCGACTATAGTTTTAATCCGTTTAAGTTTAAAATCTTCTGTTAGCTTCGCAGAATACATTTCCTTATTGTGTTGATTATAGAAGGTAAATTCGTGATCATCTAAATTTAGTATTGCAAAGCCAAAGCCAAAAAAGTTTCTAACCTCGTGTGCTAAGTAGTTTTTACCATTTAAATAGTCAAATTCTACATTTTGATAAACAGATTCTTGATCTTGAGCGTGTAATGATGCACCACCGTTTCCAACTATAATTTGGTCTGGAACATTATCCATTAATAAAATCTGGGCTATATGAATGTGGCCAGAAACTATGGTAGTAACATTGCTTGGAAATTTATCTCCAAAAGCTTCGATTTGTGTAAGATTACCATGGCTTTTTAATGTCAAAAATTCTTTTTTTGGAGATCTCCAAAGCGGTTTATGAGTTAAAAACCACATGGGCTTGTCAGAACTATTTTGTATCAATTTATCAAATTGCCTCTCAAAAGCATCAATTGTGCTTTGGGTTGT
Source organism: Wolbachia endosymbiont (group A) of Campoletis raptor (assembly GCF_964026755.1). Classification (NCBI taxonomy): domain Bacteria; kingdom Pseudomonadati; phylum Pseudomonadota; class Alphaproteobacteria; order Rickettsiales; family Anaplasmataceae; genus Wolbachia; species Wolbachia endosymbiont (group A) of Campoletis raptor. The sequence continues at coordinate 1,089,584 of NZ_OZ034695.1, read as the reverse complement.
AAAAATATCCTCACCGGATGAAGAGTCGAAGATAAAAAATTTCATCGGTCCAGCATCTAAGGACCAACTAGAAACGAAGTTTCCACATTTTTCAGACGAAAAGGGGTATGAATCTAGATACCTGAACCATCCTTCATAAGCTCTATCACAACTCTCATGGTTTCCACGAACAAAAAGGAAAGGGGATTGTGATAAAATATCCTTTGCAGGCTCAAACCAATCAGCGTACCAAACTTCTTTATTATATCCATAAATATCGCCACACTTTTTTGTATTTCTACATTTTGTTTGTCTATAATGATAATCACCAACATGGATAATTAAATCTGGTTTATGAAGGGCGATTGAATCTAAATTTTTTTTTAAAGGCCAGCTATCTACCGAATTACATTCCTGCTGAAATAACATATTTATTCTACAGCCCGTGTCACCAATGAAAGCAATTTTATTAACCTTTTTTGGTAATATAGGAACCCGTAGATCCTCAATACTAATGTTTTTGGCACTTGTTTGTACTTTCAGTTCACAAACTGTTTCGTTATGATCACCATTGTTAATTGAGCTGCGATTCAGCATTTCTGTTTCCTCGCCATCAACATAAACAATGGGACACATGTCATTGTCCGTAATTGCGCGTATGCTTAGTTTATTTTCTGGGATAACTTGAGACCATGTGTATAATATTTGTGCATGGACGAAATGAAAGCTAGTTATAAGAGAGAGAGCTAAAAAAATAAAGATATTAGCTATATTCATTTGTATAAAAACCTAAGTTAAAAATTAGTAGTAAGGTTATCTTAAATGATTAAAATTTATAATCACAAAATTCATAATCAAATTATACAAACAATTTCTAAATTATTCTAGTATCAGATTGACACTCTAGATGAAAAATTCTAAAATGATTAAGTAATTTAAAATAATTATATAAAAACTAGAATATAGTGCGGCCGTGGTGGAATTGGTAGACACGCAGCGTTGAGGTCGCTGTGGCTCATAAGGCCTTGGAAGTTCAAGTCTTCTCGGCCGCACCAGTTTTTATCGCTGTTTAATATGGGTAAAAATGTTTATAGGAAATCAGAGTAGCAATAAGGTAGAAAGAGCTATCAGCGAAATCAGGCGCGGTCGGCCAATTGTAATATATGATGAAAGTAATTACCTATTGTTTGCTGCTGCTGAGGCTTTAGAAAGAGATTTATTTAATCAATACAAGTTTACATCAAGTAATGTATATGTTACTTTAACTTCAAGTAAGGTAAAATACATATCTCAGAATAAAGAACATAACAGCAAACGTCTGTTGGTGAATAATTTTGATGAACTGCTCTATTTAATAAACTGTTCAAAGGAAGATTGCATAAAAGAGTTGCAATGCTCAAAGACAATAGATGAATGTGCTATTGCCTTGCTTAAGTTGTCAGAATTATTGCCATACGCGTTAGTGGCTGATATGACTTTTGAGAATAACCATGAAATGCGAAATTGGTGCGAGAAAAATGACGTTATTGCACTGGACACGTCATTCATAAATAATTTTCAAGAAAATCAGGATGTATATGAAGTGTGCAAAACATCATTATTTTTAAAACAGACTCAAGAAGTAAATATCATATCTTATAGAACCGAAAGTGGTGGAAGAGAACATCATGCAATTATCATTGGCAATCCAGATAAAGATGACGAACCATTAGTGAGAATTCATTCTTCGTGCTATACGGGTGACTTGTTAGATAGCTTGTCATGCGATTGCAGAAGTCAGTTACATCAAGCAATTCAAATGATAGCTGACTCTGGAAGTGGTATTATATTGTATTTGATGCAAGATGGAAGAGGCATTGGTTTAACTAATAAGTTAAGAGCGTACAGTATGCAAAGAGGACATAATCTTGATACTGTTGATGCAAATAGAATATTGGGTTTTGAAGATGATGAAAGGAGTTTTGCTGTTGCAGCTAAAATGCTTAAGAAATTGAACATTAACAAAATCCAATTACTTACAAACAATGATAGGAAATTGTCAGAATTGGAAAGTAGTGGTATAGGAGTTACAAAGTGTCTACCACTTATTGTGGAACGTAATAAATATAACGATTCATATATGGAGACAAAGTTTGGTAAATTAGGCCATAGATTAAGAGTTTTTTAGCTTTTTTGCTGTAACTACTTTGTTAATTTGCTATGTTTATTAACATAAGTTAAGATTTTTAGGAATACTAAAATGCTAAGATTTTTTAAGCGAGAAAAAAATACTGAATCCTTAGATAAGGATATAAATTGGAATTCAAACCGCTACAGCACAGTTATTGCTCAAAGGAATATTCTACTTTTATTTGCATTAATATTATTAGCAACGATCTCTATCAGCATATTAGTCGTATTTAAAATTAGCACAAGTAGCACTATTGAGCCATTTGTTATAGAAATTGACAAGAAATCAGGAATAGTGCAATTGGTTGATCCTGTCACAGTAAAACAGTATTCTGCAGATGAAGCGCTAAACGATTATTTTATTTCAGAGTATGTAAAAGCAAGGGAGGTTTTTGATCCATATCATTATAATTATAACTATTATACAAAGGTGAGGTTGTTTTCCTCACCTAATGTGTATAATGAATTTAGAAATTATGTAGGATCGCAGAATATGGATGATCTTTTTAATTTATATTCAGATACCAAAAGTGAATTTAAAATTCGCTCAATTCAAAAGTTAGGTAACGATGCTCTTCAGGTGAGATTTTTTGTGGAATTTACACGGAAAGATGGAAGTTCTACGAGAAAAAATAAGATAGTTATTATGTCATATAGATATGCATCGCTTGAAATGGATGATCAGCAAAGATATATTAACCCATTAGGATTTCAAGTTATTTCATATAGAGTAGATGATGAATATGTATAGGATATTATTAGTTTTAGCTTTACTTGTAAGTGGCAATTTAAACGCATCCATTAATTATAATGAGCCTATTTCTATAGATAGTAGAATAAAGACTTTTGTGTATAGCCCTAATGAAGTATTTACGGTGGTTTTTAGTCAGGGTTACTATTCTTATATTGAATTTGCGGAAGGAGAAAAAGTTAAAAATATCGCTGTTGGTGATGCATCAAGTTGGAAAATTAATCCTTATGACAATAAATTGCTTATCATGCCATTTGAAGTTAGTAGTCGCACTAACATGATTATTACGACAACTAAAAAAAGAAATTACATTTTTGATTTAATCTCAAGGCCAAACTACGATAAATACCCGGGTACTGATGCTAAGAAAGTGGATCACGATTATTCTGCTGAAAAGGATATATCTTACGTAGTACGTTTTTATTATCCTCAAGAAGAAGGTGAATTTGATGTTGATTTAGATGAGGTTTCTTTACCTACTCAAATGCAATATACTACAGACAAGCTAGAAAAAATAATACAAGAAAATGATACGAAGTACAATTATACATATATTGATGAAGGTGGTAATGCGGATATAGTTCCGATTGAGTTATTTGATGATGGTTATTTAACCTATTTAAAATTTAGAAATAATAATAAAATACCTCAGATTTTTGTAGAAGGGGAGGATAAACCTTGTAAAAGGCTGTTATTTGATGATTATGTTATAATAAAAGGAGTACATAAAAAGCTATTTATGCGTTATGAAGATGGTGAAGTTGAAATTATAAATAGGTCACTTTAGCTGTGGTACATGCAATATGAATAAAGAAAGGCGTAACAATTCAGAAGATGAATCAGAAATAGAGAATAAGGTAGTAACAGTTGGCTCTAATCAAGGTCATAGGGCATTGATGGTCATTATTTTAGTGCTTCTGGTTGGTGGAGTGTATTATCTCTATTTTAGTCCTTCTCCTAAAGAGGGTTCAGAAGTTATTAAAAAAGAGGAAACAAAGCAAAACGTTCAAGAATTAAAAGGAAAGTTGGAACAAGTTCCAGATAATGTAATGGTTCCTGAAAGAATAATAACTGATCACTTACCACCCTTACCTCCTCTTCCTACACCACTAATCATACCAGAAATAAAACAAATTAGAAAAGAAGAAGTGATGAAAAAAGAAGAAGAGAAACCAAAAGAAACTCCTGTGTCAAATATACCTATTTTGCCAAAGCAAAATTTTCCTTCTAGTAATGTTATGGGCAATTTACCTACCTCGTTTCCTACAATAGGGGGTGGCGGTTATCCTAGAGACAGACGTAGTGCACAGATGTTGACAATTTCAGGTGGTAGTGGAGAGAACAAGGCTGCTGATGCTATTTTATCCGACACTTCAGCACAATCGAGCAAAGCTACCAGAGTAGGAAAGCTTGGTTTAATGATTACTCAAGGTAAAATTATTGATGCTGTTCTTGAAACTGCAATAAACTCTGATCTGCAAGGAATGCTGCGTGCTATGGTGAGTAGAGATGTTTATGCAGAAACTGGTGATACAGTTTTAATACCTAAAGGCTCAAGATTGATAGGCAGTTATTCATTTGACTCGAATGTTGCTAAATCTCGTGTAAATATAAACTGGAATAGAGTGATTCTGCCACATGGAATAGATATTGCAATCTCATCACTTAGTACTGACGAGCTTGGTAGAGCAGGAATAGCAGGAATAGTTGATAACAAAATGGTAAGTGCGTTATTCTCTTCAGTGACACTTGCTGGTGTTTCGATTGGTTCTGCTGTTATAGGGCAAAAGGCTTCTAATCTTGTTGATACGCTAACTATCAGAGATGCAGTAAAGTCTATCACTGCAACCGAAATAGATTTTTCTTCTCTCCAACTCATTATTGACCCAGAAAAGAAGATATCTAGTGACAAATGGAAATTAGGCCTTGGGGCTATCGGAAGAATTCGGAGTGCCAAAAGCAGACAAGATTTACTAAAAATAATGAAAGAGGAAATAGCAAAAGCACTAGGAATTGAAGAAGACGAGGTAAATATAAGCCTGGAAATTGTAAATCAACTGTTAGAACAAATTCAAAGAAAAAGCAAGTCTGTTTATGATGAAGCAATCGGGAAATCAATCGAGGATTTTTCTAAAGATATGCGGGATGTAGTGGGCAGATATACAGATAAAAAACCAACTATTTATGTTGATCAAGGCACTGCATTGAAAGTATTTGTTAACCAAGATATAGTATTTCCTCCACAGGCAATATTAAATCAATGAAATGAACTATGCTGCACTTGATACATATTTGGAGCCATTACAAGGCATATTTCAAGAAGAAGGCGTAAATGAAATATCAATAAATAAGCCAAAGGAAGTATGGATTGAAAATCGCGGTGAAATAAGGTGTGAAAAATTAGAAGTATTCGATCTTAACCATTTGAAATCTCTTGGCAGACTGATTGCTCAAGCTACAGAACAAAAACTTAGCGAAGAAGCGCCGTTACTTTCGGCAACATTACCAAATGGTTATCGTATACAGATAGTATTTCCGCCAGCATGTGAACCTGATAAAGTAGTCATGTCGATTCGTAAGCCTTCTAGCATGCAGTTAGCACTCGATGATTACGAAAAAATGGGGGCTTTTTCTGAAACTGTTACAGAAGCAACTGATAATCCAGTTGACCGTCATTTGGATTTATTGTTAAGGCAAAAAAAAATAAAAGAGTTTTTAGAATACGCTGTAATAAGTAAGAAAAATATTATAATTAGTGGTGGAACTTCCACTGGTAAGACTACTTTTACTAATGCTACTTTGCGTGCTATTCCAGCTGAGGAAAGAATTATTACTGTTGAGGATGCAAGGGAAATCGTTTTGAACGATCATCCCAATAAAGTCCATCTAATTGCCTCTAAAGGAGGGCAGGGCAGAGCAAAAGTAACCATTCAAGATTTGATAGAAGCGTGCTTACGTTTAAGGCCAGACAGAATAATAGTTGGTGAGCTCCGTGGAGCGGAAGCTTTTAGTTTTCTCAGGGCGATAAATACTGGTCACCCTGGATCAATATCAACCCTTCATGCAGATAGTCCAACAATGGCCCTTGAGCAAATAAAATTGATGGTTATGCAGGCAAATCTTGGCATTCCTCCAGACCAAATTATACCATACATTAGAAATGTGATTGATATTGTTATTCAGCTAAAAAGAACCGGTGGGGGCAAAAGAAGCATTTCTGAGATATTATTTACTAGATCTGCGAGCGAAAATGCTTAAATTTATACATAAGTTAAGGAAGAGTAGTTTATGAGTAATGGAAATCACCTACGTAATATTCTCATAGGAGGTGTAGTAGCTTTTAGCGTACTTGAGTTTTGCTTCTATCTATCTGGTATATTGTTTGTTCTGTTTGCTGATGGTCCGGATGCTGTGGATTTTAAGGCAATTAATCCTAGTTTGACGCCTTTCCCTCAAGCTCTTTGGCCAACGATTTTTGATCATATACAATATTGTTGGCATCATCCAGAGTTATATAGCCTTGAGCTCAAAATCACATTAATTATATCTTCTGCACTGCCTATCATTGTTTTAATGATTATCTTATGGAATTTAAGAGAAAGGATAATTGAGTGGCGACCATTTAAAAAGAAGGAATCACTTCATGGAGATTCGCAGTGGGCATCAGAGAAAGACATACGAAAAGCAGGATTAAGAAGCAAAAAGGGATTATTGCTTGGTAAAGATAAAAGAGGATACTTCATTTCTGATGGGTTTCAGCATGCATTGTTATTTGCACCTACAGGTTCTGGTAAGGGTGTTGGCTTTGTAATTCCTAATTTATTATTTTGGACTGACTCGGTAATTGTACACGACATAAAATTAGAAAACTATGAAATAACAAGTGGTTGGCGAGAACGACAAGGACAAAAAGTATACGTATGGAATCCAGCGCAGCCAGATGGAATAAGTCACTGTTACAATCCATTACAATGGATTAGTGAAAAACCTGGGCAGATGGTTGACGATGTGCAGAAAATAGCTAACCTAATCATGCCTGAACAAGACTTTTGGCAGAATGAAGCAAGAAGCTTATTTGTTGGAGTGGTATTATACTTACTTGCTGCACCAGAGAAAGTTAAATCTTTTGGTGAAGTTGTGCGTACGATGCGTAGTGATGACGTGGTTTATAATCTTGCTGTTGCTCTTGATACAATGGGTAAAATACTACACCCTGTAGCATATATGAATATTGCAGCTTTTTTACAAAAAGCTGATAAAGAAAGGTCAGGTGTTGTATCAACCATGAACTCATCACTTGAATTGTGGGCAAACCCATTGATTGATACTGCAACTGCGTCAAGTGATTTTAATATTCTAGATTTTAAAAAGAAGAAAATTACAGTTTATGTTGGTTTAACTCCTGACAACTTGACTAGGCTCAGGCCTTTAATGCAGGTTTTTTACCAACAGGCAACTGGGTTTTTATGTAGAAAATTGCCATCGGATGACGAGCCTTATGGCGTATTGTTTTTAATGGATGAGTTTCCTACACTTGGAAAAATGGAGCAATTTCAAACAGGTATTGCATATTTTCGTGGTTATCGAGTTAGGTTATTCTTAATTGTTCAAGATACTGAGCAGCTCAAAGGAATATACGAAGAAGCAGGGATGAACTCCTTTTTGTCAAACTCGACTTACAGAATAACTTTTGCAGCCAATAATATTGAAACAGCTAATTTAATATCGCAACTTATAGGAAACAAAACTGTACAACAAGAATCGTTGAATAAGCCTAAATTTTTAGATTTAAATCCTGCTTCAAGGTCATTACATATCTCCGAAATACAGAGAGCATTGCTATTGCCTCAAGAAGTTATTATGTTGCCACGTAACGATCAGATAATTTTAATAGAGTCGACTTACCCAATTAAATCAAAGAAAATTTTGTACTACAGTGATACCACCTTCACAAGAAGGCTGCTCAAACAAACTCGTGTGCCTACACAAGAACCATATGACCCAAACAAAGTTCTTTCTGCCGCTGCGAGCAAAGATAAGGTTAATAACGAGGGGAATAATGTTCTTGAGGGACCTAATTCAGTTGATTATCCTGCTGAAACTAAAACCGAAGATGCAGTATATGATGAATCAGATGAATTTGCAGACGAAGATATTGATGATGAAGATATCGACGATAAGTTTGAAGATGATGACGAGGAAGATGAGGATAGGAGCGATGATGGGTTTGATGACGAAGAAGAGGAGGATGAATTTGAAGATGAGGATAAATTAAAAAATGACGAGAAGTAAGGTTAACTTTGCCTATTTTTAGCTCAGAAAAGTGCAAGTTATGCAAATAATTAGGTTTTTCATATTAAGCCATTTTTAATTAATTAGTATTAGATTAGCTATTTTAACTAGGGGAGTAGTAATGATTAGTAAAAAAACATTAGCGGTTACAGCACTTGCTTTATTGTTGTCACAACAATCTTTTGCGAGTGAAACAGAAGGGTTTTACTTTGGTAGTGGGTATTATGGTCAATTTTTTAATGGCATGGGTGAACTAAAAACAAGCACTACAGATATCAAAAATTTGTCTATAAATGACAGGGATGCTCGGAACACAAAAGGTCAGTCACTAAGTGAGTATAAAGGAGATTATAATCCACCTTTTGCTGCAAATGTGGCATTTGGTTACACAGGAGAATTGGGTAACAACAGCTATAGAGCTGAATTGGAAGGGATGTATTCTTCTGTAAAAGTGGATAATGTTGGTTTAACAAGTAGTCAAATAACTGTTTCATACCTAAAGGACATTGGTAAGGATGCTGGTAAAAAAACTTATATCTATAGTGCTACAGTTAATCATGACCAAATTGAAAACATGTCTCTAATGGCAAATGTTTATCATCATTGGAAGAGTGACCGTTTCTCTTTTTCTCCTTATGTTGGGGTTGGAGTCGGTGCAACAAGAATGACAATGTTTGAAAAATCGTCAATAAGACCCGCAGGTCAATTAAAAGCTGGCCTTGATTATCACATAAACGAAGATGTAAATATGCATATCGGATATAGAGGTTTTGGTGCTATTGGTGGTGTTATTGGTGATGGTCTTAAACTTACAACGGATGCGCTTGGAGAAATTATAGATGATCCTAATAACAGGGGTGAAAAGAAGCTTGATGATCAGAGTAAACCAGCAAATGCAGCAAAAGAAGATATAAATATAGGTAATACATTGTTTTACACACACGGTATAGAGGCTGGCCTTACTTTCCACTTTGCCAGCAAAGCTTAAACATGTTGCCCTTTTAAAAAATGCATAAAACCGTTCCTGTCATCCTATGCCTTGACCATAGTAAATATAGATCCAAGTAGTCACGCTACTTGGATGACTAGCTAGAGGGTGCTGGGATGACATAGGATAATATGGGATGAAGGAAGAAAACATTAGCTATGTTTTTTGCATAACAATGCACCTCTTCATTCCTGCCAAATCATGTACATATTCCTGAAAAGCTAATTTGTATGAGGGTATTATTTTGTCAATATCATTTTGATCTTCACCTATCTCCAATATTGCAAACCCATTTTTTTTAAGGCACTTTTTCAATATTGGAAAAATACTCAAGTAACAGTTTAAACCATCAATTCCACCATCAAGAGCAATTCTTGGCTCTTTTTGCACTTCGGCTTGTAAGTCTTTTAATTTGCTTCTTTTAATATATGGAGGATTGCTAATTATCAGATCAAATGAACCTCTGCACTCTGTCCATGAGCTTGGAAATATTTTGGCTCTGCTGAGAAGATCATGTTTCTTTGTGTTCTGATAGGCAACTTTGTATGCTTCCAAGCTTTTTTCAAAACCGATACCAACGGCATATTCATACTCACTAAGTACGGATATCAATAAACAACCTGTGCCTGTACCAAAATCTGCAATTTTTAGTCTCTGCTTTTTATTTGGGTAATATTTTAACACTGTTGAGATTAATGTTTCACTATCTGGTCTTGGATCCAAAACATGCTGGTTAACTATAAAATTTTTACTCCAGAATTCACGATTACCTATTATTTGCGATATTGGATATCTTTCCGCTCTTTTTTTTGTTAATTTCCAAAATAAAAGTTCTTTCTCCATCGGCACTTGATCAGCATGGTTCATAATTATGAATGATCTTTCCACTCCAAGTACGTGCTGCATGATGATTTCACAATCTAAATGTGGTGATTCAACTTTATGTGACGATAATAACTCCGATCCTTCTTGAATTAAAGTGCTGATTGTTTTCATTATTCTAAAAATATGTTCCTTTCAGCCAAGAATAGCAAGATGAGCTTCCAGTTTAGGGTAGCTGCACTAAATCCCGGTGTCAAGCACGCAGCTGTACGAACATTGCAATTTGCAGATCCAAGTAGCTTGACTACTTGGATCCAGCTAAGTTGGTGAGCATAAAAGTATAGCTAACGCGAGCTTTACGTCATTCCGCCACGAACCGTCATACCGCGATTCATTCGCGGTATCTTAGCCGCTAACACGTAGCGGAATGACAGCAGTCCACGTCATACCGCCGCGGTATCTCTAGATCCCGCTAACACGTAGCGGGATGACGATTGTCGTTTAGCCATAAATATTTAAGAAATTTACCAAATAAAAAAAAGGCAAAAGAAGCCCCGTGGTTGGCTAATTACTTACATTATACTTTCAAGTATGGCGTTTTTTTATTCTAAACACTTAATAACCGCGATTTGGCTGCTTTTAAACCGCAACTAATCTAAATTATAAACGTTAAGAAATTTACTAAACAGAAAAAAAGGCAAAAGAAACCCTAGGGTAGCTAGTTATTCACTATCCATTTTTAAGTTGGCGTTTTTTAATGTTTTAAATGCTTTATAAGCGCATTTCAGCTTATATTAGGTAAAAACCTAGAAATTTTATAAAGACATAGACTGCACATAGTGCAAAAAATTAAACATGATACGCCAGATACGTGAGTTTTTTTGTCATTTAATCTGTACAGAGAAGATAAATAAACAGCTTCAGTTTCATGATAAGGGGGCTGGCGAAGCTTGTAAAGTAATTTTTTCGTTTCTACTGAATGACAGTTGTGGCTTGGGAGGTAGTGCAAGAAGTCTACTGATGGCTTTCAAGGCAGTTGAGCTTAATTATTAGAGTAGTAATGTTTATTTTTATATTGACTATTGAGGTTTATTATTTTATAACTAAAAACTTAGTTATTTTAATGAGCTTGAGTTTATAACATATGCCTACGATAAATCAATTAATACGTAAGGGTAGATTAGGATTGACCCATAAGAAAAAGGTACCAGCTTTGGGAGAAAGCAACCCTCAAAGGAGAGGTGTTTGCACTAAGGTGTATACTACAACTCCTAGAAAGCCTAACTCAGCACTCCGTAAAGTAGCCAGAGTAAAAATTAGTGGGTATGGTGAAGTGACGGCTTATATACCTGGTGAAGGTCATAATTTACAAGAACACTCTGTTGTTTTGATACGTGGTGGGCGGGTTAAAGATTTGCCAGGTGTGCGTTATCACATAATAAGAGGTGCCCTTGATCTGCGTGGTGTGCAAAATCGAAAGAAAGCTCGTTCAAAATATGGTGTAAAGAAATCTGGTTAAAGTTTATGGCTCGTCGGAATAAAGCAAAAAAAAGAGAAATAAGTCCTGATTCGCGTTACGGCAGTGTTTTGCTGATGCGTTTCATTAATACAATCATGAAATGTGGTAAAAAATCTACTGCAGAAAAGATTATCTATGACGCTTTGTCTTTAGCTGAAAAGAAAATAGGCGAAGGTGGGTTATCAATTTTTGAGACAGCAGTAGGAAATGTTACTCCTTCTATAGAAGTGCGTTCTCGACGCATTGGTGGTGCAACTTATCAAGTACCTGTTGAAGTTCGACAAGGTAGAGCGGTTTCTTTAGCGTTAAGGTGGATTGCTAAAGCAACTTCTGCTGCTCGAAAAAAGAGTGGAAAAACCACTGTTGATTGTTTGCAATCTGAAATACTGGATGCTTATAATAAACGCGGTGGTGCGTTTAAGATGTGCGAAGAAAAATATAAAATGGCTGAAGCTAATAAGGCATTTTCTCATCTTCGTTTTTAATGTTAGCTAATTAATTGTGATATGGAAATTGGAATATCTAAATACAGAAATATAGGGATAATGGCTCACATAGATGCTGGTAAGACTACCACAACAGAGCGTATTTTATTTTATACTGGTAAGCAAAATAGAATTGGTGAAGTGCACGATGGTGCAGCTTCTATGGATTGGATGGAGCAAGAAAAAGAGCGTGGTATTACAATCACATCTGCTGCAACAACATGTTTTTGGAATGATCATAGGGTCAATATAATAGACACTCCTGGTCACGTTGATTTCACTATTGAAGTTGAGAGATCTTTAAGGGTTTTGGATGGTGCAGTTGCTGTATTTGATGGAGTTGCTGGAGTTGAACCTCAATCTGAGACAGTGTGGCGTCAAGCTGATAAATATAGCGTTCCTCGTATCTGCTTTGTTAATAAGATGGATAGAATAGGGGCAAATTTTTATCGATGTGTTGATATGATAAAGACGAAGCTTGGTGCAGCACCTTTAGTTATTCATTTACCAATAGGGAGTGAGAAAGATTTCAAAGGTATAATTGACCTTATTTCTATGAAAGCCATTATATGGCAAGAAGAAACGTTGGGCGCTAAATTTTCTTATGAAGATATTCCTTCTGATTTGCTTGATAAGGCTCAAGAATATCGAAATCTTTTATTAGATGCTGCAGCTGAGATGGATGATGAAGCGATGAATACTTACTTTGAGTCTAATGATCTGCCAGTGGATTTACTGAAAAAATGCGTGAGAAATGGGACCATTAAAGGAAAATTTGTTCCTGTGTTGTGTGGATCAGCTTTTAAAAATAAAGGCGTACAACCACTTTTAGATGGTGTGGTTGACTTTTTACCTTCTCCTATTGATGTTGATGTAATTGTTGGAATTGATCCTAAAGATTCAGAAAAGAAAATTGAGGTCAAACCTTCAGAAAAAGAGAAATTTGTTGCTCTTGCATTTAAAGTGATGACGGATAAATTTGTAGGCAGCTTGACGTTTATCCGTATTTATTCTGGTAAATTAAAGTCTAAATCTACCGCTTCAAATGCGTTAAAAAACGAAACTGAAGGGATTGGCAGAATGTTACTTATGCATGCAAATAACCGAGAAGATATAACTGAGGCTAGGGCTGGAGATATAGTTGCTTTAGTTGGGCTAAAGAAAACAACCACCGGAGATACTTTATGTTCTGTTGATTTTCCTGTATTATTGGAGCGTATGGAATTTCCTGAGCCTGTTATTGAAATTGCTGTGGAACCTAAAACCACTTCAGATCAGGAAAAATTAGGTATTGCTCTAAATAGGTTGGTTGCAGAAGATCCTTCTTTGAGAATGTCAGTAAATGCGGAAAGTGGCCAGACTATATTGAAAGGCATGGGTGAGCTCCATCTTGAGATTATTGTTGATAGAATGAAGCGCGAATTTAACGTTGAGGCTAACGTCGGTGCTCCTCAGGTTGCATATCGTGAAACTATCACTAAATCTGTTGAAATTGATTACACTCATAAAAAACAATCTGGTGGAGCTGGTCAGTTTGCTAAGGTTAAAATAAAATTTGAACCTCTTGAGCCTGGTTCTGGGTTTCAATTTGAAAGTAAAATTGTAGGTGGTGCTATTCCAAAAGAGTATATTCCTGGGGTAGAAAATGGCTTGGAGTTGATAAAAGAAGGTGGTATAATTTCGGGATTTCCGTTGATTGATTTTAAGGCTACCCTTCTTGATGGTGCTTTTCATGAGGTTGATTCTAGTCCTTTAGCTTTTGAACTTGCTGCTAAAGGTGCTTTTAAAGAGATGGCAAATAAAGCTGGTCCAAAAATGCTGGAGCCTATAATGAAAGTTGAAATCATTACTCCTGAAGAATATATGGGTGATGTTATGGGTGATATAAATAGTAGAAGAGGAAATGTTGCTGATATGCTCGATTTAGGTAATAATAGTAAAATAATTACTGCTTCGGTACCTCTTGCAAATATGTTTGGTTATATCAACGTTTTGCGTTCTATGTCTCAGGGAAGGGCGCAGTATAGTATGCATTTTTCTTGTTATGAGCAAGTGCCACAATATGTGGTTGATGAGTTAAAGTTAGAGTATAATTAAGGGTAATAATTATGACAGCAGTAGTGGAAGCATTTGGAAAGCCGCATGTAAATGTGGGAACAATAGGGCATGTGGATCATGGGAAGACGACGTTAACAGCGGCGATAACGAAGCATTATGGAAATTTTGTAGCGTACGATCAGATAGATAAAGCGCCAGAAGAAAGGAAGAGGGGGATAACGATAGCAACAGCGCATGTTGAGTATCAGACGGAAAAAAGGCATTATGCACACGTTGATTGTCCTGGACACGCTGACTATGTAAAGAACATGATAGTAGGTGCAGCACAGATGGATGCGGCGATATTGGTAGTGTCGGGGGTTGATGGGCCAATGCCACAAACGAGAGAGCATATATTGCTGGCGAAGCAGGTAGGTGTTGGATATATCGTGGTGTATATAAATAAAGCTGATGTTGCTGATGCTGATATGATAGATTTAGTAGAAATGGAAGTGAGGGAATTACTGAGTAAATACGGATTTCCAGAGGATGAAGTGCCTGTGGTGGTTGGTTCAGCACTCAAGGCGCTGGAGGATGACAGCAGCGAATATGGAAAGAAATCAATAGACAAATTGATGGAAAAGTTAGATGAATATGTAGCGGTTCCACCAAGGCCTGTGGATTTACCATTTTTATTGCCAATCGAAGATGTATTTTCGATATCGGGGCGAGGAACAGTGGTAACAGGAAGAATAGAGAAGGGAGAGATAAAGACGGGAGAAGAGATAGAGATAATAGGTCTGCAAGCGACGCAAAAGACGATATGCACAGGTGTTGAGATGTTTAAGAAGTTGCTGGATAAGGGAAGTGCAGGGCTCAATGTAGGAATATTGTTAAGAGGAACAAAAAGAGAAGAAGTGGAGAGAGGGCAAGTATTAGCGAAACCGGGGACGATAACACCGCATAGAAAGTTTAAGGCGGAGGTTTATATATTAAAGAAAGAGGAAGGGGGAAGGCATACACCATTTTTTGCGAATTACCAGCCACAGTTTTATTTAAGGACAACGGATGTAACTGGGAGCATAAAATTGCTAGATGGGAAGGAGATGGTAATGCCAGGAGATAATGTGAGTGTAGAAGTAGAATTGCAAGTACCGATAGCAATGGATAAGGGATTGCGTTTTGCGATAAGAGAAGGCGGTAGAACTGTTGGTTCTGGTGTTGTTTCTGAAATTTTGGAGTGAGAGTTTGAGTTATAGGAGTGTAGCTCAATTGGTAGAGCGCTGGTCTCCAAAACCAGAGGTTGTAGGTTCAATTCCTATCGCTCCTGCATTAATGTTGTGGTGGAAATGTTAAAAAGTTTGTGTGGTTTTTTCTGTGATATAAAGCAAGAAATACGAAGAATTGCTTGGGTAAAGAAACAGGAGGTGTTGTCATCTCTATTTGTTGTAATGATTGTTATATTATGCTTTTCGATTTTCTTCTGTTTTGTGGATTTTATGTCTCTTTACGTAATTAAGGCTTTATTTGGAATTATTTATGGAATGTGAATATAAATGGTATATCATTAAAGTTGATTATGGATATGAGCAAGGTATACGCGAATTGGTAAGTAATGCTGTTTATTTTAAGGAAGTGTTTATTCCTTATCAAACGGTATGTAATTCAAAGTCTGATATAAAAGAATTATGTGAAGTGTATGTATATATGCATCTGTGTGATGAAAGCAAAAATATTTTGAATCAAACGCCTGGATTCTGCAGTGGCGAATCTGGTAATTTTGAGATGATTTTAGATGATGAGATAAGTTTAAAGTGTAAAGAATTTAATAGGTATAAATGGTATATCTTGAGAGTTGCTTCTAATTGTGAAGAGAAAGTGCGCCAACATATATTAGAAAATTCTATGAGATTGGGTGTTAATGATTACTTTAAGGAAGTTTTTATTCCATATGAAGAGCTAAGTGAAGTAGAGTTGAAATCTAAGAAAATTGCTACACGAAGGAAATGCTTTCCTGGTTATGTCTTTTTATACGTGAATTTATGCGATGAAGTATTGAATTTTATCAATAATATACCAAAATCTCTTAAGGTTTATGGATTTTTGAAAAACGGTAATATTCCAAAGGTGATTTTGGATGATGAGATTCACTCAATGTGTAATGCACTTTATAATGCTCAAGAGACAAAGAAGTTAGGTTATGGTTATGAAAAAGGTGAAAAAGTGAAAATTAATGATGGTCTTTTTCAAAATTTTACTGGTAAGGTAAATATGGTAAACGATGAGAAAAAAATTATTAATGTGGAAGTATCGATTTTAGGTAAGCCGACAATAATAGAGCTTGATCTGGCTCAAGTAGAGAAAATAGAGGATTAATTATGAGTGTTATAGTTGCTAAGATTAACTTACTTATGGAAGCTGGGAAAGCAGTTCCAGGACCGAAAATTGCTTCAGTACTTGGTCCACGTGGTATACCTGTTCCTAAGTTTTGTGAAGCTTTTAATAAAGTTACTAGTGCTGCTAACGCTAATTATAAAGTAGGCGATTTAGTAACAGTGCGAATTTCCATAAAGGATGATCGCTCTCATGATTTTACTGTCAGCGGTCCGCCTGTGGCTTATTTACTTAAGCAGGAGGCTAAATTAAGTAAAAGTTCTGGTAATCCTGGTAAAGAATTAGTGGCTAAATTACCTATGTCTGCTATAATTAAAGTAGCAAAGTGCAAGATGGTTGATATGAAAGTGGATAATGAAGATTCAGCAGTGAAAATGGTTGTAGGCACTGCAAAATCTATGGGTATAGAAGTTGTGGAAGGTTAGGTAAATGAATACATATAATGATAATCCTAAGCAGTGTTTGAGGAAGATTGTTGAGTCTGCTTCAGCAAAATTTAATGAATCAGTTGATATTGCGGTCAATTTAGGCGTAGATTCACGTAAATCTGAAGAGCAGGTGCGTGGTACAGTAGTTTTGCCTAAAGGTATCGGGAAGAATATTAAAGTAGCTGTTTTCGCTCAAGATAAACATTTATTAGAAGCTGAAAAAGCTGGTGCTGATATTGCAGGAGGAGAGGATTTAGTTGAAGAAATAAAAAAAGGTAGAAAGTTAGATGTTGATTGGTGCATTACTACTCCTGATTTTATGGCAAAAATCACTCCTATTGCAAAAGTATTGGGTGCTAAAGGGCTGATGCCTAACCCTAAATTTGGTACTGTGACTTCTAACATTGCAGAAGCTATTAAAACCATTAAGTCTGGTCAGGTAAAATTTAGAACAGATAAAAATGGTGTTATTCATGGTAAATTAGGAAATATTAAATTTGATATTGATGACTTGCTAGAAAATTTAAAAGCCTTTCTTAAAGTAATTAAAGATAATAAGCCTATTTCTGCGAAAGGAATTTACTTTAGGGGTGTTTTTTTAAATTCAACTATGGGTAAAGCTTATAAGATAGGCAAAGTGGAAGATATAATTTAAGGGAGTGATACCGTGAAGCGTAAAGATAAGGATGAATTTATACAGAGCACAATAAACGTATTTGTAAATAATGATTTCTTGATATTAGTAAATTTTAAATCTATAAATGCTAATGATTCATTAACTCTGAGGAATAGTCTGAAGTCTATAGCAGGTGGGGTATTAGTAGTTAAAAACACTCTAGCGCGCTTGGCTTTGGAAAGGACTGGTAAATTCTCTTATTTATCAGGCAAATTTTCCGGTCCTGTTGCTATTATATACTCTAGTGGCATAGTAGAAGCTGCAAAATTAATAGTTGATTTTACTAATGCTAACAAAGAAAAAATGTCTGTGATTTGCGCAGCTCATTTAAATGAATTGTTAACAGTGGAAGATGTTAATAAACTGGCTAAATTGCCTTCTCTGGATGAATTGCGTGTTAAAATTATGCGTTTAATATCTTATGATATTCCTGCTCGGTTAGCGTTGTCTATTAATTCATCTTCTATGAGGCTTATGAGAGTTTTGGATTATTATAGTTCTAAAAAATAAATTTGTTGTTAAGTAAGGTGGTAATTATGAGTAATGTAACAAGTGATTTGGTTGATAAAATATTATCTTTAAACCTATTAGAGGCTTCTGAACTTGTAAAAGTTTTAGAAGAGAAAATAGGGTTGCCTGCTGGTTCTTTTCTTGGTGGAGCTGTTGGTGCTGGGGCGCCTATTGGTGATAATGCTGCTGCTCCTGCTGCTCAAGAAAAAGCTGAGTATAAAGTTGTGATTAAAGAAATTGATGCGAGTAAAAAAATAGGAGTTATTAAAGCTGTGAGAGAGGTTAATTCTACATTGGGTTTAAAAGAAGCAAAAGAGTTGGTTGAATCTTTACCTAAAGATTTGACTGCTAATGTTCCTAAAGACGAAGCAGAAAAAATCAAGCAAAAACTTATTGAAGCAGGAGCAACTAAAGTGGAGCTTGAATAATATTTAATGTATTAATTTTATATTGATATAGCTCTTTTAATTAGTTTGGGGTATTTTAATGGTTGATTCTTCTTATATGTACGCTTCTGGTGCTTTTGTTCCTAGAGTTTCTTATTCTAGGTCGATTGATTTAAAAGATTCTTTATTGGATTTGGTTAAGGTTCAAAAAGAATCATATGATTCTTTTACTCCTAAGAATAAGGGTAATGAAAGACTTGAAGTTATCTTTCATACAATCTTTCCAATAAATGATCCTTTGCGTAGGGCTACTATTGAGTTTATAAGTTGTAGGGTAGATGATCCTAAGTATGATGAATCTGAGTGTATAAAGCGTGGTGTAACTTTTTCTGCTCAGGTTATTGCTTCTATACGTCTTGTTGTTATGCAGGATGGTATTTCTCTTGATGAATATAAATCGATTAAAGAGAGTGGAGATCATTCTAAACTTGCAACCGTTGTAAAATCTATAGAAGAGCAGAAAGTCCACTTTTGTGGGTTGCCTATGATGACTGATAAAGGCACTTTCATCATTAATGGTGTGGAAAAAGTTATCGTCTCACAAATGCATAGGTCTCCTGGTGTATTTTTTGATAGCGATAAGGGAAAAACTTACAATTCTGGTAAATTGATCTATTCTGCTAGAATTATTCCTTATAGGGGTTCTTGGCTTGATATTGAATTTGATGTTAAAGACCATTTGTATTTTCGTGTTGATAGAAAAAGAAAATTGCCAATTTCAGTTTTATTAAAGGCGTTGGGTCTATCAAATAATGATATACTCGATAGATTTTATGAGAAAATAAAGTATGTAAAACATAAAGATGGTTGGAAAGTGCCTTTTGTTCCTGATAAATTTAAAGGAGTGAGGCTGCCTTTCGACTTAATGGATATTGAAGGTAATGTGCTGCTTAAAGCTAACGTTCGTATTACCTCAAGACTAGCTAAAAAGCTATATGATAATGAATTGAAAGAGTATCTGGTTCCTTTTAATTCTATATGTGGTTTATTCCTCGCAGAAGATTTAATGGATAGTGCTAGCTCTACGAAAATTTTATCTGCTGGTGAATCTATAAAGCTGGAAGACATAAAGAAGCTTGAGTTATTATCTGTAGATGAAATATCAGTGTTGAACGTAGATAATTTGTTTGTTGGACCTTATATATTAAATACGCTTTTCTTAGATGAAAACATGTCTTATCAGGATGCACTATATGAAATATATAGAGTTTTGCGTCCTGGTGAAGTTCCTGTTTTAGAGATAGTAGAAGAGTTTTTCCGTAATCTTTTCTTCAGTCCGGAATATTATGATTTGTCTAACATTGGTAGGTTGAAGCTTAACTCTTACCTTGGATTAAATTATGATGAGGATTTAACTGTTTTAACGCATGAAGATATTATTGAAATTGTGAAAAAAATAGTATTGTTACGTGACGGTCAAGGATCTGTAGATGATATTGATCATTTAGGAAACAGAAGAGTAAGATCAGTTGGAGAGTTTATAGAAAATCAATTTAGAACTGGGTTGTTGAAATTGGAACGCGCAATAGTTGATTCTATGTCCACTTCTAGTTTAGATAAAGTTTCTCCATCTGATTTTATTAATCCAAAAGTGTTAACTAATGTTTTAAGAGATTTCTTCAATTCTTCTCAATTATCTCAATTTATGGATCAGACTAATCCGTTATCTGAAATAACACATAAAAGAAGGTTATCCGCGTTAGGTCCTGGCGGTTTAACAAGAGAACGGGCAGGATTTGAGGTGCGTGATGTTCATCCAACTCATTATGGAAGAATTTGCCCTATTGAGACTCCTGAAGGGCAAAATATAGGGTTAATCAACAGCTTAGCTATATACGCGCGTATTAATAAATATGGTTTCATTGAAAGCCCTTATAGAAAAGTAGTCAATAGGGTTGTTACTGATCAAATTGAGTATCTTTCTGCTATAGACGAAGGCTCACATCATATAGCTGACACTAGCGTAAAGCTTGATGAAAATAATTGCTTTGTTGATGACATGCTATACTGTAGATATGCTGGTAGCTTCGTCATGGTAAGTAGCGACCAAGTTAGTTACATTGACGTATCTCCTAAGCAGGTAATATCAGTTGCAGCTTCCTTGATTCCATTTTTAGAAAATGATGATGCTAATAGAGCATTAATGGGCTCAAATATGCAACGTCAGGCCGTACCTTTATTGAAGCCTACCGCTCCTCTGGTTGCTACTGGTATGGAGTCTTTTGTAGCTTCTGGCTCTGGTGCTGTAGTTTTAGCAAAACGCGATGGCATAGTTGATAGTTCTGATAGTAACTCTATAGTTATACGTGCTTTTGATAAAGAAAGGGTTAACTACTTGGACGTAGATATTTATCATCTAAGGAAATTTCAGCGTTCTAACCATAATACTTGTATTAATCAAAGACCGCTAGTGTGCGTAGGTGATTATGTTAAAAAGGGTGATGTAATAGCTGATGGTCCTGCAATTAACAGTGGTGAGTTGGCGCTTGGTAAAAATTTGCTAGTCGCTTTTATGTCTTGGCAAGGTTATAATTTTGAAGACTCTATTATTATTTCTAGTGAAGTTGTTAAAAAAGATCTCTTTACTTCTATTCATATAGAAGAATTTGACTGTGTTGTACATGATACCCCTTTAGGATCAGAAAAAATAACTCGTGCTATACCTGGTGTTAATGAAGAAAATCTATATCACTTGGATGATAGTGGTATAGTGAAAATTGGTACAAGAGTTGGTCCAGGCTATATTCTGGTAGGTAAAGTTACACCTAAACCTTCTCTTTCATTGCCTCCTGAAACGAAGTTATTGATGACAATTTTTGGTGAAAAGTCATTCGATTGTGCGGATTCCTCTTTATATACATCTCCAGATGTTGAAGGGACAGTAATTGATGTACAAGTCTTTACACGCAGGGGGGTTGAAGAAAATGAAAGGGCATTACTCATCAAACAAAAAGAGATAAATGACTTTGAGGAAGAGCGAGATTATATAATCAATGTTACTAGTGAATATTTCTATGATGAACTGAAGAAACTTCTTATTAATTCTGGTTCTCAAGATCGAGAAAAACTTGACTCTATTGAACGTGAGCAATGGTGGGGTATAGGATTAAAAAACCAATCCATTTCTGAGCAAGTTAAGAGCTTAAAAAAAGATTTTGATGAAAAAGTATCACATGCAATAGCACAGTTTAAGCGAAAAGTAGAAAAATTACATGAAGGTTATGACCTGCCTCAAGGTGTGTCGATGTCAGTAAAAGTTTTCATTGCTGTGAAACATAGTCTGCAACCAGGGGATAAAATGGCTGGTAGACATGGAAATAAAGGTGTGATTTCTCGAGTTGTGCCAGTGGAAGATATGCCTTATTTGGAAGATGGTACTCCTGTTGATATTATTCTTAACCCTCTTGGTGTTCCTTCACGAATGAATGTAGGGCAAATACTGGAAACGCATGTAGGTTGGGCTTGTAGAAAATTAGGGGAAAAAGTAAGTAATATTCTCGATGAGATCAATAAGATCAAAAGTGCTTTTTGCAAGGGAATTAGGTCCCTTAACGATGATAATTTTACACAATTTGCAGTAGCATACCTTGATAATAAAAAAATTGAAAATATTGATGATGATGAAATAACGGCTTCTGTTTTAAATACACCTAATAAGAATGCACTAAATGACGAGTTGAATGAGTTAGTAGAGAACTATTTGAACTCTTGTAAAAGTTCATACAGCAATTTACGTAACTTCCTGATTGAGGTTTATAGCTATGGCAGTAACGTATCTATCTGTAATGATATTCGTAATATTAGTGATAATAATCTCATTGAATTTGCACGCAAATTACGTGATGGCGTTCCTGTTGCTGCACCTGTATTTGAGGGTCCAAAAGATGAACAAATAGCAAAATTATTTGAACTTGCTGGTTTAGATAACTCTGGACAAGCTGTATTATATGACGGTTGCAGTGGTGAAAAATTCGACCGCAAGGTTACAGTTGGTTACATGTACATGCTTAAGTTGCACCACTTGGTTGATGGTAAAATTCATGCGCGTTCAGTAGGGCCTTATAGTTTGGTTACTCAACAACCTCTTGGAGGAAAATCTCATTTTGGTGGTCAGCGTTTTGGTGAAATGGAATGTTGGGCATTACAAGCCTATGGTGCTGCTTATACTTTGCAGGAAATGTTAACTGTGAAGTCTGATGATATTAATGGTAGAGTTAAGATTTATGAATCGATAATAAAAGGTGACAGTAATTTTGAATGTGGAATTCCTGAATCCTTTAATGTGATGATAAAAGAACTACGTTCTTTATGTTTAAATGTAGATTTAAAGCAAAATGATGTAGTGATTGAAGATATATCTCACACTAACATTGCACAACCTTTTAATGAGGTTAGCATATCGATTGCTAGCCCTGAAAGTATTAAGCGTATATCTTGTGGTGAGATAGAAGATGTTTCAACTGCAAATTATCGTACGTTCAAAGTTGAGAAAGGTGGATTATTTTGCCCTAAGGTTTTTGGCCCTGTCAATGACGATGAATGTTTATGTGGAAAATACAAAAAAAGAAGACACAGAGGTCGCATATGCGAAAAATGCGGAGTAGAAGTTACATCTTCTAAAGTAAGAAGAGAAAGGATGGGTCATATAGAGCTTGCATCTCCTGTTGCTCATATATGGTTTTTGAAATCGCTTCCTTCAAGAATTGGAGCATTATTGGATATGTCTCTCAGAGATATTGAGAATATTTTATATAGCGATAATTATATCGTAATAGATCCTCTTGTTTCGCCTTTTGAAAAAGGTGAGATTATTAGTGAAAAAGCTTATAATGAAGCTAAAGATAGCTATGGGATCGATAGTTTTGTAGCTATGCAAGGTGTTGAAGCTATAAGAGAGTTGCTAACGCGCCTTGATTTACATGAAATTAGGAAGGATTTAAGACTAGAATTAGAATCTGTTGCTTCTGAGATAAGAAGAAAGAAAATTATAAAGAGATTGCGTATTGTTGAAAACTTCATTAAATCTGGAAATAGGCCTGAGTGGATGATACTTACAACTATACCTATTTTACCACCTGATTTGCGTCCTTTGGTATCGCTTGAGAGTGGTCGTCCTGCAGTTTCTGATCTGAATCATCATTATAGGACTATTATTAATAGAAATAACAGGTTGAGGAAATTGTTGAGCTTAAATCCTCCTGAGATTATGATTCGTAATGAAAAAAGGATGTTACAAGAAGCAGTTGATTCTCTTTTTGATAATAGTCGTCGTAATACTTTGGTAAATAAAGCTGGTGCTGTTGGATATAAAAAGTCCATTAGTGATATGTTAAAAGGAAAACAGGGTCGTTTTCGCCAGAACCTCTTAGGAAAAAGAGTAGACTACTCTGGACGTTCTGTAATAGTTGTTGGTCCAACTTTGAAACTAAATCAGTGTGGATTACCAAAAAGAATGGCTCTTGAACTATTCAAACCTTTTGTTTACTCAAAGCTTAAGATGTATGGTATGGCTCCAACTATTAAGTTTGCTAGTAAGTTGATAAGAGCAGAAAAACCAGAAGTTTGGGATATGCTTGAAGAGGTAATAAAAGAGCATCCTGTTTTGTTGAATAGAGCGCCTACGCTACATAGACTTGGTATTCAGGCTTTTGAGCCAATCCTTATTGAAGGCAAAGCAATACAGCTTCATCCGCTTGTCTGTACGGCGTTTAATGCTGATTTTGATGGTGATCAAATGGCAGTGCATGTGCCAATTTCATTGGAAGCTCAGCTTGAAGCTAGGGTGTTGATGATGTCCACTAATAACGTTTTAAGTCCTTCTAATGGCAGACCGATTATAGTTCCTAGTAAAGATATAGTACTTGGTATATATTATCTGACTTTACAAGAACCTAAGGAAGATAATTTACCATCTTTTGGTGCTTTTTGTGAAGTTGAGCATTCCTTGAGTGATGGTACTTTACATATTCATTCTAGTATAAAGTATAGGATGGAGTATATTAATAGCAGCGGTGAAACTCACTATAAAACTGTTTGTACAACTCCTGGCCGTTTAATATTATGGCAAATTTTTCCTAAGCATGAGAATCTAGGCTTCGATCTAATAAATCAGATATTAACAGTCAAGGAAATAACTGGTATAGTTGATTTGGTATATCGTAACTGTGGTCAAAGTGCTACAGTGGCATTTTCTGATAAATTAATGGTACTTGGCTTTGAGTATGCCACATTTTCTGGTGTCTCTTTTGGTCGTTGTGATATGGTTATACCTGAAACTAAAGCTACACATGTTGATCACGCGAGGGGTGAAATTAAGAAATTCTCTATGCAATATCAAGATGGGCTAATAACTAGAAGTGAGAGGTATAACAAGGTTATAGATGAATGGTCTAAGTGTACGGATATGATAGCTAATGATATGTTAAAAGCAATATCTATATATGATGGAAATAGTAAGTACAACTCAGTGTATATGATGGTTAACTCTGGTGCAAGGGGTTCTACTTCACAGATGAAACAGCTAGCAGGAATGCGAGGGCTCATGACCAAACCTTCTGGTGAGATTATAGAAACACCTATAATTTCTAATTTCCGTGAAGGATTGAACGTATTTGAATACTTTAATTCTACTCACGGTGCGCGTAAAGGTTTAGCTGACACTGCACTTAAAACTGCAAACTCTGGATACTTAACTCGTCGTTTAGTTGATGTATCTCAAAATTGCATAGTTACAAAGCATGACTGTAAAACAAAAAATGGTCTTGTTGTGAGAGCTACAGTTGAAGGAAGTACTATAGTTGCATCTCTAGAGAGTGTTGTGCTGGGTAGAACAGCTGCAAATGATATATATAACCCAGTGACAAAAGAATTATTAGTAAAAGCAGGGGAATTAATTGATGAGGATAAAGTAAAGCAAATCAGCATTGCAGGTCTTGATGTTGTAAAAATTAGATCGCCTTTAACTTGTGAAATAAGTCCTGGTGTATGTTCTTTATGTTATGGAAGAGACCTTGCAACTGGTAAAATTGTTTCAATAGGTGAAGCAGTTGGTGTTATAGCTGCTCAATCTGTTGGAGAGCCAGGTACTCAGTTAACGATGCGTACTTTTCATATAGGTGGAGTAATGACTAGAGGCGTTGAATCCTCGAATATTATAGCTTCTATTAATGCTAAAATAAAGTTAAACAATAGTAATATAATTATAGATAGAAACGGAAATAAAATTGTGATAAGCCGTTCCTGTGAAGTCGTGTTGATTGATAGCCTTGGTAGTGAGAAGTTGAAGCACAGTGTACCTTACGGCGCTAAGCTTTATGTAGATGAGAGTGGGTCAGTAAAAATTGGCGATAAAGTTGCGGAATGGGATCCTTATACATTGCCTATTATCACGGAGAAGACTGGTACAGTGTCTTATCAGGACTTAAAAGATGGAATTTCGATCACTGAAGTGATGGATGAATCTACAGGAATATCAAGCAAAGTAGTAAAAGACTGGAAATTGCATTCTGGTGGAGCTAATTTACGTCCTCGTATTGTGCTGCTTGACGATAATGGTAAAGTAATGACACTCGCAAGTGGCGTTGAAGCATGTTATTTTATACCAATCGGTGCAGTGCTCAATGTACAAGATGGCCAGAAGGTTCATGCAGGTGATGTTATTACAAGAACACCAAGAGAGTCAGTTAAAACTCGTGATATTACTGGTGGTTTACCGAGGGTTATAGAGTTATTTGAAGCACGTCGTCCTAAAGAGCATGCTATTGTTAGTGAGATAGATGGCTATGTAGCGTTTTCTGAAAAAGACCGTAGAGGAAAACGCAGTATATTAATTAAACCTGTAGATGAACAAATTTCTCCAGTTGAATATTTGGTATCAAGAAGTAAGCATGTAATAGTCAATGAAGGTGATTTTGTACGTAAAGGTGATCTATTGATGGATGGTGACCCTGATCTCCATGATATTTTACGTGTGCTTGGGTTAGAAGCTTTAGCGCACTATATGATTTCTGAAATACAGCAAGTTTATAGATTGCAGGGTGTTCGTATAGACAATAAGCATTTAGAGGTGATCTTAAAACAAATGCTACAAAAAGTGGAAATTACTGATCCTGGTGATACTATGTACTTGGTTGGCGAAAGCATTGACAAGCTGGAAGTTGATAGGGAAAATGATGCTATGAGTAACTCTGGCAAACGGCCTACTCATTATCTTCCTATTCTGCAGGGGATTACTAGGGCAAGTCTTGAAACTAGCTCCTTTATTTCTGCTGCCTCTTTCCAAGAGACAACAAAAGTACTTACAGAAGCAGCATTCTGCGGGAAGAGTGATCCTTTAAGTGGATTAAAAGAAAATGTTATAGTAGGAAGATTAATTCCTGCTGGTACAGGTTTGATTATGAATAAGATCAGAGCACTTTCACTTTGTGATAATGTGGATAAATATGAAAAATATTTTGATATTGAAACTTATGACGAGGAATGGTTGATGGATAATGGTTGTCATTTACACTCTGGTGAGGAAGAGAGCGTAGTGGCATACGATCAGTCGAATTGAGTACAGCTAGTGTGTCTCTTGACCAAAAAAGCCAATAATATTTTCTTTCACTTCTGTGCTATCTGTCATGTTATTTACTCTCACACGAAATTCAGATGAGCCTTGAAGCCCGCTACTGTACCAACCTATGTGTTTGCGGGCCATCTTTATTCCTGTGTCATTTCCATAGTACTCAAGAATATTGTCGTAATGCTCGAGTATGATGCTTAATCTCTCTGAAGCTGTTGGCTCAGAAGTTTCACTTCCACTGAGAAAGTTCATTGCTTGATTAATCAGCCAAGGTTTACCGTAGGCACCACGACCTATCATCACTCCGTCTGCTCCAGATTCTTTGAGAGCATTCTGAATATCATTTAAATTTTTAATATCGCCATTTACTATAACTGGGATTTTTACTTGCTCTTTAACATTTCTAACGAATTTCCAATCTGCTTGACCGTTATAAAGCTGTGCCCTTGTTCTTCCATGTACAGTAATCATCTTTGCTCCTAAGTCTTCGGCAATTTTCGCAAGTCTCGGTGCATTGCGATTTTCATCGTTCCACCCGGTGCGCATTTTCACTGTAACTGGCACATTCACTGCCTTGGCCACAGCTTCAATTATCTCAGCGGCTTTTTTCTCATCACGCATTAGCGCTGATCCTGCATAACCGTTTACAACTTTTTTAACAGGGCAACCAAAGTTTATGTCTATAATTTTTGCTCCCATGTCCTCGTTTAATTTTGCAGCCTCCGCCATAACATCTGGCTCACACCCAGCAAGCTGCACAGCAGTTAATGCATCGACTTTTGCTTTTTGCAGACTCTGATGAGTTTGCATAATCATAGCTCTGCTTGCAATCATTTCTGAAACTAACAAACTTGCACCAAGTTTCTTCACAATACTTCTAAACGGATAATCAGTCACTCCAGACATTGGAGCTAAAATAACTGGAGAATCAATTGTCAAATTTCCTACTTGTAGGGACATATATTCTATGTGTTCAAACCTAGCGCATTTACACATACTGTTACAACACTTTGTATAGCCGAACTTACTTTTTCCATAAGAGAAGGCTCTACCTCTACTATCTCAGCTCTCTCATAATGACCAGGTGCCAAGTATACCGTTTCTTGTTCTTTATTTCCCCATAGCTCGTTGTTCTGCTGATAACCTTCATTTATCATTCCCGCATTTGGCAGAAACAATGTATTTACATCATTACCATTATTTTTATAGTAGACGTCAATTTCAATATTAGCCAGCGAAGCTAAGATAGAAATTTCTTCTATGAAAACATGGTAACTTTGGCTGCTGATTGCCTCTAGATAAGATCTATAAATGGATTTGCCATTGAGAAAAGAATTTGCTGCAGTATCACTATTATAATTTCTATCATATTTTCTTTCACTAATATTGAGATTACTAGCACTAATGCTTCTTAAATCACCTATAACTTCATTTTCTTTTAATGTCGTAAGACAACATAACTTTTTTATTAATTTATTAGTCTTTTTTTTGATCTTCTCTACCCGTCTGTTTGTATGCTGAACCAAATCTTTTATTGAGTCCGACATACCAATCAAATGATTTGGATTTTCTAAGAATGCACCAAAAACTTTCTGCATCTGTCCCTTCAATAACTCAGGCATCCTTGGATTATTCAAAGAGTTAAATTGACTTAAAAATTTGTGCCATTCCATTCTCATATCTTGTGCTTTTTCAGTTTTATATTGACCAGAGCTATTATCACCAAATACCGCATGGAAAAAGCAGTTGCCATCACCTGTAGTATTATATTGAACAATTTTTGTTTGCTTACTTTCTACTGAATCTAAACTTACTCCGCTATCTTTACGACTTATATTTCCTGGACCACCTAATACAGGGCTTGGCGTGCCAGCCCTGCTTTGTTCATCCTTTTTCAACGCTTTTGCAAATTCTTTTCTCTTCTCTATTAATTGCTCTGAACTAAGTTCATATTTTAGCTGATCATCAATTTCATCAAACGATTTGCCTGCTTTCAGCATATCTGTAATTTTCTTAGCATTCTCTAAGGCAAATATTCCACAATTATACTTATCATCTTGTTGTTTAGCTTTTGAGTTTCTAATACTACTATTGTCTATTCCTAGAGTTTTCTGTAGCGCACTTGATACCTCTTCTGGTAATGGTTCACCAAATGAATCGCAATAGCAAGCTCTAAACTTTTCACTCTTTTCGTCGTAAGAAACACCCAGTGTTACCCAATGGTTTCCATTTAAATTAAGGATTGAAGTGAACACTAAATCACTACCCTCTCGTTCTACTTTATTTTTATATTCTTTTAGTTCTTGCTCTAAAGATGATGTAGAGTCAGGACAAGCAAAAATCACACCTTCAGAAGTATCTTTTAAGCCTTTTTTATTTTTGTGTGCTATCCACCCATATTTGCTTTTTACAATATCTCTAATATCAGTAGTAGTTAATTTGTAATTATAATTCTTTTCTTTCTCTGTTTGATGTAAAAAAGAATTATTATCTATAGCTATTTCCGATGTAATAACACCACTATCCCTATCAGGAGTTTTCGGTCTTGCTTGCTTTTCTGGAGTCTTGCCTTGCAAATCTTGTAGTTCTGTATCTTTTTCTTCACTCTTTTCCCCCTTTGAAGCTCTTTTTCCATTAATATAGTTCTTCGCTAAGTAAAATAAAGGTTCAACAACCATTTTGTATGCTACTGTAAGAATTATTCCCATTAAAACCCAAACTACGGGGTTAGAGATGAGCATAGCAAGTGGAAAGGTCAATAGAGGGGATCCTATTACCGCCCCTAAACAGCCAGCAGCGAATGTGGCTGCTAGGCATACACAAGTAGCGTAGATAACGAATTCCTCACCAGCAAAGTAAGTGCTCTCTTTCTGATTATTTTTTGTAATGCCCAACATACTACACCCTATGAACGCTAAGTTAATTAAATTTTAACAAATTCTAACAAAAAAATCAACCATAATAATTTTAGTAGTATGAGAAAATATTGAATATTAAGAGCTTTTGGAGTACAGTAACAATGTTAGTAATAGCACAATATATGCACGATATAGAATATATACGTAAAAACCCTGAAGGATTTGAAAAGGCAATGAAAAGCAGGGGAATTAGAGAATCTACTGCGGAAGAGATATTAGAAATCGATCACGAGAAAAGATCATTAACCACTAAACTGCAGGATTTGAATAGGCAGCGCAATGAAATCACAGAGGAAATAAAAAAGCTTAAAATGAGCAAGAGCCCCTGTGAAGAGCAAATAGAGTTGTCAAAAAGCATCACAAATGAGATAGAGGCAATCAGCTTAAAAGAACAAGCAGAAAAGGATAAGTTAGTGAATGTTTTATCTAACTTGCCGAATATTCCTGCGCAAGATGTGCCAATAGGCGCAGATGAGAACTCTAATTTAGAGGTGAGAAGATATGGAGGAAAAAGACAGTTTGATTTTGTACCAGAATCTCATTATGAACTCGGAGAAAAATTAGGTTTAATGGACTTCGAACAAGCGGCGAGAATTTCCGGATCAAGATTTACGATATTAAAAGGACAGTTAGCTAAGCTTGGACGAGCGCTAATAAATTTTATGCTTGAAATGCATGTTAATGAATTTGGCTATACTGAGCTGTACCACCCGACTTTGGTGAAAAACGAGGCTATGTATAATGTTGGTCAGCTACCGAAATTTTCTGACGATTCGTATTTAACTACCGACGAATTGAGGTTGATTCCCACAAGTGAAGTGTTTTTAACAAATTTAGTTGCTGACAAAATAATGGAAGAAAAAGAACTGCCTATTCGCTTTACTGCATATTCGGAGTGCTTTCGTAAAGAAGCAGGCAGCGCAGGGCGAGACACGAGAGGTATGATAAGGCAACACCAATTTGGTAAAGTGGAATTGGTTAGTATCACAACTGAAGACCAATCAAATGATGAACTTGAGCGCATGACGAGTATTGTTGAAGAGATATTAAAAAAACTAGAATTACCGTATAGAGTAATGCTACTCTGTAGTGGTGATATGGGTTTTGCTGCACAAAGGACTTATGACATAGAGGTATGGTTACCTGAGCAAGATAAATATAGAGAAATATCAAGCTGCTCAAATTGTGGTGCATTTCAAGCAAGAAGGATGAACACTAAATACTCTTCAGAAACTGATAAAAAGATGAAAAAATATATTCACACTTTAAACGGCTCAGCTTTAGCTATAGGAAGAACGATTATTGCCATAATGGAGAATTATCAAAATTCTGACGGGTCGATTGCAATACCAAACGTGTTGCAAAAATACATGAGTAATGATACTGTTATAAGCAAATAATAATTTTGACATATAGAAAAGCGAGGAAATAAAGATGAAGGTTCTGGTTATAGGTTCTGGTGGGCGTGAGCACGCTCTACTTTGGGCTCTAAAAAAATCTCCTATCTTGACTGAGTTATATGTAACTCCTGGTCGCCAGGCCATGGAAAATTTGGGAGTTCTTGTGGATGTAAATATTCAAAATTCAGTGGATGTTACACAATTTTGCAAGAGAGAAAATATAGAGTTGGTTGTTATTGGTCCAGAACAACCAATAATTGATGGGCTTGCTGATGATTTAGTTGCAGAGGGAATAAATGTTTTTGCTCCAAGTCAAGCAACTGCAAAACTTGAGGGATCGAAGTCTTTCACCAAGGGACTATGTAAACGATATGGTATACCAACTGCCAAGTACGAGTGTTTTGTTGATGAAGGGTTAGCTAAAGATTTTGTACGTAGCAATAAAATAAAGTTTCCACTTGTAGTGAAAGCAAATGGAATTGCAGCAGGAAAAGGGGTGTTTATATGTAATACAGAAAGCGAAGCTTTTTCAGCAATAAATTCAATGCTAGTGGAGAAAAAATTTGGTGAATCAGGTGAAGAAATAATCATAGAAGAGTTTTTAGTTGGAAAAGAAGTAAGTTTTTTTGCTCTTATTGATGGGTTGAAAGTAGTAACTCTTGGGTGTGCAAAAGATTATAAGAGAGTTGATGAAAGTAATGAAAGCCAAAATACTGGAGGTATGGGGTCGTACTCATCACCTTCAATTATAAGTAAGGACATGGAGCAAAAAATTATCCAAAAAATAATATACCCTACAGCTCAAGCATTGGTTAACATGGGTACGTCTTATAAAGGAGTACTCTTTGCTGGTTTAATGATTTGCAAAGATAGCCCAAAACTTCTCGAGTATAACGTTAGATTCGGTGATCCAGAAACGCAATCTATATTACCTAGATTTGATTCAAATTGCGATTTGTTAAAATTGATGTTGTCAGTTGCAGAAGGAAAGTTAAATGTCAAAATGGTGGAACTTAACAACAAATCTACAGTTTGTGTAGTTGTTGCAAGTAAAGGCTATCCGGGTGATTATCAAAAGGGAGAAGTAATTAAAGGATTAGATAAGATTGAAAGCAATCCTGGTGTGTTGGTGTTTCATGCTGGTACTAAATTCGATGAAAGTGGTAACTTAGTTTCCGATGGCGGAAGAGTGCTAAATATAGTAGCAGAAGGGAGCACTATAGAGGAAGCCAAAAGTAAGGTGTACTCAGCATTAAATTTTTTAGAATGGCCAGGGGGCTTCTTCAGATACGATATCGGTAGTTAATGTTAGCTGTCGGTTAGCAGGTGGTTCACAGAAACGAAAAACTTCCTTGACAAACTCCGCCAGCCCCCTTATCATGAAACTGAAGCTATGTATGGTCCCAGAGAGTGATGGTATACTATCATCATCATTTAAGGAGTCATTATGGGACAGATATTACATGGGTGCGCCAAAACAACACAGACGATTCGTAGAGCAATACAAAATAGAAAAGAGAGCATAGCAAAACTCTCCAAGCATTATAACCTTAATCCAAAAACTATTATTAAGTGGAGAAAACGTTCATTTACGAAAGATGCTGATATGGGTCCAAAGCATCCAAGATCAACTGTTTTAACGCTAGAAGAGGAAGCTATAATAGTTACATTTCGCAAGTATACACTACTGCCACTAGATGATTGCCTTTACGCTCTGCAGTCTACAATTCCGCATTTGACTCGCTCTAGCTTGCATCGTTGTTTACAAAGACACAACATTAGCAGATTACCAACTGTTGATGGAGAAGTTAAGTCAAAAAAGAAATTCAAACAATATCCTATCGGTTACTTTCATATTGATATTGCTGAAGTTAGAACTGAGGAGGGCAAATTACATTTGTTTGTTGCTATTGATAGGACATCCAAATTTACCTATGTTGAGTTGTGTAACAGTGCTACAAAACCCATAGCTGCTGAGTTCTTACGTAATTTGATTAGAATTTTACCGTATAAAATCCATACTATTTTGACAGATAACGGTATACAATTTACAAACCAGAAGCGTCATAAGTATGCTTTCCAACATATATTTGATAGAGTTTGCGAAGAGAATGTTATTGAACATCGTTTGACAAAAGTTAGCCATCCTTGGACGAATGGGCAAGTCGAGCGTATGAATAAAACTTTAAAGGATGCTACAGTTAAGAAGTATTACTATCAATCGCACCAGCAACTTAAAGAACACCTTTATAACTTTGTTATGGCTTATAATTATGCAAAGAGACTCAAAACTCTTAAGGGTCTTACTCCTTATGAATTTATATGTTATCAGTGGACACAGTCTCCAGAATTATTTATACTAAATCCACACCATCACACTCTGGGACCATACATCTAAGTCACTTCCCGGCTATCTAAATGTTTTATAGTTATTGTTGTGTCAAGAATATCTCTCAGAATACCGTTTTCTTTAGCTACTCTTAACACTTTCTCAACAGCTATACTATCTCTACGTAGTATAACATAAGCAAGTGGTGTGTAAGTCACTTCCCGGTCTAGATATTTCATGGTTGTTGTTGTGTTAAGAATATCTTTCAGAATACTGTTCTCTTCAGCTGCTACTAGAATTTCTTTAATAGCTTTGCTATCCTTCCAGAACATAGCATAAGCAAGTGGCGCGTAAGTCACTTCCTTGTTATCTGGATATCTTATAGTTGCTGTTGTGTTAAGAATATCTTTCAGAATACCGTTCTCCTTAGAGACTTTTAAAATTTCTTCAATAGCTATACTATCTTCATATAGTATAGCATAAGCAAGTGGTGTAACAGTTGCTCTCCGACCACCTGGATATTTTATAGTTGTTGTTGCGTCAAGAATGTCTTTCAGAATACCGTTTTCTTTAGCTACTCTTAACATTTTCTCAACAGCTATACTATCTTTACGTAGTATAGCATAAGCAAGTGATATAATAGTTGGTTCTTTACCCCGATGTTTGCTTACTTCCGTAGTAAGAATCCTTTGTTTTTCCTTTTTAGATATTTTTTCTAGTTCTTCAGCAATGCTACTTTTTTTGCCTTTTATTTTTGATGCTAATTTTAAAATACTTTTTTCATCTTTCTCTTTCAATTTCGAATCGTTTACCTGATGAGTCATTTTTTTTCTCAAGGTCTTTCTTATTAAACTAAGCATAACATTTTCTCTCTTCGTGGTTATAATATTTGCTTTTATGAATCAGTTGTGTTGATAATGTATTAATTGCATAGTTCAGACATTGTTTTATAAAGCAAAATTTTAGTAGACCACCTTACAAGAACGTTTCTTGCTAATTCTGAATCCGAAAAAAGGACGCAGTAAAGTTATTTGTAAGGGAAGAATGAAACTTGTAGCTATAGCTAAACTGACTTACGATAATTTGAAAAACCTTCATCCCGCTGCTTGTTAGCGGGATCTAGAGATACCGCGGCGGGATGACGATAAGCTCGTCATCCCGCTACATTAATATTGTATTAATAAAAACTTAATAATAATCCTTAATAATATATGAACTAACATGTTCGCAATTTCGTATGACAGAGGAAACAAAAGATGGATATGCTTCCTTATACGTTGCAATTCAGGAAGGTAATATTGAAGCTGCAGAACTACTAATAAAATGTGGCACAAACGTCAATGATCATTATGAACGCAATCGTACGCCACTGCATATTGCCATCGGACGCAAACAATTAGAAATAGCAAAATTGCTGATAAAAAATGGAGCAAACGTTAATGCAAAAACTCAAAATCATGGTAAAGATGATCTAACACCAATGCACTTTGCAGTTTTTGCAAATACGCCAGAATTTATAGAATTACTAGCTAGCCATGGTGCATTGATTAATGAAAGAGAAAGTACCGAAGGGTATACTCCTCTTCACTTTGCTGCTTTATATGGGAACAAAAATATAATACAAGCCTTAATTGATAAGGGACAAGATATTGAAGATGTGGACAATAATGGGCGAACAGCTCTGTTTTTAGCTGCTAGGCAGTGCACTGAAGCAGAAGATGATAGCAGAATAGAAATTATCAAGTATTTGATAGACAAGCTCAAAGCAGATGTAACAAAGAAAGACAATAATAACAATGCAGTACTCTTTCCTGCCGCTAATAATTGCCCTGGAAAAGTGGTAGAATTCATCATTGAGCAATATATAAAAATCTTTGAGTTAGAGAATTTTATCAACCACAAAAATAATGATGGAATGGATGCTTTGGATATTGCGCTGAATAGTGGAAACGAGAAAGCTATTGAAGTATTAAGATCATATGGAGCAGATATCAAGAATAAGGTAGATGGTAGCATTCAAAAAATTACTGCAGAAAAACCAAGTAGTACCCTAGACAGAGCAGAAAGTGCAGAGGTAGCGCCTCCAATTAAGCAAAGAGTATAAAGCTTTTTATAAAGCGATTATAAATTTCAGTAAGTTGCAGAGGCTCTACAATGGGAAGTGTAGTATGTTATACCAATTCTCATTGTTGTCCAGTCAAATAGGAAACATTGCAGAGTTGTTTAATTGTGGAGCTGGCAAGAGAAGTAATAAATTTGCACAAAGCACCCTCAAGTAGAGCAATTGTATCGTATATTTTATTGCGCAAAATGTTCTGTTTTATATATAACCAAAGCCTCTCAACAGGATTTAGCTCAGGTGAGTATGGAGGTAGGTATATAATGTCGATATTTTTAGGTACCTTTAAATTTTTTGACCTATGCCAACTAGCACAGTCCATAACGAGAAAAGCCTCTCGTGTTTCTAGATATTGCGAAATTTGCTCAAGAAATATGTTCATGCAATCAGTGTTGACATTTGGTGCAAATAAGCTAGAACTCTCTCCATTTCTAGGATTAACTGCACTATAGAGATAGAAATTTTGCCTACCTAATTTTGTTTTAACCTGTGTTCTAATCCCCTTTTTAAACCACCCATGTCCAACTTTTGAATGTGTGCCAAACCGTGATTCATCAAAGAAAAATAGCTCTTTTTCTGGATACTTGCTAATAGCTCCATTGAGATTTTTTTTTGAATTCCTCTTGTTTGCTTTTATCTTGTCCATTATGAACTGGTCTTGGTGTAATATATGAGAATTTCATCTTTTGCATATGGCGGTGTACTGTAGATTTGCTGATATTTAATCCGAACTTTTCCTGGATTCTTATTCTCATTTCTTTAATGGTGATATTAGGATTTTCTTCTATCCACTCTTCAATTTGCTGTAGTTGAGCCTGATTTAATTTAGTTTTTCTACGACGTTGTGAAGGAGCAAACAGTTTTTCTTCTCTGCCAATTTTCAAGAGTTTTACCCACGAAGTTAGTGCGCTTCTTGAAATGCAATATATTTTTGCTACAGCCGTTATACTGTACTTTTTTGCTGCAATTACAGCATTTAGTTTTTTTGAAACATATGCATTATTCCTTACTTTCTTCAGCATTTCTTTTGCTGATTCTACTACTTTTTCATCCAATAATTTTGATCTTAATGCCATTTAAACCTCGCTATTTTACTTACTTCAGTATGGCTTTTCTTCCATCATTGTCCATCTGTTTGCCCTGTAATGGGAATTGGTATTAGTACGGGGTAAAGATGAGAAAAAAGTATCCAACAGATCTAAGCGAAAGGGAATGGGCAAGAATAGAAAAACGCTTCAGAGTATCATACAAGAAAGGAGGAAGGCCGCCAAAGTATAGCAAAAGAGAAATATTAGAAGCAATTTTCTATGTATTGCGTACAGGGTGTCAATGGCGGTATTTACCAAATGATTTTCCGCTATGGAAGACTGTGTATGAGCAGTTCAGGCAATGGAAGAAGCAGGGAATTTTTGAGAAAATGAATTATGAAATTACAAAATATAGTAGAAGAAAAATAGGAAGGAATGAGCAGCCGAGTGCCTGTATAGTAGATAGTCAATCTGTAAAGACTACAGAAAAGGGGGGATCAAAGGCTATGATGGAAGTAAAAAAGTAAAGGGTAGAAAAAGGCATATAATTACAGACACTCAGGGTTTTATACTAGGTTGTTACGTAGGCGCTGCTAACGAAAATGATAGAGATGGTATTAAAATAGCATTAAACAATATGAGAACAAAATATACTAAAGTTAAAAAAATGTGGGCTGACATGGGATACCAAGGAAGAAATTTAAAGAATCACATAAAGGAAGAATATGACATAGATATTGAAATTGTTACAAGGCCTCCATGTAGATTTTGGGTGCACAAAGATACGCCACCTGAGCTACTACCAACAAGAGAACAAGGGTTTAAAGTACAGCCAAGAAGATGGGTTGTAGAAAGGACTTTTGCTTGGGTTAATAGGAATAGAAGGCTATCGAAGGAGTATGATTTACTCACAACATCCACTGAGAATTTCATATACCTAGCTATGAGTAGGGTTATGTTAAAGAGGGAATATGCTTGAATTTACTAGTTTCCGGACAACCTCTTAGCAGATACAAATGACTAGATAAATTATATTTCATTAAAGTCATTTATCTTGAAACATAAGCAGGATTTTGTATAGTTGTTTCAATTTGGGTCTGTATATTGAAACAACGCGTGAAAATGACAGGTCATTGTACAAGAGGTACCTAATTCACCGACAAGAATGCTAGATAAAGACACTTACATTTCAATTATTTCACAATTTCTGTATAATCTTAAAAACTCAATTAGTGCGTTATGAAGATAATAATAGGTAATGCTAGTAAGGAATTAGGGGAATCAGTAGTTAACCGGCTAGATGTTCAACCATCCTCTGCTTGGATATCAAAGTTTACCGATGGCGAGGTAAATGTAGAAGTAGCAAATGATCTATATAATCAAGAAGTATATATAATACAATCTCTTTCTCCCCCTGTGAATGATAACCTTATGGAGCTTCTGCTCATAATTGATGCAGTAAATAGATTAGGAGCCAAAAGGATAGTAGTAATTATCCCTTATTATGGATATAGCAGGCAAGATAGAATTATCAAGAACAATAATGTGCAGTCTGCTTTAAGTGCCAAATTAGTTGCAAATCTTATTCAAACTGCAGGTGCAAGTAGTGTTGCAGTTATTGATTTGCACTCAAGTCAAATTGAAGGATTCTTTGATGTACCGATAACTAATTTGAACTGCTTTGAAGCATTTGTTGACTCTATACACACGGAAAATTTGGCAATTGTTGCACCTGATGTTGGAGCAATTGGTAGAGCACGTGCTTTTGCAAAGACTTTAGAGGAAAAGTACAAGATAGGGTTAAGTGATAAGATTATTGTAGTAGATAAATATAGGGAGAAAGCAGGCACATCTCAAGTAATGAACATAATAGGAGAAGTTGCAAACAAAAATTGTGTCATTGTTGATGATATAGTTGACTCTGGTGGAACATTGTGTAATGCAGCTCTTGCTTTAAAAAGTTACGGAGCAAAGTCCGTAACTTCATGCATCACACACGGTGTGCTTTCAGGAAGTGCAGTTGAGAAAATCTCTTCCTCTTCTTTAGATAAATTAGTGATTACGGATACCATACTTCACAAATTTGAAAAAACTGGTAAAATAGAAGTTGTTTCGGTCGTAGATATTTTAACTCACTTTATCCAAGGAGGTAAAGATGCCAGCTAAGTCAACAGAAGACGTTATTACTTCACTAATAGAATTTGCAAATAAGAGAAAAATAACAATTACCAAGGAAGAAATGCTTAAAATTGCACAGCTTGTAAGGATTAAGTTATCAAATGACGAGATTGATCACTACTCCAAAGAACTGACAATGCTGGATTGGATACACGATACTTTATTGCAAGTTAATACTGAAGGTGTTTCTCCTATGCGTTATGGCAGTATAGACAAGGACATTCATGTACGCGATGATGTTATAAATTCTCAAAATATTAAAGAAGAGATATTGTCCAATACAAAACCTGAGCATGGGTATTTTGTAGTGCCAAAGGTTATAAGCGATTAAAGTAAAATAAGGCTCATATCAAACCTATAATAGATCTACTTTCAAAAATAAGACCAATCCGGTAAAGAAGCATTTGTGGGAGTGGAAACCATTTTTTGATTTTTCTTTACTAAGTCTACTAAATATAGTTTAGAGTTGCTTGGTGATTCTG
This sequence comes from Wolbachia endosymbiont (group A) of Campoletis raptor, assembly GCF_964026755.1. Taxonomy (NCBI): domain Bacteria; kingdom Pseudomonadati; phylum Pseudomonadota; class Alphaproteobacteria; order Rickettsiales; family Anaplasmataceae; genus Wolbachia; species Wolbachia endosymbiont (group A) of Campoletis raptor. The sequence goes on along the minus strand of NZ_OZ034695.1, from coordinate 1,050,071 downwards.
TTCTTGTAAAAATGATTTCTCTACCATTTGGTAGCCATGCCGGGGATTCAATTTTATGCCCCTCTGAAAGCAGACGTTCTTCTTTGCCATCTGGCTTCATAACTCCTATGTAAAATTTTCCTGACTGAATCTTTGTAAAAGCTATCAGATCTCCTTTTGGCGACCAAACAGGCGTAGCATATCTTCCACTTCCAAAACTAATTCTTTTAGGTTTTTTACTTTTGTTAGTAAAATCGATAACGTACAGTTGCTGACTCCCACTTATATCAGAACTAAAAGCCATATACTTTTGATCTGGAGAAAAAGAGGGAGAAGTGCTTATAGCTGAACCTTTAGTAATTTTTTCTGTCCGTTTACTACTTAAATCTAAAGATAATATATTCGTTTCACCACCCAATGAGTGGGAAATTAAAAGAGATTTACCATCAGGAGAAAATCTTGGTGCAGAAACAACTCCTTCAAATGCGCTGATTATTGATTCAGTGTTATCTTTTAAATTTTTTAATATTATATAACTTTTACCATTTGCGTACGAGATATAAACAATACCCTTTCCATTTGGTGAGAATCTCGGTGTTGACACAAATCTATCGCCATTTGTTAAGTATTTTATATTACTTCCATCTTGATTCATCACAGCAATTTTACGCACAGATCTGTAGTTGCTATCTTTTTCTTCAGCGATATACGTGATTTTTGTGTTGAAGTGCCCTTTCTCACCAATCAATCTATCATGTATCACATCCGAAACGAGGTGACCAATTTTTCTCCAGTCTTTTGCTGGAAAAACAACTGACTGAGTAAGTAATTCTCTTTTTGTAAAAGCGTCAAATAAACGAAATGATAGCTCTAATGCACTACCAGATATTTCGCTTAAACTTACTGTGACTACAGTATCGCTTTTCCAAGATTTAGATTCAGCTTCCGCGCCACGTTTTACATTAAATAAGCCACAATTAGATAAATTTGTTCCTATTACCTTTGCAATATTTTCGCTTAATTCGCTTTCCAACGCTGTTTTACATGTACATTTAGATACAACAAGACCAATGTTACCAACACTGCTTTTTTTTATATCAACATATAAAGCAGCTTTTGTAAAATAAGGAATAAATAACGAAATAAATAACACCAGATGAACGAATAGCTTCATTCATTTCATACCTGTTCTATCTGAACCTCAATTATAGGTCTTTTTAGTAAATATTCCTTTAAGATACTCAATATTGAACTTTCAATCTTATTTTTAATTTTTTTTGTTGGCTGCAAACTAAACAACGACTCAACTTTCTTGACAATTTTCTGTATGGTAGCTGCATCTTCTAGCACTTCAAAAACACCAGGTACAAATACTTTTGGTTTAGCAAGCAATTTATTTTTCTTGTTTACAACTGCTGTTACCACAATAACTCCGGCATCTCTCATTCTTTTACGCATTTTTATAACACTGCTCTCCGGATGACGTAGCAACATACCATCAATACCAAAGTAGTCAACATCAATTGAATCAACCTTTTCTCCGTTCTCCAAATTAACAATATCACCTGGTGCAATCATTATTGCTTTTGCCACACCGCACTCTTTAGCAAATTTTACATGTGCATGCGTGTGAATATATTCGCCGTGAACTGGAATAGACATCTTCGGTTTTATTAAAGAATACATTTCCTTTAGCTCTTCTCTTGTTGGATGCCCAGAAGCATGAACATGCTCTGTTTTTTCAGTAATAACTTCTACCCCCATCTCAATAAAGGCATTGAGCATGTTGTGCGCACGAGTTTCATTTCCAGGAATGATTTTTGACGAAAAGATCATGGTATCACCTTGCTGCATTTTAAATGCTTGATGACTCTTAGCAGCAAGTCTTGCGGTAGCTGCCAGTGGCTCACCTTGACAACCTGTGCAAAGTAGCACCAGTTCTTCCCTTGGAAAATTTACTGCTTCCTTTGCTTCAAGAAACTGAGGAGAATCAGTTAAATAACCACTATCTTGCGCAACTTTCACTATTCTCCATAAAGATCTACCAAGTAAAACTACTTTTCTATTTAGTGCTTTTGCAGCTTGGCTTATCGTTTCAATTCGTGCCACATTTGAAGCGAATAGCGAAACAGCAACTAATTTTTTAGACCGCTTTATTATGTTATAAATATTATTATAAATTTCACCTTCTGACTCAGGGTGATGCTTGCTTAATATATTGGTTGAATCGCAAATTGCTGCAAGCAGGTCACCTTTATCGCCAATTTCTTTTAGACGCTCCATATTAGAAGTTAATCCAACAACAGGTTTTGGATCAAATTTCCAGTCTCCGGTATGGAGTGCACTACCCATTTCAGTGCTAATTAATATTGAATTTGCCTCAGGAATTGAATGAGTTACATTTATAAACTCGACGGTAAAAGGACCCAAATTTATGCTGCCATTTATGTCTACCTCTTTCACAGGCACTATACCTTCCAATCGAAATTCTTTTAGTTTCTCTTTAAGAAAATTAACCGTAAACTTTGTTGTATATATGGAGCACTGCAACTCTTCCCACAAGTGGGGCACTGCACCGCAGTGGTCCTCATGTGCATGTGTAATTATTATTCCAAGTAAATCTTTTTTTCTTTGAGCAATAAAATCTATATCAGCAATGAGCAGCTCAACACCTGGCATAGTTTCATCTGCAAAACCAACACCAAGGTCGATCATAATCCACTTACCTTGGTAATGATATAGGCTAACATTCATCCCGATTCTTCCTACTCCCCCAAGCGGAAGAAATAAAAACTCATTTTTGTTTATATTCATTAAATTTAAATTATTAAAACCTGAGAATAGCAAAACTTCGACCTTAAATAAAGAAATTTATTGCTTTTACATAGTTTTAAGGAACTAAGAAGTTTCTGTTGGCTAATAATAACACTATTGTTAAGTTTTCCATTAATAAGGTCAAAGAATTGCAGGATTAAATGAAAACCCGTAAACAGTTACCCCTTTATGTCATTTAGCAGATTTCTTATTTTTTTTTTACTTTACTAAAAAACCCTTCAGATTGCTGTTGTACACTTGCATTTTCCTCTTCTTCAAGCGCTTTTAATAGTTCAATTTGCTTTTTAGTTAAATTTTTTGGATTTAAAGTCTCAACTATTACCTGTACGTATAAATCACCACGAGCATGTGAGTTCATATATGGCATACCCTTTTCCCTACAACGTAGTTTGGTACCAGTTTGAGTGCCTTCAGGGACCTTTACTTTTATTTTAGCTCCATCAATTGATTGAATATCGATTTCACCACCAAGCACTGCTAGTGTCATTCTTATAGGCACTTTACAGTGTAAATCTGCTTTATTTCTAGCAAAGATTTTATGGAAAATTATTTTCACGTATACGTATAAATCTCCACTTTTTCCACCTTTTGTTCCAGCTTCTCCTTTACCACTTATCCTTACCTTAGCTCCTTCTTCTATGCCTTTTGGAATTGAAACGGATATATTTACTTCATCTCTTCTACGTCCACTTCCACCACATTTCTTACATTTGTTTTGTATTATTTCTCCTTCCCCATAGCATGTAGTACATGTTCTTTCGATGGTAAAAAAGCCTTGTTGAGTTCTAATCCTACCGCTTCCCTGGCATGTGTGGCACTGAACTGGTTTAATTGCTCCTTCGCCACCTGTGCCTTGGCATGTATCACATTTTACATTTGTCACATAATGTATAGGCGCTTGTATTCCTTTAAATGCATCTTCTAAGGTAATTTCAAGATCATAACGTAGGTCTGCTCCAGATACTCCTGTTGTACTTCTTTTTGCTCTCGATCTACTTGCACCACCACCGAATCCTCCACCAAAGAAGTCATTGAATATGTCGCTAAAATCTCCTGCAGAGCTAAAGCCTTGAAATCCACCAGAAGCACCTTCGTGGCCATAACGGTCATAGCCTGCCCTTTTCTCAGAGTCAGACAGAACTTCATATGCAGCTGTTACTTCTTTAAATTTTTCCTCTGCTTCTTGATTGCCAGGATTTCTATCAGGATGATATTTTAATGCTAATTTTTTATACGCTTTTTTTATCTCATCAATACTGGCATTTCTGCCTACTTCCAGCAGATCATAGTAGTCTTTTTTGCTCATATATAATAGTTTAGTGCTTAACCCTTAAAGATAGGTATTACATATATTAATTTCAAGTATGACTTCTGTTTCCTATAAAATGTGGTGCACCCTGAGCGACTTGAACGCCCGACCTTTTGATCCGTAGTCAAATGCTCTAATCCAACTGAGCTAAGGGTGCTTTCACAAAGTTAACTTTAGCAGGTTTTGTAGCTTGATTCAATTAATTTGGCTAAAAATAAAACTATTCATTTCTATCATACGTGAACCCCTCACAATTCTCAGACTGCCGTTTCGCATTAGGATTATCAAATTCACTACAAGGAGGAGCAGTTGGAGTAGTATTAGGATCTTGAGAAAAGTAAGGAGGTGGTGCATCATAACGAGAAGGATCTCCATAACCATGCCCTTGTCTAAGACAGCTATCTACCGCTCCTTTAGCTTTCTCGATATTTTCTGATTCTTCCTCATGCTTCATATGAAAAGCTAAACCACCAGCAAAACATACGAGAGAATTAACGCCAAGGATAGCTAAACCCCACACTGGTAAGACTGGGTAAACAGCACAAGCTACCAAAGCTGCCAAAGAAATAACGCCAACCGCAAATTCTATATTTCTGAACGTTTTAAATTTACTATCCAGGTAATCTATTTTTTCTTCTTTTCTAGCCACTTTTCTGCTGCTGTTATACCAAAAACACATACCAGCATGGAAAGCAACACACACAACTGCAGCTACTATACCCAAAGCTAATAGCTTTCTACTGTCTTCTGATTCTTTTTTATTCTCTTTTCTCCCTTGATGAGTGGTATTACCATTGTTAATATTCGTTATATTATTAACCGTAGTGTGACCACGTCCACCGAATAAAGAATCCATCCAGCATTGTAATAGCAAATAATCCCAAAAGTCTAAACCTCTATTGTGTACATGTATATGTGTAATCTGAGAGCCTGTAGGTTGTGCGTTATTCCCTGCGTTATATTGATCATTTCTGCTTCCTGTATCGTGCCTATTGCTTGAATTTGGATGTGTAAATTTTTCATACGCATTTTTAAAATTCTCCTCACTCCAATTTGTGGTATTTTGCGTATTACAAAATTGTAAAAACTCTTTAACATCACTGTTACTACCAGATTTCTTTATATAGGCTAACGCATACCTTTTTAAAACACTATCACTTGCTACCATAAATACCCTCTTAAGTTAAGATTAAATTAATAAATACTTACTTACTTATTATAACAAGATAACATCTACTTGTCAACTTGAGCCTGATTCAAATATCCGTTCAGAGTGTGGCAGAAGAACTTATTCAAATAAAGTAGGTGGTAAAATATAAACATTTTATAAAGTGAAAAATGGACTTTTCAGACCACTGCCGAGCTAAAAAAGCCCTAAAAACCGTGATACTTAGGCCACTTCTTGCTTAAGCTGTACAATTTCAGCTTGAGAAAGGCCAGTGGATTCAGCTATTAAATTAACAGATACACCAGCTTTAAGTAAATTTTTTGCAACTTCGATTTTTCCTTTCTCTATACCTTCCTCAAGTTTGTATTCAAGAATGGCTTCTTCCTTACGTAGATCCATTATTCTTTCTTCATATGCTACTAAATCTTTTTCATTCCAGCTAAACCTGTCTAATTCATCGTAGGCTAACTTTATTATTGGTGCTTTTTCTGCTATTGCCTTAGATGGAAAATAGAGATATTACATAAAATTTTAAATTCGGTCTCAAAGTTGAAGAATGTAGGCTTGGAATAGCAGAAAGACTAATGAGATATCTAACAGTTGTGAGTATTATTGCTTGGAGGATCTTCTTTATTACATCAATTGCAAGAACTAACCCAACATTACCATGTACTACTTTATTAGCTGAAGAAGAATGGAAAGTTTTATACGTTAAAATACACAGAAAACCATGTCCAAGTGTAGTTCCCAACATAAAAGAAGCTGTTTCATGAACTTGGAGGCCATTTAGCAAGAAAAAATGACCCAAAACCAGGACCAATTACTCTTTGGAAAGGATATAAACGTCTCTTTGATTTAGCAGAAGGATGGCGACTTGCTCACGAACCTCATATTTGTGGGTAATAGTAAGATTTGATATGCTGCCAACACTTATGTTCAAATTAAAAATGTCATTTATGATACTAGCCACTTCACGCTTTGAGTTTTTGTAAAATCCGCTGAGTGCTGCAATTATAGACTTAACCCTTGGACCAAATGTATCTGGCGTAACACCTTCTGGTAACTTGCTACTTTTTCTTTTTCTGCATCTCCAACAACGACCATGTTCCAATTACTACATAAGGCCTAATTTCCGGAAGATCAACTTTTTGGTGAACATAAGGTTTTTCGCATATTACAAGCTCTCCTCCGCATTCGCAAATATTAGGCAACTCTATTTTTACTACTTTATCCGCTTCCATTGTGGCATGAAAATTTCCTTTATGCCCAACCTGATCGCCAACATTCCTTTCGCTTTTTGGCTTGTCCTTTTTTATTTTGTATAGCTCTTTTGAGCTGGGCAGGGATGAGTTTTTTGAATTTAAACCGAGCCTTTCCTTTAATTCAGCGTTCTCTATCTTTAAAGCTTTATTTTCTGCTTTTAAGTTTTCTATCTCTGCTTTCAGTTTTTCTATTTTTTGCTGTAAATTTTTGCAAAGTTCTCAAAGGTTTACCACATTACCTCACTTTTGCTCTATGATTATCTTTATTATCTTGCTTTGTCTACCTTATTCTACCACTCCGCTGAACGGATACAATTTACTAAACAGAAAAAAAGGCAAAAGAAACCCTAGGGTAGCTAGTTATTCACTATCCATTTTTTAAGTTGGCGTTTTTTAATGTTTTAAATAGCGCGTTTCAGCTTGTGTAGGTAAAAACCTAGAAATATTGTGAAGACATAAGGTGCACATAGTGCAAAAAATTAAAAATAAGACGCCAACTACGTTGTTTTCTTGCTGTTTAATCTGCACAGATGAATATAACTGAATACCTTCAGTTTCATGATAAGGGGGCTGGCGAAGGGTGTCAAGCAAGTTTTTTCGTTTCTATTTCCAATAAAAGTTTGTTATATGGTTATGCAAGAAGTCTATTATAAATGAAATGAATGTGAAAAATATCTTATTAGCGTTTTTAGTACAAATGGTATTCAGTTTGCCGCTATTTGCAGCTGATCCTGTTTTGCTCAACTGCATTGAAACTCCAGAAATATATGACCTTGATGCAAGGCCAAAAAATTTTAGCTCTTCAAACAATTTAAGAAGGAAACCTGGTTCTCCAAATAGTGCAACAGGAGAATTAATACACATAGTGGGTAGAATTACTGATATAAACTGTTTACCAATACAAAATGCTGTAGTTTCTATATGGCACGCGAATTCACGCGGCGTGAACCATTACGATAAGAATATAGAGGATGATCCGAATTTTGCTGGATCAGGAAGGTTTGTAGTGAATAATCTTGGCTATTATAATTTTATTACGATAGCACCTGGTAAAATTGGTGATAGAGCTCCACATATCAACTTTCTAGTTCAACATCCGGATTTTCCGGAATTCACAACGCAAATGTTTTTTGCTGACCATAATTGCGATAATTGCGCTGATCCTGTTCTTGAAGATTTTGTTAGTAATGGGCTTGCAAGCCTTCTCATAACACCATTTACTTACAGTGATCAGGTCATAAAAACCTATACGTTTAACATTACCTTGGGCGGATATAATAAGTTCTCTAATAAAAGATAAAAAACCTTGCATGTAAGGGAGTCCATAGTAAACTTAAGTGTTATTGTACTTAGGATGTATATGAAAAATATCTTACTGATGTTTTTGCTATGTTTTATGTACAGTTTACAATTATTTGCAACGGAGATACCAGCAATGAAAATAACAATTTCTAAAATTTCGCCCGATTTTAAAACAATAGTAATGGGTTTATTTGAAGACAACGAAACCGTAAATGATGGCGGAGTTTTGCAAGGAAAACAGGTCATAGATAATATAAAGCAATTTAGCGATTTCAATGGAAGTTTTGGTGAATTTTTCTCTACTGCTTTGCCAGAAGAAAAAAATGTTATAGTTGTTGGACTGGGTAAGAAGGATGAATGGAATGAAAATAAAGAATTAAATATTGGTGGTAAAATATATTGTGAGCTAAGTAGATTAAAAATTAAAAAAGCAGCGGTTTTAATCGAAGGTAGTGCAGCAAATGTTGCATATGGTGCGTTTCTGCGTAGTTTTGAGTTTGATAAGTATAAAACTAAAAAGGATGAGAAAATTACAGAGGTAGAGGAGATTACCGTATTAGTAAAAGATGAACAATTAAGTAATGCTGAAAGATCATTTGAGCACTTAAGGCAAGAAGGTGAGAGTATATTCCTTGCGCGCTCTTTTATAACAGAGCCTCCTAACATTCTATATCCAGAATCCTATGCTGATCATATAAAAAAAGAACTTACTAAGCTTGGCCTTGAAATCGAGGTGCTTGATAAAAAGCAGATGGAAGAGAAAAAAATGGGAGCCTTGCTTGGAGTTGCACAAGGAAGTAGTAAAGAACCAAAATTAGTAGTGATAAAATGGAATGGGGCTTCTAAAGAACAAAAGCCTATAGCTTTTGTTGGTAAAGGTATAACGTTTGACACTGGTGGAGTATCACTCAAACCTTCACGTGGTATGGAGTCGATGAAATATGACATGGCAGGCTCTGCTACTGTGGTTGGGGTGATGCATGCTTTAGCAGGACGAAAAGCAAAAGTAAATGCAATTGGCGTGGTCGCACTTGCAGAAAATGCAGTGGGTGGTAATGCTCAAAGACCAAGTGATGTAGTAACTTCAATGTCTGGACAAACAATAGAAGTGTTGAACACCGATGCAGAAGGAAGGCTCATACTTGCAGATGCTTTATGGTATACGCAAGATAGATTCTCACCAAAATTTATGATTGATCTTGCAACTTTAACTGGTGCTATAGTGGTTGCACTTGGAAATAACGAATATGCTGGTCTTTTTTCAAATAATGATGAATTAGCAAACCGTCTGATTGATGCAGGAAATGAAGTAAATGAGAAGTTATGGCGTTTTCCTATGAATGAAACTTATGACAAAATTATTGATTCACCGATTGCTGATGTTCAAAACATCGCTCCTGCAGGCTCTGGTGGAGATAGCATAATGGCTGCACAGTTTTTACAGCGTTTTGTGAATGAAACTTGCTGGGCACATTTAGATATCGCAGGCACTGCTTGGCACGAGAAAGGTACTGACATTTGTCCAAGAGGAGCAGTAGGTTTTGGTGTAAGGTTACTTAATAAGTTGGTTGAGAAGTACTACGAAGCCAATGATTAAAGGTCTTTATACTGGATTTATGGCTTAGCTACATGAACGTTTATTTTCGAGGCGCAGCAAATGAAAGTAGCTGATACATATTTCTTTTTTTCTGGATTCCAGTGTCAGCTACTTTCATGACACCCTGACAACCGTCATCCCGCTACTTGTTAGCGGCTGAGATACCGCGAATGAATCGCGGTATGACGGTTCGTGGCGGCGTGACGATAAGCTCGTCATCCCGCTGCTTGTTAGCGGGATCTAGAGATACCGCGGCGGTATGACGTAGGACTGCTGTCATCCCAGTGCTCCTTTTTTTGTCACCCAAGTAGCCTCCTATGGTGTCATCCCAGTGCCCAGACACTGGGATCCAGTTGAGCTATTTCAACAAAAATACTGCATTTTGAGATGAACGTTTATTTTCACCAGATTATTTACAAGTATAACAATTAAAGTCTGGATTCCAGTGGGCTTTGTTGCATAGCAACTGAAAAATCTGGTGGCTACTGACAAAATTCATTATAAAATAGCCATTTAACCTTGAAAGAAAAAATATGCCACAAAAAATGAGGGTCAGTAACCATAGCGAATATAACAAATTTCTAGAAAAAAGAGGAAATATTTTTCATTATATCAACGAAGCCATAGAAAAGTGGTACGAGAATGGTCCAAAAATACCAGGTGGCAACAATATTTATAGCGATAAAGTTGTAATTTTGGTGCACATAATAACTTGTTTATTTAGAATAGGCCTGAGGCAAACAGTTGGGTTTATAGCAGGATACCTTGAGCAAATTGGGAAAAATTTGCAAGTTATCAGCTATTCACAATCATCAAGAAGGTTTAAGAAACTCAATATTAAGATCAATGATTGCAGAAAATAATATGGAAGATATCGAAATTGCTATAGACAGTACAGGAATTAGTATATACAACAACACTTCTGGTCATAGCAAAGAAAATAGCGAAGATAGAAAGTATCGCAGCTATGAACAGACAAGAAAATTGCATGTAATGTTGAATACAAACAGCAAAAAAGCCATAGCTGTAAAATACAGTAACGGTGTCTACTCTGATCACTATGGAGCTTGTGATTTGCTAAAAGAAGTCGATTTTCAGTATGTCATAAAAGTACTATATGCAGATAGGGCATATGACAGAGAAAAGCTCTATAAGCTGTGTAATCAATATGGTATAAAAACGAAAATTCCTCCGAAAAACAACGCAGCAGAGCATCCAAAATTGGATTATATGCTTGATAGAAATGCCGCTATTCAGTTAATGAAATTACATGGTGAGAATGGTATAAAAAGATGGAAAGAAGAAGTAAATTACGGAAAAAGATCGTATATTGAAGGATTTTTCTCAAGGTTGAAGCGAATATTTGGGTTTAGTTTTAGGAGCAAATCTGAAATTAATCGTGAGAAGGAACTGCTACTCAAGTGTTATTTGCTTAACAAATTTACTGAAATAGGCATGGCTAAGTTTGAGATAGCTTCATGAATTTATTGTACGTTACCTACTATCCGAAGAGCGATGCAACAAAGCCATTCCAGTGTCAAGCACTGGAATGACACCGTCTTGGATGGAAACCAGTGTTGGCTACTCGGATGACATCATAGGGGCGCTAGGATGACACCCTGACAATCGTCATCCCGCTGCTTGTTAGCGGCTAAGAGATACCGCGGCGGCATGACGTAGGGAAACCGTTTTTTGGGTTAGCTATAACAGTAGTCAGGAAACAATAGCTTAAAAAGAGACTTAGTGTTAAATTTCTAATAGATTACTTATAAAAATAAATCTTATGGAAAGCAGAGCTAAGGCTTGGTTCATTTGGCTGATTAGTAACTTGGTTGTTATATTCAGCAACATGCAGATAATTTATACCTTTATAAGTGTAAATCTCGAAAAGGAACTTGGACTTACAATCGCGCAAGTTGCACTGGCTAATTCAGTATATACTTGGACTTTCGCCATCTTACAATTTTTTAGTGGAGCAACGTTTAATGTTTTTTCCAGTAAAAAAATTTATTTTTTCTCGTTATCAACTATGATCTTGGGGTTTTTTGTCCTTATTAATAGTGACAATTTCTCCCATTTGATTTTGTCTCAAGTGTTGATTGCAACTGGAGCATCATTTGGTTTTATTGGTGCTGCTCACACAAGTAGCATATGTTTTTCCGCTGCCCAATTTGGACTAATGTTTTCACTAGTGCAGACAATTTCAAGCCTTTCTGCTTTGGTAATTCAAATACTGTTCTCTAACTTGCTTGCCGAAGATGCATATTGGAAAAATCTGATTGTATGCATAATACTATTTGGTGTGTTGATATTTGTACTTACGCTTTTTTGTCCAAACACACTTCCGGAAAGCAGCTCAGAAAAGCGCACAATAAAAAGCTCTATGAAGACAGTAATGTGCTCTATATTAACAGTGCTAAAATTAAGAGATATCTGGATAACTTCAGTGGTGGGTGCTATTACTTTTGGAACATTTTTAGCACTTAATACCTTGTGGGCTCCAAGGTTACTGGGCAACTCAGAACTCAATGCAATGGAGTCAGGTATAGCAACTGCAATACTATGGCTTGGTCTTGCAGTTGGTGCTCCAATTGCAGATCGAATCTCAAACTTATTTAAAAATAGGAAACATGTAATTTCTGCTTTTGCTTTATTGCAAGGCGTCTCAATTATTATTTTACTATACAGCCATTTAACAGTCCACGTTGCGTACTTTTGTATGTTAATGTTCGGGTTTTTTGCGGGAGGACATATGCTTAATTTTACTGTCGGCAGCGAGATTGTGAAACGAAAATACATCAGCACATCATCATCCATTATCAATGGATTTATGTTTATTGGCAGTGGAGTTATAGTGTCAATGTTAGCACTTTTTACAGATCATAAAATGGCACTTTTTGCAATATTTGCGATATTGATAGTTGCCGGTATTTTAAATTATGCAACAAAAGAGACATACTCTAAAAAATAAAGTAGCTGAATCTCGAGTCGATTGCTATATTATATTTACGTATTGTAATATTTATCAATAATGGATCACGTTACAACAAAAGACACAACAGTAACTAAGGCAACGATAGCTGGAGATATAAACCAAGAAATAGGATTATCAAAGGAAGACTCTGTTTCGATAATAGATGATATATTGGACGAAATAAAGACAAGCTTGGTAAAGGATGGAATAGTAAAAATATCGTCATTTGGAACATTCTTGGTTAAGAAAAAGAAGGAAAGACCAGGAAATATACCAAATACATCGGAGAAAGTGATGATTCAGGCAAGAAATTCAGTTTCTTTTAGGCCTTCAAAAATTATAAAAAAATCAATCAATAATTAATGAACAAGGAAAAATTATTTTATACGATTGGGGAAGTAGCTGAAGAGCTACATTTGGAACAGCATGTTTTGAGATTTTGGGAAGGTCAATTTCATCAAATTAAGCCTACAAAGCGTAAAGGAAGAAGGCTATATGATCGCAAGTGTATAGAGGCCATAAAGAAAGTAAAATACATGCTATATGATAAAGGATATACAATAAAAGGAGTGCAAAAAGAATTTGGTAATGATATAAAAGTCACAAAGAATTTGTTGCAAGAACTCACCGATTTGAGGGACTATTTAACTAGTAAAATAAATAACGAGGAAAGTAACAAGCAGGCGTGAAACACTACGTCTCGCTAAAATTTTGGAGTTTTGTGAGAGTTTAAAATGTGGCATATAGCCTCATTTCTTATGTTATTAGCAATATTAATAGGCTGTGGCCTGCAAAAACCTGCACCTGTGCTGCTTAAAGGCGAAGAATTTTACGGAAAAAGAGATCTGGAATATACAAGAGAGTACCATTTAATTAGGGAGCCTTCAGTGCAAAAAGAAAGTAGAAAAGCCATCATAAATAGGATATACAAAGATAACAATAATACACAAAATGTGGGGGTAAATTGTAAATTTGTAATGCCAGTTAAAGGTTCAGCTACCTCTTCTGATGAAATGTGTAAGGATGGCATAAAAATTGCTGCTCAAAATGGAACGAACGTAGTTTCCTCTGCACCAGGCAAAGTGATATATGTAGGCAAAGGGCTGAGATGGTATGGGAATTTAATTATAGTGGAACACAAAGATAATTACATGACTGTGTACTCCTATTTAAAAAACATACATGTTGAAATTGGCGATAAAGTAAAGCAAGGTCAAGTAATTGGATCTGCAGGTAAATCAAGCACACAAGATAAAGATCCACAGATGTGTTTCACAATACGACATAATGGCCAAGCGGTTGATCCTTTGATGCATATGAACTGTAATTGAATTTGGATTTATATGAAATATGATTTTAAAAGTGTTGAAAAATTTTATCAAGATAAATGGGATTTTTCTGTAAGCAAGAGTGGTAAACAAGAAAAGTGTTACGTGTTGGAAATGTTTCCATATCCATCTGGTAAAATTCATATGGGACACTTACGTAACTATGCAATAGGGGATGTGATAGCGCGTTACAAGAGAGCTAATGGATTTGAGGTTTTGCATCCAATTGGCTGGGATGCGTTTGGATTACCAGCTGAGAATGCAGCAAGGGATAACAATATTAGCCCCGAAACATGGACAAAAGAGAATATAGATAATATGCGTACACAGTTGAAATCTATAGGTCTTTCTTATAATTGGGAGCGTGAACTCTCCACATGTGAGCCTGATTATTACAAACACGAACAAAAATTTTTCCTGGATTTTTTAAAGCATGGGCTTGCCTATCGAAAAGAATCATGGGTTAACTGGGATCCAGTGGACCAAACAGTGCTTGCAAATGAACAGGTGGTTGATGGAAAAGGATGGCGATCAGGTGCAGTTGTTGAAAAACGTAAGTTGTCCCAATGGTTTTTAAAGATTACTGATTTCGCTGAAGATTTACTCAAGTGCCTGCAAAGTTTGAAAAATTGGCCAGAAAAAGTCAAAACAATGCAGGAGCGTTGGATAGGAAAATCTGAAGGAGCAACTATAGAGTTTGAAGTAGTTGGCCTGAATAAGAAATTAAAAGTTTTTACAACTTATCCTCATACTTTGTTTGGGGCTTCTTTTTGTGCAGTGGCAGCAGAGCATCCTATTGTGCAGGATTTAAAGAATGGTTCTTCTGTTGTCATCCCAGTGCTTGACACTGGGATCCAGGAAATAAAATCGAAAAGAGAGAACGATGAAAAAATAGGAGTTTACACCGGATTAAACGTCAAACATCCATTTCTTGATAAGGAATTGCCGCTTTACATAGCGAATTTTGTGTTGATGGAATATGGGGAAGGCGCGATTTTTGGTTGCCCTGCACATGATCAGCGTGACTTTGAATTTGCACAGAAATATAATTTGCCGATAATTCCCGTTATTTCTTCAGCCCACTTAGGTGTCATTCCAGCGCGTGACCAGAATTCTTACAATGGATCCCAGTGTCAAGCTACTCAGATGACAAAGGAGGCGTATACTGGAGACGGGACAATGTTTAACTCCGAATTCTTAAACGGATTAATGGTTAGTGAAGCAAAGGAAGCCATAGTTAAAAAATTTGAAGAAAAAAAAATAGGCAAAAAAACAATAAACTATCGTTTGCACGATTGGGGAGTTTCAAGGCAGCGTTATTGGGGATGCCCTATACCTATCATATATTGCAAAGATTGCGGAACTGTTCCAGTGCCAGAAAAAGACCTTCCTGTAGTTCTACCAATAGATGTAGAATTTACAAGTGGTGGCAATCCGCTGGATAAGCACCCAACTTGGAAATTTGTTGATTGTCCAAAGTGCGGAAAGCAAGCAGAGCGTGAAACTGATACATTCGACACCTTTTTTGAATCTTCCTGGTATTTTGCTGCATTCTGTAGTGAAGATAAATCAATAGACAAAGATGCATGTAATCGTTTTATGCCTGTTGATTATTATATAGGTGGGATAGAACATGCAATTCTGCATTTGCTTTATTCAAGATTTTTCTGCCGTGCTTTAACCAAATGTGGCTATTTTGATATTAAAGAGCCTTTCTCTACTTTAATCACTCAAGGAATGGTCTGCCATGCAACTTATAAAGACGAAAATGGTAAGTGGCTATTTCCCGCAGAAGCAAAAGAGTTGATTGCACAAGGAGCTAAGGTTCAAGTTGGAAAAGTCGAGAAAATGAGCAAATCGAAAAAGAACACAGTTGATCCAAATTTTATCATAGAAAAGTATGGTGCTGATACTGCCCGCTTGTTTGTGTTGTCCGACACTCCTCCGGAGAAAGATATGGAATGGTCCGATGATGGCGTGGAAGGTTGTTCTCGTTATGTAAATAAATTGTGGCGTATGGTCATGCAGCTAAGACCTGTAAATATACACTATGATAATGAAAATGTTACGGGTGGACTTCTAGAGTACAGAAAAAAAATTCATAAACTCTTACACGGACTTACAGATGACTTGGAAAACTGCAGATTAAACTGTGTAGTGGCAAAATTTCGTGAGATGACGAATTTAATAGCTGAAATAGACGTAAAAACTGGAAAATCTCTTATTGATGAAGGTATATGTATATTAATCAGAGTAATCGAACCATTCATACCACATCTAGCTGAAAGCCTATGGCAAGAAATAGGAGGTCAACCTTGGCCAAAAGCTGATGAATCATTATTAGTTGACGATACGGTAACTATAGCAGTGCAAATCAATGGAAAATTACGTACAACAATCAAGGTGGCAATTAACTTACCTCAAGAAGAATTGAAGAAAATAGCGATAGACTCTGTGTCCAGTAAGATCGATCAAAGCAAAGTTCGCACTGTATATGCTGTACCAAATAAGATAGTAAATATAGTTATATAAAAGACCTGAGTAGTACGTTTTATATAATCTGATTTTATGGCTATACTTTTTTTGACATGTAGTTATATCTTTTTTAATATAAAGGATATATACTTATGCATTATATATTTTTTTGTATGAGGAGTTATATGAAAATAAAGAGATTGTGCGTTTTGGCTGTGTTGCTTACTTCATCTCTAGCAGGTGCAGCTAGTAATAGTGCAAGTAAGTCAGAAGATAAGTACTATGCAGGTTTAAACTTTGGTGCTGGTTGGGGTGGTGGCTTTAAAATGAAACCTGGTGTTGTTCTTGGTTACCATTATGACCAAAACTCTAAATTTGAACTTGAGGTTCTCAGTAATATTAAGTCATTAAAGAGCATAGGAGCTAGCTTATTGGCAAACTACCGCTTCTATCCTGACCTTGATATTGATCCCGTTAAACTATATGTCAGCGGAGGTTTAGGAGGATATCTCCAAATAACACCTTTTGGCTTTGGTGTTAGTGATACAGTTGATGGTGGTGACAATAGTTCACAAGAAGAAAAAGAAAAGGAAGAAGAAACACAAGGTGCTCCAGAATCAGGTGGTGAAGCTGCTGGTTCATCTGTAGTAGATAAAATACTGAGTTCTATTTCCTATAAACTAAAGTTAGGTGTTGATTATGAAATTACTCCGCAGATAATTGGTGCAGTTGGTATGAACGTGGGTGGGCAACTAAGTGGTATAAAAGCAAAACAAATACCAGATGCAACTCTAGAGATAGGGGTACGTTATAATTTTTAATGCTGCTACTTAGTTCATAAAGGTAGAGACGATGTTGAGGATGAAATAAACAGCATTAAAAAAAATCCGAAAACGTATTTTCGAATATGGTTTTGAACGCTAGCTATAGATTAGAAAAATAACAAGAAAAAGGGTAAACATACTGTAATTGCTGTTGAATGATGGAGTCCATTATTTTAGCACGAAGTAACGAATTCAGTAGAATAAGTTCTTCAAAAATAATTTAAACTTTTATTAGTAGGAGCAGTCTCATGGAATATTATAGCGATCTCACTAAAAGAAACTTTTATAAGTATCGTTGATGAGAAAGGAAAAATTGTTAAGGAAGAAGTTGTTGCAAGAGAAAGTAAGGCAATAGCTGAATTTTTTCTTGGTCAAGGCAAAAAATATGAATCCATGGGAATAGAAAGTGGACAGTTATCAATTGACCTTACCCAGAAAAAGTGGAGAGAAAGTTTGGAATGTTTTTTACAAAAAGAATGGTGCATCAAATTGTTCTGGAATGCAATAGTTAGAGGTTGTCCACAAACCAGTAAATCAAGCATATTCCCTACTTAGATGTATGGTCCCAGAGAGTGATGGTATACTATCATCATCATTTAAGGAGTCATTATGGGACAGATATTACATGGGTGCGCCAAAACAACACAGACGATTCGTAGAGCAATACAAAATAGAAAAGAGAGCATAGCAAAACTCTCCAAGCATTATAACCTTAATCCAAAAACTATTATTAAGTGGAGAAAACGTTCATTTACGAAAGATGCTGATATGGGTCCAAAGCATCCAAGATCAACTGTTTTAACGCTAGAAGAGGAAGCTATAATAGTTACATTTCGCAAGTATACACTACTGCCACTAGATGATTGCCTTTACGCTCTGCAGTCTACAATTCCGCATTTGACTCGCTCTAGCTTGCATCGTTGTTTACAAAGACACAACATTAGCAGATTACCAACTGTTGATGGAGAAGTTAAGTCAAAAAAGAAATTCAAACAATATCCTATCGGTTACTTTCATATTGATATTGCTGAAGTTAGAACTGAGGAGGGCAAATTACATTTGTTTGTTGCTATTGATAGGACATCCAAATTTACCTATGTTGAGTTGTGTAACAGTGCTACAAAACCCATAGCTGCTGAGTTCTTACGTAATTTGATTAGAATTTTACCGTATAAAATCCATACTATTTTGACAGATAACGGTATACAATTTACAAACCAGAAGCGTCATAAGTATGCTTTCCAACATATATTTGATAGAGTTTGCGAAGAGAATGTTATTGAACATCGTTTGACAAAAGTTAGCCATCCTTGGACGAATGGGCAAGTCGAGCGTATGAATAAAACTTTAAAGGATGCTACAGTTAAGAAGTATTACTATCAATCGCACCAGCAACTTAAAGAACACCTTTATAACTTTGTTATGGCTTATAATTATGCAAAGAGACTCAAAACTCTTAAGGGTCTTACTCCTTATGAATTTATATGTTATCAGTGGACACAGTCTCCAGAATTATTTATACTAAATCCACACCATCACACTCTGGGACCATACAGTTTTTTTATTCTAAACGCTTAATAACCGCGATTTAGTTGCTTTTAAGCCGCAACTAATCTAAATTATAAACATTAAGAAATTTACTAAACAGAAAAAAAGGCAAAAGAAACCCTAGGGTAGCTAGTTATTCACTATCCATTTTTTAAATCGGCGTTTTTTGATGTTTTAAATAGCGCATTTCAGCTTATATTAGGTAAAAACCTAGAAATTTTATAAAGACATAAGGTGCACATAGTGCAAAAAATTAAACATGGGACGCCAGATACGTGAGTTTTTTTGTCATTTAATCTGTACAGAGAAGATAAATAAATAGCTTCAGTTTCATGATAAGGGGGCTGGCGGAGTTTGTCAAGTAAGTTTTTTGTTTCTGCGGGCTACCTGGATTAATATTATATAGAAGGTTTGCTGCCAATAAAGCCTAAACTTACCAAATACATTTCTGTAGATTCAGATCTACTTGACTTTGGTTTAAAGTATTTTACTGTTTTAAACATTTTTTTTAGCTCGTTACAAAAATCTTTATCAGATTCTCCTTGGAAAATTTTTACTACAAACGTGCCACCATGACTCAAGAAATGCTTTGCAAAATTGAGCGCTGCTTCGCATAAAAGCATAATTCTGATATGATCCAACGATTTTAAACCACAAGATTCGGGGGCCATATCAGATAAAATTACATCAAATTTTTGATCCTTGAATTTTTCTCTTAAAATTTCAAGCTCATTGATAATATCGCATTGTATAAACTCTACTCCATTAATTGCATTCATTGGTTTTACGTCAAGAGCAACTACATTTGCATCTTTCTGAGATGCAACTTGTGACCATCCACCAGGAGAAGCACCAAGATCAATAATTTTTTCCCCTTCTTGGAATAATTTAAATTTGTTATCCATTTCTACCAGCTTATATGCTGAGCGTGACCTATAACCATCCTTGCTAGTTTTTTGCACATACTGATCATTCAAATGACGATGTAGCCACCTTGTTGAAGATAGTTTTCTGCCTCTAGCCGTCTTTACTCTAGTTTTTATTGCTAATACCCTACTTATTATTGATTATATCTTTAAGCTCTTTTTCAACTACTTCTTTTACCAGTGCATGTAGATATTTATTCAGCCATTCTGAGAGCTGAGGTTTTAAAAGAGATGTAACTAATTCTTCAACAGTAAGGTTCGCTTTTTTTTGTTGTTTATGCTGTAATTCGTTTTGCATTTTTCCAAGCAACGCTTTGATCTCTTCCATATTCTCTTTTAAAATTAGATGATCGTTATTTTGCGCTTGTAAGCCGCTATTACTCGCTTTGTTATTACTCATTTGGATATTATCGTACAAATAAATATCTTTTTTTTCTTCTGAATTGTAGCTATGGCCATTAAATTGGTTATTGTTGCAAGCCATTTCCTCACTTTGGTCATCATTATCAATGTCCTCTTTTTCATTATTTTCTTTTTTGCCATCTTCTTCTATTTCTTCTGGATACTCTTCCTCAAGGTATAGCACATCATCATTTTCATCCTTTATTTCTGCTTTATCGTTACTCGCGTTTTTACCCGATATAGCTTTTTTTATATCTTCTAGGATATCTTTTACAGATTGATTGCCTTGTTCATCATGCATAGTGCTAATACCATTAAATTTAGAGGTCTATACTATTTATCATAAAAAGCAAGTTGTAAACACTAATCACATAATTGCTTTTTGCTTCAACTAAGTCTGAACGTGCTTTAAATAATGCATCTTCAGTGTCCAAAAGGTCAGATGTACTCTTTAAATTTAAGTTTACTTCTTGCTCAACTCCTTCCAATGCTAGAGCTGCTGCTTTTTCCGCTTCTTGACTTGCTTTGATAATGGCCTTTGCTGTCAACACATTATTCCAAGCATTTACAACTGCTTGTTCTATATTTTTTACCGTTTCATAATAATCGTAGGTAGATTTTTTTGCATCCATTTTAGCTTTACTGACACCAAAAGCATTAACTCCTCTCTTAAAGATCGGAACATCAAGAGTAAAAACTACATGAACATTTTCTAATAGTTTGTCTACCTTCATACCATCCTCCCCAAAATTTTTGCTTGCACTTAGATTTAAAGAAGGAAGCCACTTGGAGCTTTCAGCAATCACTTCCATTCCGGCTGCTCTTTTTTGATAAACTGCTGCTTTTAGAGATAAATTATTGGTTTTTGCTAACTGTAAACATTCATTTAGCTCTGGAACAGAAGGTAGTTTATCATTAGCTTCAGAAAGGTCATCAGCATCTTCGCCAATCAAATGATAATAAGCAATATTTACCAACTTTAATTTACCTTCAGCATCAACTCTTTCGGATATAGAAGACGAAAATTTTGCTTTTGCTAACAAAACTTCAGCATTGGTTACCTCTCCAAGGGAAAAGCGTTTTTTCATAGCTGACAAATGTTCCAAAGAAACGCGTTCTTTATGTTCTCTGAGCTTTAATATTTCTGTCTTTTGTAAAACATTAACATATGCTTTCACAGCATTAAGTGCAAGCTCTTGTTTTAATTGCTGAAATCGCATCTTTTCTGCTTTGAGAAGATGGCTTGATCGACTGAATGTGGCAAAGGTACCACCGCCATCGATTAATTTCTGGCGCAATGTAAGTTTTTTTTCAGATGTATCAAGATTAAAGTTACTATCGAAATTGTATTGCAAATTAATGTCAGGTAAAAATCCAGCTAACCCAGAAGATTTATGGTGTTTTTCTGCGCTTTTATATTGGTAAAATTGAGACTTTATTTTTGAGCTATTTTTGATGGCTTTGCTTATCACTTCTCCCACATCGGTTGCATAGCAACTTATAGTATTAAAAATGATCGCAAGTGTGATAATCAATCGAAACATTCTAATTCCTATGCATATTGGTTGCGCAGCTCAATTACTAACATAAATTACTTTAATAATCAATAACTAATATTGTTGACACTATTGAGAAATTAAGTATATCATAGCTTACTATTGTTGGATCAAATAATGAAGACTTTTTTCTTAAAGGAGAAACAAATCAATAAAAAGTGGTTTGTCATAGATGCAGAAGGATTAGTGGTAGGGAGGCTTGCAGCATTTGTAGCGACACTATTACGTGGAAAGCATAAACCTGAGTATACACCTCATATGGATTGTGGCGATAATGTAATTATTATCAACGCAGAAAAGGTGCATTTCACCGGAAAGAAGCTTAAAGATAAAATTTACTATAAGCATACAGGTTATTCTGGTGGTTTGAAGAAAACTACTCCAGATAATATTTTAAATGGCAAATTTCCTGAGCGTGTAATAGAAATGGCAGTGAAAAGGATGCTTGATGATGGGCCTATGGCACGTAGACGCTTTGAAAATTTGTATGTTTATTCTGGTTCAGAGCATAAGCATCAAGGACAGCAACCTGAAAAGATAGATTTTGCCTCTTTGAATCGTAAAAATAAAAAGTAATGGAGTAAAAATGAAGAGTTCTACAATAAATAACAATGATTGGTCAGAAAAGACAATTAAATCAGCAGTTGATTCGCTTGGTCGTTTATATGCTACAGGCCGAAGAAAAGAATCTGTGGCAAGAGTATGGATAAAGCCGGGGAGTGGAAAATTTAGTGTTAACAAAAAAGGCGATCTAATTTCTTATTTTAAAAGAGAGTCAGTGTGCCAAATAGTAAAAATGCCATTTGTTGCAACTTCCACATTGGATAAATACGATGTATTTGCAACTGTAAAAGGTGGAGGGCTATCTGGTCAAGCAGGTGCTCTAGCTCATGGAATAAGCAGAGCTTTAAGTAGTGTAAGCCAAGATTTGCATTCTATACTACGTAATGGTGAGTTCTTAACTAGAGATTCACGTGTTGTTGAACGTAAGAAATATGGTCAACATAAAGCTCGGAAAAAGTGTCAATTTTCTAAGAGATAGTTATTTTATAGGGGTGTTTTTTTTTGTAAGTATTATACAAATATTTGCAAAAATGTATGATATCCTCTATTTTTGTGATGAATTTAGTTGACTATCGGTGTCAACATAATATGCTATTTATGTGATTTTTTCAATATTAAGGTAATTTATGAGTAAAGAAGATATAATAAAACAATTAAAGGAAGATTGTTCTAGTCAGAATATAGATATAACAAAATCTGATTTGAGCAAGATTCATGATGCGTTTATTAAAATAATAAAGAATGAGCTGCATGGGAAAGGTGAAATACGTTTGCATGGAATAGGAACATTTTCTACTGCTATCAGTCAGGAAAAACAATGTCGTAACCCCCAAAGTGGTGAGATCATGACTGTTCCTAAAAAGACAAGGGTAAAATTTAAAGCAAGCCAAACTCTTTTAAGTATTTTAAATGAGAAGGAAAAAGCAGCAGTTAGTTAGACATTGTCATTTTCATTGTTTTTACTACGCTGTGTAAGCCGTAAAATACAGCTTCGCTAATTAAATAGTGGCCTATGTTAAGAGCTGAGATGTGAGGTATTCTTGTCATCTTCTTAGCGTGTTTATAAGTTATGCCATGTCCTGCGTGGCATTCTATTCCTAATTTATTGACGTACTCTGCAGCATTAGTAATTAACTGTAACTTTTTTTCTGATGGATTATCACAGTAATCCCCTGTGTGAATTTCTATTATGTCAGGTTTTGTCCCTAGCTTTTCAAGATATTTTAGTTGATCAATATTTGGATCGATAAACAGTGAGACTTTTATGCTAGAGCTATGCATTTCCTCTATTATACTAGAAAGTTTACTGTGCATATTCACGATATCCAGGCCACCTTCGGTTGTTAATTCTTCTCTTTTTTCTGGTACTATACTAATCGAATAGGGTTTTACCTTTTTTGCTATTTCAAGCATTTCTTCCGTGGCTGCAATTTCAAGATTTAGCTCAGTGCTAATGCTTTTTTTTAGGTTAAATACGTCTTCATCTCTAATATGCCTTCTATCTTCTCGTAAGTGTACAGTAATAAAGTCTGCTCCAGCGTCAATGGCTATTTCTGCTGCTTTCAATGGATCTGGATAAGAAGTTCCGCGTGCGTTGCGGAGGGTTGCAACGTGATCGATATTAACACCTAGTTTCACAATCTACCTCAGAAATTATTTATAGATTATACATGTTATTAGGTTTTTTGCATAGTCATTGTTTGACCTTATCCAGAAAAAGTGGAGAGAAAGAAAAGAGTTTTTTTGGGTAAAATAAAATTTTGGAGGATTAGAAATGGTAAGAGAATATACGGCAGAATTCAAATTGGAAGCTGTTAAGCTGGCAAATGAACAAAGAAAGGTAGGTCAACCAGTTGCAAAAGTAGCAAGAGATCTAGGAATAAGAGATAGTGTATTAGGAAAATGGATGAAGAAATATAACGAAAAAAAGTCAGCGGCAAATGCATTTCCAGGTAGAGGTAACATGGCTCCTTACAACAAAGAGAGGTTTGATTTACAAAGAGAGTTAGCAAGAGTAACAAGGGAAAGAGACATTTAAAAAAAAGCCCTGGCCAGTCAAAAAGAGTAAAATATTTTTTTATAAAAGAGCATAGTAACTGCTATAAAGTACAGGAATTATGTAGGATTTTCTGCTAGTGGCTACTATAAGTGGACCACAAGAAAAATAAGCAGTAGAGAATCAGCAAATAAAGAGCTACTCGAAGCTATTCAAAAAATATATCAAGTTTCTAAATGTAGATATGGAGCTCCTAAAATTCATGCTGAATTGAAGGCTTTGGGTAAAAGTTGCAATTTGAAAACGGTGCAAAGTATTATGCAGAAAAATGACATCAGGGCTATACTGAGAAGAAAGTTTAAAATTAAAAAACAACAAACAGATAATAGAGCTGTAGCTCCCAATATACTAGATCAAAACTTTATTGTTGATCAACCAAATAAAGTATGGGATTACTTACATCAAAACCAAGGAGGGATGGCTATATTTGGCAGCAATAATTCTCACGTATGGTAGTTAATGAGTAGTGCAATAAATAAACAATTGGTTATGAACTCTTTATTAATGGCCATTAATAGGCGTAAACCTGTTAAAAATCTACTGCTGCACAGTGACCAAGGTTCACAATATACTGCGCAAGGGTATCAATATCTCTTAGCTGTAAAGAATATAGATGAGTAATAAAGGCTGTTGTTACGACAATTCTGTTGCAGAAAGCTTCTTTAGCTCATTGAAAAGAGAAATACTTATTGATACTTCACAACACTCTGCTCAACAAACTAGAACTGCAATATTTGAATACATAGAAATTTTTTATAACAAACAACGTCACTATTAACTATTGCATTCCAGAACAATTTGATGCATCATTCTTTTTGTAAAAAACATTCCACACTTTCTCTCCACTTTTTCTGGGTAAGGTCAGTTGGATTTTCACCAATTGTATTCTAAACGCTTACTTGGCGCACCCATAACAAAAATGCCTGAAAAACGTTAATAATTATATACTATTATTAATAATTATTCAACCATATTTTAAGCTTACAATTTTGAGCTTAACTGACGCTTATGGATAGGGGCAACTCTATCACCCTGTGTTATGTTTATTTTCTAACGGACGCTGATTTTTGTATCGTAATTTCTTGCTATAAATTGGTTATATAAGAGCTGGCTTCTAAAATTTTATAACCCTAATTTGAATTAACAGACAGTAGAATCGAAAGATTATTACAAGGAGAAATCTACACAGATCGACCCTTTTGTGAATCTGCGTTTCTGCTTTCTTCAACTTGTTTTGCAAAAGATGTTTCCGGTTTCTGAAGTGGCTTAGCAATTTCACGCACAACGGCAATAACTGCTGTTAAAAACGTTTTTAACAATGCACCTAAAGCTCCACCAACTGCTTCCCTGCCATATATATGAGCTTGCTTTTCGTTACCGTCAGCAGTTTCCCCTGCCCTCCTTCTTGGATCCATCCTATGAGCAATCACCGAAAACAACACTCCCCTGATTGAAGACTTCACTTTTTCCTTTGCTTCGTGGACATCCCCATCTTTTGCTGTTTCATGTCCATGACTTAAGTGTTTAGCGTTCATTAGCTCCTTTTGTTGCTGGGCAAACATGCTACTTAATACTTCTTCTATCACTGGCTTTCTTCTCTTCTCTCTAACTCTTTTCATAGATTCTGATTTATCGCGAGTGTGTTTGGTAGTTTCAAATTCTGCATCAATATCTTCGGACGCAGCCTGACTATATAAAGTCTCTATGAGCCTGTCTATGCTTCGCTTTATTTGCATAGTCCTTTCGTAACTATCTAAATTATCAATTCCTTCGTCGATCTGATTTAGAATATCCTCAAAAACTTTCAAATAGTCTTGAATATATTGTATTATGTATTGCTTATCTTCCTCTTTGTGTTGTTCTTCTTGATTTTGCTGATTTTCATTTTCTAAACTTTTCTCTCTTTTATCATCGTTATTTTCTTCAATATCATCACCGTCTTCCTCGAAAAGGTCTTTGTCGTTCATGATTTTTTTTAATTTAGTTAAAATTCTCACCAGTTACTATTGTATATGAAAAAATTAAATTAACATTAATGAAAAGCGTTTACAACTTCAGCACTGACTAAAACGACAGTAAAGCTGTCAAAAGTAACAGGATCATAACACCTCTCATACAATTCAACTGAACACCTAAGCCTTATCTTTTCCTTAGCATTAAAACTAATTTCATAATCATTATTAGAGTTTAGCATAGCAGAATTACGTAATAATTCATCAGCTAATACAGAGTCTAAAATTCCATTAATTTTTATCGTAATGTGTCTGCTTCCAGCAGAATCCAATACTTTTCTCCAGCCAAAAGAAGAAATATCTTTCACCTCTTCTCTGTTATTACGCAAAGTAAACCTTAGGTTTCGTATATTATTTAACACAATAAAATTATTGTCATGATCTTTAATTTTTAGCTGTAATTTGCTCATTATCACCTCCTTTTATTAAAATATCAAAATTAATTGTTGAATGTAAAATTTCATCGTGTTGATCCATAGCACAATTACTTTCTAAAATGGCCTCATTATTAAAACCTTCAATGCTCTTAAGTATCAAGTTAATATGCCTTATAATGGCAAACATACTGCCTATATGATGGGTATATATGTCGCATGAAAATCTTGCCTTTGTAGCAAAATTGGACAGCATATGCAGGTTATTATAATTCACTACGCGCAATCTTAGGTAAGGAATGGTGACCTGTTTAGGTAAGTAGTCATAAATGTTAGTAACATATTTTCTTAAATCAGAATTTGCCTTTAGTGCTGCATAAATGCTATTGTACAACTCATTTATAGCTTGAATTTTTTCCATAATTAACCCTCACAGACACGGCTATTGCAATTTGCAGGTGGCAGATGGTGTCATTCCAGTGCTTGACACTGGAATGACATCATCCTTTTTTGGGATTCCAGTGCAGCTACTTGCATCTGCAAATTGCAATGTTCGTACAACTGTGGGTGCTAAGTTTTACAAACACCGTTGTGCTGAACCTTGAATATCCACTTCTTTCAATTCAGTGTCAGGAGCGATGGGTTTTGATATTGTGTATGTAATGCCACCAGCTATCAATGCAGATACCACAGAAGCTGCAACTATTAATAGAGCAGACAATCCGGAAGCAATACTAAGAGCAGCACCTACTGCTAACATAGCTGCAAGGCTCGCGTAGGCAACTTTTGGGGAAAATTGTCTTTTTCCTACTTTTTCTAGTGACACTTCATTTGTTTTAGTTTTGCCCAGTTCACCCTCAAGTGGTGTGTTTTCATTCTCCAGACTTCTTATTTTTTGTGTTAGTGATTCATTCTCTTTATTGAATTGTTTCAACTTAGTCTCATGTCTAGCTATACAACTTTTTGATTCTGCTAGTTCCTTTTGCGCTTTTTCTAACAACACTTTTGTTTTAGAATGCTTATTTTCGTTTTCTTCTAATTCGCTATTAAGCGTTGTATTTTTACTTTCTAGATCTTGTATTTTTTGTTCTAGTGATTCATTCTCTTCATTGAGTTTCTCCAGTACTTCCAATTTAGTCTCATGTTCAGTGACACAATTTCTCAATTCTGTTAGTTCCTTTTGCGCTTTTCCTAGTCCACCCTCAAGTGTTGTGTTTTTACTTTCTAGATCTTGTATTTTTTGTTTTAGCAATTCATTCTTTTTCTGCTCATCCTTTAGCTGAGTACGTAATTCTTTTAACTTAGCTTTACGTTTTTCAACCTTTTCTGCTTTTTCTGGAGTTTCCGTTGCGTTGTGTGTTTTGGAATGAGAAAAGGTACTAGGTACAACCTCAGATGGCTGATCACACATACTGTTTAGTCTATCCATTAGGTCTTCATCCTTTATCAATGAGCGATCTGCTCCATATTTTATCAAAAGTTTTGCTAATTCTTTATTGTCATTTGCAACAGCAAAATATAAAGGGGTATGTCCATCTTTATCTTGTGCATTAATGTCTTCTCCATCTTCTAATATAGATTGGTCTAAAGCTTCAGATTCATCTGCATCAAAATATATTCCACTATCGCCACTATTACTTTTATTTAAAAAGATCTGTTCCCCATTATATGTAGTATACTGCTCTGGATGTTGACTGTGCAAGTCATTATGTTCTATGCGCTTCTGATTATTGGCAAGTCTTTGTTCTGCCTCTTGCAACTTTTGCGCCATAGCATCTCTTTCTCTTATAGCCTGTTCTTTTTCTAATGTATCATCTACTTTGTCTGTATTGTTTTCATTAACGATTGAGTTTGAAGAAGTCTGTTCATCCTCATCTTGTACATAGATTTTTCTGTTGTTTGGTGTAGTTCCGTTGTTCTCTTCCTGATCTCTTGCATTACATGCTTGCACTGCAGCAGTTGCGTTATTTCCGTTCACAGCTAAATTTCCTGGAGTTTTATTATTAGGCTGCGGTAAAGTGCCTTGTCTATTTTGTCTTCTCGTAGCTCCTGCCTCAGCATAACGTTGTTCTCCTTCCTCTAACATTTCTATTATAGCCTTTTTACCTTTTACATCACCGACAATATCCCTTGGAGTTCGGCCTTGACTATCTTTTAGTAAAGGATTTGCGTCATTATTCAATAAAAGCTGAACTATCTCTTGATGACCATGCAAAGCAGCAATGTGCAAAGCAGTTAGCTTAGACTTAGCTTCATCAAGTTCATATATTGGTTCATTAACTTTTGCTTCCTTTGCTAGTAGGAGTTTTACTATTGGTACACTGTTACATTCCACAGCAAGATGTACCAACATATAATTTACAATTTTGTCTGAATCTAATATACTGAACATCTTATCTATCTTCAAATTGTTATAAGTGCTATATACTATTGAGTCTGCATCTTTTAGCTCACTTCCTATTCTTTCAAGTAAATTATTCTCATTTAAACCTTCACTCTTGCTTACCTCATTTATTATTTCAAAAAACTTTTCCTTTTTTATTGCCATAACCTTTCCTCTCAATTTATTTATTATTGCTGAACAGTCTCACAAAAAAGTTAAGTTTGTCGAAATTCCATGTTTGATCTAAAAATTAGTCATAAACATTTTCTTGTCTGTCATCCAAGTAGCTGACACTGGTTCACTCTATAATGGTGTCACAGCAGTCCTACATCATGCCACCGCGAACCGTCATACCGCGATTCATTCGCGGTATCTCAGCCGCTAACTGTTCTCCCTCATCATACCGTCACGGTATCTCCAGATCCCGCTAACACGTAGCGGGATGACGAGTTACTTAACCGTCATACCTTAGATGTATGGTCCCAGAGTGTGATGGTGTGGATTTAGTATAAATAATTCTGGAGACTGTGTCCACTGATAACATATAAATTCATAAGGAGTAAGACCCTTAAGAGTTTTGAGTCTCTTTGCATAATTATAAGCCATAACAAAGTTATAAAGGTGTTCTTTAAGTTGCTGGTGCGATTGATAGTAATACTTCTTAACTGTAGCATCCTTTAAAGTTTTATTCATACGCTCGACTTGCCCATTCGTCCAAGGATGGCTAACTTTTGTCAAACGATGTTCAATAACATTCTCTTCGCAAACTCTATCAAATATATGTTGGAAAGCATACTTATGACGCTTCTGGTTTGTAAATTGTATACCGTTATCTGTCAAAATAGTATGGATTTTATACGGTAAAATTCTAATCAAATTACGTAAGAACTCAGCAGCTATGGGTTTTGTAGCACTGTTACACAACTCAACATAGGTAAATTTGGATGTCCTATCAATAGCAACAAACAAATGTAATTTGCCCTCCTCAGTTCTAACTTCAGCAATATCAATATGAAAGTAACCGATAGGATATTGTTTGAATTTCTTTTTTGACTTAACTTCTCCATCAACAGTTGGTAATCTGCTAATGTTGTGTCTTTGTAAACAACGATGCAAGCTAGAGCGAGTCAAATGCGGAATTGTAGACTGCAGAGCGTAAAGGCAATCATCTAGTGGCAGTAGTGTATACTTGCGAAATGTAACTATTATAGCTTCCTCTTCTAGCGTTAAAACAGTTGATCTTGGATGCTTTGGACCCATATCAGCATCTTTCGTAAATGAACGTTTTCTCCACTTAATAATAGTTTTTGGATTAAGGTTATAATGCTTGGAGAGTTTTGCTATGCTCTCTTTTCTATTTTGTATTGCTCTACGAATCGTCTGTGTTGTTTTGGCGCACCCATGTAATATCTGTCCCATAATGACTCCTTAAATGATGATGATAGTATACCATCACTCTCTGGGACCATACATCTAACACTAATTTTTTTCTTACTTCTACGACTTAGTACAATATTGCTTTCGTTTATATATTTTACTGCTTGCCCCAAAGCTAATGGAAAATACTGCAATTCTTTTGTTAGTTTTTTTATTTCTTCATCTTGTAAATTATTTCTTATATTCAAAGCCTTCTTCACAAACCTCAAAGCTTCTGTTTCAGTAAACTCATCTAATTGTATTACTTGTATCTTACCTTCCTCTTCTCCTACTTTCCAATCTTTACTACGAGAAGTAATTAATACGCAAGGCTTGTTATAGTCCTGGCCTAAAGAGAATGGCAAAAACTTACTAATATCCTCATATCCCTCAGCATTATCAAAAATGAACAGGCTTTTCCTTCCCCTTCTTGCAAAGAAAGCATATATTTCTTTAACAATAGTTTCTATCGTCTTGTCATTTCCGTACTTATCCTGGGGGGGAATACCTAGTTTATCATCCTCAGCTAACTTCAGAAAAGAATTCTTCATAATTCCAAAGTTTTCAGCGTTTACCCATACAACATTGCCATCATAATCTTTTCTATATTCATAAGCGTATTTCCTAGCTAACTCACTTTTTCCTATTCCTCCAAGACCACCGATAACAACCATTTGTGATATTGCCGTTAGTTTGCCAGTACTTTCATGCAATTTACCATATATTTCTTGCAATTCGCTGTCCCTCCCAACAAACATCTCAACTGGATATACCATATTAAACTGAATAGGCTTCTCTATCTGCTTGTTATTCTGTGTTGTTGCAACTGCATGTATTTTATGCAGTGTTTTACTATCCTTACGCTGTTGTTTTGCTATTTTACCTATTTCTTTATTCCCTTTCTCTACTTCTTGTCTTATCTCACTTAAAGTACTAGCACACATCTCTACTTTTCGGAAAAGCTCTTCGCCTTCTTTATGTGAAAGGAAACGTCCTTCTCTATCCTTCATCCAACTCCACATTTTCATAAAAAGCGCGTTGTAAGCAGTTTCGTCATTACCAAAGTAGTTGAACTTTTCGATCAATTTGTTACTTATCTCATTTTTGATTAATCCTTCCAGTTCAGCATGGTTAGGTAAATTAACTGCAAGCACCAATTTATCTGGAAATTCCTCTATTTTCTTATTTATTTCTCCATCGCTAACTTGTCCACCTACCTCACCCTTTATAAAATCCATATTCTCTTGCAAGTGTGAGATAATACTATTATCAAATTTATATCTTACACTACTGCCTATATTCAGAAACTCATCTTCTGTGTTCATTCTTGTAAATGAAATTCCCTTATCTGCTAGACTTTCAAAGTCAAAACCGACATTTGTGGCAATAAAAAAATCCTTTATTTCACCCTCAAACTCTCCACTACTTTTGATCTTTAAATAAGCAATGAGATATTTTATTAAGCCAAACGCACCATTCTTTCCCGGTGTTAATAAGTCACCTATGCTGATCTTTTTGTGCCTACCCTGCCTGTGCTTGACTTGTATGAATCTATGTACTATTTTCCCATCTTGTTCATACCGAAGAACAATATCATCAAAATCCTTAGCTGATTTTTTCTCTGTGAATAGGCGGAAAGAATACTCTCTATCTACTGCATGTTTAGGAAACAGCATTAGCCATCTCGCTTGATACATAATACCATGAAAGGTGCGCTTAACTTCCGAGCAGGATAATCTTACAGGCACCTCACTCTAATCTCTCACTCAAAATTGAATTCACCACATCAGGGCTGGCTTTTCCTTTGGTAAGTTTCATAACTTCGCCGACAAAGAATCCGTATAACTTTGTTTTACCGCTTTTGTATTCTTGAACTTTATCTTGGTTGTTATTGACGATTGTGTCGATAACTCCTGATATTTGACCTCTATCGGTTATTTGTTTTAGGTCTTGCTCTTCTATAATTAAAGATGCAGGTTTGCCAGTTTCAAACATACTATCGAATACCTGCTTGCCAAGTTTAGCAGAGATTGTTCCATCAACGATAAAATCTAAGAGTTCGGACAAAGCATTTGCTTTGATTGGGGAGCTCACAATATCAATACCTGCTTTATTTAAACGACCGAAAAGCTCTACAGTTAACCAGGTGACCGCGAGCTTTGAATCATGTTTTTTTATCAATTCCTCAAAGTAATCAGCAATCGCCTTATCGGAAGTAATGACGTTTGCATCGTATTCGTTGATACCCAATTCCTCAATGTATCGCAGCTTTTTTTGATCTGGCAACTCAGGCAAAGATGATTTAATAGAATCGATTTTATCCTGGCTTACCTCAACAGGTAATAAATCAGGCTCAGGGAAGTATCTATAGTCGCTTGCATCTTCTTTGTTTCGCATCACTTTTGTTTTTCCCGAAGCAACATCAAACAATAAGGTATCTTGACTTATTTCTTCCCCACTTTCTAAAATTTCAATTTGTCTTTGTATTTCATAGTCTATAGCTTGCACAATATAACGTATCGAGTTCAGATTTTTTATCTCACAACGAGTGCCAAGTGCGCTACTGCCTTTTAGGCGGACAGAAACATTTGCATCACAACGAAGTGATCCCTTTTCCATATCACCATCACACGAACCAATGTAACGCAAAATCTGCCTCAATTTTTTCATGCATTCTGCAGCTTCCGCAGATGAACGGAGATCTGGTTCTGAAACAATTTCCATTAAAGCAACCCCTGCACGATTTAAATCTACATAAGTTTTGCTTTCCTCATGAACGCTCTTTCCTGCATCTTGCTCTAAATGAATTCTCGCAATTCTTATTTCTTTTTCATTGTCGTTGATAAATACTCTACCGTTTTTAACTATTGGCTCAAAAAACTGAGTTATCTGGTAACCTTGCGGTAAATCAGGATAAAAATAATTTTTCCGATCAAAGTAAGAATACTTATTAATTTCTGCAGAAAGTGCAAGACCAGTGCGTATTGCTTGCTCTATGCAGTAATAATTTAGTATTGGCAGCGTACCTGGCATTGCCGCATCAACTAGAGAAACTTGAGTGTTATGCTCAGCACCAAATTCCGTTGATGAGCTAGAAAATAGCTTCGTATTAGAAGAAACTTGAGCGTGTACCTCAAGCCCAATTACCGCTTCCCAATCCTCTTTCGTCATGTATTTTATTTAAATGATAATCTTAATATTCTGCAAAATTAGCACAAAAAGTCAAAACAAAACTCATGTTAGCTAAGTGGTATGCAGATTGTTTTACCCATAGAAACGGGTTAAATGCAAAAGATTACTTGACAAGCTTCGCCAGCCCTCTTATCATAAAATTGAAGCTATTTATTTATCTTCTCTGTACAGATTAAATGACAAAAAAACTCACGTATCTGGCGTCTCATGTTTAATTTTTTGCACTATGTGCACCTTATGTCTTTATAAAACTTCTACCTACATAAGCTGAAACGCGCTTATAAAGCGTTTAAAACATAAAAAAACGCCAACTTAAAAAATGGATAGTGAATAACTAGCTACCCTAGGGTTTCTTTTGCCTTTTTTTCTGTTTAGTAAATTTCTTAACGTTTATAATTTAGATTAGTTGCGGTTTAAAAGCAACTGAATCGCGGTTATTAAGTGTTTAGAATAAAAAAACGCCATACTTGAAAGTATAATGTAAGTAATTAGCCAACCACGGGGCTTCTTTTGCCTTTTTTTTCGTTTGGTAAATTTCTTAATGTTTGTAGCTAAACGATAACCGTCATCCCGCTACTTGTTAGCGGCCGAGATACCGCGAATGAATCGCGGTATGACGTAGGATTGCTGTCATTCCAGTGTCAAGCACTGGAATGACATCATAGGGGCACTGCCCTTTTGGATGGAAACCAGTGTCAGCTACTTAGATGTATGGTCCCAGAGTGTGATGGTGTGGATTTAGTATAAATAATTCTGGAGACTGTGTCCACTGATAACATATAAATTCATAAGGAGTAAGACCCTTAAGAGTTTTGAGTCTCTTTGCATAATTATAAGCCATAACAAAGTTATAAAGGTGTTCTTTAAGTTGCTGGTGCGATTGATAGTAATACTTCTTAACTGTAGCATCCTTTAAAGTTTTATTCATACGCTCGACTTGCCCATTCGTCCAAGGATGGCTAACTTTTGTCAAACGATGTTCAATAACATTCTCTTCGCAAACTCTATCAAATAT
The DNA here is from genome assembly GCF_964026755.1 of Wolbachia endosymbiont (group A) of Campoletis raptor. Classification (NCBI taxonomy): domain Bacteria; kingdom Pseudomonadati; phylum Pseudomonadota; class Alphaproteobacteria; order Rickettsiales; family Anaplasmataceae; genus Wolbachia; species Wolbachia endosymbiont (group A) of Campoletis raptor. Next base: position 1,015,574 of record NZ_OZ034695.1, on the reverse strand, counting down.
ATGTTGGAAAGCATACTTATGACGCTTCTGGTTTGTAAATTGTATACCGTTATCTGTCAAAATAGTATGGATTTTATACGGTAAAATTCTAATCAAATTACGTAAGAACTCAGCAGCTATGGGTTTTGTAGCACTGTTACACAACTCAACATAGGTAAATTTGGATGTCCTATCAATAGCAACAAACAAATGTAATTTGCCCTCCTCAGTTCTAACTTCAGCAATATCAATATGAAAGTAACCGATAGGATATTGTTTGAATTTCTTTTTTGACTTAACTTCTCCATCAACAGTTGGTAATCTGCTAATGTTGTGTCTTTGTAAACAACGATGCAAGCTAGAGCGAGTCAAATGCGGAATTGTAGACTGCAGAGCGTAAAGGCAATCATCTAGTGGCAGTAGTGTATACTTGCGAAATGTAACTATTATAGCTTCCTCTTCTAGCGTTAAAACAGTTGATCTTGGATGCTTTGGACCCATATCAGCATCTTTCGTAAATGAACGTTTTCTCCACTTAATAATAGTTTTTGGATTAAGGTTATAATGCTTGGAGAGTTTTGCTATGCTCTCTTTTCTATTTTGTATTGCTCTACGAATCGTCTGTGTTGTTTTGGCGCACCCATGTAATATCTGTCCCATAATGACTCCTTAAATGATGATGATAGTATACCATCACTCTCTGGGACCATACATCTTAGATGTACTTCTTCTTGATTCGCTGCACGTTGTGCTGCCATAACATTTATTAAGGATGCAGCCTTACTTAACTCTCTAAGCCTCCCAAATTCAGGAAAATAAATAGCAAATTCATCGTAATACTTGGTAAACTCTTGTGCAAAGATAAATTCTGGTGAGTAACGATTCGGCATGCCGGTTTTTTCAGCAGCTTTTACAACAATTCGATAACGTAAAGACCCTGAGTCCATCGGTTTAACCTTCTCTTGACTATCACGTTGTAGCTTGCTGAGATGAATAAGATCCTGTCTATCTTCTTCTAAGGTAAAGCAATGTGTTACCTTTTGGTTTTCCCAAAAAATAAGCTCCCATGAATCTTTAATAATAATTAATGCTGAATCCTCAATAATCCTTTTTCCATTGTATAATTCTTGTTTTTGCTCTTGATTTAATATGTAACAATCCCAACCTTCATCCTCACCTTCCTTATCAACAAGGTTTCCTTCTGCATCACGTTTCATTTTGTGATGTTTTACAACCATGCGAATATTTCCTAAAGCAAATAAAACATTACCGTCCTTACTATCATCAATAGCTAGTTCTACCTCCTCTGATTCAATCCAAAAACGATGCAGTGACTCTTCATGATTACTGGCATGAAAATCATAAATGACTTTTTTGAGATGGTCAGGAAGCCTGGACGTGATTCTATCCAAAGACCTTAATTCGTATGGATCACGACGCTGCACTTCTTGGCCTACAGTTAGAAATTTCAATAAATAATCTGTAATAAACATCGTATGGAGCAGTTGCGAATGAAACAACGTTGAAGGTGCAAAACGCATTTGATTAAAGGGGTGGTAAGGCATGTCGGAGTCGACAGGATCTAAACTAAAAATAGCTGATGTTAAGCGACGTTGAAAAAGCTCACTTAAATCAAAGAGAGTTAATAGACGGTTATAGTCACTTTCACTATCCTCACAATAATCAAGAATAAAATCTATTTCCCCGGTTTTATAATTAAATTCGGCACCATGAATCGTTTTATAAGTCGGAGCATTTGCTTTTTTTGCTGACGATAATATTGATGATTTAGGACAAGTCCAACCTTGCTCATCTAAATCAGTAAGTGGCCAAGGTGCATTTAGGTTATAATCAAGGTCGTCTGTTGACCACTCTTTACTCACTAGCAACTCTTGCATTAATCGCTGACGAAATTTTTTCTCCCTTTCTGAATCGTGACTTTTTTGATACCAATTTTTTAAGCACGCTTCATATGCTTGATAAAAAACACGTACATAACTGTGATCAATTTCTGCTGGGTCTTTTTGACCATCGATCTTATCAATTAGTGCATGAAGCAATTGGCGCATTAGAACCAGGGTTTTATCTTCCTGTGCAATAAAATCAGCATTAGACTGTGGCGCTTGGAAAAAGGGAAATAAATCAGCTATCCAGAGTGCCCGGTGCTGTAATGCTTCCAAAGTCTTTTTAAATTTAGAATCGGTATAATGACAAGATAACAAGCATTTTACACTGTGCAGACATGCATAAAGTTGAACATCTGGCGTTGCATGATGACCAATACCTACTGCTACAACATAGATTTCAGCTGCAAGTTTTTCATCTGCCATGCGTAGTATAGGATTTGGTTCTTGCGCAGCAGCTCTTTGCAGTGTGGTTCCAATTTGTAATAAGGTATTGACACTAATTGCATGGTCAGCAAATCCCATGAGTGCAGGCAACCAATCAAGCAAATGGAAGGCTTTTTCTCGATAAAAGGCTGCACTGGTTATATCCGCACTTTTACTCAGATCTTTTTCTAAATTAAATAAGGAGCGTACATACCGAAGTAATTTAGCTACCTGATCATTTGATTTACTAGCACTTCGGTTCTCAGATAACTTTGATTTTAAGCTTTCGATTAAACTTTTAGTTGCTGCTTGCCCATTAAAAGCTTCTGTGTATGATTCATCTAATACACTCTCTTCAGAGAGCCAATAATAATGTAAAGCTTGTGAAAATAAGCCACGAAAATACTTGCTTTGCAATAAGGGAGCCATAAAGCTTATAGTTTGGTCGGTATTGTGTTTTGCGTACTCAGTAATTTTGTTTAATGAAAATAAGATCTTTGCAGTTGGTATTTTTTCTTTAGCTGCTACTAACAAAATTTCATAAATGCCACAATATAATTTAAATTCAGAACCAGCTTGTTGTCCTAAAGTTTCTAGTTGCTTAACTTTTTGATAAAATGCTTTGCTTAAATCTTTTAAATTATTTCCAAAATAATTACCTTGCAAAAAACTAATGAAATACTCAACTGCTTTTTCTGGCAAGAGAAGCCCTATGTTCAGTTTTGTTTCTAGGTCCCCTTTTGCTTTAATAAAAGAAAATAGATCATCACCATTGCAGGAGTAAAGATCAGAACGAAAAGCCTTTAAATATGATGAAGGTTGATTTTGATCAAGTGGCTCCTTGCAGCATTGTTTGACAAATTGTCCATGTTGCTGCCTAAAAGACTTTGAAAATGCAATACCTGCTGTAGGTAAACAACCAGATGGTGTTAAGGGCATTTCAGTATCATTAGATGCATTAAACACTTCCCATTCTTGATCAAAATTTTTTCTTTCAATTGGATCACTTAAGGTTTGATAGGCTTCCGTTAACAAAGCCATTCTTTGTGCATCACCACCTTTGTCAGGGTGTTCAAATAATGCTTTATCTCGATAAGCCTTTTTAATAGCATGAGTAGATGCGTCTTTATTTACCCCTAAGATTTGATATAAGTTATGCATTCCAATAACCCCCTTTTTAAGCTTTAAAATAAAACATTCTACATTATATTAACTCTTAATTTTATGGAATGATCAAGCTTTGTAAAACATTTTTAGTATATATTATTTTTACTATTATCCTACGCTTTGACTATCTTGCTTTCTTCTAATATTATCTTTTCATAAATATTTACTAACATGAGTGAAAGAGCAAAAAAATTGATATTTGAAACTGCTGCTAATGGTTGCTGGGAGGCTTGCTGTGGAAAGAGATGGCTATTTAAGGAAAGATAATACCTTATGCTGCAGTAGCAGAACTATTTAATAGAAAAAGGAACAGGAATGTGTAAGAACACTGAAAGTAGTGCATGGCGTAAAGTACCTTGGACAAAAACTGACAGTCTTGTTAAGAATGATTTTGCACAGTTCGTCGGATTCTTTACAGCTCATATGATTTGGCAATTAGAGGGTGGCGAGAATGTTGTACCATTAATTGCTAGACAAAGTGCAGACGAACGTCGGTTTAAGCGAGTTGGTGGTGATGATCTTCCATACGAACATGCTGTAGCTATAGCTCGAGAAGGACTACAGTCTATACTTTCTTCTTCACGTGGTGATTACGCGCTACTTGCCTATGACGGTTTTTTTACACAGAACAATAAGCGTGATGAATCGCTCTTTATTGAGGCATATGATATCAGAGATCCAGAAGGAATAACTCTTGTTTTTGCAATACCTTACCGTTCAGCACAAAGTAAAGAAGGTCTAGCCATTTACCGACCTATAGTAATAGAAACAGCAAACTTATCTGATATCAATACCTTTTTAAATCATGCTTATGAGGGGGGCCAAAGTCATACTAAGGGCTTTGAGTTTTGGGAGGCACATGTAGATATCAGCTGCAAAGAAGAACTGTGACCTTGACCAAAAAAGTCTAAAGAAAGTTAAGAATATTTTTTATAGAAAGCAATAAAAAGACTTCATCATATTTAGAGTATAGAATTATTATAAATTTCCTGTCACTTTCAAATGAATTACTATTAATTTAGTATTGCTTTCTATTAGGAACTTAAACAATATAAACACCTTCAGCAACCAAAATCAGCAAGCGTGAGAACTGTTCGTTTTGGAATGCGTTGGTCTACCACACGTACCGTTCGAACTTTTTTATATGGTGATTTCATTATATGCTAAAACTAGACATATTAGCCCACTTCATCCACATCTACATATGAACTGTTTTACCTAACTTTGTTGAAATAACCTTACGTTTTTATTTTTACAACACTACTTTTATTTAAACTGTTCTCACAAATATATGTACCTTTTTTATGTTTTTGAGGAAAGTAAATAACAAAAATTTTTGCGGCGCTGAAGAAGGGTATGTTTTCTTGAAAGTTTGATTTTAAAAATCTACTACATTTCCGATAGCTAAGTTATATTCAATTCTCTATCTTAAAACTATTTTGAGAATTCAATTTTTTATTGCTTTTTACAGGTTAGGTTGTACAATTGATTCCGTAGAGGTTTAACTACTTTATTAGGTAGTTGTCTAAGAAGGGCATTGGGTATAGGTTAGGTTTTCGTGCTTGGTGGCCTGAGTGGTTGTGTCTAGTTAGTTATTTTGATGGGGTATGTATGAAATCCGCTAGTAGATATCGTGTTGTTAAGTCTTCTCCTTCCCAGCTTGGTAAGCAGAGAGGACTTGACTCATTTAAAAATGAAATCAAAAAAGAAGTAGGGAAGAAGGGTGATCTGCTGTGTAAAGGTCGTACTTTACAGTATGGTAAATGTTGTACAATTGCTAAAGGTTTAGCGACGTATTTGACATTTGATTTACTTAGCAATAATTTCACAATACAAACACTTCAAACAAAATTCAAAGGATCCGCACAAGCTTTGATAAGTGATGTTCGATTTGGTACATACTATGAAGATCTGGAAAAAGGTTTAAAAAAATACGTCGAGTCTCCAGATGCAGATCTTTCTGCTATTTACTCTAAAGTTGAAAATAGTCCGGCTGGTTTGGATGATGTCAAGAGTGCAATCTACTATTTTTATTGTTACCTTACCAAAATGTTAAAATTGCAGAAGGGGGACAAAAAAACGGAATTGGAGGATAGCAAGAAAAACACGCAAATTTTTCAAAGAAAAGTCACCGATGAACAAGCTTCTTCGGAAGAAAAGAAAGTTAGCTTATTAAAGAAAGAGAACGACTACACAAGTGTAACTAAAGGATTTTCGTCTTACGGAAATAGTCAGAAAGATTCGTGTTATGGCTCAGAAAGCGAGCTTGAAGAAGGGTGTGGTAAAGAGATAAGTAGCGTAGATACATTTCCTTTAAAAAAAAGTATAAGTTCTGCAGATAACTTTGTTCAGCAAGAGTTAAATCAATTGAAAGATGATAATGCTCAATTAAATCGTGATGTGAATGAGATGTGGAAATATCAAAAAGAACTTGTGGCTGATAATAAACTCAAGGGTTGCTCAATTCAGAAGCGAGAAAAAGAACAAGAGGAGCTCAAACGCGAAGTTAAAGAATTACGAGAGAGGGAAGCTCAGCTTGTAGAAAAGAATAAAAAGTTAGAAGAAGAAAGATCAAATTGGCAAACACAACAACTTAGCTTGGCTAACGAGGTTGATAAAGTAGTTGAGCCTATCAAGGGATCTGAGGAAATTGATGGATTAAAAAAGAAAATTGACAAATTACAAGAGGAGAATTCATTTTTAAAACATGACCTTAACCAATTGGATAATTTGCTACAAGAAACTAAAAAAGAAAAACGAAAATTACAAAATGATGTTGACATTTCCAATAAAGTAACTCAGCCTACTGAAGAAAATTCTCAGCTTAAAAGTAAAAATGGAGAGCTAAAGAGTACACTAGCTAAGATTACAACGTTACAGCAAGAATTGGATAAAAAAATTAGTGAAGATAAAAATAAAAAACCCTCAGCAGTGGAATTTCAGAGTAGAAAACAAAGCAACTGTGCCTCTGTTTCTTTTATATTATCTGGAGTATCTTCCGTTGGTGCAGGTTTAATAATGTCTCATTTAGCAATATGTATTTCGCTTACCGTGGCTGCGTTAACTTTTCTTGCGGTAGGATGTTATTGTTTGTATAAGGCAAGTACGGCGCTTAGTAATATTGAAGTTGATCAAATCAGAAATGGTGTTAATCCTACGGCTTCAGAAGCTCAGATATCCTAAGTTGGAAAGGGTTAAGTTTTGGGTCAATGGAGAGCTTCTTCTAAACCACTGGTGTTTGTGTTTTTTAGTAATGTTCCCTTGCGTTGGATTGGAAAAACTCTTCTACCTTTTCTAGCTTTGTACTCGGTTCTAGGGTACTATACAACGCAAAACTTATGCATGCCAATCCAGCAATCATTCCAACTACTGCTATAGTATGCATTTTCATAATATGTGATACAATACCACTTACCAGTAGCGCTACCCCAACGACACCAGCCAGAATAGCTCTCTGTTGCATCTTTTTTGTTGATGATTCTTCATCTGCAATTTTGCAAGATTTATCGTTAACACAAGGGTTAGAAGAAAAGATTCTGAAAGCATTTAGCTCTTTTACCACCGTTCTTTCTGAGTTAGCGAAATTCCCTTGATTTTCTTCATTCCTTTCATAATCTTCACCATTATTAATCTTCTTGCATGGCTGAATGCCAGTTTCTGTGGTTTCTTCTTGTTGTTCTGCATAAAAATTTTCTTTATCCTTATCCGAAACTTCTTCAATATCTTCTGAAACATTACAAGTCACTGATCCTTCCATAATAGTTTCTATTAATGAGTTTTTTCCTTCTTTGTCACTTTTCAATGATGTGATATTACTTGGTATATCTAGTGTAGCAGTTGTTACACTTGGGTTCATCACTTTCTTATTACTCCAATCCTTAAAATCTGTTACCCTTACTACACCATCTTCAACAGCACTATATGTATGTATTAGTTTTCCATGACTCCCTAAGCAGTGTGAGACTATTTTCTCATTATTAACCTCCTCAGAAAGCTCATGTTTTTTAGCTTCTTCTAAAAGATCATTCTCAGCTTGCTTATTCTTGCAAAATTTAGCATAATGTAGTGGTGTAAATCTTTCAATTCTACCTCCATATGTATCAGTTACTGTTACTAGTAAGAACTTTCGTGTATTACAATCAGATTTACTAATTTCTTTACTGATACTTTTACCATTTCCTATTTTTTTTAACAACTCAAAAAGCTTTTCTTTATCTTTACCTGTTAACTTACCTTCTTCTCTTGCCAATTCATAGGTTATATTTGCTTTATTAGCTTTTTTTAGTATTCTCATATTACCTTTCTCTTTTACCTCTTGTGTAGCCAATTTGTATTAGCAAAGTATTAATTGTGTAATTTTTAAGATACCAACTCATAAAACTTCTCCAATTGCTCACTCCAAAGTATTGGTGTTTCTCTCAAATCAACTAATTTCAAATCTCTTGGCTGCCTCCCATTTACTATATCTTCTTTAATTTTTGGTGCTAAATAATTCAACCTTAAAATTTGTTGTATACGTCTTAGATGTATGGTCCCAGAGTGTGATGGTGTGGATTTAGTATAAATAATTCTGGAGACTGTGTCCACTGATAACATATAAATTCATAAGGAGTAAGACCCTTAAGAGTTTTGAGTCTCTTTGCATAATTATAAGCCATAACAAAGTTATAAAGGTGTTCTTTAAGTTGCTGGTGCGATTGATAGTAATACTTCTTAACTGTAGCATCCTTTAAAGTTTTATTCATACGCTCGACTTGCCCATTCGTCCAAGGATGGCTAACTTTTGTCAAACGATGTTCAATAACATTCTCTTCGCAAACTCTATCAAATATATGTTGGAAAGCATACTTATGACGCTTCTGGTTTGTAAATTGTATACCGTTATCTGTCAAAATAGTATGGATTTTATACGGTAAAATTCTAATCAAATTACGTAAGAACTCAGCAGCTATGGGTTTTGTAGCACTGTTACACAACTCAACATAGGTAAATTTGGATGTCCTATCAATAGCAACAAACAAATGTAATTTGCCCTCCTCAGTTCTAACTTCAGCAATATCAATATGAAAGTAACCGATAGGATATTGTTTGAATTTCTTTTTTGACTTAACTTCTCCATCAACAGTTGGTAATCTGCTAATGTTGTGTCTTTGTAAACAACGATGCAAGCTAGAGCGAGTCAAATGCGGAATTGTAGACTGCAGAGCGTAAAGGCAATCATCTAGTGGCAGTAGTGTATACTTGCGAAATGTAACTATTATAGCTTCCTCTTCTAGCGTTAAAACAGTTGATCTTGGATGCTTTGGACCCATATCAGCATCTTTCGTAAATGAACGTTTTCTCCACTTAATAATAGTTTTTGGATTAAGGTTATAATGCTTGGAGAGTTTTGCTATGCTCTCTTTTCTATTTTGTATTGCTCTACGAATCGTCTGTGTTGTTTTGGCGCACCCATGTAATATCTGTCCCATAATGACTCCTTAAATGATGATGATAGTATACCATCACTCTCTGGGACCATACATCTAGAGAATTGATAAAATCAGGAGGGAATGTAAATGCTGAGGAATATGGAAGTAAATGCACTCCATTGCACCTTGCATGTATGGTGGGGAAAGTGGAAATAGTAAAAGAGTTAGTGGAAGCAGAGGCTGAAATAGAGCAAGCAGATAAATTTGGAATGACAGCGATGGATTATGCTAAAAATAGCAAAAAGATAACCGAGGTATTAAAGAAAGAAACAGACAGAATTGAAAAGTTATTTATGAAAGGCTAAAAATATGGAGGAAGAAACAGAAAAGAAAGTAATGAATTTAGAGAGAAAACCTTTGGATGAGCTGAGAAAAATATGGAAGAAGGTATTTGTGGAAGAAGCACCTAGATACTCAAAGAAATATCTGATACCAAGATTAGCTTATAGAATGCAGGAAAAAGTATATGGAGAAATGTCAAGAAAGGGGACAAAAAGACTAGAGTATCTGGCAGATCGGCTAGAGAAGGGAAAAAGAATAAGTAGTGATAAATTACCAGTAGAAGGGACAGAATTAATACTAGAGAGAGGAGAAGAGACGCATGCAGTAATGGTAACAGACAAGGGTTTAATCTACAAAGAAGAGTTTTATACGTCATTGTCAGCAGTGGCAGGAAAAATAATGGGAATGAGCTACAACGGACCTTTATTATTTGGGATGCGTGATCAAAAGGGAAGTTGAAAATGCTAAAAGAAGTAAGATGTGTGATATATACGAGAAAATCAAATGAAGATGGTCTAGAACAAAAGTTTAACAGTCTTGATGCGCAGCGAGTAGCATGTGAGAAGTACATAAAGAGCAGAGAGGGCTGGGTAGCATTGGCTAAAAGGTACGATGATGGAGGCTATTCAGGAAAAAACTTAGAAAGACCAGCAATAAAGGAATTATTTGAAGATGTAAAAAAAGGAGAAGTAGATTGTGTAGTGGTATATACTCTGGATAGGCTATCAAGAGAAACAAAAGACAGCATTGAAGTAACATCATTTTTTAGAAGGCATCGAGTAAATTTTGTAGCAGTAACGCAGATATTTGACAATAATACGCCAATGGGAAAGTTCGTACAAACGGTGTTATCAGGAGCAGCACAATTAGAAAGAGAGATGATAGTAGAGAGAGTAAAAAATAAAATAGCAACATCAAAAGAGCAAGGATTATGGATGGGTGGAACTTTACCGCTTGGATATGATGTAAAGGATAAAGAATTAATAATAAATGAGAAAGAAGCAAAGTTGGTAAAACATATATTTGAGAGGTATATAGAGCTGAAGTCAATGGCAGAGTTGGCAAGGGAGCTAAATAGTCAAGGTTACAGAACGAAAGCAGATACATTTAAAAAGGCGACGGTGAGAAGAATAATAACAAATCCAATATATATGGGAAAAATACGGCATTATGAGAAAGAGTATGAGGGAAAGCATGAGGCAATAATAGAGGAAGAAAAATGGCAAAAAGCACAAGAATTGATAAAGAATCAGCCGTATAGAAAAGCAAAATATGAGGAAGCGTTGCTTAGGGGAGTCATTAAGTGCAAGAGCTGTGATGTAAATATGACGCTGACGTATGCAAAAAAAGAGAATAAAAGATATCGATATTATGTGTGCAATAACCATTTAAGGGGAAAGAATTGTGAATCAGTAAATCGAACAATAGTTGCTGGAGAAGTGGAAAAAGAAGTGATGAGGAAAGCGGAGCAGATATATGAAAAATGGGAAGAAAAAGCGGAAGAATGGAAAAATTTAAGTTTTGGAAAGCAGAAAGAAGTAGTGAAAAAGTTAATAAAAGGAGTAATGATAAGAGAAGATGGAATAGAGCTGAGTTCAGAGGATAAGGTGGAATTTATACCAATAAAAAAGAAAGGAAACAAATGCACGGTAGTAGAACCAGAAGGGAAAACAAATAATGCGTTACTCAAAGCAGTGGTGAGAGCTCATTTGTGGAAACGTCAATTGGAAGAGGGAAAATATAGAAGTGTGAAAGAGCTGAGTAAGAAAATAAACGTAGGTACAAGACGTATACAGCAAATTTTGAGGCTGAATTATTTAGCTCCGAAGATTAAAGAAGACATAGTAAATGGGAGGCAACCAAGTGGTTTGAGGTTAGTTGATTTAAGAGAAATACCGATGCTGTGGAGTCAACAGATGGAGAAATTATACGAACTGGTTTCTTAACTTATAAAAGCAACGGGAGATCGATGTACCAGAAAACCAATACTTTAAAACAAAGAATCTATAATATGCAAGTTGATGAAAAGAATTGAGGTAAACTAGCGTTACAGGAACTGATACTTAATTATGTAATAAAAAAAGTGATAATCTTAAACCTATATATGAAAAGATCTCAGAACTCCAAAGTTATTGCGTAAGAGCCAAATGTCCCTGACAGCCCTTCTACCGCTGAATCATGTCGAGCGTATGGTTTATACCTAAAAAAATCTTGCTTTGAAAATACATCAATATGAACGTACTACCGGAGCTTCCATCTTATGCAGCTGTCTTAAACTATCAATTGGCGTTATAAGAGTAGACGGAGTACTTGATTCTTTTACTACAAAATCTGATTGTTTAATAGTTTCAGCTAACTCTATAGGTATTCCGCTGTTTCTTTCAAAACCTTTATTTTTTATAGCTTGTAGAACATTTTTCCCTCCTAAAAGGCAACTTTCCCCTAAACTTGATTGATCTTTTAATTTGTCAAACTTCTCCTGGCTCTCTCCATCAAGCTTTACTTCTATTATATTACTATCTTCATTACTAGGACATAGATGAATACTAATCTTGCCCACTTCACTGGTAAAGTACATTTCAATGCCACTTCCTAAGACATTCGTATAATTTCTTTTTCTTCCTACGCTCTCAACTCTTATTATACTTTCCCCGATCTGTAAGATGCTACTTTCTATACTGAAATTTTCATTCACCTTACTATTCATAACCTTTGCAACTTCAACAATACTGTTTTGTGGCCACCTGAAAAGAACAAGATTGTTATCTACTTCTACTTTCAGATTATCATCTTGAACTTGTTCATTCTTATTCACTAAACCTTCATATGCAATACTTTTCAGTTTGTCCTTAATTTTTTCACATTCTGTAAAAATAGGCTCATCATTTCCCCACATAACTTCATCTATCATATTATCATTATAAAAATCGGGCTCTATTTTTGCACCTGATAACAGCAGCTTATTGACAATATTGAATAAAGGTTCTGAAGCCTCTTCCCACGGATCCATTGCCTCTTCCCCATTGTCTTTATATCGTGCTCTAGTAGTAGGCGTTATGCGCATAACACTGCTAGCATCAGCAATGTTAATTATTTTTTTTAATATAAAATTCGACACAGTACATTCATAGTGATCACAGCGTAAATTTAGCTTTATTTTCCTTTTCAAATATTCATCTATTAAATGTTCCATCTTTTCTAGAGTAACCTTTGCAGAATTTTCGTATCCATTTTCATGAAACCCTTTCATTATACTTTCCATCTTGTCATGAAATTCATCAATCGAAACTTTTTCGCCCTCAGTTAATAGATTTGCTAAATTCATTAAAATTGAGTTTTCTGGAATAAAAGAACTTGTAACAGCAGTATTGTTGTCTTCAATAACGGACTCATCCCAGTCATCAGTTTGTTCTTGACTTGACAACGATGCAATAGTTCCCGGAGTTTGCCAGCCAAAATGTTCTGTATGCTGTTTTTCAGTAGCTAACCCACAAAATGGCTTAGTCTCTAAAATACGTTCTAATGCCATACTTATCCCTCCAAACTAAAACATATGGTACATTATATGCAATATACAGCGTTAAGTCAACAACCATGATCTTTTTACTATTCATATTTTTGTTAAGTTTTTATGGTGAGTAATACTAGTGTGTAGATAGGTCAAAAATTTCTTACAAATGCAAGTTTGAACCAATTTTACTATAGATTAATATAATTGAGAACTGCCACTTATATTCAATACCACTATTATAAGAATGTCATGAAAGATAGATTATGCTTTGTTGCTTAAAACCTGTTTAAAACATCCACTACTAAAACACAAGCTATCTTATTCCCATAGTCGTTCTACCATGAATATTGTCAATCTCATCTTTAGACAATGAATCAAATTCAGTATCTGGAATAATTAGCTTTTTTGGCCTTTGAACTTCCAATCCATACTCTGTTTCTTGATCTTCTTATATGATGTTAAATACTCTGTAGCTTTATTAAGAGTAGATCTGGGAAAAATACTATCTAAAAAAGTAATTGGAGTATCAGTACGACTATAGTAACCACTATCATTCTTCCGGTCTTTTATATTTTCTAAATTTCTTAATTCTTTGGTCATATTAGATAACTCTGAATATTTTTCGGACAATTGAGCTCTCAATACTTGAGTTATAGCATTTAGATGTATGGTCCCAGAGAGTGATGGTATACTATCATCATCATTTAAGGAGTCATTATGGGACAGATATTACATGGGTGCGCCAAAACAACACAGACGATTCGTAGAGCAATACAAAATAGAAAAGAGAGCATAGCAAAACTCTCCAAGCATTATAACCTTAATCCAAAAACTATTATTAAGTGGAGAAAACGTTCATTTACGAAAGATGCTGATATGGGTCCAAAGCATCCAAGATCAACTGTTTTAACGCTAGAAGAGGAAGCTATAATAGTTACATTTCGCAAGTATACACTACTGCCACTAGATGATTGCCTTTACGCTCTGCAGTCTACAATTCCGCATTTGACTCGCTCTAGCTTGCATCGTTGTTTACAAAGACACAACATTAGCAGATTACCAACTGTTGATGGAGAAGTTAAGTCAAAAAAGAAATTCAAACAATATCCTATCGGTTACTTTCATATTGATATTGCTGAAGTTAGAACTGAGGAGGGCAAATTACATTTGTTTGTTGCTATTGATAGGACATCCAAATTTACCTATGTTGAGTTGTGTAACAGTGCTACAAAACCCATAGCTGCTGAGTTCTTACGTAATTTGATTAGAATTTTACCGTATAAAATCCATACTATTTTGACAGATAACGGTATACAATTTACAAACCAGAAGCGTCATAAGTATGCTTTCCAACATATATTTGATAGAGTTTGCGAAGAGAATGTTATTGAACATCGTTTGACAAAAGTTAGCCATCCTTGGACGAATGGGCAAGTCGAGCGTATGAATAAAACTTTAAAGGATGCTACAGTTAAGAAGTATTACTATCAATCGCACCAGCAACTTAAAGAACACCTTTATAACTTTGTTATGGCTTATAATTATGCAAAGAGACTCAAAACTCTTAAGGGTCTTACTCCTTATGAATTTATATGTTATCAGTGGACACAGTCTCCAGAATTATTTATACTAAATCCACACCATCACACTCTGGGACCATACACCTTCAAAAAAGGTCGTATATTTGTGAGAACAAGCAGCATAAAAATAAGGTTGTGAAAATAAAAGCTTGAAATTATCTGCAACAAAGTTAGGCGAGTTAGTTCGTATGTAAATTTAGCGAAAGCGAGCAAATCTAGCTAGTTTTAGCGTATAGTGAAATTATCATATAAAAAAGTTCGTATGGTACACTTAGTAGTCCAATCCATCCCAAGAAAAACAGTTCTCACGTCTCTTGATTTTGAGTGCTGGAAATGGTTATTTTACTTGAGATTTTAATATTATATAATGCTAAATTAACAGTAATCTATCCGAGGATGAAAAAAAATTAAGGCAAAATTGTAATAAGGAATAGATCTTTTTTCTGTCAATGCAGAAATTCCTTTAATTTCCTATATGAAGTTTTCGTAGCCCCAATCTTTGAAATAGGTGATTGTCTTGCTCAGGTACTGGATTTTGAGCTGTAAGTAGCTTTTCACCGTAAAAAATTGAATTAGCACCTGCAAGGAAACACAATGCTTGCAATTCATCTGACATTTTTTCTCGCCCAGCTGATAAACGTACATAAGATTTTGGCATCATAATTCTTGCTATTGCGATAGTACGAACAAAATCAAACGGATCAACGTCGGCCACATCCTCAAGTGGAGTTCCAGGAATTTTTATCAGCATATTAATTGGTACTGATTCTGGAGGATTACCCAAATTAGCAAGGAGAACTAGCATTTTTATTCGATCCTCATTAGTCTCACCCATACCAAGAATACCACCACAACAGACCTTAATCCCAGATGCACGTACGTGTTCTAACGTTTTTAAGCGATCTTGGAGAATACGTGTAGTTATGACTTTATGATAATATTCCTCAGATGTATCAATATTATGGTTATAAAAATCTAAGCCAGCTTCCTTTAGCATATTTGCTTGGTAATATTTTAACAACCCAAGAGTCACACACGTTTCAAGGCCCAATTTTTTCACCTCTTTGACCATTTCGCAAACAATTGTTAAATCTTGATCACGTGGACCACGCCAAGCTGCTCCCATACAGAAACGACTACTTCCAGCCTCTTTTGCACATTTTGCTGCTTCAATTACCTCGGCAATTTCTAACAAAGGCTTTTTCTGCAAACCAGTGTTATAGTGTGCTGACTGGGGACAGTAGGAACAATTTTCCGGGCAGCTACCTGTTTTAATACTCAAAAGCGTACTAATTTGCACTTCACTAGGATTAAACTGCTTTCTATGTTCTGTTTGTGCTATATAAATTAGCTCAGGAAACGGAAGATTAAAGGTTTGGTCTGCCTTGGCAAAAGTCCATTCTTCTGTCATGATCTAAGCTCCTTCTTGGTAAATAGATTGTTATATAATAAGTATTGTAATACACTACAAAGTAAAGGGAAATATCGACAGTTGCCGAAAGATATCTTGGGAAGCTTCATCGATTTTTCTACCAACGATTACCTTGGCCTAAGTCAGTCGGAAGTATTGTTTGATGCAGCAAAGCTCTCTGGAGCACAGTTTGGAGTAGGATCCACTGGTTCTCGTTTGCTCTCAGGTAATAAAAAAATATTTGAAGACTTTGAGAAGAGAATTGCCCAAGACAAAAGAACTGAGTCAGCTCTTATCTTCAATTCAGGTTTTCAGGCCAATGTAACGGTTCTTGCAAGCCTACTCGATCAATCAGTGCTTGGTGACAAACCTATTGTTTTTTTTGATAAGTTAAATCATGCAAGCTTATATCAAGCTGTATTTTTGAGCAACGCTGAACTTGTACGATATCAACACAACGATACAGATCACTTAAGCAATTTACTTACAAAATTCAAAAATGATTTAAGACCAAAGTTCATTGTTACTGAAACAATTTTTGGTATGGATGGAGACATCGCACCAATAGAGAAAATTTTTGCCCTGAGCAAAGAACATGAAGCTTTTCTATATTTAGATGAAGCACATGCAACAGGTATTATTGGTCACAATGGGTATGGATTATCTACCAGCATTAATCTTCAGGAAACTCCACATTTAATCTTAGGAACTTTTAGTAAAGCCCTAGGGTGCTTTGGTGCGTATGTTGCTTGTTCCAATATTATAAAGAATTACCTAATCAACAAATGTCCAGGGTTTATCTATTCAACCTCTCTTTCTCCAATGATAATTGGCGCAGCAGCTAAAAGTTGGGATTTAGTACAACATCTTACTGATCAACGTCAGGCTTTATTCTTTAAGGCTGCAAATTTGAGAAACAACCTGCAAAATCTTGGATTTAACACAGGTGATTCAGTTACACACGTTATACCAATAATTCTAGGTGATGAGGATACTGTAATGAGTACAAAAGAAAAGCTTTTGAAACAAGGGTTGGTTGTTTCTGCTATACGTCCACCTACTGTTCCTCCTGGAACATCAAGATTACGTATTGCACTCAATGTGAATCATACTGAAAGCAACCTAGACTGTTTAGTGCATGTTCTTCAGCAAATATGAACTATCACTTTGTATTTTGTCACGGTTGGGGGTTTGATTATAAGTTCTTTCAACCTCTTATAAATAAATATTTCTCTAAAATTCCTTACTATTGTTTAGATCTTGGTTATTTTGGAGAAGAAAACCTAAACTTACCAGAAGATGGTGTACTTATTGGTATTGGACATTCTCTTGGACTAATAAAACTAGCTTCCTTAAATGTAAAGTTTAATGGAATTATTGGTGTACAAGCTTTTGTCAATTTTTTAGGATTTGATTTACGATTACACAAAAAACGCAAGTTAGAGTTGAAAAGGATTATACAGCATTTTCAAATGGATCCAATAAATACCCTGATATCCTTTTATAAAAGTTGTGGTGTTAATTTGATAGACCACAACTCTTTTAATTATCTGAATAAAGCAAAATTAATGGAAGATTTAGAACTATTGACTATAGTACATCAGTTGCCGCATACACCACTATTAATATTAGGTGCAACGAATGATACGATTGTGCCACAAAAACTTATCTATGATAATTTCAAAAAAGGTACTAAAGTTAGTATGCACAATAAGGGGTACCACAGTCTAGGTCTATGTGAGCATCATTTTGTGCAGGAGCAAATTATAAGTTTTTGTGATGGAATTAGAAGAGAGATACATACAGGATAATTTTAGTAGAGCAAGCTCGTCTTATGATAATGTAGCTTTTGTTCAAAAAGAATGTGCTGCAAAACTAGTAAATCTATTAAAAAGTTGTTTTCCTGAATTTCATCCACAATCTATTTTAGATTTGGGTACAGGTACAGGCTACATTCCAGAAATTTTGTTTGGTTTTTTTCCAGAAAGCAAATTTACTTTAAACGATATATCGCCTGATATGCTAGAAAAAACAAGAGAAAAATTAGCAGGGTATAAGGAGATTGAATTCATCTTAGGTGATATGGAAATACTAGACTTCGGTTTTCAAGACCTTATCATTTCAAATCTAGCACTTCAATGGGTGAGAAATTTAAAAAAGATGATAAAGAAGTCATACAATAATTCAGATATTTTTGCTTTTTCATGTTTACTGGATGGTACGTTTAATGAATGGTCCAGTATTTTTACGAAATATTTACTACCTGTACCAACTTATTGTTACCCATCTAAGCAGGAATTGGAAAATTATCTACTTTACCTAAAACCAAAAAAATATTTTTTCAGTTCACAAGAATTTACACTGTGTTTTCCAAGTGCAAGTGAATTTATCAGGTATCTTGGAAATTTAGGGGCAAATCAAGGTAGCCAGAAAATTTTTCTACCTGATCTGAAGAGGATAGTTAAGAGCTATACAGACAAGATTAACATCACTTATGAAGTATTTTTTGGAATTTTAAGTCAATGCAGATCTTTATAACAGGAACAGATACCGACGTTGGTAAGACTACTATAAGTAGCTGGCTTTGTCTCCACACTGGATACTCGTATTTTAAGCCTATTCAGACTGGAAGTATTTTAGGTACAGATGGTCATCAAATAAGTAGTTTGACTAACACCAATGTTTGTAAAGAAAATTTTGTTTATAAAGAACCTTTATCTCCTCACTTGGCAGCATCGCTGGAGAATGGCAGTATTGATATTAATAAGATCGATTTACCTAAAGTGCATAACTTAATTATAGAAGGTGCTGGAGGAGTTTTGGTTCCAATTAATCAAACCACATTAATGGTTGATTTAATCAAAAAACTTGCCATTCCAACAATTTTAGTTGTTAGATCTACAGTTGGTACTATTAATCACACATTGCTAAGTCTAGAAGTACTGCGTGCCAGAAATATTCCTATTTTGGGAGTAATCTTAAACGGACTACCTAATCAAGATAATCTTGAAGCAATAGAATTTTATGGTAGGGTACAGGTCTTAGCATCAGTACCCAGACTGCAAAAAGTTGATAGAGAACATCTAATGCAAATACCACTCTCAAATCGATTAAAAGCTATCTTGGAACAATGAATTTAAGCGAACGTGACAGAAAAATCATATGGCATCCTTTTACGCAAGAGAAAGTAGCCAAACTTCCAATTGCAATTAAGAAAGCTCATGGGTCATATCTTTATGATGAGAGTAATAAACCATACCTCGATCTGATTTCCAGTTGGTGGGTAAATCTGCACGGTCACGCTCATCCTAAGATTGCTCAGGCTATATATGAGCAAAGCATGACTTTAGAACATGTAATTTTTGCAGGCTTTACTCATGAGCCTGCAGTAACGCTTTGCGAAAAGTTAAAAACTCTACTACCAGACAAATTATCCAGATTTTTCTTTTCAGACAATGGTTCAACTGCTGTTGAGGTATCACTAAAAATGGCCTATCAGTACTGGTGGAATCAGGGTAACCGTGAAAGAACTACTTTCCTGAGTTTTGAAGGAGGGTATCATGGAGATACATTTGGCGCGATGAGTGTAGGTGCTAAGTCCGGCTTTCATGATACATTTTCAAACCTATTATTTTCTATTTTAACAATACCTTTCCCGGAAATCCAGGATGAAGATGAAGAAATAGAAAACAAAGAAAAACATTCTCTAGAAGTGTTAGAAGGTTACTTATGTGTTGGTTCTTACAAAATTGCCGCATTAATTCTAGAGCCTTTAGTACAAGGAGCCAGTGGTATGAGGATGTGCCGTCCAGAGTTCATTAGAAAAGTTGTTAATTTAGTACGCCAGCATGGGATTTTGATAATCTGTGATGAAGTTATGACCGGTTTTGGACGTACTGGTACTTATTTTGCTTTTGAGCAAAGTCAAATTATACCAGATTTTTTATGTATCTCCAAAGGATTAACAGGAGGTTTTCTTCCACTTGCTCTCACAGTTGTTACCGAAGAAGTCTACTCAGTATTTTTAAGTGAACATTTTACTAAAGCGTTTGCTCATGGTCATTCCTATACTGCCAATCCTTTAGGTTGTGCGGCCGCAATTGCTTCTTTAGAATTATTAATTAAGCCTGATACCATGGAGTCAATTAAGAGGATTCATAGTATACATAAAAAGGAATTAGTAAATTTATCTGAAGCTTGTGAGAGTGTTAAGCATACACGCGTTACTGGTACAATAGCAGCTTTTGATGTTCACGGGGCACAAACATTAAAGATAAAATTTTTAGAGCAAGGACTTTTAATCAGACCAATTAACAATTCAGTTTATTTATTACCACCCTATTCAATAAGTACTTCAGAGCTTGAGGAAGCTTATAACAAGATCAGAAATGTTATTAGGATTTTTTCATATTGACTTTACCAGACCAATGTATTCAAAAACGAAAGATTCTCACAGTTGTTGGTTTTGAGCGCTGGAAATGGTCATATTACTTAAGTTTTTAGCAATAAATGTTGTAATTTAGTAATAATTTTTGAGACTAGAAGGAATTTAGAAAACTACTCATTATATTTATTTTTCAGGAAGTTTTTATCTAAAGTAAGACAATTTTTCTGGTGGGGTATATAACACTTGCTCAGACCATTGGTTTCTTATTATAGTTTGTTAATCTAATTTTATAAAGTTTATGTTCAGTCAGCAGTACTCAGAGTATGTTTATTCCCAAGATCTTAGTAGTCAGAGGTTGTCCGGAAACTAGTAAATTCAAGCATATTCCCTCTTTAACATAACCCTACTCATAGCTAGGTATATGAAATTCTCAGTGGATGTTGTGAGTAAATCATACTCCTTCGATAGCCTTCTATTCCTATTAACCCAAGCAAAAGTCCTTTCTACAACCCATCTTCTTGGCTGTACTTTAAACCCTTGTTCTCTTGTTGGTAGTAGCTCAGGTGGCGTATCTTTGTGCACCCAAAATCTACATGGAGGCCTTGTAACAATTTCAATATCTATGTCATATTCTTCCTTTATGTGATTCTTTAAATTTCTTCCTTGGTATCCCATGTCAGCCCACATTTTTTTAACTTTAGTATATTTTGTTCTCATATTGTTTAATGCTATTTTAATACCATCTCTATCATTTTCGTTAGCAGCGCCTACGTAACAACCTAGTATAAAACCCTGAGTGTCTGTAATTATATGCCTTTTTCTACCCTTTACTTTTTTACTTCCATCATAGCCTTTGATCCCCCCTTTTCTGTAGTCTTTACAGATTGACTATCTACTATACAGGCACTCGGCTGCTCATTCCTTCCTATTTTTCTTCTACTATATTTTGTAATTTCATAATTCATTTTCTCAAAAATTCCCTGCTTCTTCCATTGCCTGAACTGCTCATACACAGTCTTCCATAGCGGAAAATCATTTGGTAAATACCGCCATTGACACCCTGTACGCAATACATAGAAAATTGCTTCTAATATTTCTCTTTTGCTATACTTTGGCGGCCTTCCTCCTTTCTTGTATGATACTCTGAAGTGTTTTTCTATTCTTGCCCATTCCCTTTCGCTTAGATCTGTTGGATACTTTTTTCTCATCCTTACCCCGTACTAAAATTTCAGATATTATAGCCTTTTACTTGTTTCCGGACAACCTCTAAGTATAAGTAAAGAATGGATATGACACTGATTATCTGACACAGGAGGATCCAGTAGTTTAAAAATACGATCGCTATCACCTTGTTTCATAGCATCAAATATAAGTTGCTGACACATGTCTAAAACTTCGGAAAATTTCTTGACAACAACATTTCTGTCCGAACATGAAAAATGCATAATACCCCCCCTGGAGACTTTACAATGAAGACCACATTAGACTTTAGTTATTTGAAATTTTGAGTAACGGAATCAAAAATACGACCCCAGCTTCTACTTTGAAGCTACCAGGTGGTGCAATCTTTTGAACTTTTCAGCAACTCTTCAAGGTTATTCTTTTCTTCTAAAAATGCAAATGGACCCCTTAGTAACGGAGCCTGACTTTTACTGCTTAGACTCAAAACCCCTTTAGATGATCTACTTATTAACATACCAGCGACTACCTTAAACTTACCATCATGATAGCCTAAAAAATCAGCAAAGCAAGCATTTTTTTGTAACAAATAACACTATCTTGATCGGTATATATTTTCATACTTTTTATCATTAAATTAATAATATAGTCACTTTTACTTAATTAAAAATAACAAGCGCGAGAACTGTTCGTTTTGGAATCGGCCGGTCTAGCAAAAATTACATTACCAATTCCAAGAAAGCGGAGCATTTGGATCATCTGGAATTTCATAAAAAGGCAGCCTATCAATTAACAGACTTTCTTCATCTCTACTAAGATCTCTTTTTACAGTATTGCAAAAATCTCTATTGCTCCCAAAATTAGCTGTTACTGCAGTCCTTAAATCTTGATTTCCTGCCACAGCTTCCTGAAAGCTGCTGTTATTGGCAAGATGAGTTTCCAGCACAGGTTTTGCGTCATTACCAAATTTGTTTTTCACATTCAGAATAGCTTGTCCCAATTTATTTGTGTTGCTACTAATTAATTTTTCTGCCACTCCTTCCTGCAAAACACGACTACCTGCTAAGATCTCTCTATTTTCATTATCCTTCACAACCGCTTTCCCTATTTCATCTACCTTGGTATTCAAAAGGTGCTGAGTTACGTTATTGACTAACGTCTTCGACTCATCTATATTATCGCCTAAGCCACTTGCGTTAAACAAATATTCAGCTAATTTTTCAGGGCTAACCTTCCCTTCAGTAATTCTTTTTGCTTCACCTTTCTCTATGTTGCCAGCATTGAATAACAACTCAGCTAACCTAGAAGTGCTGGCATTTTTTATTATATCTTCAATAAAGCTCTTTTGATCCCACTGATGATTCTCTGCTAGTGCATTCTTAGCATCGTTAAATACTAGTTCAGAAATCTTATACGAGCTAACTTTATCTTCGGCAATCTTTTTGGCTGCAAGTTGATCTACGTTACTTTTATTAAAAAGCAACTCAGCGAGTTTTATTGGATCAGCTTTATTTATAAAATCCTGCGAATTAAGATTTATTTTATTAGCAACATGAGTAGCAAGATTTTGACCAGTGCTATCAGTTATATCAAGTACTGTTTTTCCCAATATATCTTTATTTTCATCAGTAAGTAGCTGTACAGCGACTTCCTCAATTGATGGGCTTTTTCCATCCCTACCTGCCGGACCTTGAGGACCATCTGCACCTTTTGATCCCTGCATCCCCTTGTCTCCTAAAAAAGCTTTTGCTATCTTACCATCATAAGCATTTTCGTTATCAGCAGTTTGATCAAGAAATCTGCCTAATTTTTCCACTAAAATTGATTTCTTTTTCCCATCTCCTATATCCTCTGTTGCATCAAGTATTTTTTTCGTGAATTCTAAAATTTTTATATTAGAGCCATCAGCTTTAGCAAAATTACCCTTCTCTGCCAAAAAATCTTTTGCTGTTTTATTATCACCATATATTTCATATTCTTCATTAAGAAGCTCCCCTAATGTATTAACTAAAATTGAAGTTGCATCGGGTTCATGTTTATAAAATAATTCACTTGCTAATCTATTGATTCCATCACTGTTACAAGAAATAAATCCTCTATCTGTATCTTCCTTAGTATATACATTTTCAACATCAACCTTTTTATTTAATCCTTCATCTACTTCTTCCTTAGTATATACATTTTCAACATCAACCTTTTTATTTAACCCTTCATCTACTTCTTCCTTAGTATATACATTTTCAACATTAGCCTTTTTATTTAAGTAAACATGCAGAATATCTCGCCTAGGAAATGCATTATCTAGTATCAAGTTAGAGATTCTATCACCCTTATCAAAATCTTTTGCATAAAATATCGCCTCCACTATGGACTTTTCTGCTAACTTCTCTTCAAGTACTGTATGTTCATCATTGTTAGTACTTTTCATATCAAGTAGACTTTTAAAAGCTGCCGCTAAACCTTCTACTTTATGGCTTATTTCATCTTGACCATTTTGTTTATATTTTAATTCCAGACTACCATTGCTTGCATCTAAAGTATACTTATTACCTTTCTCATCACTCAAGGTTATAATTTTAACATTTTCCAAATTTGATATTGATGTGCCGTGATTATCTTTAAACTCTACATTAGGTGTCATATCACTTCATATTAATTAAAACGAAAGGATACGCAAAAAAATATATTTTTTTATTAATACATGATGCAAAAAGAGCTTTATTCTATTTTAAATATAGAATTGCAATGAATTTTCCTTTTATTTCCAAATAAACTAATTTTCACTCTTTAACATTAATTACCACTAACTCAAATAACACAACCATTTCCAGCATTCAAAACCAAGGGTCGTGAGAAGAGTTTGTTTTGGGATGGATTGGACTACCACACGTACCGTTCGAACTTTTTTATATGGTGATTTCATTATACGCTAAAACTAGCTATATTGGCTCATTTCATCCATATCTACATACGAACTGTTTTGCCTAAGTTTATGGAAATAATTTTAATCTTCTATTTTTATAACCTTATTTTTACGCGGCTTGTTCTCACAAATATACGACCTTTTTTGCAATTTTAGAAAGAGTCAATAATTGAATTTTTTGTGATGCTAAATGAGAGAACTTTTTGAAAATATTCTACCAATAAAAAAGCTTGTATCTCCTACCTAGTGCTCTCCCTTGCATACTTGAAAAAACTCTCAAAAAACTTATACACTAGCCCCACTGCCTTTCCTAACTCCTGCGCTTGCACCTTGGCTGAGATTTACATTATCCAAAGCAGTACCTGGGTCGACTCCCATTCTTCTTAACATCTCTTCAAGTCTAGCTGCTCTTTGAGCCTCTTGTTCTGCCGTTTGCTCTGCCCTTTGTCTTGCTTGAGCCTCTTGTTCTGCCCTTTGCTCTAATGCTCTAATTCTAACTTCTATTTCTTCTATGCGCCTCCTTATATCGTTTGATTCCTCTATTGCTTTTTTTGTTCTTTTCTTTTCTTTTTCAAAAAAGGTTTCTTTTTTCTCAAACTTTCCTTCAAGCAAATCTGTTAACTGATTTAGCACAAAAACTGATATATTTCCTATTTCTCTCCTTTTTGGATTGCCGCTGTTGTAATACTGACCTACTACCTTTTGTAACCCTTTGCCATTTTCCTTATTATAATAATAATTTACCATCAGGTCTGCAAATTTGAATAATTCCTGACACGAGAGCTTTTTTATATACTCCTTACTTATTTCAGTAAATTCAGTTTCATCTGCTCCTAACACAAATTTCTGTTGCTCAAAAAAATTACCATTGAATCTACCACTCAAACGGAAACAACTCTCTATATTTTCGCACAACTTGATTATCAATTTGCAGTACGCATTTACTAAATCAGCATACTCCAATATTGGCTCTACAAATACTTCATCAGGTTGTACTTTATCTTTCTTGTGACTCTTCAATATTTTGTATTGTGCTTCACCCTCTTGTAATAACTTACCCACTTCTAACTTTATTATCTCCAACTCTTTAGAATCTTTACACTCCTTACTTAGCGATTTTAGATTTTCTACCCAAATCTCTTCATAGAATTTTTGATACTCTTCATTACGTCGTTCAAATTTCTTTCTTATCTCTTTTGTTGAGTCAAGAATATTTCTTGCTTCTCTTATAGACATTTCCTTATTAAGTATCTTTTTCACAAAACCTAAGTTATTTTTTAATGGCTGTATATAGTGTTCTCTTACTTCTTCCAAATATTGATTCCTTGATTCCATTAACCTTCCTTCTTCCCAATACGCTATATAATGCAACTTATTACATGCAGCTATATTGATTATCTTAAATAAATCTTGACCGCTATTAATTAGATTGACTGAAATTTCTCCAAATAATCTATATATGTAACCATACCCTTGCTTTTCTTTCATTACATAATCATGTACATTATTTAGTGCTTTCAGTACTGCATTAATTCTCTGTTGCATACTATTTGTATTTTGTATACCTGTTTGCACATCTGGATGATACTTTAACGACAGTCTCTTAACATCATTAATTCTATCCTTAGCATCTCTATTATGTTCTTCTTTACTCTTTTTACCCGCTTCTACATCTTTCAGGCTTATATCAAGATTCATCAGTAACCATTTTAATTCAAATGATTCCAGTGCTTCATTTAAAGTGGTATTAGAATCATTATAAATGTCATTACTTAAAATAACTGACCTAATCAGATTACTAAACTTATCTGTTATTGCTAGCGTTCCTACTTCTGCAGTATTTCTACCAGTAAGATAAGAAGAACCTGCAGCTATTATCCCTGCTATACCCATTGTTACTCCTGCCCCTAATGTCGTATTTTCTACTCCTAACGCTGTAGCTACCCCTCCTAATACTTTTTTTCCTACATTTAGCATACATCCCTCCTTTGTTAGCTGTTGATAATTATAAACATATCCATATTTAACAATATACCATTGATGTACTATCACATTTGTAAATACACTAAGCACTAATCTCTGCAAAAAAGAGTAGCTATCGTAATTTATCGCTCTTTCACACTGTTCTTTAGTTAGCTCAACATCTTTGATTTTTTTGCTCCATGGCCACCACCAATAAACTCTCATTTCACCAAATGCTTCAAGTAACATCAGGTATTCATTTTCTGATACCTCACCATTTTTATTCTTTTGTAGTAGCACCTTAGAATCAAAACCCTTTTGTTTGCACAGATACTCAAATAAACTAGGACCAAACTCCCATAAAAGTACCCGATATTTCCTATGCTCAGAAAATCGCCTAATTATATTGTTTTGCCACACAGATAAACTAACACTACCAAATGTATATTCAGGAAAAATTGGTTCCATTAATTTCTTCCAATTCCTGCACTTGCACCTTGGCTTACATTTACATCATCCAAAGCAGTATCTGGATCGACTCCCATTCTTCTTAACATCTCTTCAAGTTTTGCTACTCTTTGGGCATTTTGTTCTGCCCTTTGCTCTGATGCTCTCTCCCTAGCTCCTGATTCTGCTAGTCTTATACTCTCCTCATGTCTCTCTGCTTTTTCCACCTCTTCAAACTTGTTTTTTGACCATTCTCCTACATCTGTACGGTAATCAGGTCCTGTTAATATTCCCTCCCACGCTGGACTCCAGGTTATTGTACGGGAAATATATCTACATAACCTAGCAATATACATTGATTTAGGAAGGTCATTATAATCATATAAAAGCGTGAGAAAGTTCTTATACAACTTCTTCAGATATGGATTATTAGATTTTCTTGCTTCCTCTTCTATCTCACTTATATAATCCACTATTACTCTATCACATCCTGTTCTTATTGCTAAGTAACCAACCTCAATACACTCATAAAGTTTGGCATATGCCTCTTCACGATCTTTCTCAGATGGCTCAGCTTTACCTACAAAAAATTCTATAATTGAACCAAAAAATGAAGTATTACGAGTATTAATATTTTCTACGCAAGTTTTCAGTAGACTCATAAACTCTCTTTCACCCTGGCCACCTATCTCATTTAGTAATGGCACCTTCTCCCCACTTTTTACAAAAGACCCGTCCTCAGAAGGAGTTTCTGATACTAGCTTAAGTAAATCTACTTCTTCCTTTCCTATAATCGAAAAATCAAATAGCAATTTATGAACCTTTCTCATTACTGTAAAAATCGATTTATCTATTAGAGCTTTATATTCTCCCCCCAATCCTTGCAACCTCTCCTTTGTTGTAATTGATTGATTTGTGTTCGGATCTATAACACAACTTGCTAATAAAGATGCACCATTGACTATCAACACGCTTATGATATGCATACTAGGTTGATCTTTATCAGCAGCATATCCCATATACTCTTTCAAAAGTTCATGCCTATTGTTTTTCTTTACCTCTTCCTTTATTCTTTCTTTTATTATTCCAGTCTTTTGCGTCTTATCTCCTTCCATGTTGTTAAATTCTTGATATAAAGGATGATGTCCTTCTTCAATTGCAGCATTAAGTACGTTATCAATTAGTTTATCATAAACTTCCTCAATAAATTCACCATTACGTATTCCATTCACTACTTCTTTACTAATACTGGTTAATATCGACCTTAATTTATCATCACCATCCCTTAAACCATCAAGCTTTTTTACTAGTGATTCATTACCTTCATACAACAGACGAATTGCCTGACCATTTCTAATTCTCAACTGATATTCTTGAGTAATCTTTGCATACATATCACCATATACTTTATTATAATGATCGGATACATCTAACTTTAATACTGGCTGCAAAGCAAGATTGCTCTTAAACGCTTCAGTAATTTCCTTTAAACACTTATTTCCTTCTGTATAATCATCGCCATCATAAGAGTAAACAAATCTTCCTGCTGGATCAAACATGCCTTGTACGTTGAATACTTGATATTTATTTTCTACAGTTTCATGCTTAAAACCCTTATATCTTTCTAGTATTTCCCGCTCCACATTTTCTAATTCTTTATTTACTTTTTCTACATCATAATTACTTGCTCTTACATCTAAAAGTTCATCAGGCTGTGCAATGTTACTTCTGGTCGGTAACCTGCCATGTATAAGACGGCCGAAGTTTTTGTCTAAAACTTGTTTTTGTGCAGCAATTATATTAATAGGCAACTGATATTTTAAAGTTTGAGTTATTCCAATAACTTTATAAGAAAGTATGGAGTGAGTAAGCCAATCTTCCCATAATTGACAATATTTAGTGCTCAATAATATCTGCGGTAACTTAGGATCATTTCTATCTATCGCTGCTTTTACCTGTTCACTAAATTGCTTGTCAAAAAAATTAGGCATACTACCTCTCTAGCTATACAATAAGCATACCTTAACTATCATTAAACCACAAATCAACAACTTTTTTTTTGCATAAATTTTTAATAAACAGAAGTATTTTCTTTTTTTGATTGTCATTTCTTCTTGTTACTTTTATAAATGTTACGAAGCTAAACCGTAAAATTTCTCCAATTGTTCACTCCATAACATCGGTATTTCCCTTAAGTCAGATAGCTTCAAACCTCTCGGTTGTTTCCCATTTACTATGTCTTCTTTAATCTTCGGAGCTAAATAATTCAGCCTCAAAATTTGCTGTATACGTCTTGTACCTACGTTTATTTTCTTACTCAGCTCTTTCACACTTCTATATTTTCCCTCTTCCAATTGACGTTTCCACAAATGAGCTCTCACCACTGCTTTGAGTAACGCATTATTTGTTTTCCCTTCTGGTTCTACTACCGTGCATTTGTTTCCTTTCTTTTTTATTGGTATAAATTCCACCTTATCCTCTGAACTCAGCTCTATTCCATCTTCTCTTATCATTACTCCTTTTATTAACTTTTTCACTACTTCTTTCTGCTTTCCAAAACTTAAATTTTTCCATTCTTCCGCTTTTTCTTCCCATTTTTCATATATCTGCTCCGCTTTCCTCATCACTTCTTTTTCCACTTCTCCAGCAACTATTGTTCGATTTACTGATTCACAATTCTTTCCCCTTAAATGGTTATTGCACACATAATATCGATATCTTTTATTCTCTTTTTTTGCATACGTCAGCGTCATATTTACATCACAGCTCTTGCACTTAATGACTCCCCTAAGCAACGCTTCCTCATATTTTGCTTTTCTATACGGCTGATTCTTTATCAATTCTTGTGCTTTTTGCCATTTTTCTTCCTCTATTATTGCCTCATGCTTTCCCTCATACTCTTTCTCATAATGCCGTATTTTTCCCATATATATTGGATTTGTTATTATTCTTCTCACCGTCGCCTTTTTAAATGTATCTGCTTTCGTTCTGTAACCTTGACTATTTAGCTCCCTTGCCAACTCTGCCATTGACTTCAGCTCTATATACCTCTCAAATATATGTTTTACCAACTTTGCTTCTTTCTCATTTATTATTAATTCTTTATCCTTTACATCATATCCAAGCGGTAAAGTTCCACCCATCCATAATCCTTGCTCTTTTGATGTTGCTATTTTATTTTTTACTCTCTCTACTATCATCTCTCTTTCTAATTGTGCTGCTCCTGATAACACCGTTTGTACGAACTTTCCCATTGGCGTATTATTGTCAAATATCTGCGTTACTGCTACAAAATTTACTCGATGCCTTCTAAAAAATGATGTTACTTCAATGCTGTCTTTTGTTTCTCTTGATAGCCTATCCAGAGTATATACCACTACACAATCTACTTCTCCTTTTTTTACATCTTCAAATAATTCCTTTATTGCTGGTCTTTCTAAGTTTTTTCCTGAATAGCCTCCATCATCGTACCTTTTAGCCAATGCTACCCAGCCCTCTCTGCTCTTTATGTACTTCTCACATGCTACTCGCTGCGCATCAAGACTGTTAAACTTTTGTTCTAGACCATCTTCATTTGATTTTCTCGTATATATCACACATCTTACTTCTTTTAGCATTTTCAACTTCCCTTTTGATCACGCATCCCAAATAATAAAGGTCCGTTGTAGCTCATTCCCATTATTTTTCCTGCCACTGCTGACAATGACGTATAAAACTCTTCTTTGTAGATTAAACCCTTGTCTGTTACCATTACTGCATGCGTCTCTTCTCCTCTCTCTAGTATTAATTCTGTCCCTTCTACTGGTAATTTATCACTACTTATTCTTTTTCCCTTCTCTAGCCGATCTGCCAGATACTCTAGTCTTTTTGTCCCCTTTCTTGACATTTCTCCATATACTTTTTCCTGCATTCTATAAGCTAATCTTGGTATCAGATATTTCTTTGAGTATCTAGGTGCTTCTTCCACAAATACCTTCTTCCATATTTTTCTCAGCTCATCCAAAGGTTTTCTCTCTAAATTCATTACTTTCTTTTCTGTTTCTTCCTCCATATTTTTAGCCTTTCATAAATAACTTTTCAATTCTGTCTGTTTCTTTCTTTAATACCTCGGTTATCTTTTTGCTATTTTTAGCATAATCCATCGCTGTCATTCCAAATTTATCTGCTTGCTCTATTTCAGCCTCTGCTTCCACTAACTCTTTTACTATTTCCACTTTCCCCACCATACATGCAAGGTGCAATGGAGTGCATTTACTTCCATATTCCTCAGCATTTACATTCCCTCCTGATTTTATCAATTCTCTCACGGTTTCTAGATATTTCTCCGTTACCGCTAAGTGCAGTGCTGTGTATCCTTCTACATCTGCTGCATTCACATTCGCTCCTTTTTCGATTAATAACCTCACTGTTTTTGCGTCTACTGCATAATGTAGAACTGTTCTTCCATTCTCGTCTCTTTCATAAATATTTTTACTTGAGTTCTCTAATAGTGACTCCTCTTTTTCTTTTTTACTCATAATCTACCTCACCTTTTCTTTAAATTTTAACCCCTCTTTTAGGCCTTCTTTCTCACCACCTCATCTATCATTTCGTTCACTTGGCTCATTATCTTGCTTGCTAAATTTTGACATTCTTTCTTTATTAGCGATTTGTCTCTCTTCCTTATTTCTTCTATCTCTATTATTTTTAGCTCCGGCATATAGCTCCCATTTAGCATGTCTGCTATTTCTCCCACTATCCTCTCTATTCCATAGCAGGTCAGTTCTCTACTTTTTGTTACTCCACCTTTTTCTCTCAAAAATTTACTTGCCTTTTCACTTTCTTTACTATCACACAGAGAATACTTTTCACTTTCCCAGATGTAATACATTGGTGTTGCACCGTACTTATTCAGTTGATTAACTTCAGCTCCAGCCTTTACCAGCTCTTTTATTATTTCAACTCCTGCTCCTCCTATTTTGCACGCAGAGTGGAGTGGCGTACATCCAGTGACATATTGAGTGGCATTTACTTCTGCTCCCGACCTTAGCAGCACTTTTACATTTTCTAAACTCTTTGCGAATACTGCACAGTGTAGAGGTGTATAACCATTTTTATCTCTTGCATTTACCTCTGCTCCTTTTTTTATTAATAATCTCACTGTTTTGTAATCAGAGATTTCTACTGCTTGGTGTAATATCGTTTCTCCTTCTTCATTTCTTTTATTAATGTTTTTAAACCCGTTACTTGATACTTCTTTAAAAAACTTACTCTTGCTAAAACTCATTTCATACCTCACAAAATTAGCTTTTCTAGCGCTAGATAAATTTCTTATGTTTACCTGCTGCTATTCAAGTCATGTCCTTTTTAGAGGTTGTCCGGAAACAAGTAAAAGGCTATAATATCTGAAATTTTAGTACGGGGTAAAGATGAGAAAAAAGTATCCAACAGATCTAAGCGAAAGGGAATGGGCAAGAATAGAAAAACACTTCAGAGTATCATACAAGAAAGGAGGAAGGCCGCCAAAGTATAGCAAAAGAGAAATATTAGAAGCAATTTTCTATGTATTGCGTACAGGGTGTCAATGGCGGTATTTACCAAATGATTTTCCGCTATGGAAGACTGTGTATGAGCAGTTCAGGCAATGGAAGAAGCAGGGAATTTTTGAGAAAATGAATTATGAAATTACAAAATATAGTAGAAGAAAAATAGGAAGGAATGAGCAGCCGAGTGCCTGTATAGTAGATAGTCAATCTGTAAAGACTACAGAAAAGGGGGGATCAAAGGCTATGATGGAAGTAAAAAAGTAAAGGGTAGAAAAAGGCATATAATTACAGACACTCAGGGTTTTATACTAGGTTGTTACGTAGGCGCTGCTAACGAAAATGATAGAGATGGTATTAAAATAGCATTAAACAATATGAGAACAAAATATACTAAAGTTAAAAAAATGTGGGCTGACATGGGATACCAAGGAAGAAATTTAAAGAATCACACAAAGGAAGAATATGACATAGATATTGAAATTGTTACAAGGCCTCCATGTAGATTTTGGGTGCACAAAGATACGCCACCTGAGCTACTACCAACAAGAGAACAAGGGTTTAAAGTACAGCCAAGAAGATGGGTTGTAGAAAGGACTTTTGCTTGGGTTAATAGGAATAGAAGGCTATCGAAGGAGTATGATTTACTCACAACATCCACTGAGAATTTCATATACCTAGCTATGAGTAGGGTTATGTTAAAGAGGGAATATGCTTGAATTTACTAGTTTCCGGACAACCTCTTAGCATGAGAAAGCAAGTCTTTTTCTTTTTATTTCATACACTTTTACCTATTATTAATATAATATATGAGTATCTAAATATAAGTACTTAACTTATTAGAGATATTATTCGACTATCTTTCCAACTTCTGTGCAAATGTCGATGTTCATGCCACTTCAGTACTCCCGGATAAAATACTAAAATATGATTTTCTAATTCGTGTATTGAGTCTTTTTGCTCTGAATCTAAGTCGTTTTTATAGTAAATGTTGTGTTCTGCTAAAACATATTTTGTGATCTTTTGATCAGTATAATTTTCTACTTTATAATCATGGGTAACGCTAAACCTTTCTAAAATTGGTTTGTGTTTTAAATTCCAACGTTGCCCTGAAAGTTTATCGTTTCCCAATACAAATTTATTTCCTTCTTCTTCTATGCTACCAACCGGAAAGCACGCATTTGTTTCTCCTAAGTTCCAACTGTCCGATAATATAACTTGCGCTTTCGCAAACTTAATTGCCGGTAATAAGCTCTGTGGTAGCGGATATAGCGCTTTTAAGTTGTACCACAAATGATCTCTTTCATAGATGCCTTTATAATCCCTTGTGTGAGGCTCGGTTTCTCCAAGGATTGCTACATCTAGGCGATATATATCATTGCTTAAAGCTCGTTCATAATGATCGCGTAGATAGTTTTCTATAATCCTAATAACTGGACCACTAGACCTGAAAAAATTTACTCTTCCAAATGATAACACTGGTCCATCTTTTTCTATTTTTACCCCTGAATAATCAGAAAGAAGATCTCCAAATAAACTCTCATCCAATATAAATCTCTGCACATTATAATTATCGTTAAAAATCCTCATCAATCTGGATCTTACAGGCAGTGATAGTTTTGCCAGCTCTACTACTGCATCTACGAAGAAGTCATTTGGTACCTCTTTTATCCCTACTTGCAACTCAAAAAAGTGTTTACCGGGTGGTTCTTCGATGATTGTAATGTCTTCTATATTTGCCCACTTGAGTGCTATTTTAAGTGATTTAGGTGTTCCTCGCAGTCTTTGAAATTTTACTCCTTCTACTACTGCTTTTCTTCTATCTTTTACCCAGCGTAGTATTTCTTCTAAACCATATTCTTCTATTATCCACGGCAATGTTTCTTCTTCCAATCTAAATTTAAATCCTCTAATATAGCTTGGATCTACTTTATAATCTATCGCATCTACTAGCGCTTTCTCCTGGTTTGTTGCATTTGGTGGCAATAACATTACTCAACCTTTAACTTTCTTAATGCAGCGCACTCATTTCCTAGTACTACAACGTCCTCTTTTGGCTCTATTAATTCCACATTTTCTACACCATCTACAAATAGATTCGCTATTATCCATGATTTTGTAACATTCCATCCCAACCTTCTACTTGCCTCAAACTTCTCAATAAACTGCTTCTTGATTTCCTCCTTTGATATTATAGGACTTATACTCATTCTGCTGTGAATATCTATTTCCGTAATATTGCAACCTATCACGTATCCGTTCAGGAGAGTGGTTTAAGAAACAATAGATAGGAGATTTTGGAAAGGATTGAGACCCCTTTGTTTCCAAGTTAAGTATAATGAAATTATCCGCTCAAGGAATGTATTTCCCCGCTTTGATTGTGTAAAATATGAGTTTTTGCGATAAACGACATAATGCCGAATTTGCCGTTCAGCGTGGTTATTTGTCAGCGGAATATTTTCTGGGTCATCTAAAAATTTCCACATCATTCTTTCAGATCTCAGAACATTTTTTGCAACTCGAGAGGCTCCAATTGCTTCAGGTAAACGAGATATCTCCTTCAAGTAATACTTTGTACGTTTTCTTAATTTTCTGGCACGTCTGACAAACCTCAAAACATCTATCTCACTTTTTAGTAAAGCTTTTTTTAGTGCAAATAATTCAGTGGCCACGTTTCTCAAGTAACAACCCAGAACTTTAACTTCAATATTCCAACTATGTGCTAATCTTTCAAAATCTCTTGATAAATGTGCCCAACAGATTTGCCTGTTTTTATCGGCAAAATAATTGTATGCTGCATACCTGTCAGTTATTACCAAGCTATTGCGATTGCAGAATTTACTATTTTGTAAAACTTTCATTCCTCTTGACTCTGTAAATTTTACAAAACTTGCCGTATTGCTTGCAAACATCCAACACCAAGCGAGTTTACCTTTGTTATAATGGCTCGTTTCATCAATATGTAGAACTTTACTCCTACTTATCTCTTGTTCGATCTGCTCATACATTTTTTTGCATTTTGAAGCAACTCTATGTTCACTATTTGATATGCTACCGACGCTTATGTTCAAATTGAAGATATCATTTACGACACTCGCTATTTCGCGTTTTGAATTTTTGTAGAATCCGCTGAACGCTGCAATTATTGACTTAACCCTTGGACCAAATGTATCTGGCGTAACACCTTCTGGTAACTTGCTACTTCTTCTCTTTCCGCATCTCCGACAACGGCCATGTTCTAACTGATATTCCACTACATAAGGCTTGATTTCTGGAAGATCAACTTTCTGATGAATATATGGTTTTTCACATATTGCAATTTCTCCTCCGAATTCGCAAGTATTAGGCAACTCTATCTTTACTACTTTATCTGCATCCATGTTGGCGCGAAAACTTCCTTTATGACCAACCTGACCGCCAATATTCCTTTCGCTTTTCGGCTTATTCTTTTTTATTTTATACAACTCTTTGGAACTTGGTATTGATGAATTTTTTGAGCTTAAACCGAGTCTTTCTCTTAACTCAGCATTTTCTATCTTTAAAGCCTTATTTTCTGCTTTTAAACTTTCATTCTCTTTTTCCAATCTTTCTATTTTTGCTTCTAACCTTTCTATTTTTTGCTGTAAATTTTTGCAAAGTTCTAAAAGGTTTACCATATTATTTCACTTTTGCTCTATGATTATCTTTTTAGATCACCTTGTCTACCTTATTCTGCCACTCCGCTGAACGGATACCCTATCACTGTTACTGTATCTGTTAAAACCCTTATATCATCTCTAGTAACTTGCTTTCTTACAATTTCAAGTAGCTCTTCTAACACTATGCCAGTTTGTGTTGATAAGATTGAAATTTGTACTTTTCCTGGTATAGGTGATTCTACTAGTGCATCTTTTACTCTACTATCTGCTGACAGTGCATGATATTTATAATATTCCTTACTTCCTCCTGTTGACCAACCTGCTATTTTTGCTTTTACCCTCTTTCTAAATCTTTCATCCTCTTCTTCTTTTTCTCTCTCTACTCCATAAAATTCAGCCAAATTATCAAGATCTTCTCCCCTTGCAAATTTCAGTAAATTACTCTTTACTGCTTCGTTCATCCTTTGTCTGAGCAAAAGTTCTCGCCATGCTGCTACCTCCAGAATCTTTATTGCTGGATCGGATTCTACTAACGCTGAAAAGGTTTCATCTCTACACACTAACTCCTCCTTCATTCTGGAAAAGATTTCCTCATAGCTTAGTTTTTCAATAATATTAGATGTCTGCATTTCTAAACAACTATTCCACTAATACCTATGAATTTGCCTTCTGAAAGATACATACCTTCAAGTACAAGAGTCATTTTTCCTTCTTTAGCTTCAGCAATCTTTACTTTTTCTAACTTAAATCTCTTCTCAAATTTCCCCAGTGCTTCTGCTGTTGCTGCATAGATTTCCAAAGTTAAATCTCTATTTATTGGCTTATCTACTAATTCAAATAGTCTTGACCCATAATCTCTCCTCATTATTCTACTGTTAATAGGAGTGGTCAGTATATCAATTATCGATTGCTTTAAGTGCTCTATTCCCTCTAATTCTTTCCCTGTTTTAGCATCCATTCCTTTCATATATTTTTCATGGATTTGACTTAATACTTGCATGTTTTTCACGTGCTATAGAAATAGCCTTTCTCAACTTCTTTTCAAGAATTTCTTTAGAAGGAAGCTGTGTTAAATACTGTGCAACATGAATATTAGAGCCTTCGAGTTCAAGATATTCTATATCCTCTTGATCCTTATCAGCACATAAAATAATCCCTAACGGTTTTTCTTCACCTGCTTTTCGTTCATTTTTATCTAACCAATTTAAATACCATTCCATCTGTCCTTTATAAGCTGGTTCAAAGCGACCTATTTTTAGTTCTATTGCTATAAGGCGTTTTAATCCTCTGTGAAAAAATAGCAGGTCCAAATACCTGTCAGTTGTTTTAGTACTCATCCTTTTTTGACGTGTTACAAAACAAAAATCATTTCCAAACTCTTGTAAAAATTTTGTCAATTCATCCAAGATTGTATTTTCTAGATCAGTCTCACTATAACTTGATGGCAATTCCATGAAGCTAAGGAAGTATGGGTCATGAAAAATGAATTCTGGTGCTAACATATTTTCTTCACGTAAATTTTTTATACTCCTTCTTATAAACTCTTCAGTTTTTTTTGCTAGCGCTGTACGTTCATACAACATAGTATCGATTTTACTACGTAGTGCCCTAACACTCCACCTTTCAATACGACACATTTCTATATAATAATTACGCTTCAGCTCATCAGAAATTGCAATAATTTCTACAAAATGTGACCAACTCAATTGTTGTGACAGTGTCGCGACAATTTCTTGATCAGAAAAGAATTTAGAAAATTGCACCATACGAAATAATGACGCTCTATCAAAACCACGTCCATATTTAATCTGAAGTTCTTTTGCAAGTTGGGAGATGATTTGCTTCCCATAATCTGCACGTTTGTGCTTTAGGATATCTTGATCAATTCTAGAGCCAATTTCCCAGTTTAACAATACTAGAGTAGAATTGAATTGAACAGAAAGATGATTTTTTGCTCTATCTATTAAATTACTAATGTCTCCTAATAGGCTAGTAGTTATATCCATATTCATAACTTTATTTTTGATAAGTATAGCATATTTTATCCTGAAAAAATGTTACTGCTACCACTGATCACCTTGGAACCACAAGAAACCATATCACCAACTCTTCCCACTCCAAACCCATTTGCAAACACTGTTTTTGATCCTTCAGTTAATACTCTACCTTCTGTAAAATTATCTCCTTTTCGGCAAACTGGCTTACCATTTACAAAAACATTGTTACTGCCACTAACGCAAAAATGTAGTGTTGCTTCTGCACAATGATCTCCTACTCGCACAACCGATTTATTCATTTAATTAAGGTTTATTTTATCTGCCTTCAATTTTATTCCACTTTTTGTCATTTCTATTCTCGATCCCCCAGCTTTCAGTGTTATTTTGTCTACTACTTCAATCTCTAAATGATGCTTACCTTTATCATATGTAAACTTCGTCCCATCTTGAAATTTTATACTATTTATTTCTTTTTTATTCTCTGGTGCAGGATATTTTTCCTGATATATTCCTGCTAACACCACTCCTAATGATAGTTCACCAAGAGGAGAAAATACCATAACCTGTTCATCGATATCTGGCGGAGACCAATCTCTATCTTTTCCTGCTTTACTTGTTATCCACGGTAAATAATCTGTTAAAAATTCTCCTATTTTCACTCTTACTTTTGCTTTTTCATAATCTATTTCTTTTACAATTCCTATACGAATAACGTTTGCTAGCTTCCTATTCAGCTCTGAAATCGCAAAACTATGATCCAACATTTATATTTTCTACGTTTATTGTATGTGGTTTAATTTTCCCCTCTTCCCATACTGATTTACCTAAATGAAGCTGATGACTCCAATCAACCATCCACACCAAATATGCATCTAATTCGGGTCTAAATCCATCAGGCTCTGCAGAAAGAAATTCAGCCGGAGATACATTCTTTTCCCAGGTATTCTTGTTCACTACTCTTGCAACCTCAGCAGCTAATGTTCTGACAATAATAGGGGCATTTTCTATAGTACTATCAACTACTATTCTTGCCTCAAATCTTACCCTCAGAGCTAGTTCACCTGTTCCTGGATCACTTCCTTTTTCAAGACTACTAAGTTCTACTAATACCGCTGGTGCTAACAGTTCTTTTCTTATCGTCGGGTATACTTCGCATGTTTGTATAGTTAGGATTTCTTTCTTCAGTGTAGTACAAATTGCTTGATGTAAATCTATCCAGAACTTTGTCATACCTTTAAAATATAGTTTAGCTCATGCTTAAAGTATTTCTCAAACTCTCTCTCACTCTCATAATTAACAAGGTCTTTTATTATTCTTGAGCCTTCAGGTTCCAGTGGTAGCTTTACTTCTTGTATTGGCAATGCTGCTCTTCCTTCACGTTTAAACATACCGCTATTTCCTTTTGGCATAACTGCTGCAAATCCTCCTATAAACTCATGCTTTCCTACTTTCGACCCTCTTCTTGTTTTTTGTATTTTGCCAATTGCCGATGCTCTAATGTCATAGAGATTTGCTCTAATTAACACTTTTAATCTGCTAGTTTTCGCCTTAAAAATTCTTAATCTCTTTCTTATCAAACTTAATTTTATCTTCTTTTCCTCACTGATTTCCTTAGCTGCTTGCGCTTTTAACCATAGTGCTGTTCTATTTAGTGCTTTTATAGCTGCCAGT
This sequence comes from Wolbachia endosymbiont (group A) of Campoletis raptor, assembly GCF_964026755.1. Classification (NCBI taxonomy): domain Bacteria; kingdom Pseudomonadati; phylum Pseudomonadota; class Alphaproteobacteria; order Rickettsiales; family Anaplasmataceae; genus Wolbachia; species Wolbachia endosymbiont (group A) of Campoletis raptor. The sequence continues at coordinate 976,117 of NZ_OZ034695.1, read as the reverse complement.
TTTACTTTCTGCTCTTTTCTGTCAATATTGGAGATTATTTCATTAATATTGTTACTAACTTTAATATTAAACACTTTCTATTGCCTCAATTTTCCATACTTCACCCGAAGAATCTTTTAACGGTGGTTCAAAAATCTTATAGAATCTTTTTTCAATCTTGATATAATCACCTATGCTAAAGGAAGTAACGTCCTTACTGCGTATCTCTATTGAGGCAATTTGCTGAGTTAATGCTCCATCTGCACCTAGAGAGTACGTAGTCTCAGGACGTTTTATTAGCACTTTTATTTTACGAATACTCTCCTTATTTTTATTACAATATATGGCTTCCACTCCTAAATGCTCAAAACAATCTTCCAATAATTTTCCTATATTCATCAACTAGAACTAATTTTTACCAAAACTGCCGGACGATGGCACATTGGCAGAGGGTTTGACTGCGTATGCAAATCAGTCCCTCTATCAAATCTTCTTGGCTCTTGTTTTGCATATAGTGGCTGTCCAAGAGTATTTACTGTTTCATTAAAATCTGCTGGTGCAAAATATGTTGTAAATGTGCTTGCTGTTCCTAGTGGAAAACAGTGTCCTGTATCTCTTTCTATAAACCTTCTTACGGTTCCTTCAGGATCAGTTGCTTGCCCTCTATATTCCTCAAACGTGATTCCACAAAACGTAAATCCTGATCTCATATCATTCCTTAGCGCTGCTCCTTCTTGCCATCTCTCGTATGCTTCTTTCACTTTACTATGCGAAGTTAATGCATCAAAAAACTCAGGGCTTACCAAGGCATGAACTCCTGTCATATATTCACCACTTAGATTATCTTCTATATGCCGGAGTACTTCCAGACACTTACGTTTTATATCTGTTGTTGCTGTTCCTAGTGCAAAATTTACTACTTTTGGTGTTATCTCAAATTCGTTGTACAGATTTAATAGTTCTGACCCGTCAGCATCTAAAATTATTCCTTTCAGCGCTCCCATTCGCAAATGTTCTAATGTTATCGCATGTTTGTTTCTCATTAGCTGCAAATGATCAGTTATTACATCTGCCAGCGCTTTAAGTTCACTCTCTGATCCAAATGCCCTTATTCCCTGTACTTCCTCTGGTAACACTACATCATCATGTGGAATATGTGGAATCGTAAATGTTCTTACTTTCCTCTTTCCACGTTTTCCCACTGTTGCTGGTGCTCCAGGTAACTGCGTTGGTAGTAAACTTAATACTCCATTTTGCTCTTCTATGGTAATATGTCTAAATCTTACTGACCTACTTGGAAATAAATTTAAATTTTCAACGCGACCGTAATTTATCGGCAATATATTCATCGCATTCGTTAGTGCCGTCATGCTAAATGCTGGATTTGTAAATGGATTTTGCATTTTTTCTTTTCCCCCTTTGTGTTTTTTTATTGTTTAATATAGCCTTAGACTGCTTTACGGATAATGATCCCTCGTCCTTCAAGTTGCTTTATTGCTGCAGCTTTTTGCTCTTCAGTGATACCTGCTGGCCATACAACTGCATGATCTGCTAGCATTGCTATACGTGTAATGATTACTGCTTTGGCATTTTCTGTCGCATTTACATCACTTGTTATTACACCTATTGCTCCATCTGTTGCAGTTGGATCTATTATCTTAATCATGTTATCTTTATCGAGAGCCACTACTGTACCAAGTTTAAGATTTTGTCCCTTTGCTACTGTTATCTGATCTCTTGAATATAGACTTGACACCTCATACTTTAATAGGTCACCCAGATTATTTTGTTCGCTTATACAACTCATAAATTTCTCTCTCCTTAACTGCTTACCGCCGCTTTTATCAATGCTATATACGGCGGTTATAAAAATACTTTAACCCCTACGACTTCTTGCTACCTGTATCATTAAATCTTCTCCTGAATTCTGTGGTATTGCACTCAGTATCTCTGTCTTTTTCGTTCTCTCTGCAAGTAATTCCATTAAAACTTCCCTGGCTTGCTCAACACTTACGCCCTGCTCAATAAATTCTCCTATCTTTTCTGGCATCTTTGATACATTACATAATCTTATTATCTCTAAAATTTCTCTACGACAGTTCTCGTAGCCTTCCTCAGTTAACTCATTAGTTGTCATACTAACACTCCTATGATTATTGATAAATTCAAAAAATGTTGTAACTCCATCTGCAAGACCTATTTCTACTGCTTTCTCCCCAAAATATAGACCTGCTTCTGTTGATCGAATCTTTTCAATTGAAAGACCTCTGTTCCTTGCTATTAGCTGCACAAACATTTCATATAGTCGACCTACTTCTTTTTGTAAGCTTTCTAAACTTTCAGACGTCATTGGCTCATGCGGATTTAAATCATTCTTTCGACTGCCAGCAAAGATTGTGGTGTATTTTATTCCCTGTTTTTCATCAAAACCACTTTGATCTATATGACTTGCTATTACTCCTATACTCCCAACTCCTGAAGTGCGGGTGAGAAAAATCTTTTCAGCGCTAGAGGCTATAGCGTACGCAGCAGAATATGCATCATCATTTGCTATTGCTATTATCCTCTTTTTTCCTCTTGCACTATAGATAAAATCAGCTAGGTCAAATACACCGTTTACTTCCCCTCCTGGACTGTCTATGTCAAGTAGAATCGTCTCTATGCTTTTATCTTCTAAAGCACTCTCTATCTCTTCATGAATATTTTCATACGAAGTCATGTCTAAAATATGATCAAAAGCTTCTGTTTTTTTTGTCAAAACTCCATAAATACGTATTATTGCTATTCCTTTTGGGTTTATATGAAAATACTTTAAATTCTTAAAGACAGGTTGTTTGCTGTTATATAATGATAGTAGTTCAAAGCTTCTTCTCTCTACCATTATTGGTTTATTTATCCACATCACCTTCCTCCCCTTATTGTATTTTATGGCACATTAACGTCACAATCGAAACAAAGTCCAAAAGAATTAGCACGCTTTTGATCTTCTGCTATTTCTTGGTCAATTTCTTCTACATCATAACCCATTTCTGATACTACTTCCGATCGACTCTTAAATCCATTCCTTACTGCCATTTGCTGTGCTTGCTGGTCTTTCAGTGGATCCACCCAATCAAATCCCTGCGGTACCCATTTTACATCTTTAAATATTTGATTATCTGTTGTAGAAAGCTCTCCAGATAAAGTGGCAAGTTCTAGCCATCTATCCCATACTGGTCTGCAAAATTGAAATACCATAATGTTATGTTGCAGCATAGCGCATCTACGACGAAACTCTATTAATCCTGCTCTGATTGATGAATAATTAACGCCGGTTAAATCTCCTGTTAGTTGCTCGTATGTTATCCCTGTGCCTATTGCTATTGCCCTCAGTTGCTGTCTTATAAACGCTTCATAACTTCCTCCAACATCTGACGGTTCTGAAAATTTTATATCTTCTCCTGGGTCTAAAAGCTGCATTGTTCCTGGCTCTAAACCTGATAGTGCTACTCCTTGCTCATTTGCTTCGCCTTCTCCTAAAATATTTGCCTCAGGATCGAGTCTCGTAATAAACCCTGCAAACATCGCTGCTGTCTTTTTTCTCACTAATTCTGCATCATCGTATTGATCAAGCTCATAAAGTTTCAGAAGTATACTCGAAAGCCATGGCTCTCCCCTAATTTGCCCAGGTCTTAATGGTCTATAAATATGTAAAACATCATTTGCTGGTACTCTCACTGATTCTCCAAATGAGCCTTCTCCTGGATGTTCTCTAAATAAGTAATATGCTTCTCTTTGCCCAAGTCTATTGAACTCAATCCCGTTTCTTATTACATTACCATTTCCTAAAGTTTGATTTGTTTTATTATCTAAATGTTCAGACTCAAGTACTTGCAGTTGTAATGGTACAGAAAATCTATCTTCCATCTTTCTCGTTCTTAAACGTACAAAACACTCTCCTCCCTCTATCATACTTCTGCATACTAGACCTTGTAATCCATAAAAATCACTTATTCCACAGCTATCTGCTTCATCTGTCCATTTTAGCCATAATTCTTGTACTTTCTTTCGAAATTCTCCATCTCTTGCTTTTGATTGCGGCTTTATTCCTGTTCCAATAGAATTACTCACTATGGTATCAATGATATTTGCTGCATATGGGTTTTTTCTCACCATATCACGTGATCTACTACGTAAAGTTTCAAGGTTTTGAGACAGCAAATTGTTTATACTTCCTAACTCTGGTTGAAAGTGAAAAAATCTTCTTCCTGAACCTGCTGCATCCCACGCTGAGCTTTTGATTTTTGGCTTGCTAAATAGTTGTTTGAAATTTTTCAGCATCATACTAACCAAAATTCTCTTAATTCTTTTAATGTGCCGTTAAATTTATTTCTGTCACATTTTCCGATTCCTTCTACTTCATGTGGCTCTGGACCATTTTTACCTTCGGTGTATTGCCATAAAATCCACTTATTCCAGCCTTGCGGTAAAACAGGTTGATCTCCATATCTTGCTATCCATAATGGACATTTCGTCAAAATTGGTGTGGCAAAATCTTTCAAAAAATTAGCACCTCCATACACTAAAGGTAAACGCCCTGTTTCTTCTTGAACTTTTTTTATAAAATCTTCTGCTTGTCTTGGTTCTATATTTTTTCCACTTTCGTTCTCTTCAATATCAAGAGCAACAATTGTATTTTTAGTTTTACCCACTGTATTCAAAAAGTGATTTGCTTGATCCTTTCCATCTTCCCCTACACCGAAATGATATGAACCCCATAATAGACCCAAGTCTTCAGCTTCTTTTCTTCTTTCTTTGTATTTTGTATCTATGTACCCTGTTCCTTGCGTTGCCTTATGAATTACTCCAACTATACCATTCTCTTTAGCTAACTCAAAATCCACATTTTCTTGCCAATGTGACAAATCTATTATTCCATTTACTGAACTCTCTCTATTCTCCCATAGTTTTATGAAAGTTTTTAATTGCTCTAAAAATTCAGAATATTCCTCTTTTACAACTTTTCTCAGAAAATTTTCCCTCATATAACTCCTTTATTTGTTGCAAAAACAATTTTCCTCTTTGGCTTCATGTCTGCAATCTTGAGTTCAGCTTTAATTCGTTGTCTTAAGCTTAGTAAATCATTTATATCTACTTCAGCATATCTTACAACATGGTCACCATATGCAATTGATACTACTCGCTCTCCATTTTGCAGTTTCTTTATCGCTTCTTCGACTTGAATTAAATATTCTTGATTGTACATTTTACTTCTCATTCAACCATTGACTTCTTCTTACTTTTTTTACCCTTTTAGCTTTTTTATCTGCTAAATTTTCCCATTTACTCTCTGGCCAACGATCAATCCCAAGTGCAATAGATGCTGCTCTTGCGTAAACTCGGCAATCTAGTACTTCATTTCTTTCTCTTACCTTTTGCCACTCTTGTTTGGTGTATCCTTTCACCACTTTGCTGACTAATTGCTCTGCCGTTAACTGCTTAAAATATTCAGGCGCATACTCGGGAAAATGACAGTATCCTGCTGGAGCTTCTTCACCGTCCTTTAAAACATTAAGTAATTGAAAAAGTTCTGACTTTAAAATCGATACTCCCACTGGCCAGAGCTTTATTCCTCTCTTTAGCTTTTGACCACCGACTGTTATATCTACTCTACTTGGGCTGCTCAGTGGCACTAGGGCTTTATTTACACCTTTGACTGCCATTACTCTTCCAGATCCTTGATGACCTCTTACCCAGTTGTATACTTCTTGCGTTGCATATCCAGCATCTACTGCCATCATACTTATCATATATTCAAGATCATTTTCACCGATAAAATGATGATTGAGTAACTCTGAAAGCTTTCCCCATACTTCTCCTCCTCCAGTATCACCTTCAAATACTCGGTAGTCTATTGACCAACTTTCACGGCTTTTTCCCCATGCTACAACTTCTACTTCTAAACGATCTTTTTGGACATCAACACCTGCTGTGAGAACTACTTCGCCTTTTGGTACTGTGCCAATCTGAAAAAATTCTCTCCTGTTAAATAATTGCTTCCAGTCTGGTACTTCTCCTTTATCTACCCAAGTTTCTCCTAAAGTGGTATTTATCCAAACTTTCAGTAATTGTTCACTTTCCTTTGCATGGAGAAAGTCCTCTACTGCTTGTTGCCAACTATACCAACCAACTGGACTATAAAGACTTGAAAGATGAAATCCTTTTTTCTCACCTTTTACTCTATTAGTAGGTCTCCATTCTCCACGCTCAAGCATCTCTGTCTTTTGATGATTTTCTATTTTGCCGCTACATTCAGTACAGACATAATGTGCTGTTCTTGAGTCATTGTTTTCCCATTTTATTTGTGACCATTTTAAAACTTGATAGTAATTACAATGCGGACATGGAACAAAAAAGTATCTCTTATCTGTTGCTTCAAATTCTTTCTCAATTCTGCTTATTCCATGAATTGTTGGTGTTGATACTAAAAAAATCTTTCGCTGTGCAAATGTATTAGTTCGAGCAATACTAAGCAGTACTGGATCTCCTTCTCCTCCTGAATCTCCTGGGTAGGCATCTATTTCATCAAGAAAGAGATATTTTACTGGCATAGATCTCAGTGCTACACTGCTATTTGCTCCGGTTATTACTACTATTCCACCTGGAAATTCCTTACTTTGCACAGTATTGCCCGAATCTCTTGACCTTGGGTCTTTTACTTTATTTTTTAAACATGGCGTACTCTCTATTAACGGTGCAAATCTTCCCTTCGACCAACGCTTTCCCATTTCAACTGTTGGCTGCACAACTAACATTGGACCAGGAGTCTGATCTATAATATAGCCTATCCAATTGTTACCAGCTTCTGTTCCTCCAATCTGCGCTCCTTTCATGAATACTACTTTTTCTGCTGGTGAGGACGGAGAAAGTGAATCCATGATTTCTTTTAAATAAGGAGTTCTTTCTGTTCTCCATTTACCTGGCTCTGATGCTGCAGTTGGCGCTAAAACTCGATACTCATTCGCCCACTCTGACACTTTAAGTAGTGGATCTGGCTTTAAACCTTCAGAAAAAGATGTAGCATATATCATATCGCTAGCTCTTCACCATCATTAGATGATACCTCAACATCACTTAAAATAGAACTGCACTCACTTGTTTTCTCACTTTCAAGTTCAATAAACATTTTCTTTTCAAGTGCTTCTTCTATGTACTTCTGAGTTAAATTACTCATTGCTATTGCAGCTATGAGCGCAACTATTCCCACCATTACCGCAGCTATAATGTTAGGGTAAATTCCCACTATCACTATTGCACATACTGTTATAGAAACACAGACGATATTGATATATTTCTTTATTTTTTTGTCTGCTATTTTCCTTTCTTCAAAATATTTATTGCTCAATAAATGAAATGTTGGAAAGTTCTTCTGTCTTCCAAATAACACTATTTCCTTCTCTTTGCTCAGTAATTTTATTAATTTTGCGTTGTTCGTTATTATTGCATACTGAAAAACATCCGTGGCATCTGCTCCTCTCTTTAGCAACAACTTTACTACGTTAAAGTGACCATGCTTTACAGCAACATAAATTCCCGTTTTTCCACTCTCATCTACAGCATCTATTTCAACTCCTTCACCAAGAATACCGTCTATTAGGTCTTCATATCCTTTTCTGGCAGCTAAATGAAGCAAACTGTTTTTATCAGCTCCGTATCTATTACTTGCTAAAATCTTTACTATATCTAATCTATTTGCTTCTTTTGCATAACAAAATGGTGTCTTGCCATTATCATCCTTAATTAAAGGATCTATATCTTCTCGCGTTAGTAAAACTTCTATTGTTTTCAGCCTTTCAGCATAATGTAGTGGCGTTTTATTTTCATAATCTTGTAAGTTAACCCCAGCATTAGGAACATTTATTAAGCATCTTACAATATCTAAACATAAGTCCCTTTCGTCGTAATTACTACTACTTATAGCTACGTGCAAAGAAGATAATTTCATTGCATTTCTGCCGCTGCCAACTACATTAACATTCGCACCAAGATTTGAAAGTAATTTTACTACTCCTAGCTTCTTGTTGTTTACTGCATAATGAATTGCTGCATGATTTCTCGCATCAAGAACATCTTTGTCCGCATTTCCTTCTCTAATTAAAATTTCTACTATTTGTTCATGCCCAGCTCCTGCCGCTAAGTGTAACGGTGTATGTAGTAAAGCATTCTGCTCATTAACATTAGTCCCTTTGTCGAGTAAAAACCTTACAGCATTTGCTTCATTCAACATCGCAGCTAAGTGAAGTAAGCTATCTTTCTCCAATCCATATTTGTGATTGATTAGTGCTTGTAATATCTCTTCTCTTGCACAATCCAGGGCACTTTTACCATTATCATCAGTGATCAGTGGATTAATATTTTTCCTATTTAGTAAGAGAGCAACCATACTAAGCTCGTTAATTTCTACTGCATAATGTAGTGGGGTTTTCCCATTTAATCCTCTAACATTTACATCCACTCCTGGTTGATTAATAAGACACTTTATTAATTCTAAACTTAAGTTAGCAGACATTATTTAAAACTTAATATTAGATAATTCTTGTAATGAGTTTGTAATCTCTTCGGTTAGCGCCATATGAATCTTTTCAGTGTCACTCAGTGATGCAAGCAGTGCTGAAACTCTATTTGGAATATTAAGCAAATTATTACGTACAACTCTTGCTACATTAAATGCATCGCGCTTTACTTCCTCTACTGCTACAAGTTCACCAATCTCAGCCTTAGCTTTCGCCTCAAGAAGTTTACCTCGTTCCATTTCATTTTTTATTCGAGTTTTTAGCAACATCGTGGAAAGGTTACTTGTATTTTCGTTTTCTGGATTTTTCCTCCTAAGTGGCTGACTTGGATCTCTTATTGCCGCTACTGCTTCATTTGCTTGTTCTCTATTGATCAAACCATCCTCCAACTCAACTATCCCTTTCTTTACTAAATAACAGACATATTGCTTTGATACTCCTATCTCTCTTGCCCATTCTGTTTGTGTTATTTTTTTCACTTTTTTTTTCTTCTCTCTTTTTTGCCTATTTTTTACGAATTTTCTTCTTGAGTCTCTGAAAAGGTTTTACCAGTACCGGCTAAAATGGCATCTCTTCCCGTGTATACTTGCCAACGTTTTATCGTTACATCTACAAACTTTGAATCTAGCTCTATTGTTCTGCAAATTCTTCCTGTTCTCTCACATGCAATCAATGTGCTACCAGAACCACTAAATGGATCAAGTACTATGTCTCCTGATCTGCTGCTGTTTACTATTGCTCTCTCCATTAGCTCTACTGGCTTCATCGTTGGATGTAATGAGTTATGTGTTGGCTTATCATAAAACCACAGATCACTTTGATTTCTACCGCCATGCCACTCACGTTTATTGCCATTTTTCCAACCGTAGAGCATTGCTTCGTATTGTCTTTGATAATCAGATCTGCCTAGTGTAAAATGACTCTTTGCCCAAATGATAAATGTCGACCAACGACCACCTGCTTCTTCAAATGCTTTTTGCAACGTCGAAAACTCTGATGATGATACGCAGATGTAAATTGCACCTTTGGTGTATGCTAAAATATGAGTGCAAATATCATAGAGAAAAAGTTCGTACCTTTCACCTTGATTATCGTTTAGTATTTTTTTATCTTCTCTTTCCTGACTGCTACCGTAATCAACGTTATATGGAGGATCACAAACAGTAATGTCTGCCATTTTATCATCTAAGAGGTTGTCCGGAAACAAGTAAAAGGCTATAATATCTGAAATTTTAGTACGGGGTAAAGATGAGAAAAAAGTATCCAACAGATCTAAGCGAAAGGGAATGGGCAAGAATAGAAAAACACTTCAGAGTATCATACAAGAAAGGAGGAAGGCCGCCAAAGTATAGCAAAAGAGAAATATTAGAAGCAATTTTCTATGTATTGCGTACAGGGTGTCAATGGCGGTATTTACCAAATGATTTTCCGCTATGGAAGACTGTGTATGAGCAGTTCAGGCAATGGAAGAAGCAGGGAATTTTTGAGAAAATGAATTATGAAATTACAAAATATAGTAGAAGAAAAATAGGAAGGAATGAGCAGCCGAGTGCCTGTATAGTAGATAGTCAATCTGTAAAGACTACAGAAAAGGGGGGATCAAAGGCTATGATGGAAGTAAAAAAGTAAAGGGTAGAAAAAGGCATATAATTACAGACACTCAGGGTTTTATACTAGGTTGTTACGTAGGCGCTGCTAACGAAAATGATAGAGATGGTATTAAAATAGCATTAAACAATATGAGAACAAAATATACTAAAGTTAAAAAAATGTGGGCTGACATGGGATACCAAGGAAGAAATTTAAAGAATCACATAAAGGAAGAATATGACATAGATATTGAAATTGTTACAAGGCCTCCATGTAGATTTTGGGTGCACAAAGATACGCCACCTGAGCTACTACCAACAAGAGAACAAGGGTTTAAAGTACAGCCAAGAAGATGGGTTGTAGAAAGGACTTTTGCTTGGGTTAATAGGAATAGAAGGCTATCGAAGGAGTATGATTTACTCACAACATCCACTGAGAATTTCATATACCTAGCTATGAGTAGGGTTATGTTAAAGAGGGAATATGCTTGAATTTACTAGTTTCCGGACAACCTCTTATACCAATTCCCATTACAGGGCAAACAGATGGACAATGATGGAAGAAAAGCCATACTGAAGTAAGTAAAATAGCGAGGTTTAAATGGCATTAAGATCAAAATTATTGGATGAAAAAGTAGTAGAATCAGCAAAAGAAATGCTGAAGAAAGTAAGGAATAATGCATATGTTTCAAAAAAACTAAATGCTGTAATTGCAGCAAAAAAGTACAGTATAACGGCTGTAGCAAAAATATATTGCATTTCAAGAAGCGCACTAACTTCGTGGGTAAAACTCTTGAAAATTGGCAGAGAAGAAAAACTGTTTGCTCCTTCACAACGTCGTAGAAAAACTAAATTAAATCAGGCTCAACTACAGCAAATTGAAGAGTGGATAGAAGAAAATCCTAATATCACCATTAAAGAAATGAGAATAAGAATCCAGGAAAAGTTCGGATTAAATATCAGCAAATCTACAGTACACCGCCATATGCAAAAGATGAAATTCTCATATATTACACCAAGACCAGTTCATAATGGACAAGATAAAAGCAAACAAGAGGAATTCAAAAAAAAATCTCAATGGAGCTATTAGCAAGTATCCAGAAAAAGAGCTATTTTTCTTTGATGAATCACGGTTTGGCACACATTCAAAAGTTGGACATGGGTGGTTTAAAAAGGGGATTAGAACACAGGTTAAAACAAAATTAGGTAGGCAAAATTTCTATCTCTATAGTGCAGTTAATCCTAGAAATGGAGAGAGTTCTAGCTTATTTGCACCAAATGTCAACACTGATTGCATGAACATATTTCTTGAGCAAATTTCGCAATATCTAGAAACACGAGAGGCTTTTCTCGTTATGGACTGTGCTAGTTGGCATAGGTCAAAAAATTTAAAGGTACCTAAAAATATCGACATTATATACCTACCTCCATACTCACCTGAGCTAAATCCTGTTGAGAGGCTTTGGTTATATATAAAACAGAACATTTTGCGCAATAAAATATACGATACAATTGCTCTACTTGAGGGTGCTTTGTGCAAATTTATTACTTCTCTTGCCAGCTCCACAATTAAACAACTCTGCAATGTTTCCTATTTGACTGGACAACAATGAGAATTGGTATTAGAAAGCTGATTTACACTACCAATCCAATTGAGGGATTGCATAGACAAATTAGGAAATTTACTAAAACTAAGGGCTCATTTACTAGTACAAATGCCTTGTACAAACAGGTATATTGTGCTATAAAAAAGGTAGAGCAAAAATGGACTACAGCTTTGCCTAATTGGGCTTTAACTATGTCTCAACTTGATATCTTTTTTCCTGGTAGGTTAAAAATTGAGTTGAATTAAAAATGTGGTTTGACACACTTCTTTGAACGTTCCCGGATTTCCTACTATCCAACCTGGTGCTTCTCTTCCATTTTCCCACTTAGCGAATCTCATCTTTTCCTGTAGGTAATACTCCCTATAAGCTTTTACAGGATTAGTACATTTATACCGATCGGGCAGTGCTTGTATAAAAGCTTGCATATCAGCTGATCGAAAAATGAGTAAATCCTTATTACTATCACACCAATCTATTACTTCTTCTGATTTATGCTTTCTTTTGTATCGCCAAGTGTACTCTTTACATAATTCTTTTCCGTACTCTATCAACCAACAAAAGTTCCCTTTCGATTGCCTAGCCCACAAAGAACAAGGATGATTGCTGTGAGTGAGTTTATATGGAACTGCTATATTCTGATCTGTGGTACTGACAAAAGGATTTGGCGCTTTTAATGCTATTGAAAAAACATTACTTAATAACTGAGCAGTTTCTAATGGCATTTTTACTATATGCTTATCACATAACATTTGTGCTGCAATTACTGGGTTTTCATCTAGTACAAAGATGTTCATCTAGGTGTCAAAAGATAGAATCAGCTTAAGTCTTTAACTTCATCAGCTGTAAGACCAGTAGTTTGAGCTATAATATCAATAGAAACACCTGCTTTTAGTAGATTCTTTGCAACTGTTATCTTAGCTTGTTTTTCACCCTTCTCCGAGCCAATTTGAATACCTTCGGCTCTGCCTTTTTCATGTCCGATTTGGATGCCTTCTTCTTTACCTTCTTCTCTACCTTTTTCAGTAGCATCATCAAGTTTTTGAGCGAGGACAGCCTGTTCATCAAGAATACGTTTTATTTCCTGTTCATAGGCAATAAATTCTTTTTCTGACCAGTTAAATCTATTTAGCTCTTCATAGGCCTTTTTAATTATTACATCACTACCTATTATTTTTTCCAGCTCTTCTTCACTAGTCTCATCTGCATATTTAAAGAAGTAGATCCATTTTTCAACTATATTTGAAAGCTGATCCTCTTTGGTTTTTGGAAATTTTGGCAATTCAATAAATATGAAGTAAAAATCTTTTAGATCGTGTTCATTAGTATCTTCATCCCGAATAGTATGCTTTGATTTATACTCAGACTTGTCCGGAAACAGTATACAATCTGCTATAGCAATAAAGATAATTTCCTTAAGGTCATGGTATTGATCACCTTTATCCGCTTGTCTTGAATAGGCTTTAGCAGCGTAGTATTGGGCACGTTTTTCAAAGCCTTTAGTTTTAGCGACCTGCATTTCAACTATCACTTGCAGCCCATTTTCATCTCTACAAAGAACATCAACAATGCTTTGTTTTTTAGAAGCAATATCAGGGTCTTGAATAGTACTTAAAAACTCTATATCCCGTATTGCATTTTTTCCGGAAAAGCCGAGAATATCATTAAGGAAGTGAATAAGAATATCCTTATTTTTTTCAGTACCAAAGATGCGCTTAAATGATATATCATTCTTGGGATCGAGAAACTTAGAAAGAGCCATGACGAATTAACCTAAAAAGCATTGATAATTATACACAATTGTGAAGAAATATTCAACTAAAATTCAAACATAGAAAGAAGCATCCCTTTTGTATATCTTTATTTGGTAGTATTAAACTGTATAATATTTATGGCAAATATCTCGATAAGGTACCAGATAGCACAAAAAGTAAGGAGCTGGAGGTTAAAACAAAAATATACTCTGAAAAACTTAGCAAACAAGGCAGGCATAAACTATCATACACTGATAAGATACGAGCAAGGAACATGTGGCATTCCAACTGAAAAGCTAAAAGTTATAGCTGAAGCGTTATCAATCCCTATTAGAAATCTCTTTCCTAGACGAAAGGTGCTAAGAGAAGATAGTTGTTTTGACAAAGCTAAGACCCAAGAAATGTATAATTTCATAGAAAAAACAGGAGGACACAAAGCAATTTATGCATTAACCAAATCTGTCCGAGCTGAAGAAGAAAGTAATATAAAAGCAGCAAGAATAAGAATTGCAAAGAATCTAGTTAAAGCTGGGTTTGATACTGAGATTATCTATCGAGCAACGGGCTTATCAACTGAAGAATATGCCGATAAAGAGAGATACGAGCCAAACGGAGGACAAGAGATAAAAAAGTGGAGAATAATAAGGGGATATACTCAAGAAGAATTAGCAAAAAAGCTAGATGTAGGACCCTCGCAGGTACACCATTATGAACAAGGTAGTGTTACTCTTTTAAGTGAAAGGTTATGGGAAATAGCAAAAGAATTATCAGTGAATGCTGAAGATCTGATAAAGGAAGAAGATAATTATGAAGATGGTGAAGCAGAAAATGAGTTATTAAGTTGGGCGAGGGAATATAGAAAAATTGACAATCAAGAATCACGAGATGAGCTAAATATATGGGTAGAATTTTTATTGCAAAGAAAGCAAATTTACAAAGAGAAGATTGATAAAATAGAGGGAATGAAAGTTGCAAATAATTTACTCAAGTTAGGTTTTTCTACTGATGTTATTTCTAAAATAGTAACAACTTCTTTTACATAAAGAATTAATTTTCAATTAGATAAAATAAGCATCTGCTAATATCTTAACTTCTTAATGAAAAAATAAGTAAAAAAGATTGAAAAATTGATTTGACTTCACTCGAAAGCTATGGCTTTATGCCAATGCTGATAAAAAACAGCAGTAAATAATTAAAAACAATTTGTTATTAACGAGGAGTATATTTTATGAATAATAGTGAAAAACTTACAGAAGAAATAGAGAGAGTACTACAAAGCGGAGGAGGAAGTGCTCTATTTGATCGCGAAATAGTGGCAGTGCTTCTAGGAGCAGTTCATGACAGAAAGCAAGCACAAAATGTTACTAAAACTTTAATGGATAATTGCCCAGGAATAGGAGAAATTTTAGGGCGAGAAATCGATGACCTGAAAATGATAGACGGAATGACTGAACATGCAGCCGCAGCAATTGAATGTGTTAAAGAAGCCTACAAGAGGGCACTAAGAGAAGGGTTAAAGAGAGGCCCTGTAATGGATAGCCAAGAAAAGCTCATAGAATATGTAAGGGTAAGTATAGGCTTTTCAGCAAAAGAAGCTGTCCAGATAATATATTTGGATACACAGTACCGTTTGATAAGAGACGAAGTGTATTTTGGTACAATAGATGAGGTGCACCTATCTGAAAGGAAAGTGGTAAAAAAGGCATTATCAATGGAGGCAGCATCGATAATATTAGCTCACAACCATCCAGGAGGGAGTTTAGAACCATCAGAAGATGATAAAGTTATGACTAGAGAATTAGTGTCAGCATGTCAAGGGGTGGGAATTGAGCTAGAGGATCACATTATTGTGACGGACAAAGGATATTGCAGCTTTAAGGAAAGAGAGCTGTTATAAAGATGGATGCCAAATTTTTCAGGTTTGGGAAGTTTGGCTACCACTGCTAACCCGAATTCTGGATTAGAGATTAAAAAAAGCAAGAATATCAATAATTTTTAATTTGAGCATTTACGATAAAAAAGTTAATGAGCACCTGGATCTAAGATGTATGGTCCCAGAGAGTGATGGTATACTATCATCATCATTTAAGGAGTCATTATGGGACAGATATTACATGGGTGCGCCAAAACAACACAGACGATTCGTAGAGCAATACAAAATAGAAAAGAGAGCATAGCAAAACTCTCCAAGCATTATAACCTTAATCCAAAAACTATTATTAAGTGGAGAAAACGTTCATTTACGAAAGATGCTGATATGGGTCCAAAGCATCCAAGATCAACTGTTTTAACGCTAGAAGAGGAAGCTATAATAGTTACATTTCGCAAGTATACACTACTGCCACTAGATGATTGCCTTTACGCTCTGCAGTCTACAATTCCGCATTTGACTCGCTCTAGCTTGCATCGTTGTTTACAAAGACACAACATTAGCAGATTACCAACTGTTGATGGAGAAGTTAAGTCAAAAAAGAAATTCAAACAATATCCTATCGGTTACTTTCATATTGATATTGCTGAAGTTAGAACTGAGGAGGGCAAATTACATTTGTTTGTTGCTATTGATAGGACATCCAAATTTACCTATGTTGAGTTGTGTAACAGTGCTACAAAACCCATAGCTGCTGAGTTCTTACGTAATTTGATTAGAATTTTACCGTATAAAATCCATACTATTTTGACAGATAACGGTATACAATTTACAAACCAGAAGCGTCATAAGTATGCTTTCCAACATATATTTGATAGAGTTTGCGAAGAGAATGTTATTGAACATCGTTTGACAAAAGTTAGCCATCCTTGGACGAATGGGCAAGTCGAGCGTATGAATAAAACTTTAAAGGATGCTACAGTTAAGAAGTATTACTATCAATCGCACCAGCAACTTAAAGAACACCTTTATAACTTTGTTATGGCTTATAATTATGCAAAGAGACTCAAAACTCTTAAGGGTCTTACTCCTTATGAATTTATATGTTATCAGTGGACACAGTCTCCAGAATTATTTATACTAAATCCACACCATCACACTCTGGGACCATACATCTAACTATTGCATTCCTGAGCATTTTGATTCATCATTCTCTTTGTGAAAAACATTCCAAACTTTCTCTCCACTTTTTCTGGGTAAGGTCAAAAAAAACGCCGATATTTTAGTACATGGTAAATAGCCAACTACCACGGGGCTTCTTTTGCCTTTTTTTTTATTTGGTAGATTTCTTAATGTTTATGGCTAAACGACAATCGTCATCCCGCCACGTGTTAGCGGGATCTATGCTTTGAGATACTGCGAATGAATCGCGGTATGACGGTTAAGTAAGGGATCTATGCTAAGAGATGCCAAAGACCTTCATGAAACTTTGCCCATTTGGCTTCTCTAAAGATTTCGTTTACAGAATCTAGTAACTCAGCTATGCAGAATGAAAAAAGTTTGTATGGTATATAAATAGTGTGTTTTTTTTGTAATTATTTTCTATAATACGCAAACCTTTGGTTCAGTAAATGCTACCATAGGCATTAAAAGTTAATTAACAAACTGCAATGTATAATGAAATAAAGACACTTGCAAGATTTTGATCTTGCAAATCATAAACTTATCATAAAGTTTAATAGTGTCTGTTACTGCTTTTAGGTGTGAGGCTAGAGGGTTATTAGCAGTAACAGACACTATTAAACTTATTATAGAATTTACTTAAAGTAAATACTTAATTTAAAATATTATAATACTTTTACTTACAATAGATTTATGTAAATGCTTTTTTCCTCAAATTAGTATTGTACTATTATACTTGTTGAATGCTAAAAAATTATTAACCATCACTAATCTCTATTTGCATAGTAAGTTTATATATACTATTATACAGTATATCACTTAGTTTTATAGCAAACAAACAAAAGATATGGTGAAGTTATTTGCACTATTGATAATATTTTACTCAAATATATCTGTTGCCTCTGCTCCTACTTCCTGGCAATTTGGATTTCCTGCTCCTGCAACTGAAGTAATGGAGGCTGTAGTTAGGTCACATTCGTTTGTGATGCTTGTGATGGTTACAATAATGCTTTTTGTGTGGGCGCTGCTTGCTTATATAGCGTTTCGCTTTCGTAAAAGCAAAGTAACAAACATAAGTAAAACTACCCATAGTGTTCCTTTAGAAATTATTTGGTTTGTTATACCAACTATCATTGTTGGAATATTAGCCTTTGAAAACGCTAAATTACTGAAGCTACAGGGAGAAATACCGAAAGCTGACATAACACTAAAAGTTATTGGCCATCAATGGTATTGGAGCTACCAATATCCAGAATATCAAGGTGTGTCATTTGATAGTTATATTAAGGGAAAAGAAGACTTTATCGAAGGAGATTTAAAGCTATTCTCTGTTGATAACAACATCATTTTACCCGTTAATACTAACGTTCGTTTACAAGTTACAGCAGGAGATGTGATACACAGTTGGGGAGTACCGGCTTTTGGTGTAAAAATTGATGCGATACCAGGTAGGCTGAATGAGGCGTGGTTTAATATCAAAAAGCCTGGTGTTTATTATGGGCAGTGCTACGAATTGTGTGGTCAAGGCCATGGATTTATGCCAATTGTTGTTGAAGCAGTAAGCAAAGAAGATTTTAATAAGTGGATTGAAAATAGAAAATTAGTGAGTTAAATTTGGAGTATAGATATGAGTGACGTACCAAAGGGCATAAAGCGTTGGTTGTTTTCCACCAATCATAAAGATATAGGGACACTGTACATTATTTTTTCCATATTAGCTGGAATTATTGGTGGATTATTATCGGTGATTATTCGCACTCAGCTAATGCACATTAATATACTTAACAATAACTATCAATTATATAACGTAATGGTTACAGGGCATGCGTTGATAATGGTGTTTTTTATGATAATGCCAGCCCTCATGGGAGGATTTGGTAACTGGTTTGTACCTCTCATGATTGGCGCACCAGATATGGCGTTTCCTCGTATGAATAATTTGAGTTTCTGGTTATTAGTGTCATCTTTTATTTTGCTCATTCTCTCAGTGTTTATTGGTGAAGGTCCAGGTACAGGTTGGACTTTATATCCACCTTTATCACAGGTAATGTCCCATCCAAGTGCAGGAGTTGACATTGCTATACTTGCACTTCATGTTGCTGGTATGTCGTCAATTGTTGGGGCGATCAACTTTATAGTTACTATATTTAACATGCGCACAAAAGGAATGTCATTAACTAAGATGCCACTGTTTGTTTGGTCTGTCTTGCTAACAGCATTTATGTTGATTGTTGCCTTACCAGTGCTTGCCGGTGCTATAACTATGCTTCTTACTGATCGCAATATTGGTACTTCCTTTTTTGATCCTGCAGGTGGTGGTGACCCTGTGTTATTTCAACATTTATTTTGGTTTTTTGGTCATCCAGAAGTTTACGTAATTATTTTTCCTGCATTTGGCATCATAAGTCAGGTTGTATCAACTTTTTCTCACAGACCTGTATTTGGTTACATAGGGATGGTTTATGCAATGATAGGTATAGCAGTATTTGGCTTTATGGTTTGGGCTCACCATATGTTCACTGTTGGGCTTAGTGCTGACGCTGCTGCATTTTTTAGCACCACCACAATTTTTATCGGTGTTATAACTGGTGTAAAAGTCTTTAGTTGGATTGCAACTATGTGGGGCGGAGCAATTGAGTTTAAGACCCCTATGCTATTTGCACTAGGTTTTATTTTTATGTTTGTTGGCGGTGGCATAACGGGAATAATTCTTTCTCATGGTGGAATAGATAAGCTCCTGCACGACACCTATTATGTTGTTGCTCACTTCCATTATGTCATGTCACTTGCTGCATTATTTGGAGCTTTTGCTGGCTTTTATTATTGGATTGGTAAAATGTCGGGTAAACAATATAATGAGCGCTTAGGTCAAATCCACTTTTGGCTTACTTTTATTAGCACCAATATCACTTTTTTACCTCAACATTTCTTAGGATTAGCTGGTATGCCAAGGCGTATACCTGATTATCCTGATGCGTTTATCCCTTGGAATTATATATCCTCAATTGGTTCGTATATGTCCTTTGTTTCAGTTATGTTTTTTGTGTTTATAGTTATACATCTTTTTAAATGGGGCAAGAAAGCTGGAGATAATCCTTGGGGAGGTGACACCTTGGAATGGACGGTATCTTCACCACCGCCTTTTCATACTTTCGAAAAACCACCAGTGGTAAAATAGAATGTACACAAGTGTTTTGCTAAATGTTGAATCAACAATACTGGATTTTTGGCGTTTGCTGAAGCCAAGGATAATGTATCTTGTGGTATTTACTGCAGTTGCTGGTATGGTTACTGCACCAGGTAGTATGCACCCTTTTCTAGTACTAATATCTCTTATATGTGTTGCTCTTGGCTCAGGATCTGCAGGTGCTATAAATATGTGGTATGACAGAGACATAGATCTGCTCATGGAAAGGACAAAAAACCGCCCTATACCTTCAGGTAGAGTTTCTGCAGAAAGCGCGCTTGAATTTGGTATAACTCTTGGAATATTGTCAGTATTTATCATGGCAATAGCAGTAAATTATATTTCTGCTGCTTTGCTTGCAGTTAGCATATTATTTTACGTTTTCGTATATACAATTTGGCTAAAAAGGCGTACTCCGCAGAATATCGTTATCGGTGGTGCAGCAGGTGCTTTTCCTCCAATGATTGGCTGGGCAGCTGTAACTAATTCTGTCAGTTGGGAAAGTTTCATTTTATTTTTAGTAATTTTTATGTGGACTCCGCCACACTTTTGGGCCCTATCTTTAAATAAGTCTGAAGACTATGCAAAGGCATCGATTCCAATGTTCAATATTGTTTATGGTCCGGAAAAAACAAGAAAATATATATTAATTTATAGTGTCTTGCTGGTGCTAACTAGCTTGCTTCCAGCTCTATTCTTGAAAAAGGCTTTACTTTATCTAAGCATGGCAATTTTTGCAGGTTGCATCTTTATTTGGTACGCTATATCAATTCTCAGATTCAAGAACCACAACTCACAGAAACAAATGTTTTCTTACTCAATTTCTTATCTATTTTCCCTATTTGCCAGTATTATTTTTTGTTCTATTGATTTATTTTAGTTATGAAAGAACGGCAGAAACATAAAAACTATTTTTTCCTTTTCCTTTTGGTAATGCTCGTTGTCACACTTTTTTTTGTTTCTATAATAAAATTTAAAGGTGCAGCTTAAACTACCTTTAGAAATTGTGCTTTCATAAAAGCAACTATATACTTTGTTAACCGATATAAACAAAGATGAGTAAAAAAGAAGTGACAATATATACGGATGGGGCGTGTTCTGGTAATCCTGGAGCGGGAGGATGGGCAGCTATCATATTATTTCAAGATTACAGAAAAGACATTTATGGTAGAGAAGAAAATACCACAAACAATAAAATGGAGTTAACAGCGGTGATCAATGGGCTGAAAGTATTGAAATTTTCTTGTAATATTAATTTATATATGGATAGTCTTTATGTTAAACATGGCATAACAGAGTGGATAAATAAGTGGAAAATGAATGGCTGGAAAACAAGTAATAAAAAATCAGTAAAAAATATGGAATTGTGGAAAGAGCTAGACAACGTTGCTTCACAACACGAAATTGATTGGAAGTGGGTTAAAGCACACAGTGGCGATAAGTATAATGAGGAGGCTGATAGTTTAGCAAGAAAAGCAATAATCGATGCTTAAAAAAATCACTATATCACTTTCCATAGTTCTATTGTTTGTATTCTGCTTATTTGTCTTTTTTAAGGGTGAGAGTCCTTTAGAAATCAATATTAATTATATTAATTTTTATGTTAAACATAAAATATCAAAGATATTTGTTGGCTCAAGCGTTAATATGGAGAATACCTCAGTTGTTTGGCAGAAAGGTAGTAAAGATCCGTATTTAGTCATTACAGATTTGGCAATAGCAAATCCTAATTCTACTATAAAAGTTCCTGAGCTTTTTGTACATTTTAAGTTAAGTTCCTTATTTAAAGCTAGCACAAATCTCTCTCAGGTTTCAGCTGATAATGTGCATGTATATATCAAGAGAGAAGAAACTAATGTTAATCCGCAAAACTCATTAGACCTTTTGGATAATCATTATTTAAGTAATAACCGCCTTCCTTCGGTGTCATTCCAGCGCGTGACGCTGGAATCTAGAAAAAAAGAAACCTGGATCCCAGTGTCAAGCACTGGGATGACAGGAAAAAAAGATACTGGGATGACAGGAAAAAAAGATACTGGGATGACAGGGAAGAATTTCAAGATGACAGAAAGCAGTGCAAAAAATCTATTAAAAACAATAAGGGAATTTTTTTTTGACTTAAATGCGGATTCAAAAATTGAATTTACTAACATCGCTATTGATAAAAGCACAGAAGATGAATTTTTTATTGATAAATTATATATAGGGAAGGGGGAAGATTTTAATGTTTTAGATATTCATGTGAATACAAAAGATGGAAAGGGATTTTTGGATGATTTATCAATTACGATAAAAAATCGCAACAATTTGCTAAATGTGTACGGGACATTTTATGATCTAAAATTGGGACTATTGAGCAAGTTTTCTACATTAGTTAAAAGCTACAATTTGGACAAAAATATAGGATTCAAAGGAAGCTTCTCAGTGAAAATTAATAAAAAGGATGAAATTGTAGATGGAAATATATACGTATTAAATACAGAAAATTATTTGAACAAAAATTTGGCCTTAACTAATGTAAATATAAATTTAACATATAGTAATGGAATTATTAGTGTAAAAAACTTCCATTTTAAGTTAAATGACACGTATCTCTCTTTAATAGGCAAAATGAACTTTAGTACAAGTCATGCTTTGCTTAGAATTAATATTAGTAAGTTTGCTGCAAAGGATTTATGTACTTATATACCAGATAGTGTAGTAAATAGTAAATTTAAAAGCTGGTATTGTGATAATATCGAAGGGGATGTTTTAAATACCATTGTAAGTTTCAATGGCAAAATTAACAATTTGGTTGATGACGATCTGTCAGACATTGTAATTGTTGCTGATATAGAAAACGGTAGCGTAAAATTTGATGAAGATTTTGAGCAAGTAAAGGAATTAAAGGGTGATTTGATCATCAAGAATAACGATCTTGAAATTACTGTAAATAGCGCTAAGTTTCAGAATTTCACTGTTAATGGTGGTGATATTGAAATGAAATCTCTAAATAAGGAAGATTCAGTTCTAACCATTAATGGCAAAGCTGTAAGTGATGCGTATGGTTTATATGAGCCTATAAGATTTAAGCTGGATGATGTGGTGAAGGTTGAAAGGGATAAAGTAAGTGGAATGGCAAAATCCGTATTTAATTTTCGCATTTTTAATCTAAATGCTGATGACAAAAAAGTAGACTTCTCAGCAAATTTTCATTCTGAAATTGACAATTTGGCCGTCTATAATGCAAGTCTTGGTAAATATGATATTAAGCTTAGTTTTGGCAGTGACTTTATAGATTTAAATGGTAGTGGTATGGTGAATAACACACAGCTATTATTTGACCTGAAAAGTAGCAATAGGAATGAAAGTTTCGCCTGGAATTTGACCGGAGATTTACCCGCTCAAATACTTAATTTTGATGAAAATATAGGTGGCTATGTCAATACAAATATAGAATCGGTGATAAATCAAGATAAGACGGGGCATGTTAATGGTAATATGGATTTATCAGAGCTTGAATCACGTTCAAGTTATTTAGGATGGAAAAATCGTTTTGAAGATCACAATAAAATTTTGTTTTCTACAAGGTTAAAAGGAGCAGGTGAATTGTTAATAGACAAATTAGATGTTGTAGGAAATGACCTAGATATAAAATTCAGCGGAAGAGTAGAAAATGGAAATTTATATTTAAATTCTAGTAGTTTTAAATTGCCTGATAATGATTTTAGTATAGAAATTGAATCAGGTAAGGAAAAAAATGCCATAACTATTTATGGTGAGGAAATTAACTTAAGTGATATTTTAGGCTTGCTTGGCAAAAACAGTAATGGATTAAACAAAGATATAGAGATTAGTATGAATGTTGACAATGTAATCATGAAAGAAGGCATCGTTATCAAAAATGCTAAGCTGAATGTAACCTGTACTAAAGGTAATTGCGATGGAAGTCAATTTACAGGACAGTTTCTAGAAGATAGCAGCAACATACTAGCGGAATACAGTGGAATAGGGCTCGAAATATATGCGGATAATGCAGGTATACTTTCGCGTTCCTTAGGCATTAGTAAATCAATTAAAAACGGCAAATTGTCTTTTTATATCTCTCCTCAGAGAGAAAGTGGAGAACATTATGGTACGTTATCCATTAGCAATTTCTACATCAAAGATGCTCCACTACTTACTACTTTATTGTCGATGTCTTCATTGCTTGGTATCGTAAATGCCATAAAGAACGAAGGTGTATACTTTTATAAATGTAATGCACCTTTCTCATACAAAGATGGCACTATTGAAATTGAAGAATCTTGGCTTGAAGGGGCGGAGTTAGGTATTAGCACTGGTGGTAAGCTCGATATTAAAGATTATAAATTCCAGGTTGCAGGACAAGTAATACCAGCATATTCAATTAATAAATCTTTGTTAAAAATTCCTATAATTGGAAAACTTCTTACTGGTGGGAAAAGTAGGGGAATCGTTTCAATAGACTATAAAGCAAGTGGTGATGACAAAAACAATAACGTATCTGTTGATCTTATCTCTTCGCTAACTCCAAACCTATTAAAGAGGTTATTGGGAGTGTTTGATCGCATTATGACAAAAACTAACGAAAGTGGCTTAAAAGGTGGTGTGAAAAAGAAATTTGGTTCGATATGACCAAAAGGGAAGTTATTTAACAAAATTATGGACAAAAATGCAAGAATTTCAGAATGATCTACCTGGTTTTTTATTTAGTTGTTTAAGTAATACCACTCCCTTTAACCTCTCTATATTTGCTGAACAACTAAAAAGGGTAGGGGGTGGTTGTAAATTGTACTGTTCAGCAGAGTGGCAAAATAAGGTAGACGAGAAAAGACAACTATAGGAACAAATGGGTGTCATGCCAGTGCGTGACACTGGTTTCCATCCAAAAGGGTGTCATTCCAGTGTCAGCTACTTTCATGACATCGTTTACTATGTGCCATATTGTAATGTTCGTACAGTTGTGGAATGAATCGCGGTATGACGTGTTGCTTGGGTCAGCTATAGTATAAATATACTAGGGGTTATAGTTTTCTTATGCTGCCTTTTTGGTATCCGTTCAGGAGAGTGGTTTAAGAAACAATAGATAGGAGATTTTGGAAAGGATTGAGACCCCTTTGTTTCCAAGTTAAGTATAATGAAATTATCCGCTCAAGGAATGTATTTCCCCGCTTTGATTGTGTAAAATATGAGTTTTTGCGATAAACGACATAATGCCGAATTTGCCGTTCAGCGTGGTTATTTGTCAGCGGAATATTTTCTGGGTCATCTAAAAATTTCCACATCATTCTTTCAGATCTCAGAACATTTTTTGCAACTCGAGAGGCTCCAATTGCTTCAGGTAAACGAGATATCTCCTTCAAGTAATACTTTGTACGTTTTCTTAATTTTCTGGCACGTCTGACAAACCTCAAAACATCTATCTCACTTTTTAGTAAAGCTTTTTTTAGTG
The DNA here is from genome assembly GCF_964026755.1 of Wolbachia endosymbiont (group A) of Campoletis raptor. Lineage (NCBI taxonomy): Bacteria > Pseudomonadati > Pseudomonadota > Alphaproteobacteria > Rickettsiales > Anaplasmataceae > Wolbachia > Wolbachia endosymbiont (group A) of Campoletis raptor. The sequence goes on along the minus strand of NZ_OZ034695.1, from coordinate 950,948 downwards.
CAAATAATTCAGTGGCCACGTTTCTCAAGTAACAACCCAGAACTTTAACTTCAATATTCCAACTATGTGCTAATCTTTCAAAATCTCTTGATAAATGTGCCCAACAGATTTGCCTGTTTTTATCGGCAAAATAATTGTATGCTGCATACCTGTCAGTTATTACCAAGCTATTGCGATTGCAGAATTTACTATTTTGTAAAACTTTCATTCCTCTTGACTCTGTAAATTTTACAAAACTTGCCGTATTGCTTGCAAACATCCAACACCAAGCGAGTTTACCTTTGTTATAATGGCTCGTTTCATCAATATGTAGAACTTTACTCCTACTTATCTCTTGTTCGATCTGCTCATACATTTTTTTGCATTTTGAAGCAACTCTATGTTCACTATTTGATATGCTACCGACGCTTATGTTCAAATTGAAGATATCATTTACGACACTCGCTATTTCGCGTTTTGAATTTTTGTAGAATCCGCTGAACGCTGCAATTATTGACTTAACCCTTGGACCAAATGTATCTGGCGTAACACCTTCCGGTAACTTGCTACTTCTTCTCTTTCCGCATCTCCGACAACGGCCATGTTCTAACTGATATTCCACTACATAAGGCTTGATTTCTGGAAGATCAACTTTCTGATGAATATATGGTTTTTCACATATTGCAATTTCTCCTCCGCATTCGCAAGTATTAGGCAACTCTATCTTTACTACTTTATCTGCATCCATGTTGGCGCGAAAACTTCCTTTATGACCAACCTGACCGCCAATATTCCTTTCGCTTTTCGGCTTATTCTTTTTTATTTTATACAACTCTTTGGAACTTGGTATTGATGAATTTTTTGAGCTTAAACCGAGTCTTTCTCTTAACTCAGCATTTTCTATCTTTAAAGCCTTATTTTCTGCTTTTAAACTTTCATTCTCTTTTTCCAATCTTTCTATTTTTGCTTCTAACCTTTCTATTTTTTGCTGTAAATTTTTGCAAAGTTCTAAAAGGTTTACCATATTATTTCACTTTTGCTCTATGATTATCTTTTTAGATCACCTTGTCTACCTTATTCTGCCACTCCGCTGAACGGATACCCTTTTTGTTATTAGACAACCACAATATAAAGGAGTGAAACGGATGCAAACAGTAGTGCATTTCTGCACCAAACGTATTACCTTTAACGAATAGTAAAATGTGAGATTTTTTGGAACTACCGTGGAGCAATTGCTCCACGGTTTCATTCTACTTAGAATCCACCCATGCCACTCATTTCTCCTGCACCCATAGGAGATGAAGCATTTTCTTTGCTTGGTACATCAACTATCATAGATTCAGTAGTTATCAGCACACTCGCAACAGATACCGCTGTTTCAAAAGCAATACGCACCACTTTTGCTGGATCAATCACACCAGCTGTAAACGCATTAGCATAATTCATAGCCTCAACGTTGTATATAAGCTCTTTATCATTCTGCTTAATCAAATAGTCAATTATAACAGCAGATTCAAGACCAGCATTTTTGACTAACCTTCTAATTGGAGCACTGAGAACTTTCTTGATAATGTTTATGCCTATTTGTTCCTCGTCACTTGCACCTTTTAATTTGTCGAGAACAGATGAAGCATAAAGAAGCGCAACCCCACCACCTGGAACTATACCTTCCTCAATTGCAGCTCTTGTTGCATGCAGCGCATCTTCGACTCTATCTCTACGTTCTTTAACTTCCACTTCAGTTGCTCCACCAACTTTGAGCACAGCAACGCCACCTGATAATTTCGCTAAACGTTCTCTTAGCTTTTCTTTATCATAATCAGAAGTTGAAGTTTCAATTTGAGATTTAATCTGCTCGATTCTAGCTTTCACACTGTCAGAATCGCTATTTTCGCTGACAACTGTGGTATTATCTTTAGTAATTTTAACATTTTTAGCCGTACCAAGATCATCAAGCGTGAGATCTTCCATCTTGATTCCAAGTTCATCTTTTATGACGTACTTAGCACCAGTTAAAGTTGCTATGTCTTCGAGCATCTCCTTTCTTCTGTCACCAAAACCTGGAGCTTTTACTGCAGCAACTTTTAAACCACCACGCAATTTATTGATAACTAAAGTGCTTAATGCTTCACCTTCGATATCCTCTGCAATAATAACCAAAGGTTTACCAGATTTAACAATAGCTTCAAGAATAGGAAGTAAAGGTTGAATAATATTTAATTTTTTCTCTGTAATTAATAGATAAGGATTATCAAGCTCCACGATCATTTTTTCATTATTTGTAATAAAATACGGAGAGAGATAACCGCGATCAAATTGCATGCCAGTAGTCAGCTCAACTTCTAACTCTTTTGAACCTTTACTCTCTTCAACAGTTATTACACCCTCTTTTCCAACTTTTTTCACGGAATCAGCGATACTGTTACCTATATCCTTATCACCATTTGCAGAGATTATTGCAACTTGTGCCACTTCGTCTATTTTCTCTAGAGAAATTGTACGAGACATTGACGCAATTTCCTTTAATATTACATCTTTTGCCTTCTGTATTCCGTTTTTAATACCAACACGATCGTTTCCAGCAGCAATTGACTTTGAAGCTTCCATTATCATGTTGCTAGTTAGTATTGAGCACGTTGTTGTACCATCACCAACTTTATCGTTACATTGAGAACAACTTTGTGCAAAGATGCTTGCTATCGCAGCGTTTAATGGTTTTTCAGGCTTGATACCCTTCATCACCTTATAACCATCTTTTGTAATTTCTGGTGCTCCATAGGGCTTATTAATCCCTACTGTTTTTCCTCTAGGTCCTGCAGTTATTGCTACCGTTGAATCCACTATTGCTGCAACTTCACGAAAGGCTTCTTGCAACTGCTCACCTGATACTACTACATTAGTCATTTTTATCACCTCTTGTTAATAAAAAATTTAGAAAACTATAATAAAATCATTTACAATGCGCTATGTTGCGCTTTGTTTCAGTTTAGTAAAATAAAGACTGCTACTTAATGACAGCAAGTATATCGGACTCTTTCATCACGATAAGCTTCTCATTATTATGTTCTATTTCTGTACCAGACCATTGGCGATAGAACACTTTATCACCAGCTTTCACAGTTAAAGTTACGCGTTCGCCACTTGAATTGCGTGAACCTTCACCAATTGCTATAACTTCACCTTTAGTAGGTTTCTTTTCAGCACTTGATGGAAGCACAATTCCACCTCGCTTTTCTTCGCTAATAGGCTTGACCAGCACGCTATCATCTAATACATTTAAACTTATACTTGACATTTGTTTTTCCTCATCAACAAATTAACTTATAAGTTTATATATATATACTCGTAAGTTAGATTTCAAGGGCTGGAGCTTGTAAAATATGCACGCTAAAAGCAGTTTCTAAAAGAGCCTAATGTTATATAATAAAATTTAGATTTATTTATAGAGATTTCATGAGTTATATACCATTTTTAAGTCGTGGTGTGATAGTGCTATATGGGCCTGAAACTAGAGATTTTCTGCAGGGTATTATAACCAATGATATTAATAAGTTGGATAGCCAAAAAGCCGTTTACTCTTTATTGCTTAGCCCTCAGGGAAAATATCTATATGATTTTTTTCTTATTGAATATGGTAAATACACCCTCTTAGAGTGCGAAAACATACACTTGCAGCAAATAATCGAGAAACTAGATTTACTTAAAACTTATTTGAGGGTAAAGATTAAAGACGTTAGTGCACTATATAAGGTTGGGGTTTTGTTTAATACTAATTTGGCGGAGTGTAGTAGTAAGTCACAAGTTATTTTTCAAGATCCAAGGCACAAGCTGCTAGGAATGAGGATCATACATAAAGATGAAATAAAAGAGCCGGTTGGGGATTTTACTCAGTATGAAAAAGTCAGAATTCAAAATCTCGTTCCAGATGGAGCGAAAGATATGGTGCAGAATTCATCGTTTCCGCTGCAATTTTTAATCGATAAGGTAAACGGTATAAGCTTTAATAAGGGGTGTTATATAGGTCAGGAAGTTGTAAATCGAATGAGCAGACAAGAAATATTCAGAAGAAAACTTTACCTTGTTGAGGGGGATAACGCACTTCCAGATATTGGCACTAAAGTGACAAATGAAAACAATGAGGAAATAGGGGAACTGCGCTCTAGTGTAGACAACATTGGATTTGCATTGCTTAATACTGGAAAGAGCCATGCAAATTTATATGCAGATGGAGTTAGGTGCGTTAAGACGTTGAAGTCTTAAGGTAGCACATATAGAAACGAAAAACTTGCTTGACACCCTTCGCCAGCGCCCTTATCATAACAGTGAAGCTATTTCATTTAACTTCGCAATCTGTGCAGATTAAAACGACAAGGACTCCTGATATAATGTTGAACATTTTTTTCTGCATTTCCGGGAATGTTCAAAAAAGCATACGCGTCAAGTTAAGGAAATAAAGGTATGAAAGAGATAGAATAATGAGGTATAAGTTCTCCCAGATATACTTTTAGTGAGAGAACCAATGAATAAAATAACTTGCTTATCAAAAAAGCTCAAAGAATTTTTTAATGAAAAAGCAGAGAAAATCTCAATTACAACAAGGTTTATAAAAAGAAAGAGAAAGCTAAAAGGTTCATCATTCGTAAAAGCCATGGTCTTGGGTAATATAGGAGTTGATAATTGTAGCGTAGAAACAATGTGTCAATTACTAAACGAGGACTCGATAGATATAACAAAACAAGGTTTGGATTTTAGATTTACTGAAGAAGCAGTGGAATTTATGAAAAGGATGTATAATGAATCTGTGGTTCTCTTTAAAAATATCTTGCAAGTTGATTGCAAAATCTTACAGCAATTTAATAGTGTTAAATTATTGGACAGTAGCTATATTACTCTACCTAACAGTATGGAAGAGATGTATAAAGGTTATGGTACTAGCTACAGTGGCTATGAAAGCAATACTAAGTCTGGAATAAAGTTACAATTAGTTTTCGATTACATGAATCAGATAATAGACCAACTTAATTTAACGGAGGGAATAAGATCAGACCAGGGATATAGGAAACATTTAAGTAATATATCAAGCAATGATTTGCTAATATTTGACTTGGGCTACTTTGTGCCTAGTTCTTTTAAACAGATTGATGAAGCAGGTGCATATTTTGTTAGTCGTTATAAGTCTGATACCAATATATATGATATAGAAACAAATCAAAAAATAGAGCTATTGGAGTATTTGGAAGGTCAATTATCTTCAGAAAAAGAAGTATTATTAGGAAAGGAAGTAAAAATTAAGGTAAGAATTATATGTCAAAAGCTAACTGAAGAACAGTCTATGGCTAGAAGAAGAAAGGCTAATAAATTAGCAAAGTCACATGGATATACATCTTCTCAAAAGAATCAAAAGTTATTAGATTGGTCAATATTTATAACTAATGTTCCAGAGAGTAAAATTAATGCTGAACAAATATTGACGGTTTATAGAGTAAGATGGCAAATCGAATTACTATTTAAACTATATAAAAGTCATATCAATCTTGATAAACTAAAAGGAAAGACAAATCCATTTAGAGTATTGTGCGCAATTCTTATATTTTACGGCATAGTTGGTTGCACAGAAGTGAAAAAGAATACAGAACTTAGCTTAACAAAGGCATTTATTGAGCTAAAAAGACGGGTTAGAGAGTTATTTTTAGTATTAACCAAGATTAATAGTTTAAAAGCATTTCTTAAAAAACTCACTATAACTTGGTCGCGATTTTCATTAAAAGACAAACGTAGAAGGGCTAGAGTATCCACTTTAACCTCTCTAAATTTGCTCACAATCTCTTAACTTGACGCGTATGGTTCAAAAAAGTGTGTCAAACCGAAAAAAAAGTAATAAATTGATATAAAAAAATGGAGGTTTGACAATGAGTCAGAAAGTAGTAAACAGAACTACCGGTTTGGTAGATTACAAAGAACTGGAAGCAAATATACTGTCATCAATAAGGGAAGGCAGACCATTAACAGGAAGGGATGGAGCATTTACACCATTTATAAAAAAGCTGCTGGAGGCAAGTTTGGAAGGTGAAATAGAAAATCACTTATTAGCTGAAAGTGAAGAGAATAATCGAAGAAATGGGAGAAATGGAAAGACTTTACGGACAAGTGCACACTCACTTCTTCTTGATTTTTTGGTTTATCTTGTCTACCTATTTTGCCACTCTGCTGAACAGATACACTCAACTAATGGTCAATACATCTTCTATTAAAAATTGTACAAATTCATTGCCATTCCAGTAATTCATAGAGATTTTACCCAAAATAGCTTTAACATTACCCTGCATGATAGCAGAGCCAAGATGAGTATTTGCAGAACGAAATGCAATAGCTCTTACCATAACATTATCATCAGCAATAAAACATTTTATATGGTCAACTCCTATAACTTCAGGCTTTCTTATCTTTGCTCCTTGGATAATAAACCTTGGTTCAGGATTTCCAACTCCAAATGGTCCCAAGCGTTGCAATTGATTCCATAAAGACAAATTTATTGCTTTAGCAGTTACTATACTATCAGCTTTTAAAGTTTTCTCATTTATAGAATTTGAAAATCTTTCAGTAAAAAAATCATGCAAATCATTTATTTTGTCTTCTTTAATTGAAAATCCTGCCGCCATACTATGGCCACCACCTTCAATAATCAAATTTATAAACTTTGCGGAAAGGACTGCAGCACCGATATCAACTCCCAAAATTGATCTACAGCTTGCTTTTCCTATTCCATTATTTAAAGATATCACTACTGTTGGCAAGTGAAACTGCTCCTTTAGCCTTGATGCAATTATACCAATTATTCCCTGGTGCCAATTGCCACTTATCATTATAAAATTCGCACCTGATTGGGCAGACTTTTCCGCTTGTGCTGTAGCTTCCAAGAGAGCCTCATTTTCTAACACTTTTCTTGCATTATTCAAATCTATTAATTTTAGCGCGATTGAATGTGCCTCTTCATCATCATCGGTGGAAAGCAACCTTGCACCAAGCGATGCTTCTCCAATTCTTCCTCCAGCATTTATGCATGGCCCAATACTAAACCCTAATCGAGAAACACTTGGTTTTTCAAGGATTCCCAAAGCATCAAATAAAACACGCAAGCCAACGTTTTTTCTTGTTGACATAACTTTTAATCCTTGTGAGACAAGTGCTCTATTGAGGCTTGTGATCTGTATAACATCACAGACAGTTCCCAGGGCAACCAAATCCAACAGATCAAATAAATCTGGTTCTTTTTTGTTGGTAAAAAATCCTTGCTCACGTAGGCTTTTATTAAGAGCAACAATTAGCAGAAATGACACTCCAACTGCTGCTAGGTTATTATAAGGAGAGCTCTCATCAAGGCGGTTTGGATTCACAACTGCTACGGCGCTTGGTAATTTTTCCGTACCAAGGTGATGGTCAACAACTATAATATCAAGACCAAAAGCCTTTGCATCTTCTATTGGTTGATATGCAAGCGTACCACAATCAACGGAAATACATAAATCAATTCCATTCTTTTTAAGTTGTAATAAAGCATCTGTGTTTAATCCATAACCCTCATCAACACGATCTGGAATGTAGATTATAGAGTGTATATCGATTGCTCTCAGGTACCTGTTAATCAATGCTGACGACGTTGCACCATCAACATCATAGTCACCAAATATTGCAAGGTTTTCATCATTTTTTATTGCCCATATTATACGAGAAACAGCTTTATCCATATCAAGAAGGTGAAAGGGATCTGGTAATAGCGATCTGATTAGTGGATATAAGAAGTCGCTTGCATTTTCTATGTTAACACCACGAGTAACCAATATTCTTGCTAATATTTCTGGTAACTCAAATCTCTGTGTAAGAGTTAAGATTTGCCTTTGATCTGCTTCTTGCAACTTCCACAATGCATTTGTTATGCTGCGCTTTTCAATTTCAAGTAGCATATTCTTTCTTTGTAAATAAAACTACTTTACCAGAATTTTTAAGCTTGTTCTATAATTGTATTAGACTTCTGCATAACCTAAACTAAGTAGAAAAAAGGTATCATCTAAGTAGCTGACACTGGTCTCCATCCAAGAGGGCAGTAGCCCCTTCGGTGTCATTCCAGCGCGTGACCAGGTCTTTTTAGCTATCATAGGATGACAGAAGCAGACACTCCACTTTGTCGTTCCAGTGCCTCCTTTTTTTGTCATTCCAGTGCCTTGACTATTTGGATCCAGGAAAAAGAATGGTGTCATCCCAGTGCCCCTATGATGTCATCCAAGTAGCCTCCCTCTCCTGTCATCCCAGTGCTCCTTTTTTTGTCATCCGAGTAGCTGACACTGGGATGGCTTTGTTGCATAGCAACTGAAAAATCTGGTGGCTACTGACAAAATTCATTATAAAATAGCCATTTAACCTTGAAAGAAAAAATATGCCACAAAAAATGAGGGTCAGTAACCATAGCGAATATAACAAATTTCTAGAAAAAAGAGGAAATATTTTTCATTATATCAACGAAGCCATAGAAAAGTGGTACGAGAATGGTCCAAAAATACCAGGTGGCAACAATATTTATAGCGATAAAGTTGTAATTTTGGTGCACATAATAACTTGTTTATTTAGAATAGGCCTGAGGCAAACAGTTGGGTTTATAGCAGGATACCTTGAGCAAATTGGGAAAAATTTGCAAGTTATCAGCTATTCACAATCATCAAGAAGGTTTAAGAAACTCAATATTAAGATCAATGATTGCAGAAAATAATATGGAAGATATCGAAATTGCTATAGACAGTACAGGAATTAGTATATACAACAACACTCCTGGTCATAGCAAAGAAAATAGCGAAGATAGAAAGTATCGCAGCTATGAACAGACAAGAAAATTGCATGTAATGTTGAATACAAACAGCAAAAAAGCCATAGCTGTAAAATACAGTAACGGTATCTACTCTGATCACTATGGAGCTTGTGATTTGCTAAAAGAAGTCGATTTTCAGTATGTCATAAAAGTACTATATGCAGATAGGGCATATGACAGAGAAAAGCTCTATAAGCTGTGTAATCAATATGGTATAAAAACGAAAATTCCTCCGAAAAACAACGCAGCAGAGCATCCAAAATTGGATTATATGCTTGATAGAAATGCCGCTATTCAGTTAATGAAATTACATGGTGAGAATGGTATAAAAAGATGGAAAGAAGAAGTAAATTACGGAAAAAGATCGTATATTGAAGGATTTTTCTCAAGGTTGAAGCGAATATTTGGGTTTAGTTTTAGGAGCAAATCTGAAATTAATCGTGAGAAGGAACTGCTACTCAAGTGTTATTTGCTTAACAAATTTATTGAAATAGGCATGGCTAAGTTTGAGATAGCTTCATGAATTTATTGTACGTTACCTACTATCCGAAGAGCGATGCAACAAAGCCCACTGGGATCCAGGAATTTTATTAAGTTGGTAAGCATAAAAGTGTTATGTAAAATACAACGTTCTTGATGGGATTGCGTGAAATGCTGGATCCCAGTGTCTGGGCACTGGGATGACAAAGGAGGACAGTGTCAGCTACTCGGATGACAAAAAAAGGAGCACTGGGATGACATCATCCTTTTTTGGGGGTTCCAGCGTCACGCGCTACCTTCCGTATAAATATTAAAAAATTTACCAAATGAAAAAAAAGGCAAAAGAAGCCCCGTGGTTGGCTAATTACTTACATTATACTTTCAAGTATGGCGTTTTTTTATTCTAAACGCTTAATAACCGCGATTTAGTTGCTTTTAAGCCGCAACTAATCTAAATTATAAACATTAAGAAATTTACTAAACAGAAAAAAAGGCAAAAGAAACCCTAGGGTAGCTAGTTATTCACTATCCATTTTTTAAGTTGGCGTTTTTTTATGTTTTAAATGCTTTATAAGCGTATTTCAGCTTGTGTAGGTAAAAACCTAGAAATTTGATAAAGACATAAGGTGCACATAGTGCAAAAAATTAAACATGAGACGCCAAATACGTTGAGTTTTTCTGTCATTTAATCTGTACAGAGAAGATAAATAAATAGCTTCAGTTTCATGATAAGGGCGCTAGCGGAGTTTGTCAAGTAAGTTTTTTCGTTTCTATGGGTCAGTTGGTACGCGCTTTGCCTTTTAACAGATGTAAAAGCACAATTATTACGAACAACATTCCACCAACAACTGATATAGCGCCACCTATAATGAAGCACGTGCGTGCTAACATTGATGAAATACTTGGCAGATCTGCAACCTTCCTTAAAGCACCATACCCACCAAGCCAAACAAGGCCAGTAATATGGAGAAAATGCCCTACACTGTAGGCATAAATCTGTAATCTTACCATGGAGTTTTTTACCTCTTTAAAGTTTAATTTGGGTAACAGCCAATAAATGAAATTCATAAAAGCTATAGTGATCCCAACTACAGAACCGTGATAATGAGCGGGAATGGTGACATTCCCTTCAATAGTCAACACTCCGAGCACATCTCCATAAGTGAACAACAAAAATGAATGTAATAAATAGTTGCTTTTATCATTAATAAAAGTTCTGATGTTGTAGCACACTAATATTATCAAAAAGCACGGCAAAACTGCTCCAGCAATCCTCATATGCCAAGTAAAAAACTGTATTAACTTGGCACTATCAACTGGATAAACAAAATATACAAACGGTGCTCCTACAGCTAAAATCGTGTTTATAAATAGTGGTAAAATAGTAATTTTATTGTTTGAAGCTAAACTAATATCATTGGAACTTAGCATTATTAAATAGACTAAAAACATTCCTTGAGTAAAAGCAAACTGCAATAAATGTCCGCCTCCCCAAAAGAGATATTCGTAAAATAAATTATTATCTGAGTGATATAGACCTGGAGGCATATTATTATATGCTAAAACAAAGCAAAGAAATGACGATACAAGTATAATAACTAGCCCAATGTGTCCAACAGAGAGAAATGAAACCTCTTTTTTTGATGTGTATGCTAGCATTGTATTTACTAATATACTGGCAATAAATAAACTGAGTCCAAGTAAAAATAATTTGTTTTGTAATACGGGAATATAGTTACTTTTGATAACTTCAGTGTTTGGAACGAATGCAGATATAAACATGAGCAGCATCGAAAGGGTTGATAGAACCCATGAAAAGTTAAACCAACTATTGGTATTTTGTAGGTTTATGATAAAGAGCAGAGATATTATAGAGCACATCCACACTAAAATTGACAAGTTCACGTGTATTACCAGCGCATTATCAAAAATATATTGTGCAGAAGGAACAAGAGAGGAGATAAAAGGCAATCGTAGAAAAATAACAATTATTGACAGTAACCCAGAGCAAGCAAGAGCACATACTGCCAAGAACATCCATTTTCTACAGAGCGGAGCGTTGTCTTGTATATTAAGCACAATCTTTTTTCTCAATTTTGTTCAATACAATATATAACACTGCAATAATACCTAAAACATAGCAATAGTATACGTGTGGCACGACTGCCAAAGGTGAAACTCCAGCAATAGTGCTAGCCAAAAGCAATTGAGCGCCATACGGTATTAATCCTTGAAATACACAAGAAAATATGCCTAGCCATGCTGCACTATAGTGAGGCGGTATTTCATATTTCTTAGCAATATCTCTAGCAATTTCACCACTAAAAATTATAGCGATGGTGTTATTTGCAAGTAAAATATCAAATATGCTGACTATTTTTGCAATAAATAATTGCGCAGTTTTTTGTCCACCACGTTGTATCATAACCCAAGATGAAAGTTTATCTGCAAACTCCTTAGAATTTTTACCTACCAGTCCTGAAAGCCCGCCAACCATCAATGACAGTAGCATAATTTCATGCATACTCATAAACCCCTTAGTGATGTTTTGGCTTAAAAACAATAAACCATAATTGTTGTTATTTATAAATCCAATGATTCCAGCAAAAGTTATGCTTAAAACCAATGCCGTAAATACATTTATTCCAAAGTTTGCAAGCAATATAAGTATGATGTAAGGAGCCACAAGCAATAAAGAATACTCCTTAACTGAAATAGCAGCACTATTGCTTGAGCTATAAAATAATATAATTATTGTGAATATAGAAGCAATTAGTGCCACTTTTGCATTCAGTTTTAATTTTTTCTTTATATCAGCCTTTTGAGACATCACAGATGCAATTGTAGTATCAGAGATAATAGATAAATTGTCGCCAAACATTGCTCCTCCTACAACGGTTGCCACTCCTAAGGAAGGAGAAATCCCAGCTTGTGTCAGTTCAACTGCAACAGGAGCAATTGTTGCAATGGTGCCCATTGATGTACCAATAGCAGTGGAGATGAAAGCTGCTACAAAAAATAATCCTATGAGTAAAAATTGTGTTGGTATAAATGAAAGAGCCAAATTAACTGTGGCATCAGCACTACCGATTGCTTTAGTTACTTCACTGAATGCACCTGCAAGTAAGAAAATGATACACATAGTGATAATATTACGATCTCTTACCCCATCTAGAAAGGCATACATTTTTTCTTCAGTATTGCCCTTGTATAAAATCCAGCCCAGAGCTATGGCAGGAGCAATGGCTACCAGTGGAGATAACTGATAAAAAGCATTTGACACGCCAAGAACAGTAAAATATATACCACTTCCTACAAAAAGAAATAGGAACAGTAAAATAGGCAAAAAATTTGTAAGATAAAACATACCTCTACTCCAGCTCTGATAAACGCAAATCAACTATGATATGATTTATATTATTATAAACCACAGTTAGCACCTTGACCAAGGTTTTTCTAGAAAGCAATCTACCAGAAAAGGTTTCCATGAAAAGGACTATTATAATATATCATCTACTTGAATAAAACTGGGAGATAGAATAAGTAAAAAATATGAATGACATAACAACAAAGCAAGTCATATCCTTATGGGACACACAAGTTGGTGGGTTTTTGCCGGATAAAAGAGAAATGGAGATTGATAATATTTTTTTAATCTAATGCTTCAATGTTTCCGACATAGGAAAAGTATCATCTTTATTTTCTATAGAGGAAGGCACACTATTTTGATTATCATCACCATTAATTGGAGTAGTAGGGTGCATTAAAGCAACTTTCATAACTTCATCAATATTCTTAGCAAAAACTACGTTGATCCCTTCTTTGATGCTTGCCGGAATTTCTTGCATATCTTTCTCATTTTCACTTGGTATAATCACAGTTTTGATTGATCCTCTGAGCGCTGCAAGCAATTTTTCTCTCAAGCCCCCGATAGCTAAAACTCTACCACGCAATGTCACTTCGCCTGTCATAGCAACATTTTTGTTAACTGGTATATTTGTCATAAGAGAAACAATAGACGTACATACCGCGCCGCCAGCAGAAGGGCCATCTTTTGGTACTGCACCCTCAGGTACATGTAAATGTATATCATTATTTTGGAATTTTTCGGGCTTTATACCAAAAAACAAACAATTTGATCGAATATAACTATACGCAGCTTTTATAGATTCTTGCATAACCTCTCCAAGCTTTCCTGTGTATTTTATTTCTCCCTTGCCCGGAATTAGGACTGATTCTATCATCAAAATATCACCACCTGTTTCAGTATAGGCGAGCCCAGTTACTATTCCTACTAAACTCTCATTTTCCGCAATGCCAAAGGTATATTTACGTACCCCTAAATAATCTTGTAAATTGTCAACCCCTACGGATATTTTCTTATTTTTATCAGTCAACATTTCTTTAACTGCCTTTCTCATGAGCTTTGCAAGCTCCCTTTCCATACTCCGCACACCACTTTCACGTGTATATAAACGTATCAACTCGTATAACGCCTCATTAGTTATGTCCCATTCCTTCTGATACAAACCATGCTCCTTCTTTAACTTCGGAATAAGGTGGTGTGTAGCAATACTGATTTTTTCATCTTCAGTATACCCGGACAATTGTATAATTTCCATCCTATCACGCAAAGGATGTGGTAAATTTAAGCTGTTTGCCGTAGCTACAAACATTACACTTGAAAGATCAAACTCAACTTCCAAGTAATGATCCGTAAAGTGTTTATTGTGCTCAGTATCTAAAACCTCAAGTAATGCAGATGCAGGATCGCCACGCGAATCAGAACCCATCTTATCTATTTCATCAAGCAGAAAAAGCGGGTTGCATGAATTAGCTTTTTTCATGTGTTGAATGATTTTACCAGGCATTGAGCCAATATAAGTTTTCCTATGCCCTCGTATCTCAGACTCATCACGCACACCACCAAGAGCTATGCGAACAAAATCTCTTCCTACTGCTCTTGCCATAGACTTAGCTAAAGAAGTTTTACCAACACCTGGCGGTCCAACTAAGCAAAGTATAGGACCTTTTATCTCTTTTACTCTTTTTAATACCGCTAAAAATTCTATTATTCTATCTTTTACTTTCTCTATGCCATAATGATTTTCATCTAAGATTTTCTTAGCTGCATTTAAGTTAATTTTTGCATCTTTGTACTTTCCCCATGGCAACTCAAGCAACCAATGCAAGTAACTAGATATAACTGTAGCTTCAGGAGAAATGGGATTCATTTTCTTGTATCTCTTCAAATCAGTTATAGCTTTCTCTCTTGCTTCCTGAGAAAGCTTTGTTTCATTTATCTTTTTTTCAAATTCATTGAGTATATTCCCTTCATCACCATTCTCAAATTCGCCTAATTCTTTCTGTATAGCTTTCAATTGTTCGTTAAGGTAGTAAACTTTCTGAGTGCTTTCAACTTGCGATTTAATTGTCTTATATAAACGGTTTTGTGCGTTCAAAATACTCATTTCTCTCTCAATAAAAGCAAAAGCTTTTTTTAAACGCTCTTCTGGGTCATAAGCCTCAAGTATGCTTTGTTTATCTGATACTTTTATATTTAAATGTGAAGCTACCGTGTCTACAAGTTGATCAACTTCTTTGATTTGATCAATGGAGTTAATGGCAACCTCGGGCTGATTTTTCTTGTTTAGCTTACACCAGCTATCGAACGCGTCTACAACAGACCGCCTTAAAGCTTCTAAATCAATATTGTCTTTATCTTCTTTATAATGATTGTCTAACTCTACCCTGGCTTGTAATAAAGTATGAGAGCTAATATATTCTACAACTCTTCCCCTTCTTATCCCCCGGATTATAACTTTTACTGCATTGTCAGGTAATTTTATTAACGGTTGTACAATGCTTGCTAACACACCTACTTCATAAAGATCTTCAGGCTCTGGATTATCAACAGAGCCATCTTTCTGTGCTACAAGAAAAATCTCATTTTGGTGATTACTACTACTTATTGCATACTCTAGTGCATTAACAGATTTTTCTCTGCCTATGAATAAAGGCACCATTATATTTGGAAAAATTACTACATCTCTTAAAGGTAATACTGGCAATGCAGTAAAACTAGAGCTTACAGCACGTTCAATGTTCATAATATATGCCTCAAATTAATCATTACCCGTTATAACATTGCCATTGTTATTATGATTAACCGTTGCTTTTCCTAATTCTACCATTTTCTTAGTGATTACTATAGTGCTACCTTCAAAGCCTCCGTTTCCAGATGTATACATAATGTCAAGCAAAAGTGACTCCAAGATAGCACGTAACATTCTTGCACCTGTTTTGTAGCTTATAGCCTTTTTAGCAATAGCTGATATTGCTTCATCTGAAAACTCAAGGTTTACTTTGCTAAACGCAAGCAATGCTTTGTACTGTTTTATTAGTGCATTCCTTGGCTCTGTCAACACATGTATTAAATCTTCATGATCCAGCTCATCTAAAACAGCAGTTATTGGAACCCGCCCTACAAATTCGGGTATTAAACCGAATTTGATTAAATCTTCAGGTTGAACATCATGTAAAGCATTCTTTTTCTTTTGCTCTTTAGACTGACTTATATCTGCTCCAAAGCCAACTGACGTTCCCTTTTTTCTCGCTTCAATAATTTTATCGAGGCCTTCAAAAGCTCCTCCACAAATAAACAGTATGTTACTAGTATCCACTTGTATAAACTCTTGTTGTGGGTGTTTTCGCCCTCCTTGTGGCGGAACATAAGCAACTGTACCCTCCATAATCTTAAGCAGAGCTTGCTGGACCCCTTCACCTGAAACGTCACGGGTTATTGAAGTGCTTTCAGATTTTCTTGTAATCTTGTCTATTTCATCTATAAACACTATACCACGCTGTGCTTTTACAACGTCATAATTTGCAGCTTGTAATAAACGCGACAACACGCTTTCTACATCATCACCCACATAACCTGCCTCAGTTAAAGTTGTCGCATCAGCCATAGCAAATGGCACATCTGAAACTTTAGCAAGTGTTTTGGCTAGCAAAGTCTTACCAGAACCAGTGGGACCAATAAGCATTATATTTGACTTCTCGATTTCAATATCACTTATAGCATGAAATTGTACCATGGATTGACAATGGTTATACATAGCTACAGATAAAACGTGTTGCGCGTGTTCTTGACCTACAACATGCTTGCTGAGAAAGTTTTTTATATCCTCAGGTTTCTTTAGTAATAGCTTCATATCAGATATACGATCTGAATTAAAAGATCTATCTTTCTTTTGACTTATTGCTTTATGAGATAATTCTATGCACTCATTACAAATAAACACCTTTAAACCATCCGAAGAGTTAGTAATCAATTTATCTACTTCATCTTGCGCCTTGTTGCAAAAAGAACAGTAGTGTAAATCATTATTGTTATCCATTAACCCACCTTTTGTTTAACTTTAATATTTTCAATTTCAATATCTGTACGCTCAGCTATCACCCTGTCAATTAAGCCAATTTTCCTTGCTTCTTCAGGATCCATGAATTTATCTCTTTCCATCATTCCTTCAATTTTCTTCAGTGAATTTCCAGTATGTTTTTCATAAATTTGATTTAGTTTTTTCTTAACCCGCAAAATTTCATTAGCATGTATTTCTATATCAGTTGCTTGACCATGATAACCACCAGATGGCTGATGTATCATAATTCTTGAATGAGGTAGAGAGTAGCGCTTACCTTTTGTACCAGCTGCAAGCAATAAAGAACCCATAGACGCAGCTTGACCTATACATAAAGTTGAAACGTCTGGGTTTATATACTGCATTGTATCGTAGATCGACAAACCAGCAGTTACAACACCACCTGGTGAGTTGATGTACATACAAATGTCTTTATCGGGATTTTCCGATTCTAAAAATAAAAGCTGTGCTACTATTACACTGGCCATATTGTCTTCAATAGGACCTGTTACAAAAATTATTCTTTCTTTCACTAGTCTTGAATATATGTCATAAGCGCGCTCACCGCGACTAGTTTGTTCAACTACAATTGGTATAAGAGTCATACCTTTTCCTATTAAATATTATCAAATAATTCCTTTAATTCTTTCACAGAAACAATCTGCTCCTCTTTACTAACTTTTTCTATTATATAATCTGTCACTTTATACTCAAGCGCTTGCCCTCTAACTAATTCTTGAAATTGTTTATTTGATTCAAAATGCTTAAGTACTCTGTCAAATTGCACATCTTTACTGACATATTGATTTACAATAACACTCAAAACATCATTTTGAGTTAATGATATTTTATGTTCTGCACTAAATTTCATAAATAACATAGCAAGCTTTACACGTTTTTCAGCTTCTTTACGAGAATCATTTTGAGCACCCAATTCCCCTTCCATTCTTTGTTGCTCCTGTTTTACTATGTCTGTGGGTAAATCAAAACTATAATTAGCATCCAAATAATCAAACAGCTCCTTTTTAATTAAGAGATTTCTCATTTCGGTGCACTGATCACCAATCATTTTTTTTGCATGATTTATTAGCAAAGAATAATCTTTAAACCCAATACTCTTAGCTATTTCATCATCATTTTCAAAATCTTTGGCAATTTGAATCTCATTAACTCGCACAGAAAAATCAGCTTCCTGTCCTGCAAGGGAAATGGCTCGGTAATTTTCAGGAAATTTCAACTTAAAGTTCTTTGTTTCTCCCTTTTTCATACCAGTTAATTGATCTTCAAAACCATTAATAAATGTGCCAGACCCTAAATTAACGGCAAAATTTTTGCTACTTCCACCTTGAAAGAGCTTATTCCTAATCCGCCCTTCAAAATCAATTATCAATTTATCCCCATCTTTCGCTTGATAAGAAGCATCATCAACAGAGGCGAAATTGGGGAACTTTGTTTTAATAGAATCAATAAATTCTTTTATATCTTCCTCTTCAATCTTTGCTTCAATTTTCTTTAAGTTTATTTTGTCAAGATCTATCACTGGTACTTCAGGCATCGACTCAAAAGATAGCTTGTATACAAAATTGCCCTCCTCATTTTCTTTGCCCAGATCTGGTAATGATATAACATCAACCTTAGGATAAATGTGAGACTTGACTTCAATTTTTTTCATCAAATCACTTGAGCAATAATCAATTGTATTATTTATCACATATTCCAAAGCCTCGTTTTTATAATTTGCAACAACAAGGTCATAGGGCATCTTTCCAGCCCTAAACCCAGGTGATTTTGCATTTTCTGCTATCTCTTGCAACCTGGAATTTACCTTTTGTTTTATATAATCACTACCAACTGTGATTTCATACTCATACTTTAGTTTATCTATACTAAGCTCTTTGTAGGTATATACGCTACTTACTTCGACTGTATTTTGAGGTATATTATTAGACATCATAATTCATTTATTAACATTTTAATTCATATCTTAATAGAGTCATTTTACCAGAATTTAAGTTAAACACAATCCTTAAGAACAGGTTTTTACACAAACAAAAGTGTATTTAGTGATTATAAATTTTCCCTTAAAACCTAAGTTACATGACTTTAAAGTGCGGATAGAGGGACTTGAACCCCCACGAGCAAGCTCACCAGGACCTAAACCTGGCACGTCTACCAATTCCGCCATATCCGCAAGAAATTTTCAGTACCCTATTATAGGTATTCCATTAAAAATATTCAAGGTTTAAAGTCTTACTTAATTTATGGTATTTACACAATCAAAAAAGCTTATTAACATTTCTTAATGAAAGCTCTAAACCATGAAAATCAATAATGAGATTAATAACAAGCTTCTTACTCGCAATTTTTTTGATTACACAAAGTGGTTGCACAACCCTTATAATAGGTGGTGTGGTGGCTACAGCGACAGCAACAGCAATAACAATGCAGGACAAATCCTTGGGAAATATCATTGATGATACGACTATGGTCATCAGAATTAATAAGGGGCTCTTAAAACATGGGCTATTTTCATCCATAAAGGTTAAAGTAAGTGAAGGAAGAGTATTGCTCATTGGAAGTGTTGACACTCCTGAAAAACAACTTACAGCAGAAAAAATAGCTTGGCAGCAAAAAGAAATTAAAGAAGTGATAAATGAAATAAGAGTAATACCAATTCAAATGGCTTCCATGCTAGACACCACTGTAGATGGCATGATAACAGCGGAAATAAGAACAAGACTCCTGGGAAAAAGAAATATTAAGTCAATTAATTATAGCGTTAATACGGTTGATAGAGTTGTTTATTTGATGGGTATAGCCCAAAATAAAGCGGAATTAAAAGCTGTAATAGCAATTGCAAGAAAAGTAAAGGGAGTAAAACAAGTTGTAAGTTATGTACGATACAGGTACAGTAAGTTACGCCATTAGGCAAAAATCGCTTTCAAATTATAACATTTGTACAGTTGTGACAATAGGTAGAGAACATAAATGAAAATTGCCTTTCAGATGGATGAAAATATAAATTTTGAAACTGACACTACATTCGTGCTAATAAAGGAAGCACAAAGGAGGAAGCACGAAGTTTTTGTCTATGCTCCTAACAATTTAGCACTAAAGCTAAACCATCCAATTGCTCTGGCTCAGAAAGTCAGCGTTGATGATTTTAGTTTTATCTCTAAAGAGGATGTAGCAATCAACTTGAATGAAATGGACATCATATTTATCAGACAGGATCCACCCTTTGATATGCGTTATATTACAACAACATATATCTTAGAAAAAACCAGCGCATTGGTAATTAACAATCCAACAGAAATAAGAAATTGTCCTGAAAAATTGATAACTTCATTATTTCCAGAGCTAATTCCGCCAACTTTGATTACTGAAAATATATCAATGATTAGAGATTTCTACTACAACTATCAAGATATTATTCTGAAGCCATTGTATAGTTATGGAGGAAACGATGTGATAAGAATACAAGATGAGAATAGTATTCAAGTAGTAGTGGATCTCATGATAGCAAAATACGAATGCCCTGTGATTGCACAATCATTTTGTAAAAACATAGATAAAGATAAAAGAATATTGCTACTTTATGGCCAACCAATTGGTGTAATGAAACGAATTCCAAAAATCAGTGGAGAGATCAGAACAAACATGCGACTTGGAGCAAGTTTTGAGCCCGCTCAAATGAACGATAGAAACAATGAAATATGTAACAAAATTGGTCCTGAATTAAAGAAAAGAGGGCTAATATTTGTTGGTATTGATATTATAGATGACTTCCTGCTCGAAATTAACACAACTTCACCCACGGGAGTAGTTTATATCAATAAATTGTATAATATATCGCTAGAAAAGGATCTTTGGGACGTGTTTGAAGAAAAAGCAAGCAGCCATCAACTAAACCTGTGAACAATCACCTTAACAAACTCAGTAGTCCCATTCTTTATCCCTGTTTTTTCTGTACTATTGGTCATATCACGCAATTTTTGAGAATTATTTAATAGATCAAATAGTACCTCTGGTAGATTTTTTTTTGCTTCACTATTCTGCTCAACTATTATAGCTGCTCTCGAGTCTTCAATATATTTTGCGTTATAAAATTGGTGATTATCTTTTGAGTAAGGGTAAGGAATATATATAGCAGAACGCCTAGCAAGAGTGATCTCTGCTATTGAAGTTGCTCCTGCTCTGCTAATTACCAAGTGAGCATTGGCCAGTCTATTCTCCATATCATCAAAAAATTCACTCAATTCACAATCGATCTTTTCACTTTTGTATAGACTTTTGACCTTGTTTACATTTTTCTTCGTACATTGCTGCGTCACTCTAATTTTCTTTTTCATTTTAATAGGTAAATCACAAATTACGCTGCTTACTACATCATCAAAAAAATTTGCACCTTGGCTGCCTGCTATGACCAATATATTTAGGATTTTCTCAGTGCTAGAATGGCTCTGTGCTTTTATATCAACAAAATTTCCTGTAAAAATACATTTATTGCCCTCTGCATATTTAGTCTCCGGAAAGCTGGTTGCAATTAATTTTGCACTCTTGAAAAAGAATCTATTTACTCTCCCTAAAACTGTGTTTTGTTCATGTAAAATTATAGGTATAGAAAGAACTCTTGCTGCAAGAAGAGTTGGAAAAGAAGCATAGCTACCAAAACCAATGACCGATTTTGGTTTTAATTTTCTTACTTGATACAGTGCTAACATAGAGCTGTATATCAAGAAAAGGAAAAACTTAAATTTGTTGCTGCTTGGTCTACGTAATGGTAAGGTGTAGCTTTCTATGTCGGTATTTTTATTTGTTTTTTTATCAGTGAATAATATGCAATTGTATCCTTGTGTCTTTAGTGCTTTTGCTAAAGCTATGGCCGGAAAGATATGCCCACCTGTGCCACCTGTTGCTAAAATAATATCCATCTGTAAATAATAAATCCTAGATTGTTAACTGTTATTTAACAATTTGCACGTAGAATTTTATTAAGCGTTATGATAGTTGAGTTAAAAATGCCTAAAAGTAATAGTAAAAAAGAACCTAATGAGAAAAATAAACCTCAAGAACAAAGAGAAGGCAGAAGCGGAGGTTTTTTAGAACTGCTAAAAAATATAATAAAAATTCTTTTCAATTCGGTCGTTGACCTACCTGAGCACGAGCAGCATAATAAAATGAAAAGCACTAATCTACAACAAGGTTTGGATACTAAAGGAAAAGGCCCAGAAGATCTTCATCCAAAGGCAAAGCTTGAAGTTAAAGAAGCAGCTAAGGGATTGAAAGAAGAGTTACAGAATTCTGATGCTGGTGGTAATCAATCTATTGAAACTAAAGTGCCTAATCAAACTACTACTCAAGACATTGACAACTCTAAAACGATGGAACGTTAGTTCAACTATTTAACATCTGCAGCAAGCACTGATTCATGTATCATCTCTGAAATGGTTGGATGAGGAAAAATCGTAGATTTTATGTCGAAGTCTGTTCCTTCTAGTTGCTTTGCAAGAGCAAAATTGCTAATTAACTCCGTTACTTCTGCACCTATCATGTGGCTACCCAGAATTTCTCCGGTTTTTTTATCTATAATCGTTTTCACTAACCCTTCAGTTTCACTGAGTGCAACAGACTTACCATTAAAGTTAGAATGAAATTTTCCTATTTTTATATCATACCCACCTTTTATTGCCTGTTCCTCAGTAAGGCCGATGCTCGCTATTTGTGGATGAGAATAAGTGCAATTTGGTATGCACTCTTTTTTTAACGCATGAGTACCTTTACCAGCAATCTTTTCAATGCAGATCACGGCTTCATGGCTCGCTTTATGTGCTAAACATGGTGGGCCAGCTACATCACCTATTGCATACACATTTGATTCACTAGTTTCATACCATTCATTTATTTCAATAAAACCAGAAGGGCTTAATTTAATTTTTGTATTTTCTAAACCTATATTTTCAGTATTTGCCTGAATGCCAACCGCAACAATCACCCTATCAAATTCTTTGCTCTCACCACTACTTAGTAGCACTTGAGCAGAGTCTTTATTTTTAGTCAAAGCTTTTACGCTACTATTTGTATATATTTTTATCCCCTGTTTTGTGAATATTTCTTGTGCTAAATCTGAAATGTCTTTATCCTCCAGCGGCAAAATAGTGCTCTTTATCTCTATGATTGTTACATCAACCCCCAAAGTACTATAAAAACTTGCAAATTCTATTCCAATTGCACCAGACCCTATAATTAGTAGTGATTTTGGTAATTTGCCCGGCATCATAGCATGCTGCGCATTCCATATTAAATCTCCATCTGCCTCTATTCCAGGCAGATTCCGTGCCCTCACGCCTGTTGCTAAAATGATATGCTTGGAAACAATTTCTTGTTCTTCCTTATCGCCAGCAACTTTTATAGTACCATTGCCTGCAAGTTTACCAAAACCTTGATGAACTTTGATATTATTTTTTTTCATCAAATATGCAACACCGCTTGACAATTTATCAACAACGTTTCTTGAGTATTTCACTATTGATTGTATATCAAAATTCGCTCCCTTTACTTCTATACCAAACTCTTTTGATCTTTTTATTAGCCTATAAACCTCAGATGCTCTAAGCAGTGATTTTGTTGGTATACATCCCCAATTTAAGCATATACCGCCTAAATTTTTTTCTTTTTCCACAATTGCAGTTTTAAACCCAAGCTGTGCCGCCCTAATTGCCGCTATATAACCACCAGGACCGCTACCTATAACCGTAATATCATACTCATTCATCAGTTTTCTTCGTATTCAAAAAGATTATATATAACAGATGGAACCCATACAATCAATGGTCTGTCATCTACCGTCTTAAGAGTCAAGATAAAAGTTGTTATTTTTTATCATGGCATTTAAACAAACGATAATTTTTCTCATGACAGCAACTAATGCAACCTTAGCAGCTTTGCCAGAATCAACCAAACGCTGATAAAACGCTTTCATTTTTCTGTTGTGGCGCATAGCAACAAGAGCTGACATGTATAGTGCTTTCCTTGCATAAAACCTGCCTCCTTTGATTTGAGCTTTGCCAACTTTTCTTCCACTTTCACTAGTTTTAGGTGCAACTCCAACTAAGCATGCAATTTCTCTATTCTCTAATCTACCAAGCTCAGGCACCTCTGTCAGTAGAACGCTCGCCGTCTTTGATCCAATACCTTTATAGCTGATTAAAAGCTCATTTTTTCCTTTCAATTCAGCTATTGCGTCTTCTATGTCTTGCCTAATTTCTTTCAATTGTTTTTCAGCAAACCCTATCTGTCTTTCTATGTATTCTCTAGCTTTTCCCGTCGCACTTTGCAGGCGACACTTGTTTGCATGAATTGCATCATTTAAATTACGCTCAACTGCCCCCAGCTCCTTTAATTCCTCTTGCTTTTGTGAAATTATACATCCTTTTACTTCACCGTCTTTACTGACAAATTCAGCGTATTTTTCCAGTAATTTAGCATCTAAGAGGTTGTCCGGAAACAAGTAAATTCAAGCATATTCCCTCTTTAACATAACCCTACTCATAGCTAGGTATATGAAATTCTCAGTGGATGTTGTGAGTAAATCATACTCCTTCGATAGCCTTCTATTCCTATTAACCCAAGCAAAAGTCCTTTCTACAACCCATCTTCTTGGCTGTACTTTAAACCCTTGTTCTCTTGTTGGTAGTAGCTCAGGTGGCGTATCTTTGTGCACCCAAAATCTACATGGAGGCCTTGTAACAATTTCAATATCTATGTCATATTCTTCCTTTGTGTGATTCTTTAAATTTCTTCCTTGGTATCCCATGTCAGCCCACATTTTTTTAACTTTAGTATATTTTGTTCTCATATTGTTTAATGCTATTTTAATACCATCTCTATCATTTTCGTTAGCAGCGCCTACGTAACAACCTAGTATAAAACCCTGAGTGTCTGTAATTATATGCCTTTTTCTACCCTTTACTTTTTTACTTCCATCATAGCCTTTGATCCCCCCTTTTCTGTAGTCTTTACAGATTGACTATCTACTATACAGGCACTCGGCTGCTCATTCCTTCCTATTTTTCTTCTACTATATTTTGTAATTTCATAATTCATTTTCTCAAAAATTCCCTGCTTCTTCCATTGCCTGAACTGCTCATACACAGTCTTCCATAGCGGAAAATCATTTGGTAAATACCGCCATTGACACCCTGTACGCAATACATAGAAAATTGCTTCTAATATTTCTCTTTTGCTATACTTTGGCGGCCTTCCTCCTTTCTTGTATGATACTCTGAAGTGTTTTTCTATTCTTGCCCATTCCCTTTCGCTTAGATCTGTTGGATACTTTTTTCTCATCTTTACCCCGTACTAAAATTTCAGATATTATAGCCTTTTACTTGTTTCCGGACAACCTCTCAGTATAGCCCTGATGTCATTTTTCTGCATAATACTTTGCACTGTTTTTAAGTTGCAACTTTTACCCAAAGCCTTTAATTCAGAATGAATTTTAGGAGCTCCATATCTACATTTAGAAGCTTGATATATTTTTTGAATATCTGCTAATAACTCTTTATTTGCTGATTCTCTACTGCTTATTTTCCTTGTAGTCCACTTATAGTAGCCACTAGCAGAAAACCCTACATAATTCCTGCACTTTATAGTGTTTACTATGCTCTTTTATGAAAAAATATTTTACTCTTTTTGACTGGCCAGGGCTTTTTTTAAAATGTCTCTTTCTCTTGTTACTTTTGCTAACTCTTTCTGTAAATCAAATCTCTCTTTGTCATAAGGTGCTACATCTGGAAATGCATTTGCCGCTGACTTTTTTTCGTTATATTTCTTCATCCATTTTCCTAATACACTATCCCTTATTCCTAGATCTCTTGCTACTTTTGCAACTGGTTGACCTACCTTTCTTTGTTCATTTGCCAGCTTAACAGCTTCCAATTTGAATTCTGCCGTATATTCTCTTGCCATTTCTAATCCTCCAAAATTTTATTTTACCCGAAAAAACTCCTTTCTTTCTCTCCACTTTTTCTGGGTAAGGTCAGTATGGGAAAAGGTGAAAGATGTACTAAAAAACCCAGAGATGATAAAAAAGGAATACCAACGTAGAGTATTAGAAAATAAAAATGATGAATCATCAGAGAAAAAGTTTGCAAGAAGAGAAAATCAAATAAAAGAAGGTATCGAAAAATTAATGGAAGATTATTATAGTCAAGAAAATGCAGGAGAGAAAGGATATATAAGCGAGGAAGAATTTAAACAGACAATGAGAAAAATGAAAGAACGCTTACAAGGGATAGAAGAAGAGAAAAAAAAGGTAGTTGATCAGAAGGCAGTAGAAAAAGGAATAAGTCTTATTATAAATAGCATAAAGAATTTTTATTCTAGTGTAAAATCGAACCTGGAACAGCTAGATTGGCAAACTAAGCGCGGCATTATTAAAGCATTAATAGGACAAATTAACATTGGTTGTGATCAGGTAGAAGTAGGATTTCAGATCGAAGAACCAGCACAGGATGGGGGAATTCTTAATTTGTATCATTGTACTACACATCGTAATAAGGGGGTTGGCAAAATGTGTCAAGCAAGTTTTTTCGTTTCTATAAATCTGGATTTCAGCGTTATGCGCTGGAATGACAACGTGAGGTAAATTTTTCAACATCCCAAAATTACAGAATTCAGTCTGTTTAATTAAGTGTGAACTGTTACACGAAAATTTTGTAAACAGATTAATATACCCTGTTTTTGCTATTCATCTAAAAATGGAACCATAGAGTACGTTGAGGAGCGTAAGCAAATTTTAATGCAAAAATTACTATCAAAAAATAGATTATGCAAGAGGTCTAATTATTCTGCCGCAATTTTGCTCTATCACACTTGCCACATTTAATATTCCAGCTTCATCATAATAATTTCCAATCACTTGCAAGGCAAGTGGTAAACCCTCATTGGAGAGCCCAACAGGAACAGAAATAGCAGGCAATCCTGCCAGACTTGCCGGCACAGTAAACACATCATTGATGCACATAATTAGCGGATCTGGCTTTTCATTTAAGCCAAAAGCTTCTGTTGGAGCAGATGGCACAAGTATGTAATCTATTTTTTCAAACGCTTTTATAAAATCATTTCTGATTAATGCCCTAATGCACTGCGCTTTTTCGTAATATTCATTATAATGACCTGAAGAAAGCGCATAAGCGCCAATTAAAATTCTTCTTTTCACCTCTTTACCAAAACCTTCTGCTCTTGTTAGTGAATACATTTCTTCAAGGGTATCAGCATCAACCCTTAATCCATAACGCACACCATCGTAACGAGCAAGATTGGATGAAGTTTCAGCAGAACAGATTAAATAATAGACTGGTATTGCATATTTAGTATGTGGCAGAGTAATGTCAACAACTTCAGCGCCATTTTCTTTTAAATAGGAAGCAACTCTTTCCCAATTATGAACTATTTCCTCTGAAATTCCATCCATCCTATATTCTTTTGGTATACCAATACACTTACCCTTGACATCACCATTTATAAAGCTAGAAAATTTAGGCACTGGCTTTTCGCTCGATATTGAATCTTTTGTATCATAGCCACAAATTGCTTCCAGCATTAATGCTGAATCAGAGACAGAACGAGTAATGACTCCTGCTTGATCCAGAGAACTCGCAAATGCAATCATACCAAAACGCGAGCATCTTCCATAAGTTGGCTTTATTCCAACTACTCCACAATAAGCTGCTGGTTGGCGTACAGATCCACCGGTGTCGCTCCCTAACGCTCCAGCGCATAAAAATCCAGCAACCGATGCTGCAGATCCACCAGATGATCCACCAGGAACAACTTTTTCCCCATCGCTTTTTCTAATCCACACATTTTCAACAGGGCCAAAATAGCTATTTGTGTTCGCAGAACCCATAGCAAATTCATCCATATTAAGCTTACCGAGCATGGCTGCTCCACTTTTTAAAAGCAAGTCAGACACCGTAGATTCGTAAGTCGGAACGAAATTTTCCAGCATTTTTGAGCATGCTGTTGTTTTTATTCCTTTTGTACAGAATAGATCTTTGATGCCAACTGGTACACCCATGAGCGGCGAGATTAAATCATCCTTTTGCCTAGAGAAATGTTCATCTGCAGCTTTAGCAGCTTTCATTGCTATCTCTGGGGTTTTTGTTATAAATGCATTTAATTTCTCATTTTCAACCGCACTGATGTGCGCCTCTACGAGTTCAACGGCAGAAAAACTCTTTTTTTTGAGCCCGTCATGCATTTGTGTAATACTTAACTTTCTTAGTTCATTCATCAATATTTAATTTTTAGCAAGACGTTAATTATAACATGGCACGATAAAAAATCCATACATTTATAGTTACAGCTAGAAATGTAGCTAAGGTAACTTAGATTCACCGACAATCGTCATCCCGCTACTTGTTAGCGGCTAAGAGATACCGCAGCGGTATGACGTAGAAGCTATACTTTTATACTCACCAACTCAGTATCCAATCCGGATTGTATCTTAAAAAGGTCAAAGGTCAAAAGACTATAATAATACCAATTCTCATTGTTGTCCAGTCAAATAGGAAACATTGCAGAGTTGTTTAATTGTGGAGCTGGCAAGAGAAGTAATAAATTTGCACAAAGCACCCTCAAGTAGAGCAATTGTATCGTATATTTTATTGCGCAAAATGTTCTGTTTTATATATAACCAAAGCCTCTCAACAGGATTTAGCTCAGGTGAGTATGGAGGTAGGTATATAATGTCGATATTTTTAGGTACCTTTAAATTTTTTGACCTATGCCAACTAGCACAGTCCATAACGAGAAAAGCCTCTCGTGTTTCTAGATATTGCGAAATTTGCTCAAGAAATATGTTCATGCAATCAGTGTTGACATTTGGTGCAAATAAGCTAGAACTCTCTCCATTTCTAGGATTAACTGCACTATAGAGATAGAAATTTTGCCTACCTAATTTTGTTTTAACCTGTGTTCTAATCCCCTTTTTAAACCACCCATGTCCGACTTTTGAATGTGTGCCAAACCGTGATTCATCAAAGAAAAATAGCTCTTTTTCTGGATACTTGCTAATAGCTCCATTGAGATTTTTTTTTGAATTCCTCTTGTTTGCTTTTATCTTGTCCATTATGAACTGGTCTTGGTGTAATATATGAGAATTTCATCTTTTGCATATGGCGGTGTACTGTAGATTTGCTGATATTTAATCCGAACTTTTCCTGGATTCTTATTCTCATTTCTTTAATGGTGATATTAGGATTTTCTTCTATCCACTCTTCAATTTGCTGTAGTTGAGCCTGATTTAATTTAGTTTTTCTACGACGTTGTGAAGGAGCAAACAGTTTTTCTTCTCTGCCAATTTTCAAGAGTTTTACCCACGAAGTTAGTGCGCTTCTTGAAATGCAATATATTTTTGCTACAGCCGTTATACTGTACTTTTTTGCTGCAATTACAGCATTTAGTTTTTTTGAAACATATGCATTATTCCTTACTTTCTTCAGCATTTCTTTTGCTGATTCTACTACTTTTTCATCCAATAATTTTGATCTTAATGCCATTTAAACCTCGCTATTTTACTTACTTCAGTATGGCTTTTCTTCCATCATTGTCCATCTGTTTGCCCTGTAATGGGAATTGGTATGAGAGGTTGTCCGGAAACAAGTAAAAGGCTATAATATCTGAAATTTTAGTACGGGGTAAGGATGAGAAAAAAGTATCCAACAGATCTAAGCGAAAGGGAATGGGCAAGAATAGAAAAACACTTCAGAGTATCATACAAGAAAGGAGGAAGGCCGCCAAAGTATAGCAAAAGAGAAATATTAGAAGCAATTTTCTATGTATTGCGTACAGGGTGTCAATGGCGGTATTTACCAAATGATTTTCCGCTATGGAAGACTGTGTATGAGCAGTTCAGGCAATGGAAGAAGCAGGGAATTTTTGAGAAAATGAATTATGAAATTACAAAATATAGTAGAAGAAAAATAGGAAGGAATGAGCAGCCGAGTGCCTGTATAGTAGATAGTCAATCTGTAAAGACTACAGAAAAGGGGGGATCAAAGGCTATGATGGAAGTAAAAAAGTAAAGGGTAGAAAAAGGCATATAATTACAGACACTCAGGGTTTTATACTAGGTTGTTACGTAGGCGCTGCTAACGAAAATGATAGAGATGGTATTAAAATAGCATTAAACAATATGAGAACAAAATATACTAAAGTTAAAAAAATGTGGGCTGACATGGGATACCAAGGAAGAAATTTAAAGAATCACATAAAGGAAGAATATGACATAGATATTGAAATTGTTACAAGGCCTCCATGTAGATTTTGGGTGCACAAAGATACGCCACCTGAGCTACTACCAACAAGAGAACAAGGGTTTAAAGTACAGCCAAGAAGATGGGTTGTAGAAAGGACTTTTGCTTGGGTTAATAGGAATAGAAGGCTATCGAAGGAGTATGATTTACTCACAACATCCACTGAGAATTTCATATACCTAGCTATGAGTAGGGTTATGTTAAAGAGGGAATATGCTTGAATTTACTAGTTTCCGGACAACCTCTGACTACTAAGATCTTGGGAATAAACATACTCTGAGTACTGCTGACTGAACATAAACTTTATAAAATTAGATTAACAAACTATAATAAGAAACCAATGGTCTGAGCAAGTGTTATATACCCCACCAGAAAAATTGTCTTACTTTAGATAAAAACTTCCTGAAAAATAAATATAATGAGTAGTTTTCTAAATTCCTTCTAGTCTCAAAAATTATTACTAAATTACAACATTTATTGCTAAAAACTTAAGTAATATGACCATTTCCAGCGCTCAAAACCAACAACTGTGAGAATCTTTCGTTTTTGAATACATTGGTCTGGTAAAGTCAATATGAAAAAATCCTAATAACATTTCTGATCTTGTTATAAGCTTCCTCAAGCTCTGAAGTACTTATTGAATAGGGTGGTAATAAATAAACTGAATTGTTAATTGGTCTGATTAAAAGTCCTTGCTCTAAAAATTTTATCTTTAATGTTTGTGCCCCGTGAACATCAAAAGCTGCTATTGTACCAGTAACGCGTGTATGCTTAACACTCTCACAAGCTTCAGATAAATTTACTAATTCCTTTTTATGTATACTATGAATCCTCTTAATTGACTCCATGGTATCAGGCTTAATTAATAATTCTAAAGAAGCAATTGCGGCCGCACAACCTAAAGGATTGGCAGTATAGGAATGACCATGAGCAAACGCTTTAGTAAAATGTTCACTTAAAAATACTGAGTAGACTTCTTCGGTAACAACTGTGAGAGCAAGTGGAAGAAAACCTCCTGTTAATCCTTTGGAGATACATAAAAAATCTGGTATAATTTGACTTTGCTCAAAAGCAAAATAAGTACCAGTACGTCCAAAACCGGTCATAACTTCATCACAGATTATCAAAATCCCATGCTGGCGTACTAAATTAACAACTTTTCTAATGAACTCTGGACGGCACATCCTCATACCACTGGCTCCTTGTACTAAAGGCTCTAGAATTAATGCGGCAATTTTGTAAGAACCAACACATAAGTAACCTTCTAACACTTCTAGAGAATGTTTTTCTTTGTTTTCTATTTCTTCATCTTCATCCTGGATTTCCGGGAAAGGTATTGTTAAAATAGAAAATAATAGGTTTGAAAATGTATCATGAAAGCCGGACTTAGCACCTACACTCATCGCGCCAAATGTATCTCCATGATACCCTCCTTCAAAACTCAGGAAAGTAGTTCTTTCACGGTTACCCTGATTCCACCAGTACTGATAGGCCATTTTTAGTGATACCTCAACAGCAGTTGAACCATTGTCTGAAAAGAAAAATCTGGATAATTTGTCTGGTAGTAGAGTTTTTAACTTTTCGCAAAGCGTTACTGCAGGCTCATGAGTAAAGCCTGCAAAAATTACATGTTCTAAAGTCATGCTTTGCTCATATATAGCCTGAGCAATCTTAGGATGAGCGTGACCGTGCAGATTTACCCACCAACTGGAAATCAGATCGAGGTATGGTTTATTACTCTCATCATAAAGATATGACCCATGAGCTTTCTTAATTGCAATTGGAAGTTTGGCTACTTTCTCTTGCGTAAAAGGATGCCATATGATTTTTCTGTCACGTTCGCTTAAATTCATTGTTCCAAGATAGCTTTTAATCGATTTGAGAGTGGTATTTGCATTAGATGTTCTCTATCAACTTTTTGCAGTCTGGGTACTGATGCTAAGACCTGTACCCTACCATAAAATTCTATTGCTTCAAGATTATCTTGATTAGGTAGTCCGTTTAAGATTACTCCCAAAATAGGAATATTTCTGGCACGCAGTACTTCTAGACTTAGCAATGTGTGATTAATAGTACCAACTGTAGATCTAACAACTAAAATTGTTGGAATGGCAAGTTTTTTGATTAAATCAACCATTAATGTGGTTTGATTAATTGGAACCAAAACTCCTCCAGCACCTTCTATAATTAAGTTATGCACTTTAGGTAAATCGATCTTATTAATATCAATACTGCCATTCTCCAGCGATGCTGCCAAGTGAGGAGATAAAGGTTCTTTATAAACAAAATTTTCTTTACAAACATTGGTGTTAGTCAAACTACTTATTTGATGACCATCTGTACCTAAAATACTTCCAGTCTGAATAGGCTTAAAATACGAGTATCCAGTGTGGAGACAAAGCCAGCTACTTATAGTAGTCTTACCAACGTCGGTATCTGTTCCTGTTATAAAGATCTGCATTGACTTAAAATTCCAAAAAATACTTCATAAGTGATGTTAATCTTGTCTGTATAGCTCTTAACTATCCTCTTCAGATCAGGTAGAAAAATTTTCTGGCTACCTTGATTTGCCCCTAAATTTCCAAGATACCTGATAAATTCACTTGCACTTGGAAAACACAGTGTAAATTCTTGTGAACTGAAAAAATATTTTTTTGGTTTTAGGTAAAGTAGATAATTTTCCAATTCCTGCTTAGATGGGTAACAATAAGTTGGTACAGGTAGTAAATATTTCGTAAAAATACTGGACCATTCATTAAACGTACCATCCAGTAAACATGAAAAAGCAAAAATATCTGAATTATTGTATGACTTCTTTATCATCTTTTTTAAATTTCTCACCCATTGAAGTGCTAGATTTGAAATGATAAGGTCTTGAAAACCGAAGTCTAGTATTTCCATATCACCTAAGATGAATTCAATCTCCTTATACCCTGCTAATTTTTCTCTTGTTTTTTCTAGCATATCAGGCGATATATCGTTTAAAGTAAATTTGCTTTCTGGAAAAAAACCAAACAAAATTTCTGGAATGTAGCCTGTACCTGTACCCAAATCTAAAATAGATTGTGGATGAAATTCAGGAAAACAACTTTTTAATAGATTTACTAGTTTTGCAGCACATTCTTTTTGAACAAAAGCTACATTATCATAAGACGAGCTTGCTCTACTAAAATTATCCTGTATGTATCTCTCTTCTAATTCCATCACAAAAACTTATAATTTGCTCCTGCACAAAATGATGCTCACATAGACCTAGACTGTGGTACCCCTTATTGTGCATACTAACTTTAGTACCTTTTTTGAAATTATCATAGATAAGTTTTTGTGGCACAATCGTATCATTCGTTGCACCTAATATTAATAGTGGTGTATGCGGCAACTGATGTACTATAGTCAATAGTTCTAAATCTTCCATTAATTTTGCTTTATTCAGATAATTAAAAGAGTTGTGGTCTATCAAATTAACACCACAACTTTTATAAAAGGATATCAGGGTATTTATTGGATCCATTTGAAAATGCTGTATAATCCTTTTCAACTCTAACTTGCGTTTTTTGTGTAATCGTAAATCAAATCCTAAAAAATTGACAAAAGCTTGTACACCAATAATTCCATTAAACTTTACATTTAAGGAAGCTAGTTTTATTAGTCCAAGAGAATGTCCAATACCAATAAGTACACCATCTTCTGGTAAGTTTAGGTTTTCTTCTCCAAAATAACCAAGATCTAAACAATAGTAAGGAATTTTAGAGAAATATTTATTTATAAGAGGTTGAAAGAACTTATAATCAAACCCCCAACCGTGACAAAATACAAAGTGATAGTTCATATTTGCTGAAGAACATGCACTAAACAGTCTAGGTTGCTTTCAGTATGATTCACATTGAGTGCAATACGTAATCTTGATGTTCCAGGAGGAACAGTAGGTGGACGTATAGCAGAAACAACCAACCCTTGTTTCAAAAGCTTTTCTTTTGTACTCATTACAGTATCCTCATCACCTAGAATTATTGGTATAACGTGTGTAACTGAATCACCTGTGTTAAATCCAAGATTTTGCAGGTTGTTTCTCAAATTTGCAGCCTTAAAGAATAAAGCCTGACGTTGATCAGTAAGATGTTGTACTAAATCCCAACTTTTAGCTGCTGCGCCAATTATCATTGGAGAAAGAGAGGTTGAATAGATAAACCCTGGACATTTGTTGATTAGGTAATTCTTTATAATATTGGAACAAGCAACATACGCACCAAAGCACCCTAGGGCTTTACTAAAAGTTCCTAAGATTAAATGTGGAGTTTCCTGAAGATTAATGCTGGTAGATAATCCATACCCATTGTGACCAATAATACCTGTTGCATGTGCTTCATCTAAATATAGAAAAGCTTCATGTTCTTTGCTCAGGGCAAAAATTTTCTCTATTGGTGCGATGTCTCCATCCATACCAAAAATTGTTTCAGTAACAATGAACTTTGGTCTTAAATCATTTTTGAATTTTGTAAGTAAATTGCTTAAGTGATCTGTATCGTTGTGTTGATATCGTACAAGTTCAGCGTTGCTCAAAAATACAGCTTGATATAAGCTTGCATGATTTAACTTATCAAAAAAAACAATAGGTTTGTCACCAAGCACTGATTGATCGAGTAGGCTTGCAAGAACCGTTACATTGGCCTGAAAACCTGAATTGAAGATAAGAGCTGACTCAGTTCTTTTGTCTTGGGCAATTCTCTTCTCAAAGTCTTCAAATATTTTTTTATTACCTGAGAGCAAACGAGAACCAGTGGATCCTACTCCAAACTGTGCTCCAGAGAGCTTTGCTGCATCAAACAATACTTCCGACTGACTTAGGCCAAGGTAATCGTTGGTAGAAAAATCGATGAAGCTTCCCAAGATATCTTTCGGCAACTGTCGATATTTCCCTTTACTTTGTAGTGTATTACAATACTTATTATATAACAATCTATTTACCAAGAAGGAGCTTAGATCATGACAGAAGAATGGACTTTTGCCAAGGCAGACCAAACCTTTAATCTTCCGTTTCCTGAGCTAATTTATATAGCACAAACAGAACATAGAAAGCAGTTTAATCCTAGTGAAGTGCAAATTAGTACGCTTTTGAGTATTAAAACAGGTAGCTGCCCGGAAAATTGTTCCTACTGTCCCCAGTCAGCACACTATAACACTGGTTTGCAGAAAAAGCCTTTGTTAGAAATTGCCGAGGTAATTGAAGCAGCAAAATGTGCAAAAGAGGCTGGAAGTAGTCGTTTCTGTATGGGAGCAGCTTGGCGTGGTCCACGTGATCAAGATTTAACAATTGTTTGCGAAATGGTCAAAGAGGTGAAAAAATTGGGCCTTGAAACGTGTGTGACTCTTGGGTTGTTAAAATATTACCAAGCAAATATGCTAAAGGAAGCTGGCTTAGATTTTTATAACCATAATATTGATACATCTGAGGAATATTATCATAAAGTCATAACTACACGTATTCTCCAAGATCGCTTAAAAACGTTAGAACACGTACGTGCATCTGGGATTAAGGTCTGTTGTGGTGGTATTCTTGGTATGGGTGAGACTAATGAGGATCGAATAAAAATGCTAGTTCTCCTTGCTAATTTGGGTAATCCTCCAGAATCAGTACCAATTAATATGCTGATAAAAATTCCTGGAACTCCACTTGAGGATGTGGCCGACGTTGATCCGTTTGATTTTGTTCGTACTATCGCAATAGCAAGAATTATGATGCCAAAATCTTATGTACGTTTATCAGCTGGGCGAGAAAAAATGTCAGATGAATTGCAAGCATTGTGTTTCCTTGCAGGTGCTAATTCAATTTTTTACGGTGAAAAGCTACTTACAGCTCAAAATCCAGTACCTGAGCAAGACAATCACCTATTTCAAAGATTGGGGCTACGAAAACTTCATATAGGAAATTAAAGGAATTTCTGCATTGACAGAAAAAAGATCTATTCCTTATTACAATTTTGCCTTAATTTTTTTTCATCCTCGGATAGATTACTGTTAATTTAGCATTATATAATATTAAAATCTCAAGTAAAATAACCATTTCCAGCACTCAAAATCAAGAGACGTGAGAACTGTTTTTCTTGGGATGGATTGGACTACTAAGTGTACCATACGAACTTTTTTATATGATAATTTCACTATACGCTAAAACTAGCTAGATTTGCTCGCTTTCGCTAAATTTACATACGAACTAACTCGCCTAACTTTGTTGCAGATAATTTCAAGCTTTTATTTTCACAACCTTATTTTTATGCTGCTTGTTCTCACAAATATACGACCTTTTTTGAAGGTGTATGGTCCCAGAGTGTGATGGTGTGGATTTAGTATAAATAATTCTGGAGACTGTGTCCACTGATAACATATAAATTCATAAGGAGTAAGACCCTTAAGAGTTTTGAGTCTCTTTGCATAATTATAAGCCATAACAAAGTTATAAAGGTGTTCTTTAAGTTGCTGGTGCGATTGATAGTAATACTTCTTAACTGTAGCATCCTTTAAAGTTTTATTCATACGCTCGACTTGCCCATTCGTCCAAGGATGGCTAACTTTTGTCAAACGATGTTCAATAACATTCTCTTCGCAAACTCTATCAAATATATGTTGGAAAGCATACTTATGACGCTTCTGGTTTGTAAATTGTATACCGTTATCTGTCAAAATAGTATGGATTTTATACGGTAAAATTCTAATCAAATTACGTAAGAACTCAGCAGCTATGGGTTTTGTAGCACTGTTACACAACTCAACATAGGTAAATTTGGATGTCCTATCAATAGCAACAAACAAATGTAATTTGCCCTCCTCAGTTCTAACTTCAGCAATATCAATATGAAAGTAACCGATAGGATATTGTTTGAATTTCTTTTTTGACTTAACTTCTCCATCAACAGTTGGTAATCTGCTAATGTTGTGTCTTTGTAAACAACGATGCAAGCTAGAGCGAGTCAAATGCGGAATTGTAGACTGCAGAGCGTAAAGGCAATCATCTAGTGGCAGTAGTGTATACTTGCGAAATGTAACTATTATAGCTTCCTCTTCTAGCGTTAAAACAGTTGATCTTGGATGCTTTGGACCCATATCAGCATCTTTCGTAAATGAACGTTTTCTCCACTTAATAATAGTTTTTGGATTAAGGTTATAATGCTTGGAGAGTTTTGCTATGCTCTCTTTTCTATTTTGTATTGCTCTACGAATCGTCTGTGTTGTTTTGGCGCACCCATGTAATATCTGTCCCATAATGACTCCTTAAATGATGATGATAGTATACCATCACTCTCTGGGACCATACATCTAAAAGGTTTACCATATTATTTCACTTTTGCTCTATGATTATCTTTTTAGATCACCTTGTCTACCTTATTCTGCCACTCCGCTGAACGGATACGGTTGTGTTACTAATGTGATGACACAAGCTATTTTATGGTAACATCAAACGATTTAAGTTGTCATTCCAGTCTGGAATCCAGCCTTTCACGAACCCCATCAAAAATGTTGTGTTTTAACATAAGATTAGCTACTTTTATGCTCACTAACTTAGTGCCAATCAAGATTCCTGGATCCCAGTGTCTGGGCACTGGGATGACATCCTTCTTGGCGGAAATCACTCTTATATCACAACAGCTGCATAGCCTAAATTGCTTTAGCTATAGCTCTGTTTTTGCAACTTCAAATATCTGCTACTCATAGTAAACACTTCTGGATCTTGAGAGGTTAGCTTGAGTATAGCGAGTATGTTGATAAACAACAAAGCAGCAATCGAGATATCAGCAACATCCCATAGCAACCGGACTTTACCTATCGCACCAAGCGGAATGATCATGGTAAAAATTACAATCCAGATTTTAGTGTATTTATTATCCATAGACACATAGCGTATTGTCTGTTTTGAGCAAAAAAACCAAGTAAAAATAGTAGTAAAAGCAAAACAAAACATTATGGCCATAATTAAATAGTCAATATAAGGCCAATTCATTGCCTTTCTAAAAGCAAATATGCACATGTTAGTGCTCTCTAAATCAGTGACCCAAGAATCTGTGACAAGCAGTACCATTGTTGTAATAAACACTATAAACGCAACTATAAAAGGCGATATTATCGTAATTAGACTCTGCTCAATAATAAATTTATTATTATTTTTCTTAGGAACAATTGAAGAATGTACGATTCCTTCAAGGCCAAGCCCTATATCTGTTGCAAAAATACCTCGCAAAGTTCCGACTTGAATAATAGTCAACATTTCTAGAATCAAACCTAGAGATAAACCAGAGTTAAAGCTACTGGTTGTAAAAAAACTGCTTGTTATTAGTTTTAGAGAAGGAAGAATATTTTCACTAAATTTAAATAATATGATACCGCAAAGTGTGAGGTAACTTACC
Source organism: Wolbachia endosymbiont (group A) of Campoletis raptor (assembly GCF_964026755.1). Lineage (NCBI taxonomy): Bacteria > Pseudomonadati > Pseudomonadota > Alphaproteobacteria > Rickettsiales > Anaplasmataceae > Wolbachia > Wolbachia endosymbiont (group A) of Campoletis raptor. Next base: position 912,490 of record NZ_OZ034695.1, on the reverse strand, counting down.
GTCATTATCGGTATCATAGCCGATATAAAAATTTTAATTTTTTTTAAGCTGAGAGCTGCAACAACAAAAAATATTATGGCCATTACAATGCCACCAACAACTACAGGCACATCTATCATATTAAGTGGTATTGATAGAGAATTTACCTGAACAAGGTTACCAACTGTTATTGAAACCATCATCATGATAACTAGAAAGACAATTGTGGCCTTCCTAGAGTTAAACGCATCAGTCATGTAGGCTACAGGGCCACCTATAAACCTTTCGTTCTTTTCCTTTCTGGTTTTTATACTTAGATAACAAGTGACATATTTTATCACAGAAGTGATAACAATAATTATTGCCATCCATAAAATAGAGCCCGGTCCTCCGGTTTTTAGAGCAACAGCAGTTCCTGAAATATTTCCTACTCCTAAATTTCCCCCTAAAATTGTAAACAGAGCGGCTATAGAAGAAAATTTATTTTCTCCTTTTTTAGCTCCAAGGAGTGAAAGGGCGTATGGTAATCTAAATACCTGTAGCCATTTTAGTTTAATCGATAGGTAAACACCAGCAACTAGCATGAGTAATATTGTTGGCAGTAATAAAACAAACTTTACTGTATCCATCTGTAAAAGTGAGACTTTTATTTGAGTATACAACAAAAATTGAAAATACCTAACCTATTTTCTATGTATGACTTCGTTTCCGTCATTCTAGAAACCTTTTCTTGTCATCCAAGTAGCGTGACACATAACTGTACGAACATTGTAATATGGTACAATGTTAAGACGATGTCATTCCAGTGCTTGACACTGGAATGGCTTTGTTGCATCGCTACTTATGAAAGGCTAACTATAGTTAGGATTATAAGTAACCTATTGAAAATCTTGTTTTTTTGCAATCAATCTGATCAAATTTAAGAATAGTAATTTGTTATTTATATTAATAAATTTAATTCTATTGAAAATAGCTAAAGCATTGAAATTCTTGAATTTTAGCCGGATTGGTAAATGGTAGTGAAATTTCTTTTACTCAAATTTAGGTATTCATTGACCGTTCTTGTTATAAATACCAGAATAATAAGCTACTGATATTCCCTATCTTTTTTATCTTTAATCCATCATAGCTAGCGATGCAACAAAGCCCACTGGAATCCAGCTTTTAATGCAACCCCTCACCAAAAATATTGTGTTTTAACATAAGGTTAGCTACTTTTATACTCACCAACTTAGTGTCCAATCTGGATCCCAGTGGGCTTTGTTGCATAGCAGCAGAAAAATTAGTGATTACTGACAAAATTCATTATAAAATAGCCATTTAACCTTGAAAGAAAAAATATGCCACAAAAAATGAGGGTCAGTAACCATAGCGAATATAACAAATTTCTAGAAAAAAGAGGAAATATTTTTCATTATATCAACGAAGCCATAGAAAAGTGGTACGAGAATGGTCCAAAAATACCAGGTGGCAACAATATTTATAGCGATAAAGTTGTAATTTTGGTGCACATAATAACTTGTTTATTTAGAATAGGCCTGAGGCAAACAGTTGGGTTTATAGCAGGATACCTTGAGCAAATTGGGAAAAATTTGCAAGTTATCAGCTATTCACAATCATCAAGAAGGTTTAAGAAACTCAATATTAAGATCAATGATTGCAGAAAATAATATGGAAGATATCGAAATTGCTATAGACAGTACAGGAATTAGTATATACAACAACACTCCTGGTCATAGCAAAGAAAATAGCGAAGATAGAAAGTATCGCAGCTATGAACAGACAAGAAAATTGCATGTAATGTTGAATACAAACAGCAAAAAAGCCATAGCTGTAAAATACAGTAACGGTATCTACTCTGATCACTATGGAGCTTGTGATTTGCTAAAAGAAGTCGATTTTCAGTATGTCATAAAAGTACTATATGCAGATAGGGCATATGACAGAGAAAAGCTCTATAAGCTGTGTAATCAATATGGTATAAAAACGAAAATTCCTCCGAAAAACAACGCAGCAGAGCATCCAAAGTTAGACTATATGGCTGAGAGAAATTCTGCAGTCAAGCTCATAAAGTCATATGATGAAGATGGTATAAAGAAGTGGAAAAAAGAGATGAGTTATGGAAAAAGATCTTATATAGAAAGTTTTTTCTCGCGACTGAAACAAACATTCGGGTTTAGTTTTAGGAATAAATCTGAGACAAATAGAGAGAAGGAACTACTTGTTAAATGCTATTTGCTCAATAAGTTCACTGATATTGGTATGGCTAAATTTGAGATAGCTTCATAAATTTATTGTGCGTTACCTACTATCCGAAGAGCGATGCAACAAAGCCATCCCAGTGTCAAGCACTGGGATGACATCTTTTTTCTTGGTACAAATTACTCTTATATCTCAATGTTCGTACAGTTAGTGCGTGACACTGGGATCTAAATTTTTTATGCGAAACCATTATGTTTATATACTTGTAGGCCCAAGTTCCTCACATAGTGAACAAAAAAGTAAATGAGATTCCAGTGTCACGCGCTGGAATGACACCTACCCCATGAGAACTCTATTTTTCATACCACTCATTTATAAGTTTATTGATATCAGAATCTATAAAATCCTTTAATGGTTGCCTGATTTTTATCTCAACATTTTTAGGGATGCACCTATCTTTACATATCGCATAATTTATATGGAAGTTAAGGTCAATATACCCTTGATTTAAAAATATATTCATCTTAAAGGGAAATAATACCATATCCTCATATACGTTACTTACAAACGTCTCTCTCCCTACTTTATCTTTATGTTCCTTTGGAATAGGCCAGTGAATATTTATATCTGATGCATTACCTTTGTAACTAATAGACGTGGGAAGGCCAAAATCTCCAGGATCTTTATAATATATGTGCCAGCCTGGTTCTACTGTAACCTTTATTGCACCTTTAAGAGTGAAGCTTGCTTCATTTATCTCGCCAATAAGTAAATCAAATTTTGCAATTTCCTCGTCATACCAATTCTCATTGTTGTCCAGTCAAATAGGAAACATTGCAGAGTTGTTTAATTGTGGAGCTGGCAAGAGAAGTAATAAATTTGCACAAAGCACCCTCAAGTAGAGCAATTGTATCGTATATTTTATTGCGCAAAATGTTCTGTTTTATATATAACCAAAGCCTCTCAACAGGATTTAGCTCAGGTGAGTATGGAGGTAGGTATATAATGTCGATATTTTTAGGTACCTTTAAATTTTTTGACCTATGCCAACTAGCACAGTCCATAACGAGAAAAGCCTCTCGTGTTTCTAGATATTGCGAAATTTGCTCAAGAAATATGTTCATGCAATCAGTGTTGACATTTGGTGCAAATAAGCTAGAACTCTCTCCATTTCTAGGATTAACTGCACTATAGAGATAGAAATTTTGCCTACCTAATTTTGTTTTAACCTGTGTTCTAATCCCCTTTTTAAACCACCCATGTCCAACTTTTGAATGTGTGCCAAACCGTGATTCATCAAAGAAAAATAGCTCTTTTTCTGGATACTTGCTAATAGCTCCATTGAGATTTTTTTTTGAATTCCTCTTGTTTGCTTTTATCTTGTCCATTATGAACTGGTCTTGGTGTAATATATGAGAATTTCATCTTTTGCATATGGCGGTGTACTGTAGATTTGCTGATATTTAATCCGAACTTTTCCTGGATTCTTATTCTCATTTCTTTAATGGTGATATTAGGATTTTCTTCTATCCACTCTTCAATTTGCTGTAGTTGAGCCTGATTTAATTTAGTTTTTCTACGACGTTGTGAAGGAGCAAACAGTTTTTCTTCTCTGCCAATTTTCAAGAGTTTTACCCACGAAGTTAGTGCGCTTCTTGAAATGCAATATATTTTTGCTACAGCCGTTATACTGTACTTTTTTGCTGCAATTACAGCATTTAGTTTTTTTGAAACATATGCATTATTCCTTACTTTCTTCAGCATTTCTTTTGCTGATTCTACTACTTTTTCATCCAATAATTTTGATCTTAATGCCATTTAAACCTCGCTATTTTACTTACTTCAGTATGGCTTTTCTTCCATCATTGTCCATCTGTTTGCCCTGTAATGGGAATTGGTATCAGCATATAGTTGAGCGCAAGAAAAAAATAAAAATAATATTAAATATATATATATTTTCATTAAGGTAAATTTCTCCTTTTATAGAGAAAGTGATTTAGATTTTAATTATTACATTTAATAGCATTATATAGATTATTTATTAATATAGCATTATGCTATAGCTAAACTGACTTACAACAATCTAAAAAACAACAAATTCGTCATTCCGCTACTTGTTAGCGGAATCTATGCCGAGATACCGCGAATGAATCCACAACTGTACGAACATTGTGATTTTGGCCCATAAGGAGGGTGTCATCCCAGTGCTTGACACTGGGATGGCTTTGTTGCATCACACTTTATGAGATGGTGATTTATGGTAAATTCATATAACTATCTCAAATTTAGCCATACCAATATCAGTGAATTTATTAAGCAAATAGCATTTGATTAGCAGTTCTTTTTCTCGATTTATCTCAGATTTATTCCTAAAACTAAATCCGAATATTTGCTTTAATCTTGAGAAAAACCCTTCAATATAAGAGGTTGTCCGGAAACTAGTAAATTCAAGCATATTCCCTCTTTAACATAACCCTACTCATAGCTAGGTATATGAAATTCTCAGTGGATGTTGTGAGTAAATCATACTCCTTCGATAGCCTTCTATTCCTATTAACCCAAGCAAAAGTCCTTTCTACAACCCATCTTCTTGGCTGTACTTTAAACCCTTGTTCTCTTGTTGGTAGTAGCTCAGGTGGCGTATCTTTGTGCACCCAAAATCTACATGGAGGCCTTGTAACAATTTCAATATCTATGTCATATTCTTCCTTTATGTGATTCTTTAAATTTCTTCCTTGGTATCCCATGTCAGCCCACATTTTTTTAACTTTAGTATATTTTGTTCTCATATTGTTTAATGCTATTTTAATACCATCTCTATCATTTTCGTTAGCAGCGCCTACGTAACAACCTAGTATAAAACCCTGAGTGTCTGTAATTATATGCCTTTTTCTACCCTTTACTTTTTTACTTCCATCATAGCCTTTGATCCCCCCTTTTCTGTAGTCTTTACAGATTGACTATCTACTATACAGGCACTCGGCTGCTCATTCCTTCCTATTTTTCTTCTACTATATTTTGTAATTTCATAATTCATTTTCTCAAAAATTCCCTGCTTCTTCCATTGCCTGAACTGCTCATACACAGTCTTCCATAGCGGAAAATCATTTGGTAAATACCGCCATTGACACCCTGTACGCAATACATAGAAAATTGCTTCTAATATTTCTCTTTTGCTATACTTTGGCGGCCTTCCTCCTTTCTTGTATGATACTCTGAAGTGTTTTTCTATTCTTGCCCATTCCCTTTCGCTTAGATCTGTTGGATACTTTTTTCTCATCCTTACCCCGTACTAAAATTTCAGATATTATAGCCTTTTACTTGTTTCCGGACAACCTCTAAGATCTTTTCCCATAATTTACTTCTTTTTTCCATTCTTTCATGCCATCTTCACCGTATAATTTTATTAACCTAATAGCAGCATTCCTGTCAGACATATAATCTATTTCTGGATGTTCTGCCGCATTGTTTATTGGTGGAATTTTTGTCTTTATATCATATTCGTTACACAACTTATAAAACTTGTGCCTATCACATGCTCTATCTGCATATAGTGCTTTTATGGCATGCTGAAAATCAACTTCTTTTAGCAAATCACAAGCTCCATAGTGATCAGAGTAGACACCGTTACTGTATTTTACAGCTATGGCTTTTTTGTTGTTTATATTCAACATTACGTGCAATTTTCTCGTTTGCTCATAGCCACGATATTTTCTGTCAGTGCTATTTTCCTTGCTGTGTGTTGTTGTATATACTAATTCCTGTACTGTCTATAGCAATTTCGATATCTTCCATATTATTTTCTGCAATCATTTATCTTAATATTAAGTTTCTTAAACCTTCTTGATGCTTGTGAATAGCTGATAACTGCCAAATCTCTTCCTATTTGTTGCAAATACCCTTTTATAAACCCGACTGTTTGTCTTAAACCAATTCTAAAGAAACTGACGATTATATGCACCAAAATCACAACTTTATCACTATAAATATAGTTGCCGCCCTGCATTTTTGGACAATTCTCGTACCAATTTTCTATGGCGTCATTGGTATAACAAAAAATGCTTCCTCTTTCTTGGAGAAATTTGTTATATTCATGGCAGTTACTGACTCTCATTTTTTGTGGCATATTTTTTCTTCAACAGTTAAATGGCTATTTATAATGAATTTTGTCAGTAACTGCCAGTTCTTTTCACTTGAGCGATGCAACAAAGCCCACTGGGATCCAGAAAAATTGATTGTGCACTATACAACATTTTCGATTAAAAGCTGGATTCCAGTGGGCTTTGTTGCATCGCTACTTATGAAAGGCTAACTATAATTAGGATTATAAGCAACTTATTGAAAATCTTGTTTTTTTTGCAATCAATCTGATCAAATTTAAGAATAGTAACTTGTTATTTATATTAATAAATTTAATTCTATTGAAAATAGCTAAAGCATTGAAATTCTTGAATTTTAGCCGGATTAGTGAGTGGTAGTGAAATTTCTTTTACTCAAATTTAGGTATTCACTGACCGTTCTTGTTATAAATACCAGAATAATAAGCTACTGATATTCTCCACCTTTTTTATCTTTAATCCATCATAGCTAGCGATGCAACAAAGCCATTCCAGTGTCAAGCACTGGAATGACATCACAGGGGCACTGGAATTTTTGTTTCAATATTTGTACACTAGCCATGCATCTGAACAGATACTGTAAATTAGCTATATTACATTAGCCCATCAGATGAGTTGTAATGGTTATAATTGTCTGATAAGTGATCTCTAACATCGTGACCTAACTCATTGGCATCAGGCTTAACTTCGTGATCTAACTCATTAGCATCGAGCTTAAACAAAGAAGGATTATCATCAGATTGTTGATTAGACTCTTTCTCTTTCGACCCAAATAACCATGAAAAGAGTGATGAGATAGAATCAATAATGGATTTAATTGCTGAAAAAATATTGGATAAGAAATTACTGGGTTGCTGAGTGTCTTGCTGGCTACTTTTTTCTTCTTCTACATTACTTTGTTCTACTTCATTTGATTTTTCCACATCTTGTTCAGGTTTACTTCTGCTTATAAATGTCTTATCTAGCTGTTTGAATATATTTTTGTCGGAGTTTTGAAAATACATTCGACTTATCTCCTTATTTTCATCAATGTAAATCACTAAAGTTGTATTATCGTTCCCCAATCCATCACATTCACTAACGAGCGATTCATGAGAGTTCTTAATGTCTTTGATAAATTGAAATTTTTCTTCTTCTGAAAAGTCCTTGCATCTTACGTTATAAGTGGTGCCTTTGTATTTAAAACTAAATATCCATCCACGGTCTTCATATTCATCTAGTCCAGAATTCTTGACACGTTGTATAATTTGAAATTTCTCTGCTTCTGAAAGATCCTTGAGGTATATACTACTAGTTGTATCTTTATATTTAAATTTAAACATCGATCCACGATCTTCATATTCATCTAGTCCAGAATTCTTGACACGTTGTATAATTTGAAATTTCTCTGCTTCTGAAAGATCTTTGCGGTATATACTACCAGTTGTGTCCTTATATTTAAATTGAAACATCCATCCACGGTCTTTATATTCATCTACACCCATCTGCTTGCAAATAGCTTTATAATTTTTTTCTTCTACCTCAAGTCCAATTGCATTTGCCATCAGCTGACTATTTTTATAGTCCAATTCTCTTACTTTTGTTGGGGAAAACTTGAATTGAAATACGTGACCAAATTCATGGGCTAAAACGTTGTCCGTATAAGCGTTTTTATAGAGCAATACGCTTTCTCCATTTGTCATCCCACCAGAAATATTGAGCGAAGATTGATTCCATGAAAACCCAGGAACCAAAGTGCCATATCCCTTATAATCATATTTATTATTAAAAACATAGGTATGCACAGTCACTTGAGTATCACTATCCATACAAAACTTTGTTTTATATGCCTCAGATGTATGGTCCCAGAGAGTGATGGTATACTATCATCATCATTTAAGGAGTCATTATGGGACAGATATTACATGGGTGCGCCAAAACAACACAGACGATTCGTAGAGCAATACAAAATAGAAAAGAGAGCATAGCAAAACTCTCCAAGCATTATAACCTTAATCCAAAAACTATTATTAAGTGGAGAAAACGTTCATTTACGAAAGATGCTGATATGGGTCCAAAGCATCCAAGATCAACTGTTTTAACGCTAGAAGAGGAAGCTATAATAGTTACATTTCGCAAGTATACACTACTGCCACTAGATGATTGCCTTTACGCTCTGCAGTCTACAATTCCGCATTTGACTCGCTCTAGCTTGCATCGTTGTTTACAAAGACACAACATTAGCAGATTACCAACTGTTGATGGAGAAGTTAAGTCAAAAAAGAAATTCAAACAATATCCTATCGGTTACTTTCATATTGATATTGCTGAAGTTAGAACTGAGGAGGGCAAATTACATTTGTTTGTTGCTATTGATAGGACATCCAAATTTACCTATGTTGAGTTGTGTAACAGTGCTACAAAACCCATAGCTGCTGAGTTCTTACGTAATTTGATTAGAATTTTACCGTATAAAATCCATACTATTTTGACAGATAACGGTATACAATTTACAAACCAGAAGCGTCATAAGTATGCTTTCCAACATATATTTGATAGAGTTTGCGAAGAGAATGTTATTGAACATCGTTTGACAAAAGTTAGCCATCCTTGGACGAATGGGCAAGTCGAGCGTATGAATAAAACTTTAAAGGATGCTACAGTTAAGAAGTATTACTATCAATCGCACCAGCAACTTAAAGAACACCTTTATAACTTTGTTATGGCTTATAATTATGCAAAGAGACTCAAAACTCTTAAGGGTCTTACTCCTTATGAATTTATATGTTATCAGTGGACACAGTCTCCAGAATTATTTATACTAAATCCACACCATCACACTCTGGGACCATACATCTTACTAATTATTTTATACGAAAGTGCAAGCACCAAAATAGATAATGTAGCTAAAGCAAGAATTAGAGGAAGAGGCACATTAGAAGTTACAATAAGCGCTAAAGATGTAAGTAACGTAAGAGTAGCTAAGGAACTAGCTACAAAATAAAATGCATTAGCCTCACTAAGCAAATTGCTCATTACTCCCCTCCCACCACGGACAAAACTCCAGCAGTCTTGTATATATTTATTAAAATTCTCTTATCTGTGGAGGAATTATAGTGCTGCACCTACAACAAACTTTCCTTTTTCAGCCTGCTAGCTAAAAAATGACTTAGACCTTGTGTATCGAGTGTACCATTGTACTTATAATGTCTAGTTAGCTATTGATCGGGGTAGAACATATACTGGTATATCTAGAATCACGTGAAGCATCATTCAGCTTTTTACATGGCGATCTTATTGGAGTGGATATATAAGGTGGTTTTGGTTTCGGGAACTGTTTATTAACAGACTCATTTTCACCTATTCCTTCAAGTTCTGATAAATGTTCACTGCTTATATCTGAAGAAATGGAATGACTTTGCTCGTCTTCCTGCTCAATTACTGCTTGCAGACGTTTAACTTTTCTTTTCAAATCAGAATTACGTATTCTTAATTTACTGCATTCGTCATCCAAATCTTTTTCGCTACTTTTCAACTGACTGTTATTATCGCGCAACTTTTCATTAAGTTTTTTTAACTCTCTGATCTTATCAAGATTTTTAGTTTTTTCCTCTTCTAATTCCTTGCATAGTTTTTCTTTTCGTTCTAAATCTTTAGCTAGCTGGATCGTTTCTTGCACTTTTTTACTTAACTTTTCTTTCAATCGTATTTCTCTTTTTACTACTTCCCCTAATTCAGATTTTAAACAAGAAGTTTTGTCTTTTTCTAACTGCACTGCTAATTCTCCTACTTTTTTCCTTCTCTTTTCTAAACATGTTTCCAATTCTGTTATTCTTTCTTTTAATAAAAGAGCTAAAATTCCTTCATATTTTAATTCATCTAACTGCCTTTTTAAGGAATCTATTTCTTTTTGAGGTTGAGATAATTCCTCCATTAAAGAATCCACTCTTTCATTCAATCTTACATTTTCATCATGTAACTCTTGGTATTCAAGAGAAAGCATCTCCTCCTTATGTTTTAACTGACCTTTTACTTTTGCACTCAATTCTGTATTTTCATCGTGTAAATCTTTGTTCTTATTATTAAGGGCACCTATCTTACCCTCTAATTCTCGGATTTGATTACCTTTATTATTTAACTCTTTTGTAGCATCATCTAATTTTTGCTGTGCATCATCTTGTTGTTTCTTTAACTGCTCTATTTCCTTATTTAACCCTGCAATTTCGCTTTCCAAATCTTGCTTTTCTCGAGTTAATTGATCTTTTAATTCCTTCACTTCTTTATTTACAGCTTCTTTAGCTTTTTCTCCCAGAGCTATTTTACTTTCTAACTCTTGTACCCTACTCTCTGATTGTTGTTTTACGCTTTCTAACTCTTGCTCTTTTTCAGCAAATTTATTTTTCTCAACCTCTATTTTCTTATTATTACTAATTATTTTACATGAAAGTACAAGCACCAGAACAGAAAGTATAGACAAACTCAAAGCAACAGGAAGAGCTACATTAAAGGCTGCAACTGAAGACAAGAACTTAACATAAGGGGCAACAGCAAGTGTCCCAGACGCAAGCAATACCAAAGTAGCAAGAGCACCAGCTATAAGATAAGGTGGATTGGCTTTATTATATAAATCCCCCATTATTATTCCTTCATACTAATAATGATTACAATAGCATGGATATTAAAGGAAGTAAAGCTATAAAAATCAGTATAAGTCTATATTCACTATGTATTTTCCGTCTTCAGTTTCAAGCTCAGACTGCATCCACTCTATCGTTTCCGCATTGCAAACTGCCTGCAAATCATCCTGTGCAGATTGATTCAATTTATCCTCTCGTAGATCTGCTTTTATCATCAACTTTTTTATCAGATGCTTAACTGATACATTATTATCTGCCTTTATCTTTCTGATAATGTTTAATATCTGAATAACATTATCTCCCATTTCCTCTGAATATTTATCGTAGATAAGTTCTTCTTTGCTCGGCCAATTACTTTGATTGTGTACAGAATTATAACTATACAACTGGTGGTATATCTCTTCTGTAATGTAAGGCAAGAAAGGTGCAAATAACCGCAAAATAATATTCAGTACATATGCCAAACTTTGCTTTGCACTTAAGTTTGTTTCGCTGTCTACTTTATCTCCATATGCGCGCTTTTTTGCTAGTTCCAAGTAGTTATCACAAAAATCCTTCCAAAAAAATTCTTCTACTGCACTCAAAGCTTCGCAGTATTCAAACTGTAATAGGTTGTTCGTTGCTCTTTCTATAACTTTGTATAACTTAGACAATATCCACTTATCCATTGTCTCGTGAGCAGAATTTATGCTCATCACTTGATGCTTTTCCATGAACATGGAAACGAACTTGCTAGCGTTCCAAAGTTTTGTAACGAGGCGCTTGCCAATTTTGAATGTATTTTCAGAGTAGACTGTATCAACTCCAAGCCTTGAGTTCGCTGCCCAATAGCGCACTACATCAGCTCCATAAGTTTCAAGTATTACATGAGGAGTGATGATGTTACCCTTTGATTTACTCATCTTTTTCTTATCATCGGTTAAACACCAACCGCTGATCATAATGTTTTTCCAAGGTAAAGAATTTGCATGATAATGTGCCTTTAAAATAGTATAAAAAGCCCAAGTTCTGATTATCTCATGGCTCTGGCTGCGCAGATCTGCAGGAAATATCGTATCATAGCGATGATTTGGTAAACTAAACTCACTGTTTACTGCCAGTGCACTCAGTTGAGGAGTAATTGAACTTGTGGCCCAAGTATCCATTACATCTTGATCTGGGATAATCTCTTCTTTGCTATACCCTTTTGGCAAATCTTTGAGTGGATCAATAGGTAGGGCCTTTACTTCAGCTAGAATAATTTTACCTTCTTCTCCCTTACGTTTAGAATACCACGCTGGAAATGGCACACCAAAATAGCGCTGCCTTGAGATGCACCAGTCCCAATTTAGCCCTTCTATCCACACTTCCATACGTTTACGCATAGTAGCTGGATGCCAATTGCATTCTTTTACTTTATCTAATACTTGAGCTTTTTGCTCTAAGGTCTTGATAAACCATTGATAAGTAGGTAATATCTCAAGTGGTGCACCAGATCTTTCTGCGCACTTAACAGAATGAGAAATGTTAGTGCTTTCTATCAAAAGTCCTTTTCCACTCGAGATTTCAATCATCCTCTTTCTTGCTGCTGTAACTTTCAATCCATTTATTTCATCGTAGATTCCAGTGTCAGCTACTTTCATGACGCCGGGGTGTGGTGGAATGACATCATCTAGGTTCATCCTCCCATCCTGATCGATGATAATTTTCATCGGCAGGTTATGCTTTTGCTGCCAATATATGTCGAGTTCATCACCGAATGTACAACACATAACAAGCCCGGTGCCTTTATCTATTTTAACCTTATCATCTGCTATTATTGGAACTTTCTCCTCTGTTATTGGCACTACCGCTGTTTTTCCGATCAGATGAGTGTAGCGCGTATCCTCTGGATGACAAAAAACTGCAACGCATGCTGGAAGTAGTTCAGGTCGCGTAGTTGCAATATTGATCTGCTCATTTTCTTGAGTAGAGAAAACTATCGTGTTTAAGGATGACTCAAAAACTTTATCTTCTATTTCTGCTTGCGCAATTGCTGTTTTATCAACCGGGTCCCAAAGGATAGGCTGCATTTTTCTATATGCATATCCCTTGTTATATAGATCAATAAACGACATCTGTGAAAGCGTCACAGTTTCCTTGCTGATCGTGTGATATTCCAAATCCCAGTCATAACTAATGCCGACCGATTTAAATAGTTCCTTGAATTCTTGCTTTGATTTTTCAATAACCTCATGGCACATCTCTATAAATTTTTCTCTGCCAACTTCTTTTGCACGGGTTTTATAGGTTTGTTCAACCAATCTTTCAGTGGGAAGCCCATTATCATCAAACCCAATTGGATAAAACACATCTTTTCCCAGCATGCGCTGAAACCTTGCAATAAAGTCTGTATGGCAATAGCTGAATATATGGCCAATATGGAGTTTTCCCGATATTGTCGGTGGAGGCGTGTCTATAGTGAAAGTGTTATCCTTTTCACCATTCCATTTATAAACTTTACTGCCTTCCCATAATATGTTGCATTTGTCTTCAATTTCTTTAAAGCCGTATTTTTCTTTTAACATAAATATTTCTCAATTTTAAACCTTAAGCTAGCAACGTCATACCGCGATTCATTCGCGGTATAGATCCCGCTAACAAGCAGCGGGATGACGATGGTCGGTAAACCTAAATTACTTTAGCTATAGCACAATTAAGCAAATACGGCAATTTTACGCCAAAATTTTTTGTTTACGAACATAAATTTTCTATGCTATGATAAAAATATTACTTGACCTTAGGTTCTAAGAGGTTGTCCGGAAACAAGTAAATTCAAGCATATTCCCTCTTTAACATAACCCTACTCATAGCTAGGTATATGAAATTCTCAGTGGATGTTGTGAGTAAATCATACTCCTTCGATAGCCTTCTATTCCTATTAACCCAAGCAAAAGTCCTTTCTACAACCCATCTTCTTGGCTGTACTTTAAACCCTTGTTCTCTTGTTGGTAGTAGCTCAGGTGGCGTATCTTTGTGCACCCAAAATCTACATGGAGGCCTTGTAACAATTTCAATATCTATGTCATATTCTTCCTTTGTGTGATTCTTTAAATTTCTTCCTTGGTATCCCATGTCAGCCCACATTTTTTTAACTTTAGTATATTTTGTTCTCATATTGTTTAATGCTATTTTAATACCATCTCTATCATTTTCGTTAGCAGCGCCTACGTAACAACCTAGTATAAAACCCTGAGTGTCTGTAATTATATGCCTTTTTCTACCCTTTACTTTTTTACTTCCATCATAGCCTTTGATCCCCCCTTTTCTGTAGTCTTTACAGATTGACTATCTACTATACAGGCACTCGGCTGCTCATTCCTTCCTATTTTTCTTCTACTATATTTTGTAATTTCATAATTCATTTTCTCAAAAATTCCCTGCTTCTTCCATTGCCTGAACTGCTCATACACAGTCTTCCATAGCGGAAAATCATTTGGTAAATACCGCCATTGACACCCTGTACGCAATACATAGAAAATTGCTTCTAATATTTCTCTTTTGCTATACTTTGGCGGCCTTCCTCCTTTCTTGTATGATACTCTGAAGTGTTTTTCTATTCTTGCCCATTCCCTTTCGCTTAGATCTGTTGGATACTTTTTTCTCATCTTTACCCCGTACTAAAATTTCAGATATTATAGCCTTTTACTTGTTTCCGGACAACCTCTAATACCAATTCCCATTACAGGGCAAACAGATGGACAATGATGGAAGAAAAGCCATACTGAAGTAAGTAAAATAGCGAGGTTTAAATGGCATTAAGATCAAAATTATTGGATGAAAAAGTAGTAGAATCAGCAAAAGAAATGCTGAAGAAAGTAAGGAATAATGCATATGTTTCAAAAAAACTAAATGCTGTAATTGCAGCAAAAAAGTACAGTATAACGGCTGTAGCAAAAATATATTGCATTTCAAGAAGGTATCCGTTCAGCGGAGTGGCAGAATAAGGTAGACAAGGTGATCTAAGAAGATAATCATAGAGCAAAAGTGAAGTAATATGGTAAACCTTTTAGAACTTTGCAAAAATTTACAGCAAAAAATAGAAAGGTTAGAAGCAAAAATAGAAAGATTGGAAAAAGAGAATGAAAGTTTAAAAGCAGAAAATAAGGCTTTAAAGATAGAAAATGCTGAGTTAAGAGAAAGACTCGGTTTAAGCTCAAAAAATTCATCAATACCAAGTTCCAAAGAGTTGTATAAAATAAAAAAGAATAAGCCGAAAAGCGAAAGGAATATTGGCGGTCAGGTTGGTCATAAAGGAAGTTTTCGCGCCAACATGGATGCAGATAAAGTAGTAAAGATAGAGTTGCCTAATACTTGCGAATGCGGAGGAGAAATTGCAATATGTGAAAAACCATATATTCATCAGAAAGTTGATCTTCCAGAAATCAAGCCTTATGTAGTGGAATATCAGTTAGAACATGGCCGTTGTCGGAGATGCGGAAAGAGAAGAAGTAGCAAGTTACCGGAAGGTGTTACGCCAGATACATTTGGTCCAAGGGTTAACTCAACCACTATCGGCTGAGAGCCGAAAGGTTCGATATAGCGCTGGAAGCGCGGTGAGAAGCTAAAGCTACTCCAATCTTATACTAGATATAGAATGAGGCTGATGTGCATCTGTATGTTTATTGATGTACTCATTAATGACTTCATCTGTGATATGTCCGCTGGTAGCACTAAAGTATCCTCTTCCCCAAAAACGCTTTCCCCAGTACATTTTATTTAGCTCTGGAAATTCTTGTTGAATTTTGCGTGAAGACCTGCCTTTGGCTCTTTGAACAAAATCACTCACAGCTATATGAGGAGGTATTACTACGAATAAATGTAAATGATCTGATGATATTACTCCGTTTTCTATCTTAATCCCCATTTCTTCAGATACTTCTGCTATGATTGTTCGTATTCTCTCCTTCATAGCCTTAGTTAATACTCTGTACCGATATTTTGTAATCCAGACTATATGGTACCTATGATAAAATACAGTGTGTTTTCCTTTGTCATATTCCGTCATAACTATACTTTATAAAGTACAGTTATGACATTGACAAACTAAAGTTTCTCCACCTAGAAGGTGGAGGCTTGTACCATCTTATGGAAAGTCAATAATTGCAGCGTTCAGCGGATTCTACAAAAATTCAAAACGCGAAATAGCGAGTGTCGTAAATGATATCTTCAATTTGAACATAAGCGTCGGTAGCATATCAAATAGTGAACATAGAGTTGCTTCAAAATGCAAAAAAATGTATGAGCAGATCGAACAAGAGATAAGTAGGAGTAAAGTTCTACATATTGATGAAACGAGCCATTATAACAAAGGTAAACTCGCTTGGTGTTGGATGTTTGCAAGCAATACGGCAAGTTTTGTAAAATTTACAGAGTCAAGAGGAATGAAAGTTTTACAAAATAGTAAATTCTGCAATCGCAATAGCTTGGTAATAACTGACAGGTATGCAGCATACAATTATTTTGCCGATAAAAACAGGCAAATCTGTTGGGCACATTTATCAAGAGATTTTGAAAGATTAGCACATAGTTGGAATATTGAAGTTAAAGTTCTGGGTTGTTACTTGAGAAACGTGGCCACTGAATTATTTGCACTAAAAAAAGCTTTACTAAAAAGTGAGATAGATGTTTTGAGGTTTGTCAGACGTGCCAGAAAATTAAGAAAACGTACAAAGTATTACTTGAAGGAGATATCTCGTTTACCTGAAGCAATTGGAGCCTCTCGAGTTGCAAAAAATGTTCTGAGATCTGAAAGAATGATGTGGAAATTTTTAGATGACCCAGAAAATATTCCGCTGACAAATAACCACGCTGAACGGCAAATTCGGCATTATGTCGTTTATCGCAAAAACTCATATTTTACACAATCAAAGCGGGGAAATACATTCCTTGAGCGGATAATTTCATTATACTTAACTTGGAAACAAAGGGGTCTCAATCCTTTCCAAAATCTCCTATCTATTGTTTCTTAAACCACTCTCCTGAACGGATACTCAAGAAGCGCACTAACTTCGTGGGTAAAACTCTTGAAAATTGGCAGAGAAGAAAAACTGTTTGCTCCTTCACAACGTCGTAGAAAAACTAAATTAAATCAGGCTCAACTACAGCAAATTGAAGAGTGGATAGAAGAAAATCCTAATATCACCATTAAAGAAATGAGAATAAGAATCCAGGAAAAGTTCGGATTAAATATCAGCAAATCTACAGTACACCGCCATATGCAAAAGATGAAATTCTCATATATTACACCAAGACCAGTTCATAATGGACAAGATAAAAGCAAACAAGAGGAATTCAAAAAAAAATCTCAATGGAGCTATTAGCAAGTATCCAGAAAAAGAGCTATTTTTCTTTGATGAATCACGGTTTGGCACACATTCAAAAGTTGGACATGGGTGGTTTAAAAAGGGGATTAGAACACAGGTTAAAACAAAATTAGGTAGGCAAAATTTCTATCTCTATAGTGCAGTTAATCCTAGAAATGGAGAGAGTTCTAGCTTATTTGCACCAAATGTCAACACTGATTGCATGAACATATTTCTTGAGCAAATTTCGCAATATCTAGAAACACGAGAGGCTTTTCTCGTTATGGACTGTGCTAGTTGGCATAGGTCAAAAAATTTAAAGGTACCTAAAAATATCGACATTATATACCTACCTCCATACTCACCTGAGCTAAATCCTGTTGAGAGGCTTTGGTTATATATAAAACAGAACATTTTGCGCAATAAAATATACGATACAATTGCTCTACTTGAGGGTGCTTTGTGCAAATTTATTACTTCTCTTGCCAGCTCCACAATTAAACAACTCTGCAATGTTTCCTATTTGACTGGACAACAATGAGAATTGGTATTAGAAAAAACAGTGGCAGAACGAGAAAATAATGACACTAATCCAACTGTAGATAAAAATAGCGAACTATATAAATTACTAGAGAAAGATGAAGCACAACTGAAAGCTGGAGTAATAGAAGAAGAAAGAGGAGATACTTTAACAGAACACACTGATGGTTATGATCGCAATAGAATTGCATTAGCTAACAGAAATAAAAGACCACTAGATTGGGCTAAACAGGTTGCTGAGTCACAACAAAAAAAAGATACTAATAAAGGTATTTCAATATAAATTGAAGTTAAAATAATTGCTTAGCAAACAATAGGTTTCATGTAATGGTAACCCTATAACGGAAGAGTAGGAGCCGCGTAAGAACAATACGAACACTCCAGCTAGGCCTTGTATATTGCATCCCCCCGCCCTATTTTTCCACTCTTCTGATGCTAAATAATACTTAATTTCTTGTTCACTGAGACGTTTAAATTTCACTATTGTAACCACAGTCCTGATATGTTGTTTAGATTGATCGGGAGTTAATAGACATACACTGGTGTATACTCTATGCCTTCTTCCTGATAACAAGCGGATACATTTTTCTGCTTGCTCAACGTTTTCAGCTTTGAGCAATATCCTTCTACCACAAGCAACAACTGTATCAACACCAAGCACAAAGTAATTTGGATTTGAGCTTTGTATTTTTTCCGCTTTACTTTTTGCCATACGGATTGAGTAATCCTTCGGAAGTTCCTTTTTTAAAGGGGCTTCATCTATATCTGCTGGCAAAATTAAACCTGGCTCAATGTTTATTTGTTTTAGTAAAGCTATACGCCTTTTCGATGATGAAGCAAGAATAAGATTATTTAGAGATCGTTCTGTCACTTGTACCTTTAAGCCTTCTAATGATCCTACCCTTTCTCGCATTCCTATCGTAAATGCTCATCTCAACTAACACCCTATCCCCTATAATGATGCGTATTTTACTTCTTCTCACTTTCCCTGATACATGACAGATAATCTCATGTTCATTGTCCAGTTTCACTCTAAATTCTGCTGCAGGTAGTAAAGCAGTTACTGCCCCTTCCACTTCAAAAATTGTTTTCGATTTCTCGTCTTTTATCATATGTTATATTATAATTTAATAATCTTTTTTAGTCTACTATAGATTTTAAATTATTATCAACACAAAAGACCTTTTGCGCCCCACTTAAGTTGCAACTTAACCCCAACCATCTTCACAATGATACCCTACCTACGTTTCTACTCTCTGCCACCTTCTCAATAGAACTTATAGGACTTATGTTGAAAGATAAATCATTATCACAATTTTCTTCATCGCTATCAAGTCCACTATCAACGCTTAAAGATCTGAGTAATGTTGTCTTCTCTCTCAGTGGAACATAAGACTCATTATCAACGCTTGAAGATTTGGATAACCTTTTCTTCTGTCGTGGAGCATTACCAGACTCATTAGAAATTTCTCCCGTTAATTGATTGTTGAAGCTCCTTTGTTCATCAGCACGAATTTTTTCTTCCAGTCCATCAAGCATTCCTACCAATTCATCACCCCATTCATTTTCTTCTTCTAATAATTGTTTACACTTTTCTTTCTCACGCTCTAGCTCGTTTCTTAACTCTTCGACTTTATCTTCATCTTTAGTGAGTTCAAGTGTAAGCACCTTATCTCCTGGAAATTCCTCGTACTCGTTTTCTAGCTCTTCAATGTTGAGTTTTAGTCTCTCTTCTCCAAGTGTATCTTGTAAATTGCTATCCTGCCTATCTGATTCTTTAATCTTTTGCCCAATTTCTACTTGTACCTTATATTCCTGATCTAATTCTCTTAGCTGATCTTTCAAGCGCTCTTTCTGCTGGCGTCGTTCAACCATTATCTGTTCCGCATCTTCTCGTGCTTGATTTAGCTCTTTTTCCAAATTCTTCTTTCCTGCATTAACAATTTTCAGCTCTTCCTTTAGCTTTCTTTTTTCTTCATATACACCTTTAAGTTCTTGTGCTTTCCTTTGTAGCTCTTTTAACACACCTGCTAATTCTTCATTTTTTTGTGCCAGTTCAGTTTGCAATTCCGTGTTTTTTTGCTCCTCTTTTTCAAACCTGTCTTGTAAATTGCTATTCTGCTTCTCTAACTTTACAATTGTTTGATTAGCTTCTGCTTGGGTTGTTTCTAGTTTCTCCTGTAGTCGCTGATTTTCTTGTATTAATTCATGGTGCTTTTTATTTATCACTTGCAACCCTGCTTCTATTTCTTGCTTCAATTCAACAGCTTCTTTTTTCAAATTTGACATTTCTTGCTTCAATTCAACGTTTTTTTCGGACAGCATCTGATTATTTAAAATCAATTCATCCATTTGTTGTGAAGCAAATTCTGTCTGAGTTCCAGTGTGCTGTAAATTGACTTTCCATAAGATGGTACAAGCCTCCACCTTCTAGGTGGAGAAACTTTAGTTTGTCAATGTCATAACTGTACTTTATAAAGTATAGTTATGACGGAATATGACAAAGGAAAACACACTGTATTTTATCATAGGTACCATATAGTCTGGATTACAAAATATCGGTACAGAGTATTAACTAAGGCTATGAAGGAGAGAATACGAACAATCATAGCAGAAGTATCTGAAGAAATGGGGATTAAGATAGAAAACGGAGTAATATCATCAGATCATTTACATTTATTCGTAGTAATACCTCCTCATATAGCTGTGAGTGATTTTGTTCAAAGAGCCAAAGGCAGGTCTTCACGCAAAATTCAACAAGAATTTCCAGAGCTAAATAAAATGTACTGGGGAAAGCGTTTTTGGGGAAGAGGATACTTTAGTGCTACCAGCGGACATATCACAGATGAAGTCATTAATGAGTACATCAATAAACATACAGATGCACATCAGCCTCATTCTATATCTAGTATAAGATTGGAGTAGCTTTAGCTTCTCACCGCGCTTCCAGCGCTATATCGAACCTTTCGGCTCTCAGCCGATAGTGGTTGAGTTCCGTTTTAGTTTCAATTTGTTGTGAAGCAACTTCTGTTTGAGTTTCAGTGTGTTGTAAATTGACTTCCGTTTGAGTTGATGCATTGCTATTAATAGAAGGAGGAAGGCTATTGTCAGCATCAACTTTAGGGTCTAATTCCCCCTCTGGTTCCTCGCGATAGGCCGCTATAGACTCATTTTGAAAATTATTATTAGCAGTAGGTACAACATCAGCAGCCTTACCTTTTTCTAGTACAGCATCATATAAGGAGAGACCTTGAATATATAATTCATCGTTTTGCTTTATTAATTCTAAGATCTCATCCGATAGCACAAAATCTTCATCATTAAATTTTAGTACTTCAGTTATGCCATCGCTACTCACATTCATAATCATGGTACACATTTCGGATCCATCCTTTACAGGCCAAGTGCTTTTCATTTCATAATATGCGCCCTCTTTAAATTCATAATATCTTTCCTTACCTTTCCGATGAGCGTGTATTTCATGTTTTTTATTGCAATAGATATTCAGCTCTTTAATATCTTTCTCTTGCTGTAAAATGTCACTAATCCTGGTTGGCTCACTTCTATTGTAATTAATAGAGTTGATATTCAAAACTCTATAAGCGTTATCAGTTTCTGTGTAATAAGCTTGAAGCTCTACGCCTTTCCTTCCAAGATATTTACTTGCAGCTTTTTTTCCCTGCTCTGCCAACTTTATGCATTTATCTATATCTTTCTTAAAGCTCTTATTAGCAGACTCTGTTACTGCTTTATCTATGTACGTTTTTTTAAAATCTCTATCATTTATTAGGTCATAAAAACTCCACTCATCTCTATAAGCCTTCTGTATAGCAGTGAAGTCACTTTCTTCTTTCAAAAGCATTAAGAAGCTTACCTTGTCTTCTAGGTCTTTTAGTTTAAAGCCTGTTATTATCTTCTCTAATTGAGAAAAATTTTCAGCAGGATTATTTAAATTTTTTAACTCTTTGTATAATTTATTATTTTCTGCAATTGAGCGGCAGAACTTTATTATAGCAGAGTCCTTAGTGAAAGAATTGTCTTTTTCCATTTTATTGATACAGTCCTTGAGGGATGTAAAATGCGATTCAAGCCATGACGAATATAGATCGTATTCATAAGATGCCAACAAGCAATGTATTGCATTCCAAGCACATGATGCTACCCTTATAACTGATTCAACATCATAATTCTCTGACTGATTACTTGTTTTTCCTGCCTCTGCTGTTTTTTCTTCCTTAGCCAAACTTCCAGTCATAGTACGCCTCCTTAACTATATTTATATTATACCAATTAACATATATTAAAAGAAATCAAACTGTATAACCTCGTCCTACACTAACTTTTATGATTACTTAATTGTGTAAAAATAACTACAAGTGTTAAACTTGAGCTTTTATTTTTCATTATACATTTCTTAGAGGTTGTCCGGAAACAAGTAAATTCAAGCATATTCCCTCTTTAACATAACCCTACTCATAGCTAGGTATATGAAATTCTCAGTGGATGTTGTGAGTAAATCATACTCCTTCGATAGCCTTCTATTCCTATTAACCCAAGCAAAAGTCCTTTCTACAACCCATCTTCTTGGCTGTACTTTAAACCCTTGTTCTCTTGTTGGTAGTAGCTCAGGTGGCGTATCTTTGTGCACCCAAAATCTACATGGAGGCCTTGTAACAATTTCAATATCTATGTCATATTCTTCCTTTATGTGATTCTTTAAATTTCTTCCTTGGTATCCCATGTCAGCCCACATTTTTTTAACTTTAGTATATTTTGTTCTCATATTGTTTAATGCTATTTTAATACCATCTCTATCATTTTCGTTAGCAGCGCCTACGTAACAACCTAGTATAAAACCCTGAGTGTCTGTAATTATATGCCTTTTTCTACCCTTTACTTTTTTACTTCCATCATAGCCTTTGATCCCCCCTTTTCTGTAGTCTTTACAGATTGACTATCTACTATACAGGCACTCGGCTGCTCATTCCTTCCTATTTTTCTTCTACTATATTTTGTAATTTCATAATTCATTTTCTCAAAAATTCCCTGCTTCTTCCATTGCCTGAACTGCTCATACACAGTCTTCCATAGCGGAAAATCATTTGGTAAATACCGCCATTGACACCCTGTACGCAATACATAGAAAATTGCTTCTAATATTTCTCTTTTGCTATACTTTGGCGGCCTTCCTCCTTTCTTGTATGATACTCTGAAGTGTTTTTCTATTCTTGCCCATTCCCTTTCGCTTAGATCTGTTGGATACTTTTTTCTCATCTTTACCCCGTACTAAAATTTCAGATATTATAGCCTTTTACTTGTTTCCGGACAACCTCTAAGTAGAAAGAGTGGGGTACAATTATACTGAATATTACAAGCAATAGAGACCCAATAGCACCCACGCTCGTACCAGAAATTACACACTTTATTGCTCCAAGTTTCTGCAAGATTTTGCCAGCAAATAGACTGATGAGTGAGAAGCACCCAACTATTGCACCTTGATGTAGTGCATAAATAGTGCTAGATAAACCAAAAGTCTTCATATACAGAAAAGGTCCACAAGTAATGAATGACATATACGCAGCAGAAAAGAGGCTTGACATCAAAGACAACGTAACAAACCTCGGACTAGATAGTAGTTTTCTGTAATCTTTCATCATTTTTTTCAAACTGAAAATATCGCGGTCCTTTTTTGTTTCTGGTAACGCTAAAAGCAGCAAAACCCAAGAGATTAAACAAAGTATTGCAACAGTTGCATAATTACCACGCCATCCTACAATTTCATTGATGAAACTGCCTAACACTGGCGCAATTGCCATGACAACTGTAAGAACAGAATTCATGATTCCAATAAATTTCACCGCTTCGTCGCCTTTGTAGCTGTCTGCAACGATTGCAAACACAACTACAGATGTGCTAACACCAATGCCCTGAACAAAGCGAGAGATTAAAAGCCAAAAAATCGACGGTGCAAAAACACAACCAACAGCGCCGATTAATAACAAAGTGTTACCTATGATCATAATTCTCCTTCTGCCATAGCATTCAGACAATGGACCAAAAAACAACCCTCCTATGCAAAAGCCTAGGAAATTATAAGCAATAGTTAATTGAATTATGCCTTCCGGTACGTTAAAATAGTGCACCATATAAGGAAAACTAGGTACGGAAATGTCAATTTCAATGAACTTGGCAATGAGAGACAGGATTAACAGAAATGGTAGTAACATTTGAGATTTTTAATTAATGAATAAAAATATCACATTTAAAGCGTTGAAAGAAAACATTTTTTACTGTTATTAAAATGGTTAGAAACACCTCATGTGAAGGAATGGTGGATAAATTGGACACTAGGGTTAATTAAAGAAAAATATGACAACTATGTTAAAGCTCTTACTCTCTGTCCTAACTTTACTTATTTCCTCTTACTTTTTCAACAGTCCGTCTAAATTACTACAAGCAGTTTAATTTTTAGTAAATATGTCATTATTCAAAAATATGCAAGAAGCTTTACAGAAACTTAACATAATTTTATCATACAAATGTCATTCTTAAGTCCTATGTAAAAACAAATTTTGGCACTAATTTAATTAACTATGAGCTGGATAAATTGGAAAATAAATTTTGTTTACTTTTACAACACCTTAAGATCTAATGTCACTTTATCAATCAAAAATATTACAATAGGCTAGTATGTTCCTTACTCTTTTTCTCAAAATATTACCTATTTATATTACAATATTTATTGGTTACTTAGCAGGAAAATATCTTAAAATTGATAGAAACACTATATCTCAAATACTTTTTTATATAGCTAATCCAATAGTGATTTTATATGGAGTCTCTCATACAGAAGTTAACTTAAAAGTAATTTCTCTGCCGATTTTGATATGGTTTATAGGTAGCACTATGTCCTTATCAGTGTATTATCTTTCTTCTTTTTTATTTAAGGATAACACAAGAAACATATTAGCATTTAGCTCGGGCAGCACAAGTATGGGTTATTTTGGCCTGCCGATTGCCATGGCTTTATTTGATGAAGATTCAGTATCTGTATATGTTGTTTGTTATATAGGAATGGCGCTATTTGAAAACAGCTTAGGATTTTACATAGCTGCAAATGGTATTTATACCGCAAAAGAATGCATATTAAAGTTGTTCAAACTTCCTTCGCTTTATGCGATGGTTCTGGGCTTCTTTTTAAGTATATACGATATACAAATACCTACTTTTTTAACAGATGTTATGATGAATATTAGAAGTACATTTGTCACATTAGGAATGGTGCTACTTGGAGTGAGCATTGCGAATATTGCAAGCTTTAAAATAGATTGGAAGCTTGCTTTGATCACTATTACAGCAAAGTACGTATTCTGGCCACTGTTTGTTTTAGGAATTGTCCTTTTAGACAAGCATGTTATAGGTATATACGATGAGAGCATATATAAAGCACTGATGTTGCTAGCTATTATTCCAGTTTCTGGGTCCAGTATAATACTTGCTAATATTTTGAATTATCAACCAGATAAAGCTACTCTATTGCTTCTAATCAGTACTGCAGTGGGACTGTTTTATGTTCCACTAATAATATCATTATTTTTTACTAAACTTGTTCCTTTTTGATCAAAAAATTAAGCGCTTGCACAACCATTATTTGGGTAACAACACAAGACATTGATAAAACTTGAATTTATAGCTAAAGCAACTTCTACAATTTGGTAACCCGTCATCCCGCTACTAGTTAACGCCGCGGCGGTAAATTGACCTTACCCAGAAAAAGTAGAGAGAAAGTTAAGACGTTTTTGGAGTAAAATAAAACGTTTTTTCAAAATATGACAAATAGAAGAGAATATACAGCAGAATTCAAATTAGAAGCTGTTAAGCTGGTTAAAGAAACAGGTCAAGCAAGTACAAAAATAGCAAAAGATCTAGGTATAGATGGCAGTATGTTAAGTAAGAAAATATGATGGAAAAATGTCTGGAGCATACGCATTTCCAGGCAAAGGCTCCTTATGACAAAGAAAGATTTGATCTAAAAAAGAGCTAATAAGAGAAAGAGACATCTTAAAAAAAGCCCTGGGCAAAGAAAAAGAGTAAAGTATTCTTTTATATAGAAATTGCTATAAAACACAGGAACTATGTAGGGTTTTGTACTGGTGGTATGGGTTGCTAAGGAAAAAAGCAGTAAAGAATTAGCAAAAGAAGGGCTTCTAGCAGATATTCAAAAAATACATCAAGCATTCTAAATGCAGATATGGAGCCCCTAAAATTCACGCTGAATTAAAAGCTTTAGGCAAAAATTAAAACAGTACAAAGTGTTATGCAAGAAAATGGCATTAAAACCAAGCTTAGACGAAGGTTCAAAAATAAAAAACAGCAAATAAGCAACCGAGTTGTGGCTCCGAACACATTGGATCAAAATTTTACTACTGATCAGCCAAATAAAGTTTGGGATTACCTACATAAAAACTAAAGAAGGTTGTTGGCGGCAATAATTGACCTATATTCACGCATGGTGGTTAATGAGTAACATGATAATTAGTTATAGATTCTTTATTGATGGCCGTTGATAAACGCAAACCCGATAAAAATCTGCTGTTACATAGCGATCAAGGGTCACAGTATACCTCTCAAAATTACCAATTTCTATTGAATACAAAAAACA
The DNA here is from genome assembly GCF_964026755.1 of Wolbachia endosymbiont (group A) of Campoletis raptor. Lineage (NCBI taxonomy): Bacteria > Pseudomonadati > Pseudomonadota > Alphaproteobacteria > Rickettsiales > Anaplasmataceae > Wolbachia > Wolbachia endosymbiont (group A) of Campoletis raptor. The sequence goes on along the minus strand of NZ_OZ034695.1, from coordinate 886,050 downwards.
TCATTTCCAGCATGAGCCATAAGGGCTGTTGTTACGATAACTCTGTTGCAGAAAAGTTCACTTAAAAGGGAGCTGCTTATTGATACTTCTCGCTCAACAAACCAGAACTGCCATATTTGAATACATAGAAATCTTTTATAACAAATAACGTAGACATTCTACTATTAACTATTGCATTCCTGCACAATTTATTCTCATGATAAAAACGTCTTAACTTTCTCTCTGCTTTTTCTGGGTAAGGTCACCTCTTTAGGTGCTCCTTTTTTCTTTCTTATACACACAAAAATCATATAGAATTGTAAATACAGCTTTTTTATTCTGATGCTTTTCAATTCTATAGCTCTGGTTGTCTCTCTATTACTATTTTTCTACATTATCGTAAAAAAACTGAGCGAAAAGAAAGCAAACCTTGAGGGTAATTTATGTAAATTAGAGCAAGAACTTCAAGAAACAAAGCAAACTTTGCTTACGAAGAATGAAGAAATAGTTGATTTAAGGGTCAAAAGAGCAGAACTTGAAGTAACTCTGCAAAAAGAACGTGAGGAAAAGAAAAAGGAAATAGAATTACTAACAAAAGCAGAGGAGAGATTAACAAACACTTTTAAAGCGCTCTCTCTTGATGCTTTGCAAACAAATAACAATAATTTTCTGAACTTAGCAAAGGAAGTAATCGATAGTAAATTAAAAGAAACGGAAAGCGATTTCAAAAAAAGACAAGCAACGATCAACGAAGTTGTAACTCCAATAAAAGAAAAATTAGAAAAATTCGATAATGAAATACGTGAGCTAGAAAAGGAGAGGGTAGGGGCCTATGAAGGTTTAAAGGAGCAAATTGGAGCGCTGATGAACCAAACTTCCAACCTTGCTAATGCCCTGAGGAAACCTCACATTAGGGGCAAATGGGGTGAAATGCAACTCAAAAGAGTGGTAGAAATGGCAGGAATGATTGAGTATTGCGATTTTTTTACTCAGCCGTCAGTGATTGATAAAAACGAGGATAATTTATTGCGTCCTGATTTAATAATCAAAATGCCATCTGGAAAGCAAATAATAATAGATGCTAAAGTGCCGCTTGATTCTTACATGGATGCTATATCACAAAATGATTTGCAAATACAAAAGGAGAAATTAAAGAACCATTCCCTGGCAATAAAAAAACACATAAATGACTTGGGTAAAAAAGAGTATTGGAATCAATTTGAAAATACGCCAGAACTTGTGGTGCTTTTCTTAACAGGGGAGGGGGTTTTTAGCGCAGCACTGGAATATGAGCCTGCTTTGATAGAGATTGGAGTGGAAAAAAAAGTGATCATTGCAACACCGATCACTCTAATTGCGTTGCTGAGAGCAATAGCGTATGGATGGAAGCAAGAGATGATAGCTGAAAACGCAAAGAAAATCAGTGAACTAGGTCATATTTTATATGAGCGCATTTGCACAATGGGTGAAAACTTTGATAATTTGCGCAGGAGCTTAAAAAGTGCTGTTGATCATTATAATAAAACTGCTGGCTCTCTTGAAGCAAGGGTGTTTCCTGCTGCTCGAGAATTCAATAAGCTTGGTATACATGCAAAAAATAAAAGTTTAAGTGCTGCAAAGGAATTAGAGTCTTTACCACGCAGTTTACATACTGAGGAGCTGAAAGTAGATTAGGCATCTTAACAGGGAATGTTCAAAAAAGTGTGTCAAACCAAAAAAAAGTAATAAATTGATATAAAAAAAATGGAGGTTTGACAATGAGTCAGAAAGTAGTAAACAGAACTACCGGTTTGGTAGATTACAAAGAACTGGAAGCAAATATACTGTCATCAATAAGGGAAGGCAGACCATTAACAGGAAGGGATGGAGCATTTACACCATTTATAAAAAAGCTGCTGGAGGCAAGTTTGGAAGGTGAAATAGAAAATCACTTATTAGCTGAAAGTGAAGAGAGGGTTTGGTTGGAAGAAGTGGAGTAGCGAATGGATATACAAAACGCTGGGTCTATATTCAGACTACAGAATAAGGTATTACAAACCGAAAGCATCACCAGCACAATATGTTATAAACTTTGGTAAAGAATCTGCTAGGAAAGCGTAGTGCGGATGCTGCGTTTGACGAGGCGGGAGCTGGAAACGTTAACATGGGAATTTGGATTGAGGCCTATTGTGAAAACAATGGATCAGCCACCAAACCCTAAAGTAGGCGCGCCAGTTCTTGACCCTACATATTTTTTTGAAGGTTAAATCCAGCTTAGGGTCGAGAAACTTAGATAAAGCCATAGCCAAAGTGCTTAAAAATATTAATAATTATACACACAATTATTCAACCATATTTTTGAAGATAGCTATGCCGCCGCGGTATCTCTTAGCCGCTAACAAGTAGCGGGATGAAGATTGTTGGTAAATCTAAGTCAGTTTAGCTATAGGCAGCAATTTTCTGTATTTATTTTAAATTGAAGGAAGCTCAAATGAAAGATCATGTTTTGCTAAAAATCACAGAATGCAGTCTAACAGTGAACGGTTACGCTTTTGATCAAAAATGTTGTATAGTACACAATCAATTTTTCTGGATCCAAGTAGTCAAGGCACTGCCTTTGTGTTTGAGGCAAAATCGGCTATAACACTTAACATACTGCCTTTGCAAACAAATGTTCGTACAGTTATGTGTCAGCTACTTGCATGACGCCATTGCCTGAACGGGTACCAATGATTACCTATCAATCTCACCAAAAACTATATCGAGTGAGCCAATAATTGCTGCAACGTCAGCAAGCATGTGTCCTTTTGCCATAAAGTCTAAGGCTTGTAAATGCGCAAAGCCAGGTGCTCTTATTCGGCACCTATAAGGTCTATTGGTACCATCTGAAACTATATACACTCCAAACTCACCTTTTGGTGCCTCAACAACTGCGTAAGCCTCACCTTCTGGTACGTGATATCCTTCTGAATAGAGCTTAAAATGGTGAATCAGAGCTTCCATAGATTTTTTCATCTCTGCTCTTGACGGTGGAGAAATTTTTCTATCTTCAGTTTTTATTTGCCCTTCAGGCATTTTCTCTATGCACTGCTTCACCAAACTGATAGATTGCCTAATCTCTGCCATTCTAACTAGATAACGGTCATAACAGTCGCCATTTTGGCCGATCGGTATATCAAAATCTAGTTGATCATATATCTCATATGGCTGGCTTTTTCGCAAATCCCAAGCAAGCCCAGCAGCGCGCAACATTGGGCCACTAAAGCCCCAATCAAGTGCCTGTTTAATTGATATTGCACTAATTCCTACAGTGCGTTGCTTCCATATCCTATTTTCTGTTAAAAGTTCATCAACATCGTCTATATATTTTGGAAATTGCTCTATAAACTTTGCAATATCCTCAATCAAATCTTCTGGAACATCTGCTGCAATTCCACCTGGCCTGATGTAAGCTGCGTGAAACCTTGCACCTGAAGCTCTTTCGTAAAATTCCAGTATTTTTTCTCTTTCTTCAAAGAGCCATAAAAGAGGGGTCATTGCTCCAACATCAAGTGCTTGAGAAGAAACGTTCAGTAAATGATTTAGTATTCTCGTCAGTTCACAAAACAAGACACGTAAATACTTTGCCCTAATTGGCACTTCACATTGCAACAATTTCTCCACACAAAGTGAATATGCATGCTCTTGTGACATTGGTGATACGTAATCAAGGCGATCAAAATAAGGCAAAGCTTGAAGATACGTTTTATGTTCTATTAATTTTTCAGTACCGCGGTGCAAAAGCCCAATATGGGGATCTGCCCTCTCGATCACTTCACCATCCATCTCTAAAACAAGACGCAACACTCCATGTGCAGCTGGGTGCTGAGGTCCAAAATTTAACATCATTGTCTTTAGATCGGGCATGTCCAGTAGTTTAAGATATTAAAATTGTATAGGCTAAAGTGCGCTCAAAGTCAATAAACTTCTTGCATAGGCTACAACTATCATTCAATAGAAACAAAAACTTTTACAATGGCTAATAAGTGTTGGTAAAACCAAGTCACTTTAGCTATAGAATGACAAAAAAGGTTTGCATTAGCCAAATTTTTAGTTGAAGTAGCATAAGAGGTTAAAGGAAAAGCTTTGTGTTAATGGATTCATTTCAGGTATAGTATAGATAATACCACAATACTTATAAAATGGATCATGTTGTTAATGCGTATAATAGACTTGACACTCCTATAGTCAGGGGAGAAGGGGCATATCTTTTTGATAAAGATGGTAAAAAATATTTAGATTTTGCTGCAGGTATTTCTACAACTTCTTTAGGGCATTGTCATCCATACATTACAGATAAGCTGAAAGAGCAATCGAGCTCATTATGGCACTGCTCTAACATTTTCACTATTCCCGAGCAAGAAAGGCTTGCCGAGCGTTTAACAACCCTTACTTTTGCAGATAAAGTTTTTTTCTGCTCAAGTGGGCTTGAAGCAACAGAAGCTGCAATTAAGTTTATTCGTCGTTACTTTTATTCAAAAGGGCAAGCAAAACGTAATCGTATTATTACAATTGAAGGAGGCTTTCATGGCCGCAGTATTGCTGCAATTTCTGCTGGAGGCAATGAAAAATCACGCGAAGGTTTTGCTCCGCTCCTTTCTGGTTTTGATAAAGTGCCAAGAAATGACATTAAAGCATTAGAAGAAAAAATCAACAATGAAATAGCTGCTGTATTTTTAGAGCCCATACAAAGCGAAGGTGGAGTATATCCACTAGACGTAGAATATCTTCAAAAAGTAAGGGAAATAACAAAAGCTCAAGGAATAATTTTGTGCTTTGATGAAGTGCAGTGCGGATATGGACGCATCGGTTCTTTATTTCATTATCAAAATGTCGGCATTGAACCTGATATGCTAACCTGTGCAAAAGCTATGGGTAACGGTTTTCCTTTAGCTGCATGTTTAGTGAAAGATTATATAGCAGAAGCAATCACTCCAGGAACTCATGGATCAACCTATGGTGGCAATCCACTTGCCATGACTGTTGGTAATGCAGTGCTCGATATAATGCTAAAAGAAGGCTTTTTTGATCATGTTAAAAAAATTAGTAAAGATTTAAAAGAAAAGCTGTTGCTTTTAGCTAAAGAATTTCCTGAGATGATTTTAGAAGTTCGTGGAGAAGGGTTACTAATGGGAATAGAACTAGCAACTCCTGTAGCTGATAAAATTATTAGTCGATCTCTTGATAAAGGTTTAATAATAACTAGGGTTTTAAACAACAAAGTAGTAAGGGTAACCCCACCACTTATCATTGAGGATGAGCATGTGAACGCAGCGTGTAATATGCTTTATGATTTGTTTTTTAAGATTAAAGGTATATAAAATTCGGCAATATAAATTCAGGCTTGCAAATGCCTCTCATAACATGTAAAATTAATTTTATTTTTTATCACAATAACATCGTACTTTAATGGATTGGTTATTGGTCTTAGTATCATCAGCAATTTTTGTTTTGTTAGTTTTATCGTTTTTGTTCTCAGGAGCAGAAATAGGCTTAACCTCAATTAGCCGTTCTCGAGTTAATAAGCTAAAGCTAGACGGTAACAAAAAAGCCAGGGTAATAGATCGCTTATTAAATAGGAAAGAATTGACAATAGGAACGGTATTGCTCGGCAATACAATTATTAATATTACTTGCTCTGCTTTATTTACAGCAATATTTATCAATCTTTTTGGAAATGAGGGCATTCTCCTATCAACAATTATAATGACATTTTGTATTTTATTGTTCTGCGAAGTTCTACCAAAAACTTATGCTATTCAAAATCCTGAAAAATTTGCATCATTTTCTGCTTATTTTGTATTGTTTTTTGTAAAGATTTTTTCTCCATTGACACTAGGTATTCAATTTATTGTTAACCTCATCCTAAAATTATGTGGGCTGCATAAAGATAAGGAGGTGATATCTGCAGCGGATGCAATGCGTAATATGATTACTCTTCACCGCAGTGAAGGAACTATGTTGCAACAGGATTTAGATATGCTAAGCAGCATACTTGATTTGGCTGAGACAGAGATATCACAAATTATGACCCATAGAAGAAACCTATTTTCTCTTGATATAGATCGGAATAAAGAAGAGTTAATAAGAGAGATTTTAACCAGCAGTCACAGTAGAGTACCTTTATGGCAGAAGGAACCAGATAACATTGTAGGTGTAATTCACGTGAAAGCTCTAATAAATGCTTTGCGTGAAAAGAATAATAAAGCGGAAGAAGTTGACATTACCCAAGTTATGTCAAGGCCTTGGTTCATACCAGAAAGTACACCGCTCAGCGTGCAACTTCACAACTTCCGTAAGAACAGGAAACACCTTGCATTTGTTATTGATGAGTATGGAGCACTGCAGGGAATTGTAACTCTTGAGGATATACTGGAAGAAATAGTTGGAGAAATTTCGGATGAACATGATTTGATTACGGAGAATTTTATAAAGAAAATATCTGATAATATGTATCACATAGAAGGAAAATCTACTATTAGGGACATTAACAGGCAGTTATACTGGAATCTCCCTGATGAAGAAGCTACAACTCTAGCAGGTATGATTGTAAATGAAATAGAGCGCATTCCTGACGAAGGCGAGGAGTTTTCCATGTATGGGTTTCGCTTTAAGATTTTAAAAAAAGATAAAAATATTATTACTGTTGTTGAAGTGCAAGTAAAAACTGGTAATACTAGTAGCAGCAATCAATTAGTGGAGTTTCATGGAAGATACAGTAAAAATAACGGCTGAAGAGTTAAAGGGTTACATAGAGAGAATCGAAAAACTTGAACAAGAAAAGAGGGATGTGCAAGATCACATTCGTGATGTATATGCAAAAGCCGCAGATGAAGGTTGGGATATAAAAGTGATGAAACAAATTATTAGGCTGAGGAAGATGGATGATGATGACAGAGAGGAACAAGAAATATTGCTTGATACCTATAAACGTGCATTGGGAATGAGCTACGAAGAAGAGTTAAGTGAATAGCAGAATTGTAATTGGAATAAGTGGAGCATCTGGTTCTATTTACGGTGTGCGTATTTTAGAAGCGTTGAAAGACGTCGATTATGAAACTCATTTAGTGATAAGTCGTGCTGGGAAAATAACTTTAGCTCACGAGATTAAAGAAAAACTTGAAGATATTACATCACTTGCAGATTTTTACTATTCTGAAGAAAAGATTGGAGAAAAAATAGCAAGCGGCTCATTTAAAACCTCAGGGATGATTGTAGCACCATGCTCTATGAAGACAATGTCTGAAATCGCATCAGGTGTTACTTCCAATCTATTGACAAGGGCTGCAGATGTAACGCTAAAAGAAAGAAGAAAGTTAGTTCTTATGGTGCGAGAGTCACCACTGCATCTTGGGCATTTACAAAATATGTTAAAATTAACGGAGATGGGAGCAATTATTGCTCCACCAGTGCCTGCTTTTTATATTAAACCGAAATCGTTGGATGATATTATTAATCATTCTGTTGGCAAAGTATTGGATTTATTTGATATCAAATTACCCGACTTTAAGGAGTGGCAAGGAAGTGACAATTATTATTGATGGTAAAAAAATAGCAAACGACCTATGTGAGAGGCTATCACAAAAAATTGATATTTTAAAGAGAGAGTATAACATTTTTCCTTGCCTGAAAGTAATTCTCGTGGGCAGCAATCCAGCAAGTCAGGTTTATGTTCGCAACAAACAGAAAAAAGCAGAATCAATAGGCATAAGTTCTGAGACCATTGTTTTGCCTGATAATATTTCAGAAGATGAATTAATTGAAAAAATCAATGAATTAAATGAAGATCCATCTGTGCATGGCATTTTAGTGCAATTGCCTTTACCAAATCATATTAGTGCAAGCAGAGTAATTAACACAGTAAGTGTTGAAAAAGATGTAGATGGCTTTCATGATGAAAACGTTGGCAAATTAGTTAAAGGTGAAAAAAACTGCCTTATACCTTGCACTCCTAAAGGTTCTTTGCATTTAATTAAGTCAGTTGAAGAGAACCTTTCCGGTAAAAACGCAGTGGTAATTGGTAGGTCAAATATCGTGGGCAAGCCAATGTTTTACCTGCTATTGCAAGAAAACTGCACTGTCACCATCTTGCATTCACAAAGCAAGGATTTAGCTGAATATTGCTCTAAAGCGGATATAGTAGTTGCAGCAGTCGGAAAGCCAAATTTTGTTCAAGCAGACTGGATAAAGAAAGGTGCAATAGTGATCGATGTTGGCATAAATAGCGTTAACGTAGGAAAGCTTGTAGGTGATGTTGACTTTGAAGGAATAAAAGGGAAAGCCAAAGCTATGACCCCAGTACCCGGGGGCGTTGGCCCAATGACCATTGCATTTCTAATGATGAACACTGTTATTGCTGCTTGCTTGCAAAAGGGAGTTGATGCTTCTGATTTCATTAGTTGAGGTATGAAGAGGAAAGCTATATGAAGATAGAATGTACCATATCACAATTAATAAAAAATTGAGATTTTTGAAATTCCTCAGTAGTCAAATTTATTAAATATTTAGGATCATCATCTATTCTTTTTTCTCTACAAGTATAGCTAAAGTGGCTTAGGTTTACCTACAATTTGAAAAACAACAAATTCGTCATTCCGCTACTCGTTAGCGGAATCTATGCTGAGATACCGCGGCGGTATGACGTAGGGAAACCTTTCTTGGGTTAGCTATAGTTAGTGGAATTGCAAAGTTTCTAGGCATAAAAAGCTTTGAACCTAATATATGAGCCAAACTTGATTTTCCAACCGTAGATACACCTGTAATAAAAATAATAGTCTTCATTTTGTGAATTTATACCAATTCTCATTGTTGTCCAGTCAAATAGGAAACATTGCAGAGTTGTTTAATTGTGGAGCTGGCAAGAGAAGTAATAAATTTGCACAAAGCACCCTCAAGTAGAGCAATTGTATCGTATATTTTATTGCGCAAAATGTTCTGTTTTATATATAACCAAAGCCTCTCAACAGGATTTAGCTCAGGTGAGTATGGAGGTAGGTATATAATGTCGATATTTTTAGGTACCTTTAAATTTTTTGACCTATGCCAACTAGCACAGTCCATAACGAGAAAAGCCTCTCGTGTTTCTAGATATTGCGAAATTTGCTCAAGAAATATGTTCATGCAATCAGTGTTGACATTTGGTGCAAATAAGCTAGAACTCTCTCCATTTCTAGGATTAACTGCACTATAGAGATAGAAATTTTGCCTACCTAATTTTGTTTTAACCTGTGTTCTAATCCCCTTTTTAAACCACCCATGTCCAACTTTTGAATGTGTGCCAAACCGTGATTCATCAAAGAAAAATAGCTCTTTTTCTGGATACTTGCTAATAGCTCCATTGAGATTTTTTTTTGAATTCCTCTTGTTTGCTTTTATCTTGTCCATTATGAACTGGTCTTGGTGTAATATATGAGAATTTCATCTTTTGCATATGGCGGTGTACTGTAGATTTGCTGATATTTAATCCGAACTTTTCCTGGATTCTTATTCTCATTTCTTTAATGGTGATATTAGGATTTTCTTCTATCCACTCTTCAATTTGCTGTAGTTGAGCCTGATTTAATTTAGTTTTTCTACGACGTTGTGAAGGAGCAAACAGTTTTTCTTCTCTGCCAATTTTCAAGAGTTTTACCCACGAAGTTAGTGCGCTTCTTGAAATGCAATATATTTTTGCTACAGCCGTTATACTGTACTTTTTTGCTGCAATTACAGCATTTAGTTTTTTTGAAACATATGCATTATTCCTTACTTTCTTCAGCATTTCTTTTGCTGATTCTACTACTTTTTCATCCAATAATTTTGATCTTAATGCCATTTAAACCTCGCTATTTTACTTACTTCAGTATGGCTTTTCTTCCATCATTGTCCATCTGTTTGCCCTGTAATGGGAATTGGTATTACTTGCTATATGAACTATCGGAGAAATTTTTTTATAGTTTATAGCATCTGACCTTACCCAGAAAAAGTGGAGAGAAAGTGTGGAATGTTTTTTACAAAAAGAATGATGCATCAAATTGTTCTGGAATGCAATAGTTAATAGTGACGTTGTTTGTTATAAAAAATTTCTATGTATTCAAATATTGCAGTTCTAGTTTGTTGAGCAGAGTGTTGTGAAGTATCAATAAGTATTTCTCTTTTCAATGAGCTAAAGAAGCTTTCTGCAACAGAATTGTCGTAACAACAGCCTTTATTACTCATCTATATTCTTTACAGCTAAGAGATATTGATACCCTTGCGCAGTATATTGTGAACCTTGGTCACTGTGCAGCAGTAGATTTTTAACAGGTTTACGCCTATTAATGGCCATTAATAAAGAGTTCATAACCAATTGTTTATTTATTGCACTACTCATTAACTACCATACGTGAGAATTATTGCTGCCAAATATAGCCATCCCTCCTTGGTTTTGATGTAAGTAATCCCATACTTTATTTGGTTGATCAACAATAAAGTTTTGATCTAGTATATTGGGAGCTACAGCTCTATTATCTGTTTGTTGTTTTTTAATTTTAAACTTTCTTCTCAGTATAGCCCTGATGTCATTTTTCTGCATAATACTTTGCACCGTTTTCAAATTGCAACTTTTACCCAAAGCCTTCAATTCAGCATGAATTTTAGGAGCTCCATATCTACATTTAGAAACTTGATATATTTTTTGAATAGCTTCGAGTAGCTCTTTATTTGCTGATTCTCTACTGCTTATTTTTCTTGTGGTCCACTTATAGTAGCCACTAGCAGAAAATCCTACATAATTCCTGTACTTTATAGCAGTTACTATGCTCTTTTATAAAAAAATATTTTACTCTTTTTGACTGGCCAGGGCTTTTTTTTAAATGTCTCTTTCCCTTGTTACTCTTGCTAACTCTCTTTGTAAATCAAACCTCTCTTTGTTGTAAGGAGCCATGTTACCTCTACCTGGAAATGCATTTGCCGCTGACTTTTTTTCGTTATATTTCTTCATCCATTTTCCTAATACACTATCTCTTATTCCTAGATCTCTTGCTACTTTTGCAACTGGTTGACCTACCTTTCTTTGTTCATTTGCCAGCTTAACAGCTTCCAATTTGAATTCTGCCGTATATTCTCTTACCATTTCTAATCCTCCAAAATTTTATTTTACCCAAAAAAACTCTTTTCTTTCTCTCCACTTTTTCTGGGTAAGGTCAATATACCAGTGCCGAAAATAGTTGACAAAGATTGTGTATACTTATTACAATTGTTTGGGTACCAGAAGTTTTTACGGCAACAAAGTATGCACTAACTATAAGTAAGGAAGACTTTAAGCAGGCAATAAAAAAAATGAAGGAACGTTTAAAAGAGATTAAAGGAGAGAAGAAAAAGGTAAAAGGGAATACGGCAGAAAATGAATCTTATTACAAATAGCATAAAGGGCTTTTATTCTAGTGTTAAATCGGACCTAGATTGGCAAGCCAAACGTAGTCTTATTAGGACATTAGTAAAAGAAGTCAACATTGATCTTGATAAAGTAGATGTAGTATTTAAGATCAAAGAACTTGAAAACCCCGCCCAGAATGGACAAAATCAAAAGATGGTACATTGTCTAAGGGGTCTGGGCACTGGGATGACATCTTTTTTCTTGGTACAAATTACTCTTATGTCTCAATATTTGTACAGTTGTGTTATCGGCCGTTTGATGTTTACAACGCAGGAAGTTCATACGGTTGTAAGTCAAGCGGTAGGATGACAAGATTTTGCAAGGGTATTTTTTTTATAGGAGATTAATATGGAAATTTTTCTTGATAGCGTTGATTTAAATGAAATTAAAGAACTAAAGGAGTTCATTGACGGCATAACAACTAATCCTTCTTTAATAGCAAAGTCCGGGCGTAAAGATAAATACGAGGATTTAGTGCGTGAGATATGCTCTATTATAAAAGGGCCTGTTAGTGTTGAAGTTGTTGCAGATAGCCATGAAGAGATGATCACAGAAGGTCTGAATTTAGCAAAAATTGCTGATAATGTTGTGATCAAATTACCTCTTACACATGAAGGATTAATTTCTTGTAAAAAGTTATGGACAGAGCATAAAATACCTGTTAACATCACATTATGTTTTTCTCCTGGACAAGCACTGCTTGCCGCTAAGGTCGGTGCTTGTTTTATTTCCCCCTTTATTGGTCGCCTTGATGATATAAGCTATGATGGCTTATCGCTAATAGAAGATATATGTACTATATATTCTAATTACGGTTTTGATACTAAAGTTCTTGTTGCATCAGTGAGAAGCCCAGCGCATGTAATAGAAGCTGCAAGGCTTGGTGCTGATTCAATTACTGTGCCAGCAAAAGTACTTAGACAATTAATTAATCACCCACTTACTGACCAAGGACTAGCAATATTTGAAAAAGACTGGGGTGTAAAATAATAAACGGTTACAAATGAACATAAAAATTGGCGTATCCGTTCAGGCAATGGCGTCAACTTAAGAGCCTTCATTAGCAAACTCTCCTAAAGACATGATGGCGTTTGCTACCTTATTGCGGCTGCCCTGGTCGAATTTTAACTTTATAGCTAACCCAAGAAAGGTTTCCCTACATCATACCGCCGAGGCGCTAACGAGTAGCGGAATGACGAATTTGTTGTTTTTCAAATTGTAGGTAAACCTAAAGCTATAGAAAAAAAGAAGAACCAGTTTCTTAGTTTTTCATTGACATAATCCACTCCATATGCCATAATAAAATTTTATATCTTGGAGAAGGAAATGACATTAAGGTTAACACTACAAGAAGTCAACAGTAGTCCAGATCTGAGTAAGGAAAATTTAATTGATAGAATTAAAGATAAGCTGCAGCAGGAAAATCAACTTACATATGATGAGTGGAAAAAAACGAATTTGATATAAATTACACGTTTATAGTGCTCAAGTGCAATTTATTACTTATAGCAGCTGAAAATGGCTATGAAAAAGTAGTAAGATACTTAACAAAAAACGGAGCTAATGTTAATGTACAAGATGAATGGGAAAAAACCTCCTTACATTATTCTGCTCAGCATGGGCATGCACAAGTAGTAGAAGTTTTGCTAGAAGAAGGAGCAGACGTTAATGCACAAAATGAAGATAAAGGGACTCCTTTGCATTATGCTGCTTATAGTGGTCATATAGAAGTAGTAAAACATCTTATAAAAAAAGAGGCAGATGTTAATGTAGTGGACAGATATGGAAGAAGTCCTTTACATTATGCTGCTGAGAATGGATACACACAAGTAGTAGGAAGTTTTGCTAGAAGAGGGAGCAGACGTTAATGCACAAGATAAAGACGGAAGAACTCCTTTATATTATGCTGTTTATTACACTCATGGTGAACATCCAAGACTAAATTATCAACATCCAAAAGTAGCGAAACTTCTGCTAAATTATGGTGCAGATCCATCATTTATTCATAGACCTGAAGCTATAACAGCAGGAATTACTGTAGGTATATTAGCTGCCATTGTTGCTCCATTAGCACTCATTTATGCTACTGCATTACCTGCACTAGCAATAGTTGGAATTACTGTGGCATCTGCACTGATCGTTGGTGGAATTTCCTATGGGGTTGCATATAAGTCATCAGAGCATTCATTAAACGTATCCGTTCAGCGGAGTGGCAGAATAAGGTAGACAAGGTGATCTAAGAAGATAATCATAGAGCAAAAGTGAAATAATATGGTAAACCTTTTAGAACTTTGCAAAAATTTACAGCAAAAAATAGAAAGGTTAGAAGCAAAAATAGAAAGATTGGAAAAAGAGAATGAAAGTTTAAAAGCAGAAAATAAGGCTTTAAAGATAGAAAATGCTGAGTTAAGAGAAAGACTCGGTTTAAGCTCAAAAAATTCATCAATACCAAGTTCCAAAGAGTTGTATAAAATAAAAAAGAATAAGCCGAAAAGCGAAAGGAATATTGGCGGTCAGGTTGGTCATAAAGGAAGTTTTCGCGCCAACATGGATGCAGATAAAGTAGTAAAGATAGAGTTGCCTAATACTTGCGAATGCGGAGGAGAAATTGCAATACGTGAAAAACCATATATTCATCAGAAAGTTGATCTTCCAGAAATCAAGCCTTATGTAGTGGAATATCAGTTAGAACATGGCCGTTGTCGGAGATGCGGAAAGAGAAGAAGTAGCAAGTTACCAGAAGGTGTTACGCCAGATACATTTGGTCCAAGGGTTAAGTCAATAATTGCAGCGTTCAGCGGATTCTACAAAAATTCAAAACGCGAAATAGCGAGTGTCGTAAATGATATCTTCAATTTGAACATAAGCGTCGGTAGCATATCAAATAGTGAACATAGAGTTGCTTCAAAATGCAAAAAAATGTATGAGCAGATCGAACAAGAGATAAGTAGGAGTAAAGTTCTACATATTGATGAAACGAGCCATTATAACAAAGGTAAACTCGCTTGGTGTTGGATGTTTGCAAGCAATACGGCAAGTTTTGTAAAATTTACAGAGTCAAGAGGAATGAAAGTTTTACAAAATAGTAAATTCTGCAATCGCAATAGCTTGGTAATAACTGACAGGTATGCAGCATACAATTATTTTGCCGATAAAAACAGGCAAATCTGTTGGGCACATTTATCAAGAGATTTTGAAAGATTAGCACATAGTTGGAATATTGAAGTTAAAGTTCTGGGTTGTTACTTGAGAAACGTGGCCACTGAATTATTTGCACTAAAAAAAGCTTTACTAAAAAGTGAGATAGATGTTTTGAGGTTTGTCAGACGTGCCAGAAAATTAAGAAAACGTACAAAGTATTACTTGAAGGAGATATCTCGTTTACCTGAAGCAATTGGAGCCTCTCGAGTTGCAAAAAATGTTCTGAGATCTGAAAGAATGATGTGGAAATTTTTAGATGACCCAGAAAATATTCCGCTGACAAATAACCACGCTGAACGGCAAATTCGGCATTATGTCGTTTATCGCAAAAACTCATATTTTACACAATCAAAGCGGGGAAATACATTCCTTGAGCGGATAATTTCATTATACTTAACTTGGAAACAAAGGGGTCTCAATCCTTTCCAAAATCTCCTATCTATTGTTTCTTAAACCACTCTCCTGAACGGATACAAATCTCCTATCTATTGTTTCTTAAACCACTCTCCTGAACGGATACCATTAAACAGTAAGCTAAGTGAGGTTAGCTGCAGTAATGTTGATGGAAATAAACAAACTGTACAACCATAATTATTAATTCACCACAGTAACCGCGCCGTGGCAGTGTTTGTACTTCTTTCCAGAATTACAAGGGCACTTGTCGTTTCTTGAGACTTTGGGAAGTCTGCTATTTCTAGCAGAATGTAACCTATTGCCTATCTCTTGGTTATCTGCCAACTTAAAGTGCGCTAGGCGGTGAATGGTGAGTTCCTTCCATTTTTCAAGCATTGACTCAAACATCAAGAAAGCTTCGCGTTTAAATTCATTCAGTGGATCTTTCTGCCCCATGGCACGTAGGCTTATGCTTTGTCTTAGGCTCTCTAGAACTGAAAGGTGTTCCCTCCATAAATGATCAAGTGTCATTATCATCATTTGCTTCACGATCGTATTCCACAAATCTGTAGTGTGCTGACTGTTGAAATATTTTTCTTTCTCAGTAAAAAATTCTTGTATCTTATCATTTATATAATCCAAAGCTTCTTGTTTGTTTAAAAACTTTGCTAAATCTTCTTTATCAAGCGTTATTCCATACCTTGTATGGAATTCTTTGACTATATCTTCAATATAATCCTCATAATAGCCACTTTGGACTATACCTTCTATTACGCTCTCATTTACTTCGCTATATACTTCAAGTAAATCATTAATTTCGTTGCCTAAGATATTGTTTCTCTGCTTAAAAATAACTTTACGTTGGTTGTTGATTACGTCATCAAACTTAAGTAGAGATTTCCGCACGTCATAGTTTCTAGCTTCAACTTTCTTTTGTGCTTTCTCGAGTGCCTTATTGATCCATGGATGATGAATAGCTTCGTTATTCTTTAGCCCTACTTTTTGTAAAAAACTTCTCATTCTATCAGAGCCAAATATTCTCATTAGGTCATCTTCGAGCGATAAAAAGAACTTAGAAAGTCCAGGATCCCCCTGACGACCAGAACGGCCGCGTAATTGATCATCTATTCTCCTGCTTTCATGTCTTTCGGTTCCAACCACACATAAACCACCAGCTTTTATAGCAATTTCCTTATCTTTTTTTACTCTTTCAACTATTTCTTGGTATTTTTTTTCTCTTTCATCAGCATTTTTTATCTTCTTTAGCTCCACCTTTGCAATCATTTCAGCATTTCCACCAAGCTGAATATCAGTTCCACGTCCTGCCATGTTAGTTGCTATAGTGATACTACCTGGCACTCCAGCTTGCGCTATTATGTACGCCTCTTGTTCATGATAACGAGCATTTAATACTGAATGCTTAAGAGAATGGCTTTGCAAAAGCGCAGAAAGCTTCTCAGAGTTTTCGATGCTCACCGTGCCAACAAGGACCGGTTGAAGGCGTTTGTAGCATTCTTCTATAAACTTCAACACAGCATTAAATTTTTCCTTTTCTGTACCGTAAATTTCATCATCAATATCAACTCTTTTTACAGGTACATTGGTTGGAATTTTTACTACATTTAATCTGTATATATCACGAAACTCTTCTGCCTCTGTTGCTGCTGTTCCCGTCATTCCGGAAAGTTTATTGTACATACGAAAGTAATTCTGAAATGTGACCGATGCTAAAGTTTGGTTTTCATGCTGAATTTCAAGATTCTCCTTCGCTTCAAGTGCCTGATGAAGACCATCGGAATATCTCCTGCCCTCCATCATACGCCCAGTAAATTCATCAATAATCACTACCTTGCCATCCTTTACTATATAATCTTTATCAGCAGTAAACAGCTTATATGCACGTAATGCTTGGTCTATATAATGAGTCATTATCATGCTGTCAGTATCATAGAGCGAGGAATTTTCAGGAATGAGATTGTATGACCTTAGTAGTTCCTCCACTCGTGAAATACCATCTTCAGTCAAGAATACCGTTCTACCTTTTTCATCTACTTCATAATCGGAGTCAATTAATTTGGTTACTATTTTATTGATATGCTTATATATCTGATTGTTTTCCTCAACCGGGCCAGAAATAATAAGCGGAGTGCGAGCTTCATCAATGAGTATTGAGTCCACTTCATCAACTATTCCGTAGTGAAAGCCTCTCTGAACCATGTCTTCTTGAGAAAATTTCATATTGTCTCGCAGGTAATCAAAGGCAAGCTCGTTATTTGTGGAATACACGATATCTGCACTGTAAGCCTCTTTCCTCTCTTCGTCTGTCAAGTTATTCGTAATAAACGCAACAGAAACCCCAAGAGAATTATATAATTTGCTCATCCACTCTGTGTCTCGTTTTGCAAGATAGTCGTTAACAGTTACGACATGTACGCCTTTCCCTTCTAAGGAATTTAGATATGCTGCTAAAGTTGCAACGAGTGTCTTTCCCTCTCCTGTTTTCATTTCTGATATCATGCCATTGTGGAGCACCATTCCACCAATCAGTTGAACATCAAAGTGCCTCATGTTAAGAAACCTTCGAGAGGCTTCACGCACAACTGCAAATGCAGGTACGAGAAGATCATTTAACGTTTTCCCATTTTTCAATTCTCGATTGAATTCTTCAGTTTTACCAGCAAGCTCCTCATCAGATAAGCTCTGCATTTCTGTTTCTAATGCATTTATTTGCTGAACAATTTTCCTAAAGGATTTTATTATCTTCTTGTTTGTTGATCCAAATATCTTTCTTATAAAAAAGAATGACAACGTAAAAATAAAAAATATAAGAATGGCTGTCAAAATTAGCGGAGAATCTAGCATAAACTTAAGTAAAGTCTTATTTAATATGAGATTATATTACTAAATGCAGCCTACAGCAATGACATATTAGATTCGGGGAATCTTTATGCTTAAGACAGCAAACAAAATTGACCCTGTTCGGCACTGTTATTACAATGTTAAAGAATCTGTTGCATTATCTTAGGCACTTGGTGACTTTAATTTTTTATAGAAAGAAGTTATTCGTAGGTTTAGTAGGGTATGAATGTAGAAAACAAACAGTCTGAAGTACTTAGTAATCGTACATTTAAGAAGAGAGATGGCACATCAACAGGTGATCATGGTCGCAAGTATGAAGTAAAATTATTAATGCTGTATCTACTTCATGGGTTAAGTAGTAAAATTGACTTTTGGTTAGCATCAAACATAGAAGGTTTTGGAGCCTTTGATGATATTTTTTTTGAGTATAAAGATCAGAAGAACAAATCGAGAATTATCTTGGTTCAAGCTAAGCACTGCAATACACATCGCTCTTCGAAGAATATTACTTTTGAAGATTTGTTTATTGATGGAAATGATAGAAAGCAACAGAAAGAAGATTTCGGGTTAAACAAATATTTTGAATCTCATCCTGAGATTAAGCAAAACCCTGAGTGTAAGAACAGTGATATTACGCTTGTCATTCATACTAATGTCAATGTGAACCTAAAAAAAGGTACAGAGAAGCAAGGAAGCGTAGAAACATTAGAGAAGTATCTGGAAGAGTCAAAGTTAACAAATGATAACACTTTAAATATTTATGAAGGTCAAAAAGGAACGTGCTACAAAATAAAAAATCATACTGAACTGAAAAAATACTTCAGTTGTGGTAGTGACGATGAAATAGAAGATTTTTTACTTAGAATAAGGTTTGTAGTTGATCAACCTAATCATTCAAAATTAGATGATATTATTAAGAAAGAAATAGGGAATATATACAAAATATCAGGGGAAGAAGATATTGATACGGTTTTTGTCCGTGTATTTGACAAGGTAGAGAAATGGTGGGCACAAAAGGGTAGCAAAGTTTCTTATCTAACAAGAAAAGACGATTATTTTAGGGAAGCTATAGAACATCTTTATAGTCTCAAACCTAGAGAAGATCTATTTGAACGGTGGAACATTCCACCTAAAATAGCTAGTGGAAATTTCATTGAACGAGAATATCTCAATGAAGAAATAGTAAATCATCTAAAGACAAAAAATGAGCCAGTTATATTAACTGCTTTGTACGGGTTAGGTGGAGTAGGTAAAACACAGTCAGTGCTAGATTTTATTCAAAAACATGGGAAAGAATACAAGGCAATATGTTGGTTTAATGCAAAAGATGAAGATCAACTACTCAGTGAATATGTTAATTTAGGAAGAAAATTAAATATTATTCACGATGAAGACAACATTTCTATTGCACAGCGAGCTTATTATGTGAAAAACTGGCTAGAAGATTCTAAACGTGAAGGCTGGTTGTTGATTTATGATAATGTATCAAATTATGAAGTCATTTCTAAGCTCAGACCTACAAAAGGCGGCAAAATAATAGTTACGTCTCGTAATACTGAATGGCCACAAGGGAGTATAGGTGTAGACGTTTTTACTCCTCCAGAATCAGAATTATATGTTAAGAAAATTCTAGGCCAGGTTTCAGAAAGCGATAGGCCAAATATAGGTATATTGGCAGAAAAGTTAGTTAGATTACCTTTGGCATTAGCTCAGGCTTGCGCTTACATCAAAGAAAACAAAATGACTATCTCACGTTACTTAGAAATTTATGCAGAAAGGAAGCTTTATTTATTATCTCATAAAACACTACCTAAGGATTCTAACCATGAGCCTGTGTTTATTACTTGGGATATTACAATGGACGCAATTCGTAATGAGTCTAAACTAGCAAGCAAGTTGTTAGTAGCTTGTGCATATTTAGACAATGATATTCCTAAAGATTTGTTAAGAATATTTCCTGAGATTGTAGAGAACAATTCTGAAGAAAAACCTTTTGAAGAAGTATTAGGTATATTATTGAGATATTCGATGCTAGTGTCCAATGAGCAGAGTAGTAGTGTTTCTATTCACTGTTTAGTACAAGATGTAATTAGGCTAAAGTCAAAGGAAAGTGGAAAAATTAAAAAAGATATAAAAACCGTTTTTCAATTATTAAAAGAAAGCTTCCCTGACGACAGTGACAAATTAGAAGATTATGCTAAGAAACGACAGTTGTTACCACATTTAGAAACGTTCTTATCACATATAGATGATTGGCTAGGAAAAAATCCTTTAGAAAAGCAAACAATAGAGAAGGATTATCTTGTGGATTTGTTAATACGAATGAGTGATGGATATTATTACTTGGGTAATCCTAGAAGACAAAAGGAGTCGCTTGAACGGGTTTTACCTATCTTTAGAAAACATTATGGATCTGATCATTTTATAGTCGCCACGGCACTGACAAACCTCGGTATCGCTTGCGGGGATTTAGGTGATCACAAGAAAAAAAAGACGTTGCTTGAACGGGCTTTACCTATTTCTGAGAAACATTATGGCCCTGACCATTTCGAAGTTGCTGCCATACTGACAAACCTAAGTAGTTCCTACGGGACTTTAGGCAATCATGATAAACAAAAGGAGCTTCTTGAACGGACTTTAACAATTAAAGAGAAACATTATGGCCCTGACCATTTCGAAGTTGCTAGGACACTGGCAAACCTTGGTAACTCTTATAGGGCTTTAGGTACTCCTCAAAAAGCAAAAGAGTTGCTTGAACGGGCTTTACCCGTCCTTAAGAAACACTACAGTCCTGATCATCCTGAAGTTGCTATACCACTTGCAAATCTTGGTATTGCCTATGGTGCGTCAGGTAATCATGAAAAAAAAGGAGTTGCTTGTGCGGGCTTTAATAATTCAAGAGAAACATTATGGCCCTGATCATTTTATAGTTGCTAAACTACTGACAAACTTAGGTGGCGTTTACATAGTTTTAGGCGATCCCAAGAAAGCAAAAACGCTGCTTGCACGAGCTTTAATAATTCAAGAGAAACATTATAGCTTTGGTCATTCTGGAGTTGTTAAAACACTGATAAATCTAGGTAATGCTTATGGAGATTTAGGTGATCACAAGAAAAAAAAGGAGTTGCTTGAACGGGCTTTACCTATTTCTGAGAAACATTATGGCCCCGATCATTTCACAATTGCTATAGCACTAACAAACCTCGGTATCGCTTATGGGGATTTGGGTGATCATAAGAAACAAAAGGAATTGCTTGAACGGGCTTTAGCAATTAATGAAAAACGTTATGGCCCTGACCATTTCGAAGTTACTGCCATACTAACAAATCTCGGCACCGCTCATTATGCTTTAGGTAATCCTCAGAAAGCAAAAGAGTTGCTTGAACGAGCCTTAGTAATTCAAGAGAAACATTATGGCCCCGATTATTTTGAAGTCGCTATTACTCTGACAAACCTTGGTATCTCTCATGTGGATTTAGGTGACTATAAAAAACAAAAGGAGTTACTTGAACGGGCTTTAGCAATCAAAAAGAAACAGGTATTGCCTATGGCGCTTTGGGCGATCACAAGAAACAAGAGAAATTGCTTGAACAGGCCTTGCCTATTTTTGAGAAACATTATGGCCCTGATCATCCGGAAGTTGCTAAACTGCTGGCAGAACTAGATGACATTTAGGTTTTTAGCAATACTGGATTAACAACAATTCATTTGAGCTACACTTCCAAAACTAATCTATTTGGATCTTCTATATAATTTTTTATTTTAACGAGGAAAGTTACTGCTCCTTTGCCGTCAACTATTCTGTGATCGTAAGAGAGAGCAATGTACATCATAGGTCTGATTTCTACTGCATTACCAACAGCAACTGGCCTGTTTTGTATTGAATGCATTCCAAGTATTCCAGATTGCGGAGGGTTTATTATCGGAGTAGAAAGAAGCGAACCGTATACTCCGCCGTTTGAGATAGTGAATGTTGCACCTTCCATTTCTGATACTTGTAATTTACCTTCGCGAGCTTTTTTGCCAAGAGCAACCAAAGTCAACTCAATTTCTGCAAATGACATCTGATCGGCACCCCGAATAACTGGTACAACAAGACCTTTATCGGTGCCAACAGCAACACCTACGTCATAGTAATGTTTATATATGATTTCATCGCCTGAGATTTCAGCGTTAATTTCAGCAATTTCTTTCAATGCTTGCACCGTTGCCTTTATAAAAAACGACATAAAACCAAGTTTTATTCCATATTTTTTTTCAAAGGCGTCCTTATATTTTGCTCTTAGATCCATGACATTTTTCATGTCAATTTCATTGAACGTGGTCAGTATTGCAGCAGTATTTTGCGATGCTTTCAAACGAGCGGCAATTACTTGCCTTATTTTGCTCATTTTTACTCGTTCCTCTCTTTGCTCTCCATTTACTACACTTTTTGGCAATTCATATTGTTTTATTGCAGGTTGTTCAGCTTTGTTCATATGGCCTATCACATCTGCTTTTGTTATTCTGCCTCCCATGCCAGTTCCTTTGACGCTTTCTGCACTGATTGCATTTTCTTCCATAATTTTACGAGCTGATGGAGCATCTTTTTTAGCAGCACTTTCGCTTTTATCTTCTTTTCTCGCTTCCTCTTTTACTTCTCCCATGGAAAGCTTTGCTAACAATTGATCAGGACTTATTACATCATCTTCTTTTATAAGAAATTCAGTTATTTGCCCTGAAGCTTCTGCAGTTAATTCGAGTGCTGTTTTGTCAGTTTCAATTTCAAAGATCAAGTCATCTACTTTTACTGCTTCTCCAATACCCTTCTTTATTTTTACTATACCTTCTGTAACTGATTCACCACCAAGAGTTTTTGGTGCTCTGATTTCTATAATTTTGCTCATAAAACAACTTCCGTATAAAACTTTCTATAGATTTATACATGAAAAGAGACATGTAATAAACTAATAAATTCATTGAGGCTCTTATCATTTAGAAGTGACAAACGGATAACATATTCCCAAATGTCATTCCAGCACGTGACGCTAGGCCATAAAAATTCCTTGACAAGCTTTGTCAGCCCCCCTATCATGGTACTGAAGCTATTTATTTATCTTCGCAATCTGTGCAGGTTAATGACAAAAAACTTAGGGTATTTGGCGTCTCATGTTTAATTTTTCGCACTGCGTGCATCGCATGTCTTTAAAAATTTTTAGGTTTTTACCTATATAAGCCGAAACGCGCTTACAAAGCGTTTAAGACAGCAAAAAACGTCAAATTGACAAGGGAGAATTTGAATGCTAGCTACTACGGGGTTTCTTTGCCTTTTTTCCTGTTTAGTAAATTTCTTAAACACTTGCGGTGTAGGTTAGTTGCAAGTTAAAAGCAGCTAAATCGCTCTTAATCAAGCGTTTTAGAATAAAAAAAACGCCGATATTTTAGTACATAGTAAATAGCCAACCACCACGGGGCTTCTTTTGCCTTTTTTTTCGCTTGGTAAATTTTTTAATATTTATAGCTAAACGACAACCGTCATCCCGCTGCTTGTTAGCGGGATCTAGAGATACCGCGAATGAATCGCGGTATGACGGTTAAATAATTCGTCATCCCGCTACGTGTTAGCGGGATCTAGAGATACCGTGACGGTATGACGGTTCGCGGTGGTATGACGATAAGGTTTATACCTTGTCATGCAAGTAGCTTGACACTAGAATCCAGTAAGCTTATTTATGCATATAAAAGGTTATTATTTTGTAAAGGCAAAGTTGCTTTTGGTTTTAAGTTAAAGTACAATAAATGCAAAGGCTCATATAAACTGGATCCAAGTAATCAGCTACTCGGATGACATCAGAGAGAGGCTAACCGAAGTTCATGCGATACACGTTACCAAAGTGTTTAAATAATTAATTAGGTTAAGGTTTGGTATTCAAACAGTCGTACATATGCTAGTCAAAATAGGTACCAGAGGAAGCAAGCTTGCAGTTGCCCAGGCTTTGGAAGCAAAACAAAAGTTGCTGGACTCTTTTCCTAACTTATCTATTGAAATTGTTAAGATAAAAACTTCTGGAGATAAGTATGCAAACGCAAATCTTGCTGAAATAGGAGGTAAAGGATTATTCATTAAAGAAATTGAGGCTGAATTGCTCGAAAATAATATAGATATGGCAGTTCATTCGTTAAAGGATGTGCCTGCGTTTTTCTCAGGGGGCTTAACAATTCCTTGTGTTTTAGAAAGGCTAAGTCCACGCGATGCGTTTATTTCTCATAAACACAATAGCCTTGAGTCTTTGCCACAACAGGCTATTATTGCCACTTCTGCAATAAGAAGAAAAGTTCAGTTACTAAATTTTAGACCAGATTTAAATATAGTACCGTTACGTGGAAATGTAACAACTAGATTGCAAAATCAAAGTTTTGATGGAATAATTTTAGCTGAAGCAGGGCTCATAAGATTAGAAAAACATCACTTAATTACAGAGGTATTGCCACCAAAAGTTATGTTAAGTGCAGTGGGACAGGGAGCGATTTGTATTCAATGTAGAAGGAATGATGTAAAAATTATCGATCTTTTAGAGAAAATTAATAATAATATGTCTTTTATAAGAGTGAAATCAGAGCGCAGTTTTATGAAGACAGTGAATGGTTCATGTTTTAAACCACTTGCAGCTTTGGCTGAATATGTGAGCGAAAATATGCTACATCTTCGTTGTATGTTGGCAGATGAAAAAAATATATACTTCACTGAGCGCACTTCATTTATAGAAGATGCGGAGAAAATGGGTATGGATGCAGGGTTAGAGTTGAAATCAAAATGCTTATAAGCTTACCTAAAGTACGTGGAGTCTATCGTTATGACATCTTAATGTCTAAAGCAACGTGGTTAAATGTCGGTGGACGAGCTGATATATTATTTAAACCACGTGATATTGAAGATTTAACATGCTTGATTAAAAACACTGAGTTGCCAATCAACGTTATCGGTGCAACATCCAACATAATAGTGCGGGATAGTGGCATTCGAGGAATAATAGTAAAATTGGGTAAGGAATTTTCATATATAAAAAGTAAAGGTAACAACTCCATTGTTGCAGGTGGTGCTGCGCTGCTCAGGAACCTTGCTTACTTTGCAGGAGAGCAACAAATTAGTGGACTTGAGTTTCTAGTTGGAATTCCAGGAACAGTTGGTGGCGGAATAGAAATGAATGCAGGTGCGTATGGTAGTGACATCGCAAGCGTTGTACAATCCATAAAAGCAGTGAATCTAGAGGATGGAAACCTATATGAGTTCTCCAGCGAAGAAATGGGGTATTTTTACCGTGGACATAGCCTAAAAGGAAATTGGATTTTTGTTGAAGCTGAGTTTAAAGGAGTAAACTCAGAGTATGAGCTTATACTGCAAAGGTTAAAGGAAGTTATTGAGAGGAAAAATAAAAGCCAGCCAATAAGAGGAAAAACTGCTGGGTGCATATTCAAAAATCCAAAAAACTACCGAGCATGGGAGTTAATTGATAAATCTGGCTGCCTAGGGTTAAATATTGGTGGAGCTAGAATCTCTAAGAAACATTGTAACTTCTTGCTCAATTACGATAATGCAACTGCATCTGACTTGGAAAACCTTGGCAACAAAGTAAAAGATGCAGTAAAGGATAAATTTAATGTTGAACTTGAGTGGGAAATAAGGGTTTTGGGTAGCTATTAGATAGTTTTTATAGCTTATGTATATTCGTTCAGGAGAACGGCAAATAAGGTAGACAAGTAATCTAAAAAAATAATCATAGAGAAAACGTGAGGTAATGTGGTTAATCTTGTAGAACTTTGCAAGAATCTAGAGAGAAAAATAGCAAAGTTAGAGGTTGTCCGGAAACAAGTAAATTCAAGCATATTCCCTCTTTAACATAACCCTACTCATAGCTAGGTATATGAAATTCTCAGTGGATGTTGTGAGTAAATCATACTCCTTCGATAGCCTTCTATTCCTATTAACCCAAGCAAAAGTCCTTTCTACAACCCATCTTCTTGGCTGTACTTTAAACCCTTGTTCTCTTGTTGGTAGTAGCTCAGGTGGCGTATCTTTGTGCACCCAAAATCTACATGGAGGCCTTGTAACAATTTCAATATCTATGTCATATTCTTCCTTTGTGTGATTCTTTAAATTTCTTCCTTGGTATCCCATGTCAGCCCACATTTTTTTAACTTTAGTATATTTTGTTCTCATATTGTTTAATGCTATTTTAATACCATCTCTATCATTTTCGTTAGCAGCGCCTACGTAACAACCTAGTATAAAACCCTGAGTGTCTGTAATTATATGCCTTTTTCTACCCTTTACTTTTTTACTTCCATCATAGCCTTTGATCCCCCCTTTTCTGTAGTCTTTACAGATTGACTATCTACTATACAGGCACTCGGCTGCTCATTCCTTCCTATTTTTCTTCTACTATATTTTGTAATTTCATAATTCATTTTCTCAAAAATTCCCTGCTTCTTCCATTGCCTGAACTGCTCATACACAGTCTTCCATAGCGGAAAATCATTTGGTAAATACCGCCATTGACACCCTGTACGCAATACATAGAAAATTGCTTCTAATATTTCTCTTTTGCTATACTTTGGCGGCCTTCCTCCTTTCTTGTATGATACTCTGAAGTGTTTTTCTATTCTTGCCCATTCCCTTTCGCTTAGATCTGTTGGATACTTTTTTCTCATCTTTACCCCGTACTAAAATTTCAGATATTATAGCCTTTTACTTGTTTCCGGACAACCTCTCAGCAAAGGAGTGATACTGTGTCTGAGTGAAAATCGTTGAGATCCCAGTGTCTGCTGCTTGCATAGCATTTATTTACAAAAAAATAGTCATGCAAGAGACTTTGCTTGGATATTTGATATAATTTAGGTCTATTAAAGCAAAAAATACTAACATGAATGAAGTGATAACATTTGGTTGTCGTCTAAATTTTTACGAGAGCGAGTTAATCAAAGAAGCATTAAAAAAAGCAAAGAGAGAAAATGTTGTTGTGGTGCATAGCTGTGCAGTGACAAACGAAGCAGAACGTCAGGTAAAGCAAAAGATACGTAAGATTTACAAAAATGATCCAAATAAAGAAATTATCGTAGTTGGTTGTGCTGTTCAGTTGGATCCAGAAGTTTACAGTAGCATTCCTGGTGTAAGTAAAGTGCTCGGTAATCAAGATAAGCTAAAAGCTGAAAATTACTTACTAAATGACGATAAAATCTTGGTCAGTGATAACCAAGTAGAACCTGTTCTAATTAATGGATTTGAAGATAAGTCAAGGGCATTTATTGAAATTCAAAATGGTTGTAATCATAGCTGCACATTTTGTTCAATTACTGAGGCAAGAGGGAATAATCGATCTGTGCCAATAAACAGTATTATAGAGCAAATCAGGATCTTTGTAGAAAATGGATATCAAGAAGTAGTGTTTACAGGGGTTGATATTACTGACTTTGGTACAGATTTGTTGGGTAAGCCATCACTTGGTTCAATGATTAGGAGAGTTTTAAAGGATATACCAGAGTTGAAGAGGCTAAGACTTTCCTCTATCGATGTTGCTGAAGTTGACGACGAATTAATGGATTTAATAGCTAATGAGTCAAGACTTATGCCTCATTTACATTTGAGTTTACAATCTGGTAATAATTTAATACTAAAGAGAATGAAGCGTCGTCACAACAGAGAACAAGTGATAGAATTTTGTCATAAAATGAAGAGCTTGAGGCCTAATATAGCATTTGGCGCTGATATTATTGCTGGATTTCCAACAGAAACTGATGAAATGTTTCGGGATACAGTTGATTTACTGAAAAAAACAAATATAGTTTACCTACATGCTTTTCCATATTCAGAGCGGAAAAATACACCTGCTGCACGAATGCCACAAGTACCAGAGAATGTGCGTAAAGAACGAGTAAAAAATTTAAGAGAAGTAAATAAAGAAATTATGAGCAGTTTTTGTCAATCCTTGATCAACACTAAGCAAAGTGTTCTGGTTGAGCAAAATAATGTCGGTAGAGCAGAAAATTTTGCATTAATAAAGCTTGAATCAAGAGCGCAAGCTAAAAGTATTGTGAAAGTTAATGTTACAGGCGTAGAGAATAATTATTTAATTGGAAATACTCTTTCTTAATTTTTGTACATTAAAGAAATATATGATATGATGGTTATACTATAAATGATAATTATGGGTTCATTTGTGATAACTAAAAGATCTATTACTTTATTTTTGATTTTAATTTCATGTGTCTATTTTTTTATTACTTATATCGGTAATTATGTACACGTTGAACAAGTTATTGGAACACAACTCTTAAAACTAGAAACGGACAATAATGAAGATGTAATGCATTCTAAAGAGGTTACTGAAAAAGAAGTACTAACAGAGGATTTAAAATATCAAGAACCTGAAAATAGTCCTATTGAACAACCTTCTATTCTCCAAGTAGCTGATCAGAAAAATATGTGGTCACGTATTGCAGATCAAGCTGAGCCTACAAAAGAAAAATCAAAAAAACTTGATTTTTATGTTAGCGCTAACGGTGGTAAGGTATACCATGATAATTCAGAAACATTTGTAAAGGGTATAAAGGCAATAGGGGAGAGAGTCCTAACTTTAGTTGAAAGTCATTATGGTTTTATAATAAAAAATATAGTGGCAGATGAAATTAAAAGTATACAGCAATTTGATGGTAAAATTGATTTCCAGTGGTTTAGCAGCATGTCTTTAGGTTACTATGCTGGAGAAAATGGTAAAATTGATTTTGAAGCCGCGTATTCTATAGCCAATATTGAAGATAGTAATTCTCCTCCGGTATTTGATAAATCAGCAAGTATATTTGCGTTTTTGTTAAACTTCTATTACAATCCCAGCGTTCAGGATACACAATTTGCTCCGTACATCGGTCTTGGTATAGGACCAACAGTTTTTAGATTAAAAAGGATTAATGGGTCACCCCAAAATTCAATGCCACTGAATGTTCCTTGGTTTGCTTATCAAATAAAACTTGGTGTTGATTATTCAATAATCCCAGAAATCAAAACCTTTCTCGGCTATCGTTACTTTAGCGTTCCGATACCTGTTGCAGATGACATATCTACTCACAATATTGAAGTTGGTTTGATATTTAATTTTTAGTGATAATTTAATATATATATAAATTCTTATCTTTTCTATCTAACAAACCAAATGTTGGTACGATTGTTGCTTTTAAAAAAATGACAGTTTCTACTGTTCTAATATTATTCGCTAGCCTTTTTGATTTCTGATGCAATAAGCTTTGCTTATCTTCTCTATGTTCTATAAGCCCGCCGATTACCATAATTTCACCGCTCTTAATTTTTAACATAGAGTTCATTTCTCTGATTTCAACAATTGGAATGTCGCTATTTAATTTCATTTTACTCTGCTGTGCGACGTACTCTATATCTGGATCTTTAGTGTAGCCGTTAATTCTTGATAAAGTTGGATGTATATCCATGAATATTTCACTAGTATCAATGTTAATGCTTGGGTGGATTATTAGCACAACACCTATTGGGACGCTATTCATCTTCGTAATTAAGGTCTGATTAGAGTTTCTAGTATCTTTTTGTATATCGGAGGTAAAATAAATATGGTTTTTAGTAAATGAAATCATCGCTTGCTGATTATTTATAGCATGTACTCTGGGGCTTGAAATTACAGTTGAAGTGCCAAATTTGTCTAAATTTTTTACTAAATCTCCTAGATCATTTGCACCAAAGTTCATTGCTAGGTTAATAATGGAGTTATCTTGATTTATTATAGACTTAGTTCCATCTTGTAAGTCATTTAAGTTCATACCAGAAAGGTATTTGTCATCTAGCACAACTTCAACTATTTTTGCCTCTATCATTACTTGAGAAGACGCTAACTTCTTAACCTTATTAATATATTCTTCAACAGCTTTGTGGACATCTTTTCTAGCATTCAAAATAATAACACCAGCTTCTCTGTTGGATGAAAGGAATTCGCCATCATCCACCCCGTTAACATCCATTATTGCATTCAAGCCTTTTTCTAATGAATTCCATAAGTCACTACTGTATTGAGACTTCATAACATTGTTATAGTCCCTATCAACGTTACTTCCATCACTGTTAGTAATATTGTTATTAATAACGAAACTGCTTTGAGCAGAATGTTGAATATTGATGAAGTCTACGTAATAATTTTGTGCGTATGGCAAGTCCTGCTCAATTCTAATTACACCATTACTTGTTGAGTAACGCAGTTTGGCGCTATTTGCTATACTCTGAATTACTTCGTTTATATCCTTATCTTTTAGCTTTAAAATAATATTACCTGATATTTTTGGGTCCATATCCAAGTTAACGTCAGAAAGTTTTCCTATCTCAATCAGCAAATCCTTTACTGATACTTCTTCACTAACATTAATAGAAATAAGCTGATTACTGATTGTGAGATCGGGAAACTCTATTGGTAAAGGCATAATTTCTGGTATTGCCGGTTCATTAATCTCCAAAGAGGTGTTATATTGTTGCAACGGATAATCGTGCTTATAATTGTCTATGTTAATAGGATATTGCTTGGTAGGTAGATGTGTGCAAGAAATAATGAAGAGGAGTATTAAGCATTTAAAAATAGCCATTAGAACAGCATACAAAATCTATACTAATAGATTTCTATAAAAATATTAAAAATGTATTTAATCTGTATCCGTTCAGCGGAGTGGCAGAATAAGGTAGACAAGGTGATCTAAGAAGATAATCATAGAGCAAAAGTGAAATAATATGGTAAACCTTTTAGAACTTTGCAAAAATTTACAGCAAAAAATAGAAAGGTTAGAAGCAAAAATAGAAAGATTGGAAAAAGAGAATGAAAGTTTAAAAGCAGAAAATAAGGCTTTAAAGATAGAAAATGCTGAGTTAAGAGAAAGACTCGGTTTAAGC
Source organism: Wolbachia endosymbiont (group A) of Campoletis raptor (assembly GCF_964026755.1). Lineage (NCBI taxonomy): Bacteria > Pseudomonadati > Pseudomonadota > Alphaproteobacteria > Rickettsiales > Anaplasmataceae > Wolbachia > Wolbachia endosymbiont (group A) of Campoletis raptor. The sequence goes on along the minus strand of NZ_OZ034695.1, from coordinate 855,277 downwards.
TCAAAAAATTCATCAATACCAAGTTCCAAAGAGTTGTATAAAATAAAAAAGAATAAGCCGAAAAGCGAAAGGAATATTGGCGGTCAGGTTGGTCATAAAGGAAGTTTTCGCGCCAACATGGATGCAGATAAAGTAGTAAAGATAGAGTTGCCTAATACTTGCGAATGCGGAGGAGAAATTGCAATACGTGAAAAACCATATATTCATCAGAAAGTTGATCTTCCAGAAATCAAGCCTTATGTAGTGGAATATCAGTTAGAACATGGCCGTTGTCGGAGATGCGGAAAGAGAAGAAGTAGCAAGTTACCAGAAGGTGTTACGCCAGATACATTTGGTCCAAGGGTTAAGTCAATAATTGCAGCGTTCAGCGGATTCTACAAAAATTCAAAACGCGAAATAGCGAGTGTCGTAAATGATATCTTCAATTTGAACATAAGCGTCGGTAGCATATCAAATAGTGAACATAGAGTTGCTTCAAAATGCAAAAAAATGTATGAGCAGATCGAACAAGAGATAAGTAGGAGTAAAGTTCTACATATTGATGAAACGAGCCATTATAACAAAGGTAAACTCGCTTGGTGTTGGATGTTTGCAAGCAATACGGCAAGTTTTGTAAAATTTACAGAGTCAAGAGGAATGAAAGTTTTACAAAATAGTAAATTCTGCAATCGCAATAGCTTGGTAATAACTGACAGGTATGCAGCATACAATTATTTTGCCGATAAAAACAGGCAAATCTGTTGGGCACATTTATCAAGAGATTTTGAAAGATTAGCACATAGTTGGAATATTGAAGTTAAAGTTCTGGGTTGTTACTTGAGAAACGTGGCCACTGAATTATTTGCACTAAAAAAAGCTTTACTAAAAAGTGAGATAGATGTTTTGAGGTTTGTCAGACGTGCCAGAAAATTAAGAAAACGTACAAAGTATTACTTGAAGGAGATATCTCGTTTACCTGAAGCAATTGGAGCCTCTCGAGTTGCAAAAAATGTTCTGAGATCTGAAAGAATGATGTGGAAATTTTTAGATGACCCAGAAAATATTCCGCTGACAAATAACCACGCTGAACGGCAAATTCGGCATTATGTCGTTTATCGCAAAAACTCATATTTTACACAATCAAAGCGGGGAAATACATTCCTTGAGCGGATAATTTCATTATACTTAACTTGGAAACAAAGGGGTCTCAATCCTTTCCAAAATCTCCTATCTATTGTTTCTTAAACCACTCTCCTGAACGGATACTTTAATCTCATTTTCATCGAGCAGATAATTGTCGTGTATTAGCTTTGGCTATTTATTTTTTGTATACTCTTCTTGTACTTAAATGTAGACCAGCATAGCCCTAATTTTTTTATATATTTTACTTCTTTCTCTGTATTTAATAATAGGCTTGAAAATAAATGGTAAGCCTATAATTGTTAAGCTTAGAGCTAGGGTTGAAAGTATACAACAGGCTTTGTGTTTACTATGTAGCTCTTTCAGGTAAAGCATCAAAAATCTACAAAATTTTTTGTAATTTTCTTCGATGTTTTTTTTGCTATGAGCCTTGCTAATGAACATATCTATTGCGGTATGACCGTTATTGCACTTAATGTTAAGGTCTGCACCTTTTTCTGTTAACAACTGAGCTATATCAAAATAATCCTTTTGAACAGCAAGATGTAGAGGTGCAAAACCTTGTTGCTCACAAATGTTCATATTGGCTCTAACTTCCAATAACATTTTCACAATTTGTGTATGGCCTTTTTTAACTGCGAGTAGCAAGGGAGTTCTGTTGCATTTAGTAACAGCATTAATGTTTACCTTAAGCCTCAATAAGAGCTTAACTGTTTTAGTGTTACCATTATGGCTAGCTTTATGCAGCCTGGCGTTGCCATTAAAATCTTGATCATTTGCATCTATTCCTTTTGATACAAGAAATGTTACCATTTTTCTATTATTATGCTCAATAGCGCAATCTAATGCATCAAAACCATGGTTATTTTTTGTGCAAAAAAACTCTTTAAGTTTAATTTTATCGTTACTTGCTTGCTGTTTTTTTGCAATAAGCTTTACTATTTGCATTTTGTTGTTATACGCTGCTAGGAAAAGCGTAGTGTTATTTTCTGCATCTTTGGCTTCTATATTTGCACCTTTCTTTATCAGATATTCTATAATTTCTGCTCTGCTGTCATAATGTGCGGTGCATTGATAAATGGTTAAAAACAAAGGAGTACGAAAATTGTTATCTTCACATTCGAGATTTGCTCCGCTATCAATTAAAATTTGAACACTTTTTTTAGAACCGTATAGTGAAGCTATATGAAGAGGAGTATAGCCCTCTTTGACATCTTTTTCATTAATTTTTGCGCCTTTTATTATCAAAAAATCTATTAATTCCGTGTCATCTTGTAGTGCAGCAAGGTGCAGTGGAGTGAATCCATTTTTATCCTTGGAATTAATTGTCAGTTGGTTAACAAAAAGTTTAGCAACTTTCTTGTGTCCATGCATAATGGCGTAATGCAGAGGGTTTCTATTTTCGTTGTCTACGACATTGAAATCAGCTTCGTGCTCTAGTAATGACTTTACTCCAACTAAATTGCCTTCTTTTGTGAACTTATGCAAGAGAGTGATTCCACTTGCATCTTTTGAGTTAATATCAAATCCATTTTCTACTAATTGGTTTATATCTTCCTCACGCGCCATATCACTTAAATCTCTAATTAAACTCTTTTCGCGTTAATAATACTCCTACTTGATTAAGTTTAAATGAATCTGTGAGAAATGGCTAGTGCATTCTTGCATAACAAACTTTTGGCAGCGCATTGGATGAAACGAAAAACTTACTTGACAAACTCCGCCAGCCCTCTTATCATGAAACTGAAGCTATTTATTTATCTTCGCAATCTCTGCAGTGGATTAATGACAAAAAACTTAATGTATTTGGCGTAAGTCATGCTTAATTTTTTGCACTATGTGCACCTCATGTCTTTATAAAACTTTTAGGTTTCTACCTATACAAGCCGAAACGCGCTTATAAAGTGTTTAAGACAGTAAAAGACGTCAAATAGACAAGGGAGAATTTGAATACTAGCTACCCTAGGGTTTCTTTGCCTTTTTTTTTATTTGGTAAATTTCTTAACATTTGCAGCTAAACGACAACTGTCATCCCTGTAAAGGTCAAGTATCCCGCTACTTGTTAGCGGGATCTAGAGATACCGTGACGGTATGACGTAGGATTGCTGTCATTTCGCTACTTGTTAGCGGCTGAGATACCGCGAATAAATCGCGGTATGACGGTTAGCGGTGGCGTGACGATAAGCTCGTCATTCCGCTACGTGTTAGCGGCTAAGAGATATCGCGGTGGTATAGCTATAAATTGTTGATATCTTTTTTATATCACATTTTTAACTTACAATAGTTAGCCAGCGTTCCTTACATTAACCAAATCTTTCAAATTCTGCACTCACCACTACCTATAACTCACTTTCACGCAATATTGATCGTTCTTAAAAAGCAATCTAACATTTTTTATTCCTTGATTGCGAAGCTTTGATGCAGATGACTTAGCAGCCTGAGCACTTTTAAAAAATGCAACATATCCCTTACTTTCTGCATTTTCTTGTTTTGGGTGACGTTTCTGTATTTCTTTTTCATACTGCTTTCTATAATGAGGAGTATTTTGTATCAATTGTTCTGACATCTTTCTTAGGTATTGAACTTTTACTTTTGCAAGCCCAGATTTATGAAATCCTAAGACTTGAGCTGCTTTTTCTGATAAGTCTATTATTCTGCCTTCAATAAAAGGCCCTCTATCGTTAACCCTTGTAACAAGCTTTCTTCCATTTTCTAAATTAGTGACAAGAACAAAGCAGGGTAAGGGCAAAGTCTTATGCGCTGCAGAGATCAAGTGACGGTTAAACGCTTCACCATTTGCTGTAAGTGTGCCATGATCTTCTATTCCATACCACGATGCTATCCCTATCTCTTCATAGTGTTTACAGTTTTTTGGATAATAAGTTATACCATTTATTGTGTAGCTGCTGCCAATTTTATAATGACCTGCAGTGCAGTTAAACCTGTTGCTAACACTGCAGCTACTTATCAAAACAAATATTAGGCATAGAAAGGTTAGGTTTTTTATCATTGTATTCGGTAAGAGGGTTCGATACTATGAGGATTTTAAATTATACTATAATAAATTTAGTAATGAGTAAACATCTACTGCTAAATATTAACAAAACTCAAAAAGGAATAATACATATTATTGGTATAGGTGGAATCGGAATGAGCGCTATTGCTGAAATTCTTCACAATTCCAATTACAAAGTTCAAGGCAGTGATGCACAATCAAACGACAATATAAATAAGTTACAAAAGCTAGGTATAGAGGTTTATATTGGTCACAATGCTAATAATATAAGCCAAGCTCAAATAGTTGTACATTCTTCTGCAATAGAATCTGATAATGTGGAGTTAATTGCGGCAAAAAATAACAATAAAACCGTTTTGCATAGATCAGACATACTTGCTGAAATTATGAAAGGTAAATATGTGATAGCGGTTTCAGGTTCAAGCGGAAAGACAACAACAACGGCTATGATTGCTTCCATTTTTGATCATTCTAATATTGATGCAACTGTAATTGTAGGAGGAATACTAAATTCGTATCAGAGTAATTCAAAACTTGGAAAGAGTGACACTTTTCTGATCGAGGCTGATGAGTCTGATGGAACTATGCTAAAAATCCCTGCAAAGATTGCTGTCATAACAAGTATCAACAATGACCACATAGATTATTACGGCACATTTGATAATATCAAAAATGCATTTTCCCAATTCGTGAATAATGCAGGTTCTGCAGTTTTACCTGATTCTGTAGACATCGATTATGATGCGAGTAATTCTATAACGTTTGGGTTTGAGAATGGTAGCATAAGAGCCAGCAACATTAAACAGCATGCTAACAGCATAGAATTTGACGTGTTGAACAACTGGATTCCAGCATCAGCTACTTGCATGACAAAAAAGCAGGTGTCATCCCATCACCCTCTGTCATCCCAGTGCGTGACACTGGGATCCAGCCCTTTAAAAAACATAGTACTATCAAACGCAATAGGTATTCACAAAGTAAGCAACGCCTTGGCTGCAATATCAGTTGCGATAAAACTCGGGATTAGCGATGCAGATATTAAAAAAGGCCTTTTGGAATTTCAAGGAGTAGCAAGAAGATTCTCTTTGATTGCCAATATTAAAGGTGTTAAGTTAATTGAGGATTATGCCCATCATCCAAATGAAATATATGCAACTTTAACGGCTGCACGTTCGATTACTAAAGGAAAAGTAATAGGAATTATCGAACCACTTCGTTTTGCTCGCATTCGTAATTTTTTTGATGAATTCATACGAATTTTCATGATGTTTGATTATGTCATCCTTACTCCTGTTCATCCTCCAGAAGATAAGCCCATTCCTGGTTGTGGAATTGATGATATACAAAAAGCTTTAATCAGTAATGGATTTAATAACACAAAAATTATGAATGATGCTTTGCTCATTTCACATTTTATTAGTGATTCGACAAGTCCAGGTGATATAGTATTATTTATTGGTGCTGGTAGTAATATAGCTAAATTGGCAAAGGAAGCTGCAAAGCTCATAGCAGAAACTATACAAACATCTAGTTAAACGATAGAATAAATGCAAGTACTGGTGTCATGCAAACTGGAATCTAGTCAATTATATATATGGAAAATGAATTTAATTGAGAAAAAGAATCCGGACTGGGAGGATTTATATGATAAAATTGTGTAATAAGGCTGGATCCCAGTGTCGAAGCACACAACTGTACGAACGTTGTGATATGGGGGTAACTTCCACTAAGAATGATGTCATCCCAGTGCCCAGACACTGGGATCCAGAAAACTTAATCGTAAATGAGCACACCAGGTGGCTGTATAGTAAAAGCTGGATTCCAGTGTCAGCTACTTGCATGACACCATCCGCTACTCAAATTACCTGTATATTGCAATGTTCATACACTGAAATGTTACAGCGCTGGGATAACATCTTCCGAGACAGAACGCTCCGTGCACACAATTGTGAATCTAGTAAAGGGTTAATGTAATGAATAAGATAATCAACAATGTATTTGCAAGAGAAATTTTAGATAGCAGGGGTTACCCTACTGTTGAGGTGGAAATTGAACTCTGTGATGGAGTAATAGGTAGAGCATCTGTACCTTCTGGAGCTTCAACTGGTAAATTAGAAGCCTTGGAACTCAGGGACCAAGATGAGAAAAGGTATTGTGGTAAGGGAGTGCTGAAAGCTGTTCAAGCTGTAAATGGGATAATAGCAGATGAAATCTTTGGAATGAATGCAGCGGACCAAAATGCAATTGATAAAGCATTAATTGAACTGGATGGAACAAAAAATAAATCTAAACTTGGAGCAAATGCAACTTTGGGTGTGTCTCTTGCGGTTGCAAAAGCAGCAGCAAACAGCTTCAATATGCCGCTCTACAGATATTTGGGAGGAGAGCAGATGAGTGTTATGCCGGTTCCACTCATTAACATAATTAATGGTGGAGTACATGCAGACAATAAGCTCGATTTCCAAGAATTCATGATTCTTCCGGTCGGGGCTGAGACTTTCAGTGAAGCAATCAGAATGTCTGCGGAGGTGTTCCACAACTTACGTAGCATTCTTAAGAAAAAAGGTTATAGCACAAACGTAGGAGATGAAGGTGGTTTTGCACCAAATATTGAAAGTACTGAAGAAGCACTTGACTTGATCATATACGCTATAGAATCAGCAGGTTATTCAGCGCAAAGTGATTTTGCACTAGGCCTTGATGTTGCTTCATCTACTTTTTATGAAGATGGAATTTACAAATTTGAACACAGAGATCTTACTTCAGAAGAGTTGACTGAATATTATTGTAATCTTGTGGAAAGATATCCAATAATGTCTATAGAAGATGCAATGAGTGAAGACGACTATGAAGGTTGGAAATTACTTACTGCAAAATTGGGGAGTAAAATTCAATTGGTTGGGGATGATTTGTTTGTTACACGTTGTGAACTGATATGCAAAGGAATAGAGGAAAAAATGGCAAATGCTGTACTGATCAAGCCAAATCAAATAGGGACGTTAACAGAAACTTTTGCTGCTATTGAAATGGCAAAATCAAATGGCTATAAAGCTGTTATTTCTCATCGCTCAGGTGAAACAGAAGACACAACAATATCCCACATAGCAGTTGCATCAAATTGCGGGCAAATAAAAACCGGGTCGCTATCGCGTTCTGATAGACTCGCGAAGTATAACGAGCTAATCAGAATAGAAAGCGCATTAGGAAAGGATGCTAAATATTATCGTGGGTTAGCATGGGTTTTATAGACGAAGTAAAATTGTGTTTAAAAGCTGGTGACGGTGGTGATGGCTGTGCAAGTTTTCGTCGAGAAAAGTTCGTTGAATTTGGTGGTCCAAATGGTGGTAATGGAGGAAAGGGCGGAAACATAGTTTTCATCAGCGACGCTAATCTCAACACTTTGCTTCATTTTCGTTATAGAAGACACATTAAAGCAGATAGTGGAAAAAATGGTGCAGGCAGGGATAGATCTGGCACAGCAGGGAAAGACGTTATACTTAAAGTTCCAGTCGGTGCACAAATAATTGATGAAGAAAGTGAAGAGATAATAGTAGACCTTGACAAGCCTGGTATGGAATTTCAAGTAGCACAGGGTGGAAAAGGTGGACTTGGAAATACTAATTTTAAATCTTCTACTAATAAGGCACCAAGACATTTTACTTACGGTCAGCCTGGCGAAGAAAAACATGTATTATTAAAACTAAAAGTTTTATCAGATGTTGGAATTATTGGCATGCCAAACGCAGGTAAATCAAAATTTTTGACTCGCTGCTCAAATTCCGATACAAAAGTAGGCGATTATCCATTTACCACCGTAAGACCTCATTTAGGCATGGTAAAAGTGGATGATAGCGAAGTTGTAATAGCAGATATTCCTGGAATAATTACTGATGCTCACCTTGGAGTTGGGCTCGGGCATAAATTTTTAAAGCACATAGAAAGGTGTCAAATTTTACTTCATTTAATCGATGTAACTCACGATGACGTTGTTTCGGCTTATAGTTGTATCCATAATGAATTGGAACTTTACAATAGTGATCTTGTTGAAAAAGAAGAGATTGTAGTATTAAACAAATGCGACTTATTGAGGGAAGCAGAAATTCTGGAAAAGAAGAATCACCTAGCTAATTATCTCAATAAAGAAGTGCTGTGCTTATCAATTAATGGTGATTTACAGCCTATTTTAAGATTATTAAGTGAAAAATTGAAAAAGAGTAATTCTAAGGAAATCGATGTATATGATCCTTTTAAAGCGTAAATTTTCTATTTATGGATGTACAAGAATGGTAGCGTGCAACCAGAACTAAGCGTACAGCTGTGCAAACATCGTGATTTGAGTCCACCAGAAGGGTGTCATCCCAGTGCCCAGACACTGGGATCCAGGAATTTTATTAAGTTGGTAAGCATAAAAGTAGCCGTTTTATGTTAAAATACAACGTTTTGATGATTATGAAAAGGCTGGATTCCAGACTGGAATGACACCATCATAAAGTGAATCAGTGTCAGCTACTTGCATCTACCATGCAAGTTACCTGAAAATTGCAATGTTCGTACACTTGACTACTTGGATCTAGTATGATTTAATTAACCAAGAAGTAGGCATGAAAAAATTATGTAGTGAACCAGTTTGCATAACACCAGGAGGAAAATATGGATAGAAAGACGAGAATAGAATCAGACAGCTTAGGGGAAGTAAAAGTACCAAGTGAACATTACTGGGGAGCGCAGACTCAGCGTTCTTTAGAAAATTTTAAGATTGGCACAGAAAAAATGCCAGAGCCTCTGATTAAAGCATTAGCAATAGTAAAACTTGCAGCAGCGCGTGTTAATATGAAACATGGTGTTATAGATGATAGGGTAGGGGACGCAATTTGCACAGCCGCGAGGGAAGTAATAGATGGCAAATTTAATAATGAATTTCCGCTTGTTGTTTGGCAAACCGGATCCGGAACGCAGACTAATATGAATATGAATGAAGTGATCAGCAATCGTGCAATAGAGATTTTAGGTGGTAATTTGGGTAGTAAATCTCCAATACATCCAAATGATCATGTGAATTATGGTCAGTCGTCAAATGACACCTTTCCAACAGCAATGCATATAGCAGCAGCAGACCAGATAAACCGCTTGCTTATTCCAAATCTTGAAAAATTGCATAAGGTGCTGGATAATAAGGTTCAGGAATTTAAAGATATAATAAAAGTAGGACGTACTCATCTGCAAGATGCAACCCCCCTAACACTAGGACAGGAGTTCTCTGGCTATGCAGTCCAGATTAAAAAGGGGATAGAGAGAGTAAAATCAACTTTAAGTGATATATATGAGCTTGCACAAGGTGGCACTGCAGTTGGCACGGGACTCAATACTAAAAAGGGTTTTGCTGAAGATTTTTCAAGCCAAGTTGCAGAAATTACTAACCTTCCATTTACTTCAGCAGGCAATAAATTTGAAGCGCTAGCAGCAAATGATGCTTTAGTTGAGCTCAGTGGAACACTCAATACAGTAGCAGTCAGTTTAATGAAAATTGCAAATGATATAAGGTTGCTTGGTTCTGGTCCAAGATGCGGAATTGGGGAAATAATGTTACCGGAAAATGAGCCTGGTTCTTCAATTATGCCAGGTAAAGTGAATCCAACTCAGTGTGAAGCGGTGACTATGGTATGCACTCAAGTTATGGGAAATCATGTTGCTGTAACCATTAGTGGTTCAAACGGTCATTTTGAATTGAATGTGTTTAAGCCAGTGATAATTTACAATGTTTTGCAGTCTATAAGACTTTTAGCTGACGCAAGTTTAAATTTTACAGAAAAATGTGTAGTTGGTATTAAAGCAAATGAAGAGAGGATAAAAGATTTACTGAATCAGTCGTTGATGTTGGTCACTATATTAAATACGCATATAGGGTACGACAATGCAGCAAAAATAGCGAAGCTTGCTTATAAAGAAAATATCACTCTAAAAGAAGCAGCAGCAAAACTTCAACTGCTCACTGAGGAAGAGTTTGAAAGGATAGTGAAACCAGAAGAAATGGTAAATTATTTGTAACCGCTCACACTTAATTCTTCAATCTCACTAATAGAAAGGCCAGTAAACTTGACAATAGTGTTAACATCAACATTATTATCTTGCTTTGTCTACCTTATTTTGCCGCTCCCCTGAACGGATACGGTTTAAGACATAAGATCCTTTTTCATAGCTATACTACGTTATCCAGCGTCTGGGCACTGGTTTCTTGGTACTTATTCCGCAATAATTTTTTTTTCCTTCAATAAACTTTGCAGTTCGCCTTTTTCGTACATCTCGCGAGTGATGTCGCAACCACCAATAAACTCTTCCTTTATATATAATTGTGGAATTGTTGGCCAATCAGAAAACTTTTTTATAGATTCACGTATTTCATCATTCTCCAACACGTTAATATACTTAAACTTCACGTTCAATTTTTTTAGGATTGACACGACGAGTCCAGAGAATCCGCATTGAGGAAAATCAGAAGTGCCTTTCATATACAATACCACATCATTTTCTGTTATATCTTTTTTTATTTGTTCAAAATTGCTCATAAATTCACCTTATTTTTAAGTATTAGTTTCCAGTTGCAAGGCGTGTATAGACTGACCTTCCAGAGCTTTATATACCATTTTATGCTGTTCTATTTTTGTCTTTCCAAGAAAACACTTGGAGTTTATTTTTAAATGATAATGGTCATCATCTCCAGCAAGATCATGAATCTTTATATCAGCGTCGGGGAACGATTGTTTGATGATTCTCTCTAATTCGTGAATTGCAATAGTCATTGATTTGCTTTAAATTACAATACTTTCATTATAAATCTAAAACGATTGAGCGCAATAAAAAGTTGCTATCATAAAAAATAGAAGCATACTATAATAATGGAATGACAAGTTATGCAGGGAGGCTTTGTGGTGGGCGAAAGATTTAAATTCATATATCTATTGGTTTTGCTAACTTTTTCATTTAGGTGCTTATCTTACGATGATAAAATAAATAACTTAGAGAATGTTTACATCAAAGCTAACTATTTTGGAGCATTCTTCAATGCAATAGGTTCTCTAGAAGGAAAAGAAGATGCAGGTGACAATATAACAGAGGGGGTTTTTAGTTTTAATAAGAAGGAGCGAATTGAAGCTGGATACAGTCCTAAATATGTTCCAGGGTTTGCCGGTAGTGCTGCAATAGGGTATTTATTCAAAAATATGAGAGTTGAGTTTGAAGGCTTATATTCTCAGACTAACTTATATGATGAAGATTATTCAGATAAGAAAAAAGCAAGATATATTGAACTTCTTCGTCACAATGATGCGTCTACTGGAGCGGAATGCAATTCACCTTGGAGAAGTGGAAAGGTTGATATTCACATTCAAGAAAATTGTAGTGTTGAAGCAGAGTTCAGAGCTGCATTTAAGATGAAAAATGAAGGTTTTAATAACTTAGCTGGAATGGTCAATGTATATCGTGATTTTAATATAGCAAAAATGCCATTCACCCCATATGTTGGTATTGGTGCAGGTGTAACTAGGGTTAAATTTCTAGGAAAAACCAGATATGCCTTGGCTTACCAAGCAAAACTTGGTATCAATCACCAACTTACAGCACAAACTCAAGCATTTGCTGGTTTACGCTATTTTGGTATCCTTGATAACCAATTTAAAGATATTGTACCAGGAATAAAGATACTAGCTGGTGAAGGATATATTCCTGCCGGTGGAGGAAGTAAAGTTGATGAAACTGCACGTGTTGAATCAACAACTGCAACCATTACCAATAGGTTTGGCATATATGGCTTAGAGTTTGGGTTGGTTTATCACTTTTAACTTTATCCAATAAATTACATATGTGAAGATAGTAAATTCAGCGTGCTGAGAACATTAGAAAGACGAGATTTTAATTGATTTTCATATTTACTCCAATCTTGTATTGCCTTTCTTGCAACACCTGAATCAACTGCGGCTTTTGCAACAGCAGGAGCTACTATAGAAATTAATCTTGGGTCAAATGGAGTAGGTATTATATATTCACGTCCATAGCCCATTTTACGACCGCCATAGACTGCAGATATCTCACCTGGTACTGGCTCACGGGCAAGCTTTGCTATTGCATCTGCAGCTGCAATTTTCATTTCATCATTTATTGTTGTTGCATGTACATCAAGTGCCCCTCTAAATATATAAGGAAAACCCATTACGTTGTTGACTTGGTTGTTGTAATCTGACCTACCAGTTGCAATTATTGCATCTGGCCTCACAGATTTTGCAAACTCAGGCCTTACTTCTGGATCGGGATTGGCAAGAGCAAAAATAATCGGGTCTTTGCCCATACTCTTTAACATCTCTTCATTTAACACATCTTTTGCAGATAGTCCGATGAATACATCAGCGCCTTTTATTGTATCAAGTAGAGAACGTTCGGAAGTATCAATTGCATACTTTTCCTTCCACTCATTCATATCCTCGTTTCTACCTTTGTATATTACTCCTTGCTTATCACACAGCACTATATTTTTAGCGCCCATGGACTTTAGTATTTCTAAACATGCAATACCGGCTGCTCCAGCACCATTCATAATGATCTTAACGTCCTCTAATTTCTTTTCAACAATATCAAGAGCATTTTCTATGCCAGCTGCAACAACCACCGCAGTTCCATGCTGGTCATCATGGAACACTGGAATATCCATCAGTTCATTCAGGCGTTTCTCTATTATAAAACAATCGGGAGATCTTATATCTTCTAAATTTATCCCCCCCCAACTTGGCCCAAGATACCTTACTGCATTGATGAAATCTTCTATATTTTCTGTACCAACTTCTATATCAACTGCATCAATATCAGCAAAACGCTTAAATAAAACAGCTTTGCCTTCCATGACAGGTTTTGCAGCAAGAGGACCGATATTACCAAGTCCAAGCACTGCAGTGCCATTTGAAATGACAGCAACACAGTTGCTTTTTGCTGTATAATCATAAACAACCTCAGGATTTTTAGCTATTTCAAGGCACGGAGCTGCAACACCAGGGGAATAAGCAAGTGACAAATCATACTGGGTAGATAAAGGTTTTGTTGGCATGATTGAAATTTTACCAGGGTTACCACCTCTGCTGTGATACTTAAGCGCTTCTTGTTTTGTGGTACTATCTAAATCATCGTTCATCATTACATCCTTATATTTTAAGCTTGTATTTTTTAAGTATATGGAGTTTTTATAAATGTTCAATTGTAAACTATTAACTTGTGAACTCTGTTGTACTTCTGTATAAGTTTACCTATTACGTAAGATGATATTACATGCTTAAAAAAAACGTGCCTAATTTGCTTACAATTTCTCGTGCACTTGCAATACCAGCAATAATATTAAGTTTTTATATAGAAAATAAATATGCAGGCCTGATAACAATATCAATCTTTGTGTTTGCGTGCATTACGGATTTTTTTGATGGTTACCTGGCGCGTGCGTGGAAAGTCCAATCAAAGTTTGGCAAGCTATTTGATCCAATTGCTGACAAATTAATAGTGGTTTCAACGATAATTATGCTAGTTTATAAGCATAAGATAAATGATTTTACAATAGTACCATCGATTATCATCATCTGTCGGGAGATATTAGTCTCGGGTTTACGGGAGTTTCTGATAGCTACAAATGTTAGTCTACCTGTAAGCAAAGCTGGAAAAATTAAAACATTTTTGCAGATGGTTGCTGTAGTAGCGCTAATAATGAACGATTATTATATGATTCAATATACAGGTGCGATTTGTTTATGGGTTGCAGCTATTATAACTATGTGGTCAGGCTATAATTATATCCTAGCCGGCATCAAACAGATTGGTTAAATCTCCTAGGAAATAGTTAATAGACAAGAGTAGTTAATATCTTAGTGATATTGACTCAGAAAGCAAAAAGGTGTATAATTGTATTAACTTACAACTAATTAGGTTAATATTATGAAAATACCTAGTGGCAAATTTTCTTCTACTAAAAAGGTTCCAGGAAAGAATAAGAAAAAAAGAGATTTTGAACCATTAGAAGAGTTTTTTTGGGATTTTTGGCCAACAGTTGATAAAGAAGTCAAAAGAGAAAGGCTAGAACAAGAACTATTAGCACTAAAAAAAAAGAGAGCTATATAGAAAATGTGCATCATTGGCAACAATGGTCCCATTTACATTGCTGATGGCGATTGAACTGGAAAAAACATATAGCGATCAGGTATTACTTGGCGTGATAAGTGGCGCGCTAAGCCACACTATATTACCTTTTACAGTCTTATCTCTTATTTGTACGCTATATTTAATTTACAATAATAGGAAGATAGCACAAAAAGAACGAGAGTTGGAGATTATTGAAAATGGAGAGGAAGTAAAGGAAAAAGAGCACAATATTTCTGATATAGGTCAGTGTTTGATCTATATTGAGGCTATAACAACTGCACTGGTTATTGTAGGTATGATAATGGGTGAAACATCTTCACTTGAAGCAGCAGAGGATGCAATTTTATTTCTTGCCAATGCAATTGCTTTTCTTGCAACTCTTGTTTCTTATATTGATAAGCATGAAAAAAATAAGAAAAAGGAAACAGAAAAGTCTGATCTTGATGAGAAATCTAGCAAGAAAACTAGCAATATATCTGTAGCCGGATTGGCGCTTGCTGGTTCTTCTGTATTTTTAATAAGAAGGATAATGTTAATAGCATTAGCATCGTCCTTAAATCCTGCTGTTGGACCTACTTTAGGCTTGATAGGTATTGCAATTTTTATGGCTGTACAGGTCTTAACTATACATTCCTACAGTAAGACGCTGAAAGATCCAAAAGTGGAAGGACGAGGTGAATCAAGAAATGCAGGTAGTTCTGACCGTAGTTATAAAGAAGAAGGGCCGGCTATTGCCTAAGAAATTTATTTATTTAAGTAATATTTAGGTCTATACTTTATTTTGATCGAAAAAAATCTTATGTATAAGACTTTAATCACGTGCTTTATTTTCCTAATTTGCTCCTTTACACAATCGTATGCGGATGATCTTGAAAAAACTGAAACTGAACTATATGAAGAAGCAGTTGAACTTTTTGACCAGAAAAAATATAAACAAGCTATTAGGGCATTTCATAAGATAGAGGATTTGTATCCTTTTTCTTATTGGGCAATGAAAGCAAAATTATTATCTGGGGTCTCTCACTATAATATGGGTAACTATAGCAGTGCTGCAAGTGATATGGCTGATTATATATATGTTTATTCAAATGGTGAAGATTTACCATATGTATACTACTTAAGAGTATTATCTTATTACATGCAAATTAATAAAGTGCAACTTGGACAGCAAACTGCATATAAAACTTTAGAGCTGGCTACAGAATACATTAATCTCTTTCCAGGCAGCGAATATGTAGGCGAGATAAAGGAAAAAGCAAAGCTAATCACAGAACATATATCAACAAAAGAGTATTCTATCGGTAAATTTTACTTGAAGCGTGGTGAATATTTAGCAGCAATTAAGCGTTTCCAGAATATAGCAAGCTATAAAGATTCTAAATATTTTTCTAAGTCTATTAACTATTTAATAGCAGCCCATTCAGCTCTTGGCCTTGACTTAGAAGTTGAGCAGTATGAAAGTATGTTATTAGCAGAAAACCTGCAAGATGCCAAGCCAGAGGCTTGAAAATTTGCTTTAGCTTTTTCTATGCTTTGATATATAATTAGGTTTTTAACTATTTGAATATGGCTGGTCATTCACAATTTTCAAATATAAAACATCGGAAAGGCGCTCAGGATGCAAAGCGCTCTCAAAAATTTACGAAGCTGATCAGAGAAATAGCAGTTGCTGCAAAGCAAGGGCTACCCGAACTCAACCCGCGCCTTCGCTCTGCTATATTTGCTGCACGCAAGGAAAATCTACCAAAAGATAAAATAGAAACAGCAATAAAAAATGCAACTGGTAACGTTGCTGGAGAAAATTACGAGGAAATACAATATGAAGGTCATGGGCCTTCTGGCACTGCACTCATTGTCCATGCCTTGACTAATAACCGCAACCGTACTGCTTCTGAGGTACGTTATATATTTTCTCGCAAGGGTGGAAACTTGGGAGAAACAGGAAGTGTTAGTTACCTTTTTGATCATGTAGGTTTAATTGTCTATAAAGCAGAGGGTGTGAATTTTGATGATTTATTCAGTCATGGAATCGAATTAGAAGTATTGAATGTTGAGGAAAATGACAAAGAAGGATTACACGTTATAACTTGTGAAATAAAAGATTTTGGTAAAGTACGCGATGCCTTTTATGCAAAATTCGGAGAACCAGAACTTGCTCGTCTTTCACGGCAGCCAAAAGATCTGATTGAAATTAGCGATAAAGAGTTAATTGATAAATTATCTGCATTGGTTGAAGAACTAGAAGATAACGACGATGTACAGTATGTGGAAGGTAATTTTACTTTTGTTGATGCTGTTTAAATGATGAAGCTGTTTATATTTATACTGTTTTATATTTTACCAATATTTAATATACACGCCCTTAAGACTCCAGATAACAGTAAAGAGACTTTTTTAATATCCAGTACCATAAAATCTTCCTTTTTTGCCACGGGAATTGAGCAAGGGTTGGCGCCAAATACAGTGGTGAAATTGATCAACATATATAAAGATTTCGGTGTTGATTTTAAAAAAGACATTGTGCCGAAGAGTAAATTGGAAGTTCTTTTTGAGAGATTGCCTAATAATCAGAAGACTGAAGAAAAAATTTTATATGCTTCACTGACAATAAACAAGAAAGCTATTAGTTTATATCATTATAAATCCCAAGACGGCAAAGAAAGGTATTTTAATAAAGAAGGAATAAGCTTAAAAAATGGCGAAATTTTTGCAAATCCTTTAAATGGAGATTATCGCATATCCTCAAAATTTGGCAATAGAAAGCATCCTGTTCGCGGTAAAATTGCTTTTCACAAAGGAGTGGATTATGCAGCTAAACTTGGCACTCCCATATACGCTGCTGCAGAGGGTGTGATAGAATATATAGGAAAGAATGGTGGCTATGGAAATTACATCAAAATAAAACACAAAAATGAATATTCAACCTGTTACGCGCATATAAGTAGATTTAGTGGCGATATAAAGTTAGGCTCTAAAGTAAAGCAGGGGCAGATCATCGCTTATGTTGGTAGCACTGGTGTTGCAACAGGACCTCATTTACATTACGAAGTTATATATAACGGCAAACACATCGATCCGCTTACGATAGCGCATAAAACTGAAGTAAAATTGCCTGATCATGAATTAAGAGAGTTTAAACTATTTGTAAATAAGATAAATAAAACGATCAACAGAGAGGGTTCAAGTGAAAAAGAAGTTTAAAGACAATATGGATAAGAATACGATAAACGATAGAAATTTAAGTCAACTCCGGTTTTTTCCTGTACTAATAGCGCTAGGATTAATTTTATCGCTGCTTTTTTTGGCATATGACAGCACAATTGCACTTGGAGTTGCTGCCGTTTCAATTTTGACTTTTCTTCAAGGATTTTTTATTAATGACCCTAATGAAGCAAGAGTGATAGAATTTTTTGGTCATTATATTGGAACTTATTTTAAGTCTGGAATATGTGTAACGCTTCCCTTTTCAAGCAAATATATAGTTTCCCTAAAATTTCAGAATATTAACACAGAAAAAATAAAAGTTAATGATGCAAATGGAAGTCCAATAGAGATTTCTGCAGTAATTGTTTGGAGAGTGAGCAGTCCTGCAAAGGCGTATTATAATGTTAACAACTATCACGAATTTGTTTTTGTACAAAGTGACTCGGTAATTAGAGAATTGGCGAGCAATTATCCGTATGATAGCGAAAGCGATGAGGAATCTTTACGTAAAAATTCTGATAAAATTTCAGATGAATTGCGGTCAATGTTACAACAAAGATTAGATATTGCAGGAATTGAGATTACAGAAGCAAGAATATCGCATTTGGCGTATTCGTCCGAGATTGCACAAGCAATGTTAAGGCGTCAACAAGCACATGCTATCACTTCGGCAAGAAGGCATATAGTGCAAAATGCAATAGGAATTGTCGAGGAAGTAATAGCTCATTTTGAAAAAAACAAAAGCTTACAATTAGATGGCAAGCAAAAGGTTCAATTGATAAATAATTTGTTGGTTGCCCTAATCTCTGAGCAAGATGCACAACCGACGATTAGTTTAGATAATAATTAGCATAGAAGCCGATTGGGTTTCATAAATGCAAGTCACTATTAATTTCTTGATTAATAGACTAAATGATGTTATAAATTACACGCATTAGGGGTGCTCTAGAAAAGCTGAGAGTACATAAAGTACAACCCTTTGAACCTGATATTGTTAAAGCAAGCGTAGGAAAATGTATGTATATAAATATTGAAGAATGCTTCGGCTTCATTGCGTTAATTGCATCTCTAATTGGATTATCACCTCAAGTATATAAAGCATATATCACTAAAGTTACTCGTGATGTATCGATGTTAATGTTAGTAAACTATCTTATTTGTTCATTGTCTTGGATTGGCTATGGTCTTTACCAGAGCTCAATTTTTGTGGTGCTTAGCAATATTGCTGGATTAGTGATTAGCATAATATCAATTATTCAAAAATGTTACTACGATGCAAAACCTGCACCATGATCATGTGCTGCACTGCAGTACACAACAACAATATCGTTCTATTGTAGTGCTAAATGGAAAAATACCGAGCTCATCGTTTTTTAAACGAGATATACCTATTATTGCTGTAGATGGAGGAGCAAACAAGCTTCTATCAATTGGCGTAAAACCTGATCTTGTAGTAGGAGATTTGGATAGCGTAAATCTGGATTTACGTGCTAATTTGAATACGATATATCTACCTGATCAAGATTATTGCGACTTTTCTAAAGCAATGGCTCACTTAAAAACAGTAAAGTTATTGCCATCAATAGTAACGGGTATTACTGGAGGAGCAATTGATCACATACTACAGAATATTAACATTTTTCTAAGTACGGGCAGTATCTTTTACACACCTTCACCTCCCATGGTAGGTTACACTTTACGAAAAGGTATTACCCATTTTTTTTCTTTGCCAAAAAATACTAAAATATCTTTACTTGGTATACCGAGAGCTCAAATATCAACCAAAGGATTAAAATGGGAACTGCATCTTAGCAACCTTGCCTTTCCAGGAAAGAATTCTTGCTTTAATCGAAGCCTGAGCAATGAGGCATATATAGAAGTACACAGTGGTATATGTTTGGTGATGGTTTATTTAGAAGCAGTAGATGATGCTGCAAGACATCATGTGCGTCAAGTTAAGAAGTAAATAGACTTCTTGCATAACCCAAACTAAGTAGAAAAAAGGTATCATCCAAGTAGCTGACACTGGTTCCTTTATGACGTGTCATTCCAGTGTTAAACACTGGAATGACAGCAGTCCTACGTCATACCGCCGCGAACCGTCATACCGCGATTCATTCGCGGTATCTCGGCAATAGATCCCGCTAACACGTAGCGGGATGACGGTTGTCGTTTAGCCATAAATGTTTAAGAAATTTACCAAATAAAAAAAAAGGCAAAAGAAGCCCTAGTCATTGTCTATTTTCAGTATTGGCGTTTTTTAAGTCTTAAACACTGCAATTTAGCTGCTTTTAAAAGCAACTAACCTTAGTTTAAATGTTTAAGGAATTTACTAGGCAGAAAAAAAAGGCAAAGAAAACCCGTGGTAGCTAGTTATTACACTCTCTATTTTAAAATTTGACGTTGGGTGATGTCTTGAACGCTTTATAAGCGCGTTTCAGCTTATGTAGGTAAAAACCTAGAAATTTGATAAAGACATAAGGTGCACATAGTGCAAAAAATTAAACAATAGTACGCCAAATACAAGTTTTCTTGTCATTTTAATCTGCTGCAGAGATTGCGAAGTTAAATAAAATAGCTTCACTTCAGTGATAAGAGGGCTGGCGGAGTTTGTCAAGCAAGTTTTTTTGTTTCTACTGAATGACAGTTGTGGCTTGGGAGGTAGTGCAAGAAGTCTATTGTATTACTGAATTATTAATAATCTAGTAATAGTGCCTGCTATGTAGCTAAAATTTTCCTTTAACTTAAGCTATATGTAGCTAAAATAACTTGGGTTTACCGACGATTTGACAAACGATAAATTCGTCATCCCGCTGCTTGTTAGCGGGATACCGCGGCGGTATGACCCTGACTTGCATTAGCCATGTATAATAAAGGGAATCTATGACAAAAGAATCATTGGTAAAAACTGATATAGTGAAAGTTGAAGACAAAAAAGCGGTAAGAAGCTTTTTTAAAATACTAGGTGGAGTGGCAGATGCTGTAAGATCGTGGATTGGTAACATCAGTCCTGATTTAAGCAACAGTCGCGATATCGATAGTTTAGTCTTGAAGATGAACGAGTGCTTAAATCCAAAGGGAGGGGAGGTTTCAGCACGTAAAAACGCTGTATCTCTTGGTAACTTGTACTTAAGCTTATCAGAGAAAGGTAAAATAAAATTTCTACAAACCCTGGCAGAAAAATTTAATCCGAATAAAGCGGAAATAGATGAGAAAATTAGAGAGTATAAGAAAAACCAAGATCCCGAGTTAAACTATAAATTTGAACAGGATTTAATAAAAATTCTTGAATCACCACGTTCTAAAATATTGAAGCAATTTATTTCTTTACCAGAAGGCCTTAAGTTTATTGTTGATATGCGTTCTGATGTGCTTAAGCTAAAGAACCAATATAGAAGCTTGAATCCACTAGAGAGGGAATTAAAAAATATACTCTATACTTGGGTTGATGTTGATCTACTCGATCTTCGTCAAATCACTTGGGATTCACCTGCATCATTGCTAGAAAAACTTATAAAATATGAAGCTGTGCATAAAATTTCCTCTTGGGGCGACCTAAAAAACAGACTAGATTCTGATCGTCTCTGTTTTGCTTTTTTTCATTACAAGATACCAAACGAACCTCTAATTTTTGTAGAGGTTGCATTGGTGGATAAGATTGCAGATAGCATTCAACACCTTTTAGATGAGTCAGTACCTTCAAATGATCCGAGTAATGCAAGCACTGCTATATTCTATTCAATATCAAACACTCAAGCAGGGTTATCTGGAATCAGCCTTGGTAATTTTTTGATCAAAAGGGTTGTAGAAAAGCTATCACAGGAGTTTAAAAGTATAAAAACATATGCAACTCTTTCTCCAATACCTGGCTTTACGAAATGGCTAAAAAACAATCTAAACCAAGATGTCACTTTATTGGGCAAACTAAATATAAAACAATCTAGTGCAGAAATTTTAGAAAGTGCAGAGCAATTAAAAACTAATGTTGAATGTACAAATGAAACTAAACAATGCATGCTTAAACTATGTGCATATTATTTACTAAAAGTTAAGAACAATAGTGGCGATGCTTATGACCCGGTGGCGCATTTTCATTTAAGCAATGGTGCATCGATAAAACAATTAAACTGGATGGCGGATACTTCTGAAAAGGGTATTAGTCAGTCAGCCGGGATGATGGTAAATTATCTATATGAGTTGCCTAAAATAGATAATAATCATGAAAACTATATGGTTAATAAAGTGATTTCCTGCTCGAAAAAAGTGTCGTCTATGTTGAAGGAGTAAATAGTCTCTTAATAAAGGATTGCCCTCACAACACTTAAAATGTAAAATGGTTCTACTTAAGTAAAATAGCCATAAATGAACAACATAAGAAATTTTGCAATAATAGCGCATATAGACCACGGTAAGTCAACGCTTGCTGACCGTTTAATAGAGGAATGTAACGGCCTTGAAGCAAGAGAAATGACCAATCAAATACTCGATTCAATGGATATAGAACGCGAACGTGGGATTACAATTAAGGCACAGACGGTAAAACTCAATTATACGGCAAACGACGGTAATCAATATTGCCTAAATCTCATGGACACCCCAGGTCACGTTGACTTTTCTTACGAGGTAAGTCGAAGCTTAGCAGCGTGCGAAGGTTCACTTTTAGTGGTGGATAGTAGCCAGGGCGTTGAAGCACAAACCCTTGCAAATGTATATAAAGCTATTGACAACAATCATGAAATAATAGTTGTGCTCAATAAAGTTGATCTTCCTGCTGCAGATCCAGAAGGGGTAAAACTCCAGGTTGAGGAAATAATCGGTATTGACGCAAGTGAGTCAGTTTTAATATCAGCAAAAACTGGACTTGGAATAAAAGATGTACTTGAAGCAATAGTGGCAAAACTTCCAGCTCCTCAAGGTGATGTAAATGCTCCACTGCAAGCAATTTTAGTTGATAGTTGGTATGACACTTACTTAGGAGTGGTAATTTTAGTGCGAGTTAAAAATGGAGTGCTAAAAAAAGGCATGAGAATTGTTATGATGTCTAATAATGCTACATACCAGATAGATAATATCGGTATTTTCACCCCTAAAAAAGTGATGACGGGTGAACTTTCAGCGGGTGAAGTTGGTTTTATAACTGCTTCAATGAAGGAAGTAGCAGACTGCAAGGTAGGGGACACTATCACTGAGGAAAAGAGACCTTGTAGTGAAGCACTTCCTGGATTTAAAGAAGTGCATCCTGTGGTATTTTGTAGCATTTTCCCTCACAAAACGGATGATTTTAAATATCTAAGGGAAGCTCTAGAGAAGTTACATTTAAATGATGCAAGTTTTACCTTCGAAGCTGAAACTTCAAATGCACTAGGCTATGGATTTCGTTGTGGTTTTTTGGGAATGTTGCATCTTGAAGTTATTCAAGAAAGGCTCGAGAGAGAATTTGATTTAGACCTAACAGCAACTGCGCCAAGTGTTATATATAGGGTTACAACACGAAGTGGTGAAATTTTGAATATTCATAACCCAAGTGATATGCCAGATCCAACGAAAATTGAAATTGTGGAAGAACCATGGATTACCGCAACCATAATGGTTCCTGATCAATACTTGGGAGAGATTCTATCTCTATGTGAAGAAAGGAGGGGAGAACAGGAGGATTTATCTTACATTGGTAACACAACAACAGCATTGTTAAGATATAAATTACCACTGTCTGAAGTTGTTTTTGACTTTTATGATCGATTAAAATCAATTTCCAAAGGATATGCAAGCTTAGATTGGGAAATTTCCAGCTATCTGGTAAGCCAAATAGATAAATTAAGCTTTTTAATTAATGGAGAGCCCGTAGATGCACTGGCTTGTATCGTTCACAAAAGTAGGGCAGAAAAAAGGGGGCGTGAAATATGTGCACGCTTGAAGGATTTAATACCACGTCAGCAATACAAAATCGCGATTCAAGCGGCAGTGGGCGGAAAAATTATTGCCAGAGAAACGATTAACCCATACAGAAAAGATGTAACAGCTAAACTCTATGGTGGAGATGTAACGCGAAGAATGAAACTACTTGAAAAGCAAAAGAAGGGTAAAAAAAGGTTACATTCTATAGGGAACGTAAATATTCCACAGAATGCTTTTATTCAAGCCTTGAAGATAAGTGATTGATCTTAAAAGACTTCTTGTATAGTTTTTGGCAACAACCGTTAGAAACGAAAAAACTTACTTGACAAACTCCGCCAGCCCCCTTAGAGGTTGTCCGGAAACAAGTAAATTCAAGCATATTCCCTCTTTAACATAACCCTACTCATAGCTAGGTATATGAAATTCTCAGTGGATGTTGTGAGTAAATCATACTCCTTCGATAGCCTTCTATTCCTATTAACCCAAGCAAAAGTCCTTTCTACAACCCATCTTCTTGGCTGTACTTTAAACCCTTGTTCTCTTGTTGGTAGTAGCTCAGGTGGCGTATCTTTGTGCACCCAAAATCTACATGGAGGCCTTGTAACAATTTCAATATCTATGTCATATTCTTCCTTTGTGTGATTCTTTAAATTTCTTCCTTGGTATCCCATGTCAGCCCACATTTTTTTAACTTTAGTATATTTTGTTCTCATATTGTTTAATGCTATTTTAATACCATCTCTATCATTTTCGTTAGCAGCGCCTACGTAACAACCTAGTATAAAACCCTGAGTGTCTGTAATTATATGCCTTTTTCTACCCTTTACTTTTTTACTTCCATCATAGCCTTTGATCCCCCCTTTTCTGTAGTCTTTACAGATTGACTATCTACTATACAGGCACTCGGCTGCTCATTCCTTCCTATTTTTCTTCTACTATATTTTGTAATTTCATAATTCATTTTCTCAAAAATTCCCTGCTTCTTCCATTGCCTGAACTGCTCATACACAGTCTTCCATAGCGGAAAATCATTTGGTAAATACCGCCATTGACACCCTGTACGCAATACATAGAAAATTGCTTCTAATATTTCTCTTTTGCTATACTTTGGCGGCCTTCCTCCTTTCTTGTATGATACTCTGAAGTGTTTTTCTATTCTTGCCCATTCCCTTTCGCTTAGATCTGTTGGATACTTTTTTCTCATCTTTACCCCGTACTAAAATTTCAGATATTATAGCCTTTTACTTGTTTCCGGACAACCTCTAAATTACGGAAAAAGATCGTATATTGAAGGATTTTTCTCAAGGTTGAAGCGAATATTTGGGTTTAGTTTTAGGAGCAAATCTGAAATTAATCGTGAGAAGGAACTGCTACTCAAGTGTTATTTGCTTAACAAATTTACTGAAATAGGCATGGCTAAGTTTGAGATAGCTTCATGAATTTATTGTACGTTACCTACTATCCGAAGAGCGATGCAACAAAGCCCACTGGGATCCAGTTGAGCTATTTCAACAAAAATACTGCATTTGAGATGAACGTTCCAGACTTATTTACAAATATAACAATTAAAGTCTGGATTCCAGCGTCAAGCACTGGAATAATATCGTTTACTATGTCTATATTACAATATTTGTGCAGTTGTGTATCAACTACTTTTGTGGCACTGTTTGTTATTCAATCTTTATGCTAGTTTTACTAAAAATTATAGTATTTTAGGTATAATTGCAATATCTAAATTTAAGGTATAGAGATGAACCCTAGGAAAGTTTTTAATATTCTTTTTATAGTATTATTTATTTCTTTTTCTCATGTTGGGAGTGCTGCCGCTGACACTAATACTGATACAACTGCTCAAGTAATATGTAACATTATTGGCTACGTTTGGGGAATAGGCGGACCGCTTATGACCGTAGTGATAATAGGTGCAGCTTTGCTTGCGATATTTGGTAGAATGCCATGGCCAGCTCTTTTTGCACTCGGTATATTTTGTGCTGTATTTTTCAGTGCTAAAACTATCGTCATAAAAGTAATGGGTGGTATAGGCGGCACTGGAAATACTTCTTTGATGGACCAATGTGGAACGGGAGACACAAAAAAGAACTATTTTTTTCTAAAACAGACCTGATGTACGGCTTTAACTATATCTTCCACTTGTGGTAATGCTTTTTTTTCTAGATTTGCAGCGTAAGGTAAGGGGATGTCCTTGCCAGTTACGCGTACAACTGGAGCATCAAGGTAGTCAAATCCTTGTTCCATAACAACGGCTGACAGCTCTGCTCCTATTCCTGCAAATGGCCATCCTTCTTCTACACTAACTAACCTATTAGTCTTCTGAATAGAGTTAATAACAGTTTGAGTGTCAAGTGGTCTTAAGGTTCTGAGGTCAATAACTTCAGCTTCTATACCTTCACTCGAAAGTAAATCTGCTGCATTTAAGGCATCCATTAATTTTAATGAAAAAGCAGTGATAGTTACATCCTTTCCTTCCCGTATAACAGCAGCTTTGCCTATTTCAAGTAGATAATCTTTGTTTGATAGCTCAGAGTCAGAAACTTCATGCTCATGTCCATAAGCTATTTCGTTTTCTAGAAATATTACCGGATTAGGGTCACGAATTGCAGCTTTAAGCAGACCTCTGCAATCGGAGGCAAAATAGGGTGCTATTACTTTTAACCCCGGTATATGCGAATACCAAGCTGCAAAGCATTGAGAATGTTGTGCAGCAACTCTTGCTGCAGCGCCATTTGGTCCACGAAATACTATAGGGCATCCAAGTTGTCCGCCTGACATATAATTTGTTTTTGCTGCGGAATTCACAATTTGGTCAATAGCTTGCATAGAAAAATTAAAAGTCATAAACTCGACTATTGGCTTTAATCCAGCAAATGCCGCTCCAACAGCAAGGCCAGCAAATCCATGTTCGGTAATAGGCGTATCAACTACTCTGTTTTCTCCAAACTCTTTCAGTAATCCTTTCGTTACTTTATAAGCACCATCATACTCTGCAACTTCTTCACCCATGATAAGCACATCAGAGTCGTTTTGCATTTCTTCTCTAATTGCTGTGCATAAAGCTTCTCTTACACTTAAGGTTGCCATTTATAAACTTTTATAGACTTTAACTAAAGTAACTATATCAGAATTACTGGGGGTAAGTAAAGTGTACAAATTAAGTTTTACAAACATCATGACCAACTCATTCCAAAAAAAAATCTTCTCACGCTTGCTGTTTTTTGTTGCTGGAAATGGCTGGATTATTTAAGCTTTTAGTAATGTATGTTGTTAAATTAATAGCAATTTATTTGGAAATAACAGAAAAATTTATGATAGTTTTATACTCTAAATAGAATAAGATACTTCTGTCTGTGTCTCCACGTTTGAAACTAACCTTATTCTATCTCTTTCTTGTTCTGGACTTAACCTGTGAAGCGCGTAACTGAAATCTTCCTCACTCACTATAAGCCTTCTTTGCGCACCAGCGCTAATTTTTGCTTCATTCACTAATTGCTCTAATTCAGCACCAGAATAGCCTTCAGTCTTGTCTGCAATGTCTTGGAGGTTTAGCTTTTCATCAGTTTTTGTACCTCGCATATAAAGTTCCAATATCCTTTGTCTCACCTCTATGTTTGGATTAGGGACATAAACCTTCTGACCTAAACGTCCAGGTCTAATAAGTGCTGGATCTATACCACCGATAAGGTTAGTTGCACCAATTACTATTATATCTTTTCTGCTCTTAAATCCATCTATTTCAGTTAACAACTGTGTTAAACTCTCTCGACAATGGTAAGCTGAGTTATTAGCGGTACTTCTTTTTTGAGCAACTGCATCTATTTCATCTATAAAGACTATACAAGGAGAATATTTTTTTGCTATTTTAAAAAGCTCGCGTACAGCATGTGCACCATGACCAATATATACTCCAATAAGTTCAGGACCTGAGATGCTTATGAAATTCATATTTGATTCACCTGCAATTGCACGAGCGATAAGTGTTTTACCATTTCCAGGAGGGCCATGTAATATGTAACCTCTTAGTGAATTAATACTTTTATTTCCAAACAGCTTGCGCATTTCTTCTGTCATTTGGTCACAGCAAATCATCTGCAACCGTTGTTTTAAGGAGTCATCAATTATAGCATCAGCAAATGTTATTCTTTTATCATCTGAATCAGCTAATTCTATCGATATAGGCAGCTCTACTTCCTTTAGTTTGCTGAATATTTGATCATATATAAACCAAGCAATAAAAAAGAAAACGACAAGTAACACAAAAGGCATAGCTTCACTAACATAATGTGCAGCTAACTCATACCCTTTACTGAGCAACGTTGTATGCATATAGGCAAACAAAAAAGCGATAGAGATAATAGTTGCCACGCATAGTAAACAGATTGAAATTCTTTTTAGTAATTCTGAAATTTCAATTTTTTTCATCTTAATACCTTATACCAATTTTAAACTAAGAATAATTTTATCTAGCCTACCTATTTTAGCTTGATTAGAGCGTTCCGAAAAATTATCAAGTACGTACTTTAACTTATTAAATACTAAAAACAATATATCCCCATGTTGTCACATACATCTTTAAAGTTTACCAAATTCATTTTCAAAAAACAAGATTTTATTATTAACCCGAATTCTGGATTAGATTTTAGGTAAATTATTGAAAGTCTTGAATTTTACTAAATTAGTAACTAGTCTTAAAATGCTTACTGCTTTATCGTAAATGCTAAAACAATAAGCTATTGATATTCTTGTTTTTTTTAATCTCCAATCCAGAATTCGGGTTAAAAACGCTAACTTGTATCTTCAAGAAGTAAGACATAATAGCTCTAAAATGTCTTGCAAGGAAAGGTAAAGCTGAACGCTAACTTATGCCAGAAAAATACCGTCTTGTTTGCCTTTTTGAGTAGTATCATCTTATTTTTCCTGTAAATTTTGTTTATAACGCCTAAGATTTACGATATTTTAATCCCGGTAGAATATCTTATAAAATCAGATTATATGTTATACCTATGGAAATAGATAACTTTCAGCAATATTACAACCAAGAAGAAATGAAGACAGTAACATTAGCTCAAATTTATAAAGACTTGGTAATAAAGATATCCGATATAGCCACAAGCAAAATGTAAGCTACTATTAATGGTATTATGGAAATAGCACCAACGATACCACCTACTATACCTACTACCAGAGGTGACGGAGTAGTAAGGCTTAATATAATAAGTGGGAGAGATATAATTGATAGTATTATAGAAATTACACCTACTGTTTTCAGAAGAGATAGAAATCCTTTTGAATCTAAGTGTTCTTTTTCCCTTAAATAATATAAAGAAAATGCTTATACACATTATAGCACAAAGTATTACTGCTGCTATTTTTATTATAGCTGCTGCTATAAGTGCTGCTAAATAAGCTATATTCATTATAACTTTACCACTAAACTTAATAACACTGCAATTATCACACACCATAATAAAAAAGTCAACTCCATATGTTTAGGTTGTAAAATCCCAAAAAGCAGCCAGAATAGAATAAGCAAACATTTACGAATTGAATTTAGTGCAAACAAGGGTGTTGATATCAACCATACTCTGCAGAATCGCAATATGGTATGACTACATGCTTTTTATTGATTTGATTAACATAATCAGCAGAGAGTTTTGTTTTGCAAAAGATGTCTACAGTAACATACTGCAATTATTTGGAATTGTAGGGCTAGGTGCAATTGTAAGGCCACTTGGTGCATTCATATTTGGTCACGTTGGTGACAGGTATGGAAGGAGGATAGCATTAATAATTACTATCTTGCTAATATCGATACCATCAAGTCTCATTGCATTTATTCCAAGTCACAATCAAGTAGGTATAATTTCTACTATATTGCTTCTTGCAATCCATATAACACAAGGAATTGCACTTGGTGGTGAACAAGGAAGTTCTGTTTATCTTATAGAGCATTTATCCAGTAGGAAAGAGAACTTAGGGATGTATTTTGGAATGATGGGTTTTGGTCGCTCCATTGGCGTCTTGCTTTCTGCGGTGATAGTGATTATCTGCAAAAAAACTACTGATTTTTGTACCTGGGGTTGGAGATTGCCATTTATTTTCTCAGCTATTTTAGGATTAATTAGCGCGTATAGCATATACACATTGGGAGAAACTCCAGCATATGAAAAAAATCGAAAACAAAGAAATTTACCTGATTTGCCAATAATAGAGCTTATAAAACGCCACAAGAGAGCTCTTATACTTGCTATTTTAATATCTGTACCTGTTAATGTTGCTGTTGGATTTACCATATTTCTTCGAACTCTCGCAAAGGAAATAGCATCAGTGGATGTTTATGTAACAACATATATCAACGAAATTGTATTGATTATAACCAGTGTATTAATGCCGATATCTTCAATAGCGTTTGGAATGTTGGCTGATAAAGTTGGAAAAGAGCGCACTGCAATCTTATTTATAGCAATTACAATGGCACTGTGTTGTCCTGCGTTATCTATTGCATATTACTATAAAAATTATCTTGTGATTGCGTTGAGCGTAATGGTTCTCTCTATAATAGAAAGGGGTATAGTTCCCATAGGAATAGTTGCATCTGAACTCTTTCCTACCAATGTTAGATTTAGTGGTGTGAGCTTATCACGCAATATCTCTTATGCGTTACATGGAGGATTTACTCCTATGGTTTGTATTTGGTTGACTGTAACATTTCCTCAAACAAACCTTGCTGCTGGGCTTTATATGGTCTTCTGCTTGTTGATCAGTGTGGTAGCAATATTGCAAATAAAACCGCAAGATAAGAAATTTGATTGGTCTTAGTTTTCTCCTATGTGATTTGATAGACCGGGAAAGGGTTTCATCTAAGTAGCTGACACCCTGACAACCGTCATCCCGCTGCTTGTTAGCGGGATCTAGAGATACCGTGACGGTATGACGTAGGACTGCTGTCATTCCAGTCTGAAATCCAGAGAAAAGGATGATGTCATCCCAGTGTCCCTGTAATGTCATTCCAGTGCTTGACACTGGAATCCAGCCTTTATTATGCAGCCACTTGGTTAAAATTAAGTTTCTGGATCCCAGATACTGTCTCTGCTGTCAAACAAATTATCCAACAAAATTACAATTAAATGGTTGATTATTTTTAAGAATACCAAAAAAGACATGCATTAATTTTCGCATTAACGCAAGAACTATGACTTTTGGACATTTGCCTTTACTTGCTAGACGCTGACAAAACTTTTGAAAATGATTATTATGGTTTTTGACTACTATAGCTGGCATATAAAGAGCTTTTCGAATACGCTCAGATCCTATTTTGCATATTGCAACTTCTCTTACTTACTGACGATCCCGATTGATAATGTCCTGGATTTAGACCAGCAAAAGCTGTAAATTGTTTAGCATTGTCAAAGTTATCAACTGATGGCATTTCTGCGACAACAGCAACAGCAGTAAGATATCCTATACCTTTTATAGTCTTAAGGTTTTCCACCATATTTTTTAGATGTGGATAGTTATTTATATGCTCATTAATTTCTTTTTCGAGAACAATAATTTGCTCCTCTATTGCCAAAATTACTTTAGATATAGCTTCTTTGCAACTGGAATGCATATTTTTGTTTTCCAAGCGATTTGTCTGTTGCACCTTATCATCTTTTAGCGATTGCATGCAACGGTAAAGCTCCCTCAAATGCCTCATTTCAGGTGCAATGGGCTTCCAAAGAGCAGGTTTGTTGGCGATACAAAATCTAGCTATCATAGCTGCATCTGATTTATCTGTCTTATTTCTGAGCAGCTCACTTTTGCCAAAAGCTTTGATTTGGGCTGGGTTTACTATACTGACATTATGTCCTAAATCGTGCATAAAAGTAGCCAAATCTTCTCCATACCAACTAGTTGCTTCAAGACATAAATGAGTAAGATTTGCTCCATGGCCATTGCACCAAACTACAAGTTTTGCAAAACCATCTTGATTATTTTGAAAGACTTTGTGTCGTTTTTTACTGTCCACTAACAAACAAACATCAAATTTCTTTTTTGAAATATCCACACCCAAAATAGCATTTACTTGCATAAAATTGCCTCCAAGACTATAAATAAACTGAGAGTTTAGACTAACCTTGTAATACGGGATATAATTCCAAAAGATACTGTTCAGTCTTTAACTCTATGGGAGGGAAGCAAAATCTGGCTTAATGGCATTAGTGTCGCATCAGCTTCACCCTCCCTGTGAGGTATTTTAGCTCTAATGCCTCACATCATAAAGATACAAGTGTCTAGGGCACTGGGATGACAAAGGAGGGCAGTGTCAGCTACTCGGATGACACCCTGCTGGTGGACAATGTTTGTATAGTTGTGCGTCACGCGCTGGAATGACGAATTACTTAACCGCCATACCGTCACGGTATCTCCTAGCATAGATCCCGCTAACACGTAGCGGGATGACGATTTTGTATCGGAAAACAAGTAGCATGACGATTTATCAAATGTTCCTTAGTTTCTCAAAAAAATCCTTTAACAAAAAAGAGCATTCTGTTTCTAATATTCCACCATAAACTTCAGGTATATGGCTGCAAAATTGAAATATCTTAGCACCATTTTCAATTCCTCCACCTTTTGGATTATAAGCTCCAAAGTACAATCGTTTAATTCTGGCAAAGGAAATAGCTTGAGCACACATCGGACATGGTTCTAATGTTACGTACATATCAGCATCACAAAGCGTGGAAGTTGAAAATGCTTGTCTGATCGCTAACATCTCTGCATGTGCAGTTGGATCGTTAGATATATTGTGTGCAGAAGAAATGATATTGTCTCCACTCACTATTACAGCACCTATGGGCACCTCATCACTTTTTTGAGCGAGTTTGGCTTGCTCTATGGCAAGCTCCATATATTGATACTTAAACACTAGGCACTTATTTCTTATCAATTGCTGCTTTAACGAACGACACGAAAAGAGAATGAGGAGAAAACGGCTTTGATTGAAATTCTGGATGAAACTGCACACCAATAAACCACGGATGACTCTCTAACTCCACTGCCTCTATGCACGTTCCATCTTCTGATATGCCACTGCATAGCAGCCCATTTTTTTCCAAATCATCTTTATAATCTGAATTGATTATGTATCTATGCCTGTGTCTTTCTGAAATAGTAGTGTTACTATATGCATCCATCATTTTAGAGTTTGCATTTATATTACATTTGTATGCCCCAAGTCTCATGGTTCCACCAAGATCGTCATCTTGATCGCCAGCTAACTTAACGATTGGATGTTTACAGTTACGAAATTCTTCAGAGTGTGCATCTTCAAGCTTAACAACATTACGAGCAAATTCAATAATTGCAAGCTGCATACCAAGGCAAATTCCGAAAAATGGGATATTATTTGTACGGGCATAATTTATTGCTAATATTTTACCCTCTACTCCGTCATCACCAAACCCCCCTGGAACAAGGATTGCATGAGAATTCTGTAATTTCTCTCCTATAAGTTTTTCATTTATAGGTTTTTCTTCCTTCTCTCTTGAGTTAACCCAATTTATCTTTACTTTGACTTTATTACTAATCGCACCATGATTTAATGCTTCAATCAGTGATTTGTATGCATCAGGGAATTCGGTGTATTTTCCCACTATAGATACAGTAACTTCCTGTGTTGGGTGCCTTATGGAATGCACTATTTGATCCCATTCAGTCAAGCTTGGTTTTGGCTTACTTAAATGAAAGTGCTCCAAAATTTGCGTATCAAGCCCACATTGGCTATACAACACCGGTAACTCATATATATGACTCACATCAGGGGCAGGTATTACATTGGATAAAGAAACATTGCAAAGCTTAGCTATTTTCTCTCTTTGATTATCGAAAATTTCTTTCTCACTGCGGCATAATACAATATCTGGTTGTAACCCCGCGGAATTTAACTCTCGAACTGAATGCTGCGTTGGTTTTGTCTTTAATTCTTGCGCTGCGGTAAGATATGGTATTAAAGTTAAGTGAATCAGGATAACTCTTTGTTTTCCTAATGTGTAGTTAACTTGGCGTATAGCCTCCAAAAATGGTTGGCTTTCAATGTCACCTACAGTTCCGCCTATTTCACATATTACAAAATCTAAACCTTCCGTACCATTAAAAATGAACGATTTGATCAAATCTGTCACATGAGGAATGACTTGCACAGTTTTGCCCAGATAATCACCACGCCTCTCTTTCTTCAATAACTCATGATATATCTTACCAGTTGTTATATTGTCATCTTTTGTTGCTTTAATTCCAGTAAAACGCTCATAATGCCCAAGATCCAAATCAGTTTCAGCACCATCTTCGGTAACAAATACCTCTCCGTGCTGAGTTGGGTTCATTGTCCCAGGATCAATGTTGAGATACGGGTCAAGTTTTCTGATACGGATCTTAAAACCGTGAGCTTGAAGAAGCGCACCAACGCTTGAAGCAACTAAGCCTTTACCAAGCGACGATACAACTCCACCTGTAACAAAGATAAATTTAGCTTCCTTCATTAATTTTCAAATGGAACAGAAGTAGGTTCACTTTCTTGCTTTTTTTCTAATATAATTTTCTCTGCAATCGATTTTTTATGTACGTCTTTTGAATATAATCCTGACAATAGCAATGTGTTTATAATAAACAATCCAGCAACAATAGCCGTTATTCTGCTGAGCGGGTTTTCAGAAGATTTCACCGGAATCATCGAATTGACCCCCTGTTGTGTATTACTAAAACCACTTAATGAACTACTCCCAGGTGGCTGCAAGAGCACTAAAATTACTAACACAACAACCAATATTATTTGAAATATACTTAATACCGCTACTGACATTATAGATAGGGCTGAAAATAAAAATCTTAGCAGTACAAAGCACGTAAGTCAAGAACATCTGTCACCCAAATAACTTGAAATCTAAGAGGTTGTCCGGAAACAAGTAAAAGGCTATAATATCTGAAATTTTAGTACGGGGTAAAGATGAGAAAAAAGTATCCAACAGATCTAAGCGAAAGGGAATGGGCAAGAATAGAAAAACACTTCAGAGTATCATACAAGAAAGGAGGAAGGCCGCCAAAGTATAGCAAAAGAGAAATATTAGAAGCAATTTTCTATGTATTGCGTACAGGGTGTCAATGGCGGTATTTACCAAATGATTTTCCGCTATGGAAGACTGTGTATGAGCAGTTCAGGCAATGGAAGAAGCAGGGAATTTTTGAGAAAATGAATTATGAAATTACAAAATATAGTAGAAGAAAAATAGGAAGGAATGAGCAGCCGAGTGCCTGTATAGTAGATAGTCAATCTGTAAAGACTACAGAAAAGGGGGGATCAAAGGCTATGATGGAAGTAAGAGGTTGTCCGGAAACTAGTAAATTCAAGCATATTCCCTCTTTAACATAACCCTACTCATAGCTAGGTATATGAAATTCTCAGTGGATGTTGTGAGTAAATCATACTCCTTCGATAGCCTTCTATTCCTATTAACCCAAGCAAAAGTCCTTTCTACAACCCATCTTCTTGGCTGTACTTTAAACCCTTGTTCTCTTGTTGGTAGTAGCTCAGGTGGCGTATCTTTGTGCACCCAAAATCTACATGGAGGCCTTGTAACAATTTCAATATCTATGTCATATTCTTCCTTTATGTGATTCTTTAAATTTCTTCCTTGGTATCCCATGTCAGCCCACATTTTTTTAACTTTAGTATATTTTGTTCTCATATTGTTTAATGCTATTTTAATACCATCTCTATCATTTTCGTTAGCAGCGCCTACGTAACAACCTAGTATAAAACCCCCTTGTATGGTCCCAGAGAGTGATGGTATACTATCATCATCATTTAAGGAGTCATTATGGGACAGATATTACATGGGTGCGCCAAAACAACACAGACGATTCGTAGAGCAATACAAAATAGAAAAGAGAGCATAGCAAAACTCTCCAAGCATTATAACCTTAATCCAAAAACTATTATTAAGTGGAGAAAACGTTCATTTACGAAAGATGCTGATATGGGTCCAAAGCATCCAAGATCAACTGTTTTAACGCTAGAAGAGGAAGCTATAATAGTTACATTTCGCAAGTATACACTACTGCCACTAGATGATTGCCTTTACGCTCTGCAGTCTACAATTCCGCATTTGACTCGCTCTAGCTTGCATCGTTGTTTACAAAGACACAACATTAGCAGATTACCAACTGTTGATGGAGAAGTTAAGTCAAAAAAGAAATTCAAACAATATCCTATCGGTTACTTTCATATTGATATTGCTGAAGTTAGAACTGAGGAGGGCAAATTACATTTGTTTGTTGCTATTGATAGGACATCCAAATTTACCTATGTTGAGTTGTGTAACAGTGCTACAAAACCCATAGCTGCTGAGTTCTTACGTAATTTGATTAGAATTTTACCGTATAAAATCCATACTATTTTGACAGATAACGGTATACAATTTACAAACCAGAAGCGTCATAAGTATGCTTTCCAACATATATTTGATAGAGTTTGCGAAGAGAATGTTATTGAACATCGTTTGACAAAAGTTAGCCATCCTTGGACGAATGGGCAAGTCGAGCGTATGAATAAAACTTTAAAGGATGCTACAGTTAAGAAGTATTACTATCAATCGCACCAGCAACTTAAAGAACACCTTTATAACTTTGTTATGGCTTATAATTATGCAAAGAGACTCAAAACTCTTAAGGGTCTTACTCCTTATGAATTTATATGTTATCAGTGGACACAGTCTCCAGAATTATTTATACTAAATCCACACCATCACACTCTGGGACCATACAGAGCAAAAAGATTGGATCAGAAAGTAAATGAGTCAGAAGCTGAGAGAGAATCTCTTCTTGAAGAAAAAAAATCTTTAGAGAAAAAATTAGAAACAGCAAAGAATCGTACGTTTGAAATAGACAATGAATTGGACAAAACAAGAAATGAGCAGGAAGAGAAATTAAAACTTGAAATCTTATGTTTGAAGAAACAGTTGGAAGAAAGAAGTAGATTTATTGCAAAGCTGAAGATGGAAGTGGATGATAATAAACATTTAGAGCTAGAGAATAAGGGGTTGAATGATAGAATAGAAACGTTACGTGAAGTACAAAAGGCACTACGTGAGAAAAAACATGAACTTAGTGAAAAAGTAGAGGCATTGAATAAGGAAAAAAATAAACTTTCTAAAGAAGTAGAGGAATTACGTGAAGAACAAGAAAGGCTGCATGCAAACTTAGATAAGCTACAATGTAAAATTAAAGAGGTCAACAAAGAAAAGAAAAATTTATCTAAAGAATTAAAAGAGAAATTTGAAGAGTTAGATGAAGCAAATGGTTTAATTAAAAATCAATCTTTTGAGTTAGATGGGATAAGAAAAGATTGTAATAATGAAGTAAAAAGTTTAAGAAATTCACTTTTAGAACGAGACAGTCAAATAGAAGATTTTTTGAAAGAGAAAGAAAAACAAGTGAATTTTGCGCAACTGTTGATAAGATGCGTAACAGACAATATAGAAGAACCAATAAGAAATAATGATGGAAAAGCAATATTAGATACGATTCAAATATTAAAGTCTGCGTTACAAGGAGAAATTGCACGGCTTTTGCCAGACGAAACGCCTTCTTCTTCGCTGGAAGATCTTGGATATGAATCATTATTTGTCAGTCGCTCATCCACCCCGACCAAGTTGCCAAATTCACTATTGACAGAATCTTATGAACGCAGTCAGTTCAATCAGAGTGAAAGTATTTGCAAAACACAACAATGAGTCTTATTATAAGATAAATCATGCAAGATAATGAACCCAATAATATGCGCACTGGATACACAAGACTTAAATAAGGCTATTTCTCTAGCTAATGCTCTGCGTGGTAAAGTTGGCATGGTAAAGCTGGGATTAGAATTTTTTGCTGCTCAAGGTCTTTCTGGAGTGCAAGAAGTTGCAAAAT
Organism: Wolbachia endosymbiont (group A) of Campoletis raptor; assembly: GCF_964026755.1. NCBI lineage: Bacteria > Pseudomonadati > Pseudomonadota > Alphaproteobacteria > Rickettsiales > Anaplasmataceae > Wolbachia > Wolbachia endosymbiont (group A) of Campoletis raptor. The sequence continues at coordinate 817,911 of NZ_OZ034695.1, read as the reverse complement.
GCAATGTACCAATTTTTTTAGATCTGAAATTGCATGACATTCCAAACACTGTAGCCAAAACAGTTGAAGTAATAAAAGTTCTGAACGTTGAAATGTTAACTCTGCACATCAGCGGTGGGACAAAAATGCTTGAAGAAGCGCTAAGTGTAGTGCAAGGCACAAAAATAAAGCTGATTGGAGTGACAGTGCTAACTAGTATGAGCAATGAGGATTTAAACGAGCTTGGAGTAGCAAGAGAGGCAAAATCACAGGTAATTTTGCTTGCAAAGCTTGCAAAAAAGATTGGACTCCATGGAATAGTCTGTTCTGCACTAGAAGCTCAAGAAGTGCGCCGAGAGTGCGGTGAAGACTTTAAAATTATTACTCCAGGAATTCGTATAGATCCAGGTCATGACGACCAAAAAAGAACAGCAACGCCAAAAGAAGCAATAAATTCAGGAGCTGATTATATCGTCATTGGCAGACCCATTACAAAAACTACAAGTAGTGCGGAGCTAATATTGAAATCCATGAAAGAATTTTAATATAATAACTTAATTTATAAAAATACTAACATATTAATTAGGAATAAGCATGAGTAATATCAATAGAATAATACGCGAAGTAATCAAGGAATTCCGCTCAAAATTACCAGATAAGGAAATAGAGGAATATTCTGGCAAATTGAATAAGCTACATATCTACCAGTGCAATAAGCATATAATAGAAAATAAGAAGCTATATCATTATACAATAAATGGGAAAACCCATGCTATGGATCAGCATGGGCATAATTTTGTCAAGAGTTTAGAAGTTATCTTGAGGAATAAGCCACAAATTTCCTTAGAAGAGGTAATTGATTTTATGGAAAAAATAATTAATTTTGGTCTTGATAGTTGTTATGGAGCATTTGAGATGATATTTGAATCTCGCTCTGGTGTTACAATAGATGATGCAGTTAATTTTGTAAAAGATAGCTTATCTAGTAAATTTTATAGATTCCATGGCAGTGGGATTTTCAAAGTAATATTAGAACTTAATCCAGAGAGCTCTCTTGAAGAGATAGAGAAACAATTTAGCAAAGTAGTAGATCCTTACTTTCTTAATGCTTGGAGTCGAGAAAGTGAAAGGGCTTTTGCTAAGATATGTAGGTTATGTAGAGAAGGACATGTGGAGAATATGCAGAAATTTGATTTTAGCAATTTTAATTTAGATCAAGATAGTGCTGGAGCATTAAGAGTGTATGGTCCCAGAGTGTGATGGTGTGGATTTAGTATAAATAATTCTGGAGACTGTGTCCACTGATAACATATAAATTCATAAGGAGTAAGACCCTTAAGAGTTTTGAGTCTCTTTGCATAATTATAAGCCATAACAAAGTTATAAAGGTGTTCTTTAAGTTGCTGGTGCGATTGATAGTAATACTTCTTAACTGTAGCATCCTTTAAAGTTTTATTCATACGCTCGACTTGCCCATTCGTCCAAGGATGGCTAACTTTTGTCAAACGATGTTCAATAACATTCTCTTCGCAAACTCTATCAAATATATGTTGGAAAGCATACTTATGACGCTTCTGGTTTGTAAATTGTATACCGTTATCTGTCAAAATAGTATGGATTTTATACGGTAAAATTCTAATCAAATTACGTAAGAACTCAGCAGCTATGGGTTTTGTAGCACTGTTACACAACTCAACATAGGTAAATTTGGATGTCCTATCAATAGCAACAAACAAATGTAATTTGCCCTCCTCAGTTCTAACTTCAGCAATATCAATATGAAAGTAACCGATAGGATATTGTTTGAATTTCTTTTTTGACTTAACTTCTCCATCAACAGTTGGTAATCTGCTAATGTTGTGTCTTTGTAAACAACGATGCAAGCTAGAGCGAGTCAAATGCGGAATTGTAGACTGCAGAGCGTAAAGGCAATCATCTAGTGGCAGTAGTGTATACTTGCGAAATGTAACTATTATAGCTTCCTCTTCTAGCGTTAAAACAGTTGATCTTGGATGCTTTGGACCCATATCAGCATCTTTCGTAAATGAACGTTTTCTCCACTTAATAATAGTTTTTGGATTAAGGTTATAATGCTTGGAGAGTTTTGCTATGCTCTCTTTTCTATTTTGTATTGCTCTACGAATCGTCTGTGTTGTTTTGGCGCACCCATGTAATATCTGTCCCATAATGACTCCTTAAATGATGATGATAGTATACCATCACTCTCTGGGACCATACATAGCTTCAGTTTCATGATAAGGGGGTTGGCGAAGGGTGTCAAGTAATTCCGTTCCTTATGGGTAAAAAAAGAGAAACTCTAAGTTGCAGCCGCACAATGTTTCTCTTTTCTGCTGTTGATGATTATTTCGCCTATTGTAACTGCCGCTAGAATAAAGCAATAATATACCTGTGTTAATAAAGAAATAGGTGATACAAAAGCTATACTCCCTGCTAGCAATAGTTGGGAACCATAAGGTAAGATACCTTTTGTAGCACAAGCAAAAACATCTAATAAGTATGCGCTGCGATGTGGCGCAATACTGTGTTTTTGTGCAAGCCTTTTTGCAATGCCACCACTTAGTAAAATAGCAATGGTATTATTGGCAACTAAGGTAGTAAACATAGACGCAATTCCTGCTATCACAAATTCAGCTTTAGTTTTTGTGATATTGCTTTCATCGATGAGTTTATGCAACGCTTTTTGACCTTGCTTGTACATTATATGGCTCAATCCACCGATAAATAGAGCAAATATCACTATTTCGTTTACTTTTTTGAAACCGTCATACACGTCATGAGGAAATTGAATGATAGCATAGTCAAAAAAAGTTATTCCTAGCACACCAGCAATAATTATGTTTATAGTTATTGTTACTAAAGTGGCGACTTCAAGCAGCCCCATGATTATTAAAGAAATGTAAGGAATAATTTTTATTATAGAATAATAATCTAAATTTGATATAGAAATAATTTTTGTACTATTTGAGGCAACTGCTAGGTAGATGAGTGTTATAATGCTGGCAATAAGTGCAACTTTAGAGTTCATTTTAAGTTTATCTTTTGCTGAAGCTTCCTGTGAAGAAACAGATGCAATGGTGGTATCAGATATCATCGAAAGGTTATCGCCAAACACGGCACCACCTACTACAGTTGCAGTTCCTATTTCGAGACCAAAAGCTCCACTTTTTGCCAGATTAACAGCTATAGGTACCATCAGCGCAACAACTCCCATAGATGTGCCAATTGCAGTTGAAATAAAAGCAGAAGCCAAAAATACTCCAGGCAGCAGTAATCTTGCTGGAAGGAAATTAAGAATTAAATTAGCAACAGTGTCTGCGCTACCGATTGATTGAGTCACCGCAGAAAATGCTCCAGAAAATAAAAAAATTAAACACATAGTAAGGGTGTTTTTGTCACCCATGCCCTTGATAACAGTATCGATGTTATGCTGAATTTTATTTGTACCACGTGAGACAGCAAAAAATAGTGCTGGTAATAAGCAGATTACTGGTGAAACCTGATGAAGTGGATTATCAGTTCCGATAAAAGAAAAATAAGCACCACTTCCAAGATACAAGATTAAAAAAATAATCAAGGGGACAAAAGCTGTCATTTTACTGTACCTAAACTTATAACTATAACTAATTAAGTGGTTTTAAGCAAGTTTGGTTTTCACTAGTTCTACAGGAAGTCAATAGCAGAGTTTTAAACTTCATATTTAATCTACTAAATAAATAGCACATGTAGCTTATTGCTTGACAATAGGATCTAATTGTTGTCTAGATTCCAGCATCACGCGCACAACTGTACGAACATTTGTTTGCGAAGAAATGTTATAGCTGGTTTTGCTTCAAACACAAAGATATCATCCGAGTAGCTGAATACTTGGATCCAGAAAATTTTGCTGCGAGTAAGCAAATTTTTTTGGTGAGCATAGAAAGTGGAATGTGTAAGCGCAGCCTCAACAGGTTGTCATCCAAGTAGCTGACTACTTGGATCCAGCTGAGTTGGTGAGTATAAAAGTATAGCTAACGCGAGCTCTACGTCATACCGCCGCAGAATAATTAACCGTCATACCGCGATTCATTCGCAGTATCCCTTCGCGGTATCCCTTAGCCGCTAACAAGCAGCGGGATGACGAGCTTATCGTCATGCCACCGCGAACCGTCATACCGCGATTCATTCGCGGTATCTCAGCCGCTAACAAGAGATCCCGCTAACACGTAGCGGGATGACGGTTGTCGTTTAGCCATAAACATTAAGGAATTTACCAAATGAAAAAAAAGGCAAAAGAAGCCCCGTGGTTGGCTAATTACTTACATTATACTTTCAAGTATGGCGTTTTTTTATTCTAAACGCTTAATAACCGCGATTTAGCTGCTTTTTAATGCAACTAACCTTTAGTCATAAATGTTTAAGAAATTTACTAAACAGAAAAAAAGGCAAAAGAAACCCTAGGGTAGCTAATTATTCACTATCCATTTTTTAAGTTGGCGTTTTTTGATGTTTTAAATGCTTTATAAGCGCATTTCAGCTTGTATAGGTAAAAACCTAGAAATTTGATAAAGACATAGAGTGCACATAGTGCAAAAAATTAAACATGAGACGCCAGATACGTGAGTTTTTTTGTCATTTAATCTGTACAGAGAAGATAAATAAATAGCTTCAGTTTCATGATAAGGAGGCTGGCGGAGTTTGTCAAGTAAGTTTTTATTTCTAGCGGTTGTTGCCAAAAACTATACAAGAAGTCTATTGAAATCGCGTATATCAATCGTTGTAAAATCACACAATTGCTCTGTAGAGCTATGCCCTGTAATAATTACTATACCATTTTGCTCAGAGCGTATTGAGATTAGGTTCAGCACTAATTCACACGTTGCACTATCAAGATTACAAAATGGTTCATCTATCAGCCAAACGCTTGCATTAGAAATCAAGAGGCGAGCAAGTGCAACTCTTCTTCTCCAGCCTGCAGAAAGTTCGCCATATCTAATATTAAGTACAGGCTGCAACTGCAAACAACAAATAGCTGCCACAATCAGTTCTCTAGTATTTCGTATTCCTGCCCAGAATTCTACGTTTTGAGCAACAGTTAAGCTGTCCTTGCAGGCATTCTTATGGCCTATATAGACCATAGAAGATATATAGGATTTTGGATCATCATATATATCTTTTCCGCAGTGCCTTATATTGCCTGATACCGGCGGTAAAAGTCCAGATAAACTTCTAATTAAGCTGGTTTTACCACTACCATTTGGACCAGTGATTAGAATCTTTGATTTTAGCTCAGCTTTAAAACTGAGATTTTTAAATAATACTTTGTTATTACGAGCGCAGGATAAATTTTCACATTCAAGCATGGATTATCTGCCCTCCCCCTTATGTTTACCTTGAGTTGAAGCCTGAGCTTTAACAAACAGCTCCCAAAATCCTTTCTGTCCGCCTTCTCTATGTATCAATTGTGCAAAACGCTGCATTAAACCATTACCCATCATAACCATCTTTGTCCATTTACCTACCGGTTTTGCTATGTCAACTATTTCTGGATCTTCTTTATAAACTTGCACATCTTTTTGTTTCTCGCGTAGCGTTTCTTGTTGTTTCAGCAACTCTTTTTGCTTATTTTTTTGATATAATTCATTGAATTTTCTGTCTTCTTCCCACTCTTCTTTAAAAACTTTTCTAGGAAATATGATTTTTCTAATGCGATTTTTGTATATTTTTCTCAAAAAGAGAAATACTGCAGCTACAGCAAGTAATGTTACGCTATATAATATGATCTGTGTAAGTGGCATTTCCTGTATCTAATTCATTAAAAACACCCTTGCTATTATACCATAATTATAGAAATTGTGCAATTTTTTTGCGGGTAAAGACAATATAAAAGCAGTACTGCTCTATTTCGAAAATTGCGCAAATATCTGACGAACGGGCTTGTATGTAATAAGGTTTATTTCTATACTTCTTAAAGAATTTAGAAGTAAAACAAATATGAACTGCTGTAAAACTCATACGTGCAATGAACTGAGGAAGAACGACGTAGAAAAGGAAGTTACCCTTTCTGGATGGTTATATCGTAAGCGCGACCATGGTAACCTAATTTTTGTTGATTTAAGGGACTTCTACGGAATCACTCAGCTAGTATTTAATAATGACAAAGACTTTTTTGATGAGATATCAAATTTAAAATTGGAGAGTGTAATTACTGTTACAGGAATAGTTGAAGCTAGAACTGAAGATACGGTAAACAGCTCTATTTCTACCGGAGAAATCGAGGTGATAGTCAACAATTTGCGCGTTGAGTCGGAAGTTGAGTTCCACTTTGATGAAGAAATAGCAAAAGAAGAAAGAAGTATATTGGCAAGCATTACCGGCGAGCAAGAATACCCAGAAAACATGAGATTTAAATATCGATTTCTTGACTTAAGACGTGAAAAAGTCCGCAACAATATTATTTTGCGCTCACAAATTATTGCAGAGCTCCGCAAGCTCATGATAGAGCGAGGATTTTTAGAGATTCAAACTCCAATACTCACTGCTTCCTCTCCTGAAGGAGCACGCGACTACCTAGTGCCAAGCAGGCTAAATCCTGGCAAGTTCTATGCATTGCCACAAGCTCCGCAGATTTTCAAACAGTTGCTCATGGTCTCAGGGTTTGATAAATATTTCCAAATCGCACCGTGTTTTCGTGATGAAGATGCAAGGGCTGACCGCTCTCCTGGGGAATTTTACCAGCTAGACCTTGAAATGTCTTTTGTGACTCAAGAGGACATATTTGACGTTATTGAATCTGCTTTATATAAAGTGTTCGCCAAATTTTCTCGCAAGTCTGTCGATAAAGATTTTCCACGCATTACATACAAAGAGGCAATGCTTAAGTATGGTTCTGACAAGCCAGATTTGCGTAATCCACTATTAATCAGCGATGTTACAGAAATTTTCCGTGATTCAGGGTTCAATATTTTCAAAAGCAATATTGAGCGTGGTATGGTAGTGAGAGCCATCCCTGCACCTAAAACAGCAGAGGAACCACGCAGCTTCTTTGATAAAAAGATAGAACATGCGCAAAAAGAATTCGGTGCTAAGGGTCTCGGATATATAACGTTTGATAAAGATGGAACTGCGAAAGGCCCAATTGCTAAATTTCTTGATGAAAATAGGCTAAACCACATAAGAGAAGCAACAAACATAGAGCCAGGAGATAGTGTATTTTTTGCTTCTGACAAAGAGAATGAGGCGGCAAACATTGCAGGAAAAGTACGCACTCTTTTAGGGTCAGAACTCAGTCTTATAGATGATAATATCTTCAAGTTTTGTTGGATCATTGATTTTCCATATTTTGTATATGACGATAAAAGTAAAAAAATAGATTTCTTTCATAACCCATTTTCTATGCCACACGGTGGTCTGAAAGATTTAGAGGAAAAGAATCCACTCGATATCCTTGCTTACCAGTATGATCTTGTTTGCAATGGAATAGAACTATCAAGTGGGGCAATTCGCAATAACAAACTGGATATCATGTATAAAGCTTTCGCCATTGCAGGCTATAGTAAAGAAGAAGTTGATACAAAATTCGGTGCACTTGTACGTGCATTCAGATTTGGTGTTCCTCCTCATGGTGGAATAGCACCAGGGGTTGATAGAATAGTTATGCTGCTTGCTGATGAGCCAAATATTCGTGAAGTAATCTGTTTTCCTATGAACCAGCAAGGTGAAGATGTTCTAATGGGTGCTCCTTCCAAGGTGGAGGATAAGCATTTACGTGAATTATCCTTGAAGGTTATTGAATGAAAAATTTTATAGCAAGGAGCACCGGTTAATGATATATTAGGTTATGTTAAATTGAAAGACCATGAATAATATCCAAAAAGCAATACTATCGGGCATGATCTGTAACATGATTGTGTGGTATGAACTCACTCTTTTTGGAGTATTAACAGATACAATCATCAACGTTTTTTTCCCATCAGAAGATCATTATTTGAGTACACTCAAATTCCTTGGTGTTTTTGCAATTGGTTTTGCGTTTAGACCAATTGGTGCAGTAATTTTTGGTTATATGGGAGATAAGTATGGCAGAAGAAAGACTTTACTTACTTCAGTAATATTAATTTCAATATCATCCACAATTATGGGAATTATACCTGGGTATAAAGAAATAGGGTTGCTTTCACCTGTATTGCTTGTGTTTTGTAGAATAGTGCAAGGAATAACTGCAGGAGGTGAAACAAGCATTAATACAGCATTTACGATAGAGCATTCAAAAGATAAAAAAAATCTAGGTTTCTTAGGAAGTATGAAGCCCTTTAGCGGAGCCCTTGGAACGCTCTTATGCATAACAATGATATTTATCTGCAAAAGAGTTACAGGTGAGAACTATGAAATATGGGGATGGAAGTTGCTTTTTTATTTTTGCTTTTTTTTGGGGACAATAGGTTTTTTAACTAGGTACATATTAAAAGAAAGCTTAGCATATAAAACTAATAAGTACGCTAATAATTTAGCACATTCACCATTGTTAGAACTAGTAAGAAACTATAAAAGACCGCTTATTATTTCAATCAATCTCGGAATTGCTCAGAATGCAATTGTCTACGCAGCAATAATGTTTTATAATATATCAATAAAAGAGCTAGTTATTTTATCTATTAGTGTTAAAGATTTAATGAGGATAGTAGTACAGGTTGTATTTGCAGCATCTGCGGTACTTTTTGCAATTTTATCTGATAAAGTTGGAAGAAAACGCGTAATGATTCCTGTACTGATTATGCTATCTCTGATTGGTACATGTGTATTACCATTATTATCTTCCGTTAACCACTATGTCGTAATAATAACTTACTTATTGATTACTATACCAGTAGGTGCATCTTTTGGAATATATGGCTCTGTTATTTGTGAACTGTTTCCAACAAAAGTAAGATGCACTGGCGTAAGCTTAGCAAATAATATATCTGCAGGAATTTTTGGTGGCCTTTCTCCATACATATGCATGTGGCTTATAGAAAAAACCGAAACAAAACTTGCAGCAGGCATTTATCTTACTGCCTGCGCATTAATTAGCCTAATATCTGTGCTTCAAATTAAAGCCAAAGACAGAAAAGTTGATTGGTGAAATCGTTTCAGTCGAAAAATAGCGCTTCAATGGATTTTTCGATGTGTTTAGTGATAGGAGCGGTGATAGTGATTTCTTTATTGTTTGGCAGTTTTAAAGATAAAGAATGCGAATGAAGGTGAATTTTATTTGCTATCCCATCAATAAAAGCTTTTTTACCACCATATTTACCGTCACCAAGAATAGGGCAATTTATATGAGCTAAATGTGCACGTAACTGATGGGTTCTGCCGGTAATTGGTTGTAATTTTAAATAAGCAACATTGTGTTTGGATTTTGCTATAATTGAAAAATGCGTAGTGGCATTCTGAGGTGAATTTTCATCAACGACCACTTTTTCTTGACCTGAAACATATTTTTTCACCAATGGATAGTCTATTGTTCCACTATCCTTGCTCGGTATGCCAGAAGTTAATGCTAAATAAGTTTTTTTTACTCTTCGTCCTTTAAATTCTTCCATAAGGTATCTGGCAACATTAGCGTTGCGTGCGAATATTATCACTCCACTCGTATCTCTATCTAGCCTATGGACAATTTTAAATGTTTCTCCCTCTCTTATTTGGTCAAGCAAATCACTCATGCTAATCTTTACTTTTACGCCACCTTGAACGATGACCCCTGCGGGTTTGTTTATAGCTAGTATATATTCGTCTTCATATAATATGTTCTCTCTTAGTAGATTCACTAACTTTTCATTATATTTGCGATCAGAATTAGCGTTTTCAATATAATTCAAGTGCTTCAGCGTTATAGTTTGCCCAGAATTTACTCTATCACTGGACTTTGCTTTGCAATCATCAACTTTGATTAATCCTTTCCTTAAAGATTTTTCAATTACAGATTGCTTTAGATCAGGAAAGATTCTTCTGATGTACCTATCCAGCCTAACGTTATCGTCTTCTATTAATATGGTTTTTATACTTTGTAGCATTCCATTATTTATAATGAATATCTAGTGAAATGTCAATTATTGGTGTCATTCCAGTGTCAAGCACTGGAATGACACCGAAGGGGCTACTGCCGTCATAAAGGAACCAGTGTCAGCTACTCGGATGACAGGAGAAGGAGACTACTGAGATGACAGCTAGCCTGACAACCGTCATCCCGCTGCTTGTTAGCGGGATCTAGAGATACCGCGAATGAATCGCGGTATGACGGTTCGCGGCGGCATGACGTAGAGCTTGCGTTAGCTATACTTTTATACTCACCAACTCAGCTGGATCCAAGTAGTCGGAGCACTGGGATGACAAAAAAAGGAGGGCACTTGGATGACGGGAGAAGGAGCTATTTGGATGACATCGTTTACTATACAATGTTTGTACAGTTCTGGATAAAAAAATTAGCTAACAAATTTATAAACATCAGTATACAGCTCATCAACGCTTGGTTCTTTACTATTTTTGGCAAAATCTTCCGACTTTTTTACTAAATCACGTATTTCCTTATCAATTACTTTGCACTCTTCTTCTGAAGCCATTTTATTATCTGTCATGTATTTCTTTAAAGTGCTTATAGGGTCATGATTTTGCTTCATATCTTCAACTTCTTCTTTTAAGCGATAAGTAGCAGGATCTGACATTGAGTGACCGCGATATCGATATGTCTTCATTTCAAGCAGGATAGGCCCTTTTCCGCTGCGTGTGTGTTCCGCTGCTTCGCTTGTAGCCTCATAAACAGAGAAAAAATCCATTCCATCAACTTGTTTTCCAGGAATACCAAAACTTTCTCCTCTTTTATATAACTCTGTTACTAAAGTTGATCTTTGCACGGAGGTTCCCATTGCGTATTCATTATTTTCTATGATGTAAACCACAGGCAACTCCCACAAAGATGCCATATTAAACGATTCATATACTTGTCCTTGATTTGCAGCACCGTCGCCAAAATATGTAAATACCACATTATCTTTTTTCTTATATTTATTAGCAAATGCTATTCCTGTGCCAATTGGAACTTGTGCTCCCACTATTCCATGCCCGCCGAAGAATTTTTTTTCAACGTCAAATACGTGCATCGAACCACCTTTACCTTTCGAGCATCCTGTTTCTTTGCCGGTAAGCTCTGCCATTACAACATTTGGATCAGAATCACATGCGAGCATTAAGCCATGGTCTCTATAACTTGTGATAAAAGCGTCACCTAATTTTGATGCAGCTTGAGTTCCAACTGCAACTGCTTCTTGTCCTATTGATAGGTGACAGAACCCGCCTATTAATCCCATCCCATATAATTGTCCTGCTTTTTCCTCAAATCTGCGTATGAGTAGCATTTTCCTGTAGAATCCAATTATCTGTTCTTTAGTGAAATTTTCTGCTTTCATATCGATTTCTTTTTCATTAAACTAACACAATACTAGGAATTTTAAATTTTTGCTAATGAACTATTACCACTGGCTTGAGGCTTTTCATGTTATCTCTGTTATCATGTGGATGGCAGGTATGCTTTATTTACCCAGGCTTTATGTCTACCATGCAACTGTAAAACCGGGATCGGAAAATGATAGCTTGCTTCAAACAATGGAAAAGAGGCTACTTAGACATATCATAAACCCTGCAATGCTTTTCTCACTTGGTCTTGGAATTACACTAATGGTTATTAGGGAAGCATATCGTGAAGGATGGTTTCATGTAAAAGCATTTGCAATACTTTTGATGTTAATTATTCATATGCTACTTGCAAAATATAGGAAAAATTTTGCAATGGGTTCGAATAAGAAGTCACATATTTATTTTCGCGTTTTAAATGAAGCAGTTACAGTATTGATAATAGTTATAGTTATTATGGTTGTTGTAAAACCTTTTTGACTGACCTTACCCAAAAAAAAGCAGAAAGCTCGTATCTGTTCAGATGCATGGCTAATGTACAATACTGAAATAAAAATTCCAGTGCTCCCTTTCTTGTCATCCCAGTGCTTGACACTGGGATGGCTTTGTTGCATCGCTCTTCGGATAGTAGGTAACGTACAATAAATTCATGAAGCTATCTCAAACTTAGCCATGCCTATTTCAGTAAATTTGTTAAGCAAATAACATTTAGTTCCCTCTCACGATTCATTTCAGATTTGTTCCTAAAACTAAATCCAAATGTCTTTTTTAATCGCGAGAAAAAACCTTCTATATAAGATCTTTTTCCATAACTCATCTCTTTTTTCCACTTCTTTATACCATCTTCATCATATGACTTTATGAGCTTGACTGCAGAATTTCTCTCAGCCATATAGTCTAACTTTGGATGCTCTGCTGCGTTGTTTTTCGGAGGAATTTTCGTTTTTATACCATATTGATTACACAGCTTATAGAGCTTTTCTCTGTCATATGCCCTATCTGCATATAGTACTTTTATGACATACTGAAAATCGACTTCTTTTAGCAAATCACAAGCTCCATAGTGATCAGAGTAGACACCGTTACTGTATTTTACAGCTATGGCTTTTTTGCTGTTTGTATTCAACATTACATGCAATTTTCTTGTCTGTTCATAGCTGCGATACTTTCTATCTTCGCTATTTTCTTTGCTATGACCAGGAGTGTTGTTGTATATACTAATTCCTGTACTGTCTATAGCAATTTCGATATCTTCCATATTATTTTCTGCAATCATTGATCTTAATATTGAGTTTCTTAAACCTTCTTGATGATTGTGAATAGCTGATAACTTGCAAATTTTTCCCAATTTGCTCAAGGTATCCTGCTATAAACCCAACTGTTTGCCTCAGGCCTATTCTAAATAAACAAGTTATTATGTGCACCAAAATTACAACTTTATCGCTATAAATATTGTTGCCACCTGGTATTTTTGGACCATTCTCGTACCACTTTTCTATGGCTTCGTTGATATAATGAAAAATATTTCCTCTTTTTTCTAGAAATTTGTTATATTCGCTATGGTTACTGACCCTCATTTTTTGTGGCATATTTTTTCTTCAACAGTTAAATCGCTATTTTATAATGAATTTTGTCAAAATCTATTGTGCTAGCAAGTTCACTAGCGTCACGCGCTGGTCTGTTAGACATTTACGTGTAGGGTGAAGAAATTTTGAAAAAGACATACCAAATATGAAAGGCCTATATATTAAAACTTACGGCTGTCAGATGAACGTTTATGACTCCGTTTTAATGGAAAATGTAATTAAACCTTTGGGGTTCAACGTTGTTAGTGATGCAGGGAAAGCCGATTTAGTGATACTGAATACTTGTCACATTAGAGAGAAGGCAGCAGAAAAACTTTACTCAGAGCTTGGGAAGATTCATTCGTTACGAAAAGAAATGACTATAGTGGTGGCTGGGTGTGTAGCGCAAGCAGAGGGAGAAGAAGTGTTCAGAAGGGCTCCTTTTGTTGATATTGTTGTTGGTCCGCAGAGTATCGCTACCTTACCGGAGCTGATAGTCAAAGCAAGCAGAAGTAAAGGTCATGTAATAAACACTGATTTTCCTGAAGTTGCAAAGTTTGATAAATTGCCAGATGAATGCTATGGCAATAGCCAGGGGTCTTCTGCGTTTCTTGCCATACAAGAGGGTTGTGATAAATTTTGTACGTTTTGTGTAGTGCCCTATACTCGTGGAGCTGAGTATTCACGGCCAGTGAATGAAATATTTCATGAAGCATTGAAATTAGTTGCAAATGGGGCAAATGAGATCAATTTGCTTGGTCAGAACGTCAATGCTTACCATGGGGAGTGCGAAGGGGAAGTGTGGGATTTAGGAAAATTAATTAGTCATATTGCTAAAATTGAAAAGCTAGAGAGGATTCGTTATACAACTTCTCATCCAAGAGATATGCATGAATCTCTCTACTTGGCACATGCGGAAGAGCCAAAGCTCATGCCGTTTGTTCACCTACCTGTGCAGTCTGGTTCGAATAAAATATTGCACGCGATGAACAGGAAACACACTGCAGAGGAGTATTTGGAAATAATAGACAGATTTCGCAAATTGAAACCTGAAATCGAATTTTCTTCTGATTTTATTGTTGGTTTTCCTGGAGAAACCGAAAAAGATTTTGAAGAAACTATGAAATTAGTAGAAAAAGTTAGATATGCTCAGGCTTATAGTTTTAAATACAGCCCAAGACCAGGCACACCGGGAGCGGAAAGAAAAGATCAAGTACCAGAAGAGGTTAAAACAGAGCGCCTTCTTCGTTTACAGAAATTAATTAGTAAGCAACAACTTGAGTTTAACCAGAGTATGGTAGGTAAAACTATACCTGTTCTGTTTAGCGATAAAAAAGGTAAACACCAAAACCAAATTATTGGTAAAAGCCCATATATGCAATCAGTGTGCATTGATGATTCTGAAGATAAATACAGGGACAAAATAGTAAATGTGAAAGTGTTGGAAGCTCGGCAGAGTAGTTTGCTGGGGTGTGCATTTCACTGATTTTAAGCAGCGTTAAATATAAATCTTAAGCAAAGGTATCCGTTCAGGAGAGTGGTTTAAGAAACAATAGATAGGAGATTTTGGAAAGGATTGAGACCCCTTTGTTTCCAAGTTAAGTATAATGAAATTATCCGCTCAAGGAATGTATTTCCCCGCTTTGATTGTGTAAAATATGAGTTTTTGCGATAAACGACATAATGCCGAATTTGCCGTTCAGCGTGGTTATTTGTCAGCGGAATATTTTCTGGGTCATCTAAAAATTTCCACATCATTCTTTCAGATCTCAGAACATTTTTTGCAACTCGAGAGGCTCCAATTGCTTCAGGTAAACGAGATATCTCCTTCAAGTAATACTTTGTACGTTTTCTTAATTTTCTGGCACGTCTGACAAACCTCAAAACATCTATCTCACTTTTTAGTAAAGCTTTTTTTAGTGCAAATAATTCAGTGGCCACGTTTCTCAAGTAACAACCCAGAACTTTAACTTCAATATTCCAACTATGTGCTAATCTTTCAAAATCTCTTGATAAATGTGCCCAACAGATTTGCCTGTTTTTATCGGCAAAATAATTGTATGCTGCATACCTGTCAGTTATTACCAAGCTATTGCGATTGCAGAATTTACTATTTTGTAAAACTTTCATTCCTCTTGACTCTGTAAATTTTACAAAACTTGCCGTATTGCTTGCAAACATCCAACACCAAGCGAGTTTACCTTTGTTATAATGGCTCGTTTCATCAATATGTAGAACTTTACTCCTACTTATCTCTTGTTCGATCTGCTCATACATTTTTTTGCATTTTGAAGCAACTCTATGTTCACTATTTGATATGCTACCGACGCTTATGTTCAAATTGAAGATATCATTTACGACACTCGCTATTTCGCGTTTTGAATTTTTGTAGAATCCGCTGAACGCTGCAATTATTGACTTAACCCTTGGACCAAATGTATCTGGCGTAACACCTTCTGGTAACTTGCTACTTCTTCTCTTTCCGCATCTCCGACAACGGCCATGTTCTAACTGATATTCCACTACATAAGGCTTGATTTCTGGAAGATCAACTTTCTGATGAATATATGGTTTTTCACATATTGCAATTTCTCCTCCGCATTCGCAAGTATTAGGCAACTCTATCTTTACTACTTTATCTGCATCCATGTTGGCGCGAAAACTTCCTTTATGACCAACCTGACCGCCAATATTCCTTTCGCTTTTCGGCTTATTCTTTTTTATTTTATACAACTCTTTGGAACTTGGTATTGATGAATTTTTTGAGCTTAAACCGAGTCTTTCTCTTAACTCAGCATTTTCTATCTTTAAAGCCTTATTTTCTGCTTTTAAACTTTCATTCTCTTTTTCCAATCTTTCTATTTTTGCTTCTAACCTTTCTATTTTTTGCTGTAAATTTTTGCAAAGTTCTAAAAGGTTTACCATATTACTTCACTTTTGCTCTATGATTATCTTTTTAGATCACCTTGTCTACCTTATTCTGCCACTCCGCTGAACGGATACATATTTCTTCCCATTGCTTATAGTTCATTGCAATAACTTTACCTCTAATTTTAAATAGTATTTTTAATTATCACCTATCACAGCAAGTAAAGTCAACTCCAAATGAATTCTTAATTTTGCTTAGTAAGCACACTAACTATGAAACAATCTATATTACCATCAAAAACAGAATTTATATTGCCCACTTCATGTCCGGTTCTTAAATCCTTCACCATTTGATATGGATGCATAACGTACGATCTGATCTGATTGCCCCAGCCTATATCGCATTTTTTACCATATTCTTCAGCCATCTTTTGTTCTTTCTTTTCCAGTTCAATTTGGTATAAACGTCCTTTAAGTAATTTCAATGCCTCATCTTTATTTCTGTGTTGAGAACGACCATTTTGGCATTGAACTACAACACCAGTTGGAATATGCGTAATGCGTACTGCACTTTCAGTTTTGTTCACATGCTGACCGCCTGCTCCGGAAGCACGATAGGTGTCGATCTTTAGATCCTTTTCATCCACAGCAATATCAATTGAATCTTCTATCACTGGAGTTACTCCTACACTTGCAAAACTGGTATGACGTTTACCATTTGCATCAAATGGCGATATTCTAACCAGCCTGTGAATTCCACTTTCACTTTTTGCCCACCCATAAGCTTTTTCTCCAACGATTTTTATCATTGCAGACTTTATACCAACTGACTCTCCTTCTAATTTTTCTACAACTTCAACTTTAAAGTTGTGATAAATTTCTGCCCACCTTATATACATGCGCATCAGCATTTCAGCCCAATCATTGCTCTCGGTTCCGCCAGCTCCTGAGTGGATTTCTAAAAAGCAGTTATTATTATCTGCTTCACCAGTAAATAAGGACTCTGTTTCTTTATACTTGATTAATTTCTCTAGCTTAGCTAATTCATTTTCAACTTCAGAGAAAAATTCCTCATCATTTTCATCAATAGCAGACTTCATTAAGCTGATGGCATCGTTGTAATCGCTTTCCAGCTTTAAAAACGACTCTACGTCATTCTTAATTTTAGAACGTTCTTTTAAAACTTCTTGTGCTTTTTGGTTATCTTGCCATAGGTCATCATTCGACGCTTGGGAGTCAAGCTCTTCAAGACGCAACTTTAATTTTTCTATGTCAAAGACACCTCCTGATAAGAGAAATACTTTTATTTAAGCTTTGAAAGTGTTCAAGAATTTCTGGATAAGTTTTCATTATACTTTAGATTTTAATATATTTACTATCAATAACAATAACAGTAAACAAAATAGAAATTTAACCATATGATAGTTAATTTAAATAATTTCATTATACTTTAATGTTTAAGGAAATCAAGCGCGTATATTTATTAAAAAACAAGGTAAAGTAATGAATATTGAAATAAGTTCCCATTATGGTTTAGACAAAAAGGCTATTGATGACTTAATAGAGTCACTTGATAACGAGGAGCTAGAGAATGTTCGTAATATTGTAAAAACGATAGACAGTGTTCAGTTAGCTTATTTTTTATCTACTTCGATCAGTGATCACAGGGAGAAATTAGTTAATATCCTCGATCAACATTTGTTAAGTGATGCCCTAGTGCATGTAGTGCCAGATTTACAAATAGAGATCATAGAAACATTGGGAATAGAAAATACAGCAAAGTTACTAATGCTCCTTGATGTAGAAGATATAGTAACCATAGTGAAAGATTTAGATAGAAAGTCTGTAGAAAATATACTTTACTATTTGCCCAGCAAAACTCAGAAATCGGTAGAGGAGTTGCTATCATATCCAGAAGAAAGTGCAGGAAGGTTAATACATAAAGATATGGTTATAGCTCCATATTATTGGACAATAAATCAACTGACAGAATTTGTGTGCAACTATAAAAAAATACCAGAAAAATTTCACCAGATATTCATTATCAACTCAAAATTAGAGCCTATAGGCAGTGTTAATTTAAATAAGGTAATATCTCACTCAGGAGACACAATAATAAAAGAGATAATGGATCATGACATAAAAATCATTAAAACTGGAATAGACCAAGAGGAAGTAGCAAGAATATTTAAAGATTACTCTCTATTATCGGCTCCGGTAGTAAATAAGAATGGTAAAATTATTGGTGTGATCTTAATTGAAGATGTGATAAAAGTTGTTCAACAAGAAACAGAAGAGGATGTACTCAAAATAAGCGGTGTATCTTCTAAAGCCGATATAAATGCCCCTATACATAAAACTATAATTAAAAGGCTACCTTGGTTACTGTTTAACCTCTTAGCTGCAACAATGTGTTCCATAGTAGTTGGCTTTTTCGATGATGTAATAAAAAGTTTTATAGTGCTGCCAATAATCATGCCGATAATTGCATCAATGAGCGGAAATGCAGGATCCCAAACAGTAACGCTAACCATCCGGGCAATCGCAACAAAATATCTAACTGAGCAAAATGCAAAAAGAATACTGATGAAAGAATTTTTAATAGGTCTTATAAACGGGGTGATCTTATCTACTATTTCATTAGTAGTGTTAGCAATAAGGTTTCACAACTTCAAAGTGGAGATGATTTTTGTGGTCTCCATGATTATGATGTCAATTATTGCAACGTTCATCGGAACTTTCATTCCTATAATGCTTCATCGCTTAAAGTCTGACCCTGCCGTTTCTTCTTCAATCCTAACATCGGCAACAACTGATATTCTCTCAGCTTTTATATTTCTTGGTTTAGCTACGATCTTTTTATTAAATAGCTAATACTATCTATAGCTATACCGCCGCGAACCGTCATGCCGCGATTCATTCGCGGTATCTCTTAGCATAGATCCCGCTAACAAGTAGCGGGATGACGAGAAAGGGGCTACTTGGATGACATTCTTCCTGGTGTGCCCAAATCACAATGTTCGTACATCTGTGGATTTATTCGCGGTATAGATATGTATCCGTTCAGGAGAGTGGTTTAAGAAACAATAGATAGGAGATTTTGGAAAGGATTGAGACCCCTTTGTTTCCAAGTTAAGTATAATGAAATTATCCGCTCAAGGAATGTATTTCCCCGCTTTGATTGTGTAAAATATGAGTTTTTGCGATAAACGACATAATGCCGAATTTGCCGTTCAGCGTGGTTATTTGTCAGCGGAATATTTTCTGGGTCATCTAAAAATTTCCACATCATTCTTTCAGATCTCAGAACATTTTTTGCAACTCGAGAGGCTCCAATTGCTTCAGGTAAACGAGATATCTCCTTCAAGTAATACTTTGTACGTTTTCTTAATTTTCTGGCACGTCTGACAAACCTCAAAACATCTATCTCACTTTTTAGTAAAGCTTTTTTTAGTGCAAATAATTCAGTGGCCACGTTTCTCAAGTAAGAGGTTGTCCGGAAACTAGTAAATTCAAGCATATTCCCTCTTTAACATAACCCTACTCATAGCTAGGTATATGAAATTCTCAGTGGATGTTGTGAGTAAATCATACTCCTTCGATAGCCTTCTATTCCTATTAACCCAAGCAAAAGTCCTTTCTACAACCCATCTTCTTGGCTGTACTTTAAACCCTTGTTCTCTTGTTGGTAGTAGCTCAGGTGGCGTATCTTTGTGCACCCAAAATCTACATGGAGGCCTTGTAACAATTTCAATATCTATGTCATATTCTTCCTTTGTGTGATTCTTTAAATTTCTTCCTTGGTATCCCATGTCAGCCCACATTTTTTTAACTTTAGTATATTTTGTTCTCATATTGTTTAATGCTATTTTAATACCATCTCTATCATTTTCGTTAGCAGCGCCTACGTAACAACCTAGTATAAAACCCTGAGTGTCTGTAATTATATGCCTTTTTCTACCCTTTACTTTTTTACTTCCATCATAGCCTTTGATCCCCCCTTTTCTGTAGTCTTTACAGATTGACTATCTACTATACAGGCACTCGGCTGCTCATTCCTTCCTATTTTTCTTCTACTATATTTTGTAATTTCATAATTCATTTTCTCAAAAATTCCCTGCTTCTTCCATTGCCTGAACTGCTCATACACAGTCTTCCATAGCGGAAAATCATTTGGTAAATACCGCCATTGACACCCTGTACGCAATACATAGAAAATTGCTTCTAATATTTCTCTTTTGCTATACTTTGGCGGCCTTCCTCCTTTCTTGTATGATACTCTGAAGTGTTTTTCTATTCTTGCCCATTCCCTTTCGCTTAGATCTGTTGGATACTTTTTTCTCATCTTTACCCCGTACTAAAATTTCAGATATTATAGCCTTTTACTTGTTTCCGGACAACCTCTTATACCAATTCCCATTACAGGGCAAACAGATGGACAATGATGGAAGAAAAGCCATACTGAAGTAAGTAAAATAGCGAGGTTTAAATGGCATTAAGATCAAAATTATTGGATGAAAAAGTAGTAGAATCAGCAAAAGAAATGCTGAAGAAAGTAAGGAATAATGCATATGTTTCAAAAAAACTAAATGCTGTAATTGCAGCAAAAAAGTACAGTATAACGGCTGTAGCAAAAATATATTGCATTTCAAGAAGCGCACTAACTTCGTGGGTAAAACTCTTGAAAATTGGCAGAGAAGAAAAACTGTTTGCTCCTTCACAACGTCGTAGAAAAACTAAATTAAATCAGGCTCAACTACAGCAAATTGAAGAGTGGATAGAAGAAAATCCTAATATCACCATTAAAGAAATGAGAATAAGAATCCAGGAAAAGTTCGGATTAAATATCAGCAAATCTACAGTACACCGCCATATGCAAAAGATGAAATTCTCATATATTACACCAAGACCAGTTCATAATGGACAAGATAAAAGCAAACAAGAGGAATTCAAAAAAAAATCTCAATGGAGCTATTAGCAAGTATCCAGAAAAAGAGCTATTTTTCTTTGATGAATCACGGTTTGGCACACATTCAAAAGTCGGACATGGGTGGTTTAAAAAGGGGATTAGAACACAGGTTAAAACAAAATTAGGTAGGCAAAATTTCTATCTCTATAGTGCAGTTAATCCTAGAAATGGAGAGAGTTCTAGCTTATTTGCACCAAATGTCAACACTGATTGCATGAACATATTTCTTGAGCAAATTTCGCAATATCTAGAAACACGAGAGGCTTTTCTCGTTATGGACTGTGCTAGTTGGCATAGGTCAAAAAATTTAAAGGTACCTAAAAATATCGACATTATATACCTACCTCCATACTCACCTGAGCTAAATCCTGTTGAGAGGCTTTGGTTATATATAAAACAGAACATTTTGCGCAATAAAATATACGATACAATTGCTCTACTTGAGGGTGCTTTGTGCAAATTTATTACTTCTCTTGCCAGCTCCACAATTAAACAACTCTGCAATGTTTCCTATTTGACTGGACAACAATGAGAATTGGTATAAGAGGTTGTCCGGAAACAAGTAAAAGGCTATAATATCTGAAATTTTAGTACGGGGTAAAGATGAGAAAAAAGTATCCAACAGATCTAAGCGAAAGGGAATGGGCAAGAATAGAAAAACACTTCAGAGTATCATACAAGAAAGGAGGAAGGCCGCCAAAGTATAGCAAAAGAGAAATATTAGAAGCAATTTTCTATGTATTGCGTACAGGGTGTCAATGGCGGTATTTACCAAATGATTTTCCGCTATGGAAGACTGTGTATGAGCAGTTCAGGCAATGGAAGAAGCAGGGAATTTTTGAGAAAATGAATTATGAAATTACAAAATATAGTAGAAGAAAAATAGGAAGGAATGAGCAGCCGAGTGCCTGTATAGTAGATAGTCAATCTGTAAAGACTACAGAAAAGGGGGGATCAAAGGCTATGATGGAAGTAAAAAAGTAAAGGGTAGAAAAAGGCATATAATTACAGACACTCAGGGTTTTATACTAGGTTGTTACGTAGGCGCTGCTAACGAAAATGATAGAGATGGTATTAAAATAGCATTAAACAATATGAGAACAAAATATACTAAAGTTAAAAAAATGTGGGCTGACATGGGATACCAAGGAAGAAATTTAAAGAATCACACAAAGGAAGAATATGACATAGATATTGAAATTGTTACAAGGCCTCCATGTAGATTTTGGGTGCACAAAGATACGCCACCTGAGCTACTACCAACAAGAGAACAAGGGTTTAAAGTACAGCCAAGAAGATGGGTTGTAGAAAGGACTTTTGCTTGGGTTAATAGGAATAGAAGGCTATCGAAGGAGTATGATTTACTCACAACATCCACTGAGAATTTCATATACCTAGCTATGAGTAGGGTTATGTTAAAGAGGGAATATGCTTGAATTTACTTGTTTCCGGACAACCTCTTAGAACCTAAGGTCAAGTAATATTTTTATCATAGCATAGAAAATTTATGTTCGTAAACAAAAAATTTTGGCGTAAAATTGCCGTATTTGCTTAATTGTGCTATAGCTAAAGTAATTTAGGTTTACCGACCATCGTCATCCCGCTGCTTGTTAGCGGGATCTATACCGCGAATGAATCGCGGTATGACGTTGCTAGCTTAAGGTTTAAAATTGAGAAATATTTATGTTAAAAGAAAAATACGGCTTTAAAGAAATTGAAGACAAATGCAACATATTATGGGAAGGCAGTAAAGTTTATAAATGGAATGGTGAAAAGGATAACACTTTCACTATAGACACGCCTCCACCGACAATATCGGGAAAACTCCATATTGGCCATATATTCAGCTATTGCCATACAGACTTTATTGCAAGGTTTCAGCGCATGCTGGGAAAAGATGTGTTTTATCCAATTGGGTTTGATGATAATGGGCTTCCCACTGAAAGATTGGTTGAACAAACCTATAAAACCCGTGCAAAAGAAGTTGGCAGAGAAAAATTTATAGAGATGTGCCATGAGGTTATTGAAAAATCAAAGCAAGAATTCAAGGAACTATTTAAATCGGTCGGCATTAGTTATGACTGGGATTTGGAATATCACACGATCAGCAAGGAAACTGTGACGCTTTCACAGATGTCGTTTATTGATCTATATAACAAGGGATATGCATATAGAAAAATGCAGCCTATCCTTTGGGACCCGGTTGATAAAACAGCAATTGCGCAAGCAGAAATAGAAGATAAAGTTTTTGAGTCATCCTTAAACACGATAGTTTTCTCTACTCAAGAAAATGAGCAGATCAATATTGCAACTACGCGACCTGAACTACTTCCAGCATGCGTTGCAGTTTTTTGTCATCCAGAGGATACGCGCTACACTCATCTGATCGGAAAAACAGCGGTAGTGCCAATAACAGAGGAGAAAGTTCCAATAATAGCAGATGATAAGGTTAAAATAGATAAAGGCACCGGGCTTGTTATGTGTTGTACATTCGGTGATGAACTCGACATATATTGGCAGCAAAAGCATAACCTGCCGATGAAAATTATCATCGATCAGGATGGGAGGATGAACCTAGATGATGTCATTCCACCACACCCCGGCGTCATGAAAGTAGCTGACACTGGAATCTACGATGAAATAAATGGATTGAAAGTTACAGCAGCAAGAAAGAGGATGATTGAAATCTCGAGTGGAAAAGGACTTTTGATAGAAAGCACTAACATTTCTCATTCTGTTAAGTGCGCAGAAAGATCTGGTGCACCACTTGAGATATTACCTACTTATCAATGGTTTATCAAGACCTTAGAGCAAAAAGCTCAAGTATTAGATAAAGTAAAAGAATGCAATTGGCATCCAGCTACTATGCGTAAACGTATGGAAGTGTGGATAGAAGGGCTAAATTGGGACTGGTGCATCTCAAGGCAGCGCTATTTTGGTGTGCCATTTCCAGCGTGGTATTCTAAACGTAAGGGAGAAGAAGGTAAAATTATTCTAGCTGAAGTAAAGGCCCTACCTATTGATCCACTCAAAGATTTGCCAAAAGGGTATAGCAAAGAAGAGATTATCCCAGATCAAGATGTAATGGATACTTGGGCCACAAGTTCAATTACTCCTCAACTGAGTGCACTGGCAGTAAACAGTGAGTTTAGTTTACCAAATCATCGCTATGATACGATATTTCCTGCAGATCTGCGCAGCCAGAGCCATGAGATAATCAGAACTTGGGCTTTTTATACTATTTTAAAGGCACATTATCATGCAAATTCTTTACCTTGGAAAAACATTATGATCAGCGGTTGGTGTTTAACCGATGATAAGAAAAAGATGAGTAAATCAAAGGGTAACATCATCACTCCTCATGTAATACTTGAAACTTATGGAGCTGATGTAGTGCGCTATTGGGCAGCGAACTCAAGGCTTGGAGTTGATACAGTCTACTCTGAAAATACATTCAAAATTGGCAAGCGCCTCGTTACAAAACTTTGGAACGCTAGCAAGTTCGTTTCCATGTTCATGGAAAAGCATCAAGTGATGAGCATAAATTCTGCTCACGAGACAATGGATAAGTGGATATTGTCTAAGTTATACAAAGTTATAGAAAGAGCAACGAACAACCTATTACAGTTTGAATACTGCGAAGCTTTGAGTGCAGTAGAAGAATTTTTTTGGAAGGATTTTTGTGATAACTACTTGGAACTAGCAAAAAAGCGCGCATATGGAGATAAAGTAGACAGCGAAACAAACTTAAGTGCAAAGCAAAGTTTGGCATATGTACTGAATATTATTTTGCGGTTATTTGCACCTTTCTTGCCTTACATTACAGAAGAGATATACCACCAGTTGTATAGTTATAATTCTGTACACAATCAAAGTAATTGGCCGAGCAAAGAAGAACTTATCTACGATAAATATTCAGAGGAAATGGGAGATAATGTTATTCAGATATTAAACATTATCAGAAAGATAAAGGCAGATAATAATGTATCAGTTAAGCATCTGATAAAAAAGTTGATGATAAAAGCAGATCTACGAGAGGATAAATTGAATCAATCTGCACAGGATGATTTGCAGGCAGTTTGCAATGCGGAAACGATAGAGTGGATGCAGTCTGAGCTTGAAACTGAAGACGGAAAATACATAGTGAATATAGACTTATACTGATTTTTATAGCTTTACTTCCTTTAATATCCATGCTATTGTAATCATTATTAGTATGAAGGAATAATAATGGGGGATTTATATAATAAAGCCAATCCACCTTATCTTATAGCTGGTGCTCTTGCTACTTTGGTATTGCTTGCGTCTGGGACACTTGCTGTTGCCCCTTATGTTAAGTTCTTGTCTTCAGTTGCAGCCTTTAATGTAGCTCTTCCTGTTGCTTTGAGTTTGTCTATACTTTCTGTTCTGGTGCTTGTACTTTCATGTAAAATAATTAGTAATAATAAGAAAATAGAGGTTGAGAAAAATAAATTTGCTGAAAAAGAGCAAGAGTTAGAAAGCGTAAAACAACAATCAGAGAGTAGGGTACAAGAGTTAGAAAGTAAAATAGCTCTGGGAGAAAAAGCTAAAGAAGCTGTAAATAAAGAAGTGAAGGAATTAAAAGATCAATTAACTCGAGAAAAGCAAGATTTGGAAAGCGAAATTGCAGGGTTAAATAAGGAAATAGAGCAGTTAAAGAAACAACAAGATGATGCACAGCAAAAATTAGATGATGCTACAAAAGAGTTAAATAATAAAGGTAATCAAATCCGAGAATTAGAGGGTAAGATAGGTGCCCTTAATAATAAGAACAAAGATTTACACGATGAAAATACAGAATTGAGTGCAAAAGTAAAAGGTCAGTTAAAACATAAGGAGGAGATGCTTTCTCTTGAATACCAAGAGTTACATGATGAAAATGTAAGATTGAATGAAAGAGTGGATTCTTTAATGGAGGAATTATCTCAACCTCAAAAAGAAATAGATTCCTTAAAAAGGCAGTTAGATGAATTAAAATATGAAGGAATTTTAGCTCTTTTATTAAAAGAAAGAATAACAGAATTGGAAACATGTTTAGAAAAGAGAAGGAAAAAAGTAGGAGAATTAGCAGTGCAGTTAGAAAAAGACAAAACTTCTTGTTTAAAATCTGAATTAGGGGAAGTAGTAAAAAGAGAAATACGATTGAAAGAAAAGTTAAGTAAAAAAGTGCAAGAAACGATCCAGCTAGCTAAAGATTTAGAACGAAAAGAAAAACTATGCAAGGAATTAGAAGAGGAAAAAACTAAAAATCTTGATAAGATCAGAGAGTTAAAAAAACTTAATGAAAAGTTGCGCGATAATAACAGTCAGTTGAAAAGTAGCGAAAAAGATTTGGATGACGAATGCAGTAAATTAAGAATACGTAATTCTGATTTGAAAAGAAAAGTTAAACGTCTGCAAGCAGTAATTGAGCAGGAAGACGAGCAAAGTCATTCCATTTCTTCAGATATAAGCAGTGAACATTTATCAGAACTTGAAGGAATAGGTGAAAATGAGTCTGTTAATAAACAGTTCCCGAAACCAAAACCACCTTATATATCCACTCCAATAAGATCGCCATGTAAAAAGCTGAATGATGCTTCACGTGATTCTAGATATACCAGTATATGTTCTACCCCGATCAATAGCTAACTAGACATTATAAGTACAATGGTACACTCGATACACAAGGTCTAAGTCATTTTTTAGCTAGCAGGCTGAAAAAGGAAAGTTTGTTGTAGGTGCAGCACTATAATTCCTCCACAGATAAGAGAATTTTAATAAATATATACAAGACTGCTGGAGTTTTGTCCGTGGTGGGAGGGGAGTAATGAGCAATTTGCTTAGTGAGGCTAATGCATTTTATTTTGTAGCTAGTTCCTTAGCTACTCTTACGTTACTTACATCTTTAGCGCTTATTGTAACTTCTAATGTGCCTCTTCCTCTAATTCTTGCTTTAGCTACATTATCTATTTTGGTGCTTGCACTTTCGTATAAAATAATTAGTAAGAGGTTGTCCGGAAACAAGTAAAAGGCTATAATATCTGAAATTTTAGTACGGGGTAAAGATGAGAAAAAAGTATCCAACAGATCTAAGCGAAAGGGAATGGGCAAGAATAGAAAAACACTTCAGAGTATCATACAAGAAAGGAGGAAGGCCGCCAAAGTATAGCAAAAGAGAAATATTAGAAGCAATTTTCTATGTATTGCGTACAGGGTGTCAATGGCGGTATTTACCAAATGATTTTCCGCTATGGAAGACTGTGTATGAGCAGTTCAGGCAATGGAAGAAGCAGGGAATTTTTGAGAAAATGAATTATGAAATTACAAAATATAGTAGAAGAAAAATAGGAAGGAATGAGCAGCCGAGTGCCTGTATAGTAGATAGTCAATCTGTAAAGACTACAGAAAAGGGGGGATCAAAGGCTATGATGGAAGTAAAAAAGTAAAGGGTAGAAAAAGGCATATAATTACAGACACTCAGGGTTTTATACTAGGTTGTTACGTAGGCGCTGCTAACGAAAATGATAGAGATGGTATTAAAATAGCATTAAACAATATGAGAACAAAATATACTAAAGTTAAAAAAATGTGGGCTGACATGGGATACCAAGGAAGAAATTTAAAGAATCACACAAAGGAAGAATATGACATAGATATTGAAATTGTTACAAGGCCTCCATGTAGATTTTGGGTGCACAAAGATACGCCACCTGAGCTACTACCAACAAGAGAACAAGGGTTTAAAGTACAGCCAAGAAGATGGGTTGTAGAAAGGACTTTTGCTTGGGTTAATAGGAATAGAAGGCTATCGAAGGAGTATGATTTACTCACAACATCCACTGAGAATTTCATATACCTAGCTATGAGTAGGGTTATGTTAAAGAGGGAATATGCTTGAATTTACTAGTTTCCGGACAACCTCTTACAACTTTTGGTTGGTAATACCATAATGGAAATTTATCATTCATTTTAGAAAATACTATAGATGTGAAGATGTCAATAAAGACTATGAAATACATGAATCTAGGATTGTAAGCAGTGAAGAAGCTCGAAATATTTTAGATGAGCAAGAGCTAAACGCTTCTGACAACCTATTTCCCAAACTATGTTGTGACATCGATGCTGCAGGCAAAGAGAAAGAACCATTAATGATTGCAAAACAGCAAAAGGAGGCAATTCTAATTGATTTAGAATCAAAAGAGAAGCTTATGCGTGACTTAGTATATGAGGAAGAATGTAAAGATAATCTGAATACATCGACTATAGAGCATAAAAGTGCTGTTGACTTTGTACCTTTAATAGGAGATTATGAAGATGACAATCAATCAATATACGAAAAAAGTGCCACTGCTTCAACAGAAACTGTTGCACAGGGTCTAAATGCCTCTGATAGCCTTTCTTCTTCCAAACCATATTTTTATAGTGAATTTGGCAAAGGAAATACTGCAGATGAAAAAGAAAAACTGCTAATACAACAAAGACAGGCAATCGTGGTCGGTAGTGCTGGTGTAGTGTTACTGGTAAGCAGCATTGCATTGTATATCATGAAAATGCCTGTAGTAGTAGCAGTTGTGGGAATAGCTGGATCAGCGTGTATAGGTTTTGCGCTGTATAATGCCATAAAGCCCGGCACAAAGCTAGTGCTATCGTAGCCCTTGTCACCTACTACAGTAGAGTTATAGATACTTTCAGTCAACACTTGTGCCTGCGTAATTTCATTTCTTTGACCAGGAGTCAGAGTAAATTTAAGTGGATTTCCAAGTGCATCGACAAGCGCATGTATTTTAGGGAACGTTCAAAGAAGTGTGTCAAACCGAAAAAAAAGTAATAAATTGATATAAAAAAATGGAGGTTTGACAATGAGTCAGAAAGTAGTAAACAGAACTACCGGATTGGTAGATTATAAAGAATTAGAAACAAATATCCTGTCGTCTGTACGAGAAGGAAGACCGTTGACAGGAAGAGATGGAGCATTAACACCGTTTATAAAAAAGTTGCTGGAGGTAAGCCTGGAAGGTGAAATAGAAAACCACTTGTCGGCTAAAAGCGAAGAGAATAATCTAAGAAATGGGAGGAATGCAAAGACTTTACGTACAAGCGCAGGGTCATTTGAGCTTTTGACGCCAAGAGATAGGGAAGGAAGTTTCGAACCACAAATAGTCAAAAAAAGGCAAACAAACCAGAGCTTGAAACGAAGATTTTGAGCACATTTGCCAGTGGTATGGGCTATAGAGATATAATGTCACATGTTGAGGAAATTTATGATCACAAAATATTGGCGGCAGAGATATCAAGTATTACTGACAAATTGCTACCAGTAATCAACGAATGGCGTAGTCGCCCGCTGCAGTCTGTATATCCGATAGTTTTTATGGATGGCATGTTTTTTAAAGTCAAAGAGGACGGGCATTGCGTAAGTAAATGCATGTATAACATATTAGGAATAGATCAAAATGGCAAAAAAGAAGTATTAGGTTTTTATTTGGCTGAAAGTGAAGGAGCTAACTTCTGGTTGGGAGTGCTAAATGACCTCAAAGAAAGAGGAGTAGAAGATATCCTTATTGCCTGCGTTGATGGGCTGAAAAGCTTTCCTGCAGCTATAAACAGTGTCTTTCCTAATGCGGAAGTGCAGATGTGTATAGTGCATCAGATACGCAACTCACTGAAGTATGTGGCCAGTAAAGATGCGAAGAGTTTTTTGAGCGATTTAAAGAAGGTATATCAAGCTTCAAGCAAGGAAATTGCCGAGAATTATCTGTTGGAATTGGATGAAAAATGGGGCACAAAGTACCCTATGGTTATAAAATCTTGGCAGAATAATTGGGAAAACTTGTCTGGTTATTTTAAGTATTCTGGTCCAGTTAGGAGGATAATCTACACCACCAATCCCATAGAGGAGCTACATAGGCAAATTAGGAAATTCACTAAGACCAAAGGCTCATTTACCAGCATAAATGCCTTGTATAAGCAGGTATATTGTGCTATAAAGAAGACAGAGGAAAAGTGGACGATGCCTGTACATGATTGGGCATTAACTATCTCTCAACTTGATGTTTTCTTTCCTGGCAGATTGAAAATTGAGTTGAACTAAAAATGCAGTTTGACACAGTTTATTTAACACTCCCTAAAAAGACAAAATATCGGAGCTAATGATAATGTTTCTACTTTTGAGGTATCCGTTCAGCGGAGTGGCAGAATAAGGTAGACAAGGTGATCTAAGAAGATAATCATAGAGCAAAAGTGAAATAATATGGTAAACCTTTTAGAACTTTGCAAAAATTTACAGCAAAAAATAGAAAGGTTAGAAGCAAAAATAGAAAGATTGGAAAAAGAGAATGAAAGTTTAAAAGCAGAAAATAAGGCTTTAAAGATAGAAAATGCTGAGTTAAGAGAAAGACTCGGTTTAAGCTCAAAAAATTCATCAATACCAAGTTCCAAAGAGTTGTATAAAATAAAAAAGAATAAGCCGAAAAGCGAAAGGAATATTGGCGGTCAGGTTGGTCATAAAGGAAGTTTTCGCGCCAACATGGATGCAGATAAAGTAGTAAAGATAGAGTTGCCTAATACTTGCGAATGCGGAGGAGAAATTGCAATATGTGAAAAACCATATATTCATCAGAAAGTTGATCTTCCAGAAATCAAGCCTTATGTAGTGGAATATCAGTTAGAACATGGCCGTTGTCGGAGATGCGGAAAGAGAAGAAGTAGCAAGTTACCAGAAGGTGTTACGCCAGATACATTTGGTCCAAGGGTTAAGTCAATAATTGCAGCGTTCAGCGGATTCTACAAAAATTCAAAACGCGAAATAGCGAGTGTCGTAAATGATATCTTCAATTTGAACATAAGCGTCGGTAGCATATCAAATAGTGAACATAGAGTTGCTTCAAAATGCAAAAAAATGTATGAGCAGATCGAACAAGAGATAAGTAGGAGTAAAGTTCTACATATTGATGAAACGAGCCATTATAACAAAGGTAAACTCGCTTGGTGTTGGATGTTTGCAAGCAATACGGCAAGTTTTGTAAAATTTACAGAGTCAAGAGGAATGAAAGTTTTACAAAATAGTAAATTCTGCAATCGCAATAGCTTGGTAATAACTGACAGGTATGCAGCATACAATTATTTTGCCGATAAAAACAGGCAAATCTGTTGGGCACATTTATCAAGAGATTTTGAAAGATTAGCACATAGTTGGAATATTGAAGTTAAAGTTCTGGGTTGTTACTTGAGAAACGTGGCCACTGAATTATTTGCACTAAAAAAAGCTTTACTAAAAAGTGAGATAGATGTTTTGAGGTTTGTCAGACGTGCCAGAAAATTAAGAAAACGT
Source organism: Wolbachia endosymbiont (group A) of Campoletis raptor (assembly GCF_964026755.1). Lineage (NCBI taxonomy): Bacteria > Pseudomonadati > Pseudomonadota > Alphaproteobacteria > Rickettsiales > Anaplasmataceae > Wolbachia > Wolbachia endosymbiont (group A) of Campoletis raptor. The sequence continues at coordinate 786,755 of NZ_OZ034695.1, read as the reverse complement.
ACAAAGTATTACTTGAAGGAGATATCTCGTTTACCTGAAGCAATTGGAGCCTCTCGAGTTGCAAAAAATGTTCTGAGATCTGAAAGAATGATGTGGAAATTTTTAGATGACCCAGAAAATATTCCGCTGACAAATAACCACGCTGAACGGCAAATTCGGCATTATGTCGTTTATCGCAAAAACTCATATTTTACACAATCAAAGCGGGGAAATACATTCCTTGAGCGGATAATTTCATTATACTTAACTTGGAAACAAAGGGGTCTCAATCCTTTCCAAAATCTCCTATCTATTGTTTCTTAAACCACTCTCCTGAACGGATACCTTTTGAGAATTTCACTATGCTAATTGTTCTATAATTCCATAATCTCAGTTTTAACGATCTCCTTCTACCACAATTTACAGATGCAACAGAACCTAATTTGTATCATCAAAGTCCCCGACCACACGTTCTTGCATTTACTTTTAGTAGCTGATTTTTATTAACCTCCTCTATAAAGCTAGATGGATTTTCTATTGTATAATCCGACTGTTTAATAGTCTTATCTAACTCTTCAAATACGCTGCTATTTCTTTTAAAACATCCATCTTCTATAGCTGTTAAAACACTTTTTCCCCCTAAAAGACAATTCTGTCCTAAACTTGATTTATTCTCTAATTTGTTAAATCTTACTTCATCGACAAGCCTCACATCTATTTTATTACTATTTTCCTTATTAGGGAATAGATAGATACTTATCTTTCCTACTTCAGTGGTAAAAGACATCTCAATTCTATCTTCTGAAAGGTCCGTATAATTTCTACTTCCTCCTATATTTTCAACTCTAATTATACTTTTTCCAACGTGAAGTACACCAATGTTTAGTTTTAAATCTTTAGCTTTTTGGTTATTTAATACCCTTGCAACTTCAATAGTACTATTTTGTGGATAACCTATGTAAAAATGTCCATTGTCTATTTCTAAATCAAAGTTATGTTTATTGATTTGCTCACTTTTTTTGATAATACTTTCAAGTGCTAACTCTTTCAGCCTTGAAAGGTTTGCGTCTCGTTTACTCAAAGTGTCTCTATCTGAACAAATTACGTTGACGAAATCTTCATGCTCTTTTTCACTAAATCGATTTAAAGGTGCACCTTCTGATATTGTCTGAAATATTTTTTTCTTGTCCAAAAACTCATGAATTCGAGTAGTGTCAGCAGATAAATATAGCTTTGGGAATATGTCAGCTATACTATCTATCAAGGACATATCAGATTTATATGGAAAAGTGAACATTATCCCTTGTTCCAGTGCTTCGCTTATAACTTTATCAAGTTCTTTATCGCACTCCTCATAATCTTCTTCGCTACCAGAGTAACCTAAATTGTCCAGACAATCATGGATCTTATTTATTTTTTGCCAAATACTTTCATACTTTTTTATTTCTACTGCATTTAATTTTATTTTTGCTAAAGAAAAAGAATCTTCTTTGCGCATTATGTTTGCATCGTAGAATAGTTGACTGTAACGCCTACCAAAACTTTCATCATAATCAGGGCAAGGGCTAACATTGTCACTTCCACTATCCGTTCCATTCCACACTTCAATCTTGTAGTCAGTATTTTCATGGTCTTTATCTTCACTTGTTCGATAATATTGATTGTTCTCTATTCCTTCGTATATCCTGGTTGATCCTTGATCATCATTGTCATTAACATGCCTAGTTTCTACTTCAGGTATAAATTGAGGTTCTGCTATTTCTTCTCTTACGTTTTCTCTGTTTATTTCATCTGCAAGAGACACTTCATTACTAATATAGAAATTTTTCTGTTTTAAACTCTCGTCTTCCTTCTGCGGTCTTTTAAATTCTGCAAATAGTTCTTCATACTTTGATAAATAAATACAAAATTGATCTCTTACGTCATTAAGTTCCATCTCTTTTTCTAATATCTGATTTTCATAATCACCTTTTAAATTCTCTATGCTGTTTATCAGCACTGTACTTTCTTTTCCTACTCTATTTAACTCATCTTCAGTAAAATCCAGTTTTTGCCGTAACTCTTCATTTATTTTGTCTGTTAACTGAATTTCACTCTTTGCCTCTTTTAATTGATTATTTAAGTTCTTAATTATATCACTTTTGTTCTGAGTTTCTAATAATAATATTTCTACTTTCTGTTTTAGCTGTTCGATGTCTTGATCATTTTCAGTTAAATTTCTCGTCCTTCTTTGTAATTCAACTTCAAGCCTTTTAATTTTCCCTTCTAGGGTTTGCATTTCTCTGGTAAGTTCACTTACTTCTTCGTAATACTCTTCTACTCTTTTCTTATAGTGTTTTTGTAACTCTACATTTTTTTTAAGATCAAAATTTTCTTGTTGTAGATTTTCTATTTTACTTTTCAAACTATCTATTGCTTGATTTTCTTCATTGCTAATCTCAAATACCTCTTCAGGAAAATCTTCAAATTCACAAGATGAATTGCCTTCAAGGTCGTTACTACCAAATAAATTATATTGTACTACCTGCTTTAAACTAAACATACCTATACCCCCTACTAAAATAAACAAGTAATATATTGTATGCACTATATATCATAAATAAAATCAATTTGAATATAATCTATTTACTAATTCGTATTGTGAATTTTTATAGAGTAAGTTTAGGTGTAAAATATTATAATACTATTAAAGCAGGTGAATAAAGCACAGTCTTTTTGAAAGGATAAATTTAATGAAAAGACCATACTAATTAGTGTTATAAGGAATTGAATTATTTACTCCCTCAAAAAAGGTCATATATTTGTGAGAACAAGTTGCGTAAAATAAGATTGTAAAAATAAAAACGTAAGGTTATTGCAACGAAGTTAGGCAAGTAAGTTCGTATATAAATATGGCTGAAGCAGGCCAATATGGCTGATTTTAGCGTATGGTAAAGTTGCTATATAAAAAAGTTCGTATGTATCGATTGGTAGACCAACGCATCCCAAAACGAACTCTTCTCACGCTCCTTGATTTCGAGCACTGAAAATAACTATATTATTTAGATTTTTGTAATCTACACTAATGAGTTAATAATTAATCTGCTTAAAAAGGCAAAAGACAAAATAGAGCGAACCTACAGTAAAAAGAGAATAAAAAAAACTCTGACAATAAATTATACAAACTTTATGAAGTTAATTTGAACTTAAGAAAACACAAATCTAATTTTTTTGCTCGAAGAATTTGCTTTTTTTCCAATCTTACCCAAACGCACTCTAGGCTCTGTGGACAAAATTTTAGAGAAGCCATACAAGAGATCCAACAAGATTGAGAAAACCCATAAAAACCTCAGCAGTTTTATCAAATCCGGAAAAAATGCGCCTAAAATTTTTAATTTTACCAAAAAAACACTCAATCAAATGACGTTCTTTGTAGATATGCTCATCGTAATACCTTTGCACTTTTCGATTCCTTTTTGGCGGAATAACTACTGTACATCCCTTGTCTTCAAGACTTGTAACAAAGGCATTGCTATCGTAGCCCTTGTCACCTACTACAGTAGAGTTATAGATACTTTCAGTCAACACTTGTGCCTGCGTAATTTCATTTCTTTGACCAGGAGTCAGAGTAAATTTAAGTGGATTTCCAAGTGCATCGACAAGCGCATGTATTTTAGGGAACGTTCAAAGAAGTGTGTCAAACCGAAAAAAAAGTAATAAATTGATATAAAAAAATGGAGGTTTGACAATGAGTCAGAAAGTAGTAAACAGAACTACCGGATTGGTAGATTATAAAGAATTAGAAACAAATATCCTGTCGTCTGTACGAGAAGGAAGACCGTTGACAGGAAGAGATGGAGCATTAACACCGTTTATAAAAAAGTTGCTGGAGGTAAGCCTGGAAGGTGAAATAGAAAACCACTTGTCGGCTAAAAGCGAAGAGAATAATCTAAGAAATGGGAGGAATGCAAAGACTTTACGTACAAGCGCAGGGTCATTTGAGCTTTTGACGCCAAGAGATAGGGAAGGAAGTTTCGAACCACAAATAGTCAAAAAAAGGCAAACAAACCAGAGCTTGAAACGAAGATTTTGAGCACATTTGCCAGTGGTATGGGCTATAGAGATATAATGTCACATGTTGAGGAAATTTATGATCACAAAATATTGGCGGCAGAGATATCAAGTATTACTGACAAATTGCTACCAGTAATCAACGAATGGCGTAGTCGCCCGCTGCAGTCTGTATATCCGATAGTTTTTATGGATGGCATGTTTTTTAAAGTCAAAGAGGACGGGCATTGCGTAAGTAAATGCATGTATAACATATTAGGAATAGATCAAAATGGCAAAAAAGAAGTATTAGGTTTTTATTTGGCTGAAAGTGAAGGAGCTAACTTCTGGTTGGGAGTGCTAAATGACCTCAAAGAAAGAGGAGTAGAAGATATCCTTATTGCCTGCGTTGATGGGCTGAAAAGCTTTCCTGCAGCTATAAACAGTGTCTTTCCTAATGCGGAAGTGCAGATGTGTATAGTGCATCAGATACGCAACTCACTGAAGTATGTGGCCAGTAAAGATGCGAAGAGTTTTTTGAGCGATTTAAAGAAGGTATATCAAGCTTCAAGCAAGGAAATTGCCGAGAATTATCTGTTGGAATTGGATGAAAAATGGGGCACAAAGTACCCTATGGTTATAAAATCTTGGCAGAATAATTGGGAAAACTTGTCTGGTTATTTTAAGTATTCTGGTCCAGTTAGGAGGATAATCTACACCACCAATCCCATAGAGGAGCTACATAGGCAAATTAGGAAATTCACTAAGACCAAAGGCTCATTTACCAGCATAAATGCCTTGTATAAGCAGGTATATTGTGCTATAAAGAAGACAGAGGAAAAGTGGACGATGCCTGTACATGATTGGGCATTAACTATCTCTCAACTTGATGTTTTCTTTCCTGGCAGATTGAAAATTGAGTTGAACTAAAAATGCAGTTTGACACAGTTTATTTAACACTCCCTAAAAAGACAAAATATCGGAGCTAATGATAATGTTTCTACTTTTGAGGTATCCGTTCAGCGGAGTGGCAGAATAAGGTAGACAAGGTGATCTAAGAAGATAATCATAGAGCAAAAGTGAAATAATATGGTAAACCTTTTAGAACTTTGCAAAAATTTACAGCAAAAAATAGAAAGGTTAGAAGCAAAAATAGAAAGATTGGAAAAAGAGAATGAAAGTTTAAAAGCAGAAAATAAGGCTTTAAAGATAGAAAATGCTGAGTTAAGAGAAAGACTCGGTTTAAGCTCAAAAAATTCATCAATACCAAGTTCCAAAGAGTTGTATAAAATAAAAAAGAATAAGCCGAAAAGCGAAAGGAATATTGGCGGTCAGGTTGGTCATAAAGGAAGTTTTCGCGCCAACATGGATGCAGATAAAGTAGTAAAGATAGAGTTGCCTAATACTTGCGAATGCGGAGGAGAAATTGCAATATGTGAAAAACCATATATTCATCAGAAAGTTGATCTTCCAGAAATCAAGCCTTATGTAGTGGAATATCAGTTAGAACATGGCCGTTGTCGGAGATGCGGAAAGAGAAGAAGTAGCAAGTTACCAGAAGGTGTTACGCCAGATACATTTGGTCCAAGGGTTAAGTCAATAATTGCAGCGTTCAGCGGATTCTACAAAAATTCAAAACGCGAAATAGCGAGTGTCGTAAATGATATCTTCAATTTGAACATAAGCGTCGGTAGCATATCAAATAGTGAACATAGAGTTGCTTCAAAATGCAAAAAAATGTATGAGCAGATCGAACAAGAGATAAGTAGGAGTAAAGTTCTACATATTGATGAAACGAGCCATTATAACAAAGGTAAACTCGCTTGGTGTTGGATGTTTGCAAGCAATACGGCAAGTTTTGTAAAATTTACAGAGTCAAGAGGAATGAAAGTTTTACAAAATAGTAAATTCTGCAATCGCAATAGCTTGGTAATAACTGACAGGTATGCAGCATACAATTATTTTGCCGATAAAAACAGGCAAATCTGTTGGGCACATTTATCAAGAGATTTTGAAAGATTAGCACATAGTTGGAATATTGAAGTTAAAGTTCTGGGTTGTTACTTGAGAAACGTGGCCACTGAATTATTTGCACTAAAAAAAGCTTTACTAAAAAGTGAGATAGATGTTTTGAGGTTTGTCAGACGTGCCAGAAAATTAAGAAAACGTACAAAGTATTACTTGAAGGAGATATCTCGTTTACCTGAAGCAATTGGAGCCTCTCGAGTTGCAAAAAATGTTCTGAGATCTGAAAGAATGATGTGGAAATTTTTAGATGACCCAGAAAATATTCCGCTGACAAATAACCACGCTGAACGGCAAATTCGGCATTATGTCGTTTATCGCAAAAACTCATATTTTACACAATCAAAGCGGGGAAATACATTCCTTGAGCGGATAATTTCATTATACTTAACTTGGAAACAAAGGGGTCTCAATCCTTTCCAAAATCTCCTATCTATTGTTTCTTAAACCACTCTCCTGAACGGATACCTTTTGAGAATTTCACTATGCTAATTGTTCTATAATTCCATAATCTCAGTTTTAACGATCTCCTTCTACCACAATTTACAGATGCAACAGAACCTAATTTGTATCATCAAAGTCCCCGACCACACGTTCTTGCATTTACTTTTAGTAGCTGATTTTTATTAACCTCCTCTATAAAGCTAGATGGATTTTCTATTGTATAATCCGACTGTTTAATAGTCTTATCTAACTCTTCAAATACGCTGCTATTTCTTTTAAAACATCCATCTTCTATAGCTGTTAAAACACTTTTTCCCCCTAAAAGACAATTCTGTCCTAAACTTGATTTATTCTCTAATTTGTTAAATCTTACTTCATCGACAAGCCTCACATCTATTTTATTACTATTTTCCTTATTAGGGAATAGATAGATACTTATCTTTCCTACTTCAGTGGTAAAAGACATCTCAATTCTATCTTCTGAAAGGTCCGTATAATTTCTACTTCCTCCTATATTTTCAACTCTAATTATACTTTTTCCAACGTGAAGTACACCAATGTTTAGTTTTAAATCTTTAGCTTTTTGGTTATTTAATACCCTTGCAACTTCAATAGTACTATTTTGTGGATAACCTATGTAAAAATGTCCATTGTCTATTTCTAAATCAAAGTTATGTTTATTGATTTGCTCACTTTTTTTGATAATACTTTCAAGTGCTAACTCTTTCAGCCTTGAAAGGTTTGCGTCTCGTTTACTCAAAGTGTCTCTATCTGAACAAATTACGTTGACGAAATCTTCATGCTCTTTTTCACTAAATCGATTTAAAGGTGCACCTTCTGATATTGTCTGAAATATTTTTTTCTTGTCCAAAAACTCATGAATTCGAGTAGTGTCAGCAGATAAATATAGCTTTGGGAATATGTCAGCTATACTATCTATCAAGGACATATCAGATTTATATGGAAAAGTGAACATTATCCCTTGTTCCAGTGCTTCGCTTATAACTTTATCAAGTTCTTTATCGCACTCCTCATAATCTTCTTCGCTACCAGAGTAACCTAAATTGTCCAGACAATCATGGATCTTATTTATTTTTTGCCAAATACTTTCATACTTTTTTATTTCTACTGCATTTAATTTTATTTTTGCTAAAGAAAAAGAATCTTCTTTGCGCATTATGTTTGCATCGTAGAATAGTTGACTGTAACGCCTACCAAAACTTTCATCATAATCAGGGCAAGGGCTAACATTGTCACTTCCACTATCCGTTCCATTCCACACTTCAATCTTGTAGTCAGTATTTTCATGGTCTTTATCTTCACTTGTTCGATAATATTGATTGTTCTCTATTCCTTCGTATATCCTGGTTGATCCTTGATCATCATTGTCATTAACATGCCTAGTTTCTACTTCAGGTATAAATTGAGGTTCTGCTATTTCTTCTCTTACGTTTTCTCTGTTTATTTCATCTGCAAGAGACACTTCATTACTAATATAGAAATTTTTCTGTTTTAAACTCTCGTCTTCCTTCTGCGGTCTTTTAAATTCTGCAAATAGTTCTTCATACTTTGATAAATAAATACAAAATTGATCTCTTACGTCATTAAGTTCCATCTCTTTTTCTAATATCTGATTTTCATAATCACCTTTTAAATTCTCTATGCTGTTTATCAGCACTGTACTTTCTTTTCCTACTCTATTTAACTCATCTTCAGTAAAATCCAGTTTTTGCCGTAACTCTTCATTTATTTTGTCTGTTAACTGAATTTCACTCTTTGCCTCTTTTAATTGATTATTTAAGTTCTTAATTATATCACTTTTGTTCTGAGTTTCTAATAATAATATTTCTACTTTCTGTTTTAGCTGTTCGATGTCTTGATCATTTTCAGTTAAATTTCTCGTCCTTCTTTGTAATTCAACTTCAAGCCTTTTAATTTTCCCTTCTAGGGTTTGCATTTCTCTGGTAAGTTCACTTACTTCTTCGTAATACTCTTCTACTCTTTTCTTATAGTGTTTTTGTAACTCTACATTTTTTTTAAGATCAAAATTTTCTTGTTGTAGATTTTCTATTTTACTTTTCAAACTATCTATTGCTTGATTTTCTTCATTGCTAATCTCAAATACCTCTTCAGGAAAATCTTCAAATTCACAAGATGAATTGCCTTCAAGGTCGTTACTACCAAATAAATTATATTGTACTACCTGCTTTAAACTAAACATACCTATACCCCCTACTAAAATAAACAAGTAATATATTGTATGCACTATATATCATAAATAAAATCAATTTGAATATAATCTATTTACTAATTCGTATTGTGAATTTTTATAGAGTAAGTTTAGGTGTAAAATATTATAATACTATTAAAGCAGGTGAATAAAGCACAGTCTTTTTGAAAGGATAAATTTAATGAAAAGACCATACTAATTAGTGTTATAAGGAATTGAATTATTTACTCCCTCAAAAAAGGTCATATATTTGTGAGAACAAGTTGCGTAAAATAAGATTGTAAAAATAAAAACGTAAGGTTATTGCAACGAAGTTAGGCAAGTAAGTTCGTATATAAATATGGCTGAAGCAGGCCAATATGGCTGATTTTAGCGTATGGTAAAGTTGCTATATAAAAAAGTTCGTATGTATCGATTGGTAGACCAACGCATCCCAAAACGAACTCTTCTCACGCTCCTTGATTTCGAGCACTGAAAATAACTATATTATTTAGATTTTTGTAATCTACACTAATGAGTTAATAATTAATCTGCTTAAAAAGGCAAAAGACAAAATAGAGCGAACCTACAGTAAAAAGAGAATAAAAAAAACTCTGACAATAAATTATACAAACTTTATGAAGTTAATTTGAACTTAAGAAAACACAAATCTAATTTTTTTGCTCGAAGAATTTGCTTTTTTTCCAATCTTACCCAAACGCACTCTAGGCTCTGTGGACAAAATTTTAGAGAAGCCATACAAGAGATCCAACAAGATTGAGAAAACCCATAAAAACCTCAGCAGTTTTATCAAATCCGGAAAAAATGCGCCTAAAATTTTTAATTTTACCAAAAAAACACTCAATCAAATGACGTTCTTTGTAGATATGCTCATCGTAATACCTTTGCACTTTTCGATTCCTTTTTGGCGGAATAACTACTGTACATCCCTTGTCTTCAAGACTTGTAACAAAGGCATTGCTATCGTAGCCCTTGTCACCTACTACAGTAGAGTTATAGATACTTTCAGTCAACACTTGTGCCTGCGTAATTTCATTTCTTTGACCAGGAGTCAGAGTAAATTTAAGTGGATTTCCAAGTGCATCGACAAGCGCATGTATTTTAGGGAACGTTCAAAGAAGTGTGTCAAACCGAAAAAAAAGTAATAAATTGATATAAAAAAATGGAGGTTTGACAATGAGTCAGAAAGTAGTAAACAGAACTACCGGATTGGTAGATTATAAAGAATTAGAAACAAATATCCTGTCGTCTGTACGAGAAGGAAGACCGTTGACAGGAAGAGATGGAGCATTAACACCGTTTATAAAAAAGTTGCTGGAGGTAAGCCTGGAAGGTGAAATAGAAAACCACTTGTCGGCTAAAAGCGAAGAGAATAATCTAAGAAATGGGAGGAATGCAAAGACTTTACGTACAAGCGCAGGGTCATTTGAGCTTTTGACGCCAAGAGATAGGGAAGGAAGTTTCGAACCACAAATAGTCAAAAAAAGGCAAACAAACCAGAGCTTGAAACGAAGATTTTGAGCACATTTGCCAGTGGTATGGGCTATAGAGATATAATGTCACATGTTGAGGAAATTTATGATCACAAAATATTGGCGGCAGAGATATCAAGTATTACTGACAAATTGCTACCAGTAATCAACGAATGGCGTAGTCGCCCGCTGCAGTCTGTATATCCGATAGTTTTTATGGATGGCATGTTTTTTAAAGTCAAAGAGGACGGGCATTGCGTAAGTAAATGCATGTATAACATATTAGGAATAGATCAAAATGGCAAAAAAGAAGTATTAGGTTTTTATTTGGCTGAAAGTGAAGGAGCTAACTTCTGGTTGGGAGTGCTAAATGACCTCAAAGAAAGAGGAGTAGAAGATATCCTTATTGCCTGCGTTGATGGGCTGAAAAGCTTTCCTGCAGCTATAAACAGTGTCTTTCCTAATGCGGAAGTGCAGATGTGTATAGTGCATCAGATACGCAACTCACTGAAGTATGTGGCCAGTAAAGATGCGAAGAGTTTTTTGAGCGATTTAAAGAAGGTATATCAAGCTTCAAGCAAGGAAATTGCCGAGAATTATCTGTTGGAATTGGATGAAAAATGGGGCACAAAGTACCCTATGGTTATAAAATCTTGGCAGAATAATTGGGAAAACTTGTCTGGTTATTTTAAGTATTCTGGTCCAGTTAGGAGGATAATCTACACCACCAATCCCATAGAGGAGCTACATAGGCAAATTAGGAAATTCACTAAGACCAAAGGCTCATTTACCAGCATAAATGCCTTGTATAAGCAGGTATATTGTGCTATAAAGAAGACAGAGGAAAAGTGGACGATGCCTGTACATGATTGGGCATTAACTATCTCTCAACTTGATGTTTTCTTTCCTGGCAGATTGAAAATTGAGTTGAACTAAAAATGCAGTTTGACACAGTTTATTTAACACTCCCTAAAAAGACAAAATATCGGAGCTAATGATAATGTTTCTACTTTTGAGGTATCCGTTCAGCGGAGTGGCAGAATAAGGTAGACAAGGTGATCTAAGAAGATAATCATAGAGCAAAAGTGAAATAATATGGTAAACCTTTTAGAACTTTGCAAAAATTTACAGCAAAAAATAGAAAGGTTAGAAGCAAAAATAGAAAGATTGGAAAAAGAGAATGAAAGTTTAAAAGCAGAAAATAAGGCTTTAAAGATAGAAAATGCTGAGTTAAGAGAAAGACTCGGTTTAAGCTCAAAAAATTCATCAATACCAAGTTCCAAAGAGTTGTATAAAATAAAAAAGAATAAGCCGAAAAGCGAAAGGAATATTGGCGGTCAGGTTGGTCATAAAGGAAGTTTTCGCGCCAACATGGATGCAGATAAAGTAGTAAAGATAGAGTTGCCTAATACTTGCGAATGCGGAGGAGAAATTGCAATATGTGAAAAACCATATATTCATCAGAAAGTTGATCTTCCAGAAATCAAGCCTTATGTAGTGGAATATCAGTTAGAACATGGCCGTTGTCGGAGATGCGGAAAGAGAAGAAGTAGCAAGTTACCAGAAGGTGTTACGCCAGATACATTTGGTCCAAGGGTTAAGTCAATAATTGCAGCGTTCAGCGGATTCTACAAAAATTCAAAACGCGAAATAGCGAGTGTCGTAAATGATATCTTCAATTTGAACATAAGCGTCGGTAGCATATCAAATAGTGAACATAGAGTTGCTTCAAAATGCAAAAAAATGTATGAGCAGATCGAACAAGAGATAAGTAGGAGTAAAGTTCTACATATTGATGAAACGAGCCATTATAACAAAGGTAAACTCGCTTGGTGTTGGATGTTTGCAAGCAATACGGCAAGTTTTGTAAAATTTACAGAGTCAAGAGGAATGAAAGTTTTACAAAATAGTAAATTCTGCAATCGCAATAGCTTGGTAATAACTGACAGGTATGCAGCATACAATTATTTTGCCGATAAAAACAGGCAAATCTGTTGGGCACATTTATCAAGAGATTTTGAAAGATTAGCACATAGTTGGAATATTGAAGTTAAAGTTCTGGGTTGTTACTTGAGAAACGTGGCCACTGAATTATTTGCACTAAAAAAAGCTTTACTAAAAAGTGAGATAGATGTTTTGAGGTTTGTCAGACGTGCCAGAAAATTAAGAAAACGTACAAAGTATTACTTGAAGGAGATATCTCGTTTACCTGAAGCAATTGGAGCCTCTCGAGTTGCAAAAAATGTTCTGAGATCTGAAAGAATGATGTGGAAATTTTTAGATGACCCAGAAAATATTCCGCTGACAAATAACCACGCTGAACGGCAAATTCGGCATTATGTCGTTTATCGCAAAAACTCATATTTTACACAATCAAAGCGGGGAAATACATTCCTTGAGCGGATAATTTCATTATACTTAACTTGGAAACAAAGGGGTCTCAATCCTTTCCAAAATCTCCTATCTATTGTTTCTTAAACCACTCTCCTGAACGGATACCTTTTGAGAATTTCACTATGCTAATTGTTCTATAATTCCATAATCTCAGTTTTAACGATCTCCTTCTACCACAATTTACAGATGCAACAGAACCTAATTTGTATCATCAAAGTCCCCGACCACACGTTCTTGCATTTACTTTTAGTAGCTGATTTTTATTAACCTCCTCTATAAAGCTAGATGGATTTTCTATTGTATAATCCGACTGTTTAATAGTCTTATCTAACTCTTCAAATACGCTGCTATTTCTTTTAAAACATCCATCTTCTATAGCTGTTAAAACACTTTTTCCCCCTAAAAGACAATTCTGTCCTAAACTTGATTTATTCTCTAATTTGTTAAATCTTACTTCATCGACAAGCCTCACATCTATTTTATTACTATTTTCCTTATTAGGGAATAGATAGATACTTATCTTTCCTACTTCAGTGGTAAAAGACATCTCAATTCTATCTTCTGAAAGGTCCGTATAATTTCTACTTCCTCCTATATTTTCAACTCTAATTATACTTTTTCCAACGTGAAGTACACCAATGTTTAGTTTTAAATCTTTAGCTTTTTGGTTATTTAATACCCTTGCAACTTCAATAGTACTATTTTGTGGATAACCTATGTAAAAATGTCCATTGTCTATTTCTAAATCAAAGTTATGTTTATTGATTTGCTCACTTTTTTTGATAATACTTTCAAGTGCTAACTCTTTCAGCCTTGAAAGGTTTGCGTCTCGTTTACTCAAAGTGTCTCTATCTGAACAAATTACGTTGACGAAATCTTCATGCTCTTTTTCACTAAATCGATTTAAAGGTGCACCTTCTGATATTGTCTGAAATATTTTTTTCTTGTCCAAAAACTCATGAATTCGAGTAGTGTCAGCAGATAAATATAGCTTTGGGAATATGTCAGCTATACTATCTATCAAGGACATATCAGATTTATATGGAAAAGTGAACATTATCCCTTGTTCCAGTGCTTCGCTTATAACTTTATCAAGTTCTTTATCGCACTCCTCATAATCTTCTTCGCTACCAGAGTAACCTAAATTGTCCAGACAATCATGGATCTTATTTATTTTTTGCCAAATACTTTCATACTTTTTTATTTCTACTGCATTTAATTTTATTTTTGCTAAAGAAAAAGAATCTTCTTTGCGCATTATGTTTGCATCGTAGAATAGTTGACTGTAACGCCTACCAAAACTTTCATCATAATCAGGGCAAGGGCTAACATTGTCACTTCCACTATCCGTTCCATTCCACACTTCAATCTTGTAGTCAGTATTTTCATGGTCTTTATCTTCACTTGTTCGATAATATTGATTGTTCTCTATTCCTTCGTATATCCTGGTTGATCCTTGATCATCATTGTCATTAACATGCCTAGTTTCTACTTCAGGTATAAATTGAGGTTCTGCTATTTCTTCTCTTACGTTTTCTCTGTTTATTTCATCTGCAAGAGACACTTCATTACTAATATAGAAATTTTTCTGTTTTAAACTCTCGTCTTCCTTCTGCGGTCTTTTAAATTCTGCAAATAGTTCTTCATACTTTGATAAATAAATACAAAATTGATCTCTTACGTCATTAAGTTCCATCTCTTTTTCTAATATCTGATTTTCATAATCACCTTTTAAATTCTCTATGCTGTTTATCAGCACTGTACTTTCTTTTCCTACTCTATTTAACTCATCTTCAGTAAAATCCAGTTTTTGCCGTAACTCTTCATTTATTTTGTCTGTTAACTGAATTTCACTCTTTGCCTCTTTTAATTGATTATTTAAGTTCTTAATTATATCACTTTTGTTCTGAGTTTCTAATAATAATATTTCTACTTTCTGTTTTAGCTGTTCGATGTCTTGATCATTTTCAGTTAAATTTCTCGTCCTTCTTTGTAATTCAACTTCAAGCCTTTTAATTTTCCCTTCTAGGGTTTGCATTTCTCTGGTAAGTTCACTTACTTCTTCGTAATACTCTTCTACTCTTTTCTTATAGTGTTTTTGTAACTCTACATTTTTTTTAAGATCAAAATTTTCTTGTTGTAGATTTTCTATTTTACTTTTCAAACTATCTATTGCTTGATTTTCTTCATTGCTAATCTCAAATACCTCTTCAGGAAAATCTTCAAATTCACAAGATGAATTGCCTTCAAGGTCGTTACTACCAAATAAATTATATTGTACTACCTGCTTTAAACTAAACATACCTATACCCCCTACTAAAATAAACAAGTAATATATTGTATGCACTATATATCATAAATAAAATCAATTTGAATATAATCTATTTACTAATTCGTATTGTGAATTTTTATAGAGTAAGTTTAGGTGTAAAATATTATAATACTATTAAAGCAGGTGAATAAAGCACAGTCTTTTTGAAAGGATAAATTTAATGAAAAGACCATACTAATTAGTGTTATAAGGAATTGAATTATTTACTCCCTCAAAAAAGGTCATATATTTGTGAGAACAAGTTGCGTAAAATAAGATTGTAAAAATAAAAACGTAAGGTTATTGCAACGAAGTTAGGCAAGTAAGTTCGTATATAAATATGGCTGAAGCAGGCCAATATGGCTGATTTTAGCGTATGGTAAAGTTGCTATATAAAAAAGTTCGTATGTATCGATTGGTAGACCAACGCATCCCAAAACGAACTCTTCTCACGCTCCTTGATTTCGAGCACTGAAAATAACTATATTATTTAGATTTTTGTAATCTACACTAATGAGTTAATAATTAATCTGCTTAAAAAGGCAAAAGACAAAATAGAGCGAACCTACAGTAAAAAGAGAATAAAAAAAACTCTGACAATAAATTATACAAACTTTATGAAGTTAATTTGAACTTAAGAAAACACAAATCTAATTTTTTTGCTCGAAGAATTTGCTTTTTTTCCAATCTTACCCAAACGCACTCTAGGCTCTGTGGACAAAATTTTAGAGAAGCCATACAAGAGATCCAACAAGATTGAGAAAACCCATAAAAACCTCAGCAGTTTTATCAAATCCGGAAAAAATGCGCCTAAAATTTTTAATTTTACCAAAAAAACACTCAATCAAATGACGTTCTTTGTAGATATGCTCATCGTAATACCTTTGCACTTTTCGATTCCTTTTTGGCGGAATAACTACTGTACATCCCTTGTCTTCAAGACTTGTAACAAAGGCATTGCTATCGTAGCCCTTGTCACCTACTACAGTAGAGTTATAGATACTTTCAGTCAACACTTGTGCCTGCGTAATTTCATTTCTTTGACCAGGAGTCAGAGTAAATTTAAGTGGATTTCCAAGTGCATCGACAAGCGCATGTATTTTAGGGAACGTTCAAAGAAGTGTGTCAAACCGAAAAAAAAGTAATAAATTGATATAAAAAAATGGAGGTTTGACAATGAGTCAGAAAGTAGTAAACAGAACTACCGGATTGGTAGATTATAAAGAATTAGAAACAAATATCCTGTCGTCTGTACGAGAAGGAAGACCGTTGACAGGAAGAGATGGAGCATTAACACCGTTTATAAAAAAGTTGCTGGAGGTAAGCCTGGAAGGTGAAATAGAAAACCACTTGTCGGCTAAAAGCGAAGAGAATAATCTAAGAAATGGGAGGAATGCAAAGACTTTACGTACAAGCGCAGGGTCATTTGAGCTTTTGACGCCAAGAGATAGGGAAGGAAGTTTCGAACCACAAATAGTCAAAAAAAGGCAAACAAACCAGAGCTTGAAACGAAGATTTTGAGCACATTTGCCAGTGGTATGGGCTATAGAGATATAATGTCACATGTTGAGGAAATTTATGATCACAAAATATTGGCGGCAGAGATATCAAGTATTACTGACAAATTGCTACCAGTAATCAACGAATGGCGTAGTCGCCCGCTGCAGTCTGTATATCCGATAGTTTTTATGGATGGCATGTTTTTTAAAGTCAAAGAGGACGGGCATTGCGTAAGTAAATGCATGTATAACATATTAGGAATAGATCAAAATGGCAAAAAAGAAGTATTAGGTTTTTATTTGGCTGAAAGTGAAGGAGCTAACTTCTGGTTGGGAGTGCTAAATGACCTCAAAGAAAGAGGAGTAGAAGATATCCTTATTGCCTGCGTTGATGGGCTGAAAAGCTTTCCTGCAGCTATAAACAGTGTCTTTCCTAATGCGGAAGTGCAGATGTGTATAGTGCATCAGATACGCAACTCACTGAAGTATGTGGCCAGTAAAGATGCGAAGAGTTTTTTGAGCGATTTAAAGAAGGTATATCAAGCTTCAAGCAAGGAAATTGCCGAGAATTATCTGTTGGAATTGGATGAAAAATGGGGCACAAAGTACCCTATGGTTATAAAATCTTGGCAGAATAATTGGGAAAACTTGTCTGGTTATTTTAAGTATTCTGGTCCAGTTAGGAGGATAATCTACACCACCAATCCCATAGAGGAGCTACATAGGCAAATTAGGAAATTCACTAAGACCAAAGGCTCATTTACCAGCATAAATGCCTTGTATAAGCAGGTATATTGTGCTATAAAGAAGACAGAGGAAAAGTGGACGATGCCTGTACATGATTGGGCATTAACTATCTCTCAACTTGATGTTTTCTTTCCTGGCAGATTGAAAATTGAGTTGAACTAAAAATGCAGTTTGACACAGTTTATTTAACACTCCCTAAAAAGACAAAATATCGGAGCTAATGATAATGTTTCTACTTTTGAGGTATCCGTTCAGCGGAGTGGCAGAATAAGGTAGACAAGGTGATCTAAGAAGATAATCATAGAGCAAAAGTGAAATAATATGGTAAACCTTTTAGAACTTTGCAAAAATTTACAGCAAAAAATAGAAAGGTTAGAAGCAAAAATAGAAAGATTGGAAAAAGAGAATGAAAGTTTAAAAGCAGAAAATAAGGCTTTAAAGATAGAAAATGCTGAGTTAAGAGAAAGACTCGGTTTAAGCTCAAAAAATTCATCAATACCAAGTTCCAAAGAGTTGTATAAAATAAAAAAGAATAAGCCGAAAAGCGAAAGGAATATTGGCGGTCAGGTTGGTCATAAAGGAAGTTTTCGCGCCAACATGGATGCAGATAAAGTAGTAAAGATAGAGTTGCCTAATACTTGCGAATGCGGAGGAGAAATTGCAATATGTGAAAAACCATATATTCATCAGAAAGTTGATCTTCCAGAAATCAAGCCTTATGTAGTGGAATATCAGTTAGAACATGGCCGTTGTCGGAGATGCGGAAAGAGAAGAAGTAGCAAGTTACCAGAAGGTGTTACGCCAGATACATTTGGTCCAAGGGTTAAGTCAATAATTGCAGCGTTCAGCGGATTCTACAAAAATTCAAAACGCGAAATAGCGAGTGTCGTAAATGATATCTTCAATTTGAACATAAGCGTCGGTAGCATATCAAATAGTGAACATAGAGTTGCTTCAAAATGCAAAAAAATGTATGAGCAGATCGAACAAGAGATAAGTAGGAGTAAAGTTCTACATATTGATGAAACGAGCCATTATAACAAAGGTAAACTCGCTTGGTGTTGGATGTTTGCAAGCAATACGGCAAGTTTTGTAAAATTTACAGAGTCAAGAGGAATGAAAGTTTTACAAAATAGTAAATTCTGCAATCGCAATAGCTTGGTAATAACTGACAGGTATGCAGCATACAATTATTTTGCCGATAAAAACAGGCAAATCTGTTGGGCACATTTATCAAGAGATTTTGAAAGATTAGCACATAGTTGGAATATTGAAGTTAAAGTTCTGGGTTGTTACTTGAGAAACGTGGCCACTGAATTATTTGCACTAAAAAAAGCTTTACTAAAAAGTGAGATAGATGTTTTGAGGTTTGTCAGACGTGCCAGAAAATTAAGAAAACGTACAAAGTATTACTTGAAGGAGATATCTCGTTTACCTGAAGCAATTGGAGCCTCTCGAGTTGCAAAAAATGTTCTGAGATCTGAAAGAATGATGTGGAAATTTTTAGATGACCCAGAAAATATTCCGCTGACAAATAACCACGCTGAACGGCAAATTCGGCATTATGTCGTTTATCGCAAAAACTCATATTTTACACAATCAAAGCGGGGAAATACATTCCTTGAGCGGATAATTTCATTATACTTAACTTGGAAACAAAGGGGTCTCAATCCTTTCCAAAATCTCCTATCTATTGTTTCTTAAACCACTCTCCTGAACGGATACCTTTTGAGAATTTCACTATGCTAATTGTTCTATAATTCCATAATCTCAGTTTTAACGATCTCCTTCTACCACAATTTACAGATGCAACAGAACCTAATTTGTATCATCAAAGTCCCCGACCACACGTTCTTGCATTTACTTTTAGTAGCTGATTTTTATTAACCTCCTCTATAAAGCTAGATGGATTTTCTATTGTATAATCCGACTGTTTAATAGTCTTATCTAACTCTTCAAATACGCTGCTATTTCTTTTAAAACATCCATCTTCTATAGCTGTTAAAACACTTTTTCCCCCTAAAAGACAATTCTGTCCTAAACTTGATTTATTCTCTAATTTGTTAAATCTTACTTCATCGACAAGCCTCACATCTATTTTATTACTATTTTCCTTATTAGGGAATAGATAGATACTTATCTTTCCTACTTCAGTGGTAAAAGACATCTCAATTCTATCTTCTGAAAGGTCCGTATAATTTCTACTTCCTCCTATATTTTCAACTCTAATTATACTTTTTCCAACGTGAAGTACACCAATGTTTAGTTTTAAATCTTTAGCTTTTTGGTTATTTAATACCCTTGCAACTTCAATAGTACTATTTTGTGGATAACCTATGTAAAAATGTCCATTGTCTATTTCTAAATCAAAGTTATGTTTATTGATTTGCTCACTTTTTTTGATAATACTTTCAAGTGCTAACTCTTTCAGCCTTGAAAGGTTTGCGTCTCGTTTACTCAAAGTGTCTCTATCTGAACAAATTACGTTGACGAAATCTTCATGCTCTTTTTCACTAAATCGATTTAAAGGTGCACCTTCTGATATTGTCTGAAATATTTTTTTCTTGTCCAAAAACTCATGAATTCGAGTAGTGTCAGCAGATAAATATAGCTTTGGGAATATGTCAGCTATACTATCTATCAAGGACATATCAGATTTATATGGAAAAGTGAACATTATCCCTTGTTCCAGTGCTTCGCTTATAACTTTATCAAGTTCTTTATCGCACTCCTCATAATCTTCTTCGCTACCAGAGTAACCTAAATTGTCCAGACAATCATGGATCTTATTTATTTTTTGCCAAATACTTTCATACTTTTTTATTTCTACTGCATTTAATTTTATTTTTGCTAAAGAAAAAGAATCTTCTTTGCGCATTATGTTTGCATCGTAGAATAGTTGACTGTAACGCCTACCAAAACTTTCATCATAATCAGGGCAAGGGCTAACATTGTCACTTCCACTATCCGTTCCATTCCACACTTCAATCTTGTAGTCAGTATTTTCATGGTCTTTATCTTCACTTGTTCGATAATATTGATTGTTCTCTATTCCTTCGTATATCCTGGTTGATCCTTGATCATCATTGTCATTAACATGCCTAGTTTCTACTTCAGGTATAAATTGAGGTTCTGCTATTTCTTCTCTTACGTTTTCTCTGTTTATTTCATCTGCAAGAGACACTTCATTACTAATATAGAAATTTTTCTGTTTTAAACTCTCGTCTTCCTTCTGCGGTCTTTTAAATTCTGCAAATAGTTCTTCATACTTTGATAAATAAATACAAAATTGATCTCTTACGTCATTAAGTTCCATCTCTTTTTCTAATATCTGATTTTCATAATCACCTTTTAAATTCTCTATGCTGTTTATCAGCACTGTACTTTCTTTTCCTACTCTATTTAACTCATCTTCAGTAAAATCCAGTTTTTGCCGTAACTCTTCATTTATTTTGTCTGTTAACTGAATTTCACTCTTTGCCTCTTTTAATTGATTATTTAAGTTCTTAATTATATCACTTTTGTTCTGAGTTTCTAATAATAATATTTCTACTTTCTGTTTTAGCTGTTCGATGTCTTGATCATTTTCAGTTAAATTTCTCGTCCTTCTTTGTAATTCAACTTCAAGCCTTTTAATTTTCCCTTCTAGGGTTTGCATTTCTCTGGTAAGTTCACTTACTTCTTCGTAATACTCTTCTACTCTTTTCTTATAGTGTTTTTGTAACTCTACATTTTTTTTAAGATCAAAATTTTCTTGTTGTAGATTTTCTATTTTACTTTTCAAACTATCTATTGCTTGATTTTCTTCATTGCTAATCTCAAATACCTCTTCAGGAAAATCTTCAAATTCACAAGATGAATTGCCTTCAAGGTCGTTACTACCAAATAAATTATATTGTACTACCTGCTTTAAACTAAACATACCTATACCCCCTACTAAAATAAACAAGTAATATATTGTATGCACTATATATCATAAATAAAATCAATTTGAATATAATCTATTTACTAATTCGTATTGTGAATTTTTATAGAGTAAGTTTAGGTGTAAAATATTATAATACTATTAAAGCAGGTGAATAAAGCACAGTCTTTTTGAAAGGATAAATTTAATGAAAAGACCATACTAATTAGTGTTATAAGGAATTGAATTATTTACTCCCTCAAAAAAGGTCATATATTTGTGAGAACAAGTTGCGTAAAATAAGATTGTAAAAATAAAAACGTAAGGTTATTGCAACGAAGTTAGGCAAGTAAGTTCGTATATAAATATGGCTGAAGCAGGCCAATATGGCTGATTTTAGCGTATGGTAAAGTTGCTATATAAAAAAGTTCGTATGTATCGATTGGTAGACCAACGCATCCCAAAACGAACTCTTCTCACGCTCCTTGATTTCGAGCACTGAAAATAACTATATTATTTAGATTTTTGTAATCTACACTAATGAGTTAATAATTAATCTGCTTAAAAAGGCAAAAGACAAAATAGAGCGAACCTACAGTAAAAAGAGAATAAAAAAAACTCTGACAATAAATTATACAAACTTTATGAAGTTAATTTGAACTTAAGAAAACACAAATCTAATTTTTTTGCTCGAAGAATTTGCTTTTTTTCCAATCTTACCCAAACGCACTCTAGGCTCTGTGGACAAAATTTTAGAGAAGCCATACAAGAGATCCAACAAGATTGAGAAAACCCATAAAAACCTCAGCAGTTTTATCAAATCCGGAAAAAATGCGCCTAAAATTTTTAATTTTACCAAAAAAACACTCAATCAAATGACGTTCTTTGTAGATATGCTCATCGTAATACCTTTGC
This sequence comes from Wolbachia endosymbiont (group A) of Campoletis raptor, assembly GCF_964026755.1. Lineage (NCBI taxonomy): Bacteria > Pseudomonadati > Pseudomonadota > Alphaproteobacteria > Rickettsiales > Anaplasmataceae > Wolbachia > Wolbachia endosymbiont (group A) of Campoletis raptor. The sequence goes on along the minus strand of NZ_OZ034695.1, from coordinate 764,806 downwards.
ACTTTTCGATTCCTTTTTGGCGGAATAACTACTGTACATCCCTTGTCTTCAAGACTTGTAACAAAGGCATTGCTATCGTAGCCCTTGTCACCTACTACAGTAGAGTTATAGATACTTTCAGTCAACACTTGTGCCTGCGTAATTTCATTTCTTTGACCAGGAGTCAGAGTAAATTTAAGTGGATTTCCAAGTGCATCGACAAGCGCATGTATTTTAGGGAACGTTCAAAGAAGTGTGTCAAACCGAAAAAAAGTAATAAATTGATATAAAAAATGGAGGTTTGACAATGAGTCAGAAAGTAGTAAACAGAACTACCGGTTTGGTAGATTATAAAGAATTAGAAACAAATATCCTGTCATCTATACGAGAAGGAAGACCATTGAAAGGAAGAGATGGAGCATTAACACCGTTTATAAAAAGGCTGCTAGAGGCAAGTCTGGAAGGTGAAATAGAAAGCCACATGTCAGCTAAAAGTGAAGAAAATAACCGAAGAAATGGGAGAAACGCAAAAACTTTACGCACGAGTGGAGGCTCATTTGAGCTGCTAACACCAAGAGATAGGGAGGGAAGTTTTGAGCCGCAAATAGTCAAAAAAGGCAAACAAGCCTACATCCAGAACTTGAAGCAAAGGTCTTAAGCACATATGCCAGCGGCATGGGGTATAGAGATATAGTATCACATATAGAAGAAATCTATGATCATAAAATATCGCTAGCAGAAATATCAAACATTACTGACAAGTTACTGCCAGTAATCAATGAATGGCGTAGTCGTCCGCTGCAATCTGTATATCCAATAGTGTTTATGGATGGCATGTTTTTTAAGGTCAAGGAGGACGGGCATTGCGTAAGTAAATGCATGTATAATATATTAGGTATAGATCAAAATGGTAGAAAAGAAGTTTTGGGTTTTTATTTGGCTGAAAGCGAAGGAGCTAACTTTTGGTTGGGAGTGCTAAATGACCTTAAAGAGAGAGGAGTGGAGGATATTTTGATTGCATGTATTGATGGACTAAAAAGCTTTCCTACAGCTATAAATAGTGTATTTCCTAAAGCAGAAGTACAGCTATGTATAGTGCATCAGATAAGGAATTCACTGAAATATGTATCTAGCAAAGATGTAAAAGTTTTCATGAATGATTTGAAAAAAATATATCGTGCTTCAAGTAAAGAGATTGCTGAGAGTTATTTGCTTGAGCTGGAAGAAAAATGGAGTGAAAAATATCCCTTGGTTACAAAATCGTGGCAAAACAATTGGGAAAATTTATCTGGTTATTTTAAGTATTCTGGGCCAGTTAGAAAGCTGATTTACACTACCAATCCAATTGAGGGATTGCATAAGACCCGCTGCAAAAGGTGATGACAAAATGATGTGAGAGAGGTAAAAGAAGAATAAGCAGATTGAGTAAGGTAAAAAAATGAGCTTTAGTTACTATAACATAAAGAAACACCCAAGAAACTTTCGTAATATAACAGGTTTAACTATAGAGGAGTTCGAAAAGGTGGTGGAAAAAGTGAGGTCTGAGTGGGAAAAACTTGAAAAACAGAAAAAGTGCCATGGCAGAAGATCACAACTACCAACTCTGGAAGATAAGTTATTTTGCGTAATTTTGTACTATCGCACTTACATAACACATAGATTTTTAGGGTGCCTGTTCAATGTGCACAACGCAAATGTATGTAGGTTACTGAAGAAAATAGAGCCATTACTTGCCAAAAAAGTTACTATAACAAAAGATAGAAGTATGACACCAGAAAAAATACTAAAGATTCTGGCTGATGTTACAGAACAGCAAATACAGAGACCAGAAGATAGTAAAAAACGGAAGAAATCATATTCAGGAAAAAAAGAACCAACACTATGAAAACTGAAATTATTGTTGAGGAGAATGGAAAAATTTTGTCAGTGTCAAGGTCACATCGCGGTAAAATTCATGATTTTCGTATAAGGAAACAAGAAAAATATTTACCAATGAACAGCATAAAATATGCCGATTCTGGATATCAAGGTTGGCAAAAATTGCAAAGCAATGTTGTAATTCCACACAAGAAGTATCGTAAGAAGCCATTAACCCTGGAGCAGAAGGAATATAATAGAAGACTAGCATCGTTCAGAATGAGAGTAGAAAATAAGATCCGTGAGATAAAGATATTTAAGATTATGTCGCATGTTTACCGCAATTTTCAGAAGAAATACAACTTGAGATTTAATATTATTGCTGGTATTGTAAATCTTAAGCACGCCTTTTAGTTAATCTTGATTTTAGTCATCCTCCTTTCCTTCTTTTTATCGCTTGATTCGCAGTAGGTCTTTAGAAAAATATCTTGCTTTAATAAGCTTTTCAACTATCATATTAAAAGTTTGATATGATTAGGGTAGTATAGTGTTTCAAAGTAATAATACCAGAGTAAAGAGAGACCCTATCTCTATCTTTAAACAGATAGCTCAGAAAGAAGACCAGCAAAAAAAACAAAATTTTGAAGATTTGTTGAATCAACTAAGAATGTTTTACCCTAATGAACTAAAAATAGGCGTGGCACTTAAAACAGGAGATTGTTTTTTTGACTCTGTGGCCCAAGGATTAAATGAGCTAAATATAAAACCAGGTTTTCATTTCACTGCAAAATCATTAAGAAAAGATTGCGCAGATTACGCTGGAGCAAACAAAAATCCAGATCAGTGGGTTTATAATGTAATAATAGGAGATGCTGAAGAGTATTTCGTACCTCAAAAAGATCCGGATGGAGAAGTGATAAGCGAAAATGGATATAATAAACAAGACGATATTAAGTCCTTTTTTAAATACTTAGAAGCCATTAAGAATATGGCTACAGAATCTAGTTCTCCACCAATATGGGGTAGACTGGATATTGAAGGAAGAATGATATGTGCGAAATACAAAGTGAAAATTGAAGTGATAGAACTGCTGGAAGAGCCTATAAAAGGGTCCACAGAAAATCAATACTTTATTCAAAGTGAACAAGGTGAAGGGGATAATGTTGTTCGCGTAGTAAATTACAAGATGCATTTTGTACCACTTCTTAAGAACCTAGAAAAAGATATTGAAGAAGCTGTAGAAGTTTCTAGGGAAGAGGTTTATGGGTTAATAAATTGTAATATTCCTTTTTCGGTTAAAGATGTAGGAAATTGTGATCTTCAGGAAGGAATAGAAGAGAGTTTGCAAGTACCAGTTCAATTTAATCAAGATTTTTTCGTTGCAAGTGATATTTACCATAGACTAAATCAAGTAATATTCGATAGTGATGATTCAGGTAATTCATGTGTATGGTCAGATATTGATAATATAAACCGTTTTATGAATCAGGCAGTAAATGATAATCAGCTTGCCTATTATATTTCTCCTATTAACTTTGGATACGACACAGAAGAAGCTACCAGAGATTTACTTAAACATGTCTGTAAAAGGCAAACTAGGGATGGTTCTATACTAAACTCTCATTATAGCACTGAGTTAGATAAGCCTTTTATTTTTGTGGCTAACACCAAATCAGTTTTTGCTAAAGATTCTAAAGGTAGTGATAAAGAAAGTGGAGGTCTTCATTGGGTTAGCTGTGTTTTGCTACCTAAAAAATATACAAGTGTAACTGGTAAAGAAATATCCTCTGATAAGAATAGGTTTTTCTTTTTTGATTCTTTCGCTCAAAAAGGAATTCCTAAAACAATCAAGGAAGGCTTGATTAATGGTATAGAGTTTATGGAAGTTGATATTCCTCTCAAGTTATTACCTTTTTGTACAGGAGATGAAATAGCTTTTAATTATACCAATCATCTGACTGGGCAACAAATAAATGGTAACGATTGTGGTTGGTGGGCAGTATATTATGCGTTAATGACCGTTTATACCGGAGGAATAGAGTTTCTTGAGCCATTGAAAGGAAGAAAGTTATCTGCAAAGCCTTTACGGAGTATAATGAATTTGCACGAATCCAGTGAACTTTTTGATGTAGGTAAACATGTTACTGAACAAAAATCACAAATCGCAGCGGAAGAATTGATTAAAAGTTACGATAATAGGGTTCGTCTTGGAAGTAAAGCGCATGTAACATGGGATCGAAAATTTGATATTTCTGAGATGAATAGAGAATTTTTTCGATCCTCAGCACCTGAACTACCACTAACAATCTTGAAAGGAATACCCCAGCTCATGACTATTTTTTGCGCACAATTTGTTAAGACTTTTGAAAGGGCTATTGGAATATACTCTGAGAGGTTGTGGGATCGAAATTATGGCATAGGTAAGTATGCTCAGACTTCTAATCGCCTTATCGATTTTATCGATGGATCAGAACCGTCCCAGGCGGTATGGTGTAAACCTTTCGCTAAAGTACTGAAATGTTTATCTAGCACTATTGGAAGATTCACTCAAAAGCAAAGGGTTGAAAAATTAAGTTCTCTGTTACACGCCTATGATTGCGATACGAAAAAAGCTAGGGGTGTTTTAATTAAATCTGCTATGGGTATTTTTCTAGTTTTCGAAGAACAATTTTCGCTTCTTGCTGATAAAGAACCAAATCAACTCTATAATGCAATTGATGATATAGCGGAAGATATGGTAGAAAGGATAATCGACTATTGCGTGCGATATAAAAAACTTGTATTCTCAGTTGAAAACAATCAATATGGGGTTCTCCTTGGTCATCCAAAAAAGCACATCTCTTCTTCTACTTTGCTTCCTAATCTCTCTTCTGGACACAAAACATATGTTAATACTATAAAATTCGTTGGAGATACAGGAATTAAAGTTGGTGACGATTATTATATTCCTCAACCTACCTTTATTACAAAACGTGGGTTTCAAGACCATGACTACTCTTACCGCCTTCTTTTTGATTGGGAGAAAGGTCTTAAGAAGATAGAAGGCGATAAGTTGTATCTCCCATATCTTGGCAACGCATGTTACAGAAAGGTAGAACTTTGTGAGGAAAAAAAGTATAAACACTCTATCACAGAAGCGATCTGTATGGAATACTCGTCGGATATTTACTCCACAATAAACAGCTCTAATTGGGAACTTACTGGAGATTTGCAGAGGTTAATAAAAGGCTTCTCAAGTCTTTCTATCGAAGGACTTTCTCATTGTAGTAGGACTTTAGCTGATCTACAAGAGGTTTATGAAGTTGATCATGTTCTTTTGCAGGATTTACATCAGAAAACAGATAAAGTTTATGAATTTCTTTTTCATCCTTTCAGTGAACAGAGGCAAAAAATTTCTCTAGCCAAGTTATTTCCCTTTAGGAGGGCATTAACTTTATTTACTGTTCAGTTGCTCTCAATGGATATAGATTCGCTAGAAAAAAAGATGAGTTATTTCACGCGGGAATTTTTATCAAGTTTTTTGTCGTCTACAGAGTCCATTTTCACTATACTTCAACCGTTATTATTCTTACTGAATGGATTTTCTAAAGATTTTAAAGGTTTATCTACTCCTGAAATAGCAAAACTCAAGAATTTTTACAGACTCGTTCAATCTAACCCTCCTGGTTATTTAGAAGGTTTGCTCTTAGAGTCTGGGATTAGGATTTTTCAGGCCTTCGAAAAACAATTCCAGTTGGTCACAGAATGCAAATCAAACGCTAAAATAATAGCAACTTTATCCTCTTGTGCCGCTTTCAGGGTGTTGGACTATATTTGTAAAAAGGACGACGTTCAATGTCTATCATGTGATTTGATGATAAAAGGAGTTGTTTTTGGTAGTTCTGATGAATCATCTTCTTTATTTAAATACAATGGGAAAGATGTGAGCGCTAATGAAATATATGATAGAACAGCTGTATTTGTATCAGAAAAGGAAATATTTTCTTATTATAAGGATCTTATTACCGAGTACGGCATCAGATTGCCTTTTAGTTTTGAGAAAGGGGGGAGTAAATCTTTACCTAAGTTTTGTAACGTTTTTACGTTATCTGTGGATGAGTCTTTCTTGCAGCAGGATTATAAGGGTAGTTATCACTTAGCAGAAATCAATTTTGCAGACGAAATCAAGTTAATAATAGGAGAAATCGAAGCTGCCAAATCATCAGAGAGGGGTGATATAGAAAATTTGCGAAAAGTAGTATCCGCGGGTTTCAAGGAAGTAAAGGATTGCATTAAGGGAATGCGTTATGATGGTGAAGGAAGACATGATGATGGCGGAGGGGGGCCTGGTGGCACAGGAGGACATGATGATGGCGGAGGGGGGCCTGGTGGCACAGGAGGACATGATGATGGCGGAGGGGGGCCTGGTGGCACAGGAGGACATGATGATGGCGGAGGGGGGCCTGGTGGCACAGGAGGACATGATGATGGCGGAGGGGGGCCTGGTGGCACAGGAGGACATGATGATGGCGGAGGGGGGCCTGGTGATGATATCGATTCTACCCTAAGCTTGTCAGGTAATGGTGTACTTGGACCTGATAAACGAAAATCTCCCACCACATTAAAGAGAAAGCTAGTAAATGATTTGCCTACAGTATACAGTAAAAAGAGGTTGCGCTACACCTCGCAAAAGGATAGAAAAATACTCCAAGATTTATTTGGCGTAGATCCATACGATGAAATTGAATCTCTACTCAGAGGTGAAACACGTAAAGATCTTCCTACCCTTTTTCTTAGTAACGATGGTAAAAACCCTGCTCATTGGGCTGTTTTACTTCAAGATGCCCAAGTTCTATCGGAAATACTGCAACGACATCCATTCTTGGCCCGCTTAGCTGATCAGGATGGTCTAAATCCCACTTATCTTGCTGCTGAAGTAGATGACCCGGTGCTGTTGAATTTGCTACTAGAGAGTCAAACAGATATTCATACTAAAGATATTGACAGTAATGAAATCCTTGCAGATATCTTTTTTCATAGTATTTCGTTTGGTTCATTAAAAACATTAAGATTTTTAGTCAATAAATTCCCTGGTTTGATTAATATCACTGATAAAGATGGTATGGGCCCTGTTCATCGTGCTGCTGTTCTTAGTGATCCGCTTGAATGTGAGTTTGATCCCATCGATTTCCTAATCAAAGAGGGTGCTGATTACAAGAAAGCTGATAAACGTGGCGCAACTCCTCTCCATTATGCTGCAAACTGCAGAAGCTTGCGTGTAGTAGAATTGCTGGTTGATAATTTTGCTAGTCTTAACATATCTGATAAAAATGGTAAGACTCCTCTGCATTACGCTGCGGAAGGTAATAAACTTGATGTGGTAAAGTTTCTAGTCGAACAAGGGGCTAAAATCGATGCTGTTTGTAGAGATGGCAAGACTCCTCTGCATTACACTGTGGAAGGTAATAAAATTGATGTGGTAAAGTTTCTAGTCGAACAAGGGGCTAAAATCGATGCTGTTTGTAGAGATGGCAAGACTCCTCTGCATTACGCTGTGGAAGATAATGAACTTTGTATCGTGAAATTTCTAATCAAAAGGGGTGCTAGAGTCAGCACATTTGATAGGTATAGCTTAAATCCTCTTCATTTGTCTATTGCAAGTGATTCATTTGAAGTATCAGTGTTTCTACACAATATCTATTCCGGCTCATATCATGATGAGCACGGTTTTACTTCTCTTCATCTTTCTGTTATATTTAAGAGGTATGAATTGATCGTGTACCTAATGTCAAAGTGTCCCATGTTGGTAGCTACACCTGACAAATATGGTTCTACACCTTTTTCTCTATTCGTTACTCTACACGGTAATGGAAGATTTTTGGCAGATTTGGCTACAATTGCTTATGGCGGGGGAACTGTGGTTTCTTCTCTAGATTATGCAGCTATGTCTGGTGAGTTAGATGCGATGTTTCTGCTATGTAAAAGTAAGGATGATCAAAAATTATCTGATTGGTGTGACATATCTCCTCTTCACCACGCTGCTGTTGCTGGTAGATTGGATATAATAAAATTTATGCAAAAAAAAGGGTTCTGTCTTGATCTGCCCAGTAGAGATTCTAATACTGCTCTTCATTTTGCCTCAGCATCTGGTCATCTTGATGTGGTAAAGTTTCTAGTACAAAAAGGATGTAGTCTCAATGTAGCTAATATATATGGTCTAGTTCCCCTTGATTCTGCTGCCATTAATGGTGAGTGGAATATAGTAAAATTTCTAGTAGAAGTAGGGGCTAGTTTGAATGTGGTTGACTCAATTGGTTATACTCCCTATGATGATGCTAGCATTACTGGTAAAGTTAAAGTGGGGGAATTTCTGCATAAGCGGAGTGTGACGCCTCATCCTATACAAGAAAACCCCGATAGCAGAAGCAGTTCCAAAGCACAAGAGGCGTGTTATCGACCTGGGAGTTCCTTCAATGATCCAAAGATATCTCAGCCTATCAATAACAGATATTATACCACAAGCTAATCTGATAGTTGCTGTAACCCGTACTATTGACCCCAACTATGGATGGCTTTGTTGCATAGCTAGTGTTGGTTGAGGTTATTGTAAGGAGAAAAGGTTATGGTTACTAACGCATTTTGTTGTAAAATAGGCATTTTTCAAACAAGTATAACTTATGCCGCAAAAAATGAGAGTAAGTAACCAAAGAGAATATAATGAGTTTCTAAAAAAAAGAGGAAATGTTTTTCATTTTGTTAATCAAGCCATAGAAAATTGGTATGAAAATAGTTCAAAAGTTGCAGGTGGCAATAACACTTATAGTGATAAAGTTGTAATTTTAATACATATAATAGTTCATCTTTTTAGAATTGGCTTGAGACAAGCTGTAGGTTTTGTAAAAGGTTATATGGTACAAATAGGCAAAAAACTTAAGATTATCAGCTATACACAAGCTTCCAGAAGATTTAAAAAGCTTAATTTGAAGATTGATGACCATAGAAGCAATAAAGATGATCTGGAAAATGTTGAAATTGCCGTAGATAGCACTAGAGTTAGTATCTACAATAATAACGGTGGGCATAGTAATCTTAATATTCGAAAAAGAAAATACAGTGGTTATGGTCAAGTAAGAAAATTACATGTTGTTTTAAACATAAATGATAAGAAAGCAATAAGCATGAACTACACTAGTGGTGTTGCTGTAGACTATTTGCCGGTCTGCGATATGTTAGAAGAAGTCAGTGATAAATATAACATTTGTTCTATTCGAGCAGATGCGGCTTATGATATAAAAAGTGTGTATAAAGAATGCAGAAAATACAATATTGTGCTTATTATTCGCCCTAGGAAGGATACTAAAATTTGTTTAGCTGACTACTTATCAGAAAGAAACAAGTATATTAGTAGAATTAGGTCATATGAGAATTATGAAGATGGTATTAATGAATGGAAGAAAAAAGTTAAGTATGGAGCACGGTCTTATATTGAAGTCTTTTTCTATAGGTTGAAGCAAATATTTGGGTTTGGCTTGAAAAATAAATCAGAGGTAAATCGTGAAAAAGAGCTGTTAATTAAGTGCTACTTATTGAACAAATTTACTGATATAGGTATGGCTAAATTTAAATTAGCTGCGTAAATTCACTGTGATTTACATGCCTATCAGTGCTATGCAACAAAGCCATTCTTAATTAGGGGATATTTCTAACTTAGAGAAGGTTTTCATAAATGTTGAAGTGAATAAGTAGGAATATTATGTTTTTTCCCTGAGTTGTAAAATTTCAGAATGAGAGAGACCGGTAATTTGAGCTATAACATCTATAGAGACACCTGCCTTGAGTGAGTTTTTTGCAACTTCAATTTTACCTTCAATTTTACCTTTTTCACGGCCAATTTGGATGCCTTCTTGTCTACCTTTTTCTTGACCTACCTTAAGACCCTCATCAAATTTTTGAGCAAAAGCAGCAATCTCATCCATTATGCGTTTTTTCATTTGCTCATATGCTAGTAACTCTTCTTCTGACCAATTAAACTTATTCATCTCTTCATAAGCTCGTTTTATTATTACGTCACTACCAACTATCTTATCTAGATCCTCTTCCCTTGTTTCTGCTGCATAACGAAAAAAATAACACCATTTTTCTACTATATTTTCTAATTGATCTTCTTTTGTCTTTGTAAATTTTGGTAATTCTATGAATACAAAGTAAAAATCCTTTAAGTCATGTTCAAAGCTATTTTGATCTAAAATGACATGATTAGATTTGTACTCAGCCTTATCTGGAAAAATAATACAATCAGCAACAGCAATAAAGATAATTTCTTTAAGGTTATGATAATCATCACCTTGATCAGCTTGACTTGAGTAGGCTTTAGCAGCATAATATTGAGCACGTTTTTCGAAGCCCTTAGTCTTAGTGAACTGCATCTCTATAATATATCTTGAACCTTGAGAGTCTCTACAAAGAACATCGACAATACTTTGCTTTTTAGCGGCAATCTCAGGATCCAAGATGGTAGCTAAGAATTCAACATCGTGAATAGCAGCTAAGCCAGTAAAGCCTAAAATATCGTTTAAGAAATGAATGAGAATATCTTTATTCTTTTCGGTGCCAAATATTCTTTTGAAGGCATAATCGTTGCGTGCGTCAAGAAACTTGGAAAGAGCCATGAGAAATTAAGATAAAAAGCATTAATAATTATACACAATTTTGAAGAAATGTTCAACAATCTTGATTTATGTTAACCTGTATAATATTTATTTCTGTATGGCAAAGTATACTACTGTTTCCATAAGGTACCAAATAGCACAAAAAGTAAGGAGCTGGAGGTTGAAGCAAAAATATACTCTGAAAGATTTAGCAGGCAAAGCAGAAATAAACTATCATACGCTGCTAAGATATGAACAAGGAACATGTGGCATTCCAATTGAAAAGTTAAAAATATTAGCAGAGTCATTATCAATTCCTATTAGAAATCTCTTTCCAAGACGAAAAGTGCTAAAAGAAAGTAGTTGTTTTGACGAAGCTAAGACCCAGGAAATGTATAATTTCATAGAAAAAGCAGGAGGACACAAAGCAATTTATGCATTAACCAAATCTGTCCGAGCTGAAGAGGAAAGTGATGTAAAAACAGCAAGAATAAGAATGGCAAAGAATATGCTAAAAGCAGGATTTGATACTGAGATTATCTATCGAGCAACGGGCTTATCAACTGAAGAATATGCCGATAAAGAGAGATACGAGCCAAACGGAGGACAAGAGATAAAAAAGTGGAGAATAATAAGGGGATATACTCAAGAAGAATTAGCAAAAAAGCTAGATGTAGGACCCTCGCAGGTACACCATTATGAACAAGGTAGTGTTACTCTTTTAAGTGAAAGGTTATGGGAAATAGCAAAAGAATTATCAGTGAATGCTGAAGATCTGATAAAGGAAGAAGATAATTATGAAGATGGTGAAGCAGAAAATGAGTTATTAAGTTGGGCGAGGGAATATAGAAAAATTGACAATCAAGAATCACGAGATGAGCTAAATATATGGGTAGAATTTTTATTGCAAAGAAAGCAAATTTACAAAGAGAAGATTGATAAAATAGAGGGAATGAAAGTTGCAAATAATTTACTCAAGTTAGGTTTTTCTACTGATGTTATTTCTAAAATAGTAACAACTTCTTTTACATAAAGAATTAATTTTCAATTAGATAAAATAAGCATCTGCTAATATCTTAACTTCTTAATGAAAAAATAAGTAAAAAAGATTGAAAAATTGATTTGACTTCACTCGGAAGCTATGGCTTTATGCCAAGACTGCTAAAAAAGTAGCAGTAAACAATTAAAAACAATTTGTTATTAACGAGGAGTATATTTTATGAATAATAGTGAAAAACTTACAGAAGAAATAGAGAGAGTACTACAAAGCGGAGGAGGAAGTGCTCTATTTGATCGCGAAATAGTGGCAGTGCTTCTAGGAGCAGTTCATGACAGAAAGCAAGCACAAAATGTTACTAAAACTTTAATGGATAATTGCCCAGGAATAGGAGAAATTTTAGGGCGAGAAATCGATGACCTGAAAATGATAGACGGAATGACTGAACATGCAGCCGCAGCAATTGAATGTGTTAAAGAAGCCTACAAGAGGGCACTAAGAGAAGGGTTAAAGAGAGGCCCTGTAATGGATAGCCAAGAAAAGCTCATAGAATATGTAAGGGTAAGTATAGGCTTTTCAGCAAAAGAAGCTGTCCAGATAATATATTTGGATACACAGTACCGTTTGATAAGAGACGAAGTGTATTTTGGTACAATAGATGAGGTGCACCTATCTGAAAGGAAAGTGGTAAAAAAGGCATTATCAATGGAGGCAGCATCGATAATATTAGCTCACAACCATCCAGGAGGGAGTTTAGAACCATCAGAAGATGATAAAGTTATGACTAGAGAATTAGTGTCAGCATGTCAAGGGGTGGGAATTGAGCTAGAGGATCACATTATTGTGACGGACAAAGGATATTGCAGCTTTAAGGAAAGAGAGCTGTTATAAAGATGGATGCCAAATTTTTCAGGTTTGGGAAGTTTGGCTACCACTGCTAGTGGAAACAATACGAAATATGAATATAAGTGCTTTAAGAAAAGCGTATCTCTATAGCTGAGATTTGGAAAAAGACATCACAAAAGTTGCAAAGTATACAAGATCTTTGTATAACTTGCATGTTAAGTTATAATAAACGAATAAAAGCCCAAAAAGCTCTATTCTTTTGTTATAAATAGTTGCAAACTATACAAGATCTTTCTAATATTTGTATATTAAGTTAATAGTAAAGCAATAAATTGCGCTATAGACTTAGATAATATGCTTAATATAGGAGGCTTATATGGCTAGTAAAAAAATTACAATGGTTCGAAAAGACCCAAATAAAAAAAATCGTAAATTCAATATTAACCGCAAGTTATTGGGCAAAATATTTAGTGCTCTTGAGGGCATTGATATACAACCGTCTAACTTTGTGAGCAAAATTAATAACCAAAATCCTGGAGGTACAATGCCTTCCCCTAGTAGAGATGGTCGCGAAAACCAAATAAACTTCGAAGAAGGACTTGACCATATTTATGGTACAAAACCAGCAAGTAATCAAGAAGATTATCCAGAAAATTTAAATCCATTTACTTCAGGCTTGCAAAAAATAAAGCTAAGTGCAAGGGAAAATAAAAAGTTGAGCTGGTTTAAAAGTGCAGTGGTAAAAGCAGGCAGCCCAAAAGAGATGCATAAGGTTGTGGATCAAGCTCTATCTGCTGGAATAAGGATAAATGCATGTCATGAAGGAGAATGGAGTTTTTCCGAGTATGTGATATTAGGCACACATTTTCACAAAGTCAAAAAAGGTGAACTTAAAAAAATAATGCGTGAATTAATGCTGAAGGGTGCAGAGTTTCATAACAGGCTATTGCAGAATGAGCTGGTAGGTGAAACTTATAACGAACTGCAAAAAGAGGTGCAGCCACAGCTAGACAAGCAACTTGAAGAACTGAGGAAAGTCGGTGAAAGTGCTGTTCAAAAAGGAGCTGTAATAGATGTGGAAATAGACAATACAACATCGTATACGGAATTTTCTGAGGGTAGCACAGTAGAGCCTGCAAAAGTAATAGAAGGTATCCGTTCAGGGGTGTGGTTTAAGAAACAACAGCTAGCAGGTTTTGAAAAGGGTTTAGTTCCTTTTGTCTCCAAGTCAGATACAACGAAATTATCCGCTCAAGAAATCTATTCCCTCGCTCTGACTGTGTAAAATATGAATTCTTACGATAGACAACATAATGCCGTATTTGTCGCTCAACATGGTTATTCGTTAATGGAATGTTCCATGGGTCATCCAAAAATGTCCACATCATTGGCTCGGATTTTATAATACCCTTTACCGTTCGTGAAGCTCCTTTTGCTTCAAGTATATAAGATATTTTTATCAGGCAGTACTGTATGTATCTTCGTAATTCTTTGGCTTGCTTAGTGAACTTTAAAATACTAATTTCATTTTCTGACAAAGCTTTTTTTAATGCAAACAATCCATTAGCTGCATCTTTTAAACAATGGCCAAGTCTCATTACTTCACTATTCCAACTATGAGATAACCTCTCGAAATTTCTCAATAAGTGAGCCCAACAAATTTGTCGCTTTTCATCACTGAAGTGGTTGTAAACTGCATATCTGTCGGTAATTACCAGGTTTTTGTAATCACAAAATGCACGATTCTTTAAAAATTTCATTCCTCTTGTATCTGCTAACTTGATAAGACTTGCTTTATTGTTGGCAAACATCCAGCACCATCCCAATTTGTCTTTGTTGTAGTGACTGGTTTCATCAATATGCAAAATTTCGCTTGCTTTTATTTCTTCCTCTATTTGTTCATAGGCTTCTTTACATTTTGATGAAACCCTTGCTTCACTATTGGACACACTACCAACACTTATACTCATGTTAAAGATGTCTTTCATAATATTTGTTATTTCTCGCTTTGAGTTCTTGTAAAACCCACTCAATGCTGCAATTACTGACTTAACTCTAGGACCAAAGGTATCAGGTGTGACTCCTTCTGGTAATTTGCTGCTCTTTCTTTTTCCACACTTACAACAGCGACCGTGCTCTAGTTGGTATTCAACAACATAAGGCTTAATCTCTGGCAGATCAACTTTTTGATAAATGTAAGGCTTCTCTGATACTGCAATTTCTCCACCACACTCGCATCTATTTTTTAACTCCGCTTTCACTACCTCATCTGCTTCCATTTTAGATCGATAATTTCCTTTATGTCCGATCTGACCACCTATCTTTCTATTACTTTCTGACTTATCTTCGGATGTATCTTTTTTTATTTTATATAGCTCTTTAGAAGTTGGTATTGATGAATTTCTTGAATTTAGACCAAGTCTTTCTCTTAGCTCAGCATTCTCTATTTTTAAGATCTTATTTTTTTCTTCAAGTCTTGTTAACTTTTGCTCCAAGTTCCTACATAGCTCTACAAGATTAACGAATAGTTGAAGCATCTAACACTACATTGCTACTAATATCTTGTCTTGCTATCATCTTAATATGTTTTGTCAATTATTTTTTTTCTTTGCCACACCCCTGAACGGATACAATAGAAGGCTTAGGTCTAAACAGATGTAACATCATAAAAATAGGCAATAGAGAATTTGAAGTCAAAAACGAGAAAGGAGGTGAGAGAAATTACACTGATATACCGGACAATAGCGTTTTTGAGGTAACATTTCCAACAAGCATTGGTGGACTAAGAGTTATACTGTACCACAAAGCAGAAAACGACCACCAAGTACAGGTGAGAGTAGCAGATACAGAAATGTGGTCTGAACTACAAAAAAGAGGTGAAATAATAGGAAAAGGTTGCCTCTTTGGTGGAACGACAGTCAAAGAAGCTGTAGAAAGAGGAAGTTTCACAAGAAGTGGCATGTGGAGTAAAGAGCAGGCCAAAGAGGAGATAAGGGCGGATCACTCAAGTGAAACACTGTCGTGGGTAAATAGGGCATGTGGAGGTAGCCAAGAAGCATTTAGGAAACGTTAAACAAAGGACTTCCTTCTCAAATTGGACTGCGTAAAAGCTTTATATAAATCGCAGTCCAAGCCGAGCTCTTCCAATAAACATAAGCTAAATTTAATCTTTTGACAAAGTAGGTTATAGCAAAAAGCCTATTAACAGGGTATACATGTTTATTTCCGTAAAACCGTTGCGGCATGGCAAATATCTCTATAAGATACAAAATAGCGCAAAAAGTAAGAAGCTGGAGGTTAAAAAGAAAATATACCATAAAAGACTTAGCAGACAAAACAGGTATAAACTATCATACTCTGCGAAGATATGAACTAGGGATATGTGGCATTCCAGATGAAGAGTTACAAACAATAGCAGACGCATTATCAGTTAGTTTGAGCGATCTACTTCCTAGACAAAAAGTACTCAGAGAAAATCGTTGTTGTGATAAGACTCAGTGGATGTCCAATTTCATAGAAAAATACACAAAAACAGGGGGACGCAAAGCAATTTATGCATTAACTAAATTTATTCGAGCTGAAGAGGAAAGTGATGTAAAAACAGCAAGAATAAGAATGGCAAAGAATATGCTAAAAGCAGGATTTGCTACTGATATTATCTACCGAGCAACAGGCTTATCAACTGATGAATATGATAATAAAGAGGAAAAGGGTTCTAAGCGTTCAAACAAAAGACAAGGGATGAAAAAGTGGAGGATAATACAAGAATATACTCAAGAGAAATTAGGAAAAGAGCTTGGTGTAGGAGGTCCGCAGATACATTATTATGAACAAGGAAAGAGTACCCTTTTAAGTGAAGTGGCATGTAAAGCAGCAGAAATATTATCAGCAAATGCTGAAGATCTAATGCTTAAATCAACGGAAGAAGACTGTTCTGAAAGTACTGATGGTGAAGGAGAAAAAGAGCTATTAAGTTGGTCGAGAGAGTCTAAAAGAATTAACAATCAAGAATCACGAGATAAACTGGATATATGGGTAGAATTTTTATCCCAAAGAAGGCAAATTTACAAAGAAAAGATTGATAAAGTAGAGTCAATCAAGGTTGCGAATAATCTACTTATACTAGGCGTTTCTATTGATGATATTTCTCAAATAACTGGCTTGACTGCAGAGGAAATTGCGCAACTTATGCTCCCAACAGGATTAAAACTACGGTAGTTTATATAATGTGTTATGATATAAATGAAAATAGTTACATACTTAATACATCTATTTGCCATCTCTGAAAGCTTGCTTATTGTTTGCTGGCTCAACTGAAGCATTTTCTAACTTTCCAGATTCATCTAAAGTTTTGGATTTTCCCGCTAATTTGCGTTGTTTAATAAACTTCTTTAATGTTTTGACTGCGATGAAATTAATACTGAAAACACATGCGGAAGTTATGGCTAATGCTGGAAGAGGAGCTAAATTGAACATCGGCAAAATTGCTATAATAGTGCCAGATGTAAGTAAAAACGCTAACTTCTTGCTTCCTATTATCTTGTTTTTCTTAGCCTTTATTGGGTTTAATTTTTCTTTCAGTTTTGTGAAGCCATTTTTGAATATGTTTCCCCTTTTTGAATTCTTCTCTGCAGGCTTAATTTTTAAACTCTTTATTTTTTCTTTTGCCCATTTATTACTTTTTTTGATGTTTTCTACTTTAGAGACTTTAACCTTATTCTGCCATGAGACCATATTTAGGGATTGTTCTACATTATATGGCAATTTCGGCTTAGCTTCTTGACCCTTAGTGTGTTTTTTGAATGAAACTATATTCTTAAAACTCTTTTTCGTTTTTTTATATAATTTCTTTATCTTGCTTGGCATTTGTACCTAAATCAAGATACGATATTACAGAATTTATCCATCAGTTCCTGATTATCCTCTATCATTGCCTTTGCCTCTTGCTGAAGAGATTTGATATTTTTTGATGTAATATTATCCATGTCAGGTGATGCTATTTTTAATTGTGATTGTATACGTATATATTTATCAGCTATCACTTGATCAAGTTGGTAGTTAACTGCATCTAAACTTGAAGCAAACATCACATGTAGTAGTGGTTTTATCCAACCTATCTTTCCAAATCTCCTTGAATTAGCTATGCTTCTATCTGTTCTGCCAGTACCTATCGATAACAGTAGAATATCATCATTTGGAAATAACCTCTTACCACTTGCATATGCACAAGCAGCTGGATTATTTGCAAATACCCCGCCATCCACTAATACTCTGTCTATCTGATCAACTTTTAAATGTTTTGGTATGAAATAAGTAGGTGCAGCCGTTGTAGCTCTGAGTGCATCTTTTAGCCTGATAAAATTTCTATCTTCTCTCCAGCTCTTAAAAAAGAAAGGACGGTTGTTATGAATATCATAACTGGTAAGCAGTACATTACTTAAAGTGTTTTGTAGAGTATCATCACCAAAATATTTATCCAGTATAAATTCAATATTTTTATGTGGGTATTGTGCACAATTAATCCAAGATAATATTGATCGCCTGAAGAACGAAGACTTGAAAATATATGCTCCGTACTCTTGGTAAAGTTCAACCAAATCATTGGCAGAGTATTGAGGATTTCCTTGTTGATCTTTTTTGCATAACCCTGCTACAACAATTCCACCGGTTGAAGTACCTGCCATAAGATCAAAGATTTCAGCTATCGGTTTCCTTGTCCTTTGCTCTATTTCTGCGAGAATAATGGCTGGTATGATGCCCCTTATGCCTCCGCCGTCAACGGATAAAATGTATTTAATCAATTGTGAATTTAGGTAAAGATGTTAAGATTTAATTTTTCCGCTTAAAACCTGCAATTTAAACTCATCTAATTCTTCAGAAAGATTTTTTACCCTTTCCTCAAGTACTAACACTTTTTCCATTAAACCATATTCAATAAGTTTATCGTGAAATTGTACCCTTGAGTCTAGCTTGGATAACCACCATATCAATGCTACGGTTTGGATTAATATGGTAATAATTACCGTAATTGGGATTTTTTGCTTTTTCATGTGAAAAGATTAATTTGTTATGGATAGTTTTGGAAATTTATATATAGATTATAGAAAACTTACAGCTTTAGTGATTACTTTTTGTTGATTCGTATTGATCCTCTGCTTTAGCAAGTAGCTTAATGATTTCCCTGTAAGGTTTATCTTTGTTGTGCCTTGATTCTATTACAGCTACATCTCGAGGGTTTTTTCCATCTGTATCTCTAGTATTAGGATTAGCACCTCTTGCTAATAAGAACTTAACTATCTCTGAATTGCCTCCGTATGAGGCAGAATGTAATACT
The DNA here is from genome assembly GCF_964026755.1 of Wolbachia endosymbiont (group A) of Campoletis raptor. Taxonomy (NCBI): domain Bacteria; kingdom Pseudomonadati; phylum Pseudomonadota; class Alphaproteobacteria; order Rickettsiales; family Anaplasmataceae; genus Wolbachia; species Wolbachia endosymbiont (group A) of Campoletis raptor. The sequence goes on along the minus strand of NZ_OZ034695.1, from coordinate 746,166 downwards.
GTCCATCCTTTATATCTACCTGTATCATTTATATCAACTCCTTCATTCACTAGAAATTTTACTAATTCTAGACAGTTTCCTTCTGCTGCACAATGTAGCGCTGTTAATCTAGGAACTCGTGTATTAACACTTAATAAATTTTCTACTGAAAACTTTACTACATCTAAGTTACAATTTTGAGAAGCAATGCGTAATATCGTTTTATAATTACCTGCAGCTTTTGCCTTCATGTAGGAATAGGTAGCAATAATACATACTATTACTGCTATAAGCCACCAAAAATGTAGCTTATTTTTTGTATCTTGATCCAATTTATCCATATTCAACATCTTTTTAACATTAAATAGATCATTTACTCATTTTTTATTAACATTACTTACTCAAAGATGCTGACAACATAGTAAGGTAACCTGAGCTATTTAAAGTATGCTCCGCTCTATTAACTATCCATTCACCATCTACTGCTTGATTAAAACCTATAAGATTAAGATGTATGGTCCCAGAGTGTGATGGTGTGGATTTAGTATAAATAATTCTGGAGACTGTGTCCACTGATAACATATAAATTCATAAGGAGTAAGACCCTTAAGAGTTTTGAGTCTCTTTGCATAATTATAAGCCATAACAAAGTTATAAAGGTGTTCTTTAAGTTGCTGGTGCGATTGATAGTAATACTTCTTAACTGTAGCATCCTTTAAAGTTTTATTCATACGCTCGACTTGCCCATTCGTCCAAGGATGGCTAACTTTTGTCAAACGATGTTCAATAACATTCTCTTCGCAAACTCTATCAAATATATGTTGGAAAGCATACTTATGACGCTTCTGGTTTGTAAATTGTATACCGTTATCTGTCAAAATAGTATGGATTTTATACGGTAAAATTCTAATCAAATTACGTAAGAACTCAGCAGCTATGGGTTTTGTAGCACTGTTACACAACTCAACATAGGTAAATTTGGATGTCCTATCAATAGCAACAAACAAATGTAATTTGCCCTCCTCAGTTCTAACTTCAGCAATATCAATATGAAAGTAACCGATAGGATATTGTTTGAATTTCTTTTTTGACTTAACTTCTCCATCAACAGTTGGTAATCTGCTAATGTTGTGTCTTTGTAAACAACGATGCAAGCTAGAGCGAGTCAAATGCGGAATTGTAGACTGCAGAGCGTAAAGGCAATCATCTAGTGGCAGTAGTGTATACTTGCGAAATGTAACTATTATAGCTTCCTCTTCTAGCGTTAAAACAGTTGATCTTGGATGCTTTGGACCCATATCAGCATCTTTCGTAAATGAACGTTTTCTCCACTTAATAATAGTTTTTGGATTAAGGTTATAATGCTTGGAGAGTTTTGCTATGCTCTCTTTTCTATTTTGTATTGCTCTACGAATCGTCTGTGTTGTTTTGGCGCACCCATGTAATATCTGTCCCATAATGACTCCTTAAATGATGATGATAGTATACCATCACTCTCTGGGACCATACATCTAAGTTTAGCTTCTGCAAATAACTCTGGATTACCAGGCATAGTTATATCTAAAGTTTCATTGTTACGCTTCAATTGTTTCAACTTGGCATTTGCTGCGCTCAGCGCTGACTCTGCATTAGAGTAAAGTTCCAGCATAATATAACTTGGCTCGCTACTACCAACTGTTTCTTTAATAGTTTCACCCTTTTCATAGCTATGCCACTTTGCTACTACTGAATTGTATTTATCACGTACGGTAAAATGCACTTTCCAATTAATTGTATCTTGAGGTCTAATATTCGTTGTTCCTAGAGCTTTTCCTGTGGCTGATTTTGCCATATTTTTGGAAATGAATAATATATATCCACCAGCTAATTTTGCCATTGCTTCACGCTCTGTTGCGATCTTTGTTAACAGACTTATATCACTTTCATCTACCTGATTAATGTGGGGTATTAATACATTCTTAAATTCCTCAGCAACTTTATATCCATACCCATGTTTTTGGGCTATTTCTCCAACTAGGTTCTCTATGGTAATTTTGTGCCATTCTTTTGATACTTTTGCTTTCAAAGATATTCTTAAATTTGTTGCATGAGCTTTTATTAGTAGAATTTTAGGTGGGCCTTGTATCGTAACTTCGTTGACTGTATATACACCCATTGGAAAGATTCCCGTTTCCTTATAACCTAGTGCTATGTTTAATTCACTTGGAACTTCTACATTTTCATTGCCATAATCAACACATACCTCTGCGACATCATCTATAGTACCAGATTCATCAGTAATATGCACTGATATTACATGATCTTTTATTCCTTCAATGCTAAATTCAGGTTTCATGACCATACTTTAAAAACAGATTTCTTCAATGGCTCTTTTATTAAAGGCAGTTTAATCCTCAGTCCTGATGGTAAAGAACCACTATACTCTGCAAGACCAGGATTAGCCTCTAAAACTACTTCCACTACTCCTCTAGTTGCTCCATAATGCCTCCAGCAAATTAGATCTATCATCTCTCCTTCCTTACTCCAGTAATATGTTGTCATTTTTAGTTAAATCTCTTCAAACTTAAACTAAACTCAACCTTTTTTGGTAATCCACAAGGAAAAAATGATGTTTGTTTTTTCTCTATCCGTACAATCACAAACCTCCCTAAAACATTACCTAAACTGTCTACTAAAGTATGCGGTTCTTCTGCTTCTTTCATACTTTTTAATTGATTTAAATCATTGAGATTATGAAAATAAATTACTCCTTCTAGGTCTATATTTTCTGCACCTTGGCCAATATTTTGTAATGAAGGTATTTTACCAATACACTCAATAGTACTCCAACGATTTTCTTTACTATACCTTACACTTGTTGGAGAAAGCTTATGTTGACCAAGTGATAGCATTAGTAAATCGGCTCTATTGAATCAAACAGAACGTCACGCGATTTTTCTCTTATTCTTTTTATTACTGCATCAGCAAGACTACGTACATCTTGGTTAGGTTCTGCTTTTATACTTATATTAAATGTAAAAGTTTGATTGAAAATTTTTTGTTCACACTTTTCACAGTCTTTTAAAACTTTCTCTGAATTATCTGCTACAGAACTTTTTTCTGTAATCGCACTAGCACTTTCAATAATATTCATTCCACTAAAAGTATTATTATTCAATAAAGGATTTACTTTACTAAAAACATTATTTTCACTAGTTGTACTGCCTATTTTTGCTTCTACTGGTTTCTCTAATGCTTTTATTGGATTATCATTAAACAATTTTCCTACACCAATCCAATTTTCTATAGGTTTTGTAATTGATTTCCAGATACTTGAGAAAAAGTCCTTCACCTTTTGCCAATTAGCAATTACAAGCGCTGCACCAACTGATAGTCCAGCAATAGCAGCTCCTATAGGATTGGTTAGCGTTAAAGCTTTCAGTCCCATGATTACTGCTGGAATTACTCGCGCTGATAACGAAGTTAATACTGGCAAAAGTGTTCCCTGCAAAATAGCCTTAAAAGTTAGTATTCCACCTCCAACCAATGCAAATGCATAACCAAAACCTACCACTGCAATCTTACCGATAATAAGAGCTGAAATTATGCTCATAACTCCTGTAGTCAAGATTGGACACTTCTCTGCGAACCAAGCTATACCTGTAGATATAGACCTCAAAATCTTACTTATCCAATTTAAAGGAGGTAGCATAACTGACCCTAAGTTCATTCCTAGCTCTGCTATTGTATTTTTAAGTAGCTGCAAATTATTTGCTGTAGTACTTGCACGGTTATTAAATTCCTTTTGCATAGATTTGTTATACTTTTCTTTGTCAGCCACAAAACCTATTGCTTTTTTATATTCTTCCAAACTTCCAACTATCAATGCAATATCATCTTGATATTCTTGACCAAAGAGATTGAGAAGGATTTGTGAACGTTCCTGTCTATCTACTTTTTCTAAAGTTTCAAAAAAATGAAGTAGAGCTTTTTGCCCGTTTTCAGCAACCTTTTGTGACATTTCCTCTGCAGTGATACCTATCGATTCCAATGCTACTTTGAACTCTTTTCCTTGCCCTTCAGCAGTTTGGAGCTTAGAAAGTAAAGCATTTATGGCAGTTCCTGCTTTTGCTGGTTGTTTACCTAAACTAACGAAGGCATTTACTAAACTACTTGTTTCCTTGATATCAAGACCAAATTGTTTTGCAGTACCACCAACTATTGCTAGAGCTTCAACCATATCTTTTGCTTTGGCAGCAGTGTTATCTGATAAGTGATTGATTACATTACCAACGTGTTCCATTTTACTAACATCAATTCCATAAACGTTAGAAAGTTTAGCTATGGAATCACCAGCTTGTTCAGCGGACATATCAAACGCTGTTGCCATTTTAGCTACTGTTGTGGTAAATCCAAGTAGCTTATCTTTGTCGATACCAAGCTGACCACCACTTGCAGCTATTTTTGCTAACTCTGCAGCCGATAATGGTATTGTACGGGATAATTCCTTTAATTTCTGGCCAAATTCTGCGGCTTTTTCATTATGAATTGCATCATTCTCATCAAATTGCACTACTTTTTTAACATCAGCCATAGCACTTTCAAAGTCAATTGCAACTTTAATTGGCGCTGCAAGTGAAAGCCCTAGTCCTATAGTCTCCATTACTTGTGATCTATAATGCGCTTTTTTTGCCAAGGCATTTTGCTGTTTTTGTATCACAGATCCTAGTTTACTGTATTTCCCTTTTAGCACTTCAATAGATGAACCAAGTTTAGTTTGATCCCTCACTAAAGATTTAATATCTTTTCCACTTTTCCTTACTTCTTCATTTAATGTGTGAAGTGCATCTCTCTTTTTAATATAAGCCTCTTTTGCCTTTGATGCCGATGCTTTCAATTTTTCAAATTCATTTTTCAGTGCTTTGCTTGGTTCTTTTTTTTCCTTTTTTTCTTTAGCAATTGCTGTAGCTGATTCTTTTGCTTTCTTCTCTGCTTCCTTCCAATTCTTCATGGCTTCAAGGGCATCATGATTTAATTGCTTAAATTTGGAGACTGATTTCATTGACGAATCAAGCTGTCTTATACTATCACCCAGCTTAGAAAGCTTAGCTGTACTACCTATCATTGTGCTATTAAAGCTACCATCTAATGCAGCACCTATCTTTATTGAAAGCATTGACATTTGTTTGTTACTCCTTTACTTACTTCTAACCATTTTAGAAATTCTTTTATACCCATATTAATAATCTGCTCAATTCCACTTCCTGTTACTGAACTAAGCTTTAAAACATTGAATCTTAAGTCCTCTGTTCTGAAGGCAACAAAAAATCCCTGAGTACCTTTTGTATTTTTACATAGTCTTTGATAAGTAATTTCTCTATTACCTCCCTTGGCATAGATGTTAGGTTAGCAGCTAAAGCTACTTCTTTTCTGGCTTCACCTTCTACACACTCAATAGCCAGCATATCTCCCACTGTAGGCTCACGTATAGATAATTCTGAAACAGAAATACCATCCACTGTTATTGGGTTATTAAGTGTTATAGTTTGCATTATTGTCTCCTTAAAAAAATAAAATTTCAAATAAGTTTTTATATGCCTAAAATCGTTTGCAGCAAGGCCATCTGATCAACACCATTAATCTTGCGAATCATATTTTCAGCATCGATCTCTATTAATTCATTGCTACCTATAGTAAGTTTATAGTAATGGGCAGCTACAGTACACTTCAGCGTTGCTTTTTCAGCAGGTTTCCAGTTACCAAAATCAAACTCTTTAAAAATGCCTCTTAAATTGATTATTACTGCTTCAATATCATTACTACCACTCCCTTGCATTCCACCTCTGAGTGTCAAAGAAACTGAATTCCCATTTATTAGACCAAATAGCCTAAAGAGTTCTGTATCGTATTCAGAAAAAGTGAAATCTGCTTCAAGCTTTTCCATGCCCATATCAATATTTATTGGAATATCCATACCACCAGCTCTGTACTCTTCGGTTTTTATGGTAAGCTTCGGCAAGGTTATTTCATCTATTTTTCCTGCATAACCCCGGCCATCAACAAATACGTTAAAATTTCTCAGTATTTTCGGTAACACTTTGCTTTCTCCTAACTTATTACACTATTATTTACGAGATGAGATTTGAATGTTATTTGCTCAGCCGGATATGGTAGTGTAAATTCGAAATCAAAATATACTTTCCCGCTTGCAATATTTGTTGGTGTATTGAGCTCTGGAGTTGCATAACATTTTCCGCTAATAATCGCTCCTTGTACTTTTAAATTGGCCAAATAAGAATTCACCCCCTCAATCACATCATCTATATAAGTTTTGGTAATATTGCGATCAACTGCCCATAGATGAGCTCTAAGTAGACTGTCATTAATAAGGTCTGCAGTCCTTCTCACTGATAAAAAAGCCCATTTTGAGTCATTTGAACATGTTCTATTTCCCCAAAGCCTATAGCCATTTTGATGAATTATCGTTGTTACTTCATTTTCATTTAAGTGGTTTGCTCTGCAATTTGCATAACCTAAGCTAAAATCAATAGGCCTGCTTGTGCCAACAATACCATTTATCTCTTTATTTGAAGGTGAATGCCAGAAGCCTTGTTCGCTGTCTATTTTAGCTATTAAACCAGCTACAAATGGACTCGATGGCAAGATTTTTTCTTTTCCTTCAATAAATAACTTAATCCATGGGTCAACTACGTAAACTCTTGAGCTGCCTACACTTTTTCTCCATTTTATTGCTTCTTCATCATTAGTATTTGGTCCGTCTGCAACAATAATTGCTCTTAATTTTTCTGCTATGGAAATTAAAGCACTCACTACTGGATTTACTCCATCTATTTCAGGTAACTGATGAGTAAACTGAGGTGCAATTAATATTCTTGGAGCAACATGAACTATACTTTCACTACTGAGGAATGCCTCTATCCCTTGATATTCTCCAGTCTCTTTATCAACTCCACCGATTATACTTTGAATAGTTTCACTTTCTTTGAGCTTCGGATCGCTGTTTTCACTTTCTTTAACTCGAATAACTACTACTGTTGCACCAATCTGGGAAAATATTCCATTTATTGCAGAAGGTAAACTGCCACTCTTTCCGAGCTTTGCTGCTTCCTTTAAGCTTCCTGCAACTAACACTGGTTTATTTAGCGGAAATTTTTGCTCATCTGCTTCAGGTGCAGTACCAATTACACCTATCACTGATGATTTAGCTGTACGTACTGTCTTTGCTCCTGAGGTTACCTCAATAACATTTACGCCATGTAAAAATTCTTCAGCCATTTCTTTATATTTTTTTCCTGAAATCATCTAGCAAAGTCTGTAGCTCATTTTCACTTTTGGCTTCTGCAATTTTCTTCTTGGTAATGTCTTCCAACTCTTCACATTTAATTATTTCTTTTACTGCTTTTTTTACTTTTTCTTCAATTATTCTTGCCATTTCAATAACTGTAATACCACGGACTTTTGCTAATGGCTCTATAATTGCCGTATCCTTTGCATTCATAGATTCTGGTGCTGCTAGAATGCTTTTTGCGGCTTCCGCTTGAATCTCATAAGATTTAGCTTTTTGGTGAGAATGACCTGCATATTGGTGAGTATGATTATCATAATAGAAACGCATACTATCAAATGCACAAAGCTTCGCATTATCCAGTAACTCCTTTTGTATATCTTCTTTAGTACGCTGAGCAATTTTTCCTCCTTCTGTTAAACAATAGCTTTTTTGCCAATCAAAATCTTCTGGTGCTTCATACCAATCATTTTCAGTTGGCTTGCTTTCAAGTGTTGTTGTTTCTACTTGTTTATCATTTTCAAATCTAATGTAGATAGACATTGTTTGTTACCTCCAAATCTCATACGTGTTAGATAATCCTGGACATTGCCAACCCCTGAGCGTCCTTTCCACATCTACCTCAAGCCCTGTGGTGAGAAAATTGCTACGTATGTTATAAATCCCCCACTGAATAAATTGACCATAGTTGTGTACATAATTTGATGCAAGCATACCTTGACTAACTTGTGTTCTGGAATACAGATAAGATGATGTGTAAAGTAATATTGCAACTGTTTTTCCTGCTGGAATCTCCACATTACCAGATCCGGCTAACTTGCTATCAGAACTCGTGTATTGGTAAACATTTTTCCATACTATTTTTGAAATACTTGATTTATTAGAATTAGTGTTATCAGGAGTTCCCACAAATAATCCTGCTCCCCCATACTCCTTACTCGAATACGATGATCCAACAAATTCCATTGTCTTATTTATGTTCACATTGGTTGTATTTTTTACAAATACTACTCCAAGTGCAGCATACGGGTAATAGTATATCTCATCATAACTACCCGAAAAACTTTTTGTGCATAACTCTCCGTAAATAAATGTTCCTTTACTTCCCTCTATAAAACTTAGTTGTCTTGGCCGATAAAAACTAACGTAATCTGTATTGTACGTATGGCTACCTGCTAGTAGTTGTAACATATAGTCAGTTTTTGTTATATCACTACTCCACTTTCCAAGCTCTGTCGTAAAAGTTCCGTGGCCAAAATAATTATTTTTTCTGCCAAGTACACCAAATAAGAAAGGTAATGACCCTGGTTCAACCATGTTGCGCTTTCTTATTTCATTTATAAGAGACACTTTTAACTGTTCATCCCGAGTTTTTACCTCATTTATCAGGGATGTTTTTAATTGGTTATCACGAGTTTCCATTTCCCCAATAATTGATGAGCCAGATGGTACATTATTAACAGTACGAAAATCTTCTACTAAACCTTTAAGACCATCTTTATGACTATTACTAATGCTATTTATTGCTGCAATATTGGCATTCTTTCTCGTATCAAGTAGCGATAAATTTGTTGTTCCTTTTTCATCAATTCTCTTTAATAACTGCTTCTCTGATTCAGAGATCACTGCTAAAGAACTAGCTTTTTTATTATCCAGATCAGTTAAGTGTTTTTTTGCACTATCAAGAAGTTCTTTTAGCTTACCATCAGTCATCTGTACAATTTCAGAAACTGCACTTTTGTCGACTATTGATTCCAATGCTTTAGCAAGATATGCTAATTGATCTGGTGTACTGTTTGCTGCTAAATCCTTAAGCCTCTTTTGTAGTGCATCAATTATCTCTTTTACCTCAGTCATCTGCACAATGTCAGCAATAGCTTTTTTATCTGCTATCAACTCCAGCGATTTTGCGAGATATGCGAGTTGATCAGGGGTAGCATTTACAGATAGATCTTTCAGTCTCTGATGTAATGCATAAACTACTTCTTTGGCGATAGTCATCTGTTATTACTCCAAAAATTCAAAAAATTCTCAAAATTCAGTCGTTCAAATGCTTTTTGAAGATCGTTGTATTTACTTTCCCTCTCACTCATATCTTCATCTATTTTTTCTACCGCTTTGCGAATACGTACCACATCTTGCACAGCAATATTCTCTGGATGTGGTAAAGGATATCCGCGCCTTGTTTTATCATTTGGCATTTTTCTTATGTTATAACAATCCGCAAGTTTTTTACCTTTGGCCGATAGATAACCGTACCACTTAAAACCAATTTTATCCTTGTTTCATTGCCATTAAAGTTTGTCAGCACATGAGTTCTCTCTACCCAATTTTCTCCAATTGGTTTTCCTGATGTTAAATTTACTAATTGCCAATCCACATTTTTTTGCACATATGCTTTTACATCTGCAGTGCCAGGTATTAGCGCATCATACGTTATGGTAATTTTAGTGTTAGCTCCTGCTGTAATACTTCTTGTAACATAATCTCCAGACTCTAAAAGATTACCTAGAACTAGCTGTAACCCTGGATATAGCACTGGACTTTTTTCTTTTGACCCTTTTAAATTTGCCTTTACTGTTAACTCTCCAGATAGTCTTTCACGCAGCGCGAGCGGCAAGTTATCAGATAGAAAATTTTCTTTTCCTTCTTCATCTGTCAGAATAAATTCTACATTGGTATCAAATGCTACTTTTTCGACGTTCGTCAAAACAATTAAATCTGAAGTATTGGTTGCTGTAACTTTGCCAAGATCAATAACATGAGAATTTTCGCTAAATTTTGCAGCTAGTAGTCGAAACGTTAAATCTAAATTTTGATGTGGAGTCCAGGTGCTTGCATTGCTTGATGACAGTAATACTCCTACTTGATATGGCTGGCTTGTTACCCAACAGCTATTTACTGCATCATATTTGCCAAGTTCTGCTATTTTTACTGCAGTACCAGGATCATCAGTAAGCAGTACTATTGCATACTCCTCTCCTGCATGGCAAAACACTGGCGACCATTCTATACGTGTTGCTGTGCCATCTACTTTTATATCTTTCGGCTCAATATAGCTTTCAGCAATAACAGTCTGCGATGGCATTCCCACTGCTGTTTCTCTAATCTGCACAACAACACGTTTTTTGCCTTTATTTATAAACCATAACTCTAGACCTCCTATGTGCCTACTCTCATTTAAAGTAAATGTTTGCGCTAAAGGATCAATTCTTCTTGCTGCGATAACTCTTCTTCTCTCTTCTATGGTAATAGTTTTTTTACCAGTGTACGTTGCTTCTCCATAGCTTCCTTTATCACCATAAAACTGTACTAATTTAGTACCTGCTGGAATATTTGCTGGGATTTTTATTTTTCCACTTATTTGTCCTTGATTGTTAACTATTAACATATTTTTATGCTATAGGTTGAATAATTATTCCGTCAAATTTTATCTCTTTAAGCTTCTCACTTGGCTCAAAACCTTCAATTTCAAAATTCTGTACTGCTTCTCTCATAAATTCAGTTTCGTATGAAGTACTTGACAGCAGCTCTGTCGTTTCTTTAACATTAAATACTCTTGTTACTGGACTTTTCCAATTCGTGGTAACCTCTGTCCAGTGGTCAATGTTTTTATTTAGAGTAATTTCTGCCGGGACTGGATCAAAAGCTTGATACGGATTAATCTTTTCTCCTTTAGTCTGTAAAAGCTGCTCCAGTACCGGTTCAAGTTTATAAGGCAAAAGATATCTTTCCCCACCTTTTTCAATATCTGCAACTTCTACATCTATTGGCAGAACTAGCTCTCTATTTACTATTGCTGCAGACTGTGAAACTCCTTGATCACGCATATCATCGTCAAAAAACGAATCAACAAATACTCCTTTTTTCGTGGTTGGCTCTCTTGAATTTGCATCACTACGTAGACGTTCCTGTGCAACAAGAGCATAAAGATCATTTATTCCTTTTTTCATTGCTTCAAGCTCATTCATCGGTACAGCATGAATAGCATTATTCACTATTTTTACCCCTTCGCCTTTTTTCCACGTCTGATGAATGTAGCAAAGCAAAAGTTGTCCACTAGGCGCTCTAGGCATTGATGGTCGCCAAGGGTGAGCTATGCCTTTTATTCTTCTTACTACTCCTTTGCTATCGATAGTAATTAAATCAAAGCGTGGCATTTTCCAGGTATAATCTATCAAAACCAAGCTGTTATCAACTGCTCCTTTTACTTTACACCCCTTTTCACTTATATCTTCAGGGCTTACGTGGGTACGGCAACGATAAGTTATTTGATAACTACTTCCAGGTGCAGGTTCTTTGCCAGGTAACGACCAATCAACATTTCCTGCGTTTAGTTTATAATCTACACTATTTTCATAAATAACATTGCCTTGTTTAATTTGAATAATCTCAAGTACTGCAGAGTCAGGTATTGGATCAACAGCTCCTGAGTATGAACCATGAGTAACGGTAATGGTTTTTTGAACAGTTATATCTACTTTTTTAATTTCACTTATTGGAAAATCATTAACTTTAAGTTCCATTACTCTTTGGCTATTTGGCTGAAAAGTATGTGGTTCTGATTCAACTGCTTTTATATCTGGATCTTCATCAAAAGAAACACGAATACTGTGAGGTAGCTCAATCTCATAGCCATCAACATGAGCTTTGCCCTCATTAATCACAAATATTTTTTTCCTCCTTCTCCCTCTTCCTTTTGCAGGAACATTACTTCAAGACCATTTACGACATAGGAACCATTTGCTTCTTTGTCATAACGAGCAAGAGCAGTAGTTACTATATTTGCTTGTGGTGGCGGTGAATGTTCTATCAATACTCCATTTTCAATGTTATAAATTGGATAAAATTCTCCTGAAGCATTAGTAGTCACACCCTCAGCTTGATAACTCCAAGTGGTGGAAACTTTAAGCCTTGCAGCCCCTACTTCTTGATAGTTACGTGTACCAACAGCAGGATCACGAAGGTTTTCATCCTCAAGTTCTGTAATGGTAGATTCTACGTAATAAACACCTATACGCACTGTGGTACTCAGTGGAATAACAAACTCTTCTTTTTCAACTTTTCTAACCGCTCCACGAAGATAGATTTTTCCTGATTCAAGCGTAACTTTACCAGTTTCTCTATCTATAATACAATTGCTTCCTATTATAACATCACCATCACGAAATATTGCATCGCCTATGCCTTTAAGCTTAGAGAGAGCATACTCCTGAGTCTCGTTTAATTCTGCAGATTGCAAACCTCTTCCAGCAAGAAACAAGCTTTTTTCGTATTCTTTGTCAGGATTAAAGCGGTTATAATAGGCGTTTAAAGTCATTTTATGCTAGAAAAATTCAAAAAGTTACAACAAATGAAAAAGTCTCTCTTGTGGCAGATGTTCTGATAAGTGGTACAGTGTGTTCTAAAACTAACAAAATTCCAGGATTTTCCACGTCTTTTGGCTCAAAATATCTCTGTCCTATAGGTTTTACTTTAGTACCAACCATAACCCCGAGTTCCCTTATCACTTGATTTGCTGCATCCGTGAAATCGAAAGTAAATTTGAGATAGAGATTATTAGTTGGTACATTAGAGGGTTTAAACCTACCTGTAGGAGTAACAAGCTCTCCATTCTCATCACCTATGCAGAATAGCACTTCATCTGCAGTACGTCTGCCAAGTTCATTAAAGAGCTTTATAGAATTTATAGGTTCAGGTGGTGTGCTTTCAGTATACTCTACAGTAACTTTATCACTTACTGAAATAGAGCTATTTTCCGTACGTTTAATTACACCAGTACTGCTATCAACTATATAATCTATACCTGGTTTATAAACTGTTGAATTCTGAAAAACCTTCACATCTTTGACTGGGTGGTGATCTAAGTTTATTTTGCCATCAATGGTGAAAAAATTTTCTACTTTATGACTACTTTCCCAGCCCGTATCACCATTACCCCAAGCAAGATGTATAACTTGCTCTTTTATGCTGGCTGCTATTGCTGCTCGACCCGATTGTGTGAGTATTGACATTTGAAAGTTTTGTTCCTGTATTATATATATTCACCAAAATCATAAAAACTGTTCAGTTTTTTTACTAAAAATTTTGGTTGACTAATTTTTAATCTACATTTAAAAACAACAAATTTGCTTTTAGGTATGAAGGGGTTTTATCCTAGCAGGGAGTTTTGGGAAAGCAGCTTAGAAATTCCTTTCTCTCCACTATTTAAGGATTTTCAAAATCCAAGTTTACGTGAAATTTGGCTTAATTCTCTTTCTGGTAGGCAATTAAGTGTTATTTTTAACCATTATTTTCAAAATAAACAAAATAGGCAATTATTTAAAGACCACGAAAAACGCGATGATATTTCAACTCAGCAAAAGCGTAAAATGCTTACTAAAATTTCTGAATCTCTGTTTGATTATTACTTAGTCAATCGTTTTAGTCGTGCAAAATCAGAGGCAACTATAGCTGAAGTAGCACGGTCTGTACTAAGCCAAGATTTTCTGAAGTCATTTCTGTTGCAAAACAATAAATACGATAAAAAGTCCTTGTTGTTTACTCTCTTTATAACTAATCATAACTTGCTGAGACAAATTTTCTGCTTTAATCAAGTACAAAAAAAGGTTTTTTACCTTTCATATTAAAAAATCCTCCAAGACAAAAGGCCACTTCATTTAAGGATTTTTTATCAGAAAGTACAATACAGGAAATATTAAAACAGCATGATCTCTCGGAAAATGATAGTTTTGAAAGTCAGTTTCAAGAACTCTTTTACTACCAAAATAGTATTTACTTATTTATACGACGTGCTAGTAAGGATGAAGATTTATTGATCAGTTTAAATAAGGTAATACACGGTCATAAACCTAGTAGAATTATCATTGATTTTGCTTTAAACGCTAACCAAGTAAACTTATCTATTCAAAGCTTTGATCAAGGATTAAAAATAGCAAATAGAATAGTAATCTGTTATTTTCAGCGAGAATGTTCATTTACTAACATGCGCCACCAAAATACAGCAGCACAAGTGAGGACTTTTTTGCATGACTGTGTAAAACAACATGTACCTGATATTCACCTATTTGAATTGAAATTTGGTCCATCTAAATCTAAAACTCATCTTACGTTAAACACAGATAATATTGAAGAGTGGTTGCAGAAAATAGAGCCTTCGGTTGGTAGTGTGCTACATGATGTTTCTCTTGTTCAGCATATCAAAGTATTGTTCAAAAGTAAAAAAGTTACTTTATCCTTTCAGACAGACACGCAATGCGCAAATTATATAGAAATTGATTACTCATACCAATTCCCATTACAGGGCAAACAGATGGACAATGATGGAAGAAAAGCCATACTGAAGTAAGTAAAATAGCGAGGTTTAAATGGCATTAAGATCAAAATTATTGGATGAAAAAGTAGTAGAATCAGCAAAAGAAATGCTGAAGAAAGTAAGGAATAATGCATATGTTTCAAAAAAACTAAATGCTGTAATTGCAGCAAAAAAGTACAGTATAACGGCTGTAGCAAAAATATATTGCATTTCAAGAAGCGCACTAACTTCGTGGGTAAAACTCTTGAAAATTGGCAGAGAAGAAAAACTGTTTGCTCCTTCACAACGTCGTAGAAAAACTAAATTAAATCAGGCTCAACTACAGCAAATTGAAGAGTGGATAGAAGAAAATCCTAATATCACCATTAAAGAAATGAGAATAAGAATCCAGGAAAAGTTCGGATTAAATATCAGCAAATCTACAGTACACCGCCATATGCAAAAGATGAAATTCTCATATATTACACCAAGACCAGTTCATAATGGACAAGATAAAAGCAAACAAGAGGAATTCAAAAAAAAATCTCAATGGAGCTATTAGCAAGTATCCAGAAAAAGAGCTATTTTTCTTTGATGAATCACGGTTTGGCACACATTCAAAAGTTGGACATGGGTGGTTTAAAAAGGGGATTAGAACACAGGTTAAAACAAAATTAGGTAGGCAAAATTTCTATCTCTATAGTGCAGTTAATCCTAGAAATGGAGAGAGTTCTAGCTTATTTGCACCAAATGTCAACACTGATTGCATGAACATATTTCTTGAGCAAATTTCGCAATATCTAGAAACACGAGAGGCTTTTCTCGTTATGGACTGTGCTAGTTGGCATAGGTCAAAAAATTTAAAGGTACCTAAAAATATCGACATTATATACCTACCTCCATACTCACCTGAGCTAAATCCTGTTGAGAGGCTTTGGTTATATATAAAACAGAACATTTTGCGCAATAAAATATACGATACAATTGCTCTACTTGAGGGTGCTTTGTGCAAATTTATTACTTCTCTTGCCAGCTCCACAATTAAACAACTCTGCAATGTTTCCTATTTGACTGGACAACAATGAGAATTGGTATAAGAGGTTGTCCGGAAACTAGTAAATTCAAGCATATTCCCTCTTTAACATAACCCTACTCATAGCTAGGTATATGAAATTCTCAGTGGATGTTGTGAGTAAATCATACTCCTTCGATAGCCTTCTATTCCTATTAACCCAAGCAAAAGTCCTTTCTACAACCCATCTTCTTGGCTGTACTTTAAACCCTTGTTCTCTTGTTGGTAGTAGCTCAGGTGGCGTATCTTTGTGCACCCAAAATCTACATGGAGGCCTTGTAACAATTTCAATATCTATGTCATATTCTTCCTTTATGTGATTCTTTAAATTTCTTCCTTGGTATCCCATGTCAGCCCACATTTTTTTAACTTTAGTATATTTTGTTCTCATATTGTTTAATGCTATTTTAATACCATCTCTATCATTTTCGTTAGCAGCGCCTACGTAACAACCTAGTATAAAACCCTGAGTGTCTGTAATTATATGCCTTTTTCTACCCTTTACTTTTTTACTTCCATCATAGCCTTTGATCCCCCCTTTTCTGTAGTCTTTACAGATTGACTATCTACTATACAGGCACTCGGCTGCTCATTCCTTCCTATTTTTCTTCTACTATATTTTGTAATTTCATAATTCATTTTCTCAAAAATTCCCTGCTTCTTCCATTGCCTGAACTGCTCATACACAGTCTTCCATAGCGGAAAATCATTTGGTAAATACCGCCATTGACACCCTGTACGCAATACATAGAAAATTGCTTCTAATATTTCTCTTTTGCTATACTTTGGCGGCCTTCCTCCTTTCTTGTATGATACTCTGAAGTGTTTTTCTATTCTTGCCCATTCCCTTTCGCTTAGATCTGTTGGATACTTTTTTCTCATCTTTACCCCGTACTAAAATTTCAGATATTATAGCCTTTTACTTGTTTCCGGACAACCTCTCAGAATATGTTCTCAATAGAAAAGAACGAGATGATTTTAAGTCTTTAATTAGAGATAGCTATGGAATTACCGTTTTGTCGAAAACACTCTCAAGATATTGATACTATGTTAGTAAATAGGTCCTGGGTAAATCCTGACGAGAACTATATAAAGGCTGCAGAGCATCTCAGTCAGCTTGATTTTGTTAAACTTAAGAAGTATTATTTTGTTATTTGTGCTAATGATTTAGATCTTGATTTTCCAAATATACAAAATCCTTATTGCAAAAATGAGGTTATCATTCCTCATGGTTTTGATGAAGATTGTGATGATCTAGCTTGCGAGGATTGTGGTCGTGATATTTTTCCTGATACTTATAAAAAACAGCGGTATCTTGTGCTTTCAATTAAACTCAATACGGAAAAAATTATAAATTGGTTTGAAGAACTATTGATAGGGCTCATATGGGAAAAGGCAGCAAATGGAATATATCATATAAGCTTTAAAAGTAAAATAGTAAGCATTATCATACCAACTTTATGTACTGATAAGTCATATTTAACTGTAGATAGGTTAAGAACTAATGTTGCTGTTCTTATAACTTTTGGAAAGGCAGACCTAAAAATATTGTTAACTCTATACACTGTTCCCATGGCTAATTTAATTTGTGAACATCAAACTCTGAACCAAATACTAAGCGAGGCAGTTGAAAAAGGAGTACCAGAGCTATTACCTAACGTTTCTTTTCAAGCGTTTCCTTATGTTCTACTGCAAGAAACAACTGTTCCAGAAAAAAAGATACTGCGATTAAAAGTTGAAGATAATACTATTTATGTTAATAACGTTGAAATTATAGGCAAACAAGCAACTTCAAGCATCCGCATCTTTAGAGTATTACTTAAACAATTTTTGCGTGACTTGGAAGAAGCTAAAGAATATAAATTTCTTAGTATCATTCAAATAGCAGATAGTTTAGGTATTGAAGACCCAGAACAGCAGGTGCGCAGACCTCTTAACAGAATGCAAAAAACAATAGCAGAAAAGCTAGCTAGCACCTTGGGACTAAATATAAGACGAGATGATGTGGTACAAGCATGTAACTGGTCAGGCTACCGGCTTAATCCATCTACCATTAACTTAAGTGCTAGCTAAGCTCCTTAGTCAATGTTGGACAGAAAACGCAGAAGGATACTTCTCTAAAATATACCGATACAATTCTTCAGCGCTTTTTTTGTCACCTGCAATGAAAGTAAAAAATTCAACTACGTCTCCTTTAATTTTGGCTAGTTTATCCTGCTCTTTCTCCTGTTGTCTCAACTATTATTTTATCTCCACGTGAATCTCCAATGTAAAACTTACTTTTGTAAAACTCACCGCCAGGTAGTAAATAGAGTAGGTATTCTTCAATTCTATCAATTACTAACGCTTTTATTTCTTCTAGAGATCTATTCATAAAAGGTGCCCTTCAATAATTTATGATAAAAAAATGATTCTTTTATTCGCTTAGAATGGAATCCAGTCATCCTTCTGAGTTTCATTCGGAGTAATGATCGTATCAATTCTGTTCCTGTCTCCGTACCTATTATCGGCCTCAATTCCCACTTTTGCCATAAACTCTAGTCCATTTAAATCTGCAATGGAGTTGATTTTTCTAGCAACAACTGCTTTTTCTGAAGTGTCATGTGGATGAATGTTCCGTGCTGACTCCAAAATACTTCTAAGTATAGAACGACCCATTTCTCCCCAAGTATCTTCTCCTTCAACGCTTGCTTTGCCACTTTTAATACCAATTACTTGATAAATCTTACGTTTTGTATATGGACCTTCAGTGACCGTAAATTCAGCGTTTAAATAGATGCTGCCAGTAGTATAGCTTTTAGTGAACCAATTTTCATAACCTCCAGGCTTAATAGCCATTTTGACTTTTACCGTTGTACCTTTAGGTATTAAATTACTTTGCGACTTTGCAGTGTTAAAATCAGTTAAATCTTGTAACATATATTATCTCCTATAAAAATTAACTATTCCATTTATCCACAAGTTGCCAATGGCCATTTAGTTTATCGACAAGCTTACTTGGCACACGTTCACCATTACGCAACTCAAATACTATTTGACGGACAGTGCTTCCTTCATCTTGACTGAACACCACCATTCCTGTAGTGTAGAAGCCCCTTAAGGACCCAGCACCGCTTAAACCTTGAAATGGATCTTCTTCCAGCATCTTTTTCGATAATTTTTTTGTATGATGAGTGAGTACAATACAAGCATCTGGATTGACAGCACTGCGCAGCTTTTCAAGAGTCTTTTGCAGAAAAAACAGCATAGCACTATTATCATTTTCATTTCCATACTCGCTACTAAAGATGTTACGTAATGGATCTATGGCCAAAACATCAGGTTTAAAGCGTTCATTCACAATTTCCTTCATTTCACTTATTTCATCATGATTAAATGATAAGTGCACCTTTGGCGTAATGATTAAGTTGTTAGCAGCTATATCCAAAAGTTCCTCATCAAGTTGAAGTTGTTGCAAACGTTCTTTCATATATTCATATTCAATTTCAGTTTGCATGTAGAAAATTTTCAAAGGTCTATTTGGTGTCATACCAAGAAATGATCTACCAGCAGCCATGTGGACAAGCCAAGAGATCAAAAAGTCACTTTTTCCGATTTTAGGTGGTCCACCCAGCACCAATAGACCTCTTTTTGTTAAAATCCTTGGTGAAATTATATCTTCTGGTATTGGCGATTGATCATTCAAGTATTCTTTCACACTGAAAAAGGGAATTTTTTGACCGATATTGAAAAAGCTTTGTTCCATAATAATTTCTCCGATTTTTAATTAAATAATAGGAGCCAAAGTTTTGGCTTTAATTTTCGCAAGTAAATTACCCAGATGCGGCTCTTCAACCATATCAAGGCATCCACTTCGATCTTTAGCTGGATATCCCCAAGTATTAATCGTCTGACAGACAAATGAGCGAACCTCTGTACCATCATCTTTCTTGATTCCAACCATGCTAATTACTTCATCAACAATACCTGGAATTTCACTAGCAGTTTTAGCACCTTCACATTGAGGTAGCCATGTTGAACGATTACAGTCATCGAGGTATTGACCTAGTGTGCCAACTATGATGATGTCTTTGTCTCTGATATGTTGAAACTGATTGAGCCAGGCCATCATTTCTTGTGCGAGTAATCCGTAAGCAGCTCTTTTATCTTCTCTTCCTGATCTATCTGAAAAAGCTTCAGGTTGCATTCTGGCCCATGAAAAACATAAACGTGATGCAACAGTTATGCTATCAATAAAAATAGAGCGGTATTTAGAAACTTCAGAAAGAAGATCTTTGTGCTTGCTACAGACATGCTCATAGTGTTTTTGACTATACGCCTGATCAGACCTTAATGCAGGATTAGGACCACCAATAAGACAAGCAATGTCTCTGGCCTCATTCCAAGTGCGAATCTCAGTTGAATCTCCTTTCCAGTCTTGTACAGCTAGAAGTCCTGCTTCAAAATCAAGGCAAAGTGTTGTTGATTCAACAAGAGTTTTAAGCAGGCTAGTTTTACCGATTCCATAAGGTCCAAAGATTACTATCTTCACGCCTGTGACCATTTTTGCTCTTTCTTTGCTGTTTATTATTTTCATGCTTTTACCTTAATTTGCCCCTATATATAAATTCACCAAATTTCAAAAAACTGTTCACTTTTTTTTGTATTTTTTTTCATAAAGAGATGCAAATTTAGATCGCATTTTCTTGAGAATGTTGTACAAAGTAGTCCGTGACATATTGTTCATGTCTGCAACTTCAGCAATGCTGTGGTGTTTTAGTTGTTCACATAAAACCTGCTACTTCTTTGGTAACTTTGAAATAATTTGCTCAACATCAATACGTAGTATCGATTCATCTTCAAAACAGTAACTTTCCTGTTGCACATTATTTTCAAGTTTAGGAGTAGTACGTGAGTGTTTACGGACTAGATTATTAATACGATTTTTAACAACTTGCTTAGCAAAAGTTGAAAGACTGCCCTTAGATGTATGGTCCCAGAGAGTGATGGTATACTATCATCATCATTTAAGGAGTCATTATGGGACAGATATTACATGGGTGCGCCAAAACAACACAGACGATTCGTAGAGCAATACAAAATAGAAAAGAGAGCATAGCAAAACTCTCCAAGCATTATAACCTTAATCCAAAAACTATTATTAAGTGGAGAAAACGTTCATTTACGAAAGATGCTGATATGGGTCCAAAGCATCCAAGATCAACTGTTTTAACGCTAGAAGAGGAAGCTATAATAGTTACATTTCGCAAGTATACACTACTGCCACTAGATGATTGCCTTTACGCTCTGCAGTCTACAATTCCGCATTTGACTCGCTCTAGCTTGCATCGTTGTTTACAAAGACACAACATTAGCAGATTACCAACTGTTGATGGAGAAGTTAAGTCAAAAAAGAAATTCAAACAATATCCTATCGGTTACTTTCATATTGATATTGCTGAAGTTAGAACTGAGGAGGGCAAATTACATTTGTTTGTTGCTATTGATAGGACATCCAAATTTACCTATGTTGAGTTGTGTAACAGTGCTACAAAACCCATAGCTGCTGAGTTCTTACGTAATTTGATTAGAATTTTACCGTATAAAATCCATACTATTTTGACAGATAACGGTATACAATTTACAAACCAGAAGCGTCATAAGTATGCTTTCCAACATATATTTGATAGAGTTTGCGAAGAGAATGTTATTGAACATCGTTTGACAAAAGTTAGCCATCCTTGGACGAATGGGCAAGTCGAGCGTATGAATAAAACTTTAAAGGATGCTACAGTTAAGAAGTATTACTATCAATCGCACCAGCAACTTAAAGAACACCTTTATAACTTTGTTATGGCTTATAATTATGCAAAGAGACTCAAAACTCTTAAGGGTCTTACTCCTTATGAATTTATATGTTATCAGTGGACACAGTCTCCAGAATTATTTATACTAAATCCACACCATCACACTCTGGGACCATACATCTTAAACCGAGTCTTTCTCTTAACTCAGCATTTTCTATCTTTAAAGCCTTATTTTCTGCTTTTAAACTTTCATTCTCTTTTTCCAATCTTTCTATTTTTGCTTCTAACCTTTCTATTTTTTGCTGTAAATTTTTGCAAAGTTCTAAAAGGTTTACCATATTACTTCACTTTTGCTCTATGATTATCTTCTTAGATCACCTTGTCTACCTTATTCTGCCACTCCGCTGAACGGATACATAGATATCGCTAACGAGTAGCGGAATGACGGTTTTTCAAATTGTCGTAAGTCAGTTTAGCTATAATATCAAATTTCACAACTTCACCAACTATTTCTTTCTATTAAATAAGAATAAATTACCTATACAAAAATAGATTGGCAATATTTCAAGTCTGCCAAGCAGCATTAAAAACGATAGAAATAATTTTACTTCATTACTGAAAGAGGAATAATTACCCGAAGGGCCTATTAAATTACTAAATCCCGGGCCAGAGTTTGTAAGCGTTGCAGAGACTGAACTGATGCTAGTTATAAAGTCTGCATTGCTTAAGTAAGACATCACTATTGATGAAATGGTAAACGTTAACATGAAAATTGCAAAAAATATAAAGACAGAGTGAACTTCATCATTCTCCAGAATTTTTCCATTGAATTTTACTCCATTGTCTGCATCAGGGTTTAATAAAAGGTAAAAGTAATTTCTTATAGACCTTAAAAGAACAATCAAGCGGAAGATTTTGACACCACCACTTGAAGAACCACTACATCCACCAACAAAGGTTAGAAAAAAAGCTAAGACTGAAATGAAACTCCAATCTATATGATTACAGATTGCATAACCAGTTGACGTAATTAAAGAGGTGATGGTAAATGTGCTGCATCTAAATGATAATGACACTCCTAAATCAACATTTTTATACAACCAAAAACAAGCAAATAAAGATGAAACAATAGCTATCTTAACAAAGTAAGAGACCTGTTCATCATAGCAAATGTCTAATCGTCTTATAATTTTTAAATAGCTAAGAAAAGGCAGAGAACCCAAAATCATAAAAATGATCGTTATGACTTCTAACATAGGGTTATTGTAGTGCCCTATAGAATCGTTATAGTTAGCAAATCCACCAGTTGATACAGAGGACATTCCGTGGCATATTGCATCAAATAGTGGCATACCAGCTAGATAATAGGAAAATATGCATAACAAAATTAAGCCATAATATATTGCCGTAACATGAATCACTACGCTTCGCGTGTTCGGCAACTTCCTTTTGGTAGCATCTGAATATTCAGAATAAAGTAAATTATTTAGGCTGAGAACCTTAAACATAGGAAAAACTGCAATTCCTAAAGTGATTACACCAAAACCCCCCATGCCATGTAGCATTGCTCTCCATAGCAGTATTCCTGGAGATTGTTTTTCAATATCATTAAATATAGTTGCTCCTGTGGTTGTGATGCCAGATATCGTTTCAAACAATGCATCAACATAGCTCAGATTATCAAAATAGAAAGGAATAGCTGCAAACAGAGACAAGGCAATCCAGGTGCAACTAGTAATCGCAAAAATTGCTGGCATTCCATGCAATCTACTTAATTTACCGAGTAAAATAAAAATTGCGCCAGATGTGCAGGTAATTATGAATCCAGCGAGGAAATTTTTCCATTCGTAGCTGAGATACTTATTGGTAATAGCAGGAATAAGCATTGCTAAGCTAAACAGCAATAGGAATATTCCCACAATAAATACAATTGAACGCAAATTTTGTAAACGTTGATGATTTTTCATAGAGTTACTTCCTCGCTATACAAAGCCATAAAAGCTACTCTAACGTCAAGCATTTTGTTGGCCTTTATTAACAGTTATTAACAACATACTTGATTTACTTGTAAATATGTGTGATAATTAAATTTTTATTAGAGGTAAGATATGGTTGAATTAACTGATGCACAAGAAAAAATTCTAGGTTCATTAAGACAGGCAGTCTGGGATGGCAATTTTCAAAAAGTCCAGGACATATTCAACAATGGTGAACATAATGATATACAAGCAGTTTTGAACCACGAGGGGACTTTGACTAGTAACAAAGGTACCATTTTAGATTTTGTTATTGACTTTCCATAAGATGGTACAAGCCTCCACCTTCTAGGTGGAGAAACTTTAGTTTGTCAATGTCATAACTGTACTTTATAAAGTATAGTTATGACGGAATATGACAAAGGAAAACACACTGTATTTTATCATAGGTACCATATAGTCTGGATTACAAAATATCGGTACAGAGTATTAACTAAGGCTATGAAGGAGAGAATACGAACAATCATAGCAGAAGTATCTGAAGAAATGGGGATTAAGATAGAAAACGGAGTAATATCATCAGATCATTTACATTTATTCGTAGTAATACCTCCTCATATAGCTGTGAGTGATTTTGTTCAAAGAGCCAAAGGCAGGTCTTCACGCAAAATTCAACAAGAATTTCCAGAGCTAAATAAAATGTACTGGGGAAAGCGTTTTTGGGGAAGAGGATACTTTAGTGCTACCAGCGGACATATCACAGATGAAGTCATTAATGAGTACATCAATAAACATACAGATGCACATCAGCCTCATTCTATATCTAGTATAAGATTGGAGTAGCTTTAGCTTCTCACCGCGCTTCCAGCGCTATATCGAACCTTTCGGCTCTCAGCCGATAGTGGTTGAGTGTTCTGAAGCTAGCGTTAACACTAAAGTCGAGATCATTGAACTAATTTGGGAGGAAGCTGATCAAAAAACTCGTGATTTTTTGTGTGATTACAAGGTAACAAAATCTTTTGAAGATCAACCATATTTTACGGATACAATAGATGATCTTAAACGCTTTCAAGGAAAATTTGACCCTCATAGCACAGAATATTTTGCTCTTGTACAAGTTGTTCAAAAAATAGAAGATCACAAGTGGGTAATGGATCTTGATTCCAACTTACAAGAAGCAATAGAAAACCTTGATATTGATCAAGTTAAAGCAGCATTAGAGAATTGTGGTGAAGATGTAGAAAGGGTTTTAGAGCGAGAGGTATATTGGAGTAGTGGAAGAGTAGATGCCCTTTTAGTTTATCCTCTGAAAGTTGAATATAGTGAAGAATTGAACCAAGAAGATGTGGAAAAGATAAAAGAAAGCTTTAAATTAATGTTTGATGCTGCTTCTCCAGGGCTCCTTGGGTTCGAGCCCAATGGAAATAACTATGTAATGGATAAACTTACATGTGCACAAAAACGTTTTGCTAAAATACCTGGAGTAGGTGAGCAATGCTTTCAAGATTTGATTCAAGAATTTGAGGAAAAACTTAGTAAAAATGAACTAGATAATGCCAAGATTAATGATCAGATAGCATGGGATAAAGAGTATGCGACTCGATTTTCACAAGAAATCAATCAGGATCCGTCTGAGAATGATGATCTTAACTTTATAGATGACACTGATCTAGATCAAAACACCGTAAACTCTGCACCAACTGCAGACAACAAAACCCCAGAAAAAAACGATACAAACTTCTGGAGTGAACACAAAGGGAAGATCGCTCTGGGCGTTGTTGGACTATGCGTAGTTGGTGCTATTGCAGCCTATGTGCTGGCATATCCTGTAGTTGCATTAGTTTTAGAAGTTTTAGCAGTTTCAGCATTGGCTGTACTAGCTTATATTGGAGGAGTTTGTGAGAAATCAGAAAGCCCAAATACGAAAAGCTCGGACCCGGTTGTTTCTGGGGTGTTGCAACAACGCAGAACTGTCTAATTAGTAATCCATTGTCATCCCAGCGCGCCGCGCTGGGTCTGACTACGCTAGAACAAAGAATATAAAAGAAACGTTGCCGTCACGTTATATCATAAACCTTTGCTGAAGCTTTCTTTATATCTTCACTTGAAAGTGGAATTAGACCAAGCCTAGATAGGTACCCATCTTCAATGCCGATCGAATCTATAATTTCTTTTATGAATTCTCTTAATCCATCAACAGTATCCAGGTGTTCTTTCTTTATATAAAGGTATAGAGGTCTTGCTAATATATATTTTCCCGATGATATATTTTCGTAAGTTGACTCAATTCCTGCAATTGTGCTCCCTTGTATTTTATCTTGATTCCTCATTAAAAAGCTAAAACTAAATATCCCTAAAGCGTTCTTGTTACTTTTCAATTTTTGTATTATTATGTTTTCATTAATTCCAACTTCTATATACCTTCCGTCATCCCTTATATTACCACATGCTTGCTTTCTTTCTTCCTGATCTTTATAATTCTCTTTGAAAATTCTCGAGTTCATGCATGAATATTGATCAAGCATAATAGAATTAACCAAAGTTTCGTATGTGCCTGTATTTTGATGTGGACCATAAATTTCAATTTCTGTTTTTGGTAAGGCTTGATTTACATCAGACCAAAACTTCTTATTATTTTTTACTAATTTATCATTTTCTTGAGAATATGCAGATAAAGTTTCAAATAAGTCCTTCTTTGTGAAATCAAATCTATGGCTTTGATTTGAATTTGCAATGACAATTCCATCATAGCCAATGATGATCTCTATCACTTCATTAATTTTATTTCTTTTACATAGTTCTCTTTCTACTTCCTTCATAGGGCGAGATGAAGTGGTGATGTCTGGAGTGTCTTCCCCTATTCCTGAGCAAAACATTTTGAATCCTGATCCACTTCCTATCGATTCCACAACTGGAGTCTTAAAGGAGAATACACGATTGAACTCCTCGGCTATAAATGAGATAAAAGGAAAAACAGTTGAAGACCCAACAATTCTGATGTATTTCCTGGCATCAGCATTTGACAGCGGCATGAATAATACGAATACAAAAATCAGGAGAAAGTTTCTAAGCATTATTTTTAGTTAAGAACATAAATCTAATTATTGTAACAAAAAATCAAACTGAAAAGCTTTAATTGCATGACAAAAGCTACAGTTTACATTTAAATTTTATTTTATATTATTGTAAGTATTACACAACTTTAAGGGGCAATTATGGCAGTTATGCCAGATAAATGGATAAGAGAAAAAGCTGAAAATTTTGGAATGATAGAGCCTTTTGTGAATCACAAAAGCAGCAAAGGTGTCATATCTTTCGGACTATCATCTTATGGTTACGACGCAAGAGTGGATAATAAATTTAAGATTTTTACTAACGTTAATTCAGCCATCGTGGACCCTAAAAATTTCTCTGAGAATAGTTTTATAGATAAAGAAACAGACGTATGCATAATTCCACCAAATAGCTTTGTGCTTGCAAGTACAGTGGAATATTTCCGTATACCAAGGAATGTACTGGTCATTTGTGTTGGTAAATCAACTTACGCAAGGTGTGGAATTATAGTAAACGTTACTCCCTTAGAACCTGGATGGGAAGGTCATGTCACACTCGAATTCTCAAACACCACTCCACTTCCTGCGAAAATTTACGCTAATGAAGGCGCATGCCAATTCGTATTTTTAAGCGGCGAAAGTGAATGCGAGAAATCATATGATGATATGAAAGGAAAATATATGAATCAGCATGGTATCACTTTGCCGCTGGTGAAGTGATTGCCATGAGAGTGGTAATTTTTCACTTCCGTACTTTTTCATTGTTGCTTACAATAATTATAGCTACACCATGTGCTTTTCTTAATTAAAAACTTCAATTATTCATTGTAAGTTGTTGAATTTCTTATCATAGTATCTGTTATCCGAGTAGCCCCTTTCTTGTCATCCAAGTGCCTTGACTACTTGGATCCAGCTTTCTATGTGACCTCATCAAAAATGTTTATTTTTCAGCCATTTTTATACTTATCAACTCAGTGTGCTTGCTTACAATTAAAATTCCTAGATCCCAGTGTCGGAGCACTGGGATGACAAAGGAGGAAGCACTGGGATGACAAGGTTATAGGTGTCATCCAAGTAGCGTGACACTTGGATCTTTTCTCAACAATTTCAAAAAAATCTATCAAAAGGAGGATTACCATGTCTACAATAATTTTATCATCAATTTTTGGTCAAGCAGGCAGCATTTTTGGTCCAATTGGCCGGATTATCGGCTCAGAACTCGGTGCTCTTCTTGGTGCACAGCTAGATGGGGCAATGTTCGGCCTTGATGCCGAGCAAAAAGTAACGCATGGTGCGAGACTAAAAAATCTGCAAGTTCAAACCTCAACCTACAGCAGAACGATTCCAATTATCTATGGCACTGCTCGTGTTGCAGGGAACATTATTTGGTCACAGCCAATAAAAGAAGAGGCGATAACCACCAAAAGCAAAATTGGAAGAGGTATGAACGTTACATATAATTACTACGCAACGCTTGCAATTGCGATCTGCAAGGGGAAAGTAGAAAAATTAAACAGAATCTGGGCAGATACAACATCACTTAGCTTTGATGAAATAGATTATACTTTTTACAGCGGCAGAGAAGACCAAAATCCTGATCCATTTATGTCATCAATTGAAGGAGAGGGGAATGTGCCGGCTTATAGGGGAATATCTTACATAGTCATCAAGAATTTTCCTTTAGCAGACTATAATAATCATGTTCCGGTATTTACGTTTGAAGTGCAAACTGCAGTAAAGTCAAATGAATTTTCAGTAGCAAAAAATATTCGGAATATCAATATCATACCAGGTTCAGGTGAGTTTGTATATGATACAAAAATACAGAAGAAAATCGCGCAAGAGAAAATAAGCAGCAACCAATATATCCCATATGGGCTGGCGCAAAGGGTAAATCACAACAACCACACTAAAAAGAGCGATGCAATGCTTTCTTTGGATCAATTAAAGGGAGATTTACCAAATGTTGAGTGGGTATCGGTAGTAGTCAATTGGTTTGTGAATGATCTGAACATTAAAGATTGTAAAATATATCCTGCAGTTGAATTTCAAGATGATTCCGCAATATTACCTGATGATTGGCAAGTAGGGGGTGTAACCAGAGATAATGCTCAGCTAATTTCAAAAGATGCGAGTGGAAACCCAAGGTATGGTGGCACAGTTAGTGATGCAGCGTTGATAAGATATATAGAAGAGCTACACAGCAGAGGCTACAAGGTGATGCTCTATCCAATGCCCTTACTTGATACAAAGAACAAAGAGTGGCGAGGAAGGTTGAGCGGGACTCCTGAAGATATAAGTGATTTTTTTAAGAATCAGTACAACAAATTTATAGAGCATTATGCAAGCATTGCCAAACAAACTAAAGTGGAAGGGTTTATCATTGGTTCTGAATTTGCGCAACTTACCAAAATCAGGGATGAACAAGGGAATTACCCTGCCGTTATAGAGCTGGTCAAGCTTGCAAAGCAGATAAAACTTAATCTTGGAAAAGAAGTAACAGTTACCTACGCTGCAGATTGGAGCGAATACCATTCATATGATGGTTGGTATAATATGGATGAACTGTGGTCTTCAGAGTATATCGACGTTGTTGGCATAGATGCTTATTTTCCACTGACTGATGGTCCAGAGCCTCCTTTTGGTTATTCCGCGGAAGATGTAATGGGTGGTTGGAGCAGTGGAGTGGGGTATGATTATTTCTATGATTACTCAAAGGGTGAGCCTGAAAGAGTAAAGTATAACGACAGCAGGTATGCGTGGAAAAACATAGCAAAATGGTGGAGTGAAACTCACATAAATCCAGGTGGTAGTAAAACGAAATGGCAACCAAAAATGAAAAAAATATGGTTTACTGAGTATGGATTTCCCAGTATGAACGGCTGCACTAATGAGCCAAATGTGTTTGTTGACAAAGGCAGCATAGAGAGCAAATATCCACGATATTCAAACGGAGAGGTGAGCTTTCTTTCGCAAAAAATTGCAATTGAAGGAACGCTAAAAAAGTGGCAAAGTTCAGAAATGGTAGAAAAAATGTTTCTCTGGGCATGGGATGCAAGGCCATTTCCTTACTTTCCCAATTTATGTGATGTGTGGGCTGACTGCCATAATTGGCAGACAGGACATTGGATTCAGGGAAAGCTTTCACAGCTTAATATTTCCGATGTTTTATCGGATCTGTTACAAAAAACAGGTTTAAAAAGCGATCAGTTCGATACAAGCAACGTCAAAGGGTTATTGTCTGGGTATGTGATAAACGACCAGCAATCGGTACGTTCAATTATTAAAATGCTGCAAAGTTGCTATTTTTTTGATGTGGTTGAACAGGACTCTAAACTGAAATTTGTCCAAAAGGGCAGGGGAGTTACGACTGGAATACCAATTGGTGAAATGGTTTTCAGTAACAATTCAAAACTTGCTAATATCAGTCAATTAGATTTAAACAATAAAGTTAACGTCGTTTATTTTAATCGCAATTTTGGCTATCCAATTGATGTTAAATATGCTGAGTTGCCAAAGCAAGGCGCTGCTATAACAGTTGAAATACCGCTCATTATGGAGGAGGGAGAGGCGCAAAATATAGCTGAGGTTTTACTTTATTCTTCGTGGCAAGAGAGAAATATATACAATTTCAAGCTGCCGATAAAATATGCGTGGCTTGTGCCAAGTGATGTAATAACGATTTTAGACGGTGAGAAAAAGCATACGGTGAGAATTATAAAAACAAAATTCGAAAGCATGTCCATTCAAGTAATTGGCGTTGGTTATGATCACTCTATATATAAGCTTTCTTTTCCTTCAACAAGGTCACTTATGCTGAAGGAATACCCTCCCTCTCACATTAGCAAAACCATCGTAGAAATGATAGATTTACCGGATATTAAAGGTAATAGTGCAAGCTTTACTTTAATTAGTGAGGAAAAGAATTGGAAGGGAGCAACACTCTTTATTTCGTACAACGATAAGGATTATAAGCCTATTGCAAGCACAAACAAGCAGTCTACTTACGGATATGTAATGGAATCTACCGACGAGGGGCTTATAGTAGTGTTACGTTTTGGAAACATAACTTCAATTGCGGACTCAAATTTAGCACTAGTTGGAAAAGAGATAGTGAAATTCCAGAATGCTGAACTTATAGATAAAAATAAATATAAGCTTAGTAACCTAATCAGAGGACAAGAAGGTACTAAAGAGTATCAGCACACTGCAGGTGAAAAATTTGTTCTACTTGATGATTCAATAATATCTTTCGAAGTGCAAAGGGGAAAAAAGTTTTACCTAAAAGCAGTGACTTACGGTGACTCGCTGGAAAATACGGAAGTGAAAGTGATAAATTCATTTAGTAATTGAAATTTAATAAAGTAAGTGCTAGAATTAATATACAGGTATTAATGGTAGAGATATAACATGTCAAAGGAAATGGTCAATGCGTTGAAAGCTGAAGTGAAGAAGCTCAAATATGCTGATTTCAAAGCTAACACTGGGGACGAAGTAATTTCTGGTGAGGGAACATATAAGGATCTTAATAGAACACACGGCCTTGCTATTAACGGACAAAAAATAACTAACGAATTTATTAACGATCTGTATTCAAACCATAAAAATCTAATTCTACGGGATGAAAACGGAAAAGGGAATTATCGTCCATTTCTCAGACAAATTTTTACAGAAATGTTTAAACACGTTGGTGCAACAATTCCCAATAACTCTATTATTGAGGAGTTAATAAATAACTATTATCAGGGCGGATATACTCATTTTCTTCCTAATGATATGAGTCACGCTCTTGGATCTTTTCATTTGTTAACGCAAAGCAACTGTATGACAAGAGAGTATATTATGGATTGTCGTGAACCCAATTGTATAAAGCTTAGTTTTAGCATGAAATATACAAAAATGCTTAACTATGATGATTATACATATATCGAAACACCAGGTTTTTGCAGTTCAGCGGAGTTTAAACTAAAATGTGAAGGTGAAAATGTGGTATATGAAGATGGTAAAGTACTTCTTACCATTCCTAAAGAGTTAGAGAACTATAAAGCTGGTGATGACGGTTTGTTTGATAAGCTTACTTATATTATAAATAAGATTATTGAGTATTTCAAAAAACTTTGTGAGAAATTGGGCTTTGAGTTTGATACAAGAATAGAGTACGATCCTGAGCATAATATAAAAATAGAGCATAATCTTGGTGAACCACTAAAGGTAGTAAGTGAGGCAAATGCATCTTCTGTTGAAGACTTAAAGCTTAAAGTGAATAATTCAAGATAAGATATTGAAATTCGTGCTTTTTATGATTTTAGCTTAAGATTTCAGTGTCCGCTACTCGCATGACATCGTTTACTATGTAACATTGTACTTATACTAATGAAAAAAATACATTATAATTAAGCATATTTACCAATAAATCATTAAGTGAAAACAGCTCTTTCGCAAAATATCATCTCTCTTATTATGATATTGTCTGTAGCAATTGTCGATATGGCAACTGACCTATACTCAGTTGCACTGCCAAGCATTGCCAATTATTTTAAAGTAGAAGGCAGTGTAGTGCAGCTTACAATTAGCTTGAATCTAGTTGGATTTGCGGTGTCTGGATTAATTTATGGTCCATTATCGGACCATTATGGTAGGCGTCCAATGATGCTGATTGGTATGACAATTTTTACTTTGGCAAGTGTCATGTGTTATATAGCCGACAGTATTGCGCTCTTGATACTAATTCGCTTCATACAAGGAACAGGGGCTGGTGTTGCAGGTGTTGTTGGGTATGCAGCAATAAGGGATATGTACTCGGGTAGTGAATACTCGAGAGTCATTTCAAAATTAAATATGGTTGTGGCACTCTCACCTGGAATAGCTCCAGTGGTGGGCAGTTATATAATTTCACATGGGTATAGTTGGAAATTTTTGTTTTTTATTATATCACTTGCAGCAATTGCTATACTTATTTTTATCTACTTTAAGTTACAAGAAACACTCACTGTAAATAAAAATGAAACCAGTATAACTAACATAACTACTAATATCTGCAAGCAATATATATCAATATTTAGAAATTATCGTTTCCTTGGGTTTTCAGCCATTCATGGATTAACTTTCATGTGGCTTTGGGCATACGTTGCTAACTACCCGTTCATATTTGAATCGATGGGCATTGAAGTACAGTATTTTGGCTACCTCATATCGATCATAGTCATATTTTACATAATTGGAACTTTAATTAATAGAAGGTATGTACCAAAAGTAGGGGTTAGCAAAATGCTAATAATAGGTTTGGTGTTACCGATAATATCCGATAGTTTATTGGTATATTTTTATTTCGCGGACAAGTTAAATATATTAATTCTTCAAACTGTTTGGATTCCAGCCAATATCGGACTTGCATTAATAATAAGCAATAACGTAACTTCTGCTTTAGAAACGATCAAAGGTATAGGGCTTGGTAGTGCAGTTCTCTCATTCTGCAATATGATGTTTGGGGCTATTGGAATATATATAGTAGGAAAATTTTTTCGCTATGGTATTTTACCAAATTTACTATTAACAATAGCATGCTCTACAATTGCAATTCTTATGTACAGCCAGCTCAAATGTACTGAAAAACACAGGGAATAACCATTATTTGCGTGATCCAGAGCTCATGGGTTATTAATGACTTTATCATGATAATATAATTTTACATGGGGTGAGAGCTCATAGATTATTAACGACTTTATCATAACAATATAGTTTTACAGGAGGTATGGGATGAGCAATTCAAACAGAGATATAAATGCTGAATTACGTAAGGCTGCTCTAGAAGGTAATATTGAGAAAGTAAAAAGTCTAAGAGGTTGTCCGGAAACAAGTAAATTCAAGCATATTCCCTCTTTAACATAACCCTACTCATAGCTAGGTATATGAAATTCTCAGTGGATGTTGTGAGTAAATCATACTCCTTCGATAGCCTTCTATTCCTATTAACCCAAGCAAAAGTCCTTTCTACAACCCATCTTCTTGGCTGTACTTTAAACCCTTGTTCTCTTGTTGGTAGTAGCTCAGGTGGCGTATCTTTGTGCACCCAAAATCTACATGGAGGCCTTGTAACAATTTCAATATCTATGTCATATTCTTCCTTTGTGTGATTCTTTAAATTTCTTCCTTGGTATCCCATGTCAGCCCACATTTTTTTAACTTTAGTATATTTTGTTCTCATATTGTTTAATGCTATTTTAATACCATCTCTATCATTTTCGTTAGCAGCGCCTACGTAACAACCTAGTATAAAACCCTGAGTGTCTGTAATTATATGCCTTTTTCTACCCTTTACTTTTTTACTTCCATCATAGCCTTTGATCCCCCCTTTTCTGTAGTCTTTACAGATTGACTATCTACTATACAGGCACTCGGCTGCTCATTCCTTCCTATTTTTCTTCTACTATATTTTGTAATTTCATAATTCATTTTCTCAAAAATTCCCTGCTTCTTCCATTGCCTGAACTGCTCATACACAGTCTTCCATAGCGGAAAATCATTTGGTAAATACCGCCATTGACACCCTGTACGCAATACATAGAAAATTGCTTCTAATATTTCTCTTTTGCTATACTTTGGCGGCCTTCCTCCTTTCTTGTATGATACTCTGAAGTGTTTTTCTATTCTTGCCCATTCCCTTTCGCTTAGATCTGTTGGATACTTTTTTCTCATCTTTACCCCGTACTAAAATTTCAGATATTATAGCCTTTTACTTGTTTCCGGACAACCTCTAAATGTATCCGTTCCAACTGCAAATGCACTTTGAAATTACTCTGTACCGTTCACACTTAATTCTTCAATCTCACTAATAGAAAGGCCAGTAAACTTGACAATAGTGTTGACATCAACATTATTAGCCAGCATTGCTTTTGCAACTTCAATTTTCCCTTCAATTTTCCCTTCCTCTTTACCGATTTTGATGCCTCTTTCTTCGCCAATTTGGATGCCTTTTTCAGTAGCAAGGTCAAGTCTGTATTCAAGAATAGCTTCTTCTTTGCGTAGATCCATTATCCTTTCTTCATAGGCTACTAAATCTTTTTCGTTCCAACGAAACTTGTCTAATTCATCATATGCTAGCTTTATTATTGGCGCTTTTTCTGCTATCTCTTTTAAGTCCTCTTCTGTTGTTTCTTCTGCGTATTTAAAAAAGAAACACCACCTTTCTACTATACTTTCTAACTGCTCTACTTTATTTTTTGCGAATTTAGGCAACTCAATAAAGACAAACTGAAAATCTTTTAAGTAATGGCCGTTAGTTTTTATATCACGTATATTGTGAGTAGAAATATAATCAACTTCTTCAGGAAGTAAGTTACAATTTGATATAGCAATAAAGAAGACTTTCTTTAAATCAATGTAGTTGCCAGATTTATCTAATTGTCTTGAGTAGGCTTTAGCGGCATATAATTGAGCGCGTTTTTCGAAGCTCTTGTCTCTAGCGAGCTGGTCAGGTAAGGAAGCAGTATTACTACTACCCCCTCCCTTAGAAACGCAGCATGCAGGTTTCCCAACACTACGCTTGAGCCCCTTATCTAAGTTCTTCTTTTCTAGAACCGGCTTGTCCTTCATGATTCCTCAGGAAACATCATTCTTAATGGTGACACCAACAGTAGAGAAC
Organism: Wolbachia endosymbiont (group A) of Campoletis raptor; assembly: GCF_964026755.1. Lineage (NCBI taxonomy): Bacteria > Pseudomonadati > Pseudomonadota > Alphaproteobacteria > Rickettsiales > Anaplasmataceae > Wolbachia > Wolbachia endosymbiont (group A) of Campoletis raptor. The sequence continues at coordinate 711,080 of NZ_OZ034695.1, read as the reverse complement.
CTTCTCTTGAGAAAGAGCTTGCTAACATTCTTGTTCGTTTCACTCTCTCATCAAAATACTTTTTCCATTTTAAGTCAAGGGGATTTGCATCCGCTCTGATTTTAACATGTCGTCTGATAGGTATATCAATCAGCTTAAGCAGTCTTAAATACCGTATCTCTTTTGGTTTGTTCTTGCATAGGGGTGCAGCAAAAACCCATTGGCGTTGACCCATTACTTTGAAGTAACGATTCTTTATCCAACGTAATCCTTTACGAGGATGTCTTTTCTTTGCCCATTTCCATAAACTATGCCAAATTTCATTGTCGATCTTTCTAAACGCTTTTTTAGCACACACATGGTGATAGTAATTTCCCCATCCTCTCAGTAGAGAGTCGAGTGACTTAATTACTATAGCCTGAGTGTTCGCTATATTTGCTTTTATCAATGTACGTGCTTTATTAAGAAGTCTTTTAATACTTTCTTTCGAAGGTTTAATAATTAACTTCTTATTATATCTACGTACATTACAACCAAGAAAGTCAAACCCTGTTGTGATAGATGTAATCTTTGTCTTCTCTTCTGACAGAATTAAACCTCGCTCATGAAGAAAAGATGATACTAAAGGCTTAACTTCCTTTTCCAGTACTTCATGTGTGAAACCTGAAATAATAAAGTCGTCTGCGTATCTGATTACATTCACTCCACTTCTGATTTTGTTTCTTTTTCTACTGCCGAGTTTACCAAATCGACTTTCCAATAACTTTTCAAGTCCGTTTAAGGCTAAATTGGCTAGTATTGGAGAAATTATACCACCTTGCGGGGTACCTGCAGTTGTGGGATACAGAGTTTTTGATTCTAGGAAGCCAGCTTTGAACCAACTATGCAGAATTTTTTTCTCCATAGGAATATGCTTCATAAGCCATTCATGATTAATGTTGTCAAAGCATCCTTTGATATCACCTTCAAGTATCCATTGTAGTTGATTACGACTTGCCAGTAACAAATGACAAGCTACTGTAGCATCTGCACAGGATCTTTTAGGTCTAAAGCCATAGGAGTGACGATCACTGATCGTTTCAGCTATCGGTTCCAGAGCAAACAGATATAATGCTTGCATGGCTCTATCTTTTATCGTGGGTATTCCAAGAGGTCTTCTTTTGCCATTAGATTTACTGATATAAATCCGTTTTAGCGGAGAAGGTTTATATCCTCTTTGCTTTAACTGCTTTATTCCTTGAAATTTAGCATTGCAAGTTGACCATAGTTGACGATCTACACCCGCTGTGTTTTTTCCTTGGTTTTCAGTTACTCTCTTAACAGCCAAAGCTTTTCCGCTAAAAGAGCGTGTGAGAAGATGTTGTAAAGTTTTTACCTTACCCCATCTTCCTTCTTGGACAGCCTTAACAATACGTCTTTGTAGCCTCACAATAACTTTCTGGCATTTCTTCCATGGCAACTGCTTCCATGCTTCAAAGCTTTTGGTAGATGCACTTACAGGTTTACTTGTAATCATCTGCTTTCCTACCTTAAGTGGTTAACAAAGTTTCTTGTCACGAGGGACCAAACGGAAGTCTGCTCGTTTTCACGCGAATTAATGTTACAAATTCTATCCATTTCGTTACAAAATGGCATTCGCTTTCTCCATTCTCCTTTACCTGCACTTCCATCAGCATTCCTTGCGGTTTGCTTGCCATGTAGGCGAAAATACAGGCTTACCCTGTTTCTCCAGTCATACAATAGTGGGTTAGGTGGCTTCTCTATACCGGTGGAGTTATTATTTGCGTACATCTAGAAATGAAAAATGTCACATTACCTTTTGGTCAGAGCTTATCAGCATCTTTAGCTCTTTCATCGTATCGGTACTTATAAAGCTTCACTTACGTTCACCATACCACTAGCCTAGCCCTCCAACCACATGATGCTTGCAGTTTATGCCCCTCTCACGATTGAGCATCTTCTTTTTCAAGAGGAGGTTCATTGTCCGCATCGCTTGGCACCAACCGGTTGCCCGATTCGCACTGATGCGTAGACTCAGACGGCAAAACATCTGGTTTAATAAGTTTTAGAATCCTTTCAGTTTCTTTCTGAATGAATTCCTCTCCTTTTAAACAATATGACCGAAGACTTTCAGGTCGCACCATTTCAATCACATACCTGGCCCCACTAGAATCCCTGCAAAGAACATCAACTATACTTTGTTTATCAGATGCAATTTCAGGATCCATTATAGTACTGAGGAATTCCACTTCTTGTATAGTATTTATCTCAGTAAACCCTAAAATATCATTCAAAAAATGTATGAGAATATTCTTATTTTTTTCAGTGCCAAATATTTTTTTGAAGGTCAAATCCAGCTTAGGGTCGAGAAACTTAGATAAAGCCATAGCCAAAGTGCTTAAAAATATTAATAATTATACACACAATTATTCAACCATATTTTTGAAGATAGCTATGCCGCCGCGAACCGTCATACCGCCGCGGTATCTCTAGATCCCGCTAACAAGCAGCGGGATGACGAATTACTTAACCGTCATACCACCGCGAACCGTCATACCGCGATTCATTCGCGGTATCTCGGCATAGATTCCGCTAACTAGTAGCGGAATGACGATTGTGTATCGTGTTTTGCTAAAAATCACAGAATGCAGTCTGGTTACCTTAATTAGAAGTTTAGCTTTAACTTTAAATGAACTACTCAACCGTGACAGACTTAGCTAAATTTCTTGGACAATCTGCATCTAACCCTTTTTTTGCTGCAGTAAAGTAAGCAAGGAATTGCATAGCAACACTGTAGATGATTGGAGAGATAAAGTTATCAGTGTCTGGAAGTTGCACCACATCTGCGCAAACTCCCCTTAGGAATGGCGCTCCTTGTTTATCACTGAAGGCAATTACTTTGCCTTTTCTTGCAATAATCTCTTGTATATTAGATAGCGTTTTAAAGAATAAATCATCATAAGGGATAATTGCTATAACAAGCACAGTAGAGTCTATTAAAGCAATAGAACCATGCTTCATTTCTCCCGCTGCAATACCAATGGTATTGATGTATGAAAGCTCTTTTATTTTCAATGCGCCTTCCATTGCAACTCCGTATGAACTTCCTCTGCCAATTAAAATAACGTTATTGTGTTCTAATATGCTGCCTGATATATGTTGTATTTTCATCACATTTAAAACATGCTCAACATACTTGGGAATAGAGTTAATAGCGTTGCTTAGCTGTTTTATTCTCTCTCCACCCAGTATACCTTTTATTTTTCCAAGCTCCGCGGCAAAGCATGCTAAAGTTGCAAGTTGCGCAGAAAAGGTTTTTGTTGAAGCAACACCAATTTCTTGCCCAGCAAGAGTATGTAACACAATATCTGAGATCTTTTCAATGCTGCTGCTAAATGTATTAGTTATACTTATGATTGTTTGCTTCTGTGATTTCGCATAACGCAGCGCTTCTATGGTATCTGCAGTTTCGCCAGATTGAGAGATAAATAACCCAATGCTGCCTTCTTCCAGCTTGACGTTGCTATACCTAAATTCTGATGAGATTTCTAGATATACTCGAACTTGAGCGACATTTTCCAGCCAATACTTTGCTATTAGCCCAGCAAAATAAGATGACCCGCATCCAACTATAGTAATGTAACTCAGCTCAGAAAACAATTTTTTGTTAGCAAATATTACCTCTTTATATTGCTTGTAAAATTGATTTATTGTTTTGTTTAATGCACGCGGTTGCTCAAAAATCTCTTTTAACATGAAGCTAGGGTAACCATTTTTGCTAATTAGAAAATCACTTGGACTACTATTTTCTATACTGCGTTTAACTTGTGTACCATTGTTGTATATACTAACTCCACTAGATTTTATCACTGCAATGTCATCATCTTCCAAATGCGATATTTTTTCCACAAATGCACTTAAAGCATTAGAGTCAGATGCAGCAAACACTGTGTTACAGTTATAGCCTATTGCTAAAGGCAAATTTCTCTTCGCAACAAATAAGGCGTCTGGATATTCTGCAAATAATAAGACCAAGGCAAATGAGCCGTGTAGGTTGTTTAAACACTTAAATAGAGAATCAAATGGCGACAATCCTTCATCGAGATATAAGGTTAGCATGTTTGGTATGATCTCTGTGTCAGTGTCAGTATGGAATGACATGCCCCTTTCTTCTAGGCCCTTTTTTAGCAGATTGTAATTCTCAATTATGCCGTTATGAGCAACAACAACGTTATTTGTACGAATGGGGTGAGCATTTTTAAGGCCTGGGACTCCATGTGTAGCCCAGCGAGTATGTGCTATACCAACTGTACTGTGAGACATCTTGCTGTCATCAACAACTTCACATAACCTTTCGACTTTACCTTCTGATTTTTTGACTTCTATCTTACCTTCGTTATTTATGATTGCTATACCTGAGGAATCATATCCCCTATATTCCAATTTTTGTAACCCAGTTAGTAAGGTTGGTATTACTGAATCACCGCTACTTACTACACCAAATATTCCGCACACAAATGGATCACCAAACAAACTTTTTTCTAAACATGTTAAGCATTTTTGCCTTTATTACTGGTTGATTTATATTCTTTTTATCATTCTTTCGATTTTACCTTTTTAATTGGTTTAGCTGCTACTTTTTGAGTTTCTTTGCTTAAAACCTGAGATATAGCGGACTTTAGAACTTTTATCTCAACTTTTGGTGCTATTTCTATTATAAATTGTGCATTTGCCTCATCAACTTTATTAACTTCACCTATTATTCCACCAGAAGTAATGACTGTATCACCACGTTTTATTTGATCTATCATCTTTCTATGTTCTTTTAGTTTTTTTTGTTGCGGGCGAATAATGAGAAAATAAAATACCACAAATATTAAAATCAATGGAGTAAAACTAGCAAAAGATGCGCCGATACTTGATGTATTGCTAGTTGCATCTGCTGCAAAAACTTCAGAAATGAGCATATTTAATCCTAATTGTTAATGATAAAAACAAACCTATTTAAGTATTAATTACAACACCATGCCATGTCAAGTTTGGTGAAGGCGTTTCTCAATACCGGCAATAATACTGCGAATTCTAAGTTATGCTAAAACTAATATGGCGGGAGTGATGAGACTTGAACTCACGACCTCATGCGTGACAGGCATGCGCTCTAACCAACTGAGCTACACCCCCCTAATTTCTTTTTAGCGTTTTCGGGCTTCAACTTTAAAGCTAATAAACATGTTGCCCTTTGTCAATATTTTTTGTTTGCGCTTTGCTGTCTTTTCTATTACTATGTAAATAATTTAATTTCACACATGGCTTGTACAAGTAGTCCCATTAGGGTTATGCCATGGAAGATAAACTATTTGGAGGAATGATATATGACAAATTTGCCTAAAGTCACTGTGCGTGATTTAGCTGAATCTGGTGTACATTTTGGTCACAAAATTAGTCGCTGGAACGCAAAAATGGCTCCATACATATATGGAGTGCATCAAGAAAATCGTATACATATAATTGATTTGCGAAAAACACTACCATTGCTACAGGTGGCCATGAAGGCTTTATATGACGTTGCATTTCAAGGTGGTCGCATTCTATTTGTTGGTACAAAGTTTCAAGCTTTTGATATTATTGCAAGTGAAGCGATTCGTTGTGGTCAATATTATGTGAATCATCGTTGGCTTGGTGGTATGCTTACTAATTGGGGCACTGTTTCTTCTTCGATAAAAACCTTGATGCAATATGAGAAAATATTAAATGACGAGGATAGCATTTTAACAAAGAAAGAATTGGGAAACATTGAAAAGAAAAAGCAAAAGCTTGATAAGGCGCTTGGCGGTATTAGAGAAATGGGAGCAATTCCTGATATCTTATTCATCATTGATACTAATAAAGAGCATATAGCGGTTAAGGAGGCTAAGAAGTTAGGAATTCCAATAGTTGCAATACTTGATACTAATTCTGATCCAGATGGTATTACTTATCTAATACCTGGAAATGATGACTCAAGAAAATCAATAGAGCTCTATTGTAAATTAGCTACCGACTCTATATTAGCTGGAATAGAGTCTAGTCTAGCAAAATCTGGAGTTAAGATTGATGATATAAGGGGTGATGAGTTTATTCAAGAAAAAGAAGATGGTATTGTGCAAACTAAAAGGAGACGTAGTAAAGTTTACAAAGAAGAAGAAAGGGAGGTAGTAACAAATGAAGATGAATCCAGATGATATAAGAGAATTACGTGATAGAACAGGGCTTGGCTTAAGTGACTGTAAAAAAGCATTAGAAGAATGTGATGGTGACATTAAGAAAGCCGTTGATAAGTTACGTACAATAGGTCTTGCTAAAGCTGACAAAAAATCTGATAGAGTAGCTTCAGATGGGCTCGTTGCTATGTGTTTGACTGAAAATTGTGGTGTATTGATTGAACTCAATTGCGAAACCGATTTTGTCGCAAGGAATGAGAAATTTATAGAGTTAGTTTTAAATTTAGCATCAATTGCTCATCAAGAACGCTGTACTAGCGTTGATGAGTTAAAAAATGCCAAGTATGAAAGCATTGGCACAGTGCAGGAAGCTATTATGAATGGTACGTCAGTTCTTGGTGAGAAGCTAGAGTTAAGCAAGCTTTGTTACTTAGAAGCTAAGGATGGAGTTATTGCTGGCTACGTACATGGTGATGCGCATGGCTTAGGTAAGATTGGTGCTTTAATTGCATTGCAATCATCTGGTGATAAGGCGAAGCTACAAGAGATTGGGAAACAAATAGCTATGCATGTAGTTGCTATGAAGCCTGAAGCCTTGTCTATAGATGATTTAGATCAAATGAAGTTGAACAACGAACGTTCTATAATTGAAGAGCAAGTGAGGAGCTTAAATAAACCTGAAGAAGTAGCAAAAAAAATAGTAGATGGACGAATGGCTAAGTACTATGAAGAAGTTGTTTTACTGGAGCAAAAATTTATAAAGGATGATAAGATGAAGATTTCTGATTTTATAAAATCAAGCGAGTTGAGTGCTGTTAAACTCTCTAATTACAAGTTACTTGTTTTGGGTGATGCAGATTAAATAGCAAAAAATGTTTATTTCAACAAATGAAAAAAGCGAAATAAAATATTCCAGGGTGTTATTTAAAATCTCTGGTGAGGCTTTGATGGGATCAAAGCAATTTGGTCACGATATGGAGACTATAGGTGAGTTATCTAAAGGCATAGTTGAAGTTTGTAATCTTGGAGTTCAGGTATGTATTGTTGTTGGTGGTGGTAATATCTTTCGTGGCACATCTGCGTCTTTAAGTGGTTGTGAAAGAGCAAGCAGTGATTATATTGGAATGCTTGCAACTATAATCAATGCTTTAATTTTACAAAACTTTTTAGAAAAAAATTTAGTAGCTTCTAGGGTATTATCTGCAATACCCATGGCCACTGTATGCGAACCTTACATCAGAAGGAAAGCTATTCGTCATTTAGAAAAAGGTAGAGTGGTAATTTTTGCAGCAGGCACAGGCAACCCATTTTTTACTACAGATACAGCTGCAGCCTTACGTGCTGTTGAAATGAATTGTGATGTTATTCTAAAGGGTACGCAAGTAAATGGTGTATACTCCGCTGATCCGAAAAAAAATGAGGATGCTGTAATGTATGATAGGCTTTCTTACACGGATTTATTGACTCGTGATTTAAAAGTTATGGATGCATCAGCAATTTCACTTGCTCGTGAGAATTCTATTCCAATTATAGTTTTTTCTTTGAAGGGAGAAAAAATAGTCAATATTATTAAGGGTCAAGGTACTTGTACTATAGTTTCAGATTGTAAACATTAGGTAATTTATGTTAAATGAAATAAAAGCTAAAACAAAAGAAAGAATGCTAAAAACTATTCAGTCCTTTCATGATGATATTAAAGGCGTACGCACTGGTAGAGCTAGCGCATCGTTGCTTGATGGTATAGTTGTAAATATCTATGGTGGACATCAAAAGTTAAATCAGGTTGCAGGTGTTTCGGTTATAGATAACAAAACTCTATCAATTAAAATTTGGGATATTAATGTTGTCGGTGAAGTGAAAAATGCTATATTAAATGCCAACTTGAATTTAAATCCTGTTGTTGAGGGCAATACCATACGTATAGCTCTTCCGGACTTGACACAAGAAACCCGTGAAAAATTAGTGAAATTATTGCATCAGTTTGCTGAAAATGCACGGATTGCCATTAGAAATATACGTAGAGATATTATGGAAGAAACAGAAAAAATGAAGGAAAATAAAGAAATCTCAGAAGATGATTTTCATGGTGCTAAGAAGGAAATACAAAATATTACTGATGATAATATAAAAAAGATTGATGGTGAATTGTCCATCAAAGAAAAGGATATACTGAATCACTAAATGATATGGAGAAAGCTTACATAGCAAATGATGTCATTCCAGTGTTTGACACTGGAATCCAGCCTTTACTATACAACTATCTGATGCACTTGTTTGAAATCAAATTTCCTGGATCCCAGTGTCGGAGCACTGGGATGACACCAATTTTGCATTCAAGTATCAACTATTGGTGTCACTACAGTAACTCTCTTCCTGTCATGCAAGTAGCTGACACCTTCCAGGTGTCCATTGAAATCCAAAAAATTTCACTCAAGTCAAAATTAGGTTAAATTTAAATGTTGAATCAAGAATCTTTACCGAAACATTTAGCAATTATTATGGATGGTAATGGTAGATGGGCAAACAATCAAGGAAGAGTAAAAATTGATGGTTATAAAAAGGGCAGTGAAGTTGCATACGATATTGCCAAGTATTGTACGGACTTAACTATACCCTACTTAACTTTGTATGCATTCTCTATGGAGAATTGGCTTAGACCTAAAAACGAAACTGACTGTCTATTTGATTTATTTTACTCCGTTTTAACTAATGAAGATAAAGTCAATTTCATTTACAATTGTAACATTAAGTTGAATTTTATTGGCAATTTAAGTCTGTTACCCAGTAAAATATTGGATCAAATTAAAAAAGCAGAAGAAATGACACATAAGAACGATGGTTTATTACTCACTGTGGCAGTCAGTTACGGAGCAAAGCAAGAAATTACACAAGCTATAAGCAATATTATAAAAGAAAATATTGCTTATGTATCAGAAGAGGAATTTGAAAAATTTCTATATACTAAAGATTTGCCAAAATTGGATTTATTAATTCGCACTGGTGGCGAAAAAAGGTTAAGCAACTTTTTATTATGGCAAGCAGCTTATGCTGAATTGTATTTTTGTGATACTTTATGGCCTGATTTTTCTTGTCAAGATTTGAGTAAAGCATTAGAAGATTATACAAAAAGAGAGAAAAAATATGGTAGATAATAATTTTATAATTAGAATGTTGTCCTCAATAGTAATATTATTCATATTTTCCTTTGCTACATATTTCAGTGATTTATCGTTTTACCTATTGATTTTTTCAATAGCAGTTTTATCTTCTTTTGAATGGTATAATCTAACCCAAGGAAATAAAATTTTATACGTTTTTGCATTATTATTGATTGCACTACCAAGCGCCTCATTAATATATTTATATAATCTACCACAAGGAAAATACGCATTAGTATGGTTCGTCTTAACCATTTGGGGAATTGACGTTACTGCCTACCTATTTGGTAAGAATTTTGGTGGAGCTAAAATTTGCCCAATTCTTAGCCCTGGAAAAACTTGGGCAGGACTTCTTGGTGCGATTTTAGCTGGAGTAGTGTGCACAATTTTTGGATCAATATTTTTTGGTCTATTTTCAATTTTTTATTCTCCAATCATTGGCCTTGCAATTGCTATTCTAGCGCAACTTGGCGATTTCACTGAGTCGCTTGTTAAAAGAGCTTACGGTGTTAAAGATAGTGGAAATATGATACCTGGCCATGGGGGAGTGCTCGACCGTATGGACAGTTTCATTTTTACTGCCCCTCTTATTGCTATTTACATAAGCTAAGTCTGCAGAAGTGCCATTAGAGCTCATCCCTAGTCAGCTCCCCAACCGCTTCTACAGTGCAGTCATGGACAAACGTCTTTTCACAATAAGGGCAGGCTATTTCCTCTTCTTCTCCCATATCTAAATATATTAATGGATGGCCGGAACCCTCATCATTCTCATCACCATGACAACAAACTTTTCTATTATTAACCCTCACTTTTGACATGCTGCTCCTTTAGCTTATAACATTTTATATATTGAATATACCCATTCAGAAATAAAAAACAACAAGCACTATTCTCCATTTTTTATCCTATTCAGGTTAATCAATTCGTTTTGAACACCTTTTGATACAAATTTGCTAACATCTTCTCCTAATCTTGCTATTTCCTTTACAAAGCTTGATGAGATAAATTGAGTATCTTCAGAAGCAGGAAGAAATATGGTTTCGATTTCAGGAAGAAGTTTATAATTTACCCAGCTCATTTGAAACTCGTAATCAAAATCCGATACTGCTCTTAATCCCCTAATAATAACAGAAGCATTCTGCTCTTTGGCAAACTTCACTAGCAACCCATTAAAAGATATAACATCTGCATCAATTCCTAGTCCTTTAATTTCATTTTCAGCCATGCTTGTGCGTAGCTTTGTGTCAAAGGCAGTATGCTTATTAACGTTTTCTGCAACCCCTATTATTAATTTATCGACCAGTTTACACGCTCTTTTGATTATGTCAAGATGCCCAAAAGTTATAGGGTCAAATGTGCCAGGGTAGATTCCTATTTTGTCATTAATGTTCATCCTTTATTTTTATAAACTACTTGAAAAACTTTTGATAGACATAATAACATTTTTTATCTAAAAATAAAAGTATACAGTTGGCCTGATAGCTCAGTTGGTAGAGCAAAGGACTGAAAATCCTTGTGTCGCTGGTTCGATTCCTGCTCAGGCCACCTTCTCTTTCTTGGCGAACTTGCCTTTTTGTTATAAAATACTCTATATCGTAATATAAATATTAGGGAGGCAAGTCATGGTATATAAATATTATAATAAACTATTTAATATCTTATTAATTATAGTTCTATTATTAAGCAATATTACTTATGCTGGCGTTAGTGAAAAACCGGCATCTCAACATGTAACCAGAAAAGAAGAACCAGCGTCAACTGTCTTGACGGCAGAAAATACAGTAAATAATGACATAGTTGTTGGTTTGTTGAAAACGGAAGAAGCACATGAGCTTGGGCTATCTCAAAATATCTACGAGATGTTTAATAACTTTGGAGTTAAAAACGTACTCATTGATTACAATAAAATAATTAACTTAAAAGAAATCCAAGAAAAGTCGCTTATCTTTGCAAAACAAGATGAAACATTGGCAAAGAAGCTAACATTAGACCGAATAAAAGTTGAAGTTGCAAAGTTTGTTAAAGAGCACAAAATAAATAGAATATTTATTCCGGATAATTTACACTCAGCACCCACTCCTTGTCGCCAGCTTGTTACTGAAGCAATTGTAAAAATAGTGGATGATAACCCTGTAATTCATTTGCTTGGCATATGTGAAGGCATAATGAATGCAAAGGGAATTGAAGTAGTGAGTGTTGTTAGTGATGAAGAGAAACGAAGATCTCATTTAAAATCAGCACCTAATCCACAGAAAGAGGATGTACCTCTCCAGCAGATAAAGATCGTTCCAAATAGTCGTTTAGCAGAAGTAGTAGCCAAATTCCTAATACCTAATGAAAATGGCTGGTTTTCAACATATTTTCCAGATGCTCATTCAGGAGCAGTAAGTAATACACCAGAAAATAGAAGAAAATTGGAGTCACTTGGATATAAAGTTGCAGCATTTTCCAGTGAGGGGGTAATAGAGGCTATTGAAGATAAGCATGGTAATGTTCACTTTCAAAGTCATCCAGAAGCCCTTGTTGTGAAGTCAGATAAAAACCTCTATTTATCAAATCACAAGGAACGTCAAGTGTCTACACTAGTTGCTATAGCGATTATGAATGATTTTCTTTATCGTGCTTAATGGCTATAGCTTTAGGCTTACCGACGATTTGATAAACGATAGATTTGTCATGTATCCGTTCAGGCAATGGCGTCAACTTAAGGAAAAATATCAGCGATAGTGTATAAAATTTCTCTCCAAATTTTTTATCATTAAATTATCCAAAGAGTGCAAGGGACAGCACTTTTGTTTCTATTTTATTGCAACAAAAAAGTTTAAAATGTGTCTTTTTTAGGTGAGGCATGCAAAAAGGAAAAGATCTTATCTTACAAATTAAAAATGCAATATACTCGAAAACTTTTCAGAAAATCCATTGTGTTGAGTTTTACACGAACAAGAAAACTTCCTTTTTCGACAGTATTTTCTATGATTTTAAAGTTAGTTAAAAAAAGTTTGGGAATAGAATGTGAACTTATGGAGCCATTGACATGTGACCTTACCCAGAAAAAGTGGAGAGAAAGTTTGGAATGTTTTTCACAAAGAGAATGATGAATCAAAATGCTCAGGAATGCAATAGTTAGATGTATGGTCCCAGAGTGTGATGGTGTGGATTTAGTATAAATAATTCTGGAGACTGTGTCCACTGATAACATATAAATTCATAAGGAGTAAGACCCTTAAGAGTTTTGAGTCTCTTTGCATAATTATAAGCCATAACAAAGTTATAAAGGTGTTCTTTAAGTTGCTGGTGCGATTGATAGTAATACTTCTTAACTGTAGCATCCTTTAAAGTTTTATTCATACGCTCGACTTGCCCATTCGTCCAAGGATGGCTAACTTTTGTCAAACGATGTTCAATAACATTCTCTTCGCAAACTCTATCAAATATATGTTGGAAAGCATACTTATGACGCTTCTGGTTTGTAAATTGTATACCGTTATCTGTCAAAATAGTATGGATTTTATACGGTAAAATTCTAATCAAATTACGTAAGAACTCAGCAGCTATGGGTTTTGTAGCACTGTTACACAACTCAACATAGGTAAATTTGGATGTCCTATCAATAGCAACAAACAAATGTAATTTGCCCTCCTCAGTTCTAACTTCAGCAATATCAATATGAAAGTAACCGATAGGATATTGTTTGAATTTCTTTTTTGACTTAACTTCTCCATCAACAGTTGGTAATCTGCTAATGTTGTGTCTTTGTAAACAACGATGCAAGCTAGAGCGAGTCAAATGCGGAATTGTAGACTGCAGAGCGTAAAGGCAATCATCTAGTGGCAGTAGTGTATACTTGCGAAATGTAACTATTATAGCTTCCTCTTCTAGCGTTAAAACAGTTGATCTTGGATGCTTTGGACCCATATCAGCATCTTTCGTAAATGAACGTTTTCTCCACTTAATAATAGTTTTTGGATTAAGGTTATAATGCTTGGAGAGTTTTGCTATGCTCTCTTTTCTATTTTGTATTGCTCTACGAATCGTCTGTGTTGTTTTGGCGCACCCATGTAATATCTGTCCCATAATGACTCCTTAAATGATGATGATAGTATACCATCACTCTCTGGGACCATACAGTTTAAAGTACAGCCAAGAAGATGGGTTGTAGAAAGGACTTTTGCTTGGGTTAATAGGAATAGAAGGCTATCGAAGGAGTATGATTTACTCACAACATCCACTGAGAATTTCATATACCTAGCTATGAGTAGGGTTATGTTAAAGAGGGAATATGCTTGAATTTACTAGTTTCCGGACAACCTCTTATACCAATTCCCATTACAGGGCAAACAGATGGACAATGATGGAAGAAAAGCCATACTGAAGTAAGTAAAATAGCGAGGTTTAAATGGCATTAAGATCAAAATTATTGGATGAAAAAGTAGTAGAATCAGCAAAAGAAATGCTGAAGAAAGTAAGGAATAATGCATATGTTTCAAAAAAACTAAATGCTGTAATTGCAGCAAAAAAGTACAGTATAACGGCTGTAGCAAAAATATATTGCATTTCAAGAAGCGCACTAACTTCGTGGGTAAAACTCTTGAAAATTGGCAGAGAAGAAAAACTGTTTGCTCCTTCACAACGTCGTAGAAAAACTAAATTAAATCAGGCTCAACTACAGCAAATTGAAGAGTGGATAGAAGAAAATCCTAATATCACCATTAAAGAAATGAGAATAAGAATCCAGGAAAAGTTCGGATTAAATATCAGCAAATCTACAGTACACCGCCATATGCAAAAGATGAAATTCTCATATATTACACCAAGACCAGTTCATAATGGACAAGATAAAAGCAAACAAGAGGAATTCAAAAAAAAATCTCAATGGAGCTATTAGCAAGTATCCAGAAAAAGAGCTATTTTTCTTTGATGAATCACGGTTTGGCACACATTCAAAAGTTGGACATGGGTGGTTTAAAAAGGGGATTAGAACACAGGTTAAAACAAAATTAGGTAGGCAAAATTTCTATCTCTATAGTGCAGTTAATCCTAGAAATGGAGAGAGTTCTAGCTTATTTGCACCAAATGTCAACACTGATTGCATGAACATATTTCTTGAGCAAATTTCGCAATATCTAGAAACACGAGAGGCTTTTCTCGTTATGGACTGTGCTAGTTGGCATAGGTCAAAAAATTTAAAGGTACCTAAAAATATCGACATTATATACCTACCTCCATACTCACCTGAGCTAAATCCTGTTGAGAGGCTTTGGTTATATATAAAACAGAACATTTTGCGCAATAAAATATACGATACAATTGCTCTACTTGAGGGTGCTTTGTGCAAATTTATTACTTCTCTTGCCAGCTCCACAATTAAACAACTCTGCAATGTTTCCTATTTGACTGGACAACAATGAGAATTGGTATTAGAGGTTGTCCGGAAACAAGTAAAAGGCTATAATATCTGAAATTTTAGTACGGGGTAAAGATGAGAAAAAAGTATCCAACAGATCTAAGCGAAAGGGAATGGGCAAGAATAGAAAAACACTTCAGAGTATCATACAAGAAAGGAGGAAGGCCGCCAAAGTATAGCAAAAGAGAAATATTAGAAGCAATTTTCTATGTATTGCGTACAGGGTGTCAATGGCGGTATTTACCAAATGATTTTCCGCTATGGAAGACTGTGTATGAGCAGTTCAGGCAATGGAAGAAGCAGGGAATTTTTGAGAAAATGAATTATGAAATTACAAAATATAGTAGAAGAAAAATAGGAAGGAATGAGCAGCCGAGTGCCTGTATAGTAGATAGTCAATCTGTAAAGACTACAGAAAAGGGGGGATCAAAGGCTATGATGGAAGTAAAAAAGTAAAGGGTAGAAAAAGGCATATAATTACAGACACTCAGGGTTTTATACTAGGTTGTTACGTAGGCGCTGCTAACGAAAATGATAGAGATGGTATTAAAATAGCATTAAACAATATGAGAACAAAATATACTAAAGTTAAAAAAATGTGGGCTGACATGGGATACCAAGGAAGAAATTTAAAGAATCACACAAAGGAAGAATATGACATAGATATTGAAATTGTTACAAGGCCTCCATGTAGATTTTGGGTGCACAAAGATACGCCACCTGAGCTACTACCAACAAGAGAACAAGGGTTTAAAGTACAGCCAAGAAGATGGGTTGTAGAAAGGACTTTTGCTTGGGTTAATAGGAATAGAAGGCTATCGAAGGAGTATGATTTACTCACAACATCCACTGAGAATTTCATATACCTAGCTATGAGTAGGGTTATGTTAAAGAGGGAATATGCTTGAATTTACTTGTTTCCGGACAACCTCTTAATAGTGACGTTGTTTGTTATAAAAAATTTCTATATATTCAAATATAGCAGTTTTGATATGCTGTTTAGAGTGCCGAGAGGTGTCTATTGGTAACTCCCTTTTTAGAGAACTGAAGAAGCTTTCCACAACAGAATTGTCGTAACAACAACCTTTATGACTCATCTATGTTTTTTATGGATAAGAGATATTGATACCCTTGCGCAGTATATTGTGAACCTTGGTCACTGTGCAGCAGTAGATTTTTAACAGGTTTACGCCTATTAATGGCCATTAATAAAGAGTTCATAACCAATTGTTTATTTATTGCACTACTCATTAACTACCATACGTGAGAATTATTGCTGCCAAATATAGCCATCCCTCCTTGGTTTTGATGTAAGTAATCCCATACTTTATTTGGTTGATCAACAATAAAGTTTTGATCTAGTATATTGGGAGCTACAGCTCTATTATCTGTTTGTTGTTTTTTAATTTTAAACTTTCTTCTCAGTATAGCCCTGATGTCATTTTTCTGCATAATACTTTGCACCGTTTTCAAATTGCAACTTTTACCCAAAGCCTTCAATTCAGCATGAATTTTAGGAGCTCCATATCTACATTTAGAAACTTGATATATTTTTTGAATAGCTTCGAGTAGCTCTTTATTTGCTGATTCTCTACTGCTTATTTTTCTTGTGGTCCACTTATAGTAGCCACTAGCAGAAAATCCTACATAATTCCTGTACTTTATAGCAGTTACTATGCTCTTTTATAAAAAAATATTTTACTCTTTTTGACTGGCCAGGGCTTTTTTTAAAATGTCTCTTTCTCTTGTTACTTTTGCTAACTCTTTCTGTAAATCAAATCTCTCTTTGTCATAAGGTGCTACATCTGGAAATGCATTTGCCGCTGACTTTTTTTCGTTATATTTCTTCATCCATTTTCCTAATACACTATCCCTTATTCCTAGATCTCTTGCTACTTTTGCAACTGGTTGACCTACCTTTCTTTGTTCATTTGCCAGTTTAACAGCTTCCAATTTGAATTCTGCTGTATATTCTCTTACCATTTCTAATCCTCCAAAATTTTATTTTACCCAAAAAAACTCTTTTCTTTCTCTCCACTTTTTCTGGGTAAGGTCACTACTGCTATTCCACGTCAAGAACAACCATAAGTTCATTAGGGTTCACATAACCTAAAGCATTTTTTGCTTGCTCATCAAGCAGATCTAAATCTAAGCTTTTTTCATATAAGCCAAATACTTTGTTGTCCAACTTTTCCTTTTCAGAAGAGACATCCTTTAGCAAAAGTTCATTGTACTCGATTTCTTTTTTTAAATCGATTAACGTCAATAAGCCACGTTTACCTGTAATTGTGCTAATGCTGAAATATAATGTAAGAGAAGAAATGAGTAAGGTTACGCTTAAACACAGTAATTTTTGCTTCTTTTTAGATATAAGCACCGTACTTTCACATATAAAAAATATATAACATGAAAAGGTGAACAAAAAGCTAAGAACCTTGACGCGCTTTACACCTTGGCTTTACCTTATTTATAATGTAAATCTTACCACCCCTTTTCACAACTTTACAATTTTTATCTCTGTTACGATGAGATTTTAGCGACCCTTTGACTTTCATATCTATAGTAAGAATTAAATTACTTTACATTATAATCACTTATCAAGAGTTAGTCAATTGATAACATTTTATTAAAATATTGTATAATTGTTGCTGATACTTCTTCGATCGACTTTTGCGTGACATCGATAATTGGCCAGTTATTCTGTTTAAAGAGCTCCTCTGCTTCTTTAATTTCCTTTTCTACTTTCTCAGGGTTAGCATATATATTATTATCTTCGTTGTTAATTGAAGTAAGTCTATTTTTGCGTATTTCTATTAGCCTACTTACGTCTATTGTTACCCCTACCGCTAGTTTATTTTTTAATTTTGCCAAGTCAACATAAAAGGGTACTCCACTAACAAAAGGAATATTTGCAACTTTATAGCCTCGGTAAGCTAAATACGTACTGGTGGGAGATTTTGATGTACGTGAAACTCCAACCAAAATTATATCTGCTTTATCAATATCTTGAATATTTTGTCCATCATCATGATTAATAGTGTAGTTTATTGCCTCAATGCGCTGAAAATATTCGTTATTTATCTCAGTATGCAAGTCAAGCTTTTCGTCTTTTTCAATTTTAAGATAGGACGAAATTTCTCTAATAATATGTGATAATATTGCTCTATAGGGAATTTTCAACTTTATACAGTTATCTTTTAAATATTTTCTTAGCTCATCATCAGTAATAGTGCATATAACAAAATTATGCTCATCACTTTTCCTATTAATTTCCTCCAGAATTTTGTCAATCTGCTCCTCTTTTTTCACAAAAGACCAAACATATTCGATCGTTTCTATAGAACGAAAGTGTTTCAGAGCTGATTTTGCAACTGATATAACAGTTTCACCACTTGAATCTGATACTAAGTGTAGATTAAGCTTTTTAATGGTCATGTTTTATATAGTGTTATACTAAAAATAATGGCTAGCAATCTGCTACTGAAATTATGCTAATTTGTTGACCTACGTAAATATAGAAAAACTATCCTGTTGATAAAACTCAAACTAATTGGTAAATTCTTAACACAATTATTCTCAAAACGAATGTTTTTATTAAAGCCTACAAATTTCTCTTATTTTTCTAAGAAAGCTCTACCTTGGCTTGGGGTTATTTGTTTCGCATGTTTTTTAATTGGAATGTCTTTGGCGTTATTCTTCTCTCCAGAAGATTATAAACAAGGAGAAATTGTACGAATCATGTACATTCATGTGCCTTCTGCATGGCTTGCTCTTGGAATATATGGATTAATTGCATCACTCAGTTTCATTTCATTGGTATGGAACAATAGCATTGCTAGTGTCTTGGCACATGCTGCTGCTCCTGCAGGGACAATCTTTTCGGCAATATGCTTAATCACAGGCAGCATCTGGGGAAAAGGAACCTGGGGCACTTGGTGGGTATGGGATGCAAGGCTTACTTCAATGCTGATTTTACTTTTCCTATATGTTGGCTACCTTTCATTGTGGAGCGCTTTTGATAATGAAGCGAGGGCAGAAAAATCAGCAGCAGTATTTGCCATCTTTAGTGCTATAAATATTCCTATAGTAAAATTTTCCGTGAATTTATGGTCCACTCTCCATCAGCCAGCAAGCATTTTGAGAAAAGGTGGAATAGCAATAGAAAGTTCCCTGCTGTTGCCACTGGTTGCAATGTTTATGTTTTGTGCCACATTTTTTTTAGTAGTGTGGATACTGTATTCACTTTACTTAATTAATTTATATAAGATAAAGAGAGAAATCAGTATGCGGTATTAGGCCGAGAGATGAAAATAGAACACACCACATCACCAAGTAGCAAAGACATTGAATTCCTACTCAAAAAGATTAATGAAGAAACCGTTGATAAAGGTACGTGTAACCCATTTGCTTTTTTTATTCGCGATGATACTGAACAAATTATTGCAGGTTGTAGCGGTTTTGTTATCTATGGTTCAATTTACACTGACTTGCTTTGGGTACATTCTGATTATAGAAGAAAAGGTATGGGAAAGTAGCTAATGGAAGAAGTTCATGATTATGGTCGTGAGATGCACTGTAAAATAGCAACCGTTGCAACCATGAATTTTCAAAAAGCGAAAGTATTTTATGAAAAGCTTGGGTATAAGTGTGATCTTGTACGTCCAGGGTATGTTAACATGTATATTTTTGAAGAAAGTGTTGTGAGATGCACTGTAAAATAGCAACCGTTGTAACCATGAACTCTAAAATATTTAAAGAGCCTACTAATATCTTTAAGGTAAATGTTCATGTGATTCCGCAGAATAATTCTGTTTTTTGATTCTATCTGTCCATTTATCATTTTCTATATCTTGTTTGTTGGTTGCTTTTTTTTCTTGCTCAACAATTGCCTTATCTATCTCCTTATGAATTGCATCAATTGCATTAATCGCACCTCCTTTTTTGTATACTTCGCTTTTCCCTTCAATAATTAACTTAATAAAAGTATTTACAACAGACTGCACTTGATTATGATTAGCCTGACCTTTTATCAAAGAAGGTAAAGAGCCTAATTCCATCAATACTTCTGGTGCTGTTTTATCTTGAGTGGAAAGTCCTAAATTATCTGCTACTTTACTTATTAATAACTCTCTGTGTTCTTTATTATCTTCCAATTTAGCATAATCACTCAATAGATCTATAACGGTAGATACTCTGACTTCAACAATATCATCAACATCTTCATCTTCTAGAGCAACTCCTGACCCCAATAACCTCTCTCTGAGATTTTCGCTTAAAAGATTGATAAATTCTTCATTTGCATCTGATCCTGTGGTTGATATTGTACCATCTAAATAGTTACTTTGAGCACCGAAGCCATGCTCTATTTGTATTTTTGTCTCAGGTTTAAATCCTAATTTTGCACAGAATTTCTGAAAATATTCTTTAATAATGTCAAACAAGCTCTTGCCATTATCTTTATAATTTTTTAACTCTTTAGGAATAGTAAGTGACAATTTACCATCTCTGTATGTTACAAAGTCTTCACCATTGTGAGATTCAATTGTAAATTCCAATGAACTAGACAGATTACATATCTTATCGCCATGCATAACTTGATTTTTAACAGAGAGTATTGGTAGCCTCATATCAGATCTAATTCTCACATTATTTTGGTTAGCACAATCAATGTTTATTACTTTTTTAGGATTTTCTACTATGAACGACTGTCCAAGTGCAAGTTGGGTTTGTATAAATGGAGCAGCCTCATACCCTGCTTGATTACAATTGGTAACTAGCTCTTCTAAAATAGCATCACTTGGAACTTCTGCCCCAGCGTATCTGAACATTTTTTTGAAAACTTCTTTTGCAAAGGAACGGTAATCCTTGTTTTCATCTTTCTCTGTTGGTAATAGATGGATATACCTTTGGCCAGCATTGTAAAATTCTTCAAATTCTTTCTTATATGAATCAGTTTTTTGATGATCAGTAGTTTTGGGATCTTCGCAGTGATTTTTCCACAGCTCACCCAATGCGTCACTTACAAGCTCTTTCTCAATATCTTCGAGTACTGAAGCAACAAAAGCTTTGCCACGATCCGTATCTATTTCTCTTGTTCCTTTTTTGTTAAATATTTCGTCATTATATATATCATCACTATTAAAAAGTTCGCTTCTGCGGTGCTTAGCTCCTTCCTTAAATGCAATAATAAGATTTTTATCTATTTCTTTTCCGTTAATAATAAAATTCATCCTTTGAAAATCTAAGAACATTGTTTCACCGGAATTCGCTAATTTATTATCTTGATCTGCTCTTAATTTACTAAAATTGAACTCTTTAGCTGTGGCCTTTAATCTAACTACTGGACTCTTATTATTTTTTCCTTTTGTCTCTTTCATAAATAACACCTTACTGCAAATATGCTGTAAGTTATATCATATAATGATGAATAATTTGGTAATATATTAAGAAAATCGACAGTATATTTCTTTATTTAAGAGGTGTAGGAAAGGCGTAGATTTCTCTTTCCATTTGTAGCGTACTGCATTAATATTTATGTATTAATCTAGAAAATAATGATGAATAACATTGTAATTGTTGGTCTGCAATGGGGTGACGAAGGCAAGGGTAAAATAGTAGATTATCTTTCTGAGAATGCAGATGTAGTTGTGAGATTTCAGGGAGGAAATAATGCAGGGCACACTATAGTAGTAGATGATGAGGTTTATAAATTAAATTTACTGCCCTCTGCTGTTTTGAGGCCAGGCAAAATATCTATCATAGGAAATGGCGTTGCTCTTGATCCACACGCTCTAATCTCAGAAATAGAGTCATTGAAAGTTAAAGGAGTAGACGTAAACTATAACAACTTGATGGTATCCGAGAGCTGTCCATTAATACTTAGCATACATAAGGACAAGGAAAAGCTATTTGAAGATTTAAATGGAAATCACAAAATTGGTACAACAAACAAAGGGATAGGGCCATGTTATGAAGATAAAGTTGGAAGGAGAGCTATACGCCTTTGTGACTTAGAAAACGCAGATGAGCTCAATAAAAGAGTGGATACTCTTTTGAATTACCACAATGCTATCAGGAAAGGCCTTAACTACCAGGTGGTTAAAAAAGAAGAAATATTAAAGGAAATTCAAGAGATTTCAGAAAAAATTCTTTCATATAAAAAACCTGTGTGGAAGATATTAAATGACTTGATGAAAGAAGGTAAGAAAATAATATTTGAAGGTGCCCAAGGCGCATTTTTAGATATCGACCACGGAACTTACCCTTTTGTTACTTCAAGTAATACTGTAGCATCGCAAGCAATAACAGGCTCAGGGTTATCCTCCAATGCTTACATTATTGGTGTGGTAAAAGCTTATACAACAAGAGTGGGCAATGGCCCATTTCCTACTGAGCAGAAAAATGAAGTAGGAGATAGCTTGTTTACTATAGGCAAGGAACTTGGAACAGTGAGCAATAGAAGAAGGCGTTGCGGATGGTTCGATGCAGTTTTAGTGCGCCAGGCCGTACAACTCTCTGGAGTTTCAAGCATTGTATTAACCAAATTAGATGTGCTTAATTCTTTTGATACAATTAAAATATGCACTGGTTACAAGTATAGCGGAAAAATGTATGATTATTTACCCGCATCGCATTCAATACAAGGGGAATTAGAGCCAATATATGAAGAGTTTCCTGGCTGGAAAGAAAACACTCAAGGTAAAAGGTCAATTAAAGCATTGCCTATCAATTTAATAAAATATATAGACAGGTTAGAAAAATTAATAGGTGTACCAATTCATCTAATTTCAACTAGTCCAAAGAGAGAGGATGTTATTAAGCTTAAAGATTTCTGAAAACGTCTTTGTATCTTAGATGTATGGTCCCAGAGAGTGATGGTATACTATCATCATCATTTAAGGAGTCATTATGGGACAGATATTACATGGGTGCGCCAAAACAACACAGACGATTCGTAGAGCAATACAAAATAGAAAAGAGAGCATAGCAAAACTCTCCAAGCATTATAACCTTAATCCAAAAACTATTATTAAGTGGAGAAAACGTTCATTTACGAAAGATGCTGATATGGGTCCAAAGCATCCAAGATCAACTGTTTTAACGCTAGAAGAGGAAGCTATAATAGTTACATTTCGCAAGTATACACTACTGCCACTAGATGATTGCCTTTACGCTCTGCAGTCTACAATTCCGCATTTGACTCGCTCTAGCTTGCATCGTTGTTTACAAAGACACAACATTAGCAGATTACCAACTGTTGATGGAGAAGTTAAGTCAAAAAAGAAATTCAAACAATATCCTATCGGTTACTTTCATATTGATATTGCTGAAGTTAGAACTGAGGAGGGCAAATTACATTTGTTTGTTGCTATTGATAGGACATCCAAATTTACCTATGTTGAGTTGTGTAACAGTGCTACAAAACCCATAGCTGCTGAGTTCTTACGTAATTTGATTAGAATTTTACCGTATAAAATCCATACTATTTTGACAGATAACGGTATACAATTTACAAACCAGAAGCGTCATAAGTATGCTTTCCAACATATATTTGATAGAGTTTGCGAAGAGAATGTTATTGAACATCGTTTGACAAAAGTTAGCCATCCTTGGACGAATGGGCAAGTCGAGCGTATGAATAAAACTTTAAAGGATGCTACAGTTAAGAAGTATTACTATCAATCGCACCAGCAACTTAAAGAACACCTTTATAACTTTGTTATGGCTTATAATTATGCAAAGAGACTCAAAACTCTTAAGGGTCTTACTCCTTATGAATTTATATGTTATCAGTGGACACAGTCTCCAGAATTATTTATACTAAATCCACACCATCACACTCTGGGACCATACATCTTACTAACTCTTATCTAATAAAAAAAATACTTGTGTAACTTCGAATAGTCTATTATGCAAGACAGCAGTATAAACATGTAGTAAGAGGTTGTCCGGAAACAAGTAAAAGGCTATAATATCTGAAATTTTAGTACGGGGTAAAGATGAGAAAAAAGTATCCAACAGATCTAAGCGAAAGGGAATGGGCAAGAATAGAAAAACACTTCAGAGTATCATACAAGAAAGGAGGAAGGCCGCCAAAGTATAGCAAAAGAGAAATATTAGAAGCAATTTTCTATGTATTGCGTACAGGGTGTCAATGGCGGTATTTACCAAATGATTTTCCGCTATGGAAGACTGTGTATGAGCAGTTCAGGCAATGGAAGAAGCAGGGAATTTTTGAGAAAATGAATTATGAAATTACAAAATATAGTAGAAGAAAAATAGGAAGGAATGAGCAGCCGAGTGCCTGTATAGTAGATAGTCAATCTGTAAAGACTACAGAAAAGGGGGGATCAAAGGCTATGATGGAAGTAAAAAAGTAAAGGGTAGAAAAAGGCATATAATTACAGACACTCAGGGTTTTATACTAGGTTGTTACGTAGGCGCTGCTAACGAAAATGATAGAGATGGTATTAAAATAGCATTAAACAATATGAGAACAAAATATACTAAAGTTAAAAAAATGTGGGCTGACATGGGATACCAAGGAAGAAATTTAAAGAATCACATAAAGGAAGAATATGACATAGATATTGAAATTGTTACAAGGCCTCCATGTAGATTTTGGGTGCACAAAGATACGCCACCTGAGCTACTACCAACAAGAGAACAAGGGTTTAAAGTACAGCCAAGAAGATGGGTTGTAGAAAGGACTTTTGCTTGGGTTAATAGGAATAGAAGGCTATCGAAGGAGTATGATTTACTCACAACATCCACTGAGAATTTCATATACCTAGCTATGAGTAGGGTTATGTTAAAGAGGGAATATGCTTGAATTTACTTGTTTCCGGACAACCTCTGAGTAGTGCAATAAATAAACAATTGGTTATGAACTCTTTATTAATGGCCATTAATAGGCGTAAACCTGTTAAAAATCTACTGCTGCACAGTGACCAAGGTTCACAATATACTGCGCAAGGGTATCAATATCTCTTAGAGGTTGTCCGGAAACTAGTAAATTCAAGCATATTCCCTCTTTAACATAACCCTACTCATAGCTAGGTATATGAAATTCTCAGTGGATGTTGTGAGTAAATCATACTCCTTCGATAGCCTTCTATTCCTATTAACCCAAGCAAAAGTCCTTTCTACAACCCATCTTCTTGGCTGTACTTTAAACCCTTGTTCTCTTGTTGGTAGTAGCTCAGGTGGCGTATCTTTGTGCACCCAAAATCTACATGGAGGCCTTGTAACAATTTCAATATCTATGTCATATTCTTCCTTTATGTGATTCTTTAAATTTCTTCCTTGGTATCCCATGTCAGCCCACATTTTTTTAACTTTAGTATATTTTGTTCTCATATTGTTTAATGCTATTTTAATACCATCTCTATCATTTTCGTTAGCAGCGCCTACGTAACAACCTAGTATAAAACCCTGAGTGTCTGTAATTATATGCCTTTTTCTACCCTTTACTTTTTTACTTCCATCATAGCCTTTGATCCCCCCTTTTCTGTAGTCTTTACAGATTGACTATCTACTATACAGGCACTCGGCTGCTCATTCCTTCCTATTTTTCTTCTACTATATTTTGTAATTTCATAATTCATTTTCTCAAAAATTCCCTGCTTCTTCCATTGCCTGAACTGCTCATACACAGTCTTCCATAGCGGAAAATCATTTGGTAAATACCGCCATTGACACCCTGTACGCAATACATAGAAAATTGCTTCTAATATTTCTCTTTTGCTATACTTTGGCGGCCTTCCTCCTTTCTTGTATGATACTCTGAAGCGTTTTTCTATTCTTGCCCATTCCCTTTCGCTTAGATCTGTTGGATACTTTTTTCTCATCTTTACCCCGTACTAATACCAATTCCCATTACAGGGCAAACAGATGGACAATGATGGAAGAAAAGCCATACTGAAGTAAGTAAAATAGCGAGGTTTAAATGGCATTAAGATCAAAATTATTGGATGAAAAAGTAGTAGAATCAGCAAAAGAAATGCTGAAGAAAGTAAGGAATAATGCATATGTTTCAAAAAAACTAAATGCTGTAATTGCAGCAAAAAAGTACAGTATAACGGCTGTAGCAAAAATATATTGCATTTCAAGAAGCGCACTAACTTCGTGGGTAAAACTCTTGAAAATTGGCAGAGAAGAAAAACTGTTTGCTCCTTCACAACGTCGTAGAAAAACTAAATTAAATCAGGCTCAACTACAGCAAATTGAAGAGTGGATAGAAGAAAATCCTAATATCACCATTAAAGAAATGAGAATAAGAATCCAGGAAAAGTTCGGATTAAATATCAGCAAATCTACAGTACACCGCCATATGCAAAAGATGAAATTCTCATATATTACACCAAGACCAGTTCATAATGGACAAGATAAAAGCAAACAAGAGGAATTCAAAAAAAAATCTCAATGGAGCTATTAGCAAGTATCCAGAAAAAGAGCTATTTTTCTTTGATGAATCACGGTTTGGCACACATTCAAAAGTTGGACATGGGTGGTTTAAAAAGGGGATTAGAACACAGGTTAAAACAAAATTAGGTAGGCAAAATTTCTATCTCTATAGTGCAGTTAATCCTAGAAATGGAGAGAGTTCTAGCTTATTTGCACCAAATGTCAACACTGATTGCATGAACATATTTCTTGAGCAAATTTCGCAATATCTAGAAACACGAGAGGCTTTTCTCGTTATGGACTGTGCTAGTTGGCATAGGTCAAAAAATTTAAAGGTACCTAAAAATATCGACATTATATACCTACCTCCATACTCACCTGAGCTAAATCCTGTTGAGAGGCTTTGGTTATATATAAAACAGAACATTTTGCGCAATAAAATATACGATACAATTGCTCTACTTGAGGGTGCTTTGTGCAAATTTATTACTTCTCTTGCCAGCTCCACAATTAAACAACTCTGCAATGTTTCCTATTTGACTGGACAACAATGAGAATTGGT
Source organism: Wolbachia endosymbiont (group A) of Campoletis raptor (assembly GCF_964026755.1). Classification (NCBI taxonomy): domain Bacteria; kingdom Pseudomonadati; phylum Pseudomonadota; class Alphaproteobacteria; order Rickettsiales; family Anaplasmataceae; genus Wolbachia; species Wolbachia endosymbiont (group A) of Campoletis raptor. The sequence continues at coordinate 684,371 of NZ_OZ034695.1, read as the reverse complement.
ATTAGCTGTAAAGAATATAGATGAGTAATAAAGGCTGTTGTTACGACAATTCTGTTGCAGAAAGCTTCTTTAGCTCATTGAAAAGAGAAATACTTATTGATACTTCACAACACTCTGCTCAACAAACTAGAACTGCAATATTTGAATACATAGAAATTTTTTATAACAAACAACGTCACTATTAACTATTGCATTCCAGAACAATTTGATGCATCATTCTTTTTGTAAAAAACATTCCACACTTTCTCTCCACTTTTTCTGGGTAAGGTCAAAGGATCTTGTGTCTTAAACCTTATCACCAGGCTTAACAAATAGGTGGCCCAATACTATTAACTTTATGGGTTTACCTTCGTTATTTGCTACTATCCAAACCCCATCGCTCTCATGATCAACAATTTCTATTGGTGCAAATACTACATAATTATTATCATCAACAATCTTTATTCCAAGAGCACCTTCGTCACTTAAGCTCAGGGCTGAAGAAGGAACTTTATATGCAAATCTTTCGCCTGAAGGTAGCCTTACGTTGGCAGTTAGTCCCTGCAAGGATATCATTTTATTATTAGTTACCTTTACTTCTACCCTATAAGACCCAGTTTTAGGCTCAGCAATTTTACTAATAAAACTTACTTCACCTGCCAATTCTTTTCCGTCCAGCAAATTAATTTGAGCTGTGCTGCCTAGCTCTATTTTATTTACTTCATTTTCCGAAACGTATAACACTACAAGAATTTGATCGAAATTAACCACGTCAGCTATTTTTTGCCCAGCATTAACAAAATCCCCTTCGTTTGCATTGATTTTATCAATATAACCATCTATAGGAGATGTGACTGCAGTATTTTCTAAATCCAATTCTAGCCTTTTTAGGTCAGCTTTTGCACTTTGTAACGCAGTAAAAGCTGCTTCTACTTGTATTTGTGCCCCATAGCCTTTTTTATTCAGTTTGTGAGAGGAATCATACTCAATTTCACGCTGCTTTAATAAAGCTTTGGCTTTCTGAGCTTGCTCAATCCTGTCATAATCTTCTATCTTTAACACTACATCATCTCTTTTTACCTTTTCACCATCAGGTAAATAAATAGCAATAATCTTACCACTTATTTTTGAGACAAGGCTAGCTCTATGTAAGGGATTTACTGTACCAGAAAAATTTAAATATATAGTGCGGTTTTGCGGCGCACATTCTTGAGTTTTTACTGAAAAGTTACTAGTTGCATTATCACTATGAACCGCCTGATCTTTTTTTAAAAATGCACTGCTGATAAAAAACAGTAGAATAAAAGCAATACTGGAAATGATGATTACTTTATTTCTCATCTTTAAACAATAGAATTTGTTAACTAATTTTGTTAGAAACAACTGCATAAATTTTCGAATCAGAAATGTAAGTATAATACATGCACCATTGTCACTCCATAAATAATTTTATATGAGAACAAACACAAGATTTTCCTACAATAAGTAAGTTTTCTATTGCAAAAATGCAATTTTGAATCGAATAAAAATGTAAAATTGCAAATAAAGTTGTGCATAAAACTGGATTTAAAAAAATCTCGAAAAACATACTAAAACTTTTAAATAATAACTTTATATCTAGTGGCTTTGCCTTCTCCAAGACGCTGTAAGTATTTCATCCCTAGCAGTTTCTTTGTAATTGCCTCTACTGTTCTTGGAGGAAATCCTAGAGCTTCTATAGCATCTTTTCTACTAAATTCTTTATCTGCAAGGCTAAGTGCCCACTCCCAGAAGAATAATTGTTTTCTTGATAATAAATATTCAGTATTCTCCCTCTCAAGAATATAATGCGCCTCATTTGCTTGCGTTTTGAGCACATTAAGAAAAAATATTAACCATGGGGAAATATCTTCTTTGCCACTTTTCCAGCTACTTTGTGTTTTATTAAGCGCTAAATAGTAATCAAGTTTGTTAGTTTCAATTATCTTTTCATGTGATACAATAGATACAAAATCATAACCCTGCTGCAACAGCATTAAATTAGTCATCAATCTACTAGTTCTGCCATTCCCATCTTGAAAAGGGTGTATTGCCAGATACTCAAAAACAAAGTTAGCAATAATAATAAGAGGATGCTTAAATTTATTATTTAAGGACCAGTGATACCAATCAATAAGCTCTTGTACTTCCTTTCTAACAAGGTAAGGTGGTGTGGGATCAAAAATTATACCAACAACTTTTCCATTCTGATCTTTTGCCTCAACTCTATTAGAACTTGCTTTGTATTTTCCTCTATGATACAAATCTTTTTCACTATAAAGTAGCATCTGGTTGTTAATGTGCAATATTGATGACTCACTAATTGGAATATCCGTATAATCATGAAATATTAGTTTAAGCATTTCTAAGTAGCCAGCAATTTCTTGCTCATCTCTATTTTTAAATTTTTTGACACGTAGGTTTTTATATAGATCCTCAACTTCTTTATCGGTTAGACGATTTCCTTCAATACGGTTAGAAGCGCCAGAAGATGTAACAATAACTGAATGAGTTAATCTTTCAATTGTTTGTGGTAGTAGTTTTTTCGTTACCTGCCAGCTATTTTTAACACTATCAACTGCAGTAATTAACTCGTACACTTGCTCAATTACAGGCCCTTCTAGGTTGAGACGTGTACTAAAACGAAAATTCTTCCAGTTCATATTCTTCTCACATGCATATTATGTGAGATAATGTGAGATAATGTGATAAAAGTCAATAGTAAGCTTTATATGCATAGCAGAGCTAACTACAAAAATTATACATTTTTAAGTGATCCTAACCATATCAAAAACTACAGGGCAAAGCTGTTAGAGGAAGGCTTAATTAGTTAAAAATTTCAATCTTATGTAAAATATTGTCTTATTTTGTAATTTTCTTGTTGACTAACGAGACGATATCTACTTTTCAATAAACTCCATTTGCATTTCTTGTATACTGCTTTCTATTTGCTTTATTTGTTCTATCAACCTTTCCTCTAAGTCAAGATTACCGCTCAGCCTCGCTTCGGTTCTTTCTTTTCGTAATGCATTTAACTCTTTTAGTAACACTATATTATTCCACACAATTTCTGCAGATTTTCTCTCGTTCAGTTGGCTATTTAGTACACTAGTTTTTTCAAATACATACTTTATAACGTTAAACTGTTTCAATTCTTGTAACAAAGCCTCTTTATCGAGTTTGCTTTTGTTACTTATTACATCAATTACACGCTGTTGTAATCTTTTCATCTCATTAGTAAATTCAAAATGAGAAAATTGCTCAAAAAATATAGGACGGTTCAAGATTTCAGGAAATTCTACGGCTATACGCAAAATTATGGCCTGATTTTGCTCTGCTTCAATTAGCTCTGGAGATTTGTTATGAAGATACTCACCTTTTGTTGCTCCAGTTTTACTATTAAAAATCTGTTTTTTGAAGCTACTTCTTAGTTCACTAGCCTTAGTGTAAAAATAATCTCTGTAATACCTTCTAATACTGCTGTTGCTAATAGTATTTACATATTCCATGAACTTGTGCTCAAGAATTGAATATTTTTCCGGAGCAAGTTTTTCATAATTTTGCAAATTGCTATCGATTATGTGATGCCATAAATATTCAGAATGCAGTTTTGTTGAATGGTCAAGAGCAGTCAATACGTCTTCTTTCTTGTATTCCAGTTCGTTACATATATCGTATGGATCTTTATTACTCGGCAAAGTCACAAACTTTAACGTGTATCCAGGCTCTAATATTAGCAGAGCAAGTTCTGCAACTCGAGTAGCAGCATGACGTCCAGCACTATCGCCATCCATACAGATGGAGATTTCTTTAGCAAATTTCCATAGATTTTTTATCTGTTCTGCAGAAATTGCAGTACCAAGCGGAGCAACTGTATTGCTAATTTCCGCTTGATGTAGTGCTATCACGTCCATATATCCTTCAACAACAAATATGTGCTGTTTTTTACGTATTTCGCTTAAAGCAAAGTTTAATCCGTATAAATTCTCCCTCTTCTTGAAGAGCTGACTCTCTGGACTGTTTAAATATTTCGGCTGTTGCTCAGAACTTAGCGCACGTCCGCCAAAACCAATAACTCTCCCTGCAATGCTCTGTATAGGAAATATCAGCCGGTCATAAAAATAATCATGAAAATTTTTGTTTACTAATCCAATATCAATTAAAATTTTGTCTTCAATACCTGAAGAGTTTAAATACTCTTTCAAACCAGAGCTTGGTGCATAACCTATCTTAAATTTATCTATGATTTTAGGTGAAATCTTACGCTGCTTTAAATAATCTACAACACTTTGATTTTTTTGTGCAAACCAATTTGCAGCTAAATCAAGCGCTAAAAATAGTTTATTGTTCTCTTTTGTAATACTAAGATTTTTGGGCAGTTCAACACCTGTAACCGATGCTAATTTTTCCAATGCTTCTTTAAAGCTTAATCCTTCAGTTTGTGAAATAAATTCAAATGCATCACCACTAGCTAAGCAACCAAAACAGTAATATAACCCCTTAGTATTGCTCACCGAAAAAGATGGGGTTTTTTCGTTATGAAATGGACAGAGCCCAACAAAACTATCTCCTCTTTTTATTAATCTGACTTTTTTACCTACTATGTCGGATAATAATAATTTTGATTTTATAATATCTATGTGATCCATCTTATTGAATTAGTAGTAGGATAAAAATTATATAGAATTTATACACATCTGACTCGAAATTTATTTCTATAACTAAAGCAATTTAGATTTACCGACAATGTAGCTATACAAATTCAAGAGCAATCCTGTCATCCAGGTAGCCCACAGAAACAAAAAACTTCCTTGACAAACCTCGCCAGCGCCCTTATCATGAAACTGAAGCTATTTATTTATCTTCTCTGTACAGATTAAATGACAAAAAAACTCAACGTATCTGGCGTCTCATGTTTAATTTTTTGCACTATGTGCACCTTATGTCTTTATCAAATTTCCGGGTTTTGACCTACACAAGCTGAAATACGCTTATAAAGCATTTAAAACATTAAAAAACGCCAACTTAAAAAATGGATAGTGAATAACTAGCTACCCTAGGGTTTCTTTTGCCTTTTTTTCTGTTTAGTAAATTTCTTAACGTTTATAATTTAGATTAGTTGCGGCTTAAAAGCAGCTAAATCGCGGTTATTAAGATGTATGGTCCCAGAGAGTGATGGTATACTATCATCATCATTTAAGGAGTCATTATGGGACAGATATTACATGGGTGCGCCAAAACAACACAGACGATTCGTAGAGCAATACAAAATAGAAAAGAGAGCATAGCAAAACTCTCCAAGCATTATAACCTTAATCCAAAAACTATTATTAAGTGGAGAAAACGTTCATTTACGAAAGATGCTGATATGGGTCCAAAGCATCCAAGATCAACTGTTTTAACGCTAGAAGAGGAAGCTATAATAGTTACATTTCGCAAGTATACACTACTGCCACTAGATGATTGCCTTTACGCTCTGCAGTCTACAATTCCGCATTTGACTCGCTCTAGCTTGCATCGTTGTTTACAAAGACACAACATTAGCAGATTACCAACTGTTGATGGAGAAGTTAAGTCAAAAAAGAAATTCAAACAATATCCTATCGGTTACTTTCATATTGATATTGCTGAAGTTAGAACTGAGGAGGGCAAATTACATTTGTTTGTTGCTATTGATAGGACATCCAAATTTACCTATGTTGAGTTGTGTAACAGTGCTACAAAACCCATAGCTGCTGAGTTCTTACGTAATTTGATTAGAATTTTACCGTATAAAATCCATACTATTTTGACAGATAACGGTATACAATTTACAAACCAGAAGCGTCATAAGTATGCTTTCCAACATATATTTGATAGAGTTTGCGAAGAGAATGTTATTGAACATCGTTTGACAAAAGTTAGCCATCCTTGGACGAATGGGCAAGTCGAGCGTATGAATAAAACTTTAAAGGATGCTACAGTTAAGAAGTATTACTATCAATCGCACCAGCAACTTAAAGAACACCTTTATAACTTTGTTATGGCTTATAATTATGCAAAGAGACTCAAAACTCTTAAGGGTCTTACTCCTTATGAATTTATATGTTATCAGTGGACACAGTCTCCAGAATTATTTATACTAAATCCACACCATCACACTCTGGGACCATACATCTAAGTGTTTAGAATAAAAAAACGCCATACTTGAAAGTATAATGTAAGTAATTAGCCAACCACGGGGCTTCTTTTGCCTTTTTTTTCGTTTGGTAAATTTCTTAATATTTATACAGAAGGTGTCATTCCAGTGCTTGACACTGGAATCCAGTTCTTATTATACAGCTATCTGGTGTACTTATTTAAAATTAAGTTTTCTGGATCTCAGTGCCAAAGCACTGGGATGACACCCTTCCTGGCGGAGATTATTCTCAAATCACAATGTTCGTACAGTTGTGGAATGAATTGCGGTATGACGTAGGAAAACCTTAGCTATAGCTTTAGAACTCCCAAAAGGTCAGAAGCATTGAATGACTTGACAGAAAGTTCAAACCCATATAAAATGTCCTTATTTCTTATATGTTAGGTATAGTATCAATTGCCTCAGATCATGCTGGTTATGAATTAAAATCAGAAATAAAACCTTACCTGGAAGCCCTAGGTTACAGAGTAGTAGATCAAGGCTGCACTGTTAAGCAAAAGTGTGTAGATTACCCAAACTATGCTGTTAAAGTTGTAGAAGATATAACAAGCAAAAAAGCAAATTATGGGATATTAATTTGTGGTACAGGTTTGGGCATGAGTACTGTGGCAAATCGTTTTGAAGGAATCTACGCTGCTTTATGTAACAGTGTTGAGATCGCAAAATTAGCTCGCGAGCATGGCAACGCAAATGTACTGTGTCTTGGTGCAGGGTTTACTGCGAGTGGATTAGCAAAAGACATAGTCAAACAATTCCTCGAAACAGAATTTTCAAAAGAAAGCAGACATAAAAAACGCCTTGATAAACTCAGCAATATAACCTCTAAGAAAAAAAAAACAAAAACTTATAACGAAGATGAAATATCAAAATTCGCTAAAATGGCAGGCCAGTGGTGGGATGAGAACGGCAAATTCAAACCATTGCACATGATGAATCCTGTTAGAGTATCTTACATTATTGAGAAAATAAAAGAGTTAAAAAAATGCAATTTGAAAGAATTATCATTGCTTGATGTTGGATGCGGTGGTGGCATTTTGTCAGAGTCAATGGCACGCGTTGGCATTAACGTTGTGGGAATAGATGTATGTGAAGAAAACATAAAAGTAGCGCATTCACATGCAAAAAAAGTAGGGTTAAATATAGAATATATACACACCAGCATTGAAGAGCTAAGCAATGACAAGAAGTACGACGTGGTTCTGCTGATGGAAGTAGTTGAACATGTGGATAATTTAGAGCTTTTCATGAAAAAAGCGATAGAACTGCTAAAACCGGAGGGGTTAATCTTTATATCCACAATAAATAGAACTATTAAATCCTTTTGTCTTGCAATAATTGGTGCAGAGTACATATTAAATTGGCTGCCAAAAGGTACACATAACTGGAATAAATTTCTCAAGCCGTCAGAAATTGCAAATCACTTAAGAGAAAATAATGTAACGCTGCAAAACATGGCTGGCATGGAGTACAACGTAATAAAGCGTGAGTGGAATCTAACTAAAGGCGTGGATGTTAATTATATACTCTGCGGTTTGTTAGATTTAACTCTATAAAAGCACCATTTTCACTTCCAATACTTTGAAGGATCTTGGCCAGCTTTTATACAGTAGCCTTTATTAGTTAGCGCCCAACCGGAACGACAAGCATAACCTGTACCTACACGTTCATATCCAGGAGCAGCAACACACTTTCCATTCTCCAAGGTTTGACCTTTAAAAAGACAACAAACTTCTTTTTCTGTTACCTTTGTTACAATTTGAGGAGCACCAAAAAACACAGCAACAAACATACCCAGTGCGAAAAGTGCAGGCCAAGGCATTCTGCCAAATATTGCAAGTAAGCTTGAACCAATTATTACCACTGTAATCATTGGTCCACCTATTCCATGAACGTAACCTATTACATTACACATTACATCTGTTGCTCCATCAGCGTGTGCATCAAATGCATAGAAAACTATAAATAGAATTACAAGAAAATTTCCCATTGTTCTTCTAAGAAACTCCTAAGAGGTTGTCCGGAAACAAGTAAATTCAAGCATATTCCCTCTTTAACATAACCCTACTCATAGCTAGGTATATGAAATTCTCAGTGGATGTTGTGAGTAAATCATACTCCTTCGATAGCCTTCTATTCCTATTAACCCAAGCAAAAGTCCTTTCTACAACCCATCTTCTTGGCTGTACTTTAAACCCTTGTTCTCTTGTTGGTAGTAGCTCAGGTGGCGTATCTTTGTGCACCCAAAATCTACATGGAGGCCTTGTAACAATTTCAATATCTATGTCATATTCTTCCTTTATGTGATTCTTTAAATTTCTTCCTTGGTATCCCATGTCAGCCCACATTTTTTTAACTTTAGTATATTTTGTTCTCATATTGTTTAATGCTATTTTAATACCATCTCTATCATTTTCGTTAGCAGCGCCTACGTAACAACCTAGTATAAAACCCTGAGTGTCTGTAATTATATGCCTTTTTCTACCCTTTACTTTTTTACTTCCATCATAGCCTTTGATCCCCCCTTTTCTGTAGTCTTTACAGATTGACTATCTACTATACAGGCACTCGGCTGCTCATTCCTTCCTATTTTTCTTCTACTATATTTTGTAATTTCATAATTCATTTTCTCAAAAATTCCCTGCTTCTTCCATTGCCTGAACTGCTCATACACAGTCTTCCATAGCGGAAAATCATTTGGTAAATACCGCCATTGACACCCTGTACGCAATACATAGAAAATTGCTTCTAATATTTCTCTTTTGCTATACTTTGGCGGCCTTCCTCCTTTCTTGTATGATACTCTGAAGTGTTTTTCTATTCTTGCCCATTCCCTTTCGCTTAGATCTGTTGGATACTTTTTTCTCATCTTTACCCCGTACTAAAATTTCAGATATTATAGCCTTTTACTTGTTTCCGGACAACCTCTAATTGTATGGTCCCAGAGAGTGATGGTATACTATCATCATCATTTAAGGAGTCATTATGGGACAGATATTACATGGGTGCGCCAAAACAACACAGACGATTCGTAGAGCAATACAAAATAGAAAAGAGAGCATAGCAAAACTCTCCAAGCATTATAACCTTAATCCAAAAACTATTATTAAGTGGAGAAAACGTTCATTTACGAAAGATGCTGATATGGGTCCAAAGCATCCAAGATCAACTGTTTTAACGCTAGAAGAGGAAGCTATAATAGTTACATTTCGCAAGTATACACTACTGCCACTAGATGATTGCCTTTACGCTCTGCAGTCTACAATTCCGCATTTGACTCGCTCTAGCTTGCATCGTTGTTTACAAAGACACAACATTAGCAGATTACCAACTGTTGATGGAGAAGTTAAGTCAAAAAAGAAATTCAAACAATATCCTATCGGTTACTTTCATATTGATATTGCTGAAGTTAGAACTGAGGAGGGCAAATTACATTTGTTTGTTGCTATTGATAGGACATCCAAATTTACCTATGTTGAGTTGTGTAACAGTGCTACAAAACCCATAGCTGCTGAGTTCTTACGTAATTTGATTAGAATTTTACCGTATAAAATCCATACTATTTTGACAGATAACGGTATACAATTTACAAACCAGAAGCGTCATAAGTATGCTTTCCAACATATATTTGATAGAGTTTGCGAAGAGAATGTTATTGAACATCGTTTGACAAAAGTTAGCCATCCTTGGACGAATGGGCAAGTCGAGCGTATGAATAAAACTTTAAAGGATGCTACAGTTAAGAAGTATTACTATCAATCGCACCAGCAACTTAAAGAACACCTTTATAACTTTGTTATGGCTTATAATTATGCAAAGAGACTCAAAACTCTTAAGGGTCTTACTCCTTATGAATTTATATGTTATCAGTGGACACAGTCTCCAGAATTATTTATACTAAATCCACACCATCACACTCTGGGACCATACATCTAACCATACAAATATCTTGTATCTCAAGACCTTTGGTTTTTGTTGCTGAAAATGGTTGTATTATTTAAGTTATTAACAATATACAATACTAAGTTAATGTAATTTATTTGGAGATGACAGGAAAATTTATTGTAACTTTATATTCTAAATAGAATAAAGTTCTTTTGTTAGTATTGTCCTTTTTGTAAAAAATATTCCTAATTTCTTCATCATTTCTGTGGGTAAGGTCATCTGCTTCTCTACCTCAAGTGGTTAACAAAGTTTCTTGTCACGAGGGACCAAATGGAAATCTGCTCGTTTTCACGCGAATTAATGTTACAAATTCTATACATTTCGTTACAAAATGGCATTCGCTTTCTCCATTATCCTTTACCTGCATTTTCATCAGCGTTCCTTGCGGTTTGCTTGCCATATAGGAGGAAATACAGGCTTACCCTGTTCCTTCTGTCATACAACAGTGGGTTAGGTGACTTCTCTATACCGGTGATTTGCGTACATCCAGAAATGAAAAATGTCACATTACCTTTTGGTCGGAGCTTATCAGCATCTTTAGCTCTTTAATCGTTACGATACTTATGAAGCTTCACTTACGTTCACCATACCACTAAGCCTAGCTCTCCAACCACATGATGCTTGTAGTTTATGCTCCTTTCACGATTGAGCATCTTCTTTTTCAAGAGGAGGTTCATTGTCCGCATCGCTTGGCACCAACCGGTTACCCGATTCGCATTGATGCGTAGACTCAGATGGCAAAACATCTGGTTTAATAAGTTTTAGAACTCTTTTAGTTTCTTTCTGAAGGAATTCCTCTCCTTTTAAACAATATGACCGAAGACTTTCAGGTCGCACCATTTCAATAATTAGCTGGGTTCCAGCAGAATCAGTACAGAAAACATCAACAATACTTTGTTTTTTAGAGGCAATCTCAGCATCCATGATAGTGCTGAGAAATTCTATTTCTTCTATTTCATCTTTGCCAGCGAAGCCCAATATATCATTGAGAAAGTGAATGAGAATATCTTTATTTTTCTCAGTGCCAAATATTCTCTTGAACGCGAAATTGTTTTTTGGATCGAGAAATTTCGAAAAGGCCATAATTAAATACAATTAGGAGACGAATAATTATACACTATTTTTCGCAAATGTTCAACCTCTGATTACTCCTTATTCTTTGCCCTTCCTGCACGCTTACGTTCATTTGGATCAAGGAATTTCTTGCGTAAACGTATAGATTTTGGAGTTACTTCCACCAATTCATCATCATCTATATACGCTATCATATCCTCCAGTGTCATTATCTTTGGTGGAGTGAGCTTTATAGCTTCATCACTACCTGAAGCTCTTACGTTTGTTAATTGCTTACCCTTTAACACATTTATCTCCAAATCATTGTCACGGCTATGCTGGCCGACAACCATGCCACAATATACCTTATCCTGTGGCTTAATAAACATAATTCCCCTGTCTTGCAAATTGAAAATTGCATATGCCACAGCCTCACCCTTATCTGTAGAAATTAAAACTCCATTGCGCCTTCCAGAAATTGGACCTCTATGTGGAGCATAACTGTGAAATAAACGGTTAATTATGCCTGTGCCACGAGAATCAGTTAAAAACTCTCCTTGATAACCGATTAATCCTCTTGATGGCACTAAAAACGTTAATCTTGTCCTGCCATTACCAGAAGGTCTCATGTCAGTTACTTCACCTTTACGGAAGCTGAGTTTTTCCATGATGATTCCACTATATTCATCATCTACATCAATTACTACTTCCTCTATAGGTTCAAGTTTTTTGCCATCTTCTTCCTTAAATAGCACTCGAGGGCGTGATACCGAAAGCTCAAAACCTTCTCTCCTCATATTTTCAATTAACACCCCAAGCTGTAGCTCACCACGTCCACCTACTTCAAACGCTTCACCGCTTGGTGCTAAAGTCACAGTAATTGCAACATTTGTTTCTGCCTCCGCGTATAAGCGATCCTTTATAGCAGTTGAGGTAAGCTTTGTACCTTCTTGCCCAGCAAAAGGTGAATCATTAACACTCAGAGTAATCGCCATTGTCGGCGGATCAACTGGAGTTGAGCTTACTGCAGTTGTAACCTCTGGTGCTGCTATAGTGTCTGAAACTGAAGCTTCCTCAAGCCCTGCAATTGCAATTATGTCTCCTGCCACAGCTTGTTCTACTGGAATGCGTTTCAAGCCAGAAAATGAGAGCAACTTAGTTAATCTTCCTCGTTCAATTACTTTGCCATCGAGGTCAAGCACCTTAAGATCTGAATTGACTTTTGCAATGCCCTGATAAACCTTTCCTGTCAATATTCTGCCAAGAAACTTATCAGACTCAAGTAGAGTGACCAACATAGCAAAAGGTGCATTTTGATTATAAACAGAAGGTTTTATATAATCTATAACCGTTGAAAATAATGGGCTTAAATCTTTTCTTTCATCAGAAAGCTCCTTAGCACACCAGCCATTTCTACCTGAAGCATACAACACTGGAAAATCTAGCTGCTCGTTGGTTGCATCAAGGTTAAAAAATAACTCATATATTTCATTTAATACTTCATCAATTCTGCTGTCTGGTCGATCGACCTTATTGATTATCACAATTGGCTTCAAATTTGCTTTTAGTGCTTTTGAGAGCACAAATTTTGTTTGTGGCATGGGACCTTCTGCAGCATCAACCAGCAGCAACACGCCGTCTGCCATGCACAATACCCTTTCTACTTCTCCACCAAAGTCTGCGTGCCCTGGCGTATCAATAATATTGATTTTTTCATCACCCCACATTATTGATGTGCATTTTGCAAGTATTGTAATCCCGCGCTCACGTTCTTGGTCGCCACTATCCATCACTCGTTCTTGAACTTCTTGATTCTCGCGGAATGTGCCACTTTGTTTTAACATGTTATCAAGTAAAGTAGTTTTACCGTGGTCAACGTGTGCGATTATTGCTATATTTCGGATCGATTTAAATTCGTTCATTTTCTATCATTTCAAAATTAATTTAGTAATAAGTATACATAAAATACACTTGGAGTAAATAACTAAAGCTGTGTATAAATGCTGTGTTTCCAAGATATTATAGGATTACTTTGTTAAATATTCCCTACTCCCAGGTTTTGTTATGGGTAGTTGTTTTAATTCACTTGGAAGTTCTTCCTCGCTGTAGTTTTTGATGTTCAGTTCAATCAAAGATATGACAGGAAAAGGCAGTTTCGTTTCACTATTTCTCTTTATCAAAGAAGCTTCAGCAACAACTTTACCTCCTTCCCCTTCTGCACATTCCACTGCTTCAAGTGAAGATTTACCTGTGGTTATTACATCTTCAATGAGCAATATTTTCTCACCCTTTTTGATCTTAAATCCACGGCGTAATTCAAACTTACCATTAACGCGCTCGCAAAACATTGTCTTTATTCCAAGCTGCCTGCCAATCTCATAACCCACAATTATTCCACCAATTGCAGGAGATAATATTAAATCTATGGAGCTATTTAATTCTTTTTTTATTTTATCTGCTAATAATGCGCAAACTTTCATGGCTCTGCTTGGATTTTCAAAAATCTTCGCACACTGTATGTATGTGTCACTATGCAGCCCGGATGATAAAACAAAATGCCCATGCAAAATTGCTTCTGCTTCTTTAAATTCTTTTATTATTAGGTTATTTTCGTCTAATATCATTTTTTAAGTTTCACTATTACATTCTTTATTAATTATCTGAGTGATACAAACATCAGACCACACATTTATTGCAGTTTCAAACATATCGATGATTGTATAAATAGGCAAAATCAGTCCCATAATATGCAGAGGAACATTCATCGACATGAGATAACTGGTTGCCATAAAATAGCACCCCATCGGCACTCCAGCGTTACCAATTGCAGCCCCTGTAGCTAAAAAAATCCATATCAACATTTCGCTTAAGGAAAATACGTATCCGTTCATTTCTGCAACAAACATTACAGTGATTAGTATAAATGCAGCACATGCATTCATGTTAATTGTTGTGCATATTGGTAAAATAAAAGACGATAATTTCTTTGGCACCTTTAGCTTGTTCTGCACACATTCTATAGTTGTTGGCAATGTTGCACTGGATGATTTAGAAAAAAACGCAAGTGTGAGTGCTGGCATAACCCCTTTCAGCGTTTGAATTGGTGATATGCCTTTATACCACATAAATAGCGGTAAAATCAGAAATGCCTGCACAAAATTTGCAGACATTATGCAAACAAAATACCATAAAAGATTGTAGAACTCACTACCGCCTTTTAATTCATGTAAAAAACAAGTAATAAAAGACCAAACAGCAAGCGGAATAAATTTTAATAACCCTTGAGCAATTTTAAGTAGCGTATCAAAAAGTGCAGAGAATACTTGATATAATATATCCTGCTTTTCTTTTGAAAGTGAAACAATAGCTCCACCCATCAAAAAAGCGATTAATATGCTACCAATCATATTATTTTCAAGAAAAACTTGCACAAAATTAGAAGGAATGAGTGATTTTAAATATGAAAAATAACTGTGGTTATTGCTGTTAATACTCCCTATTGTATTACTTATGAAATTTTTTCTTGCTGGATCTATTAACAAATAAAACGATAATGCAACAAACGCAGCTATAATAGTTGTAAGCAGAGTATAAAATAGTGTTTTCTTAACTAAGACTTTGATTTCAATTGAGTCTTTGAGCCCGGAAATTGTGGAAACTATGGATAAAAAAACCAGAGGTAAGCTTATTAATTTGAGCAAGCTGATAAAGATATCACTAAATAGCTTTGCTATTTCAAATATGATTTCATTGTTTAGGTAGTAAGCAACTATTGCAAGCAGTATAGAAAAAAGTATTGCAAACTTGTGCATTGAAAATAAAACTTCAAAGTAACATTATACAATAATTTTGCTGTTTTGGAATCAGATTGATAGACAAAATAACTTTACAGATTAGGGAAAGATAAGAGGATGTGTTTATTCGGAGACAGTGTAAGATTTCTTAATTTAAATTTAGGTGCACTTAGCCCATTCTGGTGATAACAAATTGGAATAGATAAGATATGATAACTAACTCTTCTGCGAGTATATAGTTTTGCCGGACACAACAGTACGTACTACGTGTCCTTTTACTTTGCGACCATCGAAAGGAGAATTCTTTGATTTACTAGCAAAGTTGTCAGTTTTAATTTCCCATTCATGATTGAGGTCAACTAAAATTAAGTCTGCAGCAAGGTTTTTTTGTATACGACCACGTGGTATGTGTATTATATCTGCAGGCTTATATGTCAATTTTGCAAGCACATCAAGTAGACCCATTTGCCCACTGTGATAGAGTTCAAGTGAAAGGGGCAGCATTGTTTCAAGACCAACAATACCAAATGCAGCATTTTCAAGTGGTAGATCTTTAGAACTACGATCATGCGGAGCGTGATCAGTTGCAATGCAATCAATCACACCTGTCTTTAAACCTTCAACCATAGCTAAACGATCTTCTTCAGTGCGAAGCGGCGGATTCATTTTTGCAATTGCCCCATGTTGTTTTACTATATCTTCAGTCAAAGTGAAGTGATGAGGGGTTACTTCGCACGTAACATTTAATCCCAAATCTTTTGCACGTTTAATAGCATCAAGTGAATCTTTTGAAGAGACATGTAGAATATGGTAGTGCACATTTTCCATATCCTTCATTAGCAGTATATCACGATTTACCATAACCGATTCTGACGCACTCAAGATCCCCTTTACTCCCAATTCTTCAGAAATTTTACCTTCGTTGATTGCGCCACCAGCAGATAAATTTAAATCTTCTGCATGTTGAGCAATAGGGACATTCAGCATACTTGAATAAAGCAGTGCCTGTCTCATAATCATTGGGTTCATAACTGGCATGCCATCATCAGTGAACCCAACCGCACCTGCTTCCTTTAAAAGTGCCATTTCAGTCAACTTTTCTTCCGAAGTGGTGATTTTAGCGTAAAATTCAACGTTTACATGTGAAGTTTCAAGTGCTCTATATTTCAAATATTTAGCCAAAATAACGCTATCAATTGCTGGAACAGTGTTTGGCTGACAAACTACAGTTGTAACTCCCCCCGCAGCTGCAGATTTGCTGCCTGTATATATAGTTTCTTTATGTTCCTGGCCTGGTTCACGAAAATGTACGTGAATGTCAATAAGGCCTGGCATTAGAACAAGCCCTTTACAGTCTATTGTTTCATCAACTCCACTTGTTGAAAATAATGATTCACCAAAGTCAACAATTTTATCCCCTTCAGTCAATAATGAACCTTTTATATCAAGTTTAGTTTCCGGGTCGATAATACGAGCATTAGTATACGCAATTTTATAGCCTTCCTTTTGCCCTGTTTGCAACAAATCCCAAGTTTGAGTCATTATATTTGAGTATCGATTATAAAATAAATCTAAAGTTTTTTTAATAAAACACAACCAAATTAAAACACAGACTAAGTGTATGGTCCCAGAGTGTGATGGTGTGGATTTAGTATAAATAATTCTGGAGACTGTGTCCACTGATAACATATAAATTCATAAGGAGTAAGACCCTTAAGAGTTTTGAGTCTCTTTGCATAATTATAAGCCATAACAAAGTTATAAAGGTGTTCTTTAAGTTGCTGGTGCGATTGATAGTAATACTTCTTAACTGTAGCATCCTTTAAAGTTTTATTCATACGCTCGACTTGCCCATTCGTCCAAGGATGGCTAACTTTTGTCAAACGATGTTCAATAACATTCTCTTCGCAAACTCTATCAAATATATGTTGGAAAGCATACTTATGACGCTTCTGGTTTGTAAATTGTATACCGTTATCTGTCAAAATAGTATGGATTTTATACGGTAAAATTCTAATCAAATTACGTAAGAACTCAGCAGCTATGGGTTTTGTAGCACTGTTACACAACTCAACATAGGTAAATTTGGATGTCCTATCAATAGCAACAAACAAATGTAATTTGCCCTCCTCAGTTCTAACTTCAGCAATATCAATATGAAAGTAACCGATAGGATATTGTTTGAATTTCTTTTTTGACTTAACTTCTCCATCAACAGTTGGTAATCTGCTAATGTTGTGTCTTTGTAAACAACGATGCAAGCTAGAGCGAGTCAAATGCGGAATTGTAGACTGCAGAGCGTAAAGGCAATCATCTAGTGGCAGTAGTGTATACTTGCGAAATGTAACTATTATAGCTTCCTCTTCTAGCGTTAAAACAGTTGATCTTGGATGCTTTGGACCCATATCAGCATCTTTCGTAAATGAACGTTTTCTCCACTTAATAATAGTTTTTGGATTAAGGTTATAATGCTTGGAGAGTTTTGCTATGCTCTCTTTTCTATTTTGTATTGCTCTACGAATCGTCTGTGTTGTTTTGGCGCACCCATGTAATATCTGTCCCATAATGACTCCTTAAATGATGATGATAGTATACCATCACTCTCTGGGACCATACACTTTGCTTCATGTATATCATCAATTATTTCCTCGAATTCTTCCACATCATCCATTTCTTGCGGCGCACTTTTTAATATCGCTTTTATTTGGTTTAAGTTTTGACGAATTTTCTCCTGATATCAAACAATTCTCTCTTGATATATATCAATCATTTTTTGACATGCGTTGCCTCTAAATGGATGTTCTTTTTTCTCTTTTATGTAAGAATTTTGAAAGTCTTTACAGTTAAGGATTGCTTCTCTATGTTTTTTTATGTCATTAATTGCGCTGATTATCGACTTATCTATTTTCTTTAAATTTTCTTCCCGTTCTTCTCTTTTAATTATACTTTTGGATTCATTTTTTATCTGGTTCATTTTGTCATACAGGTTTCTGCATCCTTTGTAAGATGCCATTGGTTGTAACATTCCTTCTTTTACACCTTTATTGTAAAAATTCTTCAACTCATCACTTGATAGTATTGTTATAGCATCTTCCCTTTTACCTTGTGATTTAGGATACTTTTTATTCAATAAACTAACATGATTTAACAAGAAATCTCTAACTAGCCCTTCTTTTTTTACTTCGGATAATCTTTCTAGTGTTTCTATATATTTCAGAGTTTCCGCAAAGAGCTGTCCACCAGAGGGAGCAAATCCTTGAAGTGATTTACTCTGTGCTTTACAAAAATCGGTTTGTAAAAAATCTTCAGCTTGTTTTTTTATTACTGAAAGTTCATTAAAGGCTTTTTCTGGATTGATTTTTCTCAAAATACTAATAGCTTTTCTAATCGCTTTTTCTCTCTTTTTATTATCTTGCTTTTCATTTAATATGAGATGTTCAGTTTTGGTAAAAGCATTACCTTGATCACTCTTTGCAATGTTACAAACGATGTTTTTTACAACTTCTTCGGTTGCTGCATAATCTATTTCTTTTGCAAAGCAGTCAACAAATGATTGCCAAACTTTTTTATTAACAAGTTTACTTGTCTTATTTTCAAAATCTTCTATATCTTTGAATCCTAAAATAGTATAGAGATTTTTTTCGATTATTGGTTCGGCATGTTGTTTTGCCACTTTACCTTTTATATTGAATGGAAATTTACTAATCTTAGTTGTACCCACAATGTTACCTCAATATTAACGCTATCTATAAAAGTATAAAGATTTAATATTTAATTTTTAATTAATACTAGCACAGCTAACTACGGGAGCATTATGCTAGCATCAATTAACACTTTAACTTCTTACTTGTCATCAGTAATATTGTTTATATAAAAACTATAATTTTTTATGCCTGAACTTGGGAATATATTGCTATTGCTAGCCTGCTTATTGTCTTTGACATATTTGTTTTTACCGCTTAGTTCTTGTCGGTTTATTACCACTGCCATATTTTTTTGTGTATCAGCGTCAATGGCTATTTTGATCTACTGCCACATTACAAATGATTTTTCACTTGAAAACGTATACTACCACTCACACACAACAAAACCTTTGATCTACAAGATTTGTGGTGTTTGGGGAAATAAAGAAGGGTCCATGTTGCTTTGGGCATTAGTGCTTACCTTTTACCTATTTCTGATGGATATTTTTACTGATAACGACAGTAAATTGAAGAAAGTATCCTTGATCACCCAAGGCTTGATTTGCTTTTGTTTTTTACTGTTCACTTTACTTGAATCCAGCCCCTTCACTAAAATGCCAAGCGTTGAAAAAGATGGTCTTGGTTTTAATCCGATATTGCAAGATATAGGCCTTGCTATTCATCCACCGATATTATATTTGGGGTACCTTGGGTTTAGCGTTCCTTTTTCGCTCTCTATAGCTGGATTAATTGCAAAAGTTGAAGGAAATGTTTGGGCTAAAATTGTCAGGCCTTGGGTACTTATTTCTTGGTCGCTGCTCACTTTGGGCATCAGCTTGGGTAGCTGGTGGGCATATCGCGAACTTGGGTGGGGTGGATTTTGGTTTTGGGATCCAGTGGAAAACGTTTCTTTGATGCCGTGGCTAATTGCAGTAGCGCTGACACATTTGTTGCTCGTGGTACGGAATTTCAATGTTTTAAAGAACTTTGCTATTTTACTTACGCTTACAACTTTTATATTGAGTGTGACTGGAACATTTCTAGTCCGCTCAGGAATACTCACCTCAGTGCACACGTTTGCAGATGATCCAAGGTATGGACTGTATATATTAGCTCTACTTGGTGTAATTACAGTCAGTAGCTTAGTAATATTTGTAGTATTTACGAGAAAAAATCACACGTCTGCGATGTCATTCCAATGCTTGACACTGGAATCTGAAAAGAAACCTGCTACTCAAGTGACAGAGGGTAGAAGATTCTTTTCACGCCTTACGATGATGCTGATGAACAATTTATTATTCATCACTGCCTTTTTCATTGTGTTCGTTGGCACTTTATACCCTACAGTGCTCGAATATTTAACCGGTGAATTAATTTCAGTTGGAGCACCATATTACAATTCTTTATTTAATCCTATTGCACTGGCTATTCTAGCCCTCACGATAATTGGGCAATACTGCAGTTGGCAGGGAAATAGTCTATTGCCAATATTCCGTGAATATAGATTTTCATTTTGTAGTGCTGCAGCTATTTTGCCGTTTATTTTTCACATGGAGCTAATAATTGTGCTATCAATTACTATCTCCATAGCATTATTAATCTTTGTTTTAGAAGCATACAGTAAAAGAATTTGTTTATTTAAGGTAGCATTTGGTGAATCAATTTTATTAGCAAGAAAAGTTTCTAAATCCTACTATGCAATGATGGCAGCTCATGCTGGAGTGGCAATTCTAGTGCTTGGTATAGCATATTCGGTTGGTTGGCAGGAGAAAAAAGAAAATTACTTAAAAATAGGGGATAGCATAACAGTCAATAAATTTAAAGTTACTTTACGAAATATTGAGCTAATAAAAGAAAAAAATTTCCATGCAGTGAGAGGTACAATGTATATCAGGAATTTGCTGAATAATAAGATATTAGGTGAGATGACCCCTGAATATAGATTTTACCTTGCGGAAGGTCAAAAAAATGTTGAAAGCAGTATCTACCACAATTTGCTTTCTGATATTTATGTTGTAATTGGAGAGATTGATAAGAGTAAGAGCAAAATTGCAGCTAAAGTGCACTATAAACCTGGAATGTCTATAATCTGGCTTGGATCCTTTCTCATCGCTTTTGGTTCGCTCTTTGCTGCTTTTCCTTTTAGTAAACGGGCGAAGGTTGTCTAGCTGTCGTGGATTTATTAACAACGCTCCTAGGTCCAGAGTGCAATATATGAGAAATTACCGGGCTATAGATACTGATTTGCAAAGGTTAGAACCAAAGAAAGTTATATTTTTTTATTGACAGACCTATATATTACGATATTCACTAAGGGATTAGTGAGTAATGGTTATACAATATGAATGGTGGGGTATCAGGCAAGGAAAAAGTTATACGCACTGCTTTCGATTTTAAGGAGCCTTACAGCGATTGGCGTCAAATTTTTAAACGTCCTAATCAACAGTATAACCCTTCCAACTATGATTCGTCGAGCGAAATAAATGAACACGATATAGAAACTCAAAAGATTAAAGAAGATGATGGCCATGATTCAGGTATTAGTTCCGATGATGAGGATGACCGGACAACTTATACAGCAGTACAATTAACTAATGATTCTCTTGATAGCCAAAGATATACAGGAATATATATTCCAACAACAACTGATGGTTGGGTAGGTGAAAATAATCATCAGACTGGTTTATCAGGTAATTTGCCAGACGGAAGTAATAATCCACAAATTTTTGAAAGTACTGATTCAGTAGAGCATAATTCTACCTGCAATGATCATGTAATTTGTGATTCAGGTCACAATTCTGACGATGAGGATCAGTTTAAACTGTTGTACGAAAAGGAGAAAATAGAAGCACAAAATAATCAAAAATATACAGAAAATGTATGTAATCCAACAAATGGTGGTTTGTTAGGTGAAAGTGATAATCAACAGATTTCTGAAGATACAGAAATAACTTCTGATTGTAATCCAGATGATTCAGATCCAAAAGGGAATGAGGGCTATGGTTCAGATGGTTCTTGTGAAAGTAAAGAAAATTTGACAAAGGGCGCTGGTGGTAGTAATCAGACTTTTGAAGGTGAACAGAAAAGCTCAGAATTTCCGAAAGTTGACAATTGGTTAGATAGTGATGGGAACTCAGAAGATAGTTCGGACTCAAAAAAGGGTTCGTACTATAGCTCAGGTAATTTTGATTCAATGGAGTTAACAGATGATTTGGATTCAGAAGATGATAATCCTTTTCTAAAAGACTCACTTTTTATGAAACTAAAAATGTCGTTAACTCAAAGTAAACAGGATCTGATTGATAAATGCTGTGGGGAGGTGAGAGGTATAACAGAACAAAATGAACAAAAAGATATAAAAAATACTCCAGAAAGTATTAAGTGCATAGTAGCTAAATACTTAGAAAAAGAAGTAATGTTAAATTTAAAATGTAGTTGTTGTAACAAAACTGTAACAAATACAGTATTTGAAGAAATAAAAGATCTAAGAGGTTGTCCGGAAACAAGTAAATTCAAGCATATTCCCTCTTTAACATAACCCTACTCATAGCTAGGTATATGAAATTCTCAGTGGATGTTGTGAGTAAATCATACTCCTTCGATAGCCTTCTATTCCTATTAACCCAAGCAAAAGTCCTTTCTACAACCCATCTTCTTGGCTGTACTTTAAACCCTTGTTCTCTTGTTGGTAGTAGCTCAGGTGGCGTATCTTTGTGCACCCAAAATCTACATGGAGGCCTTGTAACAATTTCAATATCTATGTCATATTCTTCCTTTATGTGATTCTTTAAATTTCTTCCTTGGTATCCCATGTCAGCCCACATTTTTTTAACTTTAGTATATTTTGTTCTCATATTGTTTAATGCTATTTTAATACCATCTCTATCATTTTCGTTAGCAGCGCCTACGTAACAACCTAGTATAAAACCCTGAGTGTCTGTAATTATATGCCTTTTTCTACCCTTTACTTTTTTACTTCCATCATAGCCTTTGATCCCCCCTTTTCTGTAGTCTTTACAGATTGACTATCTACTATACAGGCACTCGGCTGCTCATTCCTTCCTATTTTTCTTCTACTATATTTTGTAATTTCATAATTCATTTTCTCAAAAATTCCCTGCTTCTTCCATTGCCTGAACTGCTCATACACAGTCTTCCATAGCGGAAAATCATTTGGTAAATACCGCCATTGACACCCTGTACGCAATACATAGAAAATTGCTTCTAATATTTCTCTTTTGCTATACTTTGGCGGCCTTCCTCCTTTCTTGTATGATACTCTGAAGTGTTTTTCTATTCTTGCCCATTCCCTTTCGCTTAGATCTGTTGGATACTTTTTTCTCATCTTTACCCCGTACTAAAATTTCAGATATTATAGCCTTTTACTTGTTTCCGGACAACCTCTTACTAGTGGTAGTCATATAAGTAACAGAAGTAACACTTTTGTATTTGATAACTTTCCCTATCAAAGTAAAGATAAAAACTGTAACAAAGAAAGTGAAGATCAAAACTGTAACAAAAAAAATGAAGTGTCCGAAGAGGACATTATCAAAAGCATTGTTAGTAATTTATTGTTAGAAGGTGGGAAGGTAAAACGCCATAATTTTTTCGATGGGAATGAGTTTGAGCAGATAGTTACTTGTAATGGATTTGATGATGGTCTTTCTGAGAAATGTAAGGAAATTGAAAGCAAGCTAAAAGGTTTAGCATATGAAAGTATTGTAAACAAAAGCAAGCAGACTCAAAATGTATTAGGAGTAGACAAGGATAATAGATATTTTTATATGGAGTACTCGCAAGATAGTATTGTTGAAGTTGCAGAAATCCTAAACAATGAAAAAGCCAAAGACTTAAATTTAAGAGTTGGCATACTCAAAATTGGAGAAAGTATAGTAAGAGTTGAAAATGTAGAAGAAATAGGGGGAAAAAGAAATTACATGGATGTCTCAAAAGGTGGTATTGAAATGTCTTTTACTACTGAGGTAGGAGAGATAAGTATTTATCTAAGTCCTAGTGAGAAAGGCAGCAATAAAATAAAAGTGGAGATTGATGGGGAAAACAGAGCAAGGCTTAATGAGTTAAAAAATAGGGGAAAAAGTTTAGGGGAAAACTGTCTTTTAGGAGGAAAAAGTGTTGAGGAAGCTATAGAGCATGAAAGTTTTGAAAGATATGGCAGTGTACCTAACACTGCTATGAAGGAACCTAGCTTAGGTTGCGTTGCTAACATAGCAAGGGGGGATAAGCTTGCAGAGATAAAATGATGGGCCAAATTGGCGGTATTTTGCTCTTGTAATGTACTTCAAAATTGCAAAGTTTGCACTAGATAGAACTTAATTGACAGACAAGAATCAACTGACAGAAAAATTTACATAGTCAAACAATCACAGAATAAACTAGTGAATTTTTTGAAAAGTATATAAAATTCAAGTTTAAGTAAATAGCATGGCACTTAGACTCATTCCAGATAACCTCAATATAAAATTTAGTAAATATAGGGATTTGACTGCATTAATTAGCATTATTCTTATCATCTTTTCAATATTCACTGTTGTGCTGCGTGGAGTGAACTTAGGCATAGACTTTGCAGGCGGAATTTTGATAGAGATAAAATCTTCAGATGAGAATCACTCTATTCTCGATGCATTAAAAGAAAATGGTTTTACAGTGCAGAGTTCAAAAGCGGGTGATAATTTAGTCATGCGTTTTAAAGATGAAGGAGATGAAGATAAAATCAAAAAGATAAAAAGCATACTAGAAGAAAAGCTGGGGAGCTCAATAAGCTATCGTAAAATAGACTATGTTGGCCCACAAATAAGCTCAACACAAATATTTGAAGGAATGTTATCCATGTTGATCGCAATTGTTGGAATATTTTTTTACGTTTGGTTTAGATTTAATTGGCAATGTGGATTCAGTGGAATAACAGCACTGGTTCATGACGTGATTTTAACTGTTGGTTTTATTAGCCTAACTGGCATTGAGTTTAATATTTCATCAGTTGCAGCTCTTCTCACTGTCATTGGTTATTCAATCAATAACTCAGTAATTATATACGATCGGATTCGAGAGTATTGCAAGAGTGGTAAAAGTGGGCGGATGAGTGAGATAGTAGATGCAAGTATCAACGCTACATTATTTCGCACTATATTAACCTCGGGTACAACCCTTCTTGCTGCTCTTCCTTTGGCATTAATCTGCACAGATGCAGTGAAAGACTTCAGCTTGATCATTTTTTTTGGTATTTTGATTGGCACTTGTTCTGCAATATTTATTTCTGCTCCTATATTAACCTACAGAGCTTTGATAAGTAGATTGTAGAAGTGTTTAGTCGCGGTATAATATCAACTTATTATCTCTTATAGTGAAATGAAAATACCTTAAAAAGCTCATTCCAAGTAGTGAATGAGACATAGAATGAGTGTTAACGCTTGCCTGTACATCATTAATCAAAAAATTTCCTATTTTAACTTGAGGTATTTGAACCACTCCAGCTTTTATTTGACCTTTCGCAGTTTCATATATTTTAAAATCCTGAACATTTTGTAAGTTAATACCAACATGTAATGCGTCTTTTTGTGATAGAACAATATCGGTTGCTCCAGTATCAAGCAAAAACGTTATATTGCGATCATTGACTTGAGCCTGAATATAAAAGTGTCCATCATATGACTTCGTAAATTCAATACTTCCACTATTCTGACCGCTATTTTGAATTCTTCCTTTATATGGTAAAAAAGTACTGAGAAATCCGTCGCTTAGTTTGTCCCTTTGTGAATCAATAAGCATTGCAGTAGTGGCTATTATTAGCAACCAAATAACTAGATTTTTCACCGCGTTCATATTGTTAAAATTTGAAGCTATTAAAATAAATTTTAAAGATCAGCGTTAAAAGTTATTATTAAAAATAAGTAAATTTCATTGTTTTAGTACAATATTTAGTATACACTTTAAGAAGATATGTTTGATTTAATTTCATGTCAGAAGCAAAAAGTTTAATTTTGGCAGCTATCCTTTCCATGTTAATCATGGTGTCTTGGCGTATTATTTATGATAATTTTTTTAGTACAAACCAAAACCAGCCATTGATTGAAAATATTGAACATATCGAATCTTTTAACGACCTTGCTCCTATAATATACCAAAATCGTTCTGAAATTATTAATTCTACTCGAGAACAGAGGGTTAGTTTAACCAATAACATGATTAAAGGATCAATTTCTCTGAAAGGTGCAAGGTTTGATGACTTAATTTTAACTAATTACCACTTAGAACCGAGTTCTTCTTCTCCACAAGTGGTGTTACTGTCACCTGCAGAATCAAAAGATGTATATTTTGCAGAATTTGGGTGGCTCGATCCGAGTAACAAGATTAAAGTTCCAGATTCTAAAGCAGTCTGGCGAGCAGATAAACTTAATCAAAAAGAGGTCAATTTATCTTGGGACAATGAGAATGGCATTTTATTTAGAATGAAAATTAACCTCGACGATAATTACATGTTTAAAGTTGAGCAAGTTGTTGAAAATAATACAAAGGATAATGTAGTTTTGGTTCCTTATGGTAAAATTAACCGTAAACGTGACAATATCAACGAATCTTATTGGATATCCCATGAAGGAGTACTGGGTGCATTTGATAATAAACTAGAGGAGTGGACATATAAGGATATTTCCAAAAAACATTTAATAAAAGCAAGCACGAGTGAAAAAAATTGGTTTGGTTTTGCTGATAAATACTGGCTCACAGCCATCATACCTGAAAAATCTGATAAAATAAATGTAAGCATTAAACATACTAACGCTAATGATATTGATAAATTTCAAGTAGATTTTGTTAAGTCTTATAAGAGTATACTTCCTGGTGCAAGCACTTCTAATGTGAATTATTTTTTTGCTGGAGCAAAAAAGTTGAATTTACTGGATTCTTATAAGGATACTCTCAATATACCTTTGTTTGATAAAGCTGTAGATTTTGGTGTTCTTTACTTTATAACTAAACCAGTGTTTTTACTGCTTGAATACTTTAACTTCGTTTTAAAGAATTTTGGCTTAGCAATATTATTGCTGACTTTAGTAATCAAACTTTTGATGCTTCCCTTATCTAATAGATCATATGTTTCAATGTTCAAGGTGAAAAGCTTGCAGCCTGAGCTAACTCGTGTAAAAGAGTTGTATAAAAATGACAGCTTAAAGCGGCATAAAGAGACAATTGCATTGTTTAAGAGAAACAACGTAAATCCAATGTCGAGCATTTTTCCCATGCTAATACAAATACCGGTATTTTTTGCTCTATATAAAGTATTATTTGTTACTATAGAGATGAGGCATGCTCCTTTTTTTTTATGGATTAAGGATCTTTCAGCTCCTGACCCAACGAACATCTTTACATTATTTGGGTTGTTTAATTATAACTTTCCTGTTTCTATAGGCATTTTACCTATAATTTTCGGTGCCACCATGATAATTCAGCAGAAGCTAAGTGAGAAAGATCAAACCAGTAAAGATGATATTCAAGTAAATGTTATGAAGTTTTTACCTTACATTTCTGTCTTTATTTTTTCTTCTTTTCCTGCCGGCCTGGTAATATATTGGATATTTAGTAATATTATAACTCTAATTCAACAGTCATTAATAAAGTTGTTTTTAACAAAAAAAGTGGTAGTAAATGTCGAGAATACTAATAGTTAATTCGATTTATTATACTGAAATAGCGAACCTTTTGCTTGAAGGTGCAATTGATAAATTAAAAGGCAGTAATGCCAGTTACGATGTAGTTGAGGTTCCTGGTACATTTGAGATACCAGCTACAATTCTTTTTGCAGTCAAGAGTGGGCATACTAATTATGATGGTTATTTAGCTCTTGGGTGCGTAATTCGCGGTGAAACCGATCATTATCAATATGTTTGTAAAGGAGTAATTGAAGGCTTAAATGAGGTTGTTATGCATTATGCAATACCCCTTGGTATGGGTGTAATTACCGCTGACAGCAAAGATAAAGCACTAGTTAGAGCTGATAAAAACAAAAAGAACGTTGGTGGCCATGCAGCCTCAACTGTTTTGCGTATGATAGATTTACACAATAAATTAAAATAATGGAGGAAAAACCAGTAGATAAAAAGTGGCGCATAAAAAGAAGCACGGCAAGATTTCTTGCTGTACAAATTGCTTATTCAAATATTTTCGTAGGTTACAACAAAAGCACTTTTAAACTGGAAAATTGTGAGCTTAAGGACTACATAAATAAGTTGAAAGATATATTTGAATGTGAAGAATTTGAACATCAGTTCTTAGAAAACTTGTTATATAAGGTTATAAAAAGCAGTGAAGAATATGATAAAATAATAGAGTCTTATTTACACCCAAGTTGGTCCCTTTCACGGTTAAATCTTATAAGCTTATCTATTTTGCGTGTTGCAATATGTGAGTTAGCTAATTGTGATACGCCAGTTCCAGTTGTCATTAATGAATATACTAACATTGCATCTGATTTACTTGATAAACCAAGCGAAATTGGTTTTATTAATGGGTTATTGGATAAGGCAAAAGATGCAGTTAAATTAAATAAAAATCCTTAGCAATTATAGCCAGCAAGCACAAGGTGTCATCCGAGTAGCTGCTGTATGAACATTGTCTACCAGATCCCAGTGTCAGCTACTTGGATGACAAGAAAGGGAGCACTGGAATGACATTATCTGTTGTGCAATTTACCTTCAAAAATGAATGTTTGTACAGTTATGTGTCAAGCACTGGGATGACAAGAAAGGGAACACTGGAATTTTTGTTTCAGCATTAGCCATGCATCTAAACAGATACGTTGCCTTGAGAATCGCAACATCCATGCAGTTATGCGCGTAACACTAAAAATCAAAAAAAACAAAGAGGCAGACTTAATCTACCTCTTTTATTTCACTTGGCTATACTGTCTGTTGTTGAGAAGCAACTTGTTCAACAATAAGCGAGCCTAAATAAGTGTTAACCTCTTTAGCACCCTCTTTTTCTAAACCTAATGTTTTATTCCATTCTGTTTTATCTACCATACGCGTCAAGTTAAGGAATGTAGAGAGCTTAAAGTAGATACCCTGGTCTTCCTATATCTGTCTTTCAAAGAAAACTTTGACCAGATTATAGTAAGCTTTTTTAGAAAAATTTTTAAATTATTGACAATATTGTTTAATATCAAAAAGAGCTCTCTAACCCGCCTTTTCAATTCAATAAATGCCTTTGTTAAACTGAGCTCCGTGTTCTTTTTTAGTTTTACACAGCCAATCATTCCGTGAAATACGAGAATAGCACATAATTTTGCGTATAGCTCGCACAATACTCTAAATGGATTTGTCTTTCCTTTTAGTTTATCAAGATTGATATGACTTTTATATAGTTTAAATAGTAATTCGATTTGCCATCTTACTCTATAAACCGTCAATATTTGTTCAGCATTAATTTTACTCTCTGGAACATTAGTTATAAATATTGACCAATCTAATAACTTTTGATTCTTTTGAGAAGATGTATATCCATGTGACTTTGCTAATTTATTAGCCTTTCTTCTTCTAGCCATAGACTGTTCTTCAGTTAGCTTTTGACATATAATTCTTACCTTAATTTTTACTTCCTTTCCTAATAATACTTCTTTTTCTGAAGATAATTGACCTTCCAAATACTCCAATAGCTCTATTTTTTGATTTGTTTCTATATCATATATATTGGTATCAGACTTATAACGACTAACAAAATATGCACCTGCTTCATCAATCTGTTTAAAAGAACTAGGCACAAAGTAGCCCAAGTCAAATATTAGCAAATCATTGGCTGATAAACCGTTCAGATAATCCCTATAACCTTGATCCGACCTTATTCCTTCCATAAAATTTAACTTATCTAGCGCTTGATTCAGGTAATCAAAGACTAACTGTAGCTTTATTACTGATTTGGTATTATTCTCACAATCTCTATAGCTACTGCCATATCCTTTGTACATATCTTCCATGCTACTGGGCAGGCTAATGTAGCTGCTATCCAATAATTTAACGCTTCCAAATTGCTGTAAAATTTTGCAATCAATCTGTAGACTTTTTTTTAATAAACACAAAGCTTCGTTATACATTTTTTTCATGAACTCAACTGCTTCTTCACTAAACCTAAAATCTAAACCCTGTTTTGTAATTTCTATCGAGTCTTCATTTAGCAATTAGCACACTGTTTCTATGCTGCAATCATCAACTCCTATGTTACCAAAAACCATAGCTTTTATGAATGATGAGCCATTAAGTTTTCTCTTTCTTTTTATAAAACCTACTGCAATTGATATTTCGTCTGCTTTTTCATTAAAGAATTCATTGAGGTCTTTTGATAAGCAAGCTATTCTGTCCATTGTAAGTTCTCTCATTCATATATCCAAGAGAATTTATACCTTATTATTTTCCTTCACTCTATCAACTTTACTTACACTTTTCCTTAACTTGACGCGTATGGTTTTATCTACTGTCTCGAACTTACCTTCTTTGTTTTTCACTTCTAGTGAATCTATCTCGAAGAGTGAAGTATTGCCTAGCTTATTGGTAAACTGATTAATATCAACAATAATACGGTAGTTCTTGCCTTCTAAGCTGAAGTCTATATAATATTTATCCTTTTCTACCTTACCTTCTTCATCTTTAACTTGGTTATTCCTTGCAATTTCCCTAAATGCGTCTTCTGTTACTAGCAACCCATCCTTAATAACCTTCAGAGCTTTCAACTCAGATATTTCGTTATTTTTGCTGATAGCATATATTGCTAAATAAGTCAGCGCAGCAGCAACAAATGCTAAACGCCCATTCCAAGTGGTGTGGCTGCAAAAGCTGCTAGCTTGCAAGTTGAAGGCCTCCAAAGCGGTGTTGAAAGTATTGCTAATCCACCTATAACGTATATAGCAGTAAATGCAACAAACACAGTGTTTGCTTTGTGGAGCTGGCCACAATGATTTTTGAAAGTTAGCATAAACGACTTCATTTAATAAAATATTAATATGCTTAAATTGTGTATAAAAGAACTGTCATAGTCAAGCTTTTTCGTAAGCTACCTGCCGCTTGAGCCAAAGCCCCCTGCATTGCGACCGGTTTCTTCTGCGCAGAATTCTTCTCTGTCATCCCAAATTACCTGAGATACAGGAGAAATAAGGATTTGTGCGATTCTATCTCCTCTTTTTATTTCGTATGGCTGATTACTTAGATTAATTAGACAAATTTTAACTTCACCTCGATAATCAGAGTCTATAGTGCCCGGAGAATTTAAGACAGTGATTCCATGTTTTGCAGCAAGACCAGAACGTGGGCGGATTTGCCCCTCAAAACCGTTTGGTATTGCAATCACAATTCCAGTTGGAACAAGTAATCTTTCAAGTGGATTTAAAACAGCAGAATCATTCAATGCAGCATAAAGATCCATGCCAGCACTCTGCGTAGTTGCATAACATGGAAGAGACAAGTCTTCTCCGTGTGATAATCTTTTTATTTCTACTTTAATTTTACTTCTTTGCACTCCAATTTACCATCTATGAAGACTCAATTATAGCATGTAAATTGTATCTGCAAAAGTGATAAATGTTACATCGTAAATGATGTCATTCCAGCGCGTGACGCTAGGCCATAAAATTCCTTGACAAGTTCAGTGCTCCTTTTTTTGTCATCCCAGTGCCCCTATGATGTCATTCCATTCTGGAATCTAGTCCTTATTATGCAGCCACTTGGTTGAAATTAAGTCTTCTGGATCCCAGTGTCTGGGCACTGGGATGACACCCTGACAACCGTCATCCCGCTACTTGTTAGCGGGATCTAGAGATACCGCGAATGAATCGCGGTATGACGTGGATTGCTGTCATTCCAGTGTCAGCTACTTGAATGACACCCTCTTGGTATTCGTGTGGTTGTAAGCAGTATAGCTATAAATCACTCACAATCAATATGCTTGAATTACTCTCAGTAAATAAATCAAGCATAATGTTAGGTATTCTACCATCAACTATGTGAACAACTCCAGCACATTCCTCCGCCATTTTAACGTATGCCATAAGCCTTTCAATAAATTTTTCCCCTTTAATTTTCCCACAATCAATCGATGCATTTAAATTTTTAACAGATATCTTCCTGCCACCAATTTTATCTATTTCTTCATCTGTGTCACTCAAGATTATCATTTTAGATGCAGAAACTGCAATTGCAATTGCGCTTGCAGTGCTATCGGCATCAATATGATACGTTTCCCCATCTTTTCCATGACCAATTGGTGCAATAACTGGTATAAAATCTGATTCTTCAATAAAAAATAATATATCAGGATTGATTTCAGTGGGTCTACCGATGAACCCCATGTCTAATATCTTTTCGATATTATTTGATCTATCTTCTCTAAGCGTAGCGGTTATTTTTTCGGCTTTAATTAAGTGACCATCTTTTCCACATAATCCAATAGCTGAACCACCAGCAGAATTTATATACTGAACAATTTTTTTATTAACTGAACCACACAGTGCCATTTCAATGATTTTCATAGTGTCTTTGTCTGTAAGTCTGATACCATTCACAAACTTACTGTTCATATCCAGCATTTTTAACACTGAGTTAATTTCATATTCTCCGTCATGAATTATTACCGGATTTATACCAAGCTGCTTCAACAAGACAACATTATGCACAAAAGTATTAAATAGTGTTTCATCTAAGATTATTGTACCACCGCATTTAATGACAAAAGTCTCGCCTACAAAGCTAGGTATGTTAGATAGCACTTCAAGTAATATTTCTGCTTTTTGTTCAAATGATACCTCACCCTTTAAAAATTCACTACTCTTCATTTTTTTATCTTGTAAACTTGAAAAACTCATCTCTTACCTTGGTTATTTTATGCTTAACACGGATGCTCATTTGATGAATTGACACATTCTCATTATTAATCCATTTTTGAATATCTTCTATAACAGCACCTAAGCTTTTTTGACTTACTTTATCTATTTTTGTTAGCACAATGTTAAAGTTAATGTTATTATATATTAACCAATAAATGAAGTCTTTGTCTATTTCTTTTAATCCTACCTTGCTATCTATCAACACAAACACTCTTCTTAGATTTCTTCTTTGAATTAGATAATACTCAATTAAGTTTAAATATTGTATAATTTCCTCCTTACCTGCATGAGAATAACCATACCCTGGCAGGTCAACAAGCCTGAACTTATCATTGTACATAGAGTAAAAATTTATTTGTCTAGTGCATCCAGGTTTAGAGGAAACTCTGGCAGCTTTTTTGCTGTTTATCAGTAAGTTAATCAGACTGGATTTTCCTACATTTGATCTACCAGCAAACGCAATCTCTGGAGCCGATTCATCTGGTAATGTTTTTATGTCCGAAGCTCCAAATATGAAATTGCAGTTTGATGTTATCTGTTTTGCCATTATATTCAACTAGAAGGTAGTAGGTATATTATAGTGTTATTGCTTGATATAAGAAATTTTTTATTTCAGTATATATTACTTAGCTAGATCTGTGCTATATGGATATGGAAAATAATTTACAAGACTTAAAGAAAAAATTTAATGATATAGAGAGGAATTTGGAAAATCCTACCAATTTAAGTCAAAAAGAATTCATTACCCTTTCAAAGGAATACTCTGAGCTCATGCCAATAATCAAGATAATTGATGAATATAACACGCTGAAAGAGGAAATTTCAGACTTAGAAGAAATAATGAAAGATGAAAACAGCGAAGGTGATATAAAAGAGTTAGCAAAAGAAGAATTTTTCGAAAAGCACAAGGTATTATTACCAAAAATAAAAGCAAAATTAAAGTTAGCATTATTGCCCAAAGATGAAGATGACTCAAGAAATGCAATATTAGAAATTAGAGCAGGTACAGGCGGAGAAGAAGCAGCATTATTTGCAGCAATGTTATTTCGTATGTATCAAAAATGTGCAGAAAGAAGAAATTGGAAGTTCGAGCCAATAAGCATTTCTAATACAGGTATAGGTGGCTATAAGGAAGCTTCTGCACTCATTAATGGAACAGAAGTTTTTGCAAGGTTGAAATTTGAATCAGGGGTGCACAGAGTACAGAGAGTGCCAGAAACTGAATCCTCAGGAAGGTTGCATACCTCTGCCGCTACTGTTGCGATATTACCTGAAGTAGAAGAAGTTGACTTTAAAATAGAAGAAAAAGACTTACGAATAGATGTTTATAGATCCAGTGGTCCTGGAGGGCAATCAGTGAATACAACTGACAGCGCAGTAAGGGTCACCCACTTGCCAACAGGGATAGTTGTGATACAGCAAGATGAAAAATCGCAGCACAAAAATAAAGCTAAAGCGCTCAAAGTATTGAGGGCAAGGCTATACGAAATTGAAAGACAAAAAAAAGAAATGGAAAGGTCAACAATGAGGAAAAGCCAAATTGGCTCTGGTGATCGTTCCGAGCGCATAAGAACATATAACTTTCCACAATCAAGAATAACAGATCATAGAATTAATCTAACTTCACATCGGTTAGAGCAGATTATAAAAGAAGGTGAACTAGATGAATTTATTGAGGCATTAATTTCACGCAATGAAGCAGAAAGATTGGCCGGGGAAAGTTAGCAGCCTACAATGGAATATCTTTATTAATTACATAGGATCTTTTAAACGCAATAGATAGACAGTAAAAACAAGTTCTAGTACTATCGCGGATAAAACAAGAACAGCTACACTAATTGTTTGACCATTGTAAATGTAGCTTGTTAAGCCGATAAAAATAGCCATGATAAAAGCTCTAATGAACGAGACTGCAGAAGAAGCTGTGCCTTTAATTTCAGGGAAAACATTTATTGATGCATTAAAAATCACTGGCTGGAAAATTGCACAACCGATAGAAAAAATAATCATAGACAGTGTTACTAAGAGGTTGTCCGGAAACAAGTAAAAGGCTATAATATCTGAAATTTTAGTACGGGGTAAAGATGAGAAAAAAGTATCCAACAGATCTAAGCGAAAGGGAATGGGCAAGAATAGAAAAACACTTCAGAGTATCATACAAGAAAGGAGGAAGGCCGCCAAAGTATAGCAAAAGAGAAATATTAGAAGCAATTTTCTATGTATTGCGTACAGGGTGTCAATGGCGGTATTTACCAAATGATTTTCCGCTATGGAAGACTGTGTATGAGCAGTTCAGGCAATGGAAGAAGCAGGGAATTTTTGAGAAAATGAATTATGAAATTACAAAATATAGTAGAAGAAAAATAGGAAGGAATGAGCAGCCGAGTGCCTGTATAGTAGATAGTCAATCTGTAAAGACTACAGAAAAGGGGGGATCAAAGGCTATGATGGAAGTAAAAAAGTAAAGGGTAGAAAAAGGCATATAATTACAGACACTCAGGGTTTTATACTAGGTTGTTACGTAGGCGCTGCTAACGAAAATGATAGAGATGGTATTAAAATAGCATTAAACAATATGAGAACAAAATATACTAAAGTTAAAAAAATGTGGGCTGACATGGGATACCAAGGAAGAAATTTAAAGAATCACATAAAGGAAGAATATGACATAGATATTGAAATTGTTACAAGGCCTCCATGTAGATTTTGGGTGCACAAAGATACGCTACCTGAGCTACTACCAACAAGAGAACAAGGGTTTAAAGTACAGCCAAGAAGATGGGTTGTAGAAAGGACTTTTGCTTGGGTTAATAGGAATAGAAGGCTATCGAAGGAGTATGATTTACTCACAACATCCACTGAGAATTTCATATACCTAGCTATGAGTAGGGTTATGTTAAAGAGGGAATATGCTTGAATTTACTAGTTTCCGGACAACCTCTTATACCAATTCCCATTACAGGGCAAACAGATGGACAATGATGGAAGAAAAGCCATACTGAAGTAAGTAAAATAGCGAGGTTTAAATGGCATTAAGATCAAAATTATTGGATGAAAAAGTAGTAGAATCAGCAAAAGAAATGCTGAAGAAAGTAAGGAATAATGCATATGTTTCAAAAAAACTAAATGCTGTAATTGCAGCAAAAAAGTACAGTATAACGGCTGTAGCAAAAATATATTGCATTTCAAGAAGCGCACTAACTTCGTGGGTAAAACTCTTGAAAATTGGCAGAGAAGAAAAACTGTTTGCTCCTTCACAACGTCGTAGAAAAACTAAATTAAATCAGGCTCAACTACAGCAAATTGAAGAGTGGATAGAAGAAAATCCTAATATCACCATTAAAGAAATGAGAATAAGAATCCAGGAAAAGTTCGGATTAAATATCAGCAAATCTACAGTACACCGCCATATGCAAAAGATGAAATTCTCATATATTACACCAAGACCAGTTCATAATGGACAAGATAAAAGCAAACAAGAGGAATTCAAAAAAAAATCTCAATGGAGCTATTAGCAAGTATCCAGAAAAAGAGCTATTTTTCTTTGATGAATCACGGTTTGGCACACATTCAAAAGTTGGACATGGGTGGTTTAAAAAGGGGATTAGAACACAGGTTAAAACAAAATTAGGTAGGCAAAATTTCTATCTCTATAGTGCAGTTAATCCTAGAAATGGAGAGAGTTCTAGCTTATTTGCACCAAATGTCAACACTGATTGCATGAACATATTTCTTGAGCAAATTTCGCAATATCTAGAAACACGAGAGGCTTTTCTCGTTATGGACTGTGCTAGTTGGCATAGGTCAAAAAATTTAAAGGTACCTAAAAATATCGACATTATATACCTACCTCCATACTCACCTGAGCTAAATCCTGTTGAGAGGCTTTGGTTATATATAAAACAGAACATTTTGCGCAATAAAATATACGATACAATTGCTCTACTTGAGGGTGCTTTGTGCAAATTTATTACTTCTCTTGCCAGCTCCACAATTAAACAACTCTGCAATGTTTCCTATTTGACTGGACAACAATGAGAATTGGTATGAGGAGGGCAAATTACATTTGTTTGTTGCTATTGATAGGACATCCAAATTTACCTATGTTGAGTTGTGTAACAGTGCTACAAAACCCATAGCTGCTGAGTTCTTACGTAATTTGATTAGAATTTTACCGTATAAAATCCATACTATTTTGACAGATAACGGTATACAATTTACAAACCAGAAGCGTCATAAGTATGCTTTCCAACATATATTTGATAGAGTTTGCGAAGAGAATGTTATTGAACATCGTTTGACAAAAGTTAGCCATCCTTGGACGAATGGGCAAGTCGAGCGTATGAATAAAACTTTAAAGGATGCTACAGTTAAGAAGTATTACTATCAATCGCACCAGCAACTTAAAGAACACCTTTATAACTTTGTTATGGCTTATAATTATGCAAAGAGACTCAAAACTCTTAAGGGTCTTACTCCTTATGAATTTATATGTTATCAGTGGACACAGTCTCCAGAATTATTTATACTAAATCCACACCATCACACTCTGGGACCATACATCTTGGTTTTATCATACTGATCTATGCATGAAAGAAACTCACAGAAGAGGTCTTGTTCTATGTCTTCAATATCTTGATCAGTAAGCGACTTATAACATTTTGCGTAAAATTTTATTAAATTAACAACTTTAGGATCAATACCTGAATAAGAGTTTCGAGATTTCATATGATGTATCCTTAAATGAAAGACTTAAGGATGAAACTTTCTTAGTAAACATTGTAGGACATGAAAAAAATACTTCAGACAATCGTGAGTTTTTTACCCTTGAAAAATCGGGAATCTTTTTTCAAACCTCAGACACTCAAAACTTTGATCAGACAATGCACCTACGAACTGAACAGTTTTTGTAAATCCGGTGAATATATAGAACAAGGCTCCGAATTTAAAGGTTAATTATGAGTGTTTCATACAGTATTCCAGAGATTAAAGCACAACTATTGTTGAATTTAAGATCTTGTCTTTCTTACCTTTTCCCCAATGGTACCTTCCATGGTGATGAATTTCGAATAGGTGATGTGCATGGTAACAAAGGACAAAGTTTAAGAGTAGAACTAAGTGGCAGTAGAGCAGGATTATGGAATGATTTTGCAACTGGAGAAGGTGGTGACATTATCGACCTTTGGGCAGCTGTGCATAGAAAGAATGCAAGGACAGAGTTTCCTGAGGTAATGGCTTCTATATCTGAGTGGCTCGGAAATAATAAAAAATATATCGAGAAACAGTATGTTGATGAAGACTTCGAGAAATTTATTACCCACAGTTGGAATTATTATGATGAAAATGGTCAGGTGATTGTAAAAGTTTACCGTTCTGACCCTCCCGGAAAGAAAAAAGTATACAAGCCTTTTGATGTTAAGCGAGGCAGATATGGTTCACCAGGAATAAGGCCACTCTACAACATTCCAGAAATCTTAAAGTCTGATAAAGTTATTCTGGTTGAAGGAGAAAAATGTGCAGAAGCGCTGATAGAACAAGGAATAACTGCAACAACAGCGATGTCTGGAGCAAATGCACCTATTGAGAAAACTGATTGGACTCCGCTAAAAGGTAAACACATTATTATATGGCCAGACAATGATGAAGCAGGTAATAAATACGCAAAAAATGCTGAAGAAAAGCTTTTAGAAATCGGAGTTGAATCACTTGTTGTTCTTAATATTCCACAAAATAAACCAAAAGGCTGGGATGCTGCTGATTGTGTAGAGGAAGGAATAAATATTAAAGAATTTTTAGCTTCAACTGCACTTACTACTAATACTCTAAGTACAAAAAATTTGATTTCATTTTCTGCAAGGCAATACTTTAACGATAAATCACCGATGCCAAAAGATATAGTTGCTCCTCGAATTTTAACTCCAAGTGGACTTTTAGTGTTTGCTGGAGCACCTAAAGTAGGAAAAAGTGACTTTTTAATTTCTTGGCTAATTTACATGGCAGCAGGAGTTTCATTTCTTGATATGGTACCTAAAAGGCCTTTAAGAATCTTTTATCTTCAAACTGAAATTGGCTACCACTATATGCGTGAACGTCTACAGCAACTAAAAATCAATGAAGAACTGCTTGAGATTGCTTTGGATAACTTAGTCATTACACCTCAAACAAAGCTACTCTTAAATGATAATAGTATAGATGAAGTTCTTGATGAAATAAAAAAATCATTTAATTCAAATACCGTTGATATTATAGCTATTGATCCACTACGTAACGTTTTTGATGCTGGCGAGAACAGTAGTGAAAATGATAACAATGCTATGCTATTTTTCCTGCAAGAAAGAGTTGAAAAATTGAGAGCGTTAGTTAATCCGAATGCAGGAGTCATTTTAGTACATCACACGAAGAAGATGCAAAAGAAATCATTAGAAGAAGATCCTTTTCAGAGTTTCAGTGGTGCTGGTTCATTAAGAAGCTTTTATACTACGGGAATGATAATGTTTAAGCCAGATGAACGGCAAAGTAGTCGTCAACTGATGTTTGAATTACGTAATGGTCATGCTATTCCCTCAAAATGTGTTGATAAAATCGATAACTGCTGGCAAATACTTGATTATGAGTCACAGAGACTGATACATAAAGATTATGGACAAAAATTAGATGCAGAGCGTTCTCGTAGATATGATATTATACTGCAATTAATTTACGACGAAGCGAGAAATAGAGGGAAAGTATATACAATCAATACATTCTGTGAGGTATTTGAAAATAAAGCAGGTCTTGGTAGTAAAAACTCCATTCGTGAACGCATTGATGTTCTTGCTGCAAAAGGTTACATTAAGTTTAACAGGAATGATAAAAATGCTGAAAGAAGTAAATATGGGATACTTTGTGTTGAAGATATGGAAAAGAAAGTTACAAACCAACTAAATAAGGATATTACAGTATATGAGAAGATTTTACCAACCGATTATAAATCGCCAGAATATGGCAGTATTATGCCAGTTGAAGATTCAAACATTTGGCTTTACTATAATTAGATCTCTTCTATATCATCTACAGTAATAAGGTTACTTACGAAGTATATTGATTATTTCAGACTCCAGAACTCTTCAGTCTTGGCAGAATCTGGTGCAGTTTATGAGATCTGGTACTTTCTGGTAGTAAAAAAATGCTAGATTTTCAATGATTTAATGGTTGACAGATTTCTGAGCTGTAATCTGGTTTAGTTGGCAAAAAGCTTAGGAGTATTGCGGGGTTTTGACCAGTCTCCAGTTTCCAAAATTTCCTATTATTATATAATAATAATATAGTAGTATGACTTTAAAACATACTACTCTGTTCGTTTACTAACCAGTCTACAATAATAAGCTATGGATACGTGTAAAGCTCTCTTTCAAAATTATCTGATAAAAGAAATGAAAGACAATGCTCAGAAAAAACAAATGACCCGTAATTGGGTTTTAAAGCGATTCTACAACCTCAGGGTACAATTATACCACCAAGACCTAAGTTACTCACGTAGGGTAGCTTAAAACTCGATTATGAGGCATTTCTAAATTATTTCTTGCTTTAAAGTTTTACTTGTTATAAAAAAACCCTTATTGTACCCTATCACGCTTTTTATTCGTTGTAAAACATTTTTTTCAAAAAAGTGAAAAGTTTTTGTAATTTAGGTGAAACAAGAGCTGGTTTTGGAGGTCTTATTGAGATATAACGACTTTTATCTAAAATTCTTAAGTTGAGTCTTTAGGTAATCTCTATAAATAATTTGTAGATGAAGCTAAAGGAAAAAAGTTGCTGCCATAAACATAAGCTACTGAGCTCGTAAACTGCTTAAAATGGAGACAAAGATCTAAATTTATTTATTTACGTCTCCAATTTTATCTAGTATAATGAAAACAAAATTTCTACTATATTATTGGTAGATAAAAAGCAGAGATATGGGGCTTTCTAAAGGGTGAGGACAATTTTTCACCCCCCCCTTGAAATGAAAATAAAAGCAAGATGTCAAACACAGATAGCTCAACTACAAGCTGGTTTTTGTTGT
Source organism: Wolbachia endosymbiont (group A) of Campoletis raptor (assembly GCF_964026755.1). Taxonomy (NCBI): domain Bacteria; kingdom Pseudomonadati; phylum Pseudomonadota; class Alphaproteobacteria; order Rickettsiales; family Anaplasmataceae; genus Wolbachia; species Wolbachia endosymbiont (group A) of Campoletis raptor. The sequence goes on along the minus strand of NZ_OZ034695.1, from coordinate 643,801 downwards.
AGTTATTTTCTCACTTTCTTTACTTGCTTTAATTAATTCATCAAAGTCAGATTCATGTAATTTATCTTGTATAACTCTATACTTTTCGTATTCTCCTTCAGCTAGAGCTTTTGCAACTTCAGCACTCAGCATCTTTAAGTACTTCATAATCATTGAACAATAAAAATGCATCCAACTTTTCAACCCAATTCTGCATTTTCATTAGCCGATGCTTTCTTGCTTGAAGTTCCGCATAATCTAGATACATCGAAACAATATGATTTAGTTCACTCAACTCTTTTTCAGTCAAATAGTTTTTTGCAGTACTCACATCACTCTTATGAATTTTGTTGCTAGGACCATCTTTTAGTTAGCCCCATATTTGGTTTTTTGTGGTCAACTCGAGAATATATTAGCTCTGCTGCATTCAGGCCATAAATCGCCCAATATAATTTATTCTGTACTTTTGCATAAAATTGTTTTGTTATTTCTGAATTTGGATCATAGTCTGCAGAGCATTCAGCATAAATGTCGGTAATCTTCTGGTAAAACCTACGTTCGGATGCTCCTGATTTTTTCAAGTAATTCATTGAAGTAGTCTTTGCCAAACTTTGGGCCGTTTTTTAGCCGTTCGCTATCTAATGCAAATCCTTTGATGATGAAATCTCTCAAAATTTTTGTAGCCCATACTCTGAAAGATGTAGCCTTTTTAGAATTAACTCGATAACCAATAGCTATAATTGCATCCAAATTATAAAATTGTGTAGGGTACTGTTTACCATCTTCAGCAGTATTCCGGAAAATCCGGATAACTGAATCTTTATCTAACTCTTGACTAGCAAATATGTTCTGTAAATGCTCACTAATTGTTCTAATATTAACATCAAACAACTCCGCCATTCTTTTTTGTGTAAGCCAAATGTTTTCATCTCGATACAAAACATCAATTCTCACGTCTCCATCTGGAGTTGTATATAATAAAATTTCGTTCCCATTTATTATCATATCTACTCTACCTTACTTCAAGTAGCATATGGGTTATTTGTAAAAAAGACAAGCAACTGTAAAACTCTAAAAATAGAGAACTATCTGCTTTATTCTTTAGCTGATAAGCAGTTTTAAAATTATTTTAACTTTTTTTTAGAAAATCCCGGAAAAAGTGGTGAGAAATCCGGTATATATATAATAGAAGGGCATTGATGTAGTTTGTGGATGTGCTTCAAATACAAAAGCTTTAAGTGTCAATTCAAAACTCGGCAAACAAACATTGAATATACTTGTATTTTTTTAGATGAGGTAAAAACTTCATTTTAAAGCTAGGTGTAACTTTATAGATCAATCTCAGCACCTCATCAAAGAATGCACTTAGTACCCTTTAAAACTTAATTAAATGGTATTTTTAGTAATCTTACTGTTACAAAACAAACTTGCAAGCAACGGTTTTTATCCTTTGCAAAAAAAATTGAACAGTTTTTGTAATTTTGGTGAATATATATAATAATACCAATTCTCATTGTTGTCCAGTCAAATAGGAAACATTGCAGAGTTGTTTAATTGTGGAGCTGGCAAGAGAAGTAATAAATTTGCACAAAGCACCCTCAAGTAGAGCAATTGTATCGTATATTTTATTGCGCAAAATGTTCTGTTTTATATATAACCAAAGCCTCTCAACAGGATTTAGCTCAGGTGAGTATGGAGGTAGGTATATAATGTCGATATTTTTAGGTACCTTTAAATTTTTTGACCTATGCCAACTAGCACAGTCCATAACGAGAAAAGCCTCTCGTGTTTCTAGATATTGCGAAATTTGCTCAAGAAATATGTTCATGCAATCAGTGTTGACATTTGGTGCAAATAAGCTAGAACTCTCTCCATTTCTAGGATTAACTGCACTATAGAGATAGAAATTTTGCCTACCTAATTTTGTTTTAACCTGTGTTCTAATCCCCTTTTTAAACCACCCATGTCCGACTTTTGAATGTGTGCCAAACCGTGATTCATCAAAGAAAAATAGCTCTTTTTCTGGATACTTGCTAATTGTATGGTCCCAGAGTGTGATGGTGTGGATTTAGTATAAATAATTCTGGAGACTGTGTCCACTGATAACATATAAATTCATAAGGAGTAAGACCCTTAAGAGTTTTGAGTCTCTTTGCATAATTATAAGCCATAACAAAGTTATAAAGGTGTTCTTTAAGTTGCTGGTGCGATTGATAGTAATACTTCTTAACTGTAGCATCCTTTAAAGTTTTATTCATACGCTCGACTTGCCCATTCGTCCAAGGATGGCTAACTTTTGTCAAACGATGTTCAATAACATTCTCTTCGCAAACTCTATCAAATATATGTTGGAAAGCATACTTATGACGCTTCTGGTTTGTAAATTGTATACCGTTATCTGTCAAAATAGTATGGATTTTATACGGTAAAATTCTAATCAAATTACGTAAGAACTCAGCAGCTATGGGTTTTGTAGCACTGTTACACAACTCAACATAGGTAAATTTGGATGTCCTATCAATAGCAACAAACAAATGTAATTTGCCCTCCTCAGTTCTAACTTCAGCAATATCAATATGAAAGTAACCGATAGGATATTGTTTGAATTTCTTTTTTGACTTAACTTCTCCATCAACAGTTGGTAATCTGCTAATGTTGTGTCTTTGTAAACAACGATGCAAGCTAGAGCGAGTCAAATGCGGAATTGTAGACTGCAGAGCGTAAAGGCAATCATCTAGTGGCAGTAGTGTATACTTGCGAAATGTAACTATTATAGCTTCCTCTTCTAGCGTTAAAACAGTTGATCTTGGATGCTTTGGACCCATATCAGCATCTTTCGTAAATGAACGTTTTCTCCACTTAATAATAGTTTTTGGATTAAGGTTATAATGCTTGGAGAGTTTTGCTATGCTCTCTTTTCTATTTTGTATTGCTCTACGAATCGTCTGTGTTGTTTTGGCGCACCCATGTAATATCTGTCCCATAATGACTCCTTAAATGATGATGATAGTATACCATCACTCTCTGGGACCATACAGCTAATAGCTCCATTGAGATTTTTTTTTGAATTCCTCTTGTTTGCTTTTATCTTGTCCATTATGAACTGGTCTTGGTGTAATATATGAGAATTTCATCTTTTGCATATGGCGGTGTACTGTAGATTTGCTGATATTTAATCCGAACTTTTCCTGGATTCTTATTCTCATTTCTTTAATGGTGATATTAGGATTTTCTTCTATCCACTCTTCAATTTGCTGTAGTTGAGCCTGATTTAATTTAGTTTTTCTACGACGTTGTGAAGGAGCAAACAGTTTTTCTTCTCTGCCAATTTTCAAGAGTTTTACCCACGAAGTTAGTGCGCTTCTTGAAATGCAATATATTTTTGCTACAGCCGTTATACTGTACTTTTTTGCTGCAATTACAGCATTTAGTTTTTTTGAAACATATGCATTATTCCTTACTTTCTTCAGCATTTCTTTTGCTGATTCTACTACTTTTTCATCCAATAATTTTGATCTTAATGCCATTTAAACCTCGCTATTTTACTTACTTCAGTATGGCTTTTCTTCCATCATTGTCCATCTGTTTGCCCTGTAATGGGAATTGGTATAAGAGGTTGTCCGGAAACTAGTAAATTCAAGCATATTCCCTCTTTAACATAACCCTACTCATAGCTAGGTATATGAAATTCTCAGTGGATGTTGTGAGTAAATCATACTCCTTCGATAGCCTTCTATTCCTATTAACCCAAGCAAAAGTCCTTTCTACAACCCATCTTCTTGGCTGTACTTTAAACCCTTGTTCTCTTGTTGGTAGTAGCTCAGGTGGCGTATCTTTGTGCACCCAAAATCTACATGGAGGCCTTGTAACAATTTCAATATCTATGTCATATTCTTCCTTTGTGTGATTCTTTAAATTTCTTCCTTGGTATCCCATGTCAGCCCACATTTTTTTAACTTTAGTATATTTTGTTCTCATATTGTTTAATGCTATTTTAATACCATCTCTATCATTTTCGTTAGCAGCGCCTACGTAACAACCTAGTATAAAACCCTGAGTGTCTGTAATTATATGCCTTTTTCTACCCTTTACTTTTTTACTTCCATCATAGCCTTTGATCCCCCCTTTTCTGTAGTCTTTACAGATTGACTATCTACTATACAGGCACTCGGCTGCTCATTCCTTCCTATTTTTCTTCTACTATATTTTGTAATTTCATAATTCATTTTCTCAAAAATTCCCTGCTTCTTCCATTGCCTGAACTGCTCATACACAGTCTTCCATAGCGGAAAATCATTTGGTAAATACCGCCATTGACACCCTGTACGCAATACATAGAAAATTGCTTCTAATATTTCTCTTTTGCTATACTTTGGCGGCCTTCCTCCTTTCTTGTATGATACTCTGAAGTGTTTTTCTATTCTTGCCCATTCCCTTTCGCTTAGATCTGTTGGATACTTTTTTCTCATCTTTACCCCGTACTAAAATTTCAGATATTATAGCCTTTTACTTGTTTCCGGACAACCTCTAAGAAAACAACTTTCTGCAGTAGCACATAATTCTCGAATTTCCGTTGTTGGTCTACAAAAACCTATGAATTTCTAGTGTGTTTTGTAGAAACCAGACGATATTTTGGAGTAAGTGCTACTTGTAATTTTAATAATAGCAAATGTCAACCCTAACACTAGATCTAGGCAAGCAAACGGGCTGGTCAATTCTAACAGATGGAGTAATTAAAAGTGGGAGCAAAAGTTTTCATGGTAGCCGTTTTAGCGGAGGTGGCATGTGCTTCTTGAATTTTCGTAATTGGCTTAATTCTTTGAAGGACATTTCTGCAGTGTATTTTGAGGAAGTAAGAAGACATCTAGGAACTGATGCAGCGCATTGCTATGGCGGTTTTCTCGCAGTTCTGTCTGCTTGGTGTGAAGAACATCATGTGCCGTACAAAGGTGTTAATGTTAAAACTATAAAACGCTTTATAACAGGCAAAGGCAATGCAAGTAAGAGTGAAGTTATTGAAGCTGTAAAGGAAAAAGGGTTTTCACCTAAAGATGATAATGAATCTGATGCTTTAGCATTAATGTTTTATGTTATGGATTTTAGTAAAGATATTAATAAGATGAAAAATCCATAAAAAGTGGGTCCTTTCGGCCATATTGGCGGGTTTGGTTGGTCCGACCCCAGGCCTTCTCTAGCGTCAGATATATTTTGAATATTAACTTTTTAATTATTAAGATATGAATTTAGCAATCCACTACTATCCTGTTGAAAACCTAGTTGAATATGATCGTAATCCACGTAAAAATGACGATGTAGTCAACAGAATGTGTGCTTCTATTCGGGAATTTGGCTTTCGTATTCCAATAGTTGCAAAAAGCGATGGAACTGTGGTTGATGGTCATTTAAGACTTAAAGCAGCAAGAAAACTTGGTATGGAGAGTATTCCAGTGGTCTTAAGTGATAATCTAAATGAACCACAAACCAAAGCTTTTCGATTACTGGCAAATCAATCAGCTAATTGGGCAAAGTGGGACGATGATCTTTTGAGAGTGGAAATTCAAGAGTTAGAAGATTTGCAGTTTGATCTTAAAATGACTGGATTTGAATTGGAAAAAGTTCAAAACTTTCTTGATGATTTAGATGGTGAAAAAGAAGATCTTTCTGACTTGGTTGTTGATGACAAAAAGGTAGAAATAACAAAGCCAGGTGATCTTTGGATTTTAGGTGATCATCGAATCTATTGTGGTGATAGCTCTGTAGTTGAATCATATAAAGCGCTGTTAGATGATAAAATGGCAGACATTACTGTTTGTGATCCTCCATATAACGTTGATTATGGTAATAGCCAAGACAAAAAGATATTAAATGATAATCAAGGTGAAAAGTACGAACTTTTTCTCTATGACATCTGTTCCCATATTTTAGCATATACGAAAGGTGCAATTTACATCTGCATATCATCATCAGAGTTTTCAACGTTGCAAAAAGCATTTGAGGAGGCAGGAGGAAAATGGTCAACATTTATCATTTGGGCAAAGAATCATTTTACGCTAGGCAGGTCTGATTATCAAAGACAATACGAAGCAATGCTCTATGGATGGAAAAGCGGCAATAAACGTGAGTGGCATGGAGGAAGAAATCAAAGTGATCTGTGGTTTTATGATAAGCCAACACATAATACACTACATCCAACAATGAAGCCAGTAGAGCTAATGGAGAGAGCAATAGTAAACAGCAGCAGATCAGGAGACATAGTACTTGATCCATTTAGCGGTTCTGGAAGTACACTGATTGCATGTGAGAGAACAGGAAGAATTTGTAGGACAATAGAGCTAGATTCAAAATTTGTAGATGTAACCATAAAACGTTGGCAAGTGTACACAGGTAGGGAAGCAATTCTTTCTGGTACTGGTAAAACTTTTTCAGAGATTCAAGAAGAAAAACAGTAAGAAAAAAGTGGAAAAGATAACGCAAACAGAAATTTAGTAAGCCTTGGTAGTTGTAATATTAATTTACTGGTATATACCGTATTTTAATGAGTTTAGCGTAACAAATAACTTTGGATTAAATGTGGTGTACTCAATGAATCAAGAAAAGACGTTAGCTGGAGTAGTAACGTCGCAAACAAATAATGAAGCATCGTTTTCTGAAGAAGTAGAAAATAATGTTTCAAATTCTACACTATCTGTTAAGGAGAGAATTGAATTGTTTGAAAAAGGTACGAAGCAAGAACCTGACCTGAACACTGAATGCAAACTAGCTTCTTTAAATGTGATTAGCAATAGTAGCGATAGCAGTATTACAGCAAAAATAGACGAAGCAGGTGCTGATTTTTCAGTGAGTTGTTCTTCTTTAGTATTGGATGATGGTAAAGACATAGAGGACGAATTTAATGCAGTTTGTGAGGCAAATGGAATAGAATATAACCGTCCGTATTCTCTTGATCAGTTTGAGGCAGCATCCAAAACATCTTCCAACCCCAAAATAGACAATACAAAAGAAATGCAAAAAGAGGAAGAGGATAAAGAATTAGGAGATAAACCAAAGCCGTTACCTAGGAATGGAATGTTGGAGAAGGACAATATTAGAAATGTAGCTCCACCTTCACCTAGAACAGCAGAAAATCATCGGTTGAGTATTATTCAGGATATTGCACCACCAAAGCTACCACATTCTTCTTTCCAATTAAATGGAGAAAAATGTGATGAGCAAGAAGCTATAGGAGAACCTATGTATGCAACTATAGACAAAAATAAAAAATTCTCGAAAAGAGGTTTAGATGGTGAAATAAACGATCAAAGTCCGGAGATGGAAAAGTCAAATTCTGAAGAAACATCAATTAAGAAAGGATCAGAAGATATAATTGATGAACCTGTAGATCTGAATACAAAATTTTTAAAAAAGAGTTTGGAAGGAAGTGATAGTGGAATAGACAATAGAAGTGCAGAGATGACAAGATCAAATTCTCAAGTAACAGAAATGAGTGAGTCTTGTGGCAATCAAGGATGGGAGAATATGTCATTAAATCATGATAGTCCAGTTACACTTTCAACTAGCTCATCAGAAAAAAGTGATAATGAAGAAACCCCGTTAATTAAAAAAGAAAAGAAAACAAATAGAATTTTGCCAAGAGTAAAATATGCAGTGCAGCAGAAGGAATTTATAATTTTCGGTATAGCTGCTGTTGCACTTAGCGTTTCTGCAGCTTTGGTATATTTACAGGATAAAGCACAATTTATTGCATTTTTTGCAAACAGTGTCATCTATGTAACTATACCAATTCTAGCTGTTGCATTATTGGTTGCAATTAGTCCGATATTTTGTGGAATAAAGCAATTTAGAGATACTGAAGAGTGTCAAATAGGGGGAAAGAATGCGAATGAAACTTTGAATCAGGTGCTAAAGTATCAACCAAAAGATAAAGTAATAAAATCAGTCAAACTGGAATACGGCAATGGTACTCATTCGCATTTTACACTTAACGCTTGGGAGGGTAAGAACAACTTCATTAATATTGACGACAAAGTCATTAGTAGAAGAAATAAAGTAGAATCAGTAATCAAAGATAGGCCATTATTTACAGCATTATTAAGCAGTTTGGTTGCTGCAAATATAGTATTGCCTTTATTACTGTATGTAGAAGGTGGTATTAATAGTGTACAGAAGTTTTACCAGAACGCTTTGATTAATAACGTAGGGTTATCACTACTTATAGGCTCGAGTATACTTGCACTATCAGTGATATTCCTTGGAGTACATTACTACAGAAAAACAAATCGCACAAATCTTGTATATTGTGAGGAAAGAATTGAACCAGAAAAAGTTAATGGAAAGTTCATTGAGGAAATAAAGGAAGCAAGGACAAAAGTGCTTGAAGAAAACCATAGTAAAGATGCCAAATGCAGCAGTTTAACGCTAGAGCAAGTAGTGGTTGAATCTCATAACTACAAAGATGCAATTTATAGTATTAGTTGAAAATAGCCAAGTTTCACTATGTAAAAAGAAAGCAGCTATAAACCGGAGTACTTCGCTTGATGTTAGTAAAGTATCTCTAAAACATTGGAAAGTATAAACAGGTAAGGAACTGCTGATATTGGCAAAACCTTTTCAGAGATTCAAGAAGAAAATTCGTAGAAACAAGAGAGAGGAGAAAAAAAAGTGAAAATAACACAAACAGAATGGGCAAGAGAGATAGGAGTATCAAAGCAATATGTCTGTTATTTAGTAAAGAAAGGGATAGTTGAGTTGGAGGATGGTTTGATCAATAGAGAACAAGCAAATGAAGCAGTAGCGGCAATAAGAGATCCAAGTCAGCCACTTAGGAGGAAAAATCCAGAAAACGAAAATACAAGTAACCTTTCCACGATGTTGCTAAAAACTCGAATAAAAAATGAAATGGAACGAGGTAAACTTCTTGAGGCGAAAGCTAAGGCTGAGATTGGTGAACTTGTAGCAGTAGAGGAAGTAAAGCGCGATGCATTTAATGTAGCAAGAGTTGTACGTAATAATTTGCTTAATATTCCAAATAGAGTTTCAGCACTGCTTGCATCACTGAGTGACACTGAAAAGATGTATGGTCCCAGAGTGTGATGGTGTGGATTTAGTATAAATAATTCTGGAGACTGTGTCCACTGATAACATATAAATTCATAAGGAGTAAGACCCTTAAGAGTTTTGAGTCTCTTTGCATAATTATAAGCCATAACAAAGTTATAAAGGTGTTCTTTAAGTTGCTGGTGCGATTGATAGTAATACTTCTTAACTGTAGCATCCTTTAAAGTTTTATTCATACGCTCGACTTGCCCATTCGTCCAAGGATGGCTAACTTTTGTCAAACGATGTTCAATAACATTCTCTTCGCAAACTCTATCAAATATATGTTGGAAAGCATACTTATGACGCTTCTGGTTTGTAAATTGTATACCGTTATCTGTCAAAATAGTATGGATTTTATACGGTAAAATTCTAATCAAATTACGTAAGAACTCAGCAGCTATGGGTTTTGTAGCACTGTTACACAACTCAACATAGGTAAATTTGGATGTCCTATCAATAGCAACAAACAAATGTAATTTGCCCTCCTCAGTTCTAACTTCAGCAATATCAATATGAAAGTAACCGATAGGATATTGTTTGAATTTCTTTTTTGACTTAACTTCTCCATCAACAGTTGGTAATCTGCTAATGTTGTGTCTTTGTAAACAACGATGCAAGCTAGAGCGAGTCAAATGCGGAATTGTAGACTGCAGAGCGTAAAGGCAATCATCTAGTGGCAGTAGTGTATACTTGCGAAATGTAACTATTATAGCTTCCTCTTCTAGCGTTAAAACAGTTGATCTTGGATGCTTTGGACCCATATCAGCATCTTTCGTAAATGAACGTTTTCTCCACTTAATAATAGTTTTTGGATTAAGGTTATAATGCTTGGAGAGTTTTGCTATGCTCTCTTTTCTATTTTGTATTGCTCTACGAATCGTCTGTGTTGTTTTGGCGCACCCATGTAATATCTGTCCCATAATGACTCCTTAAATGATGATGATAGTATACCATCACTCTCTGGGACCATACATCTTAAGGGTCAAAGTATTTTTCCATTCATTGTAAGGGAGGTAATTATGGATCGTGGAGACATTGCAGAAGTTTTGTTTTTATCTATTAAGGAAGATGATCCCTACAGGGCATCTAAGCTTATTCAAATTGAACGTTGGTGCTATGCAAATTGGAAGATACATGCAGGGTATGGTGAAATAAGAAATAATTTTCTTGCACAAGTGTTATCTAGTGAAGATTGCTGGGAGAAAGTTAATAATTTACATGGAGTTAAGCTCAATGGACAAATGGTAGGTAAAAAATTAATTACGCCAAGTTCAGATAATAATCCAAATCCTTTTGGCACTGATAGATACAAAATTGCATGTGAGTGTTGTTTAGAAGAGGATATCGTCAAAATATTTGAGGATTATAGGAAGGAACGTAATGTAGAAAATGATGATTCGTTAAAGAGGTTAGTAAGTAATTTAAGCTATGGGAATCCCCTAAAAACTTTTTGGTCGCACCATATTGGTGGTTATATGTCTGAGTTAGATTTGAAAGGCCGTCATCCATATGAGTATGGGCTTGACTGTGCTATAGATTGGAAACGGGCAGAGGCAGTGGAATTCTTTTGGAATAAGATAAAATCATTGCCTGAAGGTGAATTAAGTGCTCAGAAGAAAGATGAGATCTTGATGAAAAATGCAATATATGCAGCAGGGCCTAACTTTCGCGTTTATCCTGATATATTTGAATTCTTCCTTAGCCAGATAAATCCTGATAGATATTCAGAGCTTTTAAAAAGAGACTTAGGGAAGAATGGTTATTATGGATCTTTAAATAGAATGAAGGATGTATTTAGTTTTGATAAATTTCAGGAATTATTTGATTGTTTAAAATCAAGTGAAATTTCAGAAGATGATTACTCTCTTTGGTTGAAATTCATGATAAAGGACTGTCCAGAGCATTATTTAGGTGCGGGTGTGGAAGTTTTTATGCATATGTGGAAAAAAGAAGGATTTGATAATCATCGTACTTTCACATTGGATGAGGAAATGATGGAAGATTCTTCTTTTCAAGGAAAATTTTCAGTGCATTTGGTTGAAAAAGGTTTTGTGAAGCCAGTGTGGGCAATATTAGATAAGGCTAATTCTAGGCAAATCAAAGAGTTTATGTCCTCTGAGAAAGCAAATTATATACGTTCTATATTAGAACAAAGAGATAATAAATCATTAAATAAGTTTTTAGGCTATGGTAAGTCTGCTGATGAAGAACTTAATCCAAAAAACATACCTAGCCCAAATGGTGATTTAGTTGAGGTAGAGATTAGTAAAGTACATGATCAATCTTATATGGGGTTAGGTGATCATTAAAGAGTATTATACATTATTTAGGGGGTTATATGTTAGGTCAAGAAAAACCACAAGATTTTGAGTTAGTAGAACTATTAATTCGAGAAGCAGGTTCAAATGTAGCAAGTACGTCAACTCAGCAAGGAAGTGATTTTGAATCTTTCAAAGCAAGGTTTCAATCGTATATTGACCAGGTTCCATCGTATTTACATTCAGTAGGTAAAGAAGGATTCTTTCCGCATTTCTTTTTAGGAAGCTTTTCTACTTTGATAGACACAGAAATTGCAATAAAGCTAAGTATTGAGAAAGTATATTTTAGTTTTGATAGTGCAAGGACTCTAAAAGTAGCTGTTATTAAAAAAGGAGAAATCAAAAATCCAGAAGATGCTGCTGATAAAGTAAGGTTCTTTGTTATTGCAGAATCTGGTAGCACAAGAAAAAAGTTTAGTTATGGTGAGCTAGATAAGATATTAGGCAATACTAAAGTTGCCAGGAATAATGTTGTGAGGCTAGCTAGAGATCAAGGTAAGCTAGGTGTAAGATTGGTAGAAATCACTAAAGAAAAAGATGCCAAAGGGAAAATGGCAGGAATATCTGTTAATGTAGAAAATAATAAATTGGACAATGATGCTTCTACAATACACGAGTTTAAGGAAATAAAAAAGGGATCATGGAATAATCCAGAAAGTGATATAGCAAAGCTGACTAATCCTGATGTGGAAAAAGTGAAAAAACCTGTTGAAAATATTTAAAAAAAAGTTAGTAAAATTCACTCTGAATATAAGAATTCACTTACCTATGCTCAAGGAACAAGAGAAGCAGCACATCATGGATTTGTAGCAGGAGCTTTAGTGAATTTCCGCTATAGGCATAATCTGAGGGTTTACTTGGAGCAATTTGCAGGAAGAGGTTATGCTGATATTGTTCTAGTGCCTCGTGGTGAAAAACGAGCATTAGATGCTATTCCTATTATCATAGAGATGAAAGCTGCTACTAAAGAAGAGTTAAAAGAGTTAGAGAAAGGAGGTAAAACAAAAGATGGAAGTCAAACTACGCCAGCTGTCGCTTTAAAGCAAGCTGAGGATTACACAAAAGGTTTTCAACCAAATGTAATGAGAGTTTTAACTACTGCAAATGATATTCTATGCGTTGGCGTAAGTCTTGATTATCCATCTGCTATTTCAGATATCGCTACTAAATCACGTGATCAAAAAATCACTCCTCTCTTTAATAATATACTGGAATCTATTGATAAGCAAAATAATGGTGAGATTACACAAGAACAATTAAAAACACAGATTCAAGAGAATATAGAACGTATCTATCATACATTTCCTGGTACAGGAGAGAAGGGAGATAGTCACTACTTTAGTAGATTTTTGTCAGGGCAGTCAATACTGTTAGATAAAGCTTTGGAGGTTCAATTTAAGAAATATATTTTTATTCCTAATGTTGTTACTTATGCTAAGTTTTGTAATCTGCTTCTTGATGCTTGTGATCAGATATCTAAGCCTGAAATAAGCAAAATAGTAAGAAATCTAGTGAAAGAAGTTGAAAGTGTAGATCTAGGCTTGGTAGATCCAGAGATTGTGGATATTGTAAGAAAAATTAAAGAAGAAAATGGAAAAAACGTAGAAACAATAAAAAATATTATAAAAAAAGATATTGTTGAAAAAGATGGAGTAAAAGAAAAAATAAAAGAAGTATTAAAAAATGAGAATATACCTACAGAAGCTCTTAGACCTAGCAAGCAACCTCCACGTACAGCAGCTCCTAAAAAAGAAATTGATCCAGATCCAAGTTATGCAGTTGTAACAATGGTATTCATTCCAGAAGAGGGCAGTAAAAAGTTAACTTATGTAATGAATATTGTTGAAGCTGATGGAAGAGCTGAGGTGGTAAGTAAAGGAATTCCTCTTGACAAACTTAAGCAAGAAATAGGAAACAGAAAAATAGTTGAACTAAATCTTAATTTTAATATTAAAAAACAAAAGTCAGATTTTAAAGAATATTTTAGTATGGAAGTTGGTGAGCCTATCTCTCTAGAACAGTACAGTAATAAAAAGACTGATAAATTTAAAGGTAATTTTGAGAATGTTCCTTATCCCGATGAGTTAAAAAGAACATTTGATGAAGCTCTAGGCTCTCAACGTTCTTCTACGTCAGATCAGCCTTTATCGATAGATAGGTACAATGAATTATTAAGGGCAGTTGGAAAAGGAGTGTTACCTTTAAAACCTCTGATTGAAAAGGAAGCACACTTTCAGGCAGTGCTACATGGAGCATTTAGCCACTATAGTGATATAAAGTTAGGAGAGTCACAAGAAAACAGAGCATTAGTATTAACAGAGTTTCAAACTGGCAGGGGAAAGCGTATTGATATGGTCGTGCATGGTATTAAGTTTGCAGATCAAGCTAGCAGTGCTACAGAATACGATCCAGTAGGGTTAGAACTTAAAGGACCAAGGGAAGGTAAGACAGCTGATGCGTTAAAAGATGAGGCAAATAAACAAATAGCTGATGAGTATACGAAGGGTGTAACTTATAAAACACTTACAGATGGAAAAGAAGTGGATTTTATAGGCGTTGTGTTTGATAAAAGTGTAAGTAATGCAGATTCTCTTATCTTAATGAGCAAAGATGAGTTTGCTTCTGTTAAAGTAGTGCATAGCTCTATCTTTAGTTTTAGTCAGCAACAACCTAGAAAAAAATTTGATCCAAATACTTGCGTGGGGCAAGGTGGTAGAAGTAGAAGAAGCATTAATAACTGCTTGTTTTCAAAGGGTGATGTAGAAAAATTCAGTAAAGGAAATATAGATGAAAATAATGTAGACAAAATTATAATTGATAGTGAAAAATTTCTAACTTATGTTAAAAGCAGTCAAGATGAAGGGAAAAATGCTCAGCTAATAGAGTTTATTGGAAACAAAAATATTGAGGGTGACTATAAATATTTAGTTGATAAGGTGATTGGAGACCAAGGGTATGAGCGCTATATTCAGAATGGGCGTATCAAGGATTTATATGGTGACGTTTTACAGCAAAACAGTGATTTAACAAAAAACCCGAAATTAAAAAGCGGATTAATGAATGCTGCAGGTGGAATACAATTAATAAGAGGAATTCATGGTGCTATTGTATCTTGCAAGGATGGAACAGCAACAGATTGTGGATTAAATTTAGGCGGAATAGGATGGTCTTTTGTATCTCAACCAATTGAGAATGTGATGGTTAAAACTGCTCCAAAAGTTGTAACATCAGCTGGAAGGGTTGTAGGAAGAATTATACCAGGTACTTTAGGTAGGCAGACAAAATTTGCTGTTCAAGTTGCAGGAGTAAAATTTGGAAGTACAGTAGCAAAAGGTGTGGCAGGGGCTGCAGCTGGTGTATTTGATATTATTGATATAGGCATATCAGCAAATAATCTTATTGATTGTAAAAAAAGGGAGAATAGTGATAATCCATGTGGAGAGAAAGAAATAAGGGATAATATAGCTTCTATAGCCTTTTCTGGTGTGTCATTTGTTTCTGGTGTTACTCTTACAGCAGCTATTCTGCCTGGAGTTGGTATTGGAGTTGGATTTGGACTCATGGTAACTCATGGAGTTTATAGTGGTATTAGCAATATTATAGAGTATGAAAAGAAGTATGATACAACTCATGGTGAGAATTTCGATATCTTTTTGCATACGCTTTTACTTTCATCTATGCCATATGATCTGGAACACCTTGCAGCCAGAAATAATATGGTTAATAGTCAAGCTAAAAGAGCCTGGAAAGCTTTAAGTGATAGCCCTAATGGTGGAGTTGGTTTTGGGGTGGATAGCGACACGCCATCTCTTCATGCAGGGTATGGAAAGATTCTAATGAATAGAACAGATGCTGATACAACAAACCTTTCACGTGTTATACCTGACCCAATTCAAAATGCTACGATGATTTGCTTACCACAAGTCACTAGCGAAATTTATGAAAAAGGTATTAAAAAATCAGTTCCAACAGCTGTGCATCACTGTGAAAATACAATGGTTATTGCTGATAGAAGAAGAATGCAAAATGGTACAATAATTCTTTATAATTTAGAAAGCATAGATGAAGGTACCATTGTTGGAAGTAATACATTAAATAACTACTTCTTGATTTTTAGAGGAAACACAGGAATAACTGGTGGTAATAATACTGTTAACAAATTTATTCTTGTGAAACCTGGAGGTTTTTCGGGTAAAATTATTGGTGGAAGTAATGCTACTAATATACTTGACCTAAGTCAATCAACAGAATACGACTTTGTACAAGCAAAAATTGACTATCGTTTTAGACCTAACGCTCCCGGTCTTTTAAGGTTAACAACAAATCTTCATCGATTGATCAATGATTATGTTGATAGCAATGTCGATGCTTTCAGGTATAGCTATATTGGAAGGCAAAATAAGACAGATAATGTTTTATGTACATATAATTCTAGGCGCCTTACTAGAAACGATAATCGTGACGTCTTTATAAATAGTGGTGGAGGTTTGAGCAAAAATGAGAAGGATACAGTTGATAATTGTAAAAAAGTAGCTATTGCGCCATACACTAAAGTTACAGGTGCAGAAAATGATTATACCTTTTATATAAAAACCACAGATTACGAGGCTAAAGATTTATATTCAGAAATTGATGTAAAAGGAACGGGAACTGTAATCTTTCCGGAAACTAATCTGCTAGATGATTGTGATGAAATATCTTATTTCTCGACTAATAATACTTTATCTTTAAAAATAGGGCTGGGTCAAGGTAATCAATATACCCTTGATATTAAAAATTATATTAAGCAAGGCAGTAATCAACCTAATTTTATGCTGATAGATAAAAATGGTAGTAATATTATTCCTAAAATTGAGAAACTAGAATCATCCATTACAAAAATTAACTCGTTCGAGTTACATACAGAACATTCTCTTGATAGCTTTGATGCTGCAGAAAATCATTACAAGGAAATACTCATTAATAATAAGGACTATAAAGTCTTTGGTGTTGTTAGAGCAAAACTACAAAGCAATAGCGCATTCCAACATATGGTATTTGGTTCTTCAGGAGAAGATATAATAAATTTTGACCAAAGGAGTATGTTTGCTGGAGGTGGAAATGGAAGTGATATGTATGTTATTGATAGCAACACAGAGAAAAGAGAGATTATTATTGATAATAACTCAGATGATAAAAAATTAGATATGTTGGTTATGCCAGAAGTTCCTGAGGAGTTTTCAATTCAACAGTGTAACTTGCATTTAAACTATAGTAATACTCATGTTCAAGTAAGAAATTATCTTAAGGGTAACAGCTATAGGCACCTTATGGTTATGAACAGTAAAGGAGAAACCTTTATTCCTTATGTACAATCAATGTCATGTGCTGGCTCTTCCGTAGAAAGTGGCAAATTATCTCCCTTTTTCCATGCCACACAGACTCAGAATATGTTTTTGTTGCCTAAGGATTTTGAAGGTGATCATGTAGTGATTGATTCTAATCTTGAAGATATCGAGAAATATAAAGATGAAGATGATCTCTTATTAACAAGAGAAGGTGAGATTCCTTTTATTATTAGAGTAGAAGATTTTTATAATGACCAAAGTAAATGGAGAGATGTTAATTTTCTTCTGTGGAACAATGGTAATTTTTTTTCATATTTAGGTTTACAGCAAGAGGTTGATGGAATAATGGACTATCAAGATAAACTTAAGAATGATTATGAAAAAATTATAAAAGAATATGTTATAGATTTCACTAAGTCTATCAGTATCACACATAATCAAGATGGCACTTTAACTTCGGTGGGGCAAGATGAAGAACGCATAGGAGTAGTGATATTAAAAGATATTACTCCAGATCAGATTAGGGTTTCCAGTAGTAATACAGATTTGGTGTTTTCCGACGAAGTATCTAACCATGTAATCAATGTAAAAAATTGGAATAATTCTGAGTCTTATAGGATTTCTACATTGGAATTCGATTTAGGGTTAGAACCAATAATAATCCGGAGATTAGACAGGTTTAGTTTGTCTGATATAGCAGAAATACAAGGTCTGATTAATAAAGCTTCAGAGATTTGCCAAAAGAAGGCTGGGTGCGAAGCTAACATTGAAGCTAAAAATAACGATGGCCAAACACTTTTTCATGTTGCTGCTCAAGAAGGCAAATTGCGTTCTATTAGGTTTCTTATAGGTAAAATTGAAAGTATGAATTTTGAAGATAATTTGTATTCAGAACCTGATGAACTAGTAAAAGCAGTTCGCCAAAGAGAAAGATTAAAGTCTCTCATAAATGAAAAAGATAAGTTCGGTTATACACCGCTGCAATATGCTGCTAAAAATGGCAAGTGGGATATAGTTAATCTTTTCCTTGATAAAACTGCTGAAAGAAATCAAGATGACGTTGCAGATAAAGATAAATTCTCAACAAGCTGGACTACCGTGCACTATGCCGTTTACAATGGTAATATGAGTCTATTTAATGATATATTTCAATTTCTTTCAGATAAAGAAACTATCGTTAATACTAAAGACAGTAGTGATTGGACACCTCTGCACTATGCTGTATATTACAATGCTTTAGATGTGGTAAAATTTCTTGTGAACAAAGGAGCTGATATCAGTGTTAAAGATAAGGATAGTAAAACACCTTTAGACTTAGCTGCTCAAGAGAATAACACAAGTGTAGCAGAGTTTCTAAAGCAAACGGAATTAGATAAAAAATTGTTAGCTGCAGTGCAAGATACAGGTCTTAATGAAGTTAAAGATCTTATTAATCAGAAGGCTAATATTAATGCTAAAGACATGTACGGTTGGACGCCTTTACACTTTGCTGCTTCTCGTAATAAACTTAGTGTAGTTGAGTTTCTCTTCAATAACAATGCTAATATTAATGCTAAAGATGTGTATGGTAATACACCATTACATGTAGCTGCCCAGTACAGTAGTAATCTTGAAATAGTTAAGTTTCTTTTAGACAAGGATATTAGCGGTATTAATAATATAACCAATAATGGTTGGACACCATTGCATGTAGCTATACAAGGAAACAAATTAAATACAGTCGAACTCCTTCTTGGCAGAGGTGCTGACATTGAAGTTAGAGATATTTATAACCAAACATCTTTAGATTTGGCTACTCGAAAAGGTTACCTAGATATAGCAGGAATTTTGAAGCAAGTACAATTAGATAGAAAATTGTTGACTATTGTGGAAAGCGGTGGTTTTAATGAAGCTAAAGGTCTTATTGCTCAGGGTGCTAACATTGATACCAATGACAAGAACGGTAATACACTACTGTATTCAGCTGCTGAAATCGGTGATTTAAACCTAGTTAAACTCCTTCTTGATAACGGTGCTAATATTGAAGCTAAAAACGGAGAATATCAAGCAACTCCATTGCATGGAGCGGTTGAAAACTACAGGATAGATGTAGTCAAATTACTTCTTAATCGTGGTGCAAATGTTAACGCTGAAGACAAAGACAATTGGACACCTTTACATTATGGTGCTGATACCAACAGTCCTGATATAGTAAAAGTTCTTGTCGATGCTCATGCTAATCTTGGTGCTAAAGGTAATTACGGTAAAACACCGCTAGATATTGCGAAAGACAAGGGGCACAATAATATTGTGGAATACTTAGAAAAAAAGCTCAGGGGAGGAAGAGGAGAACGCAAACGCCGTCATCACCATGGAGATCACAATTCTCATAACTTATCACGCAAACCCCTTGCTATAGACCAACCTCAGATAGCAACAAGCAGTGGCGCAAAACCATCTTCATGGATAAATGATTTATTTAGTCGGGTGAAAAGCTCTGTAGGTAGATTATTGAGTTCTAAATCTGAGGGGACTGCAAGTTCATTATCACAAGTTGATGGGCAATTTGCCAAAGCGTCGATAAGTAATAGTAGTTTCACAGGTACCACACTACCATCTGATGGTACAGATAAAAGACAAGAAAATGGAGGTTTCTTTCGAGACAACGTCGATTATGTAAATGCAAATCTAAAACGAATGTGTGAAAGGCAAGCACCTGTTAAATTTAAGCCTAAGGATAGAAATACAATATTAGAAATGGGAGATCACTATCTATCACAGGTTGACTTTAATGGTACAATAACTTTATTTGACTTATTGATTAGAAGGGTTACAGGTCAAAAGTATATTTCTACAATAGATCAGTCTATATCTCCACTAGAGGCACAGGAATATACACTCAATATTACAAAGGGATTTGAGAAAGTAGTAGAGCAAGCTGGATTAAAAAGTGGTGTGTCAATGCATCGATTAAATATTGATTTTGTGGAAATACAGAAAGAAGTTACAGGAAAAATCATGAGTGGTAAATTTGATGAGATTTCGGGGATTTTCAACTCATATGTAGAGAAAGCATGTTCTGGTAAAGAAGCTGGTAAATTAAGTCCGAAGAAATTTGAAAAGTTTATAGCTCAATTTAATAAGGGTCTGCTAAATCAATCAATAGAGCAGATATTACACAACAGAGATGGTAGATTAGAAGTTGATGGTACAAAAAAACAGCAGATAAGTTTAGAGCCTCAAAGTTATTTAAGTAATGCTTCAGTTCACAGCCATTCAGAAGTATCAACTTGTCTTTCTGAGATGGGAGTAACCAATCTTGGAGGTAATATCAATAGGTAGGTTATAATATAAGAGGTGCAGCTATAAAATGCCAAGTAGTGGAAAATTTAAAGTGAAGGTAGCCAAAATAATTAGGGATACCAGACCAAGTTTGATGGTCCTAATACTAAAATGGATGAAGTAGACATTAAATGCTAAGTGGTTAATGTGTTTTCCATATTGAACTTATGTATCCGTTCAGCGGAGTGGCAGAATAAGGTAGACAAGGTGATCTAAAAAGATAATCATAGAGCAAAAGTGAAATAATATGGTAAACCTTTTAGAACTTTGCAAAAATTTACAGCAAAAAATAGAAAGGTTAGAAGCAAAAATAGAAAGATTGGAAAAAGAGAATGAAAGTTTAAAAGCAGAAAATAAGGCTTTAAAGATAGAAAATGCTGAGTTAAGAGAAAGACTCGGTTTAAGCTCAAAAAATTCATCAATACCAAGTTCCAAAGAGTTGTATAAAATAAAAAAGAATAAGCCGAAAAGCGAAAGGAATATTGGCGGTCAGGTTGGTCATAAAGGAAGTTTTCGCGCCAACATGGATGCAGATAAAGTAGTAAAGATAGAGTTGCCTAATACTTGCGAATGCGGAGGAGAAATTGCAATATGTGAAAAACCATATATTCATCAGAAAGTTGATCTTCCAGAAATCAAGCCTTATGTAGTGGAATATCAGTTAGAACATGGCCGTTGTCGGAGATGCGGAAAGAGAAGAAGTAGCAAGTTACCGGAAGGTGTTACGCCAGATACATTTGGTCCAAGGGTTAAGTCAATAATTGCAGCGTTCAGCGGATTCTACAAAAATTCAAAACGCGAAATAGCGAGTGTCGTAAATGATATCTTCAATTTGAACATAAGCGTCGGTAGCATATCAAATAGTGAACATAGAGTTGCTTCAAAATGCAAAAAAATGTATGAGCAGATCGAACAAGAGATAAGTAGGAGTAAAGTTCTACATATTGATGAAACGAGCCATTATAACAAAGGTAAACTCGCTTGGTGTTGGATGTTTGCAAGCAATACGGCAAGTTTTGTAAAATTTACAGAGTCAAGAGGAATGAAAGTTTTACAAAATAGTAAATTCTGCAATCGCAATAGCTTGGTAATAACTGACAGGTATGCAGCATACAATTATTTTGCCGATAAAAACAGGCAAATCTGTTGGGCACATTTATCAAGAGATTTTGAAAGATTAGCACATAGTTGGAATATTGAAGTTAAAGTTCTGGGTTGTTACTTGAGAAACGTGGCCACTGAATTATTTGCACTAAAAAAAGCTTTACTAAAAAGTGAGATAGATGTTTTGAGGTTTGTCAGACGTGCCAGAAAATTAAGAAAACGTACAAAGTATTACTTGAAGGAGATATCTCGTTTACCTGAAGCAATTGGAGCCTCTCGAGTTGCAAAAAATGTTCTGAGATCTGAAAGAATGATGTGGAAATTTTTAGATGACCCAGAAAATATTCCGCTGACAAATAACCACGCTGAACGGCAAATTCGGCATTATGTCGTTTATCGCAAAAACTCATATTTTACACAATCAAAGCGGGGAAATACATTCCTTGAGCGGATAATTTCATTATACTTAACTTGGAAACAAAGGGGTCTCAATCCTTTCCAAAATCTCCTATCTATTGTTTCTTAAACCACTCTCCTGAACGGATACGAACTTATAGCACATAGCTTTGATATAGAAGTTTGGGTAATGTTATGATAGTAATTTATATAATTCTATGTGCAATCTTTATAGCCATTTTAGACAGTTCACTAGATTCTTAATTAGGGGATATGTCTAACTTAGAGAAGGTTTTCATAAATGTTGAAGTGAATAAGTTGTAGTATTTATGTTTTTTCCCTGAGTTGTAAAATTTCAGAATGAGAGAGACCGGTAATTTGAGCTATAACATCTATAGGGACACTGGCCTTGAGTGAGTTTTTGGCTACTTCAATATCCCTTTCTTTGCGACCTTCCACTCTGCCTTTTTCATGGCCGATTTGGATGCCTTCTTGTTTAGCATCATCAAGTTTTTGAGCAAGGACAGCCTGTTCATCAAGAATACGCTTTATTTCTTGTTCATAAGCAATAAATTCTTTTTCTGACCAGTTGAATCTATTTAGCTCTTCATAGGCCTTTTTAATTATTAGATCACTACCTATTATTTTTTCCAGCTCTTCTTCACTAGTCTCATCTGCATATTTGAAGAAGTAAACCCATTTCTCGACTATACTTGAAAGCTGATCCTCTTTGGTTTTTGGAAATTTTGGCAATTCAATAAATATAAAATAAAAATCTTTTAGATCATGCTCATTAGTCTCTTCATCCCGAATAGTATGCTTTGATTTATACTCAGCCTTATCCGGAAACAGTATACAATCTGCTATAGCAATAAAGATAATTTCCTTAAGGTCTTGGTATTGATCACCTTTATCAGCTTGTCTTGAGTAAGCTTTAGCAGCATAGTATTGGGCACGTTTTTCGAAGCCTTTGGTTTTAGCGACCTGCATTTCAACTATCACCTGCAGCCCATTTTCATCTCTACAAAGAACATCAACAATGCTCTGCTTTTTAGAAGCAATATCAGGGTCTTGAATAGTACTTAAGAACTCTATATCCTTTATTGTACTTTTGCCAGTGAAGCCAAGAATATCATTAATGAAGTGAATGAGGATGTCTTTATTCTTTTCAGTACCAAAGATGCGCTTGAACGATATATCATTTTTTGGATCGAGAAACTTAGAAAGAGCCATAATAAGTAAACCTATAGGACGTTAACAGTTATACACAATCCTGAAGAAATATTCAACTCTTTTGTTTTTCTAAGTTCTGAATATGTTGGTAAAAAAACAGCCTTCATAGATAACCATAGAATAGCATTTTGTACTTTAACGTTTTTTTTACCAACTCTTCTATAAAGCACCTTAAAAGCCTAGATGCTATAGAGATACGCTCTCTCGATACAATTCTATTTTTCAAAATAGTAAAAACTTTTTACATAAAAAATCAGTCTGATTAAAATATCTATTAATATCTTTACTTCTTGATGAAAAAACAAGTAAAAAAGATTGAAAAATTGATTTGACTTCACTCGAAAGCTATGGCTTTATGCCAATGCTGATAAAAAACAGCAGTAAATAATTAAAAACAATTTGTTATTAACGAGGAGTATATTTTATGAATAATAGTGAAAAACTTACAGAAGAAATAGAGAGAGTACTACAAAGCGGAGGAGGAAGTGCTCTATTTGATCGCGAAATAGTGGCAGTGCTTCTAGGAGCAGTTCATGACAGAAAGCAAGCACAAAATGTTACTAAAACTTTAATGGATAATTGCCCAGGAATAGGAGAAATTTTAGGGCGAGAAATCGATGACCTGAAAATGATAGACGGAATGACTGAACATGCAGCCGCAGCAATTGAATGTGTTAAAGAAGCCTACAAGAGGGCACTAAGAGAAGGGTTAAAGAGAGGCCCTGTAATGGATAGCCAAGAAAAGCTCATAGAATATGTAAGGGTAAGTATAGGCTTTTCAGCAAAAGAAGCTGTCCAGATAATATATTTGGATACACAGTACCGTTTGATAAGAGACGAAGTGTATTTTGGTACAATAGATGAGGTGCACCTATCTGAAAGGAAAGTGGTAAAAAAGGCATTATCAATGGAGGCAGCATCGATAATATTAGCTCACAACCATCCAGGAGGGAGTTTAGAACCATCAGAAGATGATAAAGTTATGACTAGAGAATTAGTGTCAGCATGTCAAGGGGTGGGAATTGAGCTAGAGGATCACATTATTGTGACGGACAAAGGATATTGCAGCTTTAAGGAAAGAGAGCTGTTATAAAGATGGATGCCAAATTTTTCAGGTTTGGGAAGTTTGGCTACCACTGCTAACCCGAATTCTGGATTAGAGATTAAAAAAAGCAAGAATATCAATAATTTTTAATTTGAGCATTTACGATAAAAAAGTTAATGAGCACCTGGATCTAAGATGTATGGTCCCAGAGAGTGATGGTATACTATCATCATCATTTAAGGAGTCATTATGGGACAGATATTACATGGGTGCGCCAAAACAACACAGACGATTCGTAGAGCAATACAAAATAGAAAAGAGAGCATAGCAAAACTCTCCAAGCATTATAACCTTAATCCAAAAACTATTATTAAGTGGAGAAAACGTTCATTTACGAAAGATGCTGATATGGGTCCAAAGCATCCAAGATCAACTGTTTTAACGCTAGAAGAGGAAGCTATAATAGTTACATTTCGCAAGTATACACTACTGCCACTAGATGATTGCCTTTACGCTCTGCAGTCTACAATTCCGCATTTGACTCGCTCTAGCTTGCATCGTTGTTTACAAAGACACAACATTAGCAGATTACCAACTGTTGATGGAGAAGTTAAGTCAAAAAAGAAATTCAAACAATATCCTATCGGTTACTTTCATATTGATATTGCTGAAGTTAGAACTGAGGAGGGCAAATTACATTTGTTTGTTGCTATTGATAGGACATCCAAATTTACCTATGTTGAGTTGTGTAACAGTGCTACAAAACCCATAGCTGCTGAGTTCTTACGTAATTTGATTAGAATTTTACCGTATAAAATCCATACTATTTTGACAGATAACGGTATACAATTTACAAACCAGAAGCGTCATAAGTATGCTTTCCAACATATATTTGATAGAGTTTGCGAAGAGAATGTTATTGAACATCGTTTGACAAAAGTTAGCCATCCTTGGACGAATGGGCAAGTCGAGCGTATGAATAAAACTTTAAAGGATGCTACAGTTAAGAAGTATTACTATCAATCGCACCAGCAACTTAAAGAACACCTTTATAACTTTGTTATGGCTTATAATTATGCAAAGAGACTCAAAACTCTTAAGGGTCTTACTCCTTATGAATTTATATGTTATCAGTGGACACAGTCTCCAGAATTATTTATACTAAATCCACACCATCACACTCTGGGACCATACAAGGGTTTTATACTAGGTTGTTACGTAGGCGCTGCTAACGAAAATGATAGAGATGGTATTAAAATAGCATTAAACAATATGAGAACAAAATATACTAAAGTTAAAAAAATGTGGGCTGACATGGGATACCAAGGAAGAAATTTAAAGAATCACATAAAGGAAGAATATGACATAGATATTGAAATTGTTACAAGGCCTCCATGTAGATTTTGGGTGCACAAAGATACGCCACCTGAGCTACTACCAACAAGAGAACAAGGGTTTAAAGTACAGCCAAGAAGATGGGTTGTAGAAAGGACTTTTGCTTGGGTTAATAGGAATAGAAGGCTATCGAAGGAGTATGATTTACTCACAACATCCACTGAGAATTTCATATACCTAGCTATGAGTAGGGTTATGTTAAAGAGGGAATATGCTTGAATTTACTTGTTTCCGGACAACCTCTTACAATTTAAGAGCCCGTAAAGGGTGTCATTCCAGTGCCCCTGTGATGTATTCCAGTGCTTGACACTGGAATACAGTTTTCCATATAATCTCATCGAAAATGTTGTAACCACTTTCCATGCTAGTTTGCTTGTGAACAAGCAAACTTTTCTGGATCCCAGTGTCTGGGCACTGGGATGACAAGAGAAGGTACTAGCCTGACACCCTGACAACCGTCATCCCGCTGCTTGTTAGCGGGATCTATGCTAATGCCCTTTTATTCTTTCAATTATGTTATTTCCATTTAAATCTGTCTGTTCCGCAACTTCAGTGAATACAGTTGAATACTCCCTAAAACTGATTGTCATAACTTTACCCTACTTTGAATAATATTTTGATCATTACATATTGTAACAAAAAAAAATCAACTCATTTCTTCTAACGGCTCTATATTAAAGATAGAAAGTCCAGAAGCAATGACGTGTGCTAAGGCTTGGACAAGTTGCAGCGGTAAGGTTTAAGTTGTCTTCTTATATTTTTAATTGTGTAATCTCCTGTGTTTGTAAATGTTTTTTCTATGCCCCACTGCAGTAATAAGTACTCTGCGCTCTGAATGATTTATGCTGTAAATTATACAGTAGTTGCTAACCCTTATCCTATATTGCCCTCTAAAGCTATGACATAAAGGCTTTCCTAGATTAAAAGGATCAACTGTAAGGCGTTTCTTTATGGCCTCCTGAACCATTAATTTAATCTTTGCCGGAAGAGCTGGAATTTCTTTTTCAATAACATTTTTTAAGAATTTTATAGTGTAAGTTTTATTTCCAGATGTTTTCATCATCCTCTACTTCTTCTTCACCTTCAGAGAGGCGATCGTCAGCTATTTTGGATAGCTCTACATCTTCTTCGAACTCTTCTTCCACTAAATCTACTAAAACTTCAGGAATAGTTTTATTTTGAGTCTCTGCCATTTCTGTAAGATACTGAGCCAATTTACTGTCAAAACTTACATTAACATTGAGCTTTTTTTGACTGTGAGCCATATATTAACCAGAAAATACTACTATAAACTATAACATTTTTACTTAATTTTGTCAACTTCTCTATTCGTTGAAAAAACAATCTTGCATAAAAAAATCAACTCATCTCTTCCAAAGGCTCTATATTGAAGATAGAAAGTCCAGAAGCGATGACGTGTGCTAAGGCCTGCACGAGAAACATTCTTGCAGCGGTGAGGTTTAAGTTGTCTTCCAGTATGAAACGCATGTTTAAATCACTCTTGCCATACCCCCATAAAACGTGAAACGCTTCTGCAACTTCAAGTAAGTAGAAAGTAATTCTGTGTGGCTCACAAAGCCTTGCTGCAATTTCTACCACATCTGGCCACTTTGCTAAGGTTTTTATGAGGAAGAGCTCTCCACCTGTCCTTAAAAGTGAAGGATCTGCTGTTGGGAGCTCTTTTGGAGCATTACGCATTAACGAATGAGCACGAGCATGCGCATATTGCACGTAAAAAATAGGGTTGTCTTTTGACTGTTCTTTAACTTTAGCAAAATCAAAGTCCAAGACCATATCATTCTTGCGTGTTAGCATTATAAAACGAGTTATGTCCCTGCCAACTTCTTCCACTACATCTCTTGCTGTTAGGAAGTTTCCTGATCTTTTGGACATCTTAACAGGTTTGCCGTTCTCGAAAAAATTCACAATATTATGCAGTTTTACCTCTATTTTTGCTTGATCATCACTGAGCGCAGAGACGACTGCTTTAAGTCTTTTGACATAACCGCCGTGGTCACTACCAAGCTCTACGATCATATTGTTAAAACCACGTGATATCTTATCAAAATGGTAAGCGATATCCGAGGCAAAATAAGTCCAACTGCCGTCCTCTTTCTTCAATGCACGGTCAACGTCATCACCAAATTTTGTAGAGCGAAATAGCATCTCTTTTCTGGAAGTCCAATTTTCGCTTTCTTTGCCTTTTGGTTTCTCCAGGTACCCTTCATACACTAGACCCTTGTCAGACAATATCTTTATACTCTCTTCGATTTTGCCACTTTTTTGTAGCTCATACTCTGAAGTAAAAACATCATGATTTACTCCAAGTAAGTTCATGTCTTCCTTTATGAGTTCTAAGATAGAACTTAAAGTATAGTCTCTAATTATCTGATTATCTTGCTTTTTTAGAAGCTCCTTGCCATATTTTTTAGCCAACTCCTCCCCTATCGGTTTCAAATATTCACCTGGGTATAAACCTTTTTCGATGCTAACCTTCTCTCCCAGAGCTTCTTTATATCGAAGATACACTGACTTTATTAGTGTATCTATCTGCGCTCCAGCATCGTTAATATAGTATTCCTTAGTAACTTTATAACCAACTTTTTTCAATAAATTTGCCAGAACGTCACCAAATACTGCCCCTCTTGCATGACCAATATGCAGTGGACCAGTTGGATTTGCAGATACAAATTCAACATTAATGGCCTGATTGTTCCCTATATCTAGGGTGCCAAACTCTGTTTTTAGCTCATTTATTTGTTTTAAAATCCCATGCCATACTTTTATTTTTAAGTGTATGTTGATGAAACCAGGGCCCGCTATTTCCACTTTTGCAACTTCATCAAAAAGTTCAAATTCTTTGGCTAAAACCTCTGCAATTTCAATGGGATTCTTCTTTTCATGCTTTGCGAGCACCATAGCAACGTTTGTGTAAATGTCTCCATGTGCTCTGTTACTTGGGGGTTCTACGATAAAGTTTGTTGTATCTGTATTTATAATACCCCTTTGCTTCAACTCGTTTAATTTACTCAAAATTAAGGAAGAAGCCCTTTTGAAAATGTTCATCAACTAGAAAAACTATGAAAACCTCCAACAATATAGCGAATAAGTGGGGCTAGTTGAAGGTTTATCTTAACTATTTTATCTTCCTGGATCAGAGTTTATATTAAGTCGTTGCCGTAACCATGGTAAGAGAAAGCCATACCTTCACTGTAACCATCATTACCAGCATCAGGTTCTTTAACATCATCAGTTACTACCTGATCTTCAGTTGTGATTTTATCCTTGATCGTCTCGTCTACACCCTCATCACTATAAGAAAATTTGTTAGTATATGAATAGCGATTATTGATTTTATCACTATAGTTATGTTTTAACATAGAGACCTCCTATACAGTCAAAATTGGAATTACATTAAGATAGAACAAGCTATGAATATAACGTGAATGAAAGAAACTACAGATCACGAAATTTCCGGATAACTATGGAACCATTATAAAATAATAAAATTAAAAATTTAATAATTTTAATTATAAATCTAGCATATCAACTAACGGTATGATTTAAATTTTCTTTCAATTCCACTGTATCTTCGCCAGTTTTGCATATAGCCCGTCTTTACTTATTAGAGAGTCATGAGTGCCTACTTCTTCTACTTTTCCATGATTAATTACTATAATCTTGTCAGTCTTGAGTGCGGTTGATAGCCTGTGTGTAATTACGATTGTTGTTCTGTTTTGCATTAACTTGCTCAATGCTTTTTGCACGAGGTTCTCACTTTTGTAATCAAGGGCAGAGGTTGCTTCATCCAGTATTAAAACCTGAGGGTTTTTGAGTATGGCTCTTGCTATTACAATACGTTGTTTTTGTCCTTCAGAAAGTTTTAATCCTCTTTTTCCTACAAATGTATCAAATTTATCAGGCAGCTTATCAATAAATTCCATCGCATAAGCGCTGATGGCTGCTTGCTTCACTTCCTCATATTCGGCACCTGGTTTGCCATATAGTATATTTTCCATTATTGAGCAAGAGAATATCATGTGATCTTGTGGCACTAAGCCAAACAACGATCTGAGGTCATTTAGCGCAATTGACTTAATGTTGTGCCCATCGATAGTAATGCTACCTTTGTTTGGATCATGAAAACGGAGCAGAAGCTTTAAAATGGTGCTTTTACCACTGCCAGATGGTCCAACAATTGATACTGCTTGACCTGCCTCTATAGAAAATGATACGTTATTTAACGCTGGCTTATCAGACTGAGATTCATAAAAAAATGTTACACCATTAAACGAAATTCCTTTTTGAACACTACAAATTTTTATAGGATCATCGGGATCTGCTATAGAGCTTTTCATATTTTTAAATTCAAATAAACGCTCTACTATTCCAAGACCTCGTTGTAAATCACTGATATTATCACTCAAATTATTTATAGCTCCTGCTGCGAGCGCTGAATAAAACACAAATGAGGAGAGTTCTCCAATAGTTATATTATTGCTTAAGACTTCTTTAATACCAAAAAAGAGCAAAACAACTAGTGAACCTATCACACACGTGATAACTAGAGTTACTAAAATAGCACGCAAGAGTACTAATTTTACGTATGATTTTGATACTGAGTTTAAATGTTCCTTAAAACGGATTTTTTCGTTTTCCTCGAGTACAAACGATTTGATAGTCACTATAGATCTAAAATTTTCCTCACTAAATGACGCAAGCTCACTTAATTTATCCTGAGCAAAGCGTGCATAGCTACGCACTTTTTTTCCAAGTGAGGTCATGATAATGAGTAGTATAGGTATTATTGCGGCTGCATACGCAGTTAGTTGTATATTTGTATATAATAACATAGCAACACTGCCAATCAGAATCACAAAATTTCGTAATATGGTTAGTAAGCTGCTGTTTATTATTGATTGCAGCACAGAGGTATCAGTAATTAACGCTGAGATAACATCTTGTACGCCTGTGTTCTCAAAGAAACTTGGTTGCAAGTTAGTGATACTGCTATATAAGTCATATCTGATTCTTGCGATAACTTTCTCGCTGCCAATGCCAATGAAATATAACCGAGTAAATGCAGTGAGAGAAATGGCTAAAACTATAAGTATTGCAACTAATAGTTTGGTAGTAAAATCGTGCTCTGTGCCAGAATCAATTATATTGCTTAAGCCTCTGCCAAAGAGGAGGATCGTTAAGGCTGAAAATAAAACTGCAATAAAAGCTATGACAAAATAGGATAGATTAGGCTTTATATAGTAAAATAACTGCCTAATATTAGATCGCATCTTATTTTAAAGTTTCTAAAGTTAAGTATATAGATTTTAGTTTCAGGGGAAAGGTGTAGTATGAAGCAATTTAGGTTCTGCAGCTGTTATAGTCCACCAAGAAAGGGTAGTAGCCCGCAGAAACGAAAAACTTGCTTGACAAACTCCGCCAGTCCTCTTATCATGGTATTGAAGGTATTCAGTTATCTTCATCTGTGCGGATTAAACAGCAAGAAAACAACGTAGTTGGCGTCTTATTTTTAATTTTTTGCACTATGTGCACCTTATGTCTTCACAACATTTCTAGGTTTTTACCTATATAAGCTGAAACGCGCTTATAAGTCGTTTAAGACAGTATAGTACGCCAATTTCCAGGATTAGAGAGTGACAACTAGCTAACACGGGGTTTCTTTTGCCTTTTTTTCTGCTTAGTAAATTTCTTAAACATTTAAACTAAGGTGAGTTGCATTTAAAAGCAGCTAAATCGCTCTTAATCAAGCGTTTTAGAATAAAAAAAACGCCGATATTTTAGTACATAGTAAATAGCCAACCACCATGGGGCTTCTTTTGCCTTTTTTTTCGTTTGGTAAATTTCTTAATGTTTATGGCTAAACGACAACCGTCATCCCGCTACGTGTTAGCGGGATCTCTTGTTAGCGCCGCGGCGGTATGACGGTTTGCGGTGGTATGACGATAACCTCGTCATCCCGCTACGTGTTAGCGCCACGGCGGTATAGCTATACTTAAAAATATGGTTGAATAGTTGTTAATAATAGTGTATAATTATTAATCTTTTCTCAGTATTTTTACTATGGCTCTTTCTAAATTTCTCGATCCAAAATTGGACCTAACATTTAAAAAAATATTTGGTACTGAGAGCCTGTCTTGAAAACATTTAAGTAGCTAATTTATTAAGCATAAGAGTAACCATATCAAAGAGAATATTAATCTTGGAGGTGAGAGGAGAGTGTTCATAATCCTTACTCATACGCCTAAAATTGGAGAGCCAAGCAAACGTCCGTTCAACAATCCATCGCTTAGGAATGACCTGAAACCCTACAGCATCACTAGCTTTTTTGGCAATTGTGAGTAGACATCCCGTTTTCAGAAAACAGTGATTTTGCAGAGCACCCGTATATCCTTGATCAGCAAAAAACTTCTGTAATGTTGGTATTTTCTTTTTCGCTTGAACAAAAAGACCCAAAGCTCCGTCACGATCTTGAACGCTTGCACTATGTACATCAGCGGTAATGATAAGACCCTGTGTATCTACAATAATATGACGTTTACGGCCTTTTATTTTCTTGCCAGCATCGTAACCTCTGGATCCCCTTTTTGAGTCGTTTTTACTGACTGACTGTCTATTATTCCAACCGATGGTGTATTATTTTTACCAACCATTTCTCTTACCTTTTTCACCAAAGTGTCATGTATTTCCTGCAATTTTCCGTTTTTACTCCACCTAAAATAATGATCATAAACTGTTTTCCACGGCGGAAAGTCTTTTGGCAGCATTCTCCATTGACAGCCACCTCTCATTATATACCTTATTGCATTAATAATTGCTCTGATGTTATGCTTCCTTGGCCTCCCTATTGCTCCTTGTGCAACATGTGGCTCCAAAATTTCCCATCCCTTATCACTTATATCGCTTGGATACAATTTTACCTCCTATTTTTTAACTTACCTTATCATACCCTTTTCTTTCTTTCAAGACAGCCTCTGAGAGAAATAAGAATATTCTTATTCATTTTTTGAACGATATTTTAGGATGTACTGAAGTCAACACTATACAAGAAGTAGAATTCTTAAGCACCATTATGGACCCTGAAATTGCTTCTGATAAACAAAGCATTGTTGATGTTCTTTGCAGGGATTCTAGTGGGAACAGGTATATAATTGAGATGGTGCGACCTGAAAGTCTTCGGTCATATTGTTTAAAAGGAGAGGAATTCATTCAGAAAGAAACTGAAAGGATTCTAAAACTTATTAAACCAGATGTTTTGCCGTCTGAGTCTACGCATCAGTGCGAATCGGGCAACCGGTTGGTGCCAAGCGATGCGGACAATGAACCTCCTCTTGAAAAAGAAGATGCTCAATCGTGAGAGGGGCATAAACTGCAAGCATCATGTGGTTGGAGGGCTAGGCTAGTGGTATGGTGAACGTAAGTGAAGCTTTATAAGTACCGATACGATGAAAGAGCTAAAGATGCTGATAAGCTCTGACCAAAAGGTAATGTGACATTTTTCATTTCTAGATGTACGCAAATAATAACTCCACCGGTATAGAGAAGCCACCTAACCCACTATTGTATGACTGGAGAAACAGGGTAAGCCTGTATTTTCGCCTACATGGCAAGCAAACCGCAAGGAATGCTGATGGAAGTGCAGGTAAAGGAGAATGGAGAAAGCGAATGCCATTTTGTAACGAAATGGATAGAATTTGTAACATTAATTCGCGTGAAAACGAGCAGACTTCCGTTTGGTCCCTCGTGACAAGAAACTTTGTTAACCACTTAAGGTAGGAAAGCAGATGATTACAAGTAAACCTGTAAGTGCATCTACCAAAAGCTTTGAAGCATGGAAGCAGTTGCCATGGAAGAAATGCCAGAAAGTTATTGTGAGGCTACAAAGACGTATTGTTAAGGCTGTCCAAGAAGGAAGATGGGGTAAGGTAAAAACTTTACAACATCTTCTCACACGCTCTTTTAGCGGAAAAGCTTTGGCTGTTAAGAGAGTAACTGAAAACCAAGGAAAAAACACAGCGGGTGTAGATCGTCAACTATGGTCAACTTGCAATGCTAAATTTCAAGGAATAAAGCAGTTAAAGCAAAGAGGATATAAACCTTCTCCGCTAAAACGGATTTATATCAGTAAATCTAATGGCAAAAGAAGACCTCTTGGAATACCCACGATAAAAGATAGAGCCATGCAAGCATTATATCTGTTTGCTCTGGAACCGATAGCTGAAACGATCAGTGATCGTCACTCCTATGGCTTTAGACCTAAAAGATCCTGTGCAGATGCTACAGTAGCTTGTCATTTGTTACTGGCAAGTCGTAATCAACTACAATGGATACTTGAAGGTGATATCAAAGGATGCTTTGACAACATTAATCATGAATGGCTTATGAAGCATATTCCTATGGAGAAAAAAATTCTGCATAGTTGGTTCAAAGCTGGCTTCCTAGAATCAAAAACTCTGTATCCCACAACTGCAGGTACCCCGCAAGGTGGTATAATTTCTCCAATACTAGCCAATTTAGCCTTAAACGGACTTGAAAAGTTATTGGAAAGTCGATTTGGTAAACTCGGCAGTAGAAAAAGAAACAAAATCAGAAGTGGAGTGAATGTAATCAGATACGCAGACGACTTTATTATTTCAGGTTTCACACATGAAGTACTGGAAAAGGAAGTTAAGCCTTTAGTATCATCTTTTCTTCATGAGCGAGGTTTAATTCTGTCAGAAGAGAAGACAAAGATTACATCTATCACAACAGGGTTTGACTTTCTTGGTTGTAATGTACGTAGATATAATAAGAAGTTAATTATTAAACCTTCGAAAGAAAGTATTAAAAGACTTCTTAATAAAGCACGTACATTGATAAAAGCAAATATAGCGAACACTCAGGCTATAGTAATTAAGTCACTCGACTCTCTACTGAGAGGATGGGGAAATTACTATCACCATGTGTGTGCTAAAAAAGCGTTTAGAAAGATCGACAATGAAATTTGGCATAGTTTATGGAAATGGGCAAAGAAAAGACATCCTCGTAAAGGATTACGTTGGATAAAGAATCGTTACTTCAAAGTAATGGGTCAACGCCAATGGGTTTTTGCTGCACCCCTATGCAAGAACAAACCAAAAGAGATACGGTATTTAAGACTGCTTAAGCTGATTGATATACCTATCAGACGACATGTTAAAATCAGAGCGGATGCAAATCCCCTTGACTTAAAATGGAAAAAGTATTTTGATGAGAGAGTGAAACGAACAAGAATGTTAGCAAGCTCTTTCTCAAGAGAAGGTTCTCTACTGTTGGTGTCACCATTAAGAATGATGTTTCCTGAGGAATCATGAAGGACAAGCCGGTTCTAGAAAAGAAGAACTTAGATAAGGGGCTCAAGCGTAGTGTTGGGAAACCTGCATGCTGCGTTTCTAAGGGAGGGGGTAGTAGTAATACTGCTTCCTTACCTGACCAGCTCACTCGTGATAAAGGCTTCGAAAAACGCGCACAACTTTATGCTGCTAAGGCTTACTCAAGACAAGCTGATAAATCTGGTAAATACGTTGATTTAAAGAAGATTTTCTTTATCGCGATTTCAAATTGTACCTTATTCCCTGATAAGCTTGACTATATATCTAGCCATACCATAAGAGATGAGAAAACCAATGAACATGACTTAAAAGATTTTCAATTTATCTTCATAGAGCTGCCAAAATTTCCTAAGAGTAGAGCAGAACAACTAGAAAGTGTAGTAGACCGTTGGCTATTTTTTTTCAAATATGCAGATGAAACAACGGACGAAGATCTCAGAAAAATTGCGGAAAAATCACCAATAATAAAGCTAGCATATGATGAATTAGATAAGTTTCACTGGAATGAAAAAGATCTAATAGCTTATGAAGAAAGAATAATGGATCTGCGCAAAGAAGAAGCCATTCTTGAATACAGACTTGATCTTGCTAAAGAGGAAGGTAGAAAAGAGAGGGAAATTGAAGTCGCAAAGAATCTACTTAAAGCAGGTGTTTCTTTTAATATTATAGCTCAAACTACTGGTCTTTCTATGAGTGAGATCAAAGAATTGCAGAATTAAGTGTGAATGGTTACGAAAAATATAAGTTTTTGCGATAAACGACATAGTGATGTATTTGTTGTTCAGCATGTCAGTGGAATATTTTCTGAAAAATTTCCACATAACTCTTTCAGATTTCATAATATCTCTTGCCACTCATCTGAACAGATACCCATTTTGGAGGGATACCAATAATAGTTGTGAGCGGTACAAGTTTAGTCCATATACCTTCCAAGCATAACACGCTCACGAAACTTTAATGCGATAGCTTGGTTTCTACTGAAAGACAGCATTATGCCAAGTGCGATGCTCGAAGATAAAAGAGAAGAACCACCATAGCTAAGTAATGGCAGGGTTATGCCGGTGGTTGGAAAAACACTCAATGTTACCCCTATGTTTATTATGAATTGTGTGATGAATTGAATTGAGATACCGAGAATCACCAACAGATTAAATAATTCATTTTCCCTATATGCAATGTAAAGCAAGCGGGCGGAAATGATGCCAAATAACATCAATGTGGCTAAGCACGTAATCAAACCAAATTCTTCTGCTAAAACAGAAAACACAAAATCTGTATGGCAATCAGGAAGAGAGGCTTTTACGCTACCTTCACCAGGTCCAACTCCAGTTAATTGACCTCTTTTGAATGCTTCTAATGATTTTGTGACTTGAAAGTTATCGCGTTGCGTAAAAAAGACAAAATTGTAAATCCTTTGCTTTATATGTGGGAGGCATAAGTAAGCTATTGTAGTTCCAGTTGTGGCCATTCCTATTATGCATAGAAAGTATAAAAGTGGTATACATGCAATAAACATTTGACCAATAAAAGAATATGTTAAAAGCATAGACATACTGAAATCAGGTTGCAAAAGTAACAACACAAAAACTAACAGAAATATTATGATTGATATGTGTATTTTAAACTTCATTTCGCTGGCCAAGATACTAGCTATAACAACAGAAAAAAATGGCCTTACGAACTCAGATGGTTGAACTGAAATTTTGACAATATGTAACCATCGTTTCGCACCTTTTACCTCTATACCAAGTATTATCGCAGTTGCTACTAGAATAGTAAATAAAGCGAAACCTGCGAATGAGAGGTTAAGTATAGTTCTTGTGTTGAGAAAAGAAAATGTCACCAAGGTAATTAGTGACAGGACTATATAAATTGTATGGCGCCGTATAAAATAATCTTGTGGTAAAGAAAGACGCTGCGCAATTACAGGGCTTGCTGAATAAACAAGAATGAAGCTTATAGTGAGCAAAAAAAACACTGGAAGGATGAAATAATAATCCAGCGTTCTATACCAGAGTTTAATATTCATTTTGTTCCAATGTGTAATGCCACTATTCCATAGCTCATATTATGAAACTCAACATTCTTAAAACCTACCTCTTCAATTTCCATTTTAAAATCAGCCTGAGTTGGAAACTCTCTAATGCTCTTCACTAAATATTCATAAGAACTCTTGTCTTTAGCAACTATGCTGCCAATTTTAGGAATTACTTTAAATGAATATAAGTCATAAAGTTTGGTAAATATCTCATTTTGATAGTGCATAGGGGCAAATTCTAAGCAGATAAATTTCCCATGTGGTTTTAATACCCTGTGCGCCTCATTTAAAGCCTTCTTGCGGTCAGAAACATTTCGAATACCAAAAGCTATTGTGCAATAATCAAATTCGGAGCCTTCAAATGGTAAACTTTCTGCACTTGCACATACCCAATCAAAATTAATTTGGTTTGAATTTATAGCTTTATCACGTCCTCTGTTTAGCATGTTTTGATTTATATCGCATACTGTAACCTTAGCACTTGGCTCTTTTCTTACTACTCTTATTGCTATATCTCCAGTTCCTCCAGCAACATCTAAAACCTGAGAGTTTTTTGTAAAATGCACACTATTTACCATCTTATCTTTCCATAATCTGTGCATTCCGAGGCTCATTATATCATTCATGGTGTCGTAGCGACTTGCCACGGAATCGAATACCTCTTTAACTAATTGTGATTTCTTCTCGATTTTTATAGTAGACATTACGTAAAAACTCCTTTATAATTAGCAAAAATTAATTTGAATTAACACAAATGTCAACGACAGGCCTTGAGCCTGTTAAAATCTTCTTCAGCGTGGTATGATGACCGAGTTAGTGGGCTTGATGCAACCACTAGGAACCCTTTGGAGTAAGCGATATATTTATAATGCTCAAATTCCTCTGGGGTAACATACCTATCAAGTTTTGCATGTTTTGGAGTTGGTTGTAGATATTGACCAATTGTAATAAAATCAACCTCAGCACTGCGCAAATCGTCCATAACCTGCAGTATTTCCTCTTTTGTTTCTCCAAGACCGACCATAAGCCCTGACTTTGTGAAAACTTTGGGATTAATCTGCTTTACCATCTTCAGTAAATATAGTGAATGAAAATAGCGAGCTCGTGGTCTTATTTTTGCATACAATCTCGGCACTGTTTCAATATTGTGGTTATAGACATCAGGTGATGCAACAGCGATTGCTTCAAATGCTCCTTTCTTATTTAAAAAATCAGGAGTTAAAATCTCTATTGTTGTTTCTGAAGTTATCTTTCTAATTTCTTCTATGCACTGTATAAACTGATTTGCGCCACCATCTGGCAAATCATCACGATCAACGGAAGTAATAACAACATGCTTTAAGTTTAACTTTTTTATTGCTTTTGCTAAATTTTCTGGTTCATGAGGATCTAGTTTATCAGGAATGCCAGTTGCAACGTTGCAAAATGCACAAGCACGAGTGCAAACAGAACCGAGAATCATTACAGTAGCATGACGTTTATTCCAACATTCACCAATGTTTGGACATGCAGCCTCTTCGCACACTGTATGCAAGTTATGCAGTTTAACGATGTTTAAGGTCTCATTGAATACTTCACCGGTCGGAGCTTTTGCTCTGAGCCATTGAGGTTTGTTATGCATCTGAAACGGCTAACTCTACCTCTTGCTTTACTAAAACTTTTTTCAACCTTCTTTTTATCTTCTGCGCTTTCTCACTTAGTTTAATCGTTCTTGTGTTGAGCAAAAAAGCATCTAAATCACCTTTGTAATCTATAGTTCTCAAAGTTCTTGTTGCCACACGAAATCTAAACTTTTTATTTAATATATCACTTGTCAACGTAACCTTATGTAAATTTAAAAGAAAGGTACGCTTTGTTTTACGATTCGAATGTGATACCTTATTACCAAAAGATTTTTTTCTATTTGTTAATTCACAAACTCTACTCACTTCAATATACCAAATTATTCTATGTACTTAGATTACCTTATATAGTCAAATAGTCAATACTCTCTTGCTTAATTTTTATACCATATACTGCTTTATAGCCAAAAAATATCGTAATTTTTTCTATTATAAGAGAAATCATATGCTGAATTTCCAATGCTTTGCTGCCATTTGTTACTACCAGATGCAACACACCCGAATTTATATTCTGTGCATATGAGATCTTTTTCGGTTTTGTACACTCTGCTATTTCTTTCCCTACTATATTTCGCCAGTTTAAAATCAGACGTATTTCATTTTTACTAATCTTATTTTTCATGCATTTTAATGCATAGTTTTCAATTATAGACTTTAATTTTTTTGGACCGCTGTGTTTGAGCATTTTTCTGTTTTGTTTCTAGTATAACTAAATAAGTAAGGTTTACCACTACATTGGATTTCTTAAAGCCCTGTCATTCCAGTGCGTACTGCACAAACATTGTAATTTGAGTCCACCAGGGAGGATGTCATCCCAGTGCTCAGACACATAGCTGTACGAACATTCATTTTTGAAGGTAAATTGCACAGCAAATGGTGTCATTCGAGTCTGGAATCCAGAAATTTTGCTTATAACTGAGCTGATGAGCTAAAGGTAGTTGTCTTACGCTAAAATAAACGTTTTTAATTAAGTTGCATAGAACCAGTGTCTGGGCACTGGGATGACACCCCACTGGTGGGAATTGCTCCCAAACTACAACGTTCGTACAGTTGTGTGCTCAGACTACTTGGATCCAGAAAAATTGATTGTGCACTATACAACATTTTCGATCAAAAGCTGGATGCCAGTGTCAAGCACTGGCATGACACCATTTGCTGTGTTTAACAAAAATAAATGTTCGTACAGTTGTGTAGCTGACACTGGGATGACAACCTTCTAACTGCTTTACAAACCTCTAGCCTCACACCATAAAAGCAGTATTTTTATGTAAAATTTATCTCAACGTAGCACTTGTCAAGTAAGTCGTTCCATTCAAAAATTTTTGTTTTGCCTCATAATTAACCTTATAGCTGTTTTAATTGTAATTGGTTAAATTATTATTAATTTGCCAGGCTAGATCCAAAAAATAGCATAATCAATATGCAAATTGTAATAGAAATCACGTTTGCGTATGGTTTATTGCTATGCGGTTAATCTTTCCTCAATCCAAGCTGCTTGAATAGCTTCGAGTATTTTTTCGTTACAGCGTTTTTCATCATCATCAAATTCCTCTAAACTCAAGACCTTTTTTTTAAGCTCAGTGAATCTGATACTAATTATATTCTCATCTGGAAATTTTTCCTCCAGAGCTTCTACAATATCTTCTATATCAAACCATTTCATACTTTTTTGTATTTATCTGCTAAGTTAAATTGGTGCCCATGGGGAGACTTGAACTCCCAAGGTCGCAAAACCCACGGATTTTAAGTCCGCTGCGTCTACCGATTCCGCCACACAGGCTTTTTTTATCTATCTAGAGTAAAACTCTACTACTAAATTGACTTCCATGTCTGCTGAATAAGGAACCTCAGAATATTGAGGTGACCTCAAATACTTCACTGAATGCTCTTTACTATCTGCTTCTAAATAATCCGGAGCCTTGCGCTCTTGTTTTTGTTCAGCCTCTACTACTACAGGGATTTTTGCTGCCCTTTCTCTTATTTTTATTATATCACCTGGCTTCACTCGATAACTCGATATGTTAACCACCTTATCATTAACTGTAACGTGCTTATGAGATATGAGCTGCTTTGCTGAGTAAATTGTTGGAACAAGACCAGAGTGGTATAAAACAGAACTTAATCTCGATTCTAAGATACCGATAAAATTATCAGCCGTATAACCCTTTCTGTTATAAGCATCTAAAAATGTACGTCTAAGCTGCTTACTTGAAATCGCATAGTAAAACTTAAATTTCTTATGCGCAGCAAACTGCTTACCAAAGTCGGATAACTTCTTGAATCCAAGAATACCATGTTGACCTGGAGGGTATTTCCTTTTGTTTACTGGGTCTTTAGCTCTACCCCATAAATTTACACCAAGTCTACGGCTAATCCTATACTTTCTAGTGATAACAGTTGTCATATAAAAACTCCCACGATTTAACTTTAGATTATTAAGGATTTTAGCACTCAGTGTCAACTTGTTTTTGCTGATATAATCTTTTATACTTCATTTTTAAGTTTTTCTATTAACACATGAATCATTCACATTTAAAATCTATGGCAAACGCCATCCGTTTTTTATCAATTGATGCAGTACAAAAAGCAAACTCTGGACACCCAGGTATGCCACTTGGCATGGCAGATGTTGCAACTGTTTTGTTTGCTAAATATCTGAATCATAATCCTGATGATTCTAAATGGTTCAATAGAGATCGCTTTGTTTTATCAAACGGTCATGGGTCAATGTTACTATACTCAATATTATATTTGACAGGTTATATTAGCATAGATGAGCTAAAAAACTTCAGGCAAATGGGATCCAAGACCCCAGGTCATCCAGAGTTCGGCTTGACTTCCGGGGTAGAGGCAACAACAGGCCCGCTCGGTCAGGGGTTTGCCGCTGCTGTTGGCATGGCACTTGCTGAATCAATCCTTAAAAAGCAATTCAGAATCAATCACCACACTTACGTGATGCTAGGGGATGGCTGTCTTATGGAAGGAATAAGCCATGAAGCAGCATCACTTGCTGGGCATCTTAAATTGAATAAGCTCATAGCTCTTTTTGATGATAATGATATCTCTATAGATGGCGCTACTTGCCTTTCCTGCTCTGATGATGTAGAGAAACGCTTCTTAGCGTATGGATGGAATGTTGACAAAATTGATGGCCACGATTTTGATGCCATATCCTTTGCAATAGAGCAAGCAAAAAAGTCTGGTAAACCTACAATGATCTGCTGCAAAACCATTATCGGAAAATTTTCAAGCCGTGCTGGCACATCCT
The DNA here is from genome assembly GCF_964026755.1 of Wolbachia endosymbiont (group A) of Campoletis raptor. Lineage (NCBI taxonomy): Bacteria > Pseudomonadati > Pseudomonadota > Alphaproteobacteria > Rickettsiales > Anaplasmataceae > Wolbachia > Wolbachia endosymbiont (group A) of Campoletis raptor. Next base: position 602,291 of record NZ_OZ034695.1, on the reverse strand, counting down.
CTGCTCACAGTGGTGCTTTTTCGGAGGAAGACATAAAACAGATGAGAGAGAAATTAAACTGGAATTATGAACCATTCCATGTACCAGAAGATGTGAAAAATGCCTGGAAGAAAACTGTTGAGAGAGCAAAACAAAACTACACGATGTCATTCCAGCGCGTAACGCTGGAATCCAGGAAAGAAGAAAAAGAATGGATCCCAGTGTCAAGCACTGGGATGACAAGAGAGAGTACTGGGATGACAGAAGAGAATGCTGGGATGACAGGGTATCATGCAGAACTTCAAAGACGGTTAGATAAACATCTACCAGATAATATCGCTGGTGTTTTAGCTGACCTGAAGAAACAAATATGTGAGCTAATGCCAAACGAAGCTACTCGATCTTCTTTCGGCAGAGTAATGGAACTTTTAACTGAGTCTATGCCGGAATTAATCGGCGGTTCTGCTGATCTTACTGGGTCAAATTGCACTAAATATAAGCACATGCAGGTAATAAATAGCAATAATTATAGTGGCTCTTATGTCCACTATGGAGTGAGAGAGCACGCTATGGCAGCATGTATGAATGGTATGGCACTTCACGGCGCGATTCTTCCTTATGGCGGCACTTTTTTGGTATTTTCCGACTATTGTCGTCCTGCTATACGTCTTTCAGCTCTGATGAAGCAGCAGGTTATGTATGTCATGACTCACGACTCAATTGGAGTGGGAGAAGATGGCCCAACTCATCAGCCAATAGAGCATTTAGCCTCTTTGCGTGCTATACCAAATCTATATGTTTTTAGGCCAGCCGATGCAGTTGAAACTCTGGAGTGTGTTAGCATTGCACTCGAAAAGAAAGAATCTCCAGCACTGTTTGCGCTCTCAAGGCAAAACGTAAGTTACATGCGCAAGTTCTACTCTGATATCGATCAATCTGCTAATTTATCGAAGTTTGGTGCATATATTTTGTGTGAATGTTCAAAAGAATTAAAAGTGACGATATTTGCTACGGGGTCCGAGGTTGAAATTGCAGTTGAAGCAAGGGAGAAATTGCAGGAAAAGGGTATAGGTACAAGGATTGTTTCTATGCCATGCTGGAGGCTTTTTGACGAGCAAAGCGATGAATATAAAGCGGCAATATTAAATAATGACAGCATTAAAGTTGCAATTGAAGCCGGAAGTGAAATGGGTTGGCATAAATACATAGGTTCAAACGGTATATTTATTGGCATGAAAAGCTTCGGAGAATCAGCACCTTATAAAACACTTTATGAGCATTTTAATATCAGTGCTGATCACGTAGTAAAATGTGTGTGTGAGAAACTGGTTTACATTGAGTAGACTTCTTGCATTACTCTACACATCTGTGTTCATTGCACTATAATGACCACCACTACTATCTTCTTCGTCTAATGAATCGGATCTAAGTAAAGAAACACTAGCATCGGTTTGCGATGTAGATTCATCAGTGTTAGACCCAAATAACCATGAAAAAAAATCACTAAAAAATGATCCTATTAATGAAAAAGGCTTCATAAGTATACTAAACAAACTACCAAAAAAAGAGCTCGGCTGTTCTTCTGTTTGTGCAGGTTCTGTGGAAGCAACAGGACCTACATCGTTGTCTTGTACATCAGCTCCTTTTTCTCCATTGATGTCTTGCTCTCCCTGTGATTGATTTGAATCTTCCTCCTCTTCCTCTTCCTCTTGACCCCCTTCACTATCTGTCGCTGGCTCACCCACTGAACCATCATCAGATTCTTCTGCGGGTTGCAATAGAGTTTTTATTTCTTCGTTAGTAGTTAAATCTAAGGGAGTCTTTCCATCTTCATCTTTTATATTAACATCTGCTCCTGCTTTTATTAGGGCGTCTACTATTTCTTTGTTGTTATTTTGAGCAGCAAAATGTAAGGGAGTCCTGTTATCTTTATCTTGTGCATTAACATCTGCTCCTTTTATTATTAGAACATTAACCACTTCCACATTATCCCTACCGGTAGCCCAATGTAAAGGAGTCCTGTTATCTTTATCTTGTGCATTAACATTGATTCCTTCTGCTCTCAGTAGAGCGTTCAATACATTTATATCTATGTTGTCCTTTTTAAGAACAGAATGTAAAGGAGTATCTTTATTCTTATCTGCTAAATTAACATCGATTCCATGTTTTCCCAATAGGGCTTCTACTACCTCTTCATGGCCCTTTACAGCAGCCCAATGTAAAGGAGTCTTTCCATCTTGATCTGTTGCATTAACATTTGCTCCTTTGTCCAATAGGGCTTGCACCACTTGCTTATGACCTTCTCTAGCAGCCCAATGTAAAGGAGTCTTTCCTGTGTCATTTTGTGCATTAACATTTGCCCCTTTCCCTAATAGATCTTGTACTGCTTCCAAGTTGCCAAGCTTAGCAGCCAGATGTAAAGAATTCTTGCTATGTTCAGTTTCTATTTCTTGGTATCTACTCAACACGTCGCGTTTTCGACTAGGGTCGAAAGTATGCAAATCTGCTCCATTATCTAATAGAACTTCTGCTGTAGTAGAGTGATTATTTTTAACAGCCCAATATAAAGAATTATTTAGATTTGTATCTAAGAGGTTGTCCGGAAACAAGTAAATTCAAGCATATTCCCTCTTTAACATAACCCTACTCATAGCTAGGTATATGAAATTCTCAGTGGATGTTGTGAGTAAATCATACTCCTTCGATAGCCTTCTATTCCTATTAACCCAAGCAAAAGTCCTTTCTACAACCCATCTTCTTGGCTGTACTTTAAACCCTTGTTCTCTTGTTGGTAGTAGCTCAGGTGGCGTATCTTTGTGCACCCAAAATCTACATGGAGGCCTTGTAACAATTTCAATATCTATGTCATATTCTTCCTTTATGTGATTCTTTAAATTTCTTCCTTGGTATCCCATGTCAGCCCACATTTTTTTAACTTTAGTATATTTTGTTCTCATATTGTTTAATGCTATTTTAATACCATCTCTATCATTTTCGTTAGCAGCGCCTACGTAACAACCTAGTATAAAACCCTGAGTGTCTGTAATTATATGCCTTTTTCTACCCTTTACTTTTTTACTTCCATCATAGCCTTTGATCCCCCCTTTTCTGTAGTCTTTACAGATTGACTATCTACTATACAGGCACTCGGCTGCTCATTCCTTCCTATTTTTCTTCTACTATATTTTGTAATTTCATAATTCATTTTCTCAAAAATTCCCTGCTTCTTCCATTGCCTGAACTGCTCATACACAGTCTTCCATAGCGGAAAATCATTTGGTAAATACCGCCATTGACACCCTGTACGCAATACATAGAAAATTGCTTCTAATATTTCTCTTTTGCTATACTTTGGCGGCCTTCCTCCTTTCTTGTATGATACTCTGAAGTGTTTTTCTATTCTTGCCCATTCCCTTTCGCTTAGATCTGTTGGATACTTTTTTCTCATCTTTACCCCGTACTAAAATTTCAGATATTATAGCCTTTTACTTGTTTCCGGACAACCTCTTACTACCTGAATGCTTCCTTGGTTAAACATCAACCCTCAAAAAAACCGGCGTAGGTTTAGGCAGCGTAATGCCTGAACTTACGCACGTGTCGTACAAAGATTTTAAATCTCGTTGTTCTTTCGCAATTTGCAGTTGATTTAGTATCATCTCTGCTGACTTTGGAACAATCGGTTGCAATAAAGTGCCAATTATCCTGATATATTCCAGTAACTTGTAAATTACTAAATTCATGCGTTCTCTATCAGTTTTGCTTAATGTCCAGGGTGCACTTTTGTCTATGTAGGCATTTGCTTCAGAAGAGATGTTGATAATTAGAAGCATAATCTGGTTAAATTCATACTTTGATAAATGGTCCATCACTTGACCTAGTATAGCTTTGCAATTTGGCAGACTTTCTTCACCTCTAAGTAAATCTCGATCAATTGTTGGTACAATTCCAGAGCATTGCTTGTGTAAAAATGAAATTGTTCTTTGTACTAAATTGCCTATGTTGTTTGCCAGTTCTGAATTTATCCGGCTGATCATATTTTTCTTACTAAAGTTACCATCCTGGCCAAAACTTGCTTCTCGAAGGAGAAAATAGCGTAGTTGATCAACACCAAACTCTTGAGCGAGGCCAATTGGATCTATGACATTACCAAGGGACTTGGATATTTTTTCTCCCTCGTTTAGCCACCAACCATGAACTGCAATTTGTTTTGGTAGTGGCAAATCTGCTGCAAGGAGAATTGCCGGCCAATATACGGCGTGAAAGCGCAATATGTCTTTACCAATTACATGAACGTTGAAAGAGCTGTCAGCTAGGTTTGCGGCGCGTAACACTGGAATCTGCGTTTTCCCTTGGTTTGGTGTCATTCCAGCGCGTGACGCTGGAATCTGCGTTTTAGATTCTGCCCAAAACCTCTTATATTCCTCACCTTCAGTACTAGGGAAACCTATTGATGTAAGATAATTGGTTAATGCATCTATCCAGACATAGATTACGTGTTTGTCATTACCTGGTACTTTTATTCCCCAGTTAAAACTAGTGCGAGAGATTGAGAGGTCAATGAGCCCTGATCTTACAAACGATATCACTTCATTTCTTCTGCTCTCAGGAAAGATAAAACTTGGCTGATTTTTATAGAGTTCCAGTAATTTGTCTTGCCAGTTTGACAAGCGAAAAAAGTAGCTCTCTTCTTTTATCCACTGAACTTCTGCGCCTGTTGGTGCTTTGCCATCTATCAGCTCTGATTCCTGATAAAATGCTTCATCACGAACTGAATACCAACCCGAATAGGAATCCAAATATATTTGCCCTCTCTCTTCAAGTCTATTCCATAAAGCTATAACTGCTTTTTTGTGACGTTCCTCCGTAGTGCGAATAAAATCGTCATACTCAAAATTCATGAACTTAGCCAATTCTTTAAATGAAACGCTCACTTCATCTGTAAATTCTTTTGGCTGCATTTCCTTTGCTTTAGCTGCTTTTTCTATTTTTTGTCCATGTTCATCTGTACCGGTGGTAAATTTGACATTTTTCCCAGCTAGTTTCATGAACCTTGCCACCACGTCACACAAGAGAGAAGTGTATGCATGACCAATATGTGGCTTATCGTTTACGTAATATACTGGCGTGGTGATGTAAAAGTTCTCGAATTGTTCCATGGTTTAGCATTTTGATAAAAATCAACTGAGTTAATTATAGTATTAAAAAGGCAGTAATAAATAAATATTGATTAGGTTAAGCATAATTTTTGAAAAAAGCGATTTACTGAAATTTTATAAAAATAAGAAACAATCAGGCATGATTATTGAAAGCCCAGAACAGATAAAATCTGTAAAACCAAAAAGAAACTCCCTCTTTACTTTATGTTCTTTGGGTATAGTGTTATGAAGAAGCGCTTCTGCAGCTATAACCGAAACAATCAATGGTGCTATAAATGCCCGTTTGAAAGCATGGTTTTGGGGGAAATGGTAAAACCATTGATGGAGTTCTTTTTGGGCTACCTCGTTTAGAAGATTGTATAACCTAACCGTCCCAAGCTGAAGTGCTTCTTATCATAATAATATAGGAGGGATTTTATATGGCAGAAGCAAAAAGTAAATTAAGAACAATAAACCTTGATGCAGCAGGGATTGATATTGGCTCGACTGTACATTATGTATGTGTACCTGAAGGAAGAGATGAACAACGTATCCAAAAATTTGGGTGCTTTACAGTAGATCTACACAACTTAGCAAAGTGGTTAAAAAAGTGTCAGGTTAGAACTGTAGCCATGGAGTCAACTGGAGTATATTGGATTCCCTTATTTCAAATATTAGAATCACATAAATTTGAAGTAAAATTAGTAAATGCGCGACATGTCAAAAATGTGCCTGGTAGAAAGTCTGATGTTCAAGATTGTCAATGGCTGCAACAATTGCACAGCTATGGACTGCTTCAAGGATCATTTAGACCGGATAATCAAATGTGTGTACTGCGTAGTTACGTTAGACAACGTGCTAATCTAATTGAAAATGCAGCTAAACATACTCAACGTATGCAAAAAGCGCTAATTCAAATGAATATTCAATTACACAAGGTTATTAGTCATATTACTGGGATAACTGGTATGAAAATCATTGAAGCTATAATTGAAGGCGAAAGAGATCCTGAGAAATTGGCTAAATTCAGGGATGCACGAATAAAAAATGATCAGTCTACTATAGCAAAAGCGTTAGCTGGTGATTATAGAGAGGAACACTTGTTTGTGCTAAAACAAGAATATGCAGCATATACTTTTTTTCAAGAGCAAATAACGGGATGTGATAAAAGTATAGAAAATTACTATAAAACATTTGAAACAAAGTCGAATGAGAACAGGGCATTGAATAAGACACGAAAGAGAAAACAGAAGAATAGTCCAGATTTTGCCGTAGATGAAGATTTATATCGAATAACGGGGATGGATTTTACTAGAGTTCCAGGACTTGATGTATTAAGTATACAGGCTGTCATTTCAGAAACAGGTATAAATCACAATAAATGGAGGACAGAAAAGCATTTTTCTTCCTGGCTCGGATTAAGTCCTGCTAATAAAATTACAGGAGGGAAAATTATTGGAACAAGAACTCGTAAAGTTGTTAATCGTGCTGCAACTGCCTTGCGACTTGCTGCTCATTGTGTATCAAGAAGCAACACTGCACTTGGTGCATACTGCAGGAGGTTAAAGAAGCGACTAGGGATACCAAAAGCGATCACTGCTACAGCAAGGAAATTAGCATGTATTTTTTATAATATGCTAAAATATGGACAAGAATATGTAGAAAAAGGAATGAACTATTATGAAACACTCTACAAAGAGAGAGTAGTCAAAAATTTGACTAAAAAAGCAAAGGAATTTGGTTATATACTAATGAAAGAGGAGCCGATAGATGAAGAAGGTTCTTAGAGGTTGTCCGGAAACAAGTAAATTCAAGCATATTCCCTCTTTAACATAACCCTACTCATAGCTAGGTATATGAAATTCTCAGTGGATGTTGTGAGTAAATCATACTCCTTCGATAGCCTTCTATTCCTATTAACCCAAGCAAAAGTCCTTTCTACAACCCATCTTCTTGGCTGTACTTTAAACCCTTGTTCTCTTGTTGGTAGTAGCTCAGGTGGCGTATCTTTGTGCACCCAAAATCTACATGGAGGCCTTGTAACAATTTCAATATCTATGTCATATTCTTCCTTTATGTGATTCTTTAAATTTCTTCCTTGGTATCCCATGTCAGCCCACATTTTTTTAACTTTAGTATATTTTGTTCTCATATTGTTTAATGCTATTTTAATACCATCTCTATCATTTTCGTTAGCAGCGCCTACGTAACAACCTAGTATAAAACCCTGAGTGTCTGTAATTATATGCCTTTTTCTACCCTTTACTTTTTTACTTCCATCATAGCCTTTGATCCCCCCTTTTCTGTAGTCTTTACAGATTGACTATCTACTATACAGGCACTCGGCTGCTCATTCCTTCCTATTTTTCTTCTACTATATTTTGTAATTTCATAATTCATTTTCTCAAAAATTCCCTGCTTCTTCCATTGCCTGAACTGCTCATACACAGTCTTCCATAGCGGAAAATCATTTGGTAAATACCGCCATTGACACCCTGTACGCAATACATAGAAAATTGCTTCTAATATTTCTCTTTTGCTATACTTTGGCGGCCTTCCTCCTTTCTTGTATGATACTCTGAAGTGTTTTTCTATTCTTGCCCATTCCCTTTCGCTTAGATCTGTTGGATACTTTTTTCTCATCTTTACCCCGTACTAAAATTTCAGATATTATAGCCTTTTACTTGTTTCCGGACAACCTCTCATACCAATTCTCATTGTTGTCCAGTCAAATAGGAAACATTGCAGAGTTGTTTAATTGTGGAGCTGGCAAGAGAAGTAATAAATTTGCACAAAGCACCCTCAAGTAGAGCAATTGTATCGTATATTTTATTGCGCAAAATGTTCTGTTTTATATATAACCAAAGCCTCTCAACAGGATTTAGCTCAGGTGAGTATGGAGGTAGGTATATAATGTCGATATTTTTAGGTACCTTTAAATTTTTTGACCTATGCCAACTAGCACAGTCCATAACGAGAAAAGCCTCTCGTGTTTCTAGATATTGCGAAATTTGCTCAAGAAATATGTTCATGCAATCAGTGTTGACATTTGGTGCAAATAAGCTAGAACTCTCTCCATTTCTAGGATTAACTGCACTATAGAGATAGAAATTTTGCCTACCTAATTTTGTTTTAACCTGTGTTCTAATCCCCTTTTTAAACCACCCATGTCCGACTTTTGAATGTGTGCCAAACCGTGATTCATCAAAGAAAAATAGCTCTTTTTCTGGATACTTGCTAATTGTATGGTCCCAGAGTGTGATGGTGTGGATTTAGTATAAATAATTCTGGAGACTGTGTCCACTGATAACATATAAATTCATAAGGAGTAAGACCCTTAAGAGTTTTGAGTCTCTTTGCATAATTATAAGCCATAACAAAGTTATAAAGGTGTTCTTTAAGTTGCTGGTGCGATTGATAGTAATACTTCTTAACTGTAGCATCCTTTAAAGTTTTATTCATACGCTCGACTTGCCCATTCGTCCAAGGATGGCTAACTTTTGTCAAACGATGTTCAATAACATTCTCTTCGCAAACTCTATCAAATATATGTTGGAAAGCATACTTATGACGCTTCTGGTTTGTAAATTGTATACCGTTATCTGTCAAAATAGTATGGATTTTATACGGTAAAATTCTAATCAAATTACGTAAGAACTCAGCAGCTATGGGTTTTGTAGCACTGTTACACAACTCAACATAGGTAAATTTGGATGTCCTATCAATAGCAACAAACAAATGTAATTTGCCCTCCTCAGTTCTAACTTCAGCAATATCAATATGAAAGTAACCGATAGGATATTGTTTGAATTTCTTTTTTGACTTAACTTCTCCATCAACAGTTGGTAATCTGCTAATGTTGTGTCTTTGTAAACAACGATGCAAGCTAGAGCGAGTCAAATGCGGAATTGTAGACTGCAGAGCGTAAAGGCAATCATCTAGTGGCAGTAGTGTATACTTGCGAAATGTAACTATTATAGCTTCCTCTTCTAGCGTTAAAACAGTTGATCTTGGATGCTTTGGACCCATATCAGCATCTTTCGTAAATGAACGTTTTCTCCACTTAATAATAGTTTTTGGATTAAGGTTATAATGCTTGGAGAGTTTTGCTATGCTCTCTTTTCTATTTTGTATTGCTCTACGAATCGTCTGTGTTGTTTTGGCGCACCCATGTAATATCTGTCCCATAATGACTCCTTAAATGATGATGATAGTATACCATCACTCTCTGGGACCATACAGCTAATAGCTCCATTGAGATTTTTTTTTGAATTCCTCTTGTTTGCTTTTATCTTGTCCATTATGAACTGGTCTTGGTGTAATATATGAGAATTTCATCTTTTGCATATGGCGGTGTACTGTAGATTTGCTGATATTTAATCCGAACTTTTCCTGGATTCTTATTCTCATTTCTTTAATGGTGATATTAGGATTTTCTTCTATCCACTCTTCAATTTGCTGTAGTTGAGCCTGATTTAATTTAGTTTTTCTACGACGTTGTGAAGGAGCAAACAGTTTTTCTTCTCTGCCAATTTTCAAGAGTTTTACCCACGAAGTTAGTGCGCTTCTTGAAATGCAATATATTTTTGCTACAGCCGTTATACTGTACTTTTTTGCTGCAATTACAGCATTTAGTTTTTTTGAAACATATGCATTATTCCTTACTTTCTTCAGCATTTCTTTTGCTGATTCTACTACTTTTTCATCCAATAATTTTGATCTTAATGCCATTTAAACCTCGCTATTTTACTTACTTCAGTATGGCTTTTCTTCCATCATTGTCCATCTGTTTGCCCTGTAATGGGAATTGGTATCAGTTGATGGCACATAATTATCGTAAGCATATTTGCCAGAATACAAGACACCATTAACTGCTTCTTTTGCAAACCAAACAGCGCTATTAACTGTTCCTTTTGCAAGCTGAACAGTGCCATCAGCAATTGCCACTTTTAATTTGTCTTCTTCTATCTTTTTATTTTTTCAGCTAGTTGAGTTTTTGCTCAGAATTTTTCTGCTTTTGAGTGCGTACTTGATCTTTTAACTTAGAATTTTCTTCCTCTTGAGCTTTTACTTCCGCTTCTTTTTTAGCTAGTTGAGTTTTTTGCCCAGAAATTGTTTGCTCTTGAGCTTTCATTTTATTTTTTAACTCAGAATTTGTTTTGTTCTCACTAATTGCTTTATACGAAAGTGCAATAGTTACAACAGAAAACACAGCATAACCAATAATAAATGGCAAGCCAACACTTAATGCTGCAACTGGAGCTAAGAAACCAATATAAGGAGCTGCAGCAAACACTTCAGATGCTAATAAAGTTGCAGTAGCCAGAGCACCAGCTATAAGATAGGGTACATTGTTTTTATTCATCATCTCACGTATTATAAAATATAATACCATTATAAAAGGATTTTTAAGAAATTGTCAAGCTATCTTTACATAAAAAAATAATCAATGAACTTGGGAACAAGAAGATTGCTGCCAAGCTATGAACTATGCCTTTCTGTGTAATCTTTAAACGAACCTCTGTTAGAGTCAAAATATAGCTTCACACTGCCAATTGGTCCATTTCTCTGCTTTGCAATAATGAGCTCTGCAATGTTTCTAATTTTTTCCATTTTCTCTTGCCATTCCCGATGTTTATTGTTTCCTTCATTTGGCTGTTTTCTTAGTTCATAATACTCTTCTCTATAGAGAAACATTACTATATCTGCGTCTTGCTCTATGCTCCCTGAATCACGTAAATCAGAAAGTTGTGGTTTTTTATCATCCCTCTGCTCAACAGAACGAGAGAGCTGAGATAGTGCAACAATGGGAATATTTAGCTCCTTTGCAATTGCTTTCAAACCCTGCGTCACTTCCGAGATTTCTTGCACTCTATTTTCATTACTCCTTTTTGTTGTTCCTCTGATTAGCTGCAAATAATCAATGAATACCACTTCTACATTATATAATTGATACAGCAAGCGTATTCTGGTGCGAAGGGCACTAATTGATAGCGCAGGGGTGTCATCTATGATGAAAGGCAGTTCAGATAATTCTGTACTAGTATTGATAAATTCATGCAATTCAAAATCACTAATTCTCCCGGTTAATGCCTTATAATAACTAATCCCTGAATCTATAGTGATCAGCCTTGCAGTTAATTGCTCTGCTGACATTTCAAGCGAGAAAAACGCTACATAGTGTTGCTTATCTGCTCTTTTTTGCAACATCTTACAAGCATTGAGTGCGATGTTTAGCGCCAATGCTGTTTTTCCCATAGAAGGCCTTGCAGCTAAAATTAATAAATCAGATTTTTGTAGACCACCAAGAAGCTGATTTAGATCTTGAAGTCCGGTTGTAACGCCTAGCGCTTCTGGATTATTTTTCAGTGTGCTGATCTTCTCAACTACATCTTTAATTGAACTTGCAAGTTTTATATATGTTTTCTCACCTTGTTTTTTTACTGCCAAATTGAACAATTTTGTCATTGCTTGTTCAATTTGCGCCTGTGCAGGATTTTCAATATCGTAGTTGTAGCTATCACCAACTATTTCTTGCCCGAGCTTAATTAAACATCTCCTTAAGTAAGTATCACGGATTATTCTAGTCAAACTATAGATATCAAGCGCAATACTTGCCTTCGCTGCAAGCTTTGCTAAGTACTCTACCCCACCACATTCGGTAAACGCTTGGTCGTTCTCAAAAAACATTTTGAGGCTCAGTTCATTGGCAATTATGCCATGTTTCCTGGTTTTGGATATTTGCGTAAAAATACTTTGATGTAATGGATCATAGAAATTCTCCGCTGTGATTGTGTCTTCAACCGCATCACAGATTCTATTATCACGAATCATTGCACCAATAAGCATCTGTTCAGCTTCTAGGTTATGCGGTAATTTACATATTTCCTTGTCTACACTTCTTGAACCCAAGAGACTAGCTAATTCATTCATTTTAAGTTTTGAGAGTAACTGTTGATTATTGTAGAATATTTAGTCCTCATTTGAAAGATGTAAAGGCAAAAAAATTTGACTAATTCCGTGTTGCCTATAGCATTAAAACTTAATGCCCCTGTGGTGGAATGGTAGACACGGCAGACTCAAAATCTGTTGCTTGCAAAAGCATGCTGGTTCAAGTCCGGCCAGGGGCACGTTAAATATTGGAAAGTATATATATGTTACATAAATTTTTTAATCGTTTATTTTCTATTTTTTCTTCTATAAATGTTATTCAAAAGGTAAAGAAAGATGAAAATGGGATATGTTATGTAACGGGCCTCAGGCGCTATATATCAGTATTGCTTGATTTGATTATTATCGTTTTGTTCTTGCAGTTTTGCAGCCAAGCCTTAAATCAGCTCTTTATGAACTCAGAGGATAGCAAAATATTAAGTCAAATTGCTGCAAAATCCCCAATGCAAGCACCACTGTCTGCGGAAGAAAAGACAACGCAGAGTAGACTTATAAAATTACTAATCCTAAATCAAATAGTCCAGTTTATTATGCTCTTTTGCTATGTAATATATATGTGGGTAAAGTTTGCTACTACACCTGGAAAACTATTATTTGGGCTTAGAGTTGTGGATGCACAAACTTTCGAAAAGATGACCCTAAAACAAGCAACAAAGAGATTTTTTTCCTTTATATTGTCAGTTGCACCATTGTTCTTGGGCTTTTTATGGTCAAATTTCAACAAACGCTGTCAAACTTGGCACGATAAGATCGCAGGCACAGTGGTTGTCACGAGTAAAAGCCTTAGAAGGCAGAGCTAAAAACTACTTGACACCCTTCGCCAGCCCCTTTATCATGATACTGAAGGTATTCATTTATCTTCAATCTGTGCAGATTAAACGACAACAGTATTACGTATTGGCGTCTTATTTTTAATTTTTTGCACTATGTGCATGCACTGGGATGACACCTCTGGGCACTGCCGTCGTAAAGGAACCAGTGTCAGCTACTCGGATGACAAAGGAGGACAGTGTCTCAGCTACTTTCATGACACCATTTGCTGTCTTTAAAAATGAATGTTCTTACAATTGTGCGTCATGCGCTTTATTAAATATTTTACTTAAAAATCTAATTTCTTATTATACAAGAGATAAGCAATTCATTGATGATGAAAAATTACAAAAAGGGGCATAGAAAGCGCCTAAGAGAGAAAATTATTTTAGATAATGGACAATCATTACTTGATTATGAAGTTTTAGAGCACATTTTATATTCAGCATATAGTAGAATTGATGTAAAACCGGTGGCAAAGAGTTTGATAGAAAGTTTTGGCAGCTTAAATAAAGTTTTTAATGCTGACCTGGAAGCGCTGCAAAACGTTGATGATGTCAGCAATGCAGCGATATCTGCCATCTTTTGTGTAAAACAAGCCTTTGTTCGTTCTGCAAGAGAAGAAATAAAAAACCTGCCTGTAATCGATAACTGGGAAAAATTGCTTGATTATTTAAGAATAAGTATAGGAAGCCTCAATAAGGAAAATTTTCGTGTCATCTATATGAATAAAAAGTATCGTCTAATAGCGGAAGACCTGCAAAATATTGGTACAGTAGATCAAACTCCTCTTTATGTCAGAGAGATCATCAAGCGCGCACTTTTGATTGGTTCAACATCCATTGTAATATCTCACAATCATCCAAGCGGAGATACACAACCTTCAAATAGCGATATATCTCTCACTAGACAACTAGCAGAAGCTTGCCAAAGTATAGGAATAGAATTAATAGACCACATTATTATTACATTCAGTAGCTATTTTAGTTTCAAGGAAAATAGGTTGTTGTGAAAGCCTTTATAGCTACAGTAACTTAGATGTATGGTCCCAGAGTGTGATGGTGTGGATTTAGTATAAATAATTCTGGAGACTGTGTCCACTGATAACATATAAATTCATAAGGAGTAAGACCCTTAAGAGTTTTGAGTCTCTTTGCATAATTATAAGCCATAACAAAGTTATAAAGGTGTTCTTTAAGTTGCTGGTGCGATTGATAGTAATACTTCTTAACTGTAGCATCCTTTAAAGTTTTATTCATACGCTCGACTTGCCCATTCGTCCAAGGATGGCTAACTTTTGTCAAACGATGTTCAATAACATTCTCTTCGCAAACTCTATCAAATATATGTTGGAAAGCATACTTATGACGCTTCTGGTTTGTAAATTGTATACCGTTATCTGTCAAAATAGTATGGATTTTATACGGTAAAATTCTAATCAAATTACGTAAGAACTCAGCAGCTATGGGTTTTGTAGCACTGTTACACAACTCAACATAGGTAAATTTGGATGTCCTATCAATAGCAACAAACAAATGTAATTTGCCCTCCTCAGTTCTAATACCAATTCCCATTACAGGGCAAACAGATGGACAATGATGGAAGAAAAGCCATACTGAAGTAAGTAAAATAGCGAGGTTTAAATGGCATTAAGATCAAAATTATTGGATGAAAAAGTAGTAGAATCAGCAAAAGAAATGCTGAAGAAAGTAAGGAATAATGCATATGTTTCAAAAAAACTAAATGCTGTAATTGCAGCAAAAAAGTACAGTATAACGGCTGTAGCAAAAATATATTGCATTTCAAGAAGCGCACTAACTTCGTGGGTAAAACTCTTGAAAATTGGCAGAGAAGAAAAACTGTTTGCTCCTTCACAACGTCGTAGAAAAACTAAATTAAATCAGGCTCAACTACAGCAAATTGAAGAGTGGATAGAAGAAAATCCTAATATCACCATTAAAGAAATGAGAATAAGAATCCAGGAAAAGTTCGGATTAAATATCAGCAAATCTACAGTACACCGCCATATGCAAAAGATGAAATTCTCATATATTACACCAAGACCAGTTCATAATGGACAAGATAAAAGCAAACAAGAGGAATTCAAAAAAAAATCTCAATGGAGCTATTAGCAAGTATCCAGAAAAAGAGCTATTTTTCTTTGATGAATCACGGTTTGGCACACATTCAAAAGTCGGACATGGGTGGTTTAAAAAGGGGATTAGAACACAGGTTAAAACAAAATTAGGTAGGCAAAATTTCTATCTCTATAGTGCAGTTAATCCTAGAAATGGAGAGAGTTCTAGCTTATTTGCACCAAATGTCAACACTGATTGCATGAACATATTTCTTGAGCAAATTTCGCAATATCTAGAAACACGAGAGGCTTTTCTCGTTATGGACTGTGCTAGTTGGCATAGGTCAAAAAATTTAAAGGTACCTAAAAATATCGACATTATATACCTACCTCCATACTCACCTGAGCTAAATCCTGTTGAGAGGCTTTGGTTATATATAAAACAGAACATTTTGCGCAATAAAATATACGATACAATTGCTCTACTTGAGGGTGCTTTGTGCAAATTTATTACTTCTCTTGCCAGCTCCACAATTAAACAACTCTGCAATGTTTCCTATTTGACTGGACAACAATGAGAATTGGTATAAGAGGTTGTCCGGAAACAAGTAAAAGGCTATAATATCTGAAATTTTAGTACGGGGTAAAGATGAGAAAAAAGTATCCAACAGATCTAAGCGAAAGGGAATGGGCAAGAATAGAAAAACACTTCAGAGTATCATACAAGAAAGGAGGAAGGCCGCCAAAGTATAGCAAAAGAGAAATATTAGAAGCAATTTTCTATGTATTGCGTACAGGGTGTCAATGGCGGTATTTACCAAATGATTTTCCGCTATGGAAGACTGTGTATGAGCAGTTCAGGCAATGGAAGAAGCAGGGAATTTTTGAGAAAATGAATTATGAAATTACAAAATATAGTAGAAGAAAAATAGGAAGGAATGAGCAGCCGAGTGCCTGTATAGTAGATAGTCAATCTGTAAAGACTACAGAAAAGGGGGGATCAAAGGCTATGATGGAAGTAAAAAAGTAAAGGGTAGAAAAAGGCATATAATTACAGACACTCAGGGTTTTATACTAGGTTGTTACGTAGGCGCTGCTAACGAAAATGATAGAGATGGTATTAAAATAGCATTAAACAATATGAGAACAAAATATACTAAAGTTAAAAAAATGTGGGCTGACATGGGATACCAAGGAAGAAATTTAAAGAATCACATAAAGGAAGAATATGACATAGATATTGAAATTGTTACAAGGCCTCCATGTAGATTTTGGGTGCACAAAGATACGCCACCTGAGCTACTACCAACAAGAGAACAAGGGTTTAAAGTACAGCCAAGAAGATGGGTTGTAGAAAGGACTTTTGCTTGGGTTAATAGGAATAGAAGGCTATCGAAGGAGTATGATTTACTCACAACATCCACTGAGAATTTCATATACCTAGCTATGAGTAGGGTTATGTTAAAGAGGGAATATGCTTGAATTTACTTGTTTCCGGACAACCTCTAAGAGGTTGTCCGGAAACAAGTAAAAGGCTATAATATCTGAAATTTTAGTACGGGGTAAAGATGAGAAAAAAGTATCCAACAGATCTAAGCGAAAGGGAATGGGCAAGAATAGAAAAACACTTCAGAGTATCATACAAGAAAGGAGGAAGGCCGCCAAAGTATAGCAAAAGAGAAATATTAGAAGCAATTTTCTATGTATTGCGTACAGGGTGTCAATGGCGGTATTTACCAAATGATTTTCCGCTATGGAAGACTGTGTATGAGCAGTTCAGGCAATGGAAGAAGCAGGGAATTTTTGAGAAAATGAATTATGAAATTACAAAATATAGTAGAAGAAAAATAGGAAGGAATGAGCAGCCGAGTGCCTGTATAGTAGATAGTCAATCTGTAAAGACTACAGAAAAGGGGGGATCAAAGGCTATGATGGAAGTAAAAAAGTAAAGGGTAGAAAAAGGCATATAATTACAGACACTCAGGGTTTTATACTAGGTTGTTACGTAGGCGCTGCTAACGAAAATGATAGAGATGGTATTAAAATAGCATTAAACAATATGAGAACAAAATATACTAAAGTTAAAAAAATGTGGGCTGACATGGGATACCAAGGAAGAAATTTAAAGAATCACATAAAGGAAGAATATGACATAGATATTGAAATTGTTACAAGGCCTCCATGTAGATTTTGGGTGCACAAAGATACGCCACCTGAGCTACTACCAACAAGAGAACAAGGGTTTAAAGTACAGCCAAGAAGATGGGTTGTAGAAAGGACTTTTGCTTGGGTTAATAGGAATAGAAGGCTATCGAAGGAGTATGATTTACTCACAACATCCACTGAGAATTTCATATACCTAGCTATGAGTAGGGTTATGTTAAAGAGGGAATATGCTTGAATTTACTTGTTTCCGGACAACCTCTAACTTCAGCAATATCAATATGAAAGTAACCGATAGGATATTGTTTGAATTTCTTTTTTGACTTAACTTCTCCATCAACAGTTGGTAATCTGCTAATGTTGTGTCTTTGTAAACAACGATGCAAGCTAGAGCGAGTCAAATGCGGAATTGTAGACTGCAGAGCGTAAAGGCAATCATCTAGTGGCAGTAGTGTATACTTGCGAAATGTAACTATTATAGCTTCCTCTTCTAGCGTTAAAACAGTTGATCTTGGATGCTTTGGACCCATATCAGCATCTTTCGTAAATGAACGTTTTCTCCACTTAATAATAGTTTTTGGATTAAGGTTATAATGCTTGGAGAGTTTTGCTATGCTCTCTTTTCTATTTTGTATTGCTCTACGAATCGTCTGTGTTGTTTTGGCGCACCCATGTAATATCTGTCCCATAATGACTCCTTAAATGATGATGATAGTATACCATCACTCTCTGGGACCATACATCTTAGATTTACCGACAATCGTCATTCCGCTACGTGTTAGCGGCTAAGAGATACCGTGACGGGATGACGTAGGGGTTGCCGAGAACTTGTCATTCCAGTGCTTGACACTGGAATGGCTTTGTTGCATCGCTACTTATGAAAGGCTAACTATAGTTAGGATTATAAGCAACCTATTGAAAATCTTGTTTTTTTGCAATCAATCTGATCAAATTTAAGAATAGTAATTTGTTATTTATATTAATAAATTTAATTCTATTGAAAATAGCTAAAGCATTGAAATTCTCGAATTTTAGCCGGATTGGTAAATGGTAGTGAAATTTCTTTTACTCAAATTTAGGTATTCATTGACCGTTCTTGTTATAAATACCAGAATAATAAGCTACTGATATTCCCTATCTTTTTTATCTTTAATCCATCATAGCTAGCGATGCAACAAAGCCCACTGGAATCCAGTTTTCTTTACAAATTCACCAAAAGTGCTTCATTCTATAACGCAAAACCCATACTCACCAAACCCAATGCATTACTTGCAATTAAGTTTCCTGGATCCCAGTGTCTGGGCACTGGGATGACACCGTCATAAAGGAACCAGTGTCAGCTACTTTCATGACACCCTTCTGGTAGGCCCAAATCGCAATGTTCGTACAGTTGTGGAATGAATCGCGGGATGACGGTTCGCGGTGGTATGACGTAGTAGCTATTTCTTGCAATCAAGTTTCGTTAAAAGTCAGATTGAATGGTTAAATCTTCCACCCAAATAACCACGCACTCTACTTGCTTGTTTGGATATATTTCTTGTACTAAGGTTTTATAGGTCAACATTTGCTTTTTTATTTCATTTAATGAGGAAACAGAAACGTTACGGTGTGACTTGTAGTCAATTATGATTGATTTATCTTGCGTTATGCATAGCCTATCTAGTCGTACTAATACTGACTTGCCATCAATTGTTCCACTCAGTGTAATCTCTGATTTGCCTTCCAAGTCAAACAAATAGCCATATTTTTCATTAAAGGCTAATATTTTACTGTAAATTTCATCCTTATCTTCGCTGATGTTATCAAGGTATTTTCTGACCCAATTTTTTCTCCTTTCTTTTTCTATCTTGGGCATATACTGCAATATGCTGTGAATAATCAGGCCTCTTGCATAACCATCTGTCATCCCAATGCTCCTTGTTGTCATTCCAGCACTCTCATCTGTCATTCCAATACCCCTATTTGTCATCCCAGTGCTTGACACTGGGATCCAGGCCTTTTTTTCTCCAGGTTCCAGCGTCACGCGCTGGAATGACGAAAGGGAGTGCTGAAATGATACCGAAGAGTGAGCTGACACTTGTTCTCCTTCTTTTTTACTGGATCCCAGTGTCAAGCACTGGGATGACAGGGGAGAGCGAGTAGCTGATGCTGGTTCTCCTTCTTTTTTACTGGATTCCAGTGTCAAGCACTGGAATGACATTGATAGGTTTGGTGGAAGGGAAATGACCGGAACGTCAAAGTAATCACGTTTTTTATAAATGTAAGGGTAGTTTGCATTCACGCATAATACTTCAACTTTTTCTTTAAATATTGGCCGTAAATCCCTTTGTTTCTTTTTATATGGTTCTCCGTACTTAGTGATTAGATCATACCAAGAGCCCTTTTGCACTGGCTCTTTACTTAAGATGTATAACTCATCTTCAGCACGTGTGAGTGCTACGTATAATAAACGCAAATATTCATTATAATCCTCTAGTTTTTTCTCTCTTTTTACTTGATCGCAATAAGCGTTGTTGTTTTTTCCACACCAAAATGGCACTTCTGTTCCATCAAAGATAATGCTTTCACTGTTTCTTGGCACTGTGTTTGTATCAACCAAAAATACTATGGGAGCTTGCAGACCTTTTGATTTATGAATTGTCATTATTCGCACAGCATTGCGTTCTGATTGCATATCATTCTTAATCTCCGGGTTATTCTCCTTGATCCACTGAACAAACGCTTGAAGAGATGGGTTTTCAAATTGCAACACGAGGTTCATAAATTCGTCTAGAACCTCAAAGCACTCAAGACCTAGCCTTGCAGCAAATTTCTTCTTACCTGTACGCAATATATGTGTAAATAGTGCAAGAGGAGACTCTGTGCGAGATAAGTTAATGAGATAGTTTAATTCACTGTAGATAACCACAGAATAATCGTGAATTCTTTCCCATAGTGAATGCTCTTTACGATCATATGCAATGTTAAATAAATCATCCTCGGTAAAATTGAATAACGGTGATTTTAAAGCATTTGCAAGAGCTAGATCATTTGCCTGGAGGAGTAAAAATTCGGCCAAAGCTATTAAGTCCTGCACGGCTATATAGTCCATAATTCTAAAATAATCTCGGCCTACAACTGGCACGTTTGCTTTTTTAAGTTCGCTTATTATGTAATCAACCAATACGTTTCGTTGTCGTACCAGAACCATAATGTCTCTTGGTTCTATATGGCGATCTTTAGCAACTAAAATCCGCCCTTCGTTTAACCAATTGTGAATTTTGTGGGCTATTGCCTGAGCAAGTAATCGATCTGCTATTGTATAACCTTCCTTACATATCAGAGGAATTTGTAAAGCTTGCTGTTCTTCCTCTTTACACTTTGGTAACGCTGGCCAAATTTCAATATATCCTTGATCATTTTCTCTATGTGGAACATGTTTTATTTCATTATCAACAAAAGATATTTCTGCGCGGAAGTTGTTAAATATTCTATCTACAAGCATCAAAACTTCTGGAGTTGAACGAAATGACTTTTCAAGTTGGCATGATATCCAATCTCTACCACCAGTTTTCGTATGAAAGTATTGTTGCATATAGTTGAATAGATGGGGATTTGCTCCTTGAAATCTGTATATGGATTGTTTTACGTCACCAACTACAAATAAGGTTCGCTTTTCATCATTACCGGCAAAAAATTCATCGCAGAGATTTGTTATAATTTTCCACTGGCTGATGCTATTGTCTTGTGCCTCGTCAACAAGGATGTGATCTATTTTTTGATCCAAGTTAAACAATATCCAATCTTTATAGTTTGGATTGCTAAGAAGATTTGTTGCTAAGTTGATTATATCATTGTAGTCAAGCAGTGCATTTTTTGATTTTTCACTATTATACAAATCAACATATACTTTAAATACACCAAGTAAGCTACTGGTTCTCTTGAATATTTGATAAGAGTTCATGTCTCTTATATGGGTAAATACTACATTCTGAACGCTCTCTATTATTTGCTCTGCATCTTTGAATTTCTCCAAAATACTTTTTGTTGCAATGGATGATATGCTCTTTTTTTCGTGCGATTCTGATTTGAGAAATACCTTGGCTAGGTTTTCTATTTTGGTGTCATTCCACTTTATTCCGGTGTCATCCGAGTAGCTGACACTGGTTCTTTTTTTCTGGATCCCAGCTGGGATGACAGTAGAATAAAGTATTTCACTATAACTCTGATCTCTTTTACTGCCTTCACTTAATATCTCGGCTAGTCTTCCCACGTGCTCAGTCGTTTCACTCTGTAAATCATGAATTCCATCTGGAGCATTGAGTTTTTCTTTGATGTATTCTGAATCATTTGCTGACATCGATCTTTTTACACATAAAGTATAAAGCAAATCGCGTAGTTTATTTTCATCAATTTCAGTTGCAATAAGGTTGATATCATCCTGCACAGTTTCGTTATGAAGCACTTTATTGAATATGATGGAATGTAATTCTTTACATTCACTCAGCGTGCAATTTGGAGCAATGCCAGCTTCTATAGGAAAGCTGGAGATTAATTTGTAACAGAAAGCGTGTATGGTTTGTATAGTTAGACCAAGATTTTCCAGTTCAGAGAAAAGCCTTCTTGCTCTTGTTAAGTGACGATCAAGTGCTTCATTTTTTCTGGATCCCTCCGTTATCCCAGCACTCTCCTTTGTCATCCCAGTGCTTGACACTGGGATCCATTCTTCCTTTTTTCTGGATTCCATCGTCAAGCACTGGAATGACACCGATTCCTCACTTAAATGCAAGAGGTCTAGTTGTTCCAGATCCATTATTAATTCACTCTCTGAGCATATTGCCCACTTACTGAGTATGCTGTGAATGCGATTCTCCATTTCGTTTGCTGCAGCATTGGTGAATGTTAAGCAAAGAATATTTCTTTTGTTTTCTAATAAAAGTCTCAATACTCTGTCTATTAAGATTTTTGTTTTGCCTGTACCAGCGGACGCATTTACCCACACAGAGAAATTAGGATTTATGGCATTTGATCTCATCAGAAGTGCGAGAACCTTATAGAAGTTGACTAAAATAGCATTATACATATAATGTAAAAATAGTGTTAGTGAAGATATATAATGAAAAGTTTTTGTGTAAAGGCGCCTGCAAAAATCAATCTTTTTTTGCATGTTGTAAATAAGAAGGAAACAGGATATCACTTGATTGAGGGTTTGTTTGTCTTTGCTAATCTCTCTAATTTTTTGGAAATAAAAGTAGGTGAGAAGGATTCTAGATACGATAACTCTACAGTTGAATTTATAAACTCCGAGTCTAGAATAAATAACCAGTATAACACTGTAATGAAAGCGGTTAATCTGCTGCTTAGGCATGCTCCTGTACGCACTAAAGTCACTGTAAAGGTTGTAAAAAACATACCAATTGCTGCAGGACTTGGTAGCGGATCCTCAGATGCTGGAGCTGTGGTACGTACGCTAGGGAAGCTGTGGGAGATTGATAGGACGATTTTAAATGAAATAGCCTTAAACGTTGGTGCTGATGTTCCCGCAAGCGTAGATAGCAAGCCAGTTTTTGTTAGAGGTATTGGCGAAGAATTATGCCACATTAAAAAATTCTCTTTATCTACAAATGTGGTGCTTGTGAAACCGAAAAAAAGGTTTTTGAGTACACCAGAGGTATTTTCCAAACATGAAGGAAAATTTTCTGAGCCAATTAAATGGAGCGATGACGCTGAAAAGGATTTGTTGAAGCTTCTTAAAGAGACGAGAAACGATCTTCAAGAAATAGCAATAAGCTTTGTACCTGAAATTAAGGATGTGATATCAACACTTGAGTCACAAGAAGGCTCTATACTTTCTCGCATGTCAGGCAGTGGTGTATCATGCTTTGGAATATTCGATAGTGAGGAAAATGCAAAAGCTGCTGCAGTTAATATCGGAAAAAAGCAACCAGAATGGTGGGTATGTGACACTCAATTAATAGTTTGACTTATGCCCTTAATTTCCGAGAATAAAAATCTTATAAATGGTTACAGGGAAGGAAAATTTTTGGTGAATAATAGAGAATATTGCGGCTCAATTATAATTTTTCCTGAAAAGGTGATTAAATTGAAAGAAAGTGATATAAATAGCAAGGAACATTTTAAATCTTTTTTAACAGAGGAAATAGAAATTTTGATAATAGGTACTGGTAAAACACGCAATATACTAAGTTCTTCAGTGAAGTCCTATCTTATGGAACAAAAAGGTTTAAATTTTGAATTTATGACAACAGGTTCTGCATGCAGAACCCATAATATTCTGATATCCGAAGATAGATTTGTTGTCAGTTATCTAATAGCCATATAGCATGTTTGAAATGTTTACCCAGGATTTTTTCATCAATAGTCTAGTTGCAGTAGTTGTAATTAGCCTAGTAACAGGCGCTTTAGGATCGTTTATGATATGGCAAAGGTTATCTTATCTTGGTGATAGTTTGTCCCATTCTTCGTTGCTTGGTGTTGCACTTGCTTTAATCTTTAAGATTAGCCCATCGCTTAGCATAATGCTCATTGCAATTACATTTGCTATACTACTTTCTCTTAATTTTAACAGATTATATTCTGCTGATACGATATTGAACATTGTTACCAATGTAGTTTTATCATCGAGTTTAATACTTATGTCTTTTCTTCCATCTGGCAATAATAGTATTATTAGCTCACTGTTTGGTGATATATTAACGCTCGATCAAAGTGATATAGTATTGATTTTTTTAACCTCTGCAGTAGTTACTTTGATATTAATATTTAGATGGCGTTATTGGTTAATGATTTCAATTAATCAAGATTTAGCAGTAGTTGAAAAAATTAATGTTACCTTTGTTAGACTAGAATTTTTAATCACTCTTGCTATATTTATAGCAATTGCTGCCCAATTAATAGGAATATTACTTATTGCTGCATTTTTGCTAATACCAGCAGCATCTGCAAGGCTCATTTCGAAAACTCCGATGCAGATGATTATTGTTGCAACAGTTTTTTCTGTGATCTCTGGGATATCAGGTCTCATGTTATCTGCAAGTTTTGATTTGTTAACTGGACCTGCAATTATACTTGTTGCAGCCGTATATTTAATTATCGCTTATTTTATAAGGCTAGTATTAAGCAGGTTGGCTTAATTTTAATCTCGAATGTTAATAATTTTGTAATATACTCATTATAAAACATCACTATCTTAGCACAAAATAGTTTTTGCTATACTATTATTTATATACTAATGATAAGTTGTTAATTTTATGGAGTAAGTAATATGAGCGAAGAAGGATTTTTTTCCAAATATATATCTCAACCTGTGAAAAAATTTTATAATTATATTACAGGAAAAACAGAAGAGTCGGATAATGTGCAGAGTACGGCAGATGATATTGTACAAGAAAGCTCAGAGTCTTTGGACACTCATGTACAATCAAATGAGAATGATATCATATAGGTGGCATGAGGGTTACACCATCCAAAGTTAAAAGATTCCTAGAGAAACCTGATGCTTTACGTGGTGTGTTAATTCATGGAAGTGATAACAGTAGGGTTGATTTTTATGTACAAGAAATAATTGCCAGTTTGGATGAGTATTCAGTTCAGGTGATGGATTTTGCAATAGTGAATAAGTCACCCGGTTTACTATTTTCTGAATTGGCAAACATTTCGATGTTTACCAGCAAAAAATTAATTAAACTGATAAATGTGAGTGGAGGTATATCCAAAGAGTTAAAAAACGTATTGGATTATAATGCAAGTGGTCATTATGTAATGATGACAGCAACTGATCTTCCACACAATTCTGCAACCAAAAGTTATATGGAGAGTTCAAAAATTTTTGGTGTGATTGCTTGCTATAAAGACAGCAACAGCAATCTTTATGATATTATATCAAGTTACTTAAAACAAAATGATATAAAATGCACAAATGAGATAATCTACCATTTGCAATCTTACTTTAATCATAGCAAGCTGCCTATATGTTCAGAACTTGAGAAGTTAGTTTTATACTTAGGGGAGAGAAAAGACCTAAAACTTACTGATATAGAATTATGCTTTTCAACTTCCGGCAACGACTATGCTACACTTGATGATCTATGCTCTGCCATAGCAAGTAAAGATATGTCGCGTTTCATTAGAATTTCTGATGCATTGATATCGCAAGAAAATTTTTCACCGATAGCACTAATTCGCATTATATCAAATTATTTCCTACGCCTTGAAACCGTTTTGCTGTCAGTGCAAGGTGGAATGAGTGAGCAGGCTGCGATTGATCAGCTAAGCCCTCCATTGTTTTTTAAACAATTGCAGAGTTTTAAATCTCATTTGAAAAGTTTGCAACTTTCAGAACTTAAGAAGATCTTGGAAAAATTGATAAGCTTAGAAGTTACCTGTAAAAAAACTGACTTGGATCATAAAATGATTTTTCAACAGGTGATTTGTCATATTACAAATACAGTTACTTGCTATAGCTAACAAAGATAAGGTGTAACCAGACTGCATTCTGTGATTTTAGCAAAACACGATCTTTCATTTGAGCTTTCTTCAATTTAAAATAAATACAGAAAATTGCTGCCTATAGCTAAAGTAACTTAGGTTCACCGACAATCGTCATCCCGCTACTTGTTAGCGGAATCTATGCCGAGATACCGCGAATGAATCGCGGTATGACGGTTCGTGGCGGTTATGACGTGTTAGCTATAGCTATCTTCAAAAATATGGTTGAATAATTGTTAATAATAGTGTATAATTATTAATATTTTTAAGCACTTTGGCTATGGCTCTTTCAAAATTTCTCGATCCTCGCAATGATTTGTGTTTCAAAAAAATCTTTGGAACGGAAAAAAATAAGAATATCCTTATTCACTTTTTGAACGATATTTTAGGGTTTACTGAGATAAATGCAATACAAGAAGTTGAATTCCTCAGTACTATTATGGATCCCGAAGTTGCCTCTGATAAACAGAGTATTGTTGATGTTCTCTGCAAGGATTCTATTGGTAATAGGTTTGTGATTGAGATGCAGCTTGCTCGTGATAAAGGTTTTGAGAAACGTGCCCAACTGTATGCTGCTAAGGCTTACTCAAGACAATTAGATAAATCTGGCAACTACATTGATTTAAAGAAAGTCTTCTTTATTGCTATTTCCAATTGTAACTTACTTCCTGAAGAAGTTGATTATATCTCTACTCATAATATACGTGATATAAAAACCAACGGCCATTACTTAAAAGATTTGCAATTTATCTTTATAGAATTGCCCAAATTTTCAAAAAGTAAAGTAGAGCAGCTAGAAAGTACAGTAGAAAGGTGGTGTTTCTTTTTTAAATACGCAGAAGAAACAACAGAAGAGGACTTAAAAGAGATAGCAGAAAAAGCACCAATAATAAAGCTAGCATATGATGAATTAGACAAGTTTCGTTGGAACGAAAAAGATTTAGTAGCTTACGAAGAAAGGATAATGGATCTACGCAAAAAAGAAGCCATTCTTGAATACAGACTTGATCTTGCTGAAGAGAAAGGTAGAGAGGAAGGTAGAAAAGAAAGGGAAATTGAAGTCACAAAAGCAATGCTGGCTAATAATGTTGATGTCAACACTATTGTCAAGTTTACTGGCCTTTCTATTAGTGAGATTGAAGAATTAAGTGGAAATCTGTGAACGGTTACACTTGGAAAACCTTTGTGGCATAATTTAAGTGGGCAGCGTAGTCTACGATTACCGCATAATTTACTATATAGATATTCCAGAACATACAGACTTCAATTGAACACAGAAAAGATTCTTATCAAAGTTAATTACCCTTATTATCAATAACTATTAGCTACAGACCAGTTCTTGTTAAGTTACAGTAAAGAAATGAGTCATATATAGCTAAACTGACTTACGACAATTTGAAAAACCATCATTCCGCTACGTGTTAGCGGGATCTATGCCGAGATACCGCTAATGAATCGTGGTATGACGTGTTAGCTATAGAATATAGATCAGAAGTGACAGAGCTTAAAAAAAGGCCTAACATTCTTAATAAACGTAAAAAGCTTTATGAAAATCAGAGTTGGAGTAATAGGCTGCTTAGGCAGGATGGGCAAGAAAATACTCAATGAATTAATTACAAATACCAAAGTGGAAATAGCAGGTGCTGTTGCCCGTTCAGGCAGTAAGTACATAGATTCAGATATTGGACCAATTATAGCCAATCTAGGAATTAAAGTTACAAGTTCTATTAGTGGCATATTTGAGTTATCCGACGTTGTAATAGATTTTACAACTAAAGAATGTATGTTAGACTGCCTTAAAGCAGCTGTAAAATTTAAAACACCGCTGGTTAGTGGCACAACTGGAATAGAAGATGTCGATTTGAAAGAATATGCTGCTGAAGTTCCAATATTATGGTCAGCAAATATGAGTGTTGGGGTTAATGTGTTGCTGAAATTGGTAAAAAAAGCTGCTGAGCTTTTAGGTAATGAATATGACGTTGAGATTTGGGAAATGCATCATAACTTAAAAAAGGATTCACCATCTGGAACAGCTATAGAACTTGGCAAAACAATTGCTAACGCTTCAAAAGTGGATTTTCAATCCAATCAATATTTACATAGTGGTTCAAACATAAGAAAAAAGGGGGGAATAGGTTTTGCGGTATCTCGTGGAGGTGGAGTAATAGGAGATCACAGCGTGATGTTTGTCAATTCTGATGAACGGATAGAACTAAACCACAAAGCAATTGATCGCACAACATTTGCTAGAGGAGCTGTTCAAGCAGCAGTATGGCTATACGAAAATAAAAGAGAAATTCCGGGGCTCTATTCAATGCAGGATGTGATATGAGCAATACACGTGCCTCTGTTAAAGATTTAAATCTCTGGTACGGCTCTAAGCAAGTTTTATTCGATATAAATTTGAATATTTATAAAAGAAAAGTTACTACTTTTATCGGACCATCCGGGTGCGGTAAATCAACATTTTTGCGTTGTTTTGATCGTATGAATGACTATGTACCTGGATGCAAAACTGTTGGTGAATTAGATATCGATGGGCTGGGTGATATATATTCACGCGATATGGATGTTGTGCTACTCAGAGCAAAAGTTGGCATGGTATTTCAAAAGCCAAATCCTTTTCCAAAATCAATATACGACAATGTTGCTTATGGACCAAAACTGCATGTTATGGCGAAGGATAAGCAAAAATTGAATGAGATGGTGGAAAATAGTTTAACCAAGGTTGGTTTATGGGAAGAATTGAAAGACAGATTGCAAGATAGTGCACTCAATTTATCCGGTGGCCAACAACAGAGGCTATGCATCGCTCGCGCAATTGCAGTGAAGCCAACTATTTTATTAATGGATGAACCGTGCTCTGCTCTTGATCCAATGGCAGCCAATGCAATCGAAAATCTTATACAAGAGCTGAAATTAAGATTTACTATAATTATGGTGACTCATTCAATGAAGCAAGCTAAAAAGTTATCTGATAGTGTAATTTTCTTTCATAATGGCAGAATTGTTGAGTCTGGAAGCACTCAAGAAATATTCGAAAATGCTCAATCTCCCTTAACAAAGGAGTATATCCTGGATCATTAAATTTCTGACCTTACCCAGAAAAAGTGGAGAGAAAGAAAAGAGTTTTTTTGGGTAAAATAAAATTTTGGAGGATTAGAAATGGTAAGAGAATATACAGCAGAATTCAAATTGGAAGCTGTTAAACTGGCAAATGAACAAAGAAAGGCAGGTCAAACAATTACAAAAATAGCAAAGGATTTAGGAATAAAGGGTGGTTTATTAGGAAAATGGATAAAGAAACACAACGAAAAAAAGTCGGCAGCAGATGCATTTCCAGGTAGAGATAACATGGCTCCTTACGACAAAGAGAGATTTGATTTACAGAAAGAGTTAGCAAAAGTAACAAGAGAAAGAGACATTTTAAAAAAAGCCCTGGCCAGTCAAAAAGAGTAAAATATTTTTTCATAAAAGAGCATAGTAAACACTATAAAGTGCAGGAATTATGTAGGGTTTTGAATGTATCTGCTAGTGGCTACTATAAGTGGACTACAAGGAAAATAAGCAGTAGAGAATCAGCAAATAAAGAGTTATTAGCAGATATTCAAAAAATATATCAAGCTTTTAAATGTAGATATGGAGCTCCTAAAATTCATGCTGAATTGAAGGCTTTGGGTAAAAGTTGCAATTTGAAAACGGTGCAAAGTATTATGCAGAAAAATGACATCAGGGCTATACTGAGAAGAAAGTTTAAAATTAAAAAACAACAAACAGATAATAGAGCTGTAGCTCCCAATATACTAGATCAAAACTTTATTGTTGATCAACCAAATAAAGTATGGGATTACTTACATCAAAACCAAGGAGGGATGGCTATATTTGGCAGCAATAATCGATCTATATTCACGCATGGTAGTTAATGAGCAGTTCATAAATAAACAATTGGTTATGGACTCTTTATTAATGGCTGTTAACAAGCGTAAACCTGCCAAAAATCTACTATTACATAGTGATCAAGGTTCACAATATACTTCGCAAGGTTATCAATATCTCTTATCCATAAAAAACATAGATGAGTCATAAAGGTTGTTGTTACGACAATTCTGTTGTGGAAAGCTTCTTTAGCTCATTGAAAAGAGAAATACTTATTGATACTTCACAACACTCTGCTCAACAAACTAGAACTGCAATATTTGAATACATAGAAATTTTTTATAACAAACAACGTCACTATTAACTATTGCATTCCAGAACAATTTGATGCATCATTCTTTTTGTAAAAAACATTCCAAACTTTCTCTCCACTTTTTCTGGGTAAGGTCACTTCTTTATTAACTGTACTTAATATTTCTGTATCCGTTCAGGAGAGTGGTTTAAGAAACAATAGATAGGAGATTTTGGAAAGGATTGAGACCTCTTTGTTTCCAAGTTAAGTATAATGAAATTATCCGCTCAAGGAATGTATTTCCCCGCTTTGATTGTGTAAAATATGAGTTTTTGCGATAAACGACATAATGCCGAATTTGCCGTTCAGCGTGGTTATTTGTCAGCGGAATATTTTCTGGGTCATCTAAAAATTTCCACATCATTCTTTCAGATCTCAGAACATTTTTTGCAACTCGAGAGGCTCCAATTGCTTCAGGTAAACGAGATATCTCCTTCAAGTAATACTTTGTACGTTTTCTTAATTTTCTGGCACGTCTGACAAACCTCAAAACATCTATCTCACTTTTTAGTAAAGCTTTTTTTAGTGCAAATAATTCAGTGGCCACGTTTCTCAAGTAACAACCCAGAACTTTAACTTCAATATTCCAACTATGTGCTAATCTTTCAAAATCTCTTGATAAATGTGCCCAACAGATTTGCCTGTTTTTATCGGCAAAATAATTGTATGCTGCATACCTGTCAGTTATTACCAAGCTATTGCGATTGCAGAATTTACTATTTTGTAAAACTTTCATTCCTCTTGACTCTGTAAATTTTACAAAACTTGCCGTATTGCTTGCAAACATCCAACACCAAGCGAGTTTACCTTTGTTATAATGGCTCGTTTCATCAATATGTAGAACTTTACTCCTACTTATCTCTTGTTCGATCTGCTCATACATTTTTTTGCATTTTGAAGCAACTCTATGTTCACTATTTGATATGCTACCGACGCTTATGTTCAAATTGAAGATATCATTTACGACACTCGCTATTTCGCGTTTTGAATTTTTGTAGAATCCGCTGAACGCTGCAATTATTGACTTAACCCTTGGACCAAATGTATCTGGCGTAACACCTTCTGGTAACTTGCTACTTCTTCTCTTTCCGCATCTCCGACAACGGCCATGTTCTAACTGATATTCCACTACATAAGGCTTGATTTCTGGAAGATCAACTTTCTGATGAATATATGGTTTTTCACATATTGCAATTTCTCCTCCGAATTCGCAAGTATTAGGCAACTCTATCTTTACTACTTTATCTGCATCCATGTTGGCGCGAAAACTTCCTTTATGACCAACCTGACCGCCAATATTCCTTTCGCTTTTCGGCTTATTCTTTTTTATTTTATACAACTCTTTGGAACTTGGTATTGATGAATTTTTTGAGCTTAAACCGAGTCTTTCTCTTAACTCAGCATTTTCTATCTTTAAAGCCTTATTTTCTGCTTTTAAACTTTCATTCTCTTTTTCCAATCTTTCTATTTTTGCTTCTAACCTTTCTATTTTTTGCTGTAAATTTTTGCAAAGTTCTAAAAGGTTTACCATATTATTTCACTTTTGCTCTATGATTATCTTTTTAGATCACCTTGTCTACCTTATTCTGCCACTCCGCTGAACGGATACAAGCAAAGAGTATTGAAAAAATGCAATCATAATCTTTTTCAAAAGTTACAAAGTTTAATTGCTACCTCTGCTGAACGGGTACCTTAAGCCTACAAATTTGAGCTTACCTATATCAATTTTTTGTACAAGATGAGTTAGTAACAACTTTATGTATAAAATTGAAGAAGAATAAAAATACAATAACGAGCATTAAATTAAATATTCCCACCTTTAAAAAACCCTCTTTATATATTTCTAAAGATTCTAAATAATTTATTTTACCGTTTACTGAAGGAACTGACATAAATTTTGATATTGCAACTCCGGCTAGGTTAGAAAATGCTAACGACATCGTTGTTATACCCATCACTACTCCTTTAAAATTTGGGGGAGCTAGTGCAGTTGATTGTTCTAAAACTAAGGGAGCAATGCATAATTCTCCCAGTCCCATAAAGGAGATAGCAATTATTAAATATAAGTATTCTACTTTACCTTCGCTGCTAGAGTTTAAACATCCTATGTACAGTGTGAAAAAACACATAGCCATTGTCAGAAGGCCAAGGGTAAACATGGAAGTTGCATATTTTTGCTTAAACTTCATGTATGTTCCAAAAAGAAAGCCAAGTATTATAATTGATAAAGGATTTATGGCTTGAGAAACTGAAGCTGGAATTGTTATACCTAATACATTGTTAATAACGTTTCTTTCGGTGAATAAGTTAACCAAAGAGCCAAGCTGCATTTCTAAAGCAAAAAAACACAAGAAAAATACCACAAGAATAGATAATGCCACTAATTTTCGTCTTTGTTCTGCTGATAATTTAGATATTATATAAATAAATATGCCTAGAGCTGTTATTCCAACAAATATGAGCATATTAGTAAAAAATTCACTATGTATAAGCATTTTAGCAATTATTGATGATGACAGAAAGCTTCCTATCAATACTATACCAAAGATTTTAATCCCTAATATGCGCTTATTCATAAGCTCTGGATAAGGAGAAAGGCCGCTATCTCCTAAAAGACTCTGAAATTTGAGAAAAAAGATTAGCCCTATAGACATCCCAATGCCAGCTAAACCAAAGCCGTAGTGCCAACCAAATAAGTGGGCTACATAACCACATGAAATAGAAGCCAATATTGCTCCAAGGTTTATACCTACATAAAATAAAGTAAAGCCTCTGCTACGTTCAGGATCGTCTTTGCCATAGCATGAACCAAGTAAGTTAGTTACGTTTCCTTTAAACATACCAGTACCTACGGCTATTAGAGATAAACCTAAATATAATAAACCTGGTTCAAACTCAACCAATGACATGCAGGCATGACCTGCTATCATCACTATCCCTCCAAGCAATACCATGTTGCGGAATCCCATCAACTTATCAGCTAAAAAACCTCCAAGTATTGGTATAGCATAACCTGTTGCAGCAAATAATGAGTAAATAGTAAAGGCCCTCTCATCAGTGAAACCTAAGTGAGAAGTCAAAAATAGGACCAAAAGTGCCCTCATTCCATAGTAAGAGAAACGTTCCCACATTTCAACAAAGCACAACATTTTTAAAAATTGTGGAAACTTATCTGTCTTCTGATCCATAAAATACCCCTAAAGCTTGGGTTAATGTTAAGTAAAACAATAAAAACTGCAAGTAAAACTTAAAAAAAGGTATTGGAAACTCGGCAGAATAGTTTGTTGGGGTGTGAGCTACGGAAATATTTTTGAATTTGTAATTTTTCAGAAAGCCCTATATTCTTTAGTTTTACATAGCGAACATGAAGTCAAAGCATTATCCTGATACAGTAAGTAGTCCTGATTTTTCATCGTTAGAAAAGGAAATCATAAAATTTTGGCAGGAAAACAAAGTTTTTGAGCGGTCAGTTGAAGAACGTTCCAAGGATAATTGTTTTGTCTTTTACGATGGGCCTCCGTTTGCAAATGGACTTCCGCATTATGGACATTTACTCACTGGTTTCATCAAAGACGCATTTGCAAGATATCAAACTATGCTTCAAAAAAGGGTTGAACGTAGATTTGGCTGGGATTGCCATGGATTGCCGGCTGAGATGGGTGCAGAAAAAGAACTTGGAATATCTGGTAGAACTGAGATAGAGAAGTTTGGTATAGATAAATTTAACGATCATTGCCGTACTTCTGTGATGAAATTTTCATCAGAGTGGGAAAAATATGTCAATAGACAAGCAAGATGGGTAGATTTTCACAATGACTATAAGACCATGGATAAATCATTCATGGAGTCGGTCATGTGGGCATTCAAGCAGCTTTATGATAAGGGTCTAGTGTATGAATCAGTGCGCGTTGTTCC
Organism: Wolbachia endosymbiont (group A) of Campoletis raptor; assembly: GCF_964026755.1. Taxonomy (NCBI): domain Bacteria; kingdom Pseudomonadati; phylum Pseudomonadota; class Alphaproteobacteria; order Rickettsiales; family Anaplasmataceae; genus Wolbachia; species Wolbachia endosymbiont (group A) of Campoletis raptor. The sequence goes on along the minus strand of NZ_OZ034695.1, from coordinate 568,546 downwards.
ATATAGCTGGGCGTGCGAAACTCCATTGTCTAATTTTGAAACAAGACTAGATAACGCGTATAGAGAAAAGACTAGCAAAGCTGTAACTGTTGCATTTGAGCTTTTAGAAAACCCACAGCAGTTTAAAAGTGTTAAACGAAAGTGTAAATTACTTGCTTGGACTACAACTCCCTGGACGTTGCCGAGCAACTTGGCTTTAGCAATAGGAAAAGATATTAAGTATTGTGCAGTGTCAGTCCACCCTTTGATGTCATTCCAGCGCGTGACGCTGGAATCTATTTCTGGATCCCAGTGTCGAAGCACTGGGATGACAGGGGAGGGGGCTACTGGGATGACAGGGGATAATGCAAAAGATCTAGTTAACGATGAAGTTTACATCTTCGCTGAAAGTTATTTAGGGAAATTTGTCAGCCACTGTGAACAAAGCAATATTCCATATGAAAACTGCAATATAAAATTTAAAGCAGATGATCTTGTAGATCTTTCCTATAAGCCGCTGTTTGATTACTTTAAAGATACAAAGAATGCATTCCGTGTTTTTGTTGCTGATTATGTTACAGGAGAAGATGGTACTGGCGTTGTACACACTGCTCCTGGATTTGGTGAGGAAGATTTTTACCTTTGCCAAAGTCATGATATTCCAGTTATTTGTCCAATTGATAACAGTGGAAAATTTACTGCTGAAATTTCAGATTTGGCAGGGGTTCATGTTTTTGATACCAATGATACAGTAATAAAAAAATTAAAAGAGCAAGGGAATTGGTTTAAAACTGAACAATATATTCACAATTATCCACACTGCTGGAGAACTGACACTCCTTTGATCTATCGCACTATGCCTTCTTGGTATGTTGCTGTTACAAAATTCAAAAGCAGAATGGTAGAGCTAAATAAGAGAGTTAATTGGATACCAAACCACATTAGAGATGGTCAATTTGGAAAATGGCTTGAAGGGGCACACGACTGGTCAATTTCACGCAATCGATTCTGGGGTACGCCAATCCCTGTATGGAAATCAGATGATGCGAGATATCCAAGAGTAGATGTATATGGTTCAATAGAAGAACTGGAGAGAGATTTTAATGTTAAAATAGACGACTTGCACAGACCATTTATCGATACTTTAACAAGACCAAATCCTGATGATCCAACAGGAAAATCAGTTATGCGCCGTGTACCTGACGTGTTTGACTGCTGGTTTGAATCTGGCTCGATGCCATTTGCGCAAATCCACTATCCGTTTGAAAATAAGGAGTGGTTTGAATCTGCGGATTTTATCACTGAATACATAGCGCAAACCAGGGGGTGGTTTTATACGCTCTTTGTATTGTCCACTGCTTTGTTTGATAGGGAACCATTTAAGAACTGCATATGCCACGGTGTTGTTTTGGATGTAAAAGGGCAAAAGTTGTCCAAACGTTTGAATAACTATGCAGATCCAATGGAGGTTTTTGATAGATATGGTTCTGATGCACTGCGTTTTCTTATGCTTTCTGGATCTATTGTTTGTGGCGGTAATTTGCTGCTTGATAAAGAGGGAAACTCAATACGAGATGTTCTGAAAAACGTAATAAAACCTATTTGGAACAGTTATCACTTTTTTACTATGTATGCAAATGCAGATGGAATTAAAGCTGAAGTTTGTAAGGATTATCAAAGTACTATTGATCACTACATGATTTCCAAATGTTTTGAAGCTATAGAAAGTATCCAAGCTTCTATGAATAGCTATAACTCCCAAGAGGCTTGCAAAATTTTAATGAACTTTTTTGAAGTGCTAAATAATTGGTATATTCGTCGCAGTCGCGAGCGTTTTTGGAAAAGTGATTTGGATCAGGATAAAACTGATGCTTATAATGTTCTATATACGGTTTTTTATTACATACTAAGAGCTGCAGCTCCTTTGTTGCCACTTATAACAGAGAATATATGGCAAGGGCTTAAGTATGAAGAAACATCTGTTCATTTGGCTAATTTTCCACAATTAGAGAAGTTTGATAGTCAGCTCATTGCCAAGATGGATCTAGTGAGAGAGGTGTGCAACTCTGCACTTTCGATCAGAAACACTTTTAATATACGTATCAGACAGCCGCTTGGCAGTATGATCATTTATCATCAGTCTTCCTGTAGTTTTCTTGAAGGTGAACCGCTTTCTGTCATCCCAGAGTTCTCTCCTGTTATCCAAGTAGCTGACACTGGGATCCAGTGTGCTGCAGATTCAAATGAGTACCAGGAGATGATAAAAGATGAGGTAAATGTAAAAAAGCTAGAGTTAGTAAACAGGCTCGAAGGTATTGCATCGCTAGAGTTAAAATTAAATTTTCCTGTGCTTGGAAGAAGAGTTCCAGATAAAATTAAGAAACTAGTTCAATATGTCAAAGAGGGGAAATGGTGGCAAGTTGAAAATGAGCAAATATTCCTCGGAGATGAAACAGAGAACTATACTATAAAAAAAGGCGAATATGAACTATTGTTAAAAGCAAACAGTGAATTTTCCTCCGTGTTTGATAATAACAGAGGAATTGTGATTCTGAACACCACTTTAAATGATGAATTAATTCTAGAGGGGCTTGCAAGAGATGTCGTGAGACTTATTCAGGAAACTAGGAAACAAGCTGATTTTCATATATCTGATCGAATTAAGGTGATCATAAAAACAAAAGATGAGAAAATTAGGAAAGCGACAAGTAAATGGAGTGAATACATAAAAGAGCAGACTCTTTCCTTATCTTTAGAAATTAATACAGAAATTGGAACTAACTTTTATTCTAAGGAATATCAGGATTTAAGTGTTGGTGTTAAGTTAGATTGTCAGTAGTTGAAAATCGTCAGTGTTTGTGCTATACTTAAGGTAATTGGATAAGGTTATGGTATGAATGCTGTTGTAGATTGTAAGAAAGTTGTTGACTTAAATAACAATAGTGATGATTTAGGTAAAGTAGAATCTATTTCCAATGTTACTTTGGAAGAGGAAGAGTCTTTTGATGCTATGGAAGCTGTTTCTAATGTAGAAGAAGGGAATGATTTAGGTCTTGCTACTTCAGAAGAGGAAGAAGAATTTTTTGATGCTGTGGAAGAACAAGAGCCGTTAGCTAATTTTAACGTTCCACTCAGTATATTTCATTATAAAGATTATAACTCTGATTTTTTTACTTCTTGGTATAATATATCAAGTAGAATATTTAAAGAGGTAAATCGAGCTTGCCCGGAGAAGAAAGTATTAAATTTAGCTCTATCAGTTTTAATGTTTCCTTATATAGTTTTCACTGCGTTAGGATTAGCCGTATATAATAAATTAAAAACAAATGATAAGACACAAATCAGTTCAGAGGAGAATAAAACAAAAAAAAGTGAGGTAAGTGAAAGTACAGCAAAAAGACTGGCATATGGTGTTCTTGCTGCAATAGTGATTCTTGTTAATATAGCTATGCTTGCAGCATTACTTATTCCTGCAACAATTGCTTTGGCTACTTTTTATCTTTTAAATAGAGATTTATCTCACTCTTTAGTTACTGCTCTTAAAATAAGTATGGGGCGGTATTCTAATAAGCATCAAAATATTGAGGTGTCTTTTCATGAAAAGGAAGTTACTGGACCAAATATTGCGTGGGATATGGAAATAGAATTTCCACCGCAATTTAAACGATTGCTTAGAGATTTGTATGAAAATGAAAATAACAAGTGGTTTGATGTGACGCGGGATTCAGAGCATAGCATCGTACTGAAATTGTCAACTAACATCAATTTAAAAAATGGTCTTAAGCCCTTACGCAATGAAATCAAGGATGTGCTTGCAACTTCTATTCAAGAATTTGCGAAGACTATGGAAGAACTGATAAAGCTAGAAAAGAAAGAGATTACATATGATAAATTGAAGGAATTGTTGGACGAATTCAGGTTAAAAGTGGTAAGTAGCATAGATTTTAAGTTGACAACTCACTTAATATACAACGCCTATCAAGTTGCCTTTATACAAGCAGTTAGGTTTCAGCTGGATAGACGGAAAGAAGGTTTTTCACTGGAAGATGAGATAAAAAATTCTTTAGTGAGACAGGAATTAGAGAGTCAAGGTAAGGAATTACCAGGTGAGAAAGAAGTGATAATAAGAGATCTGAAAAAAGCAGGAGCAAAAGTACCGGATGTTTTAGATGATAGTGAGCTTCCTATATTTAAAGCAGAATGGAAGCGGCTTAAAGAAGAAGGGAAGATAGCTAAGAGAACAATTATTGATGTTTATAAATATATACATAGTAGAGAAACAGAGACAGCTCTAGGTAATGCTAAAGAAGAGATTAATCTTTTAAAAAAAGAAGGACAAAAAAGATATATTAGGATACATGAAAAATTGAAAGAAATATATGGAGATGTAAAAAAGAATAATTTAGCAGGTGATGTTTTAAGAAGAAGGTTAGAAGGTCTTTTTAAGTTCGAGTATGATGATCAAGAAGTTGAGCAAAGGCTAGTAAAATCAGTAATGAAAAAAGCCAAGGGTGAGTTAGGCCTATTAGGCATGCTCAGCTTAATAGACCAGTTTCGGGATTTAGAAAAGGAGATAAAAGGTTCTTTGAGTGAGAATTTAAAAGAAGCTTCAGATAAAGTAAATGCTTTTGTAGCAAAGATATATTTAGAAATAACGAAATGCAAAAAACAAAATGTACTCAAAGGCCAAGCAAAGGGTATAGAGGATTCATGTAAGCTGTTAGAGGAAAAGGAGCCGGATTTAGTACAGAGGATTAATGCGCACCGAGCGGAAATTGCAGAATGCTTAGAGCAACCTATATCGTTAAGGAAAGTAATAGAAGAAAATGAGGATTTAAACAAATATTTAGAAGGTGAGCGAAATAGGAAAGGAGAACAGCATCCAAGTACAAAATTAATAGAGAAGCATTTGAAAAATAACCAAGAAATTCTCAAAGCATTAAAACAGTTAGAATTAGAAGAAAAAGGATTGTTGATAAATGAAGAAACAAAAAATGATTATATAGAAGAACTAGAATCTCGCGAAAAAATAAAGTTTGCAATAATAGAGGATGATTTACTGAAGGAGTTCGAGCGTGAAACTTTTAACGAAGAAGCAGTTAAGAAGTTGTTAGAGGAAGCGGAACTTGAATACTATTTGGCAGAAAAATGCATAAAAAGTCCTGTGATAAAAACAAAAAATAATATCAAGCACTTTTATCAAGGTTTATTGTCTCCTTTGATAGATAATTTGACAAAAGATATAATAAATAATATACCAGGAAATAGTGAAGGTTGTATACAGAAAGTTAAGAACTGGGGTAAAGTTATGTTTGGTGCAATAAAGATTGGAGCATCAAATGTTTATAAAGAGACTACAGAGAGAAAAGCGTTAAATGTGGCACATAATACTTATAAAGAAGGAGAGACATTTCTTCAATGTTTTCAGTCAGATTATGAAGGTATTGGAGCCTTTTTAGGTAATTTATTTTCTGATGATGGGGTAACATTTAAAAATGATGTGTGGCCTAAAATAGAAGAGCATTTGCATGGAATGTGGGATAGATTTTTCAAGGATATTGAATTCAATATTGGAAATAAATTGGATGAAGTAAGTGTGACACAGCAACGGCAGGAAACTATGATTGTGACTCAACGATAAGTTCTGTATCCGTTCAGGAGAGTGGTTTAAGAAACAATAGATAGGAGATTTTGGAAAGGATTGAGACCCCTTTGTTTCCAAGTTAAGTATAATGAAATTATCCGCTCAAGGAATGTATTTCCCCGCTTTGATTGTGTAAAATATGAGTTTTTGCGATAAACGACATAATGCCGAATTTGCGTATCCGTTCAGGAGAGTGGTTTAAGAAACAATAGATAGGAGATTTTGGAAAGGATTGAGACCCCTTTGTTTCCAAGTTAAGTATAATGAAATTATCCGCTCAAGGAATGTATTTCCCCGCTTTGATTGTGTAAAATATGAGTTTTTGCGATAAACGACATAATGCCGAATTTGCCGTTCAGCGTGGTTATTTGTCAGCGGAATATTTTCTGGGTCATCTAAAAATTTCCACATCATTCTTTCAGATCTCAGAACATTTTTTGCAACTCGAGAGGCTCCAATTGCTTCAGGTAAACGAGATATCTCCTTCAAGTAATACTTTGTACGTTTTCTTAATTTTCTGGCACGTCTGACAAACCTCAAAACATCTATCTCACTTTTTAGTAAAGCTTTTTTTAGTGCAAATAATTCAGTGGCCACGTTTCTCAAGTAACAACCCAGAACTTTAACTTCAATATTCCAACTATGTGCTAATCTTTCAAAATCTCTTGATAAATGTGCCCAACAGATTTGCCTGTTTTTATCGGCAAAATAATTGTATGCTGCATACCTGTCAGTTATTACCAAGCTATTGCGATTGCAGAATTTACTATTTTGTAAAACTTTCATTCCTCTTGACTCTGTAAATTTTACAAAACTTGCCGTATTGCTTGCAAACATCCAACACCAAGCGAGTTTACCTTTGTTATAATGGCTCGTTTCATCAATATGTAGAACTTTACTCCTACTTATCTCTTGTTCGATCTGCTCATACATTTTTTTGCATTTTGAAGCAACTCTATGTTCACTATTTGATATGCTACCGACGCTTATGTTCAAATTGAAGATATCATTTACGACACTCGCTATTTCGCGTTTTGAATTTTTGTAGAATCCGCTGAACGCTGCAATTATTGACTTAACCCTTGGACCAAATGTATCTGGCGTAACACCTTCCGGTAACTTGCTACTTCTTCTCTTTCCGCATCTCCGACAACGGCCATGTTCTAACTGATATTCCACTACATAAGGCTTGATTTCTGGAAGATCAACTTTCTGATGAATATATGGTTTTTCACATATTGCAATTTCTCCTCCGCATTCGCAAGTATTAGGCAACTCTATCTTTACTACTTTATCTGCATCCATGTTGGCGCGAAAACTTCCTTTATGACCAACCTGACCGCCAATATTCCTTTCGCTTTTCGGCTTATTCTTTTTTATTTTATACAACTCTTTGGAACTTGGTATTGATGAATTTTTTGAGCTTAAACCGAGTCTTTCTCTTAACTCAGCATTTTCTATCTTTAAAGCCTTATTTTCTGCTTTTAAACTTTCATTCTCTTTTTCCAATCTTTCTATTTTTGCTTCTAACCTTTCTATTTTTTGCTGTAAATTTTTGCAAAGTTCTAAAAGGTTTACCATATTACTTCACTTTTGCTCTATGATTATCTTCTTAGATCACCTTGTCTACCTTATTCTGCCACTCCGCTGAACGGATACTAAGTTCTCAAAGTTCCTTCGGTATTTTCACATACTAAATTAACTATAGCACTTGATTCTTTTTGGATCTCTTTTTCAGTTAAAGTGTGAGTTGGAGAGCAGAAAGTAACTGACAATGCTATAGACATCTTATTCGATTCTATATTATTTCCATGGTATACGTCAAATACTAAAACTTCTGTGATGAGCTCTGAGCTTTTTTTTACCACATTGATTATGTTACCTACTTTCACATCCTTATTTACAATAAATGCAAAATCACGTTTTACACTTTGGTATTTATAATCGATAAATTTCTTTCTACTTACAGGTAAATTTTCAATATTTTCTAATATCACCTCAAAACCTACAACTTTTTGCTTGATATCAAAAAGATCTAATATATTAGGATGCAACTCTCCAAAATAACCTGCTACTTTATTCTTAAAAGAGAGAGTGCCTGACTTTCCTGGGTGATAATGTTCTTTTTCTGCTCTCTCTATCGTTAAATTATCACAATTGACGTTAAAAAACTCCAAAGCTGCTATGCAATCAGCCTTTGCGTCAAAAACATCTACTTTTCTATCAGTATTATAATGGTTTCGCGGTAAATTATTTCCTGTTCTTATCCCACTTAAAACATGTTTAGACCGAGCTTCACCATCGTAAATCGGCCCAATTTCGAAGATTGCAAGATCAGATATTCCATGGGCAATATTATCAGCAGTAACTTGCAATAAATTTGGCATAATACTTGGTCTCATTATATTAAAGCTATTGTTAAACGGATTATCGATGATAAATAACTTATTCGAGTAACCAAATTTTTCAGCTGTTGATTCACTCATAAACGACCAGGTTAGCACTTCATGAAACCCTCTGTTTGTCATCAAAATACGCAAATTGTCGTATGTACTATCTACTTCTTCAACATTATTTGGTAGTGGTTCTTCTTTTATTTTGTCATAGCCGTATATCCTTGTTACTTCTTCGATTAGGTCAGCAGGTATTGTCACGTCCGGTCTCCAGCTTGGTACTTGTACATTCCAATTGCCTTCGGTTTTTTTATCAATACTAAACCCTAGTTTCGTTAAGATATCAAGCACCTCATCAGGCGATACAGACACACTTCCAAACTTGTTCACATCCTGATAATCAAAGCTCACCTTGGTGTCAGCACTATCTAAACTGCCAGCAGACACTACGCTTGAGGTTTCTCCACCACATAAGTCCAGAATCATTTTAGCTGCAAGGTTGAGTCCATCAAAAGTAAATCCAGGATCAACTGAACGTGCAAATCTGTAACTAGCGTCTGTGGAGATGCCGAGCTGCCTTGAAGATTTAGTAATAGAGATGGGATCGAACCAAGCAGACTCTAAAAAGATATCAGTAGTTTCAAGAGTACATTCACTGCACTTACCACCTATAATTCCAGCAATTCCATGAATATTTTTATCACCTGCAATAACGCTTATGTCTTTGTTTAATAAGTATTCTTTACCGTTCAAACCAGCAAATTTTTCTCCGTCGTTTGCTTTGCGTACTGTGAGCTCTCCTTCTATTTTTTTTGCATCATACGCGTGCATTGGGCGGCTGAAAGATATCATAATATAGTTCGTGATATCAACTATTGCAGAAATGGAGCGCATTCCTATCGATTCCAGCCTATCTTTTAACCATTTTGGGCTTTCTTGATTTTTTACATTGGCGATGTATATTCCACTAATAAAACTTTCCCCGTCAGTAACTTCAACATCGATTGGTGAATTTATGGAGCTGGTAAGTTGTGGAATGCTTAAAGTCTTTAATGTCCCAATTCCAGTTGCAGCAAGGTCGCGAGCTATTCCATAAATGCCTAAGCAATCTCCACGGTTTGGAGTAACATTTATATCAATTACAGGGTCACAATTGAAAAATTTATCCCCTACTTTATAATCATCGGAAAGCTCGATTATTCCTTCACTTTCCTCTTGAACCAGCGCAAGTTCAGAAGCAGAGCAGAGCATCCCTTCACTTAGCATTCCTCGTATTTTTGTGGACTTAATTGTGAGATCACTTTCTGGCAACGTGCTACCAAGAGATGCAAGTACAGTTTTCATACCTTCTCTAACATTGTTTGCTCCACAGACTATTTGTAGAATTTTACTTCCATCATTTACTTTACATAATTTTAATTTATCAGCATTTGGATGAGGTACGACTTCTAATACCTCTGCAACAATAAACCCAGTCAATCTGGAATTATCGATCACATCTTCTACTTCTAACCCTATGTGAGTTAATTTATCGGTAATTTCTTCTAAACTAGCATTGGTTTCTAAGTGTTCTAATAACCAAGATAATGTGAATTTCATGGACCTAAAAAGAAGTGAAAAAGTTATTGTAATGTAAAATGTAGTGATTTTAAAGCTTATTGTAGTGGAATGAAAAGTGACTTCTGTATCACAAGCAATGATGCAGAAGTTTTTGTAACTTTATATCTTCTTGTAAAGAGAATTTATCTTCTTTATATCACCTTTTAAATCTATCTCCGTAAAGGATTTAAGATTCATATTGTGGGTATCTGCATGGAAGCTATGAATGTAGCCATCTATAGTTAAGTCTCCTATCATATTATGGCTTTCATCTAGTATTTCGCTTCCTATTTGATAATGGCCAGTATATTCGTTAAAGGAACCATCTGTCAATTTGATGTATCCGTTACCAAATTCCTGCTCTAAATTTAAAGGATGATTAGCGTTAATAAAATCTATTTCGTTCATTATATACCTCACTAAAAATTAAATTATAATTAAAATAAGATGTTAAGTTAAATAATTTAATAAGATTAGTAAATTTTAAAATACAGAGCTGACTGTAATTAACACTCTAATTACATATTTTGTTAATGTATCAATGTTATAATAACACAGAGCCTTATCTTAACCCTTGACTTTGTCCTATAAAATTCATACTTTATTTACTGTTATAGTTCAAGTACATAGGGTCAAAATGGCGTTAAATCCGCTAGAGCAATTTAAAGTATATACAATAATAAAGTTACCTAGGTTATTTGGGTATGACGTAAGCTTTACCAATTCATCTTTTTTCACGATGATTTCGGTGATATTGATGATACTCTTTTTGCTTTTTGGAATAAAGAAGGGGTCAGTAATACCAGGATATTTGCAAGCTGCAGTTGAGTATGTATATGATTTTGTTATTTCAATAATAGAAAATAACACTGGAAGCAAAGGCTTGCAGCACATTCCATTGATATTCACAGTATTTATTTTCATTTTATCGTGTAATTTAGTTGGTGTTCTTCCTTATAGTTTCACGGTCACAAGTCATGTGATAGTCACCTTCGCTTTATCGATGGTGGTTTTTATTTATATAACGATTGTTGGATTTAAAGAAAGGGGAGTAGAATTTTTACGCATATTGCTACCAAAAGGAACTCCTTCGTGGCTTGCACCTATAATAATTATTATTAAGTTGTTTGCTTATTTAGTAAGGCCGGTTAGCCTATCAATAAGGCTTGCAGCAAATATGATTGCTGGTCATACAATCATCAAAGTGATAGCAGGGTTTATTGTAAATATGAACATATTTTTCACTCCTGCGCCGTTTTTGTTCATAATTGCATTGATAGGATTTGAAGTATTTGTTGCAATTTTACAAGCTTATATATTTACTATATTAACATGTGTATATTTGTCAGATGCAGTAAAGTAATTGACTTCCTTGTAGAATATTTTACAATTATATTATAAAGAAAAATTAAAGGTAATATATGGATTTAGTAGCTTTAAAGTTTATAGCAATTGGTTTAGCTGTGTTTGGAATGCTCGGTGCTGGTTTAGGTATAGCTAATATCTTTTCTGCTATGTTAAATGGGATTGCGAGAAACCCTGAATCAGAAGGTAAAATGAAAAGTTATGTTTATATTGGTGCTGCCATGGTTGAAATCATGGGATTGCTTGCGTTTGTACTTGCAATGTTATTAATATTTGCTGCTTAACAGATGCCACAGCTTGATGTTTCAACCTTCTTTTCTCAAGTTTTTTGGTTTTTAATTTTTTTCTCTTCACTTTTTTTCGTGGTAAGTTGTTTATTTTTACCAAAGTTAGATAAAATAATAAGCACTAGAAGTAAAGAAGTATTGGGTTCTTTTAATAGTTCTGTTCATCTTTTAAGGCTCACGGAAGAGCAGATTGCCAAGTATAATGCCGCTTTAAACCAAGCTAGAATACAGGCAAAAAAAATCATAGATGATGCACTTGCTCAGGTAGAAGAAATGAGAGCTAATGTTAAGAATATATTAGAAGAGGAAGACAAAAAAAAGAGCAAGCTTATTGAAAAAAAAGTGGCAGAATTTAAATCTGAATATACTGATCAGTTAAAACAAATGGCTACTAGTATTGCTTTAATTTATTATACTAAATTGACTAATTCTGAAATTGAAGAGGAATTTATTGCTGAGTTGGTGTCCAAAGAATTTTAGGGGTTTTTATGTCTACATCACTGATTATCGGTCTTGCCTTCTTGGTAAGTTTTGTCCTTTCGTATAAATTGCTAAAGAAAGTGATAAAAAATGCGCTTAACAATAAGCGTAACAAAAGCAAATTTTCAAGTGAAGAAACTGAAAAATTCAGGAAAGATATGTTGGAGTATTACAAAAAATCTTCTAAAAAATACAAAGAATTAGATGCAGAAGTTAATAAAATGATGAATGAAGCACTTGATAAAGCTAATAGTATCATTAAGCACAATAGACAGCAGCTAGATCAGACATTAGATGACAATGCCCATTCTAACTTGAAGAAAGTCACTGACCAAGTTGAAAAAGCTCTTGGGGATTTACAGACTAACACAGTGAATATAGCTGCTGATGCTGTAAAAAAAATAATGCATGAACGTAAAGATGATAAGCGTAGTAGCGAGGTCATATCTTCATTTTCACGTGACTTAAATAAAAAATTGCATTAGGTTCAATGCAACAATTGCCTATACTTCAAGCTGATAATGTAGAAAAAATTAAGTTTGATTCTAGTTTGTGCAAAGAGCCAGAGAAACTTTTTTACTATAAATTTAATATAATTCCTTGGCAAAAATTAAATAATACTACTTTTTTTATGGTTGAAGACACAAGCCGAGATATCAACCGTTGGGTCGAAGCTCATTACGGTATTGACTATGTATTAATAAAAGTGGATAGCGAACAGATTTTAAATCTTCTTAACTCGCACTTTGGTATTTCAGAATTTGCAAGCAACTACTTATATTACAAGAATCCTAATTTTTCAGCTAAAAGCATTAAACTAAGCTCAATATTTTTTGCTTCTTTCTTTATTGTAACTTCAATTTTAACACTAACAGAGAAATATACATATTTTGCTTTGATGTTGATATTTATAATCGGATGTTCTAGTTATTTATTCAAGTTTATAGCTACAGTTTTTAGCTTATGTGAAACCTCCAACCAAAAAGTGGATTATAGTAAGCTGAATGAAGAAGATTTTCCTATATATACTATTTTATTGCCTGCTTTTAAAGAAAGTGCAGTGATAGAGCAATTGATCGAAAGCATTGAAAGTTTGGATTATCCAAAATCAAAATTAGATGTGAAGCTTCAGGTAGAAAGTGATGACCAAGAAACGCTAGCAGCTATAGAAAAGTACACTTTACCGCAGTATTTTGAAGTAATAAAAGTGCCTCATTCTTTGCCTAGAACAAAAGCCAAGTCATGCAATTATGCTATGAGCTTTGCTAGAGGAAAGTATGCAGTAATATATGATGCGGACGATAAACCAGACCCATTGCAGTTAAAAAAAGCACTGATTGAATTTAATAAGGACGACGATAAGCTTGCCTGTGTACAGGCGAAATTAAATTACTACAATTGTGATTATAATTTTCTCACAAAATTCTTTTCTCTGGAGTATATGAACTGGTTTCAATACTTATTGCCTGGATTCCAAAAAATGAACATGCCGATGCCTTTGGGTGGTAGCAGTAATCATTTTTCAGTAAAAATTCTAAAAAAAGTGTTTTTCTGGGATGCTTACAGTGTTACCGAAGATGCTGACCTCGGTTTGAGACTTGCGCAAATGGGATATAAAACCAGGATGATTGACTCAGAAACATTGGAAGAGTCACCAATTGTTGTATTTGCTTGGATTAAGCAAAGAGCGCGCTGGATCAAAGGCTATATGCAAACTTATATTGTTCATTTAAAAAATATAAAGTCACTTTATAAACACACTGGATTTAAGGGAATTTTGCTATTGAATCTTTTTGTTGGCTCTGCAGCTTTTATATTTTTTACTACTCCATTTTTACTGCTTTCATTGATATTAACTAAAGTTTTAAATGAATTATTTTTGTACTACTTTGTAGTGGTATACGTTACTAACCTGATTCTTTTGGTAATAGCTGTCAAACAGCAAAAGATGCCTTTTTATTTTTATATAGTATCGATATTTTTTCCGGTCTATAGTCTGCTACATAGTGTTGCAGCTTTTCTTGCCTTATGGGAATTTATTCTTTACCCTGAGCGATGGAACAAAACTCAGCATGGTTTATGGAAGCAAAACCTGTAGCTATTTGGCTTTTTCTCTGCTCGGTCATGGTAATTCTCATGGTAGGGATTGGTGGATTTACCAGACTTTCAAAAGCAGGATTGTCAATCACAGAGTGGAAACCAATTACTGGAACATTACCACCACTGAGTGAACAAGACTGGCTACAAGAAAAATTAAAATACGAAGCTACACCTGAATATAAAGCACTTAACTATGGTATTAGTATGGAGGAGTTTCGCGCTATATACTTAATAGAATATGTACACAGATTGGTTGCAAGACTAACAGGTTTAGTTTTTGTCCTGCCATTTATATATTTCATATTAAGAAGAAAAATATCTAAAAAGGTAGTAATAAAGCTATGTGTGGCATTATTATTTGGAGCTTTACAAGCTTTTGCTGGTTGGTATATGGTAAAAAGCGGCTTGGTAGCCAAGCCTCATGTTAGCCACTATAGGCTCGCACTTCACTTATTATTAGCATTAGTTATCTTTGCATTATTGTCATATCAATTTTTTGATTATCAGATAAGGCCACAACAAACAAAACTTAAGGTTAGTGGTAACACTATATACTACGCAAGGATGATTTTGGTCCTAATTGTAATACAAATAATTTTCGGTGCATTTGTTGCAGGATTAAATGCTGGTTTGATTTACAATACCTTTCCACTAATGGACGGACAAATCGTTCCAGAAGATTTATTTTTCTTACAGCCTATATGGCTGAATATCTTTGAGAACAGAGCGACAGTGCAATTTATACATCGAGCACTGGCATTGCTAATACTAACTTTGGTAGTAATACTCACAATAAAAAATGCTAGCATAAAACCGGTATATATTATGCTGCTCTCCGTCGTCATTCAGATCATTTTAGGTGTAATTACTCTATTATTGCACATACCGATAGCCATTGCCATAGCTCATCAAGTGTTTTCATTTATCTTGTTTGGGTCAAGTTTATACTTCTTGTGTTATTTAAGGAAGCAGACTACATCACCAATCTGCACATTTTTTCCTTCTTGAACGGGAATATTTTTTATCACCATTGCTGCTTCAGCACATATGATATTTTCCATTTTCATTGCCTCCACCACAAATAAAGGTTGTCCTATTTCCACCTGATCTCCTACATTTACGTGCAATTTAACTAATAAACCAGATATTGGGGATTTTACAGCATCTGCTGAAATCCCTTCTGTTTCATTATTTAGCATTAACTTACTTAATTCAGCTACATGAGGTTTTAATATACAACACTCAGCTTTCATACCTGCATGTCTTATGAAGTACTTGCTGCCTTGTCTTTCTATTTTAAGTGCTATATTGGTATCGTCATTAATTGTGATATATAGCAATCTATAACTTGATTTCCACTTGCCTATAACGGAGTATTTATTGTGATTATATACCGTTATTAATATATTATCTTGGTATTTTGCATTTACGGAGTACTCATTGTCATTTATATTCACTATGAATAAATCTCTTGCACGGTCACCTGCCATCCGAGTAGCTGATACTGGTACCCCTTCTTTTTTACTAGATTCCAGTGTCACGCACTGGAATGACACCTGAGATGTTTCATTCACTGCTTTATGATGGTACCTTTCTTCATTTTCGAAATGAACATATAACGCAGTGAAAATAAATATTTTAATATACTCCTCTGTAACAAAATCGCCGTGAAACCCACTAGGGTAATGATCTGGAATGAATCTCGTATGGAGCTTTGCTGCGATAAAATTTGGGTGATGGAAGATGGATTCTAGAAATTCTATATTATTTGTTACTCCTTCTATATAGCATTCAGACAATGCTTTTTGCATTCTGCTGATCGCTTCTACTCTATCTTTTCCATATGTTATCACTTTGGCAATCATCGAATCATAGAACATGCTAATTTCTGAACCTGCAGCAACTCCATCATCTATTCTTACATAATCATTTTCACCCGGTTTATCGTAATATTTTATTCTTCCGCTGGAAGGGAAAAATTTCTTCGATGGGTCTTCAGCACAAATTCTACTTTCTATTGCAGAACCAGTAAGTTTAATATCATCCTGATTGAATCTCAATTTCTCTCCACAGGAAGTTCTAATCATTTCTTCTACTATGTCTATTCCAGTTATAAATTCTGTTACTGGATGCTCAACTTGCAATCTCGTATTTACCTCAAGAAAATAGAAGTTTTGGTCTTTATCTACAACAAACTCAACAGTGCCTGCTGAAAAATAGCCAACTTGCTTTGCCAGAGAAACACATTGAACATACATTTTTTGTCTTACTTCTTCACTAATGAATGGACTTGGCGTTTCTTCTATTATTTTCTGATTATTCCTTTGTATCGAGCATTCTCTTTCTCCAAGACAAACTATATTGCCATATTTATCTGCTATGATTTGTATTTCAATATGTCTTGGCAACTCTATATATTTCTCTATAAAGATACTGCCATCCTTAAAACTTTTCTCTGCTTCATTTGTGGCTGATGTAAATGCTAGTTCAATTTCTTTTTTGGAGTTTACAATTCGCATTCCTTTGCCACCACCGCCTGATGCAGCTTTAAGCATAACGGGAAAACCGATCTCTTTAGCAACTTGAGCTGCGTGGGCAGCATCGCTGATCTTACCCATATATCCTGGCACTACATTCACTCCAGCTTTTTTTGCAGCTTCTTTTGCTGTTATTTTGTTGGCTGTAACTTCTATTGTTTCTGCACTGGGGCCGATGAAGTCTATATTATGTTTTTGAAGAGCACGTGGAAAATCTGGATTTTCTGCTAAAAAACCATAGCCAGGATGAACCGCCTCAGCACCTGTTTCAACTGCTACTTCACATATTTTTTCAATGTTTAAGTAACTGAGGCAAGATGGCGAAGGGCCGATATATCTTGACTCATCTGCTTGTCTTACATGCACAGAATTTACATCTGCATCCGAATATATGCATACACAAGATATACCCATCCTACGAGCAGTTCTGATAATCCTGCAGGCAATCTCTCCTCTGTTTGCTATTAAAATCTTACTGTACTTCTTTTCCGTCATCGTACGAGTATACTTTCTTAAGTTGAGAAAGTAAATTATTGCCTGCAAGTAATTTTTAGCTTCATGCTACAGCTAAATCACTATTTAAAAGTTGCATAACATCAGGATCTGTCACTATAGTACTTTCATCATACAAGCCGTATATCCCGTTACATGCCTTAAACAACAAACATGTAGATCCTCCAGAAGCTATTGTAGCTACTGAAGCTAGTGCAAGAGATTGAGAAACCAAAAATAAAAAGTACAAGGATAAACATAAGGCAGCAATACACGCTATAGCTCCTATTATGTATAAGCACAAATGAAATTTGCTATTACATATAAAACCGCCCTTTATACCTGCAATTTGCTTAGCTTCTTCCCGTTCTGCAGCATTTAAAAAATAAAGAGGAGCTACCGCTACTCTCCCATGAAGAATGCAGCTTTTATCACAGAGTGCTTCTTTAATATATCTCTTATCATCCTTAAGTTTCTCTTTTAATCTTTCTGATTCTTTCCAATTTTTAGCTTCTTCTGCTTTTTTAACCTTACTCTTAGTACCTTCTTCCAAATTTCTCATAATCCCTTTGAGTGCAGGTAGCAGAATTTCTTGACTTGCTGCTATATGAAATGGGTTCCCATTTTCATCAAGCCTATGCTTAGCTGCATAAGCAACATCCTCTGTGCAAATTCTGACAAATTCATCTTTATTTCTTGCTTTTGCAACTTCAAATAAGTCAGCCATAACATACCTCGCTATATTTAACCAACACTAAATTATACAACATAACTTACGAAAAACAAGTAGATTTTATCTCTCAGAATAAATAAATTCTAAATTGTTACAAACATAAATTTTAGCTATCATCATTTGTATTACTGTAATAGACAAATATGCCAGACGTAGTCACTAGATTCGCTCCATCACCCACAGGGTTTTTGCATATTGGAGGGGCCCGCACTGCGTTATTTAATTGGCTCTATGCAAAGCATCATGGTGGCAAGTTTTTGCTGAGAATTGAAGACACCGACAGAAAACGTTCAACGCAAGAAGCAATTGATGCAATTATAGAAGGGCTAAGATGGCTCGGTATGAGCTATGATGGGGAAATAGTATATCAGTCAAAAAGAATAGAGCGGCATAAAGAAGTAGCAAACCTTTTAGTTGAGAAGGGTAGGGCGTATCACTGTTATTGCCCTGAGACAGAAAGGAAAATAAAAGCGAGAGAAGAAGGAAAAATATATAAGCACAAATGTATTAGTGTGACATCAAACGTAAAGCCTGTTGTCCGCTTTAAAGTGCCAGACTCGCAAGAGATCGTCATTGATGATAAAATATACGGCCAAATCAAAGTAAGTAGCGAGCAGCTTGATGATATAGTGATCTTACGCTCTGATAACACTCCAACATATATTTTTGCCGTAGTAGTTGACGATCATGATGCTGGAATAACTGATATAATACGTGGCTCTGACCATCTCACTAATACCTTTAAACATCTGCTAATATACCAGGCTCTTGATTTTGACATTCCACGCTTTGCACATGTGCCGCTTATCCATGGGGAAGATGGGAATAAGCTATCCAAAAGGCATGGTGCCACAAGCGTTTGCGATTATGAAAAGATGGGAATATTGCCAAAAGCGATGCGTAATTACTTGCTGAGACTTGGCTGGAGTCACGGCAACGATGAGATTATTAGCGATGAGCAAGCAATAGAGTGGTTTAATTTAGAAAGTATTGGTCGTTCACCTGCACGGCTCGATTTCAAAAAACTGGAGCATTTGAATAACCACTATATTAGTAATATGAGCAATGAAGATATTCTGACTCTAATGCTTAGAGAAAATACTCTAACTGACAAAAAAAAGGGCTATTTACTGCAGGGACTGACAGAGCTAAAAAAAAGAGCAAACTACCTGACCGAATTATTGGATTTAGCAAAATTTTATATTCAAGATCCGCCACTTGATTTAAGTGGAGAAGCTTGTCAAATTGTCAAATCTAACCTCAATATAATTAAGTTACTCGCATCATTTCTGTCAAAGATCGGTGATGAAAATTGGAATAAGGGTTTTTTATCTTCTCAGATCAAAGAATGTGCAAAATTGCACGATATGAAAATAAGCGATGTATACCACTCATTACGCGCCCCTATAACTGGAGTAATGGATGCACCTGGAATCATTGATATCATGGTGATTCTTGGTAAAGATGAGTGTATAAGAAGGTTACAAGCAATTTAAATGAAATAAGAAAATTACTTGACATCCTTCGCCAGCCCCCTTATCATGAAACTGAAGCTATTTATTTATCTTCGCAATCTGCAGATTAAAACGACAAAGGGAACTTTGTATTTGGCGTAAATCATGCTTAATTTTTTGCACTATGTGCACCTCATGTCTTTATAAAACTTCTGGGTTTCTACCTATACAAGCCGAAACGCGCTTATAAAGCGTTTAAGACATCAAAAGACGTCAAATAGAACAAGGGAGAATTTGAATACTAGCTACCCTAGGTTTTCTTTGCCTTTTTTTTATTTGGTAAATTTCTTAAATATTTATAGCTAAACGACAATCGTCATCCCGCTACGTGTTAGTGGCTGAGATACTGCGGCGGTATGACGTAGGACTGCTGTCACCCCGCTACGTGTTAGCGGGATCTATTATGAAATACCGCAGCGATATAGCTACAGAAAACTTGTATAGATTTTTTCTACTTCTGTGATATCATAAGCCTGTAATGATAAAATAAGTAAATATGGATAAGTCAGCGTATGAGATCATAGAACATGAGTATGATGTGGTAGTAGTAGGTGCAGGTGGAGCAGGGCTCAGAGCAACGCTTGGGATGGCTGCAACTAATTTTTCAGTTGCCTGCATTTCTAAAATTTTCCCTACACGAAGTCATACAGTTGCAGCACAAGGCGGAATTAGTGCAGCTTTAGGTAATATCGGTGAAGACGATTGGCGCTGGCATGCATATGACACAATAAAAGGTTCAGACTGGCTTGGTGATCAAGATGCAATAGAATATATGTGTAAAAACGCTGCTAAAGCTGTTATTGAACTTGAAAATTTTGGCGTACCTTTTTCTCGTACAGAAGATGGCAAAATATACCAGCGTTCCTTTGGTGGAATGACAACTCACTTTGGTAAAGGAAAATCAGCTCAACGCACTTGTGCGGCGGCAGATAAAACTGGGCACGCAATCCTTCACACTCTATATCAGCAGTGTCTTAAATTCAACGCTGAATTTTTTGTTGAATACTTTGTGATTGATTTAATTGTGGATAGCGAAACCGGAGCATGCTGCGGAGTTCTTGCTTGGTCGCTATGCGACGGCACATTACATAGATTTCGTGCGCATAGAGTGGTGTTAGCAACAGGTGGATATGGACGTGTTTATTTCTCTGCAACAAGTGCGCATACCTGCACAGGTGATGGTAATGGCATGGTAGTAAGGGCTGGATTACCACTTGAAGATATGGAATTTGTACAATTTCATCCAACAGGAATATATGGCTCAGGGTGCCTGATGACAGAAGGATGCCGTGGTGAAGGGGGGTACCTCGTTAATTCTCAGGGCGAGAAGTTTATGGAACGTTACGCACCAAAAGCAAGAGATTTAGCTTCCCGTGATGTGGTAAGTCGCGCAATAACAATTGAAATTAGAGAGGGAAGGGGAGTTGGACCGAAAAAAGATTACATGTATTTAACTATAGCGCATCTTGATCCGGAAGTAATAAAACTCAGATTGCCGGGCATCAGCGAAACCGCAAGAACTTTTGCTGGAGTTGATGTCACTAAAGATCCAATACCGGTCATTCCGACTGTTCACTACAACATGGGTGGCATTCCAACCAATTATCATGGAGAAGTGATTACGCTGAAGCAAGGTAAGGAAGAAGTGGTAGATGGACTATTTGCAATTGGAGAAGCTGCGTGCGTCTCTGTGCACGGTGCAAATCGACTTGGTTCTAACTCGCTTCTTGATCTTGTGGTTTTTGGCAGAGCTGCAGCGCTCAGAGCAAGAGAGAAACTAAAATCCGGTACACCACATAAAAAATTGCATTCAGACTGCACAGACTGGATAGTAGATAGATTCAATAAAATGCGATTTGCTTCTGGTGGGCTAAAAGTAGCAAAAATACGCAGTGAAATGCAGAACACTATGCAAAAATACGCATCAGTTTTCCGTGTTGCTGAAGTTTTAGAAGAAGGCAAAAAAGCTATAAAAAAGGTAGCAAAAATGATGCCTGATATTTCACTTGAGGATCGCAGTATGATGTGGAATAGTGATTTAGTTGAAGCACTGGAGCTTGCTAACATGATCCCACAAGCGGTTATTACCATGGAATGCGCAGCTAATCGCGAGGAAAGCAGAGGTGCCCATGCTCGTGAAGACTTTCCTGAACGTGATGACAAAAACTGGATGAAGCACACTATAGCGTGGCTTGAAGAAAAGAAAGGGCAAATTAACGTAAAAATTGATTATAAAAAAGTGGCTGAAAAAACTCTGAGCGGTGAGATTGATTTCATAGCGCCAGAGAAGAGGGTTTATTAGTCAGCCCATCTAGCTTATTCATGAATTGACGTAGTATTGATACATCGCTCATTTTAGTAGCTGGGTTTTCTGTATGCTCTGGTTGATTTGGTGACTCTTGTACTGCTTGATTTTTAGTCTCATTTCTTAAATTCTGTTGATCATTATTAACAAGGTTCTTCGAAGCTTGATTCTGCTCTGTTGTTGAATTAGAGCGGTTTTTGTCGTTAAATGTGTCCTGTGCTTTGTTGGTTGATTTTTCAAAAAGTTTCTTAATACCACTAAATCCTAAAGTTAAAGTAAGGCATATAACTCCAGCAACAGCTATGATAGGAATGGCTCCTCCAATTGCCATTTGACCCTGAAAGAAAGCAAATGTTACCATTGCAATAACAGTAATCGTTATCGTGATTGCTAACAGTTCGCGGGTCCTTTTTGCTGGATCTATGAATCCTGCTACAGCAGATACTCCTTTTTTTATACCAGAACCTGCTTCTTTAATGCCAGACTTGCATTTTTTTGAAGCAGTTTTACAGTGGTATTTTTCTTCAAGCTTCTCTTTTAGTTCTTTAGCTTTCTCCTGTGCTTTCTGTGGAGTCCCTGAATAATCTTTTAGATCTCGTAAAGTTAAATAGTACTTTTTAGTATGGAATTTTGGATCTTTCAGCTCCAGAGAACAGGGATCAGCGCCTATTTCTAGCAGCATTGTACAAAATTTTGTTGTATTGTCATAAGCAGTTGCTGTATCAAAAATTGTTCCTTGCGGTAGGTATTCGATACTTCTTTTTTCTGCTTTTTTCTTTAATGCCAATTCTAGGGGTGTGTTCCCTTCTCCATTCTTAGCATTTATAGCTTTACCTAATTTATCTTTAGATATTGTTCCATTTTTTACTAAACCTAAAATCAATTCCAAACATGTAACTTTTTGTTCTCCTTTGAACGAAGCAATATAGTGCAGAGCATTTTTTCCATCTTTATCTTGCACAGTAATATCTGAACCATTTTGTAGAAATAACTCTAAGGCTTTATACCTATTTGTTTTTTCAAATTTTCTATCTGTACATGATCGATCCTCATTCTTTCCTTTTATATGCTGAAGCAGCTGATGAAGAGGTGTTTGTTCTTCCTGATTTTCACTATTAATGAGTTGTGCTAAATCTTCCTCGGTGACCGTTTTTATTAGGGTACCTAGAAACTTGCATTTCTGTTTCTTTTCCAATGGCACGATAAGGTGTAAAATATTATTTCCTTTTTCATCTTTTATGCCGTTAACATTCGTACAATCTTTTAGATATTTTTTAAATTTCCTGTTATTTCCATTTTTGATCGCTTTTAGTAATTGAACATTATTATTCGTTATCCCGTTTATTTTATGATCATCTTCAACATCACTGCCGTAGCCACTTTCTGCTTCACTATTCCTACGATCATTTTGGTTACAATATCTGCTATTACAAGTAATTTTAAAAATTACTTGCTTTACTCGCTCTTTTGTTTCATTTGGTATTTTTTTCGATCGTTCTATTACTTCATCTAGCACTGGAAGAAAGCATTGGACATAATACCTATAATATTTTTCTTGTTCTCTAAGTGATTCTTCTAATTTAGTTAATACTTCAGGGCTAGCACCTTCCTTGAATAACCTTTTACACTCCTTGAGAGCTCCATCTTGACCTCTTGGTTTTTCACGCTTGTGTTCTTCTTTTTTTACCTTTCTCTCTATAATGCCATACAATTGTTCGTCTTTTCTATCCCGCTCTTGCTTTTCATTTTTATCTATGTATTCATCTAATTTTTTTGCATTAGTAGTTAGTGCAGTTATATCTATACCCATACTAAAACCTCAATATTAAAAGCTATTTAAGTTGTCAGCACTAAACTAACAACCAAGAAGTTTGACTTTTAAATTGAGCTAAACGTTGTATATGTATAGGTGGAAAGGCAGAAAACTAGTTTCTATTAGAAAATCTGTTATCATAGTCAAATCCTCACTTGAACAGTTGCTACTATTTTAACCATTTAATCTTAAAAAATAATAAATATAGCTAAACTGTGAAACGTGCTATTGGCTAAAATAGGATAAGAAACTATAGCTGCAAGTATCCAAATTGATTTTTTATAAATCTTCCAGGCTTGGTTTTTCTTCTGATTTTTTAAGTCTTTCTTTATTTAGTATGGAGCTTATCTCTTCTACACTTTTATCAATATCATCATTGATTATTACATAATCATATTTATCACGTTTGCTTATCTCTTTTTGAGCTTCGGCTAATCTGCGCTCTATTTCGCTTGCATCATCACTATTACGCTTTTGCAAACGCAACCTAAGCTCTTCCATTGAAGGGGGAAGTATAAAAACACTTACAACTTTTTTTCTCATGAGCTTGAATAAGTGAAATGCTCCTTGCCAGTCTATGCTGAGTAAAACGCTTATTCCATTGCTTAAGTTTTGCTCTATAAAATTTCTTGGTATACCATAAAAATTCTCAAAAACTTTGGCGTATTCAAGCATTTGGCCAGCTTTGCATAACTCGTGAAATTTTTCTTCGGTAACGAAAAAATAGTCTTTTCCATTTATTTCGCCGGGGCGAGGCTTGCGCGTAGTCATAGAAACAGACCTAACTAAATTAGTTGATCGCTCAAGTAATTTTGCTGATATAGTAGTTTTTCCAGCTCCAGAAGGGGAGGATAGAACCAATAATACGCCCTCACTTTTTATGGTCATTTTTCTTTGCATTTTTTAACATGGTGCTTTTTGGATCAGAGTTTAAAAAGCTAGAACCTTCTAAATTAGAATTTGATAAGTTGGTGCCAATGAGAGAAGAGTTATCAAAGACAGTATAGCGCAAATCGGTCTTTTCAAAATTTGCCTTATTCAAATTAACGTTTACAAACTTTGCTCTACTTAATGTTGAATTAGAAAAATCGGCATTTTCTAAATTCATATTCTTAAATTCAAAGTAAGAATAATTTACATTAAATTTTTCACCCTGTGATATTTTCTCTTGCAAATCTTTAATCGAAGTTATAGCATTTTCTGAACCTGCAAGTTTTTTCTGTCCTTTATTGTCAATCAAAATTGAATTATCAAATTTGCAACCTGTTAAGTGAGCATCAACAACTGAACTTTTATATATGCTTGAAGAGAGAAAAGACATATCACTAATTGTTGAATTGCTCAAATTGCTAAGAAAAAAGCTAGTTTTCCTAAAGGCATTAGCGTGAAGCAAAGAAGATCTGAAATCGCTTTCAATAAAATTTGAATTAGTTACTTTTAAATTAGACCAGCTTGAATTATCAGCTAATAAATTAAAGAATGTTGAATTTTCTATTTCACTGGAATCAATATTATGGCGAAAAAGTGTACTGTTATAAACTTGAGAGTCTTGGATTTTTATCTTATACATTGAAGTTGTAGAAAGGTCTGAATCTTCTATCTTCGCAGAGGTGAATAGTGAATGGTCAAAAAATGAGCCATTCATGTTAGAATTCGCAACTTTAGTATTATGAAACTTTCCGTGACGAATGTCAGCATTAGAGACATTAACTTGATGCAGTTCACTAAAACTAAAATCAATATTGGACAAATCAGCATCCTGAAGATTTGCTTCAGAAACATATGTATGCTTTATCTTGGAACCATTTAGTATAGATTGAACAAAACTTGAATTATCGTCATTCACATAGGAAATTTGTGTGTTGCTTAAATTAGTTTCGTCGAAGTTACTGTTAATTATGATAGAAGAATTAAGGTAGGCAGCGGAAAGATTGCTACCTGTAAAGTCTGATTCTTTTAACTCTGCACCATATATGTTAGCATTTTTTAATGAAGAAAATTGTATCTTCAATTTATATGCATCCACTCCAAAGAAACTTGCATTATCAAGGTTGTTTTTCTGCATAACAGTATCGTTTATTTCACTATCACTAAAATTTACGTGGCTAACATTCGAGTTTGATAAGTTGGAGAAATTCATTTTCACATTCGAGAAATTAGTATGCAAACCAATTACGTTGTGCATACTCACTTTTTTGAGATCGGAACTGATAAAATCAGCATAACTAACATTAGACTGATCAAATACGATATCTGTTAAGTTTGCAGAAACAAATTTTGTAAAACTCAAATTTGTACCTTTTATTTTAATGCCATGTAAATTAGCATTGGAGAAATTAGCACCACGTAAATCAACATCAATGAAAGACACGTCGGATAAATCGGTGTTAGAAAAATCAGCACCAATCAGACTTACTCCATCAAAAACAGATTTACTTAGGTACAGTTGGTTAAAATTAGCTCCATTTAAGTTAGAACCAAAACCTTTCTTAAAATCTTCTGGCACACCCTCTTTGTGGCACTGCACCAAAAATTCAGCAAAGTCTTTTTTACTGTAAGATACGTATTTTGCATCACGCAAAGCGTTTAAAAAATCACTAATCTGATTTTTTTCATCATTTGTTTCGTTTCCATAACATAAATGACCAACTAAAATTAATATCAAAAATCTAATCATCTTGCTTATCGCACTGTATTTCTTTCGTTTTCACAGCCCAATCGTACATTGCTGAGCTTTCTTTATTGTCTATTTTTCTATCCTCCAAAAGATGTGGCATCATTTCGGCAATCGCATTTATTATATTGATCTGCTTTTTTTCGATTGCTATATCAATTGGGGATTGAAAATTATTGTTAACTACTCTAAGATCAGCACCTTGTAATAAGAGAAAGCGCACTATGTCTACCTCACCTTGTTTAACTGAATAAATGAGAGGAGTATCACCCAATTTATTTCTAAACCTTAGTATCTCTTGAATTGTTAATCCAATTTTTTCTAGCTTACTTATTACTCCTCTTAAGCAAGTTAAGTTGTTCTTCTTAATGCAGTAAAAAAATTGCTTACTGTAATCATCAATAAACACAGTTGTAGGAAGATGCTCATTAAGGCTATCATATTGTCGTTTATATATTGACTTGCTTTGTATGTCTTTATGACCCCATTCTTTTATTGGTTCTCTGTTTAGCTTTGTCCATTTTTGTAAACTTTTCTTTTCACTTTGCTCTTCTTCATCTTTTTTAGTTATAGGTTTTACTCTATTGCGGTCCTTGGAATTACTGTTTGTTTCTTTCACTTTTTTTTCTTCAGACTGATTCTCTACTTTTTCTTTTTTTCCCTCTAATAATTGACTCGCATCACTTTTTGAAAGTTCATTATCTTTTATATCAATCTTCTGATCAGCTTGTAGATTTTTTTGCGGGTTAGCTGTATTCTCATTTAAATCAGCACTTAAAGGCAAAGGCTCTGGTTTCAAATCTTTATTCACTTCTTTATTGGCCACATTTGGTAAATTTTGAGCAAATTTGTCTGTGCTTCCTTCTAGCTGGTCATTTGGCAAATCTTTATCAATCCTTTCACCTTCACTTATAGTTTTTTCAACCACGAAAGCTTTGTTCTCGTTGTGTTGCAGTTTCTCTTTATCGGTAGTGCCGTCTAATCTTTTGCTCTCAGCCTCTTGTGTTTGTTTAGCATCGACGTTGCTTTTTAACTCATCTTTTTGATTTGTGCTATCTTGCTTCCTTACACCTACATTTTCGTTTTTATGAACTGATTCAATTTTCTTTTCTTCAAATTGCTCTACAGCAAATAGGCTCAGTGATCCGAATACAACAGCTAATAATATAAAATATAAAATATTTTTCATAAATATCCCAAGCATAAGCTTAATTAAAATGATACTATAATCAAATGATTAATCTACAGTAAAAAATGCCTTAGGATTTAATTTATAAAAAAACAATAGATTTTTTGTATCTGTTCAGGGGCATCGCAAATATTGAAGCAAAGTGGTCAGTGCTTACTGTACGAACATTGTGATTTGAGAGCAATCTCCGCTAGGGAGGATGTCATCCCAGTGCTCCTTTCTCGTCATCCCAGTGCCCAGACACTGGGATCCAGAAAAAAGAATGGTGTCATGCAAGTAGCCTCCTTCTCCTGTCATCCCAGTGCCCAGACTACTTGGATCCAGAAAAGTTTGCTTGTAAGCAAGCAAACTAGCGTAGAAAGTGGTTACAACATTTTCGATGAGATTATATGGAAAACTGGATCCCAGTGTCTGGGCACTGGGATGACAAAGGAGGACGTTATTCCAGTGCCAAGCACTGACCATTTGCTGTGCAATTTACCTTCAAAAATGAATGTTCGTACAGCTATGGAATGAATCGCGGTATGACGTAGGACTGCTGTCATTCCAGTCTGGAATCTAGTCTTTACTGGGGAGAAGAAACTCTCCTTCTACAGTGTATCCGTTTAGGGGAGGTATCTGTTCAGATGTATGGCTAATGTACAAATATTGAAACAAAAATTCCAGTGCTCCCTTTCTTGTCATCCCAGTGCCCAGACACTGGGATCCAGAAAACTTAACTTTAAATAAGTGGCTGCATAATAAACTACACATTAAACCTAAAGTGCATTATATCACCATCTTGCACGATGTAATCTCTGCCTTCAAAGCGAATTTTTCCTGCGTCTTTGCAAGCTGATTCACTTCCATACTTTATGTAGTCTGCAAAGCTTATTGTCTCTGCTTTTATAAAGCCTTTCTCAAAATCAGTGTGGATTACACCTGCTGCTTTATCGGCTGTTGACCCTATTTTTACTGGCCATGCCCGTGCTTCTTTGGGGCCCACAGTAAAGAAAGTTATCATACTCAGCACTTCATACATAATACGCGCTACTCCATCAAGGCCTGATTCTTGTAAGCCAAATTCTGATAAAAAACTCTGTTTTTCCTCTTCACTATCAAGATTTGCAATATCTGCTTCGAGTTTTGCTGAAATGCAATAAAATTTGCTTTTATTTTCCTCCGCCATCCTCTCTACCTTTTTAGATAATTCATTGCCAGTTATAACATTTGTATCTTCAACATTGCAAACGTACATAACGGGCTTTGTTGTCAGCAATTGAAGCAACTTCATCTCATCTTCATTGATATTCTCCAAACTTCTTGCAGGTTTACCTAATTTTAAAGTAGCTAATACCTCTTGCATTAATTCAAGTTGTCTCTTTAGCTCTTTATCACCTTGCTTTGCTTTCTTTTCCAATTGAGGAAGCCTTTTTTCTATGCTATCAATATCAGCTAGGATTAATTCCATTTCTACCACTTCAGCATCTGATATTGGATCTATTTTACTGTGTATATGGCTGATATCGTCATCCGTAAAGCACCTGAGCAGATGAACGATGGCATCAACTTCTCTGATATGGCTTAAAAATTTATTGCCAAGCCCTTCGCCTTTGCTCGCACCCTTTACCAGACCTGCAATATCTACAACTTCTAATTGGTTGTAGATTACCTTCTCTGAGCCTGCAATTGCTGCGATTTGTTTCAAACGTTGATCTTTTATCGAAATCTTGCCTATATTTGGCTCGATTGTGCAAAAAGGATAATTTGCAGCTTCGGCTGCACTTGACTCTGTAAGCGCATTAAATAAGGTTGATTTTCCTATGTTTGGTAACCCAACTATACCGCAGTTAAAACTCATATTTGCTATGTAAAATTATAACTATTGCATAATTTAAAAATTTCTGCTATACTTAATTAGTCGCTTATTGACAATTTTGTTGGTATAGTAATATATAGCTCAAATTAAGGTAAAACTATGACTACAGCTAAGAAACGGAAACTACCAAGTGACTTTCATGATGTTGAGGTTGGAATAAAAAGGCCCAGGATCTCAGGGCAAGAAATAACTCTTTTAAATAGTAACCCTTACCCTGACAATTTCTATGTAGGACAAGCAATTGGTAATGGAAGCTGTTTTTTTGACTCGTTCAGGCAAAGTCTAGAACAACAGACAGGAGAGCAAGTTACTGTCGAAAGATTAAGAAATGATTGTAGGGAATTTGCGCAAAAGAATCCACCAAAGTGGTTTACAAATGCAATTGTCAATAGTCATGATAACAATGGCCAGCACCGTAGTGAAACTGTAGATGATTATACAGCAGACATTATGCGTAACAGTAGGTGGGGTGATCCTGACGTTGAAGGCAGAATACTTTGTGAAAAGTATAAGGTAAAGCTACATGTTATAGAGAACCAGACTGTTGATAACCAAGATCTGTCTTTGCATGAATTAATAGACAATTCAGGTTCAAAAAGTGCAGGTGAATACAATAAAGTTGATTATGATGATAGTAGTATTGTGCATATAATAAACAAAGGCGGATTGCATTTCGAACCATTGCTTGATAGAAATAAAAGTTTAGCAAAACAACTGCAAGAGGAAACCAAACTTAAACAAGAGCAAGAACAAGAAGATTTCCTATTAGCAAAAAAACTGCAGCTAGACGAGATCTTAGAATATTGTAACCTTTCAAAGGATATCTCTGAGAGAGCAGAGGTTGAAAAGGGATTTGATAAGTTATTGGCAGAAAATGCTGATGGAAAAATTGGTGATGTTGTAGGGCAGTGCGTTAGTGATATAAAGCAGCGCATAGAGCGCTCTGAGAAGCAAAACCCTTCAAGCTCACCAAGATGTAGTATGGAGGAATCAAGAACAGAAAAAACATTTCATCAACAACAAATAT
This sequence comes from Wolbachia endosymbiont (group A) of Campoletis raptor, assembly GCF_964026755.1. Taxonomy (NCBI): domain Bacteria; kingdom Pseudomonadati; phylum Pseudomonadota; class Alphaproteobacteria; order Rickettsiales; family Anaplasmataceae; genus Wolbachia; species Wolbachia endosymbiont (group A) of Campoletis raptor. The sequence continues at coordinate 538,557 of NZ_OZ034695.1, read as the reverse complement.
CACAATTGGAAGTGTAAAATAAATCTTCATAGCTCTGTATATTTTTATATAGGGCTTTTGCAAGCATTTCATATAATATGAACTTGCAGTACGTACTAACCTAAATGCAAGTTGACCATGAGACTAGTTTAATTATTGATGCCATAGAGGAATTTGGCGGTGAGGCTAGGCTTGTCGGCGGATGTGTGAGAGACTCAATTTTGCAGCGTGATGTTCACGACATCGATTTAGCTACTAATTTGCTTCCCAATCAAACGATTAAAGCGCTAAAACTCCGTAATATAAAAACTATTCCAACTGGCTTAAAACATGGAACTATCACTGCGGTTCTAAATCAAAGATCTTTTGAGATCACAACACTAAGGCATGATGTGAAATGTGATGGTAGGCATGCAAAAGTAGAATTTACCAATAATTGGCAAGCGGATGCTTCAAGGCGCGACTTTACATTTAATGCTCTGTATGCAGATAAGCATGGCCATATATATGACTACTTTGGTGGTATAGAGGACTTAAAAGCGCGAAGGTTAAACTTTATAGGCAACGCTGAAGATAGAATTAAAGAAGACTATCTACGTATTTTAAGAGCATTTCGTTTTCATGCAAAAATATGTGCCGGAGATTTGAGTGATGAAATACTAAGCGTATGCAAAAAGCATTCGCATATGATTCAAAACCTCTCTGGAGAGAGAATAAGAGATGAAATACTTAAATTGCTGGAGTGCAATGATCCTTTTCCAACACTTAAGAGCATGCAAGAATCTGATGTTTTGCAAAAGATTATCCCAAAAGAAGTAAAATGCGAAATTCTGTCTTCGTCACTTCTTTTGGGCACTGATGCACTAGTAAAATTAGCGTTACTTCTTAGGACCACCAAAAATGACAGGCTAAGTCTTGGAGAATATGTAAGCAAATTTTTACGTCTTTCGAACAGGCAAAAGAAAAAGCTGCTATTTTTACTATCCAACGATATCAAAACAGAGCTTTCGGAAAAAGAGCAAAAAAAGTACATATCTTTATTTGGTAGAGAACTATATTGTGATTTAATAAAAATTTGTGGTGTTGAGTCTGGAGAAAATATTGACAAATACATTTCATTTGCTAATACATTCAATATTCCAAAATTTCCTTTATCTGGCGATGATTTAATAAGTATAGGTCACCAGCCAGGAAAAAGTTTAGGTAAAAACTTAGAATTGCTAAAACAACATTGGGAAGACAGCTCCTACACTTTAACAAAAGAGGAGCTGGTGCTTTATGCTAAGAGCCTACTTTAACTTGCTTTCCGACTGTTCAATGAATGTATGCTTACAGTATTAGTGTGACTCATCGAGGAATTAGTTGTGTATTCTTTTTTAGCTTTTTCTGTTAATTGGTATTCGTTTACTCCTCCTTGAGTTTGATTACACATTCCCTGATCTGTAGATAAAAATTTATCTCTTATGCTTGATGTCAGTTGTAACTCTTGAATCTTATCTAAAAAAAATCTCATTCTAGCTTCTACTAGCTCTTTCACAACAATTTCTTTAAGTAATTCTACTGAGTCGTTATTATTATTATTCTTGCTATTAAAGCTGTGCAAGATAGAGTCTACAATCTTATTTACCCCTTCTTGTTTGTTAAATTCTAATTTTTTTACGCATTTTCTAACAGAAGGTGACAACTTGGCTTTTAACGTGTCATCTCGTAGTTCTTTACCCATATTTTTTCCAATGTTACAATGTTCGTTGACAACTTCTTTAACCTTAGCTTCTATGATCTCCCTTGCGGATTGTTTCAAATTACTTTCTAATAATTCAAGCAGCTTACTGCTTTCAAATTTGCCATCATCTTGATTTGATAGAGACTTTATAGTTTCATTAAGCACGTTATGGCAAAAGTGTTTCTCTTTAAATTCAGGAAAACCTTTTTTTAACTCCTCGTCTTTCCCAGATAAAAAGTTATTGAGACCCTTATCCCTAGAAAGCTTATTGGGCAAGTTTCGTAATTTTGAAAGAGTTGATTTTGCAGTAGATACTGTACTCACTGCACCTGCCTTTTTAGCCAATTGACCTTCTTTTGCTTCCTGTAGTTTCTTAGTGTCAGCTTTCAATTGACCTTCTAAATCAATCTCCAATTGTTGTTTAGATTCTTGAACACTTTGTAATTGCTTCCCCAAGTTCTCCATTTCACCCAATTGAGCAGTCAATGTATTCACACTTAATCGTAGAGCTTTGTTTTCATGACCTAAGTCACTGACTTTATTTTCTAATTCAGTATTTTTGTCTTTAGCCTGACACAATTTATCAGTCTGTGATTTAAGTAAAGCCACTAATTTGCTAGCTTGCCATTGTTGATTCAATTCAATTAATTTATCCTCCTTGTCCTTTAACCTACTCTTAAGTTCTATTATTTGTGCTTGCAGACTTTCATTATCTTTCCTAGTAGCTTCAATTTCTTCTCCTTGCTCTCTTATTATCATGTATTGATCAAATATAGTTTTCTGTTGTTCATCAACTTTATCCTGCATTGCTTTTTTATCTTGTTTGTATTTGGTTAGTTCCTCTTCTCGTTCGCCTGCATCTTCTGTAAGTCCCTTATAACTCTTTTCAAGTCCTTCAATTGCAGATCGTAATTCTCTATTTTCTTCTTTTAAGGAAGCATTTTGTAAACGTTCAAGTTCTAATTCCTGATTTATGCCCTCCAGCTGTTCTTCTAATGCTTCATCATCTTCCTCTGTTATCAATGCTACTCCATCAGTCTGAACCCCTCCATCTTTGTTTATCACTACACTTTGGCTCTCTTTCTCTACAACTTCAGGTTTTAAGTCAACTTGAACACTTCCATCTATTGTCTTAAAAGCATCAGTTTGAACTTCATTGTTTGCAGTAGTTTTATCGTAGTACAAAATATTTTCTGCCCATCTATTCCATCTCTTGGGCAATATTCGTCCAATCGTTTTTAGATATAACCAAGCAAATACAGTAGACCAGCTGTATTTTTTTTCCTTTCGCTTAATATTAATTTCATAATTAACCTTATTATTAATATTTAGCATAAAATTACCTCATTTTTTAACTTTAATTTACAGAAAATTTTAATAGTAATAAAGTTATATATATTAGTATAAATGTTAAATAAATACTAACACAGGTGTCAAATTATGGTAAAGTCTTTGCCCGCCTAATACACTTTAAGCAGAAATGTACATGTCTGCAAGTACAGCATTTGCTTTTTCTATCGCTCTTGCTAACACTTCCTGTTCATTGTTCTGATTTTTCACATTGATTACCTGAGCAGCCAAGTTTGCAGGAAAAGTGACCAAACTGACTTCCCATAATTCCACTTGTTTTAACACTCTCGCTCCGCTTTTATGATCAACATCATACTCTATAGGTATATAGCCGATGGAAAGTCCATTGATTACTCCAGTTTTGAGCATTAAGTACGCTTCCTTTGCTTTTTGGATGCCCAAAAGTAAGTGTGCGGTTATATACAGGCCAACATCATTTTCGCAAATATCTATGATGCTACCTATAGGCTCACCTGGATTGTGCTGCCAAAGGAGTTTTATTTTATTTCTGTTTAAATTTTCCTTAAATGCTCCAGGCAATATCAGATCATTTTGTTTATCAACTATATTAAAAACGCTAGCATAACCAGAAAATACACCGTTTTCTTCTATACTTTTTATTGACAATGGTGAATAGAGAAATTTCTTATTCATAAAGCCTCCTGTAGTATTGGGAATTTTGTTTCGCAATGCACTGCGATATAATTCTATTATATGCAGTGCTCTAAAAGGGGGAAGCACTTTTCTTAGTTACTAAAAACGCTAACTAGAATCCAGATTGGACACTGGGTTATAAAATTCTACGTCATACCACCGCGGCGCTAACAAGTAGCGGAATGAGGATTGTCAAGGTGTCATCCTAGTGCCTCTATGATGTCATCCCAGTGCCCTGACTACTTGGATCCAAGAAAAAGAATGATGTCATGCAAGCCCCTATGATGTCATTTCAGTGCTTGACACTGGGATCTCATTTCACTCTATAATAGCAGTGCTCCTTTCTTGTCATCCGAGTAGCCTCTTTTTTGTCATCCCAGTGCGTGACACTGGGATCCAGCCTTTCCATAATCATCAAAACATTGTATTGTAACGTAAAATGGCTACTTTTATGCTTACCAACTTAATAAAATTCCTGGATCCCAGTGGGCTTTGTTGCATCGCTAGCTATGATGGATTAAAGATAAAAAAGATAGGGAATATCAGTAGCTTATTATTCTGGTATTTATAACAAGAACGGTCAATGAATACCTAAATTTGAGTAAAAGAAATTTCACTACCATTTACCAATCCGGCTAAAATTCAAGAATTTCAATGCTTTAGCTATTTTCAATAGAATTAAATTTATTAATATAAATAACAAATTACTATTCTTAAATTTGATCAGATTGATTGCAAAAAAACAAGATTTTCAATAGGTTACTTATAATCCTAACTATAGTTAGCCTTTCATAAGTAGCGATGCAACAAAGCCATCCCAGTGTCAAGCACTGGGATGACACCCTCCTAGTAGAAACGCTTTTGTAATTGCAACATTCGTGCAATCTTTAGCCATGAATATTAAGAAACTTACCAAACGAAAAAAAGGCAAAAGAAACCCTAGTCATTGTCTATTTTCAGTATTGGCGTTTTTTTATGTTTTTTACACTTAGTAACCGCGACTCAGCTGCATTTAAACTGCAACTAACTTTTAGCTATAAACATTAAAAAATTTACTAAGCAGAAAAAAAGGCAAAGAAAACCTAGGGTAGCTAGTATTCAAATTCTCCCTTGTTCTATTTGACGTCTTTTGATGTCTTAAACGCTTTATAAGCGCGTTTCGGCTTGTATAGGTAGAAACCCAGAAGTTTTATAAAGACATGAGGTGCACATAGTGCAAAAAATTAAGCATGATTTACGCCAAATACAAAGTTCCCTTTGTCGTTTTAATCTGCAGATTGCGAAGATAAATAAATAGCTTCAATTTTATGATAAGGGGGCTGGCGGAGTTTGTCAAGCAAGTTTTTAGCCCTGTCTCCTTGCTATAATGTTCATATCGATAGAAAAGCAAAAGAATAAAATGAAATATCAAGTGATATCCTCTATAATTAAATTTTTTGAATGAAGAGATGACGATTCGTGTAGGAATTAATGGTCTGGGTAGAATAGGCAGAGGCGTATTGCGTGCTATTTTCGAAATAGAAGAATATAGCAAACAAATAGAAGTTGTAGCTATCAATGGATCGCTCAGTGCAAAGCAGCATGCACATTTGATTAAATATGATTCTGTTCATGGCAAATTCAGTGGTGATATTGATTTTAATGAGTCTCAAAATTGGCTATCCATAAATGGCAGAAAGTTTTCTTTGTATAGAGAACGGAGCCCTGAAAATATTCCTTGGAATGTTGATGTAATACTTGAATGTACTGGTGCATTCAACAAACGTGAAGAAGCAATAAGGCACAATGCAGAGAAAGTAATTGTCTCTGCTCCAGTTCCAGATGCTGATGTCACTATAGTTTATGGTGTGAATAACGATATGCTCGAAAAAGAGCATAAAGTGATATCAGCAGGTTCTTGCACTACAAATTGCCTTGCTCCGATTGTGAAAGTCCTACATTCTAGTTTAGGCATAAAAAGCGGTTTTATGACTACTATACATGCCTACACGAATGATCAAAATGTTCTTGATGGTAATCATAAAGATTTGCGTAGAGCAAGGGCTTGCGGATTATCTATGGTGCCAACTACAACCGGGGCAGCAAAAACAATTGGTTCTGTCATCCATGAATTAAAAGGAAAACTAGATGGCACTTCCGTCAGAGTTCCAGTTAGCAATGTTTCTATGGTTGATTTTAAATTTACGACTGATAAGAAAGCGACCGTTGAAGAAATCAATGAAATATTTAAGGATGCAGCTCTCTCCTCTACGTCATTCCAGCGCGTGACGCTGGAATCTAATTTCTGGATCCCAGTGTCAGCTACTCGGATGACATCAGAGGGTACTAGGATGACAGAGGGTTATCCAATGTCAAATGTACTTTCTATATGCGAGGAACCTTTAGTCTCAATAGATTTTGTGCATAACCCTTATAGTGCAATTGTGGATTTAACTGGTACATATGTTACAGGTGATATATGCAGGGTTGCAGCGTGGTATGACAATGAGTGGGCTTTTTCGCTGAGAATGTTAGACATAGTATTATTGAGCTATAGTAAAGTATGAACTGGAACTCAAACAAATACGCCTCATTTTATGAGCACTTTGCGGAACTCAGAAAAAGAGTTATCTTTTGCTTTCTATTTTTTTGCGTTGCTTTTGGTTTTTGTTATTACTTTAAGGAAAATATATACCGTTTTTTACTCGCACCTTTAATAGAAGCAACAAAAGGTAGCGAAGGTTTTTCTTTAATTTACACAGACTTAACAGAGGCATTTTTTGTGTATCTTAGAGTTGCAATGATGAGTGCACTTTTGCTCTCTTTTCCTGTGTTTGCATGGCAATTCTATATGTTCTTAGCACCTGGGTTATATAAAAGTGAAAGGGCAGTGTTGTTGCCATACTTAATTGCAACACCGGTTTTATTTGTAACGGGAGCTACTGTAGTCTATTACTATATATTTCCTTTAGCCTGGAAGTTTTTTATCAACTTCGAACACAGTGGTAAATCCTTCGATATACCGATAGAGTTTATGCCATCAGTTAGCGAATATTTAGACCTCGTTCTCCAATTTATGTTTGCATTTGGCACTGCATTTCAAATTCCAGTCATACTCACATTAATGGTGAGAGTTGGGCTACTGACTGCACAAAGTTTGTCAAATAAACGTAGAATCGCAATAGTGGTAATTTTTATTATTGCTGCAATCTTAACTCCACCTGATGTATTAAGCCAAGTAGGGCTTGCAATACCTATGCTGATTCTATATGAATTGTCCATTCTGATATGTAGGTATATTGAAAAAAAGAAGACAAAGATTTAAACAAAGAAATCCCTCTTATCTCCTTTATATCACATTTTTAACTTACAACATTCTTATTCAGGACTTAAATATGGAAATGTTTCATAAATTGATTGTAATACTTTGTTAAGTTCAGCCTTACTTTTGATGATCAATAATACTGTATCATCACCTGCTATAGTTCCTATAATTCCTATGTTTTTGCTATTATTTAATGAATAAATAACATATTTCTGATCTAGAAAGTAAGCCAGACTGCTAGCTTGTCCTGGTTGAGTGTGTAGTACTATTAAACCAAAATCCGAAATTTGCATATTAAGTATTAATGGTAATCGATATTGGTTGATGTCAATTACTTTATACATACCAGCAACTTTGGCAATTTTAAGTTCTTTCAATTTTCTTGATAAAGTAGCCTGAGAAATGTTATACCCTCTTTTTTTGAGTAAGGTCTGTAAATCGCTCTGTTCTAAAATTTCATGATTTTGAATAATATTTAAAATATGTTCACCTAGTGTGTTGTCATGCATTATGCATTTTCCTCATATTGAATATGTAATAAGTATATTTGAAATTATATTCATTATTTCTTGACTATTCAATTTTTAATGTCTATATTCACAAGATGAATAAAATATGAATATAAATTAGTAATATGAAAAAATACATTTTAAATGCTATTATAGCGATAAGTATTCTATTAACAGGATGCAAGGAAGATAAACACGATAATATCATTAGATTTGCAATTTCTGCAGATTATCCACCTTTTGAATATTATGAAAATGGTAAATTTACTGGCTTTGACATTGAGCTTGCTCAATTAGTAGCAAAAGAGTTAGGTAAAGAAGCGATATTTAAAGATATGCAGTTTAGTACTATATTTGCAGCATTGCAAAGTAATTCTGTAGATGCTGCTATATCTACTATTGGTAGCACAGAAGAGCGTGAAAAAAATTTTGATTTTTCAAATAGTTATTATACAGGGGAATTTGGTATTCTATATCACAAAAATAAACCCATAGCCGGTATAAACAACTTAACTCACAAGAAGATAGCCGTTCAACTAGGAACTGTCATGGAAATTTGGCTAAAAGAGCATGTTCCTACAACAGCTCAAATTATTGCTATAGACAATAATAATCAAGCTGTAGAAACATTAAAGTCTGGTCATGTTGATAGCGTCCTAATTGATGAATTCCAAGGTAAAGTATTTAGCAAAAAAAATCCTGGTCTATCATGGTCAGCCATCGCTAAGTCAGATAATGGTTATTCTATTGCTGTGAATAAAGGATCTGATTTAAAGGATAAAATAAACGAGGCGTTAAAAAGTTTAGAAAGTAAAGGTGTAATACAAAAGATAGCAGAAAAATGGCTAGGAGATAACTGATGCAAGAATTAATTTCTAATTTCTTGTTTGTTGGAACAGGCCTTGCCTTTACTTTAAAATTATTGATTGGAGGACTGCTTTTAGGTATGAGTCTAGGAGGGTTATTTTCAGTACTCAGATATAATAAGATCTGTATTCCATTAATTAATGGAATTATATCTGTAATACGTGGCACCCCCCTTATATTACAGTTAAGTGTTGTTTATTTTATGACTCCAACCATTGCAGGAACTAAATTAAACATATTTAGTGCTGGCATTATAGCATTTGGTCTAAATAGCTGTGCTTATATTGCTGAGATTTTACGAGCTGGTATTGAAACTATATCAAAAAACCAGTTTGAAGCAGCTAAAACTTTACAAATACCTAGTTTCTATATGTGGAGAGATATTATATTACCACAAGTTATTAAAAATATTCTTCCTGCAATGATAAATGAGATCATTGCACTCCTTAAAGAAACGGCATTAATCTCTACTATTGGTGGTGTTGATATTATGCGCTCTGCGCAAATGCTTGCAGCAGAACAATTTACTTATTTTATACCACTTTGTCTTGCTGGGGCTTATTATTACGCTCTTGTATTACTAATTGAATATATAGGCAAAAAGATTGAACAGAAAGGTATATATGATAAAAATGCATAATGTTTGTAAATTATTTAATAATATTCCAGTACTTAATAATATTAACCTGATTATAGAACAATCTATAGTTGGTCTTGCTGGTCCTTCTGGTAGTGGTAAATCAACATTGTTACGTTGTATACAAAAACTCGAAGTTTTAGATTCTGGTAGCATTGAATGCAATGATAGTACTGGTTTTGTATTTCAGGATTTTCAACTTTTCCCACATATGACTGTCTGGGAAAATCTTACATATGCTCCCAAACTTAAAAACAAAACTCAGGATCAAAGTGATTCACTACTTGAGTCTTTGGGTATTGCCTCTAAAAAAAATGATTACCCTAGTAATCTATCCGGTGGGCAAAAACAGCGGGTTGCGCTTGCCAGAAGCTTAATGATGAATCCAAGGATTCTATTATGCGATGAGCCAACGTCTGGTTTAGATGTAGCAACAATAGTCGACGTTGTGGAACTACTACAATCAGTTAGAGATATGGGTATTACTATGATTATCGCTTCTCACAATTTGGATTTTTTAACAAAAATATCAGATCGGATTATTCTGTTAAAAAACGGAAAAATAATTGTAGATATCAATCCTAAAGAAATTGATGAACCAACAAACTATTTAAAAAATAATTATTAAAAGAGAATCACTCATATCATACTGAGAGCTATAACAGATCTTAGCATCGAAAATTACATAATGTATATTATGGAAAATAAATTACATAATATAAGAAGCAACGCTAAAAATAAAATCACATAATATAGCAAACTATAGCTAACCCAAGAAAGGTTTTCCTACGTCATACCGCCACGATATCTCAGAGGTTGTCCGGAAACAAGTAAATTCAAGCATATTCCCTCTTTAACATAACCCTACTCATAGCTAGGTATATGAAATTCTCAGTGGATGTTGTGAGTAAATCATACTCCTTCGATAGCCTTCTATTCCTATTAACCCAAGCAAAAGTCCTTTCTACAACCCATCTTCTTGGCTGTACTTTAAACCCTTGTTCTCTTGTTGGTAGTAGCTCAGGTGGCGTATCTTTGTGCACCCAAAATCTACATGGAGGCCTTGTAACAATTTCAATATCTATGTCATATTCTTCCTTTATGTGATTCTTTAAATTTCTTCCTTGGTATCCCATGTCAGCCCACATTTTTTTAACTTTAGTATATTTTGTTCTCATATTGTTTAATGCTATTTTAATACCATCTCTATCATTTTCGTTAGCAGCGCCTACGTAACAACCTAGTATAAAACCCTGAGTGTCTGTAATTATATGCCTTTTTCTACCCTTTACTTTTTTACTTCCATCATAGCCTTTGATCCCCCCTTTTCTGTAGTCTTTACAGATTGACTATCTACTATACAGGCACTCGGCTGCTCATTCCTTCCTATTTTTCTTCTACTATATTTTGTAATTTCATAATTCATTTTCTCAAAAATTCCCTGCTTCTTCCATTGCCTGAACTGCTCATACACAGTCTTCCATAGCGGAAAATCATTTGGTAAATACCGCCATTGACACCCTGTACGCAATACATAGAAAATTGCTTCTAATATTTCTCTTTTGCTATACTTTGGCGGCCTTCCTCCTTTCTTGTATGATACTCTGAAGCGTTTTTCTATTCTTGCCCATTCCCTTTCGCTTAGATCTGTTGGATACTTTTTTCTCATCTTTACCCCGTACTAATACCAATTCCCATTACAGGGCAAACAGATGGACAATGATGGAAGAAAAGCCATACTGAAGTAAGTAAAATAGCGAGGTTTAAATGGCATTAAGATCAAAATTATTGGATGAAAAAGTAGTAGAATCAGCAAAAGAAATGCTGAAGAAAGTAAGGAATAATGCATATGTTTCAAAAAAACTAAATGCTGTAATTGCAGCAAAAAAGTACAGTATAACGGCTGTAGCAAAAATATATTGCATTTCAAGAAGCGCACTAACTTCGTGGGTAAAACTCTTGAAAATTGGCAGAGAAGAAAAACTGTTTGCTCCTTCACAACGTCGTAGAAAAACTAAATTAAATCAGGCTCAACTACAGCAAATTGAAGAGTGGATAGAAGAAAATCCTAATATCACCATTAAAGAAATGAGAATAAGAATCCAGGAAAAGTTCGGATTAAATATCAGCAAATCTACAGTACACCGCCATATGCAAAAGATGAAATTCTCATATATTACACCAAGACCAGTTCATAATGGACAAGATAAAAGCAAACAAGAGGAATTCAAAAAAAAATCTCAATGGAGCTATTAGCAAGTATCCAGAAAAAGAGCTATTTTTCTTTGATGAATCACGGTTTGGCACACATTCAAAAGTTGGACATGGGTGGTTTAAAAAGGGGATTAGAACACAGGTTAAAACAAAATTAGGTAGGCAAAATTTCTATCTCTATAGTGCAGTTAATCCTAGAAATGGAGAGAGTTCTAGCTTATTTGCACCAAATGTCAACACTGATTGCATGAACATATTTCTTGAGCAAATTTCGCAATATCTAGAAACACGAGAGGCTTTTCTCGTTATGGACTGTGCTAGTTGGCATAGGTCAAAAAATTTAAAGGTACCTAAAAATATCGACATTATATACCTACCTCCATACTCACCTGAGCTAAATCCTGTTGAGAGGCTTTGGTTATATATAAAACAGAACATTTTGCGCAATAAAATATACGATACAATTGCTCTACTTGAGGGTGCTTTGTGCAAATTTATTACTTCTCTTGCCAGCTCCACAATTAAACAACTCTGCAATGTTTCCTATTTGACTGGACAACAATGAGAATTGGTATTAGAGGTTGTCCGGAAACAAGTAAATTCAAGCATATTCCCTCTTTAACATAACCCTACTCATAGCTAGGTATATGAAATTCTCAGTGGATGTTGTGAGTAAATCATACTCCTTCGATAGCCTTCTATTCCTATTAACCCAAGCAAAAGTCCTTTCTACAACCCATCTTCTTGGCTGTACTTTAAACCCTTGTTCTCTTGTTGGTAGTAGCTCAGGTGGCGTATCTTTGTGCACCCAAAATCTACATGGAGGCCTTGTAACAATTTCAATATCTATGTCATATTCTTCCTTTATGTGATTCTTTAAATTTCTTCCTTGGTATCCCATGTCAGCCCACATTTTTTTAACTTTAGTATATTTTGTTCTCATATTGTTTAATGCTATTTTAATACCATCTCTATCATTTTCGTTAGCAGCGCCTACGTAACAACCTAGTATAAAACCCTGAGTGTCTGTAATTATATGCCTTTTTCTACCCTTTACTTTTTTACTTCCATCATAGCCTTTGATCCCCCCTTTTCTGTAGTCTTTACAGATTGACTATCTACTATACAGGCACTCGGCTGCTCATTCCTTCCTATTTTTCTTCTACTATATTTTGTAATTTCATAATTCATTTTCTCAAAAATTCCCTGCTTCTTCCATTGCCTGAACTGCTCATACACAGTCTTCCATAGCGGAAAATCATTTGGTAAATACCGCCATTGACACCCTGTACGCAATACATAGAAAATTGCTTCTAATATTTCTCTTTTGCTATACTTTGGCGGCCTTCCTCCTTTCTTGTATGATACTCTGAAGTGTTTTTCTATTCTTGCCCATTCCCTTTCGCTTAGATCTGTTGGATACTTTTTTCTCATCTTTACCCCGTACTAAAATTTCAGATATTATAGCCTTTTACTTGTTTCCGGACAACCTCTTAGATGTATGGTCCCAGAGTGTGATGGTGTGGATTTAGTATAAATAATTCTGGAGACTGTGTCCACTGATAACATATAAATTCATAAGGAGTAAGACCCTTAAGAGTTTTGAGTCTCTTTGCATAATTATAAGCCATAACAAAGTTATAAAGGTGTTCTTTAAGTTGCTGGTGCGATTGATAGTAATACTTCTTAACTGTAGCATCCTTTAAAGTTTTATTCATACGCTCGACTTGCCCATTCGTCCAAGGATGGCTAACTTTTGTCAAACGATGTTCAATAACATTCTCTTCGCAAACTCTATCAAATATATGTTGGAAAGCATACTTATGACGCTTCTGGTTTGTAAATTGTATACCGTTATCTGTCAAAATAGTATGGATTTTATACGGTAAAATTCTAATCAAATTACGTAAGAACTCAGCAGCTATGGGTTTTGTAGCACTGTTACACAACTCAACATAGGTAAATTTGGATGTCCTATCAATAGCAACAAACAAATGTAATTTGCCCTCCTCAGTTCTAACTTCAGCAATATCAATATGAAAGTAACCGATAGGATATTGTTTGAATTTCTTTTTTGACTTAACTTCTCCATCAACAGTTGGTAATCTGCTAATGTTGTGTCTTTGTAAACAACGATGCAAGCTAGAGCGAGTCAAATGCGGAATTGTAGACTGCAGAGCGTAAAGGCAATCATCTAGTGGCAGTAGTGTATACTTGCGAAATGTAACTATTATAGCTTCCTCTTCTAGCGTTAAAACAGTTGATCTTGGATGCTTTGGACCCATATCAGCATCTTTCGTAAATGAACGTTTTCTCCACTTAATAATAGTTTTTGGATTAAGGTTATAATGCTTGGAGAGTTTTGCTATGCTCTCTTTTCTATTTTGTATTGCTCTACGAATCGTCTGTGTTGTTTTGGCGCACCCATGTAATATCTGTCCCATAATGACTCCTTAAATGATGATGATAGTATACCATCACTCTCTGGGACCATACATCTTACTATGATAGTTCCCTTTTTAAGAAAGTTTTAAATTTCATACCTAACAATAAACAACTTTAGGTTTAAATTTATGAAATCAGTTGTTATATACATCAGCAAATACGAATTTAACTGGTGTTATGGACTTAAATAAATTTACCGAAAAAGCAAAAAGTCTAATTCAAAGTGCTCAAATGAAAGCGTTGGGAGCTGGGCATCAGATTTTTATGCCTGAGCATTTACTAAAAGTGATGCTTGAAGATGAATCAGGTTTAGTTCAGGATTTGATAAACGCTTGTGGTGGAAGTGTGCAAAGTATTTCTGATGCTGTGGATAGCGCAATAAAAAAGTTGCCAGTAATTGAAGGTCCAGGAAGTGGTGGCCTTCAACTTTCAAGAGAAATAGCAAAAGTTTTTGAAGATTCAATTGGTATTGCAAGAAGAAATAAAGATTCATTTGTTGCTGTTGAGCGTTTACTACAGGGCCTCACTGCACAAAAAGATGATACTGTAGGCAAAATTCTGGCAGAGAATGGTGTGACTCTACAAAAACTGAACTCAGTTATTGCAGAAATGAGAAAGGGCAGCAGTGCGGACTCGCCAAACAGTGAGGAAAAATTAAACGCGGCAAAGAAATATACAAAAGATGTTACAGAGCTTGCTATGCAAGGAAAGCTTGATCCTGTAATTGGTCGTGATGAAGAGATCAGAAGAACTATGCAGGTATCACTGAGGCGGACAAAAAATAATCCAGTGCTGATCGGTGAACCTGGTGTTGGAAAAACTGCAATAGTTGAGGGGCTTGCAAATAGAATTGTTGCAAACGATGTGCCACTTGGTTTGCATGATGCAAAGGTCTTAGCTTTGGATCTTGGAGCACTAATTGCTGGCACTAAGTTTAGAGGAGAGTTTGAGGAAAGGTTAAAAGCAGTGATTAATGAGATTTCGAGAGCGGAGGGAAAAATTATATTATTCATCGATGAATTGCACACTTTAGTTGGAGCAGGAGCAACAAGTGGTGCAATGGATGCCTCGAATCTGCTGAAGCCTGCTCTTGCGCGTGGAGAAATTCGCTGTATAGGAGCCACAACTTTAGATGAATATCGTCAGCATATAGAAAAAGATCCTGCACTTGCAAGGCGTTTTCAGCCTGTGTTTATCTCTCAACCAACTGAAACTGATACCATTTCAATACTCAGGGGTTTGAAGGAAAGATATGAGGTGCATCATGGTATAAGAATTACAGATGGTGCAATAATTGCTGCTGCAACGTTGTCCAATAGATATATAACAGATAGGTTTTTACCTGATAAAGCAATTGATTTGATTGATGAAGCAGCAAGCAGGGTGAGAATTGAAATGGATAGCAAGCCTGAAGTTATTGATGAACTTGAGAGAAAGGTTATACAGCTAAAGATTGAAGCAGAGGCTTTAAAAAAAGAAAGTGATGAAAATTCTAAACAGCGTTTAAAAAAGATAAATGAAGAGATCGAAAATCTAAACAGTAAATTTGCTGACTTGAACAGCAAATGGCAGATGGAAAAGAATAAAATAGCTAGAATACAAGAAACAGCCGAAAAATTAGATAACGCTAGAAAAGAGTTGGAATTAGTTCAGCGTAGTGGGAATTTGGGAAGAGCAGGAGAGCTGATGTATGGTGTGATTCCTCAGCTTGAGAATGAATTAAAAAATCAGGAAAAGGTTACTGATAGTTTCTTAAAGAAAGAAGTGACTGGAGATGATATTGCAAACATTGTTTCAAAGTGGACAGGAATTCCAGTTGATAACATGATGCACAGCGAAAAGGAAAAACTTCTCAACATGGAGAATGAAATAGGAAGAAGAGTAATAGGGCAGAAAGATGCAATAGAAGCGATAAGTAATGCAGTTAGGCGCTCTCGCTCTGGTGTGCAAGATACTAATCGACCTTTTGGTTCATTCTTATTCTTGGGTCCAACCGGAGTTGGAAAAACAGAATTGGCAAAAGCCCTTGCTGAATTTCTGTTTGACGATCAATCAGCGCTTTTGCGTTTTGATATGTCAGAATATATGGAAAAACATTCTGTTTCAAAGTTAATTGGCGCGCCTCCAGGGTATGTTGGCTATGAACAAGGTGGCAGATTAACTGAAGCAGTGAGGAGAAGACCATATCAGGTAATCTTATTTGATGAGATAGAAAAGGCAAATCCTGATATATTTAACCTATTGCTACAGATCTTGGATGAGGGTAGACTCACTGATAGTCATGGCAAATTAATTGATTTTCGCAATACCATACTGATTTTAACTTCTAACCTTGGTGCTGAGATAATGCTTAAAGGAGCAAAAGAAAATAGCCCTCTTGAAAAGCCCTCTGTCATCCAAGTAGCTGACACTGGGATCCAGGAAAAAAAGTGGATTCCAGCGTCACGCGCTGGAATGACATCGGAAGGAGGAGTTGCTAACTCTGTAAAAAGCGAAGTGATGCAAATAGTTAAATCAACATTTCGTCCAGAATTTTTAAACAGACTGGATGAAATTATTATATTTCACAGTTTAACCAGAAATGACATCTATAAAATTATAGATGTTCAATTTTCTTATTTACAAAAAACACTTGCTAAGCGTAAACTGAGTATAAGTTTGTCGCAGGAAGCTAAAGAACTAATAGCACAAACTGGCTATGACCCTGAATATGGAGCAAGGCCCCTAAAAAGGGTGATACAAGAGTGTATTCAAAATAATTTAGCTAAATTAGTTTTATCAGGGGAAGTAGTAGAAAATGATGAACTAATAGTGTACGCTCTTGATAATGAAATCTTAGTTAAAAAGGTTTAAGTTCACTGTGTATTTTTGTTAAAAAAATGTGTATAGATCATAATGTTGACACTGAGTCTTTATTTAAGTTAGCTGATCAAGAAAATCAGCAAGATAAAGAAAAAATTAAAAAATTTATTAAGTATTTTTATAGTTTTGTTTATAAAAGCGACCTAAAAGCCAATGATAAGTTTTTGCTATATATTGTAAACGATGCTTACAATTTTGTTTCTCAAAAAGAGAAAGATGAAAGTAAGTTAGTAGTAAGTAATATAGATGATATACCAGGAATAGAAGGCGATTTTACCACGATTAAGATAACAAACGATGATATGCCATTTTTGGTTGACTCCGTTATTGCAACTATTAAGTCGCACGATTTAACCATATGCTATTACAGCAACAGCATAATTAACATTAAAAGAAAAGATGGCCTAATAGATGAGATTTACCCTTTGGAAGAAAGTAATGGAATAAAAGAGTCAGTTATATATGTAATTATCAAAGGTATAAGTGACAGTTTTGTTGATACATTAAAAGAATCTCTACAAAAAACGCTGAAAGCAGTTAATTGTGTTGTGAAAGATTGGCACTTAATGCTTAAGAAACTTGATGAGGCAAGTCTTTCTGTCATCCCAGTACTTGATACTGGGATCCAGGAAAAGGACACGTGGATTCCAGTGTCACGCACTGGAATGACACCAGACCGAAATCAAGAGCAAAAAGATTTTCTAGTTTGGTTAAAGAATAATAATTTTGTATTTCTAGGTTATCAAGAATATATTGCTGGTAAAGATGAAAAACTCGTCTGTGATGGCAAAAAGGACCTTGGCCTGATGAGAGTAGGTCAAAGTACGTTGATTCCTTCTGCAAACCTTGATTCCCTATACATATTGAGATCAGATCTAATCTCAATAGTCCATCGGCGTACATACATGAATTGTATAGGAGTAAAAGAATTTGATGACCAGGGTAATGTAGTAAAGGCACGGCGTTTTTTCGGGCTATTTACTTCTGTAGCGGAGGTCCAAGATATTCGAACTATTCCAATAATAAAAGATAAAGTTAAAGTTATAGAAAAAAATGCAGGATTTGTAACCGGGGGCCACAACAATAAAGCTTTGATTTCTATTTTGCAAGTGTTCTCTTGTGATGAATTATTCCAATCAAATGAAGACGAATTATTTAAAATTTGCATTTCGATCATGTCTCTTGCGATTAGGCCAAGGGTCAGATTATTTTTAAGAAGAGTCGGGGATTTTATTAGTTGCATAGTGCTGATACCGATGCGTTATGCTAGCGCTAGGCTAATGTTCAAGATACGTGACATATTGAAGGATGAGACAAGTGCAGGAAGTTCAGATATTTATAACAATCACATTATCAATGAATATGATTTGATGAAATTGCATGTAGTGCTAAAGGCTAAAAACGCTAGTGTTCCTGATGATGAAGTTTTGCGTATCGAAAACAAATTAAGGAACATTACGGAAAAATGGGAAGATCGTTTTATAGACAATTTATATAATACTTTTAGCACTGTTGAGGATATATTCATCCGTTATTGCAAGGCATTTCCAATAAGCTATCAAGAGAGTTTCGAACCTCATGACGCATATTACGATATGAAAAAATTGGAGATAGTGAGGAAAAAAAGAGTTAGCGAGGTCGATTTAAGACTTACTCGTGACAATCTTAATTATCAATTAAAGGTTTACACTTCGAGCAATGGAGGTCTTGAATTATCGAAGATATTAAGAATTACTAAGAATTTGGGAGCTAAGATTCTATCTCATAATGGCTATTACATAGAAATTAACGGCGGAATATGGATACACCATTTTGTGTTGTCAAGAGTCGATGAATTAATAGACAACATTACTCTAAAAGAGCAATTTGAAATAACACTTGCGAAAGTGTTTAGCAAGGAAATTAAAAATGACTATTTCAATAGTTTGATCATTATTGCTGGGCTCAAGTGGAAAGAAGTGCTTCTGGTTAGAGCGTTAAGTGCTTACCTAAAGCAGACGTCATTTAACTACAACCCAGAATATATCCAAAAGGTAGTCTCAGAGTATCCAAAAGTAGTAAAGTATTTGATACAACTATTTCATGCAAGATTTGATCCTAACATAGACATTGATAGAGCAGAAACTACGGACATTGTTAGAGAAAAAATTGAGGAACTTCTAAAAGAGATCAGCAATGTTTCACATGATTACGTTTTACGCTCGATATTTAACTTGATAATGGCTATTTTAAGGACCAGTTATTATCAAGACGATAAACCATATTTATCTACAAAATTTGACTCAAGTAAAATAAATGGTTTGCCTGATCCTCGTCCGTATCGCGAATTGTATATTTATTCAAACCTTTTTGAGGGAATACATCTAAGAGGAGGGAAATTAGCCCGTGGTGGCTTAAGGTGGTCGGATAGGACGGAAGATTTTCGCACTGAAGTTTTGGGGCTCATGAAAGCTCAGATGACAAAAAATGCGGTTATTGTCCCTGTTGGTGCAAAGGGTGGATTTGTAATAAAGCAAGCTTATAAAGATAAGAATATTTTAAGAGAGAAAAGTGTTGAGTGCTATAAGAGTTTTATTAGAGGAATGCTTGATATTACTGATAACGTGGTTGATGGTGAAATAATTCCACCAGAGAATGTGATTAGGTATGATGAAGACGATCCATACTTGGTAGTTGCAGCAGATAAAGGCACTGCTTCATTTTCTGATTATGCCAACCAGATAGCCTCTGAATACAATTTTTGGCTTGGCGATGCATTTGCATCTGGTGGATCAGCAGGTTATGATCACAAAAAAATGGGTATTACAGCCAGAGGTGCATGGATTGCAGCACAGAGGCATTTTTGGAAAATGAATAAGGATATTTACCAGGATACAACTGTTATTGGAATTGGAGATATGGCTGGCGATCTATTTGGAAACGGTATGCTGCTTTCAAAAAATATACATTTAATCGGCGCATTTAACCATATGCATGTTTTTGTTGACCCAAACCCTGATGCAGAAAAGAGTTTCACAGAGCGTAAACGTCTCTTTGAGTTACCATTTTCAACTTGGATGGATTATAATAAAGATTTGATTTCTAAGGGTGGAGGAGTATTTGAGCGTAGCAGCAAGCAAGTAAACATTTCTCAAGAAATAAAAGAATGCTTTGATATAACAGAAGATATGCTACCTCCAAGTGATTTGATTAGATATCTGTTGAAAGCAAAAGTGGACTTCATATGGAATGGAGGAATTGGCACGTTTGTTAAGGCAAAGAGTGAAAATCATAGCATGGTCGGTGACAAAGCAAACGATGAGCTGAGAGTAAATGGTAAGGATATTAGAGCTTCTATGTTTATAGAGGGTGGAAATCTTGGTTGTACACAGCTTGGAAGAATAGAATATGCTGAAAAAGATGGATATATCAATGCAGATTTTGTTGATAATTCAGCCGGAGTGATATGTTCGGACCTTGAAGTTAACATTAAGATTGCATTTGTTTCAGCTATGAAAGCAGGGGGTATTTCTTTAGAAAAAAGGAATGAAATACTGGCAAGTATGGTGGATGAAGTTGCATCCAAAGTGCTTGAGAACCACAACAAAATTGAAACAAAAGCATTACTTCTTGAGTGTTTGCAAGCTAAAGAGAGATTGGAGCAGCACCACAGGTTACTGCTCAGTTTAGAAAAATCTGGGCTGTTAAACCGAAGCGTAGAATTTCTTCCAACTGAAGAAGAGATAGCAAGGATGTTAACTGGTGCAGAAGGTTTCAGTTCTCCTCAGCTCTCTGTTCTAATGTCTTATGCTAGAACAGCAATAAAAAATGAAATTATACATTCCGATCTGTCTGAAAAAGATCTTATATCTCATGACTACTTGCTAGGTTATTTTCCTAAAAAGATGGTAACAAAGTTTAAGGATTTCATATTAAAACACCAACTTCGTAGAGAAATTATCTCTACTTGCATTGCAAATGATGTAGTGAATAGAATGGGCTGTATATTCATCAATAATTTGGCTGAGAACACTGGAATTAAGATACAAGAAGCGGTTAACATATATATTGTTGTTAACCACCTGTATGATTTAAACAGCCTGTGGCAGAAAATTGATGAATTGGATGGAAAAATTGATGTTAACTCATACTTACAAATAGTGAGGAACGTGCAGAAATTTATTGGCAGAGTATCATTTTGGCTAGTGAAAAATCTTGGCAAGCTTAGCTTTGTAGAATTGGATGATGTTACAAAATTTAAAGATGCAATTGAAACTTTAGGCCAGAACTTAACTGATGTTTTAGATGAACACCTATTAAAGATCTATAGCCATGGATCAACTTCTTTAGTAGAACTTAATATAAATAAAGATCTAGCAAAAAAAGTTGCTGATCTATGCGTTCTTGCTTATGCACTGGACATTATATCTGTTGCTGAACAGACATCTTTGTCCATTCTTGATGCTGGTAAAATATACTTTGAGTTAAAGTCGCTGTTAAGATTCGATCTGATTAGAACAATTGCCATCAAGATGAAAAGCCGCTCTTCTTATTGGGATCGCAGCTTAGTTAATGATTTATTGGACGATTTAAGCAATTACCATCACAAGCTAGCTGTTAAAGTCATAAAAGCTACTGATAACCCTGAAGATAAGGTTCAAACCTGGGCTTGTAATGATAAGGACTACATAGAACGTTATAATAGTTTTTTAGATGAGATGGTTGCTTCTAAACTTGATTTAAGCAAATTAATATTTATAATCAGAAGGATTAAAGTACTTGCTTCATAGGAAAATGTTCAATATAGGTCTTTCAGAAATTTTAGTTGTAGCTTTAGTGAGCATAATTGTTCTTGATAAAAATAAGGTGCCTGTATTTATTGATCTTATTAGGAATGTGTATAAGTATCTTATGATTATAAAATCAAAAGCTAGGAGGTTATTGAAAGACGCAGGAGTTGAAGACTTATATAAAGAATGTAATGCTGAGAAAGTAAATTACATAATTGGTAAAAATGGTAAGCTTTATCCTACTTATGATATAGATAATACATCTAAAGATAATGACAGCAAAGATTCTGGTAGTAGATGATGTACTATCTAATGTCAAGCTTTTAGAAGCTCGACTAAAAGCAGAGTACTATACGGTTATCGTAGCTCATGATGGTGAAGAAGCTATAGATTTAGTAGCAAAGCAGCAGCCCGATATTATATTACTTGATATCATGATGCCAAAGATGAATGGCTTTCAAGTTTGTAAGGAGCTAAAGAGTGATCCCTTGACAACCCATATTCCAATAATTATGGTAACTGCGCTGCATGATACTCATGATAGAGTGCAAGGTATTAATGCTGGCGCGGATGATTTTCTGACTAAACCAATAAACGAAACTGCTTTATCTGCACGAATTAAGTCTCTCACACGCTTAAAGATGATTATTGATGAATTGCGTTTGAGAGGAGAAACTAACGCTGAGATTGGTGGAGTCGCAGGAAACAGTATTATGGATTATTCCAATCAGATTTTTGATGCTAACATACTTGTTATAGATGAGGATGTTCATCAAGCAGAGCAGATATATAATATATTAAAGCAACGCTTTAGGTCAATTAAAATACTGAGTGATCCAATGGAAGCATTGAAGGTTGGTATTGAGAATGGTTACGACCTGATCATTTCTGATATGCAATTTTCAAAAACTGACGGCTTGCGTTTGTGTTCTGAGTTTCGTAGTAAGGTGGAAACACGTTATACACCAATTCTGATTCTTTCTGAGGATTATGATAAAAACAATTTAGTAAAAGCACTTGATGTAGGTGCTAATGATTATTTAACAGTACCTTTGGATGAGGGTGAGCTAATAGCAAGGGTTAATTCGCAAGTAAAACGCAAAAGATATCAAGATGCCTTGAGAATGAATTTATTTAATAATGCGGAAATGTCTATAAAGGACCCATTAACTAACTGTTATAATAGAAGATATTTTGATGCACACTTAAGAAACATTGTTAAGGACTCTGTGGAAAAGGATAGAAGGTTGTCTCTTATGATACTTGATATAGACTATTTTAAGATAGTGAATGACAGTTTTGGGCATAGTGCTGGAGATGAACTTTTAAAGCAAATACAGAAAAGAATTTCTGAAAATATCAGAGTGACAGATTTACTAGCTAGGTTTGGTGGTGAGGAGTTTGTTGTTGTAATGCCAGATACCAATGTATCAGATGCGTATACTATTGCGGAGAGAATACGAAAAATTATTGCTAAAGAACCTTTTGTACTTGCGGATAAAAATACAACCCATAATGTAACTGTGAGCATTGGAATTGCAGAAATGCAAGGATCTGACTTTGATGATATTAAAAAATTTATAGTACGTGCTGACAGATATTTATATAAAGCAAAAAACAGTGGTAGAAATAGAGTGGTTACTGGCTATAGCTAAAGTGGCTTAAGTTTACCGACAACCGTCATTCCACTACTCGTGAGCGGAATCTATGCTGAGATACCGCGAATGAATCGCGGTATGACGTGTTGCTTGGGTTAGCTATAGATTTCTGAAATGATTTCAAAAAAATGATAACTAAGATTAAAGCGACAACATGAGGTTTCTCAGCTCTGGAAATTTCACGTTTAACTGCAAAAATAGATACTTATTTAAAAAATATCCTGTGACTTTCAGTCCTAACTGAAATTCTTGGAATGAGTAGCTGTTTTGTAGGGTATTATTGTATACATCATGCAACATTTGTGGAAAAGGTAGGAGTTTATCTGCATAATAATCTCCTACTTTTTTTGACACTGCTCTACCAGTTTTTGGAGAAATAAATTGCAGATTTTCCTTAACACCTGTTACAGCGCATTTGGATAAGTCTAACTTGAATCCCAATTGCGTAAGAAGCAGAAGCTCTAAGTTAAGATAATGGCTTTGCCAAGACTGATTGTTGTGTTTAATTACATCGATGAAATATCGAAAATTGTCATACAGCATGGCACAGGGTTCACTTTCTGGAAGCACTTTTTCTAAAATAGAGGAGAAAGAAACAATAGTAATGCTTTTTAACCTATCTTGAAAGAAATGATGGAATGGAGATTCGATTAATTCGCACTTAAAAAAACCTAGATTTTCAGGTAACTTAGCACTCCATTCTGCATGTAATAGATTACTTATCTGAAACTTATAATTGCTATTGTTTGTTAGCTTAGTTAATCCCCTGCGCTTTCCATGATTTTTTGTAAACAGAGAGAGAATTAAGTTTTTATCGCCGTATTTTTTAGCAGCTATAATGATGCCTTCATCTTTCCATCTCATTTAGAGTATATTGACCGTATGATATTATAGGATAGTACACCTAGAGCTTGTAATCCATAAAAATCACTTACTCCGTTACTGTCTGCTTCCAAAGTTTCAAGGCTATGAGAGAGTAAGGTATTGGCTGCCACCCTTCTTCCTGAGCCTCCATGCTGAGCTTTTGGTTTTTGGTTTGCTAAATAATTGTTTGAATGATTTTAGTAACCATTACTTTTCCTTATCTGAAATTTTGGATAATTCAGCTTCTAATTCTTCTATCGTCGGTAAAGCTGTTTTTATGTTCTCTGGTAGATTTTCAGTTATTCGATATTCCGCTAATCCTATTGGTTTATTTATGTCTTTGAGTGTATATTTAGCAAGTACATCGTCTTTAGATTTACATAAGATTAACCCTATAGAAGGTTGATCTGTCGAGTGCTTAAGTAAATCATCAACTGCAGAAAGATAAAAATTCATTTTACCAGCATATTCCGGCTTAAAATCCTTATCTTTTAGTTCAATCACTACGAAGCAACGTAACTTTAAATGATAGAATAATAAATCAATATAAAAGTCTTTATTACCAACATCTAAATGAAATTGTCTACCAACAAATGCAAATCCTTCACCGAGTTCTAACAGAAATTTTTCCATATGCCCTACGAGTCCTTTTTCTACTTCTCTTTCATGAGCATCCTTACCTATACTTAAAAAATCAAAAATATACGGATCTTTTAATGTGTAATGTGCTAGATCGGATTGTGGAGATGGTAATTTTTCTTTAAAATTAGTTATTGCTTTTCCTTGACGTTTATGTAGTCCAAGTTCTATCTGCATCACCATAATGTTACGTGACCAGCCATGTTCAATAGCTTTTTTTACATAAAATAATCTTATTTCATGACTTTCTATTTTTTCCAAAAGAGTGATATTGTGATACCAAGTTAATTGTGCAAGAGGCTCCTGCACAAATTCAACATCAGGATATTCTTCGGCAAACTTACGCATATACTTCAGATTTCTCGTGCTAAAGCCTTTCATTTCTGGAAATGTACTTCTCAAATCCTTACTTAATTGATCAATTACCTTAGCTCCCCAGGTATGTTCTTTTTGGCGTTTTAGGATCTCTGTACCAATATGGTGGTAAAGCAAAATAAGCTTACTATTTACTGCAAGTGCTGCCTTATAACGGTTTGTTGCAATACGATCTTTCAACTGCTCTAAAAGTTCTGTATATTCTTTTCCTATAATTTTTGTCATACGGTCCCTTTTAATCCATTATACAATTCTTTGTCTGTCGAGAAGACAATCTTTCGCTTGCCTGCAACTTTGAAGGGATTCCTTATTGACTTCAAAGTTGTCCATCAACTAAAATATATTGACTTTATGTGCAATATTAGCTTTAAACCAGTAAAACAAGCTGCTTAACATATGCGTTTTTTCTATTCTAATTATATTCTTTTTTTGTCTTTATGTTGTTTTCTGCTTTTTTCGTTACCTTCAACAAAAGCCCAAACGAATGATACGTCAGTTGTTCCTATACCACAAAGGAAAAAAGAATTGGTTGAGCACACTGTTGTAGCACAACCGAGGCAAATTATCGAAATGCAAGAAGAAGTCATTATTAACGAGGGTAAAGAATTCATTCCAATTCCAAAAAGAAAAAAAAGTGTAGAGAAAAAACTAAGAAGGGATGTTAGAGGGGCAAAAAATGAAATAGGAAACGAAAAAAGCGTTGAGAGCAAAAAGGATGAATTAGTTGTAACAGAAATTATTAACTCTATAAGAGACAAGCTCACAAAATGCTGGAGCATTCCTGAAAGCATAGCTTACAAAGAAAATTTTAATATAAAAATTAACTTATTGTTATCCAGTCAAGGCGAGATAATTATGGCGGATGTAGCAGACAGTGATTCCTATCGAAATAATCCACTTTTCAGGTCGATAGCAGATAACGCAATGCGTGCAGTATATAAATGTAGCCCATTAACCGGCTTGCCTACTCAGCACCACCACATTTGGCGTGAAGTAACACTAGACTTTATTCTATAGCTAAAGTAATTCTATAATTTAATAAGCCCACTGTATCCGTTCAGGATAGCAGCAAGGTAGTATAACCATAGAGTAAAAGTGAGTTTACAACAAATGGTGTCATCCCAGTGCTTGACACTGGGATGACGTTATACGGTTCTTGGATGCAAAGAAGAGTGAGAAAAACTCCATAGTTAGCAAACTTTCAATCAGAAACAGCCAAAGATCTCTCTAAGATGTCAGTTTCTTTTGTATCTTCAACTTTACCGTCCTGGTCGAATGAAATTTGCAGAGACTTACTACTATACTTCCTTTTTCCTAAAAAGTTGGCTTGTTTAATTTTATATGAGACATAGTACCAAACATTGTCATCGAACTTTGATACTAATGTTGGTGATCCTAAAGTGTGAACCACTTTTTCTTTATCGTCACCTACTTTTATCTTGCTCCACAATTCAACACTAATGCCAGGAGCTCCGTGATTGTGAATAGTGTGAGTGCAGCTCACTGTAAATAATAAAATAAAAGATATTAATACTCGCATTTCTGTTGATAAATTACTTGAAGCTATAATACACTAATAAATTATCTGCCGTCAAATTTCAAAAAAGTTAAATTGACTGATTCTCAATATCACTTAATATAATATTTACTTTAGAAAATAATAGGTGTCTTATGTCATTGTTAGAAGCAGATCCAATATACAAACCTTTTAATTACCCTTGGGCGTATGATGCGTGGCTGCAGCAACAAAGAATCCATTGGATACCTGAGGAAGTTCCACTTGCTGATGACGTAAAGGATTGGAAAACTAAACTTTCAAGTGTAGAAAAAAATCTACTAACCCAGATCTTTAGATTTTTTACTCAGGCAGACATTGAAGTAAATAACTGCTACATGAGGCATTATTCAAATATATTTAAGCCAACGGAAATATGCATGATGCTTGCAAGCTTTTCCAATATGGAAACTATACACATTGCAGCTTATTCTTATCTTTTAGACACAATTGGCATGCCAGAAAGCGAGTATCAAGCATTCTTAAAGTATGATGCTATGAGAAAGAAGTATGAATACATGTTAGAATTCGAGGAAAGCAAAAAACACGATAAAAAACATGTAGCTAAAACTCTAGCGGTGTTTGGTGCATTTACCGAGGGGTTGCAGTTATTCGCATCATTTGCAATTTTGCTCAATTTTCAACGCTTTGGAAAAATGAAAGGCATGGGACAAATAATTGCCTGGTCAGCCCGTGATGAAACTTTGCACACCAATTCAATTATCATGTTGTTTAATACATTTATTAAAGAAAATAATGAAATTTGGGACGACGAGTTTAAAGAGGAATTATATTCTGCATGTCGCACCATTGTTGAACTTGAGGATGAATTCATAAAGCTTGCTTTTGATTTCGGAGACGTTGAAGGACTATCCGCAGAAGAAGTGCGCAATTACATACGCTACGTAGCAAACAGACGGTTAATGCAATTAGGTCTTGAGTCCATATATGATGTTAATGATAATCCTATTCCGTGGCTTGATGAAATACTAAATGGCGTGGAACATACGAATTTCTTTGAAAATAGAGTAACAGAGTATAGCCGTGCAGCAACTCAAGGCACATGGGAGGAGGCTTTTACTGAAAACGACACGAATAATAAGTGAGTGCTAATTTCACTCTTCTTTGTCATTCCAGTGTCAGCTACTTTCATTACACCATTTGCTGTGCAGTTTAGACAGTTTTGCTTTACTTAACAACTAACTTACCATATATATGTCCATAGGACATTGGTATATAAGAACGTGCTACAACTATTAATCTTACTCACGGTCATCACTTCAGTTGCATTCTTTGGTCATTTAGTTCCAATGGAAGCAAAAACCTTCTTGTACTCAACGAGCCTGAGTATAAAAGAGGTTTTGCTATTTATAATGCCTTTTATTATTTTTGCGTTAATCTTTAGCAGTGTTAACAATCTTAAGCAGTCAGCTATAAAGTTCATATTGTTACTTATTATAATGATCTTCTTGTCAAATCTGGCTTCAAGTTTAATAGCTTATTCTGTTGGGCATTTCATCATACAAAACACTCATTCAATACAAGATATAACGTATGAAGAAACAATTGTTCCCTTATGGTCGTTTAGGCTGCCTGCATTGCTTTCTAATTTTTATGCCCTTGCCTGTGGATTTGTGTCCAGCATAGTAGTGTCCACACTGCTACCCAAGAAAAGCAAAGAGCTTTCGAACAAAATGTTAGATTTAACTCTCTTTATTTTGAAGACGTTTTTGACGCCGATTATTCCAATATTTGTACTTGGGCTTGCTTTAAAAATGCAGCATGATCAAGTTTTATCTATAATATTTAAGGATTACTCAATAATTTTCATTATTATAGCATCTGCAACCTACCTTTATGTTTTCCTCTTATATGGAGCAGCAAATTCATTCAAGATCACAAGCTGGATAGCTAGTATAGGCAATATGATACCGGCATTTATTACTGCGATGAGCACAATGTCTAGTAATGCAACTATGCCTCTTAGTCTTGAAGGAAGCAAAAAAAATGTAAAGCAACCTGACATAGCATCGTCTGTTGTGCCAATAACTGCTAGCTTTCATTTAGTAGGTGATTGCTTTTTTATCATAATATTATCAATGATAATTGCCTCCGGTTATTCATTGTGCACAACAGACTATGTAACTTTCCTTCTCTATTTTTTGTTATTTAAGTTTGCTATCGTTGCAGTGCCGGCAGGAGGAATTATGGTAATGCTACCTATTCTTGAGAAATACCTCAAATTTTCTCCAGAAATGCTTTCGTTAATCACAGCATTGTATATAGTGTTTGATCCAATAATCACTTCAGCAAATGTTATGGGTAATGGTGCCTTTACTATGATATTTTCAAAACTCTATGATAAGCTTAAGTAATGTCTATTTTAGCGATTGATACTGTAGGTATTGGTAGTTCAATAGCAATAGTTGATTATGATGGTAACTGCTTTGTAGAGCACAATTCCACCAACAATAGTCATGCAGAATCATTTTTTCAAATACTAAGTACTTTATTTGATAAGCACAACTATAATTATGATAAAATAGATCATTTGGCGGTAGTAGTTGGACCAGGAAGTTTCACTGGAATTAGAGTTGGTATATCAGCTGCACAAGGTATAAATCTTGCTACAAATAAGCCGTTATACGGGGTTAGTGCGCTGGAAGTTCAAGCCTACGCAATATCTTTGCTTTGTGCAAATAGCAAAAAAAATATCAGAGCTATAATCAAAAATGCTCAAGGGTTTTATACACAGTTATTTGATTTCAATTTATTGCCGCTGTCTGGTCCAACTGCAGCATGTGACCCTGGTCACGCTACAAGCAGTACACATATGGATTGCAATTTAAATGCTAGCCATGGAGGGCTATTAGTTCATTATAGACTAAAGAACAAGCAAAAATTAAATGAAGTTGAAGCTCTATATTTAAATGAGCCTCAGTATATGAAATTGCTATAGACTATTTTTTTTGCATACACGCAATTTGGCTAAGCTTGTGCATCTGGTTTACTATCTCTTGAGCTACTTCTTTTATACTCATATTTGAATTTTCTATCTCTATAGCACTCGGTGGTGTAAATAAATTGTTAATCCTACATTGCTCTATCATGCTATTTAGATTAATCACCTTCCTATTTTTTCTTTGCCTTTTTAATGCAATACGCTTTTGTAATGTCGGTAGATCACACCTAAGTACCACAGGAAGGATTTCTGTGTTCATTTTTTTACTAAGCCTTACTATTGAATCATACATCCTCATGTTCTGGTCATTATTTTCCATCAACTCATCAATAAATATGTAATTTTTTGAGTGAATCGGATAATTTTCTATTACCTGAAGCATAATTTGCATAATGCCATATATTCTATCTTGAACTTCTTTAGGTATTTGATCACGTTCAAAGACACCATCGTATATAGAGCAAGCTTGAACATTGTTATAGAACTTACTATTTACAATTAATGCGTTTATCATATTAGATAATTCTATTGCTGTGGAAAGTTTACCACTTCCCGAAAGACCAGAGAGATATATGAAAAATCCTGCTGGCTGTCTTTTTGTGTTAATATTTACCATATTATTTTCAATCTTGAAACTTACATTTATAATAACATAAAAATGAAGCTTTAAAACATATGAAATATTATATAGAAAATTATTTTTGTAGTTAAGATATTATGTAATTTAAAAACATAAATTCTGTATATAAACTCTATAATAACGATAACTATTTTTAAGCAAGCTACAACACAAAAGTGTTTGGTATTCAGAAAGCAAGACAGAGTGGCATAGACTTATTAGTTTACTACAAGTCTCTTTTCGCGTATAAACCTTCAGAAGATTCTAACAGAGGATTGTGTTGTTAACAAAGAGCAGAGTAAAAAGGGATCTAGTCTATGCCTATCAGATTTTGTCCTACCTTAAGTTCGATGATCATACATATACTCACCTTTCAGTGCGTTCTGAAGATCAAAAGTCGTTTTATATTTATCCGTTTGGTATGCGTTTTGATGAAGTAGATGAACGTTCGTTAATGAAAGTATCATTTGATGGAGATGTAATTGAAGGCAAAGAATATCAATATAATAGAACTGGCTATATAATTCATGGTTTTATTTATCAAGCAAGGAAAGATATTCAAGCAATTTTTCACTTGCATACACCTTCTATTGTAGCGGTTTCTTCTCTCAAAGATGGGCTGCTTCCTATAAGTCAATGGGCACTGCACTTTTACAATAAAATCTCTTACCATAATTATAATTCCCTAGCACTTAGCGATACAGAAGGAAAGAGGTTAATAGCTGATCTGAAAGAAAATTTTGTCATGTTAATGCGTAATCATGGATCTATAACGTGTGGTCGGACTATACAAGAAGCAATGTTTTACACGTATCATTTAGAACAAGCGTGCAAAACTCAATGTTTAACGTTAGCAATGAATAAGGAGTTATCAATTCCAAGTGAAGAAATTTGCTCAAAAGCTGTAAAGGATCTCCTATCTTTTGAAAGCAATCTTGGTGAGAGGGATTGGCACGCATGGGTTAGACTAATTAAAAGTAAGTTGTAAGAGACTTTCGCACTACTATCTGTCATCCAAGTAGTGACCTTACCCAGAAAAAGTAGAGAGAAAGTTAAGACGTTTTTGGAGTAAAATAAAACGTTTTTTCAAAATATGACAAATAGAAGAGAATATACAGCAGAATTCAAATTAGAAGCTGTTAAGCTGGTTAAAGAAACAGGTCAAGCAAGTACAAAAATAGCAAAAGATCTAGGTATAGATGGCAGTATGTTAAGTAAGAAAATATGATGGAAAAATGTCTGGAGCATACGCATTTCCAGGCAAAGGCTCCTTATGACAAAGAAAGATTTGATCTAAAAAAAGAGCTAATAAGAGAAAGAGACATCTTAAAAAAAGCCCTGGGCAAAGAAAAAGAGTAAAGTATTCTTTTATATAGAAATTGCTATAAAACACAGGAACTATGTAGGGTTTTGTACTGGTGGTATGGGTTGCTAAGGAAAAAAGCAGTAAAGAATTAGCAAAAGAAGGGCTTCTAGCAGATATTCAAAAAATACATCAAGCATTCTAAATGCAGATATGGAGCCCCTAAAATTCACGCTGAATTAAAAGCTTTAGGCAAAAATTAAAACAGTACAAAGTGTTATGCAAGAAAATGGCATTAAAACCAAGCTTAGACGAAGGTTCAAAAATAAAAAACAGCAAATAAGCAACCGAGTTGTGGCTCCGAACACATTGGATCAAAATTTTACTACTGATCAGCCAAATAAAGTTTGGGATTACCTACATAAAAACTAAAGAAGGTTGTTGGCGGCAATAATTGACCTATATTCACGCATGGTGGTTAATGAGTAACATGATAATTAGTTATAGATTCTTTATTGATGGCCGTTGATAAACGCAAACCCGATAAAAATCTGCTGTTACATAGCGATCAAGGGTCACAGTATACCTCTCAAAATTACCAATTTCTATTGAATACAAAAAACATCATTTCCAGGATGAGCCATAAGGGCTGTTGTTACGATAACTCTGTTGCAGAAAAGTTCACTTAAAAGGGAGCTGCTTATTGATACTTCTCGCTCAACAAACCAGAACTGCCATATTTGAATACATAGAAATCTTTTATAACAAATAACGTAGACATTCTACTATTAACTATTGCATTCCTGCACAATTTATTCTCATGATAAAAACGTCTTAACTTTCTCTCTACTTTTTTTGGGTAAGGTCAAACATGCAATACCAATAATGCTAATATATTTTATAATTTTTCTCATAAGATATTTTACAATGCTTCTAATAATATTAGATATCATCTATAAAATTAAAAAATCCATGAAAGGGGATGAAAATATGTAAAAAAGTATTATTGATTAATTAAAAACAGATTTTGATTTGATAATACTAATAAAATCGATTTATCTTAAATTTACGTTGATTTTTACCTGTTATTTTTTGTAGTTTATCCAACGTAAATTCCAGGTAAAACAAAGTCGTTATCTCCAACCTTTACAACCAACTCTCCTTCTTTAATTTTTATTTGATTAGGTGTATGGTCCCATACCATCACACTCTGGGATCATACACCTAAAGTACTCCGACACTGGGATGACACCCCGGGGTTTCTGGGATGACAAAAAAGAGCCCCCTGAGCAAAAATCTTATAGCCACTTGAATGATAATTGACTTTTTGCCTAAAATAACTAAGAAAGAAACTTCTCATCAAGATAACTTAAATATATACTAATTCTCTTATTTTTAAACGATTTCTCATCATGAATTGCACGATCAAAAACCTGAATTTGACTTGTTATAATGCTACAATTATTATTTGCAACTTCTAATACGCCACTATCAATTACAACCTTCTTTTCTGTTTGGTTACTCATTTTAACAGTAATCATACCAGGCAATAAATAAATTAAGTAAGGAGCATGGTGAGCTAAAATCATAAGCTCCCCTTCGAGCCCAGTTACTGAAAGAGAAACCACTCCACTGAATGAAATTTGATCATCAGGAGAGAAAAATTGCACTTTAAAAGTATTCATAATCTTTAACTTTTATTTAGCTTCAGCTTGTATTAATTCAGCCTTTTTTATTGCTTCATCTATATTCCCCACCATATAAAAAGCAGCCTCTGGTAAGTGATCATATTTGCCTTCAACAATTCCTTTAAAACTGGAAACAGTATCAGAAAGTGAAACAAATTTACCAGGCATGCCAGTAAATATTTCTGCAACGTGAAAAGGTTGAGAAAGAAATTTCTGAATCTTACGAGCCCTATCAACAATAATTTTATCTTCATCAGATAGCTCATCCATACCAAGTATTGCGATAATATCTTGCAGTGATTTATAAGTTTGCAATATACGTTTCACCTCAGAAGCTACATTATAATGTTCTTCACCAATGATTTCAGCAGATAAAGACTGAGAAGTTGAATCAAGTGGATCAACAGCAGGGTATATTCCCATTTCAGCTATTTGCCTTGACAACACTGTGGTTGCATCAAGGTGAGAGAATGTAGTTGCTGGGGCTGGATCAGTCAAATCGTCCGCAGGAACATATATAGCTTGCACAGAAGTAATAGAGCCAGAAGTTGTTGAAGCTATTCTTTCTTGCATTGCACCCATATCAGTTGCAAGGGTTGGCTGATAACCAACAGCTGACGGTATTCTTCCAAGTAAAGCAGAAATTTCAGAACCAGCTTGTGTAAATCTAAAGATATTATCCACAAAAAATAGAACATCTTGGTTTTCACGGTCACGAAAATACTCTGCCATAGTAAGTGCTGTTAAAGCAACTCTAGCCCTTGCTCCAGGAGGCTCATTCATCTGACCATAAACCAAAACAGCTTGAGATTTTTCATGCTCATTTATATTTATTACATTTGAAGTGATCATCTCGTGATAAAGATCGTTACCTTCACGCGTTCTCTCCCCTACCCCGGCAAACACAGAAAATCCTTTATGAGCTTTTGCTATATTATTAATTAATTCCATTATTAGGACTGTTTTACCAACACCGGCTCCACCAAATAAGCCAATTTTTCCTCCTTTAAGATAAGGTGCAAGAAGATCTATAACTTTTATTCCCGTAACTAAAACTTCTTCCTGTATTCTCTGTTCAGTAAAACTTGGAGGTGCTCTGTGTATAGGCTCTAAGTTATACTTTCCCTTCAGTGGACCACACTCATCTATAAGCTCTCCAACAACATTAAAAATCCTTCCTAAAGTTGAACGCCCAATTGGCACCGATATTGGTGCACCTGTATCAACAAATTCATCCCCCCTTGACATGCCATCTGTGCTATCCATAGCAATACAACGAACTATATTGTCACCTATATGCTGCGAAACTTCTAAAACCAGCTCCTTATCCTTATATTTTAGTTTGCTTTTTAAAGCATTAAATATTTTAGGCAATTCACCTTCAAATTTTATATCAACGACTGCTTGAGTTACCTTAATCGCTCTACCTATATTCATCTCTTTATTTTTATCACCTAACACTATA
This sequence comes from Wolbachia endosymbiont (group A) of Campoletis raptor, assembly GCF_964026755.1. Taxonomy (NCBI): domain Bacteria; kingdom Pseudomonadati; phylum Pseudomonadota; class Alphaproteobacteria; order Rickettsiales; family Anaplasmataceae; genus Wolbachia; species Wolbachia endosymbiont (group A) of Campoletis raptor. The sequence continues at coordinate 504,116 of NZ_OZ034695.1, read as the reverse complement.
ATTCCATAAAAGAACTTCTAAAGAAAATAAATTTTATATTATTAATAGAAATTTTGCAACATTAAAACGCTTACTAGTTACGCTTCATTACAAACAATGCAAATGCATTTAATAGCCAAGTAATAATAAACAATACTAAACTAAGCGCATAAGCAGCAAGAGTTTGTACACTATTGAAATCCTGATCTCCGGTAAGTAATGTAGCGATCTGCACGGTAATGGTAGTAACTGAATTAAGAGGGTTAAAAGTCAAATTTGCGTTGATTCCCACAGCCATTAGCACAATCATTGTTTCACCTATCACTCTTGAAATTGACAATAAAATTGCACTTAAAATTGTAGGCATTGCATAAGGTATTGTTATATGCCATATAGTTTCCGCTGGAGTTGCACCAAGTGCCATGAAGCCATAACGCAAGCTTTTTGGAACAGATCTTATGGCATCTTCGAGTAAAGAAATAATAAAAGGAAGAATCATTATCCCAATCGATAAACCGGCAACTAAGGCACTTTCTGAGTGTATACTTAAACCAAAAAAATTTGCTACCTGCTTTATAAAGAAAGACAAAAACACAACCGCGAAATATCCATATACAACCGTAGGAATAGCAGACAAAACTTGCAAAGTTGTATTAACAATATAACGCACTTTCTCACTCGCATATTCACTAATATATATTGCAGAAAATAAACCAAGCGGAACGACAACTAACATTGCTATAATAGTTATAAGTAATGTACCAACTAAAAGCGGCGCTATACCAAAACATCCTATCTTCTCTTTATTGATAGTGACTACATTGTGGCCCCATTTCAAGCAAAACAAGAATTCTGAAATAGCTACTTTATTAAAAAAACTAATGGATTGAATAAAAATAGACAGCATTATAAATAAAGTGATAAAAAATGATATGGCCAAAGCCACAAATAACGAAAGTTTTATTATCTTATTTCTTTTATTTTTAAAGATAAAAGCAAGCATGAAAAAAAGTAACGCTATAGAAATAAAAGTTACAAAACAATTATTATAGAATACTAACAACCAAGTTAGCATCCATACACAACTAAGATACAGATAAGATTTAACCTTATTTACTTCTTGAAACCTACTAAAACAAAATAAAAGGATTAGTAAGACAGGTATGACTATCACCGAATTCATTCTTCCATGCATCAAATTTTATTCTACGAAAATGTCATACAAGTTCACCATTATTTGACAATAAAGTAAAACAATTTAAAATAAATAATTATATTAATATAAAAACAATGAAGAGAACATTTCAACCAAAAAATTTGATAAGAAAGCGCAGACACGGATTTCGTTCACGTATGGCAACAAGAGCTGGAAGAAAAATCCTTAATAGGCGCCGTTCATTAGGGTGTAACAAATTATGCGCATAGTAAGTATAAAAAAAAAGATTTTTCTTCTGCTTTCAAAAATAAGTTAGCACTCAACAGTCTTTTTTATCGTGGGCTTTATATATCACTGTACGCTATAAAAGAAAGAGAACCTGAAAAGTACATTCATACTATTAGAGTAGGTCTGGCTATCAGTAAAAAAACCGGAAAAGCAGCAAAAAGAAATAAAATAAAAAGGCAACTACGAATGCTTGCTAAAATTAGCATTTTAAATATAAGTAATATAGGGCACTACTACATAATACTAACTCATAGAAACATTATGCAAGCAAGTTATAAAAATTTACAAAAAGATCTAACTATTTGCTTAAAAAAGATAAAATAAAAAAAAATCTCAATTAAGGTATTTACAACTATATTTTTTATGATAATATAGGTAAAATTTTTAAAAATAGTTAATGGGTGTGGTGAATGGTAGAGCATATAAAAGAGGTAAATAACACAGGCTTTGGTCAGATGTATCAATTCTTATTTCTTCCTAAAGGAACAGGAACAGATTGGAGGTCAGCATTTCGCCAACAAGAAGAATTATTTAAAAAAGTGGGAGGTAATGTAATATTACCAGAAATCAGTAATTCTCCTTCAAAAGGGAATCAATTAGGGGAAGTGGGAACAATGCTAAATAATGTAGAAAATGACCAAGAACATATAAGAAAAAAAAGATATCGTAGTTAAAGTAAAAACTTAAAGAATAGTAACAAAACAAGAAAGTTAAAATATAAGTATACCTACTGTCTAATTAACAAAGAAATTTTGTATCCGTTCAGCGGAGTGGCAGAATAAGGTAGACAAGGTGATCTAAGAAGATAATCATAGAGCAAAAGTGAAATAATATGGTAAACCTTTTAGAACTTTGCAAAAATTTACAGCAAAAAATAGAAAGGTTAGAAGCAAAAATAGAAAGATTGGAAAAAGAGAATGAAAGTTTAAAAGCAGAAAATAAGGCTTTAAAGATAGAAAATGCTGAGTTAAGAGAAAGACTCGGTTTAAGCTCAAAAAATTCATCAATACCAAGTTCCAAAGAGTTGTATAAAATAAAAAAGAATAAGCCGAAAAGCGAAAGGAATATTGGCGGTCAGGTTGGTCATAAAGGAAGTTTTCGCGCCAACATGGATGCAGATAAAGTAGTAAAGATAGAGTTGCCTAATACTTGCGAATGCGGAGGAGAAATTGCAATATGTGAAAAACCATATATTCATCAGAAAGTTGATCTTCCAGAAATCAAGCCTTATGTAGTGGAATATCAGTTAGAACATGGCCGTTGTCGGAGATGCGGAAAGAGAAGAAGTAGCAAGTTACCAGAAGGTGTTACGCCAGATACATTTGGTCCAAGGGTTAAGTCAATAATTGCAGCGTTCAGCGGATTCTACAAAAATTCAAAACGCGAAATAGCGAGTGTCGTAAATGATATCTTCAATTTGAACATAAGCGTCGGTAGCATATCAAATAGTGAACATAGAGTTGCTTCAAAATGCAAAAAAATGTATGAGCAGATCGAACAAGAGATAAGTAGGAGTAAAGTTCTACATATTGATGAAACGAGCCATTATAACAAAGGTAAACTCGCTTGGTGTTGGATGTTTGCAAGCAATACGGCAAGTTTTGTAAAATTTACAGAGTCAAGAGGAATGAAAGTTTTACAAAATAGTAAATTCTGCAATCGCAATAGCTTGGTAATAACTGACAGGTATGCAGCATACAATTATTTTGCCGATAAAAACAGGCAAATCTGTTGGGCACATTTATCAAGAGATTTTGAAAGATTAGCACATAGTTGGAATATTGAAGTTAAAGTTCTGGGTTGTTACTTGAGAAACGTGGCCACTGAATTATTTGCACTAAAAAAAGCTTTACTAAAAAGTGAGATAGATGTTTTGAGGTTTGTCAGACGTGCCAGAAAATTAAGAAAACGTACAAAGTATTACTTGAAGGAGATATCTCGTTTACCTGAAGCAATTGGAGCCTCTCGAGTTGCAAAAAATGTTCTGAGATCTGAAAGAATGATGTGGAAATTTTTAGATGACCCAGAAAATATTCCGCTGACAAATAACCACGCTGAACGGCAAATTCGGCATTATGTCGTTTATCGCAAAAACTCATATTTTACACAATCAAAGCGGGGAAATACATTCCTTGAGCGGATAATTTCATTATACTTAACTTGGAAACAAAGGGGTCTCAATCCTTTCCAAAATCTCCTATCTATTGTTTCTTAAACCACTCTCCTGAACGGATACGAAATTTTTATAAACTTGGCGGCGACCTACTCTCCCTTTTCAAGTACCATCAGCGCTAAAAAGTTTCACTTCCGAGTTCGAGATGAGATCGGGTGGTTCATTTTTGCTATAGCCACCAAGTCAATAAAAATTTCTAACTTAACAATTTTAACTTAATATTTAACACTGCATACACACATATAGAAAGCAAATAAATCAATCAGGCTATTAGTACTAGTTAGCTTCACATGTTACCATGCTTCCACACCTAGCCTATCAACGTGGTAGTCTTCCACGGCCTTAATTGGGAAATCTTTTTGAAGAGGGTTTCTTGCTTATATGCTTTCAGCAATTATCCCATCTATACATAGCCACCCAGCGATGCTATTGGCATAACAGCTGGTACACCAGAGGTATATCCATCTCGGTCCTCTCGTACTAGAGTCAGACCTTCTCAAATTTCCTTCACCCACGGCAGATAGAAACCGAACTGTCTCACGACGTTCTAAACCCAACTCACGTATCACTTTAATCGGCGAACAGCCGAACCCTTGGGACCTTCTTCAGCCCCAGGATGTGATGAGTCGACATCGAGGTGCCAAACGGTGTCGTCGCTATGAACGCTCGAACACCATCAGCCTGTTATCCCCGGCGTACCTTTTATCCGTTGAGCGATGACCCTTCCATACAGAATCACCGGATCACTATGACCGACTTTCGTCTCTGCTTGGCTTGTCAGCCTCGCAGTCAGGCAAGCTTATGCCATTATACTATCAAGCTGATTTCCGACCAGCTCTAGCTTACCTTCGCACGCCTCCGTTACTTTTTAGGAGGCGACCGCCCCAGTCAAACTACCCACCATACAATGTCCTAGCTCCAGATAATGAAACATAGTTAGATATCAAAAGTGTAAAGGGTGGTATCTCAAGGTTGAATCCATTATAGCTAGCGCCATAACTTCAAAGTCTCCCACCTATCCTGCACATCACACTTTTAATAGCAATGTAAAGCTATAGTAAAGGTGCACGGGGTCTCTTCGTCTAACCGCGGGTACCCCGCATCTGCACGGGGAATTCAATTTCGCTGAAGTGATGTTGGAGACAGTGGAGAAATCGTTACGCCATTCGTGCGGGTCGGAACTTACCCGACAAGGAATTTCGCTACCTTAGGACCGTCAGTGTTACGGCCGCCGTTTACTGGGGCTTCAATTCGGAGCTTTGCACCCTTCCTATTAACCTTCCAGCACCGGGCAGGCGTCAGACCCTATACTTCCACTTACGTGTTTGCAGAGTCCTGTGTTTTTAGTAAACAGTCGCTACTCCCTATTTTGTGCCACCTACTCATAGTTGCCTAAAAGCAGGTTACCCTTCTTCCGAAGTTACAGGTATAATTTGCCGAGTTCCTTCAACATCATTCTTTCAACACCTTAGTATACTCTACTCATCCACCAGTGTCGGTTTGCGGTACGGCCTCATAAATATAAGTGCTATTTCCTGGAGCTTCTTTTAAGCATAGATCAATCCAATAAGATCTATACAAATACGAAACCCGTCACACTTAAGAGGTTTAGGAATATTAACCTAATTGCCATCGACTACTCCTTTACGGACTCGCCTTAGGAACCGACTAACCCTACGCAGATTAACTTAACGTAGGAACCCTTAGATTTTTGGTGAGAGTGTTTTTAACACTCTTTTACGCTACTTATGTCAGCATTCTCACTTCCGATATCTCCAGCAGTTTTCACAAACCACCTTCACAGACTTACGGAACGCTCCGCTACCGCGCCTATTGATCGAAATCAATAAGCACTCACATCTTCGGTATACAGCTTTAGCCCCGGTACATTTTCGGCGCAGAAAAACTTATTTAGACAAGTGAGCTGTTACGCTTTCTTTAAAGGATGGCTGCTTCCAAGCCAACCTCCTAGCTGTAATGGTTTTTCTACTTCCTTCCCCACTTAGCTGTAATTTTGGGACCTTAGATAGTGATCTGGGTTGTTTCCCTCTTCACTACGGACTTAGCACCCGTAGTGTGCCTGCTGTATAATTAATTGCTGGTATTCGGAGTTTAGTTAGATTTGGTAAGACGGTGAATCCCCCTAGTCTATCCAGTGCTCTACCCCCAACAACATACATACAACGCTCTACCTAAATAGATTTCGCGGAGAACCAGCTATTTCCAAGTTTGATTGGCCTTTCACCCCTAATCACAACTCATCCAATAATGTTGCAACATTAACTGGTTCGATCCTCCAGTGTGTTTTACCACACCTTCAATCTGGTCATGACTAGATCACTTGGTTTCGGGTCTAATCCATAAAACTAAAACGCCCTATTCAGACTTGCTTTCGCTACGCCTACACCTAACGGCTTAAGCTTGCTTCATAGATTAACTCGCTGACCCATTATGCAAAAGGTACGCTGTCACTCTAAATATCAATAAATTGATATAGAGCTCCAACTGTTTGTAAGCACTTGATTTCAGACTCTATTTCACTCCCCTCCCGGGGTTCTTTTCACCTTTCCCTCACGGTACTTGTTCACTATCGGTCGTTAAGGAGTATTTAGGCTTGGAGGATGGTCCCCCCATATTCAAACAGGATTTCACGTGCCCCGCTCTACTCAAGGATTTAAAAACTTTCTACTTATACAGGACTATCACCTTCTATGGTTACTATTTCCAGAGTATTCTAATTCTTATTCTTAAACCACTAGCCTTTTCCGCTTTCGCTCGTCACTACTAACAGAATCTCGGTTGATTTCTTTTCCTCTGGCTACTTAGATATTTCAGTTCACCAAGTTTGCTTTACATACTTAGTACGTAATAACTAGCTAAACTAGTTGGGTTTCCCCATTCGGAAATCTGCGGATCAAAATTTGTTGACAATTCCCCACAGCTTATCGCAGCCTGCCACGTCCTTCATCGCCTCTTAACGCCAAGGCATCCATCAAGTGCTCTTAATAATTTATTTATCCGACTATATGCAGAATATGCAGAGTTAAATATTATTAAAATTGAATTGAGATTAAATTAATCTCTACCATAAAACTTGTCAAACATCTAAAAACTAAATTAATCTTTTATATACTATAACCTAATAAATAATATGTCAACGCCTTTTTGCACAAAACATTTACTTATATTATCAACAACAATACACTAGCAATCCTAAACAGTAGGATCTGAGAAATATGTGGTAAACTTATATATACAGTAAAAATTAATAAAAAAGATATTTTGTAAGATAAAATGTGTTAAAATCAATTGCCTAAAAATGATAATAAACATTCGGAGTATTTCTAACGTATGAAAAGTAATCTCTCTTTTATAAAAAACGTTGCTTTAAATTGTATGTCTAAGCTCATTGGCGTATTAAATATTAAGAAAGTAAAACACTTCATTGTGAATAAATATAATACTCTTCATAAAGAAATGACAGTGCTTCTTAAAAAATCTAAGAACCTGTTAAACACCAACATTGAAATCGGTTTATATCACTTTTATAAAGGTAGCATATCAGATGCAAAGTTACGATTTTGGTTAATTAGCATATTTTACCCCCATTTACCTATAGTCTGGTATAACATCGGAAGGTGTCATTTTGCGGTAGGGAATACTAACAAAGCTTATAATTATTTAACAAGGGCACTAAAATTAGATAATGACCACGAGGAGGCGTCTTACTATATAAAAAAAATGACAAACTCGGCGCCTATTACAGAATTGCCAAAAAACCTCATAAGACAATATTTTGATTACACAGGTGAATATTTTGTTGAGCATTGGTTGATTGCCAAACAATATAGAGGGCATGAACTTGTACACATGATAATTACAAAAATCTTCAACAACTCCACTTCTGAGCTCAATATACTCGACCTTGGTTGTGGAACTGGAATATGTGGTCATTTCTTGAAAATAAATAGTATTGGAAACCATATAACAGGAATTGACATTTCAAGTAGAATGCTAAATATCGCAAGAGGATGCTTTATAAAAGGTAAGCCTGTTTACAATGAATTAATACATATGGAAATGAAAGAGTTTCTTAAACAAGAGAAAAACCAGCAGTATGATGTAATTATCTTTGCTGAAGTGCTACATTATCTACATGACTTTCAAGAAGAATTGGAATTAGCAAAAAGATCTACGAGCAAAAAAGGGGTTATTGTATGTTTAATAAGAAGAAAGGAAGGTGAAGGTATTGACTTTGTAAATAAAGGAGACTATTTTCGTCACTCAGAAAGTTATGTTCAACATGTTGCAAAAGAAATAAATATGCAAATAAGTTATATGAGTTACTGTAAAATATATGGCAGTCAGGTTGACGGTATCTTGTTTGCATTACAGCATCAACAAGAAAGTCCGAAAAACCTAACTTAAAAATCGCTCAAAATGACTTTTAAGTATCTATATATAATAAAAGAATAAAAGGAACTTTATGAATAACATTACCATTAATTACGCAAAGGACAGCAAATTAACCGACTTTGGAAAAGCAGTTCTATCAGACAGGTATTTAATAGAAAATGAAAGTTATCAAGACCTCTTTGCACGTATTGCTAATTACTATTCTGATAATAAAGAACATGCGCAGCGTCTTTATGACTACATGAGCAACTTGTGGTTCATGCCTTCAACACCAATACTCAGCAATGGTGGCACTAAGAGAGGGTTACCTATCTCTTGCTTTCTTAATGAAACCGAAGACAGCTTGCAGGGAATAGTTGATCTATGGAACGAAAATGTTTGGCTTGCTGCACGTGGAGGAGGCATAGGTAGTTATTGGGGAAATTTACGCTCAATAGGCGAAAGCGTAAAGGGTAGCGGCAAAACATCAGGAATTGTTCCATTTATTGTAGTGCAAAATGCTCTAACGCTTGCAATTAGTCAGGGATCCCTAAGGCGAGGAAGTTCAGCAGTCTACCTTCCTGTATCTCATCCGGAGATAGAAGAGTTTCTAGATTTACGCAAGCCAACAGGCGGTGACCCAAATCGCAAAGCGTTAAATATACATCATGCTGTAATAGTAACAGATAAATTTATGCAGGCTGTTGAGAATGATCAAGAATGGAATTTAATAAGCCCTCACAACAATAAGGTTATTTCAACTGTAAAAGCGCGGGATATATGGATCAAAATATTAACAGCAAGAGTTGAAACTGGAGAACCTTACATTATTTTCCTTGATGCAACAAATAACAATAAGCCAGAATCTTACAAAAAGCTCAACTTAGACATCAAGATGTCAAATCTATGCAGTGAAATAACTTTAACCACAGGTTATGATCACCTGAATAAGTCACGCACTGCTGTGTGTTGTCTATCATCCGCAAACCTTGAGTACTACGAAGAATGGAAAGACAATAAACTCTTCATAGAAGATATAATGCGCTTTCTTGATAATGTATTGGAAGATTTCATAAATAAAGCACCGAATGAAATGCAGCGAGCAAAATATTCTGCAGCCAGAGAACGCAGTATTGGTCTTGGTGTGATGGGCTTTCATTCATTTTTACAAAGCAAAATGGTTCCTTTTGAATCAGTAACAGCACAACAATGGAATAAAAAAATATTTAAGTATTTACGCGAGCAAGCAGATATAGTTTCTAAAAAATTAGCAGAAGAAAAGGGAGCATGTCCTGATGCCAAAGAAGTTGATCTAATGGAAAGGTTTACACACAAACTCGCTATTGCTCCTACTGCCTCGATCTCCATTATTGCAGGTAATACCTCCCCTGGAATAGAACCATACGCAGCAAACGTATTCATACAAAAGACACTTACAGGCTCATTTGTAGTGCGAAATAAATTCTTGCAAAAACTATTAGCAGAAAAAAATCAAGACAATGATAAAATATGGTCTTCAATTTCAACAAACGAGGGTTCCGTTCAGCATTTAGATTTTCTTAGTGAGCATGAAAAATTGACATTTAAAACAGCGTACGAGCTTGACCAAAGATGGATTATAGAACATGCAAGTAATAGAACTTCGTATATTTGTCAATCTCAATCAGTAAATCTGTTCTTACCTGCCAACGTACATAAACGTTACTTGCACAAAATACACATGCTTGCTTGGAAAAAAGGATTGAAGAGCTTATATTACTGCAGATCACAGTCAATGCAGAGAGCCGATAAGGTCTCGCATGACATATTCAAAAAAAGTGAAATATTGCAACAAAAAGCAGATATTGACTACGATGAATGTCTGTCATGCCAATAGCGGCCTTACTCAGAAAAAGTAGAGAGAAAGTTAAGCAAATGGGTAAATAGACTTCTTGCATAACCATATAACGCACTTTTATTGGGAATAGAAACGAAAAAACTTTCTTGACAAACTCCGCCAGCCCTCTTATCATAAAATTGAAGCTATTTATTTATCTTCTCTGTACAGATTAAATGACAAAAAAACTCACGTATCTGGCGTCTCATGTTTAATTTTTTGCACTATGTGCACCTTATGTCTTTATCAAACTTCTACCTACATAAGCTGAAACGCGCTTATAAAGCGTTTAAAACATAAAAAAACGCCAACTTAAAAAATGGATAGTGAATAACTAGCTACCCTAGGGTTTCTTTTGCCTTTTTTCTGTTTAGTAAATTTCTTAAACATTTATAGCTAAGGTTAGTTGCATTTAAAAGCAGCTGAGTCGCGGTTATTAAGCGTTTAGAATAAAAAAACGCCATACTTGAAAGTATAATGTAAGTAATTAGCCAACTACGGGGCTTCTTTTGCCTTTTTTTTTCATTTGGTAAATTTCTTAAACATTTATGGCTAAACGACAATCGTCATCCCGCTACTTGTTAGCGGGATCTATTGCCAAGATACCGCGAATGAATCGCGGTATGACGGTTCGCGGTGGCATGACGATAAAGTTTATACCTCGTCATCCCGCTGCTTGTTAGCGGGATCTCTTGTTAGCGGCTGAGATACCGCGAATGAATCGCGGTATGACGGTTCGCGGTGGTATGACGGTTCGTGGCAGCATGAAGATAATCCCGCTACTTGTTAGCGGCTGAGATACTGCGGCGGTATGACGTAGATTGCTGTCATTCCGCTACTAGTTAGCGCCGCAGCGGTATGGTGTAGGAAAATTAGCTATATAGCTAACTTGCACCACGCGTTAAAGCTTTTAAACAGGTCTTGGTTTACTTACTCCATTATTTTCTTTATTATCAGATATCATTTTAAATAATATGGAGGAGCAAATTGTCAGCAATTGCCATTATTGATTTTGGTTCACAGTTTACACAGCTTATCGCAAGACAAGTAAGAGGAATGGGTGTTTATTGTGAGATATTTCCAAGCAACATCAGTTTTGAAACAATATCAAAATTCAATGGGTTTATTCTCTCTGGAGGACCACAATCTGTAAATGATGATTGTTCTGAAACAAGTAGAGTAGTACATGAAATTATAAAACTTAATGAGGCAACAAGCGTTCCTATACTTGGAATATGCTATGGACAGCAACTCATTTGTCATTATTTTGGAGCAAAAGTAAAAGAGAGTTTCAAACAGGAGTTTGGTAGAACTAAAATCAAGATACTAAAAGAATCCCCCATTGTAAAGGATACCTGGGATGTTAATTCTGAAGTGGATGTATTAATGAACCATGCGGACAGTGTTGATACTATACCACAGGGATTTACTGTTATCGCATCAGGTGTGATAAATCAAACAATTGCAATGATTGTCAACGAACAGCGGAAGATTTACTGTACTCAGTTCCATCCTGAGGTTAAGCCCACAACAAATGGCAGTAAATTGCTCTCTAACTTCTTGGATATTGCAAATTGCAAAAGAGACTGGACAATGAAGTCGTTTATTGAGGAGCAAAAGGAAAAAATCAAAAATGTAGTAGGAGAGAAAAAAGTAATCGCTGCAGTAAGTGGTGGGGTTGATTCAAGCGTTGCAGCGGCTCTCACACATAAAGCTATAGGAAAACAATTGAACTGTATTTTTATCGATACTGGGTTGTTACGCAAGAACCAAACCATCGCTATGTTGAAAGAGATTCCGATAAATTACGTTGATAAATCAAATTTATTTTTGAGTAGGTTGAAGGGAATAACTGATCCAGAAGAAAAGCGAAAAATTATCGGTAACACTTTTATTGAAGTGTTTGAAGAAGAAGCAAAAAAAATAGGTGATGTGGATTTTTTGATGCAAGGTACCATCTACTCTGATGTAGTTGAGTCAGGGCATGCCTCAAACAACACTAGTACAATTAAGTCTCACCATAATGTTGGTGGGTTGCCAGAAAAGATGAACCTGAAGCTAGTGGAGCCTTTACGCTACCTCTTTAAAGATGAGGTAAGGCTACTTGGAAAAGAAATTGGGCTTTCAGATGAGATAATATTTCAACATCCATTTCCTGGACCTGGACTTGCAGTGAGGATTATAAGTGAAGTCGATGAAGAAAAGGTGCGAATATTGCAAGAAGTAGATGAAATATATATTAATACGATGAAAAATTACGATCTATATGATAAGATATGGCAAGCTTTTGCTGTATTATTACCAATAAAAACTGTAGGCGTTATGGGAGATGGTCGTACGTATGGATATGTTTGTGCTTTAAGGGCTGTAACATCATCTGATGGTATGACAGCCGATGCATTTCCATTTGAAGATAAGGATCAACACTTGCTAGTATTTTGGGATTTTTTACGCAATGTCGGCAGTATAATTGTTAATAATGTTCCCGGAGTAAATAGAGTTGTTTATGATATCACTTCTAAACCACCCGCAACTATTGAGTGGGAGTAAATCAAAAAGATCCCGCTGCTTGTTAGCTGGATCTAGAGATACCGCGGCGGTATGACGGTTCGCGGCAACATGACGATAACCTCGTCATCCCGCTGCTTGTTAGCGGCTGAGATACCGCGAATGAATCGCGGTATGACGGTTAATTTTCTTTATTTTGCTTATAATTTCCACAAGCAGTGCAAACATAAATGAAGAATACAAATATCCTTTTGGTAATTCTATATGAAATCCATGAAGTATGAGGTACACACCGACAAATAAAATAAATAAAATGGCGATTATTTTTAACCCTGGGTTAGATTTGATTAACTGGGCGGTATAACTTGATAAAAACAGCATTGCTAGCATGGAAAATGTAAATGCTGTAGCAATTATTACCATGTTATAAGTTAGTGCTATAGCAGTTAATATCGAATCAACCGAAAAAACTAAATCTATTAATATAATTTGTAGCACAACTAAAAAAAATTTTGATTTAACGTTTGCTTTCTTTTTATTTTTCTTACATACAAAGATGTCATCCCGTAACTCCATAGAGCTCTTAACAATAAGGAATAATCCCCCTGCGATCATAAGTAAATCCCTTGCTGATGCAGTGTGAAATATAGGTTTTTGCATTGATAATATAGATGATGTAAAAAATAGTATTACAAAACGCATTAATAGTGCTAATCCAAGGCCCATAAGGCGCACTCTTTCTCTCAGCGCATTTGGTACCTTATCTATTGCTAGAGAAATAAAGATTAAATTGTCTACACTAAGTATAGTTTCAAGTAGTGTAAGTGTCAGTAAAGTCCAAGCATCAGTTAGCATTTTTGTTTCAAATTCGGTTCTTCTTACTCTACAATAGATGTGTAAAAATTAAGTGACTTCACTCAGAAGTTTTATAGCAGTTCTCCAGAAAAACAGGATATATAAAGTTCAGCAGCTTCTTCTATTTTCGTTTTTGAGCAAAATCAATAATAAGAGAGTTTCTTATTTTCATGCACGCAAATAAGATAAAGCCTTATTTTCATTTTTGACTTTATTTGAAAATAATATATACTATAAAAATAGTGTGCTCGGTTGAATGAATGTATATTAAAGGATCACCATCAGGCAAAGTATTCGCTGGTTATCAGGCATTTATACCAAGCCCCTTGCCACCAAAATTTGAATGGGACAATGATTTAGTTAATAGTCTTTAAACCCTTACTTTACTATAAGGAAAGTGGTTGAAAACTTAGGTGTCGTATTTACAACAGCCCAAAGAGCAATCGTAAAGCTTGAAGATTTAGGCATCGTTTCACAAACTTCTCAAGGAAAGAGAGATCGGGTTTATTGTGCAACTGATATTTTGAATATTCTAGAAGAACCAACTAAGATTACAGAGAACTTCGATAGCACATTGTAGCTATTGTGATGAATAAATTCAGCAAACAGCAAGCTTAAAGAGTCTGATCCAATGGACATGCTGAACAAAAAGTAAGGAGCTCCTTTTGGAGGATTATATTAACTTATTAATTAATTGCTTGACTTTTAGCAGGATTTATTATATTATTTATTAATGAGTAATGCAATCAAACCAAGGAGGATAGCATGATAAATAATTTGGATTCAATAATTCTTGGAATAAAAGATGGTGAAAAGGCGATTGAAGATTTAAGGGTTGTTCTTAAAAAAAGAAAAGAAGAAGTTATTACTACACAGACATTTAATTACGCTTTACGATGCCCAAAAACTACAAAGGAAGCGATAGTACACGAAATTCTGCTTCATTTTATACAAAATCCTGGCGAGCAATCACTAGAACAAGTGATACAATGCTTAGACAGAGCAATACAATCTGGGATATATGCAAAAAACAACCCAATAAGAAATCTAGATGAAGAATTTAGTACTCATATAAACTTTAAAGATGAAGAGGGAAATACATTACTACATCATGCAGTTATAGGTAATAAAACTGAAGAAATAACCACCCTTCTTGTTACATATAGTGCAAATCCTTTGATACAAAACGCGGATAATAAAATTCCTTCAGATTTAGCTCAAGGAAAAACAAAAGAAGTGCTTATTAAAAGTATGAAAAAACAAGCTCATACGAAAAAAGAAAGCGCTATGATAGGCAGTTTAGTGCCTGGCGTAATAATTGGTGGTTTTCTTGGTGTTGTACTTGGAGCTGGTGTGTATGTTGCAGTAAGTCTTTCTGGTGGTATGATACTAGGTGTAATGATAGCATCTGTTCTTGTTGCTAGTATAGCTGTTGGACTGGCCATGTATTTTTTGAGTCAAGACTATGAACAGGCTAAAGCGATAGAAAAAACTATTAGCACTGTTAGCTCTGTTAGCTCTGAAATATCTGTTGGTGCTGCAAATGGTAAAAATGATAAAGAAGGGCAACAACTTATATAGAAAAAGCTATAGTATTTTTCAAACTAAATAATAAACCTTGTAATTAGGATATTCTGGATTCCAGCGTCACGTGCTGGAATGACAACTGCGTTTTTTGTTTTTTTGTCATCAAATACTCCTACTCTTTATGTCATCCAAGTGTCCTGACTACTTGGATCCAAGAAATTTAATTGTTTTAAATTTTTCCCTCTATACACCTATTTAAATTTTATATTATCCACATGTACAATATAATCTATAATAACGTTTATCAATACAATATATTAAAAAATATTATGAGCTTCGTAAAAGAAAAAAACACCCCTGTGATGGAGCAGTATTTGAACCTGAAAGCTCAATACAAGGATCATCTGCTATTTTATAGGCTAGGAGATTTTTATGAGTTGTTTTTCGATGATGCTATTAAAGCTGCGAAATTGCTGAATATAGTGCTCACTAAGAGAGGTAATTCGTGTGGGCAAGAAATACCAATGTGTGGAGTGCCAGCACACAGTAGTGAATCTTACCTACACAAGCTAATAGATTTAGGATTCAAAGTAGCAATCTGTGACCAATTAGAAACTGCTGATGAAGCAAAAAAGAGGGGCTATAAATCCATAGTAAAACGTGATGTAGTGCGAGTTGTAACTCCAGGTACAATTATAGAAGATTCACTACTGGAGGATAAAAGCAATAATTATCTCGCGTCCATAGTTGAACAAAATGACGAATATGCTATTAGTTGGCTTGAATTATCGACGGGAAAATTTTTTCACACTTTAACGAGTTTGAAAGCTCTAGATAGTGATTTATTGCGTATATCACCAAGAGAATTATTAATTTCTGAAAAATTCACTGAGGATGAAAAAATTAGATCGGTTTTAAAAAATTATAAAATATCAATTACGCAACACGCACAGAGCTTTTTTGAGTATAGTAAATCTCACAGAACGTTATGCGAGTTTTATAAAATCAGGGAACTTGGGAGTATAGGAAATTTCAGCAAAGTAGAAATCATGGCGTGTGGTGCACTGCTTGAATATGTCAGAGTAACGCAAAGGGGCTCCATTCCAAGGCTTGAATTCCCAAAAACCTATAAGCAACAAAATTTCATGCTTATTGATGCTTCAGCAAGGAGAAATCTTGAGTTGTTTTCAACTCAATTTGGTGAAAAGAAAGGTTCACTAATTTCAGTTATTGATCATACAGTTACAGCTTCTGGTGGACGCCTGCTCAAACAAATGCTCGCTTCACCCCTTGCTTGTTCTAAGGCGATTAACCTAAGGCTCAGTACCGCTCAATTTTTTGTAAATAATCATGATTCACGCAAAAAAATACGAGAGATATTATCTAACATTCCGGATATTGAAAGGTCTTTATCGCGCTTAATACTAGGGCGTGGTTCACCAAAGGATATGAACCTATTAAAAATAGGCCTAGGAAAAACTTTAGAGTTGTCTGAGTTCTTATGTAAAATTGAATCAGGTGAAAATGGATCTCTCCCACAACAATATGTCATCCAAACTGAGATCCAGCCAGCGTCACGCGCTGGAATAACAGTAAAATCAGACGAGAGTGAACTAAGCACAATACATAAAAGCCTTGGCAATCATAAAGACCTATTTGAACTGTTAAATAGTGCTATACTCGATAATAACCTCAGTTCCGTGAAAGAAGGAGGATTTATTCACTCAAAATACAACTCAGAATTATATGAGTTATCCTACATATTAAATAATAGTAATAAACTAATAACCAAACTCCGTGAATCTTATCGCGACCTAACTGGCATTGCCGCACTCAAAATATTACACAACAACATACTTGGTTATTACGTTGAAGTGTCGGCAAATCACAAAATAACTTCGGATATATTTATTCATAGGCAAAGCTTAGCAAATAGCATGCGCTACACTACTAATGAATTGAAAGAACTAGAAAATAAAATTCTTACGGCACGTGATGCTGCAATCGGCTTAGAAATGAAAATTTTTAGTGAACTGTGTAGTGAAGTTGCTAAAGAGTCTGAAAAAATTGCTCTTGCTGCAAATGCTTTGGCAAAACTTGATATTAGAACCGCATTTGCAGAGCTTGCAGTGCAAAATAATTACGTAAAACCCATTATTGATGACAGCAAAGAGTTCAATATCTGTAGCGGAAGACATCCAGTGGTTGAAGTTAACGATAAATTCATTGCAAATAGCATCAATTTAGCTGGTATACATCTAATTACTGGTCCTAATATGGCTGGAAAAAGCACTTTCTTGAGGCAAAACGCTCTCATTGCAATTTTAGCTCACATGGGGTCATTTGTGCCAGCAGAGAGTGCACATATTGGAGTGATTGACAAGATATTCAGCAGGGTTGGCGCAACGGATAATATAACAGCTGGTTATTCTACCTTCATGGTAGAGATGATCGAAACAGCAACGATAGTAAATCAGGCAACGGACCGTTCCTTGGTGATACTTGATGAAATTGGTAGGGGCACAGGGGTGTATGATGGATTATCTATTGCACAGGCGGTGATTGAACATATTCACAATGTAAATAAGTGCCGCGCCATTTTTGCAACTCATTATCATGAATTAACTAAAGCAAGCAAATACTTGAAGAACGTGAAATGTTTTTGTGTAAAAATAAGAGAGTGGAACGGAGAGGTTATTTTTCTACATGAAGTCATTGAAGGCATTGCAGATGAGTCATATGGAATACATGTAGCAAAACTTGCTGGTTTTCCTGATTCTGTTTTAAATAGAGCAAGTGAAGTGTTTGAGGAGCTGAAGGCTTGAATCATTATTATAAGTGAAGAATTACCTATACAATCGTGGTAGTAGCTATAGAAACGAAAAACTTACTTGACACCCTTCGCCAGCGCCCTTATCATGATAGTGAAGCTATTGTATTTGCTTTCGCCAATCTGCAGATTAAAAGGTAAGGATTACTTAATGTATCGGCGTCTTATGTTCAATTTTTTGCAGTATATAGATACTGTATGTCTTTACAAAACTTCATCTACATCTAGATTTTTATCTAAATAAGCTGAACGCGCTTATAAAGCGTTACAAGACATCAAAAAATGCCAATACTCGACAGAGATAGTAAAAGACTAGCTAACTCGGGGATTCTTTGTCTTTTTTTCTGCTTAGTAAATTTCTTAAACATTTGCAGCGTAAGTTAGTTGCAATTAAAAGCAGCTTAATCTTGCTTGTCAAGCGTTTAAAACATAAAAAACGCCAATATTTTAAAGCGGATAATAACCCCAGGGCTTCTTTTGCCTTTTTTTTATTCGGTAAATTTCTTAATATTTATAGCTAAACGACAATCGTCATCCCGCAGCGGGATCTAGAGATACCGCGGCGTTATGACAGTTCGCGGCGGTATGACGTAGAGTGCTGTCATTCCAGTGCTTGGCACTGGAATGGCTTTGTTGCATCGCTAGCTATGATGGATTAAAGATAAAAAAGGTGGAGAATATCAGTAGCTTATTATTCTGGTATTTATAACAAGAACGGTCAGTGAATACCTAAATTTGAGTAAAAGAAATTTCACTACCACTCACTAATCCGGCTAAAATTCAAGAATTTCAATGCTTTAGCTATTTTCAATAGAATTAAATTTATTAATATAAATAACAAATTACTATTCTTAAATTTGATCAGATTGATTGCAAAAAAACAAGATTTTCAATAGGTTGCTTATAATCCTAACTATAGTTAGCCTTTCATAAGTAGCGATGCAACAAAGCCCACTGGAATCCAGCCTTTATTATGCAGCCACTTGGTTGAAATTAAGTCTTCTAGATCCCAGTGTCAGCTACTTGGATGACAGGAGAAGGAAGCACTGGGATTGGGATGGAAAAGGCTATTTGTGTGATGCCAATGAGTGATAGAAAGTTCTGCAAGAAGTCATTAATTGCAAAAATTTAATATAAGTGGTAAAGTAGAACCACTGAATAAAAAACATATGTTAATTAATACAACGTCGGACCTGGAGGACATATGTGAGGGGTTGATAGCAAAAAAGCCAAAATTTATAGCAGTTGACACGGAGTTCATTAGAAATAATTTAATCTACTACCCAAAATTATCGTTAATTCAAATTTCTTACGGAGAGAAGAGTTTTATTGTAGACGCATTAGTGCCAGAAATTGATTTATCATTCATTAAGAAAATAATGCTAAATCAGGGGATAACCAAAGTGTTTCATAGCTGCCGGCAGGATATAGAATCCTTACTCACTGTGTTTAAATGTATTCCCACTCCCATTTTTGATACCCAAGTTGCTGCTATGTTTTGTCATTATTATCATGACTTTATTGGTTACTCAAAAGTAGTGGAGCAATATCAAGGAATAGCACTGGATAAAATTAAAGCTAAAAATTCAGATTGGTTAAGGCGTCCGTTGTCCGAAGATCAGTTAGATTATGCAGTAAACGACGTGGTACACCTATATGACCTATACCAAATATTGTGCAATAAACTTGAAGAAAATAATAGGATGGGTTGGTTTCAAGAAGAGATGGAATCAATAGTTGATATAAATAAGTATTTACATAGCCCAAAAGATGCATGGAAGAGGATTAAATTTAATTATGAAGTAAATCCAAGATTGATACTAACTGTTAAAGCAGTTAGTGAGTGGCAAGAAACCTTAGCACAGCGCTATAATATGAACCGTAATAAAATAATCAATAATGCTGTAATAGCTGATTTTATTGAAAAAAATGTAGAGCATGTTGATGAGATTTTAGATGATCTCAAGAGGAATACAAAAAATATAAAAGATGCGGATTTACTAGAGTTTGTGAATATTTTTAATAAAAATGAGAGAAATTGGATGCAGCAAAACAACACCTTATCGAGTAATTATGATAAATCTGTACTTGATATACTCTCAATTATTTTAGATAGTAAATGTAAAGAAAGTAACATATCAAGGAAATTAGTTTCTTCAAAAGATGAGTTAACCGGGTCAATATCTGGACAGACAGATAAATTATTCAAGGGATGGAGATATGATTTTTTTGGCAGGTCAGTTGAATCATTTTTGAACACAAGCTCAAAATTTGAGATTTCAGCAGTGAAATCCGCAAATAATATAACCAAAATTCAGAGTAATTTAGTGGAGAATAACTGTTGCTAAAGTAACTTAGATTTATCGACAATCGTCATCCCGCTACGTGTTAGCGGCTAAGAGATACCGCGGCGGTATGACGGTTAAGTAGGGTGTCATCCCAGTGCCTTGACTACTTCGATCCAGGAAAATTGATTGTAAACGAGCAAACATTTTCGATAAAATTACCAAAAAGCTAGATCCCAGACTGGGATGACACCACCTACAAATTGCAATGTTCGTATAGTTATGTGCTTGACACTGGGATCTAGAAAATCTAGTTAATATATATAGAGAAACCTTAGCTATAGTTTCAAAAGAAGTCGAATGTATTTTGTTATATGATTATAAGTCTAACAGGCGGAATTGGGGTAGGAAAGAGCTTTGTAGCTAATTGCTTTCAAGAGTTTGGTGCTGTTGTATTTGATGCTGATTCTGTTGTACACCAACTTTATAAAGTGGATAAAAGCATAATAAGTTATGCAGAGAAAAATTTTCCTGGAGTGGTAGTAAATGGTGAAATAGATAGAACAGTACTGTCTAAATATTTCTTAGCCTACGATGAAAATTGGAAACAATTTCAATCTTTGGTTCACTCTGCTGTGCTGCGTGAATTAGAATTTTTTATTGCCAAGGAAAAAAAGATCGATAGAAAACTTTTAGTTTTAGATGTGCCACTTCTATTAGAAACAAAATTTTATTTATATTGCGACCTTATTGTTTTTGTTCATGCAGATAGCGTTGTGCAAGCTCAAAGACTTAACGAACGCAACATAGATAAAGAAAAGCTTAATCTAATCTCCGATGTTCAGTTATCTATTGAGGAGAAAAGGAAGATGAGTGACTTTATTATCGATACCAGTGTAAGCAAAGAGTATGTTTTTTCTCAAGTAAAAGATATAGTGGATTCATTAAACCTAAACACGTAGCTCTACGTCATACCGCCGCGGTATCTCTAGATCCCGCTAACAAGCAGCGGGATGACGGTTGTCAGGATCCCAGCAGCCTCCCTCCCCTGTCATCCAAGTAGCCCCTATGGTGTCATCCCAGTGCCCAGACACTGGGATCCAGGAAAATTGATTGTGCACTATAGCAACATTTTTGATCAAAAACTGGATTCCAGTGGGCTTTGTTGCATCGCTACTTATGAAAGGCTAACTATAGTTAGGATTATAAGCAACCTATTGAAAATCTTGTTTTTTTGCAATCAATCTGATCAAATTTAAGAATAGTAATTTGTTATTTATATTAATAAATTTAATTCTATTGAAAATAGCTAAAGCATTGAAATTCTTGAATTTTAGCCAGATTAGTGAGTGGTAGTGAAATTTCTTTTACTCAAATTTAGGTATTCACTGACCGTTCTTGTTATAAATACCAGAATAATAAGAGGTTGTCCGGAAACAAGTAAATTCAAGCATATTCCCTCTTTAACATAACCCTACTCATAGCTAGGTATATGAAATTCTCAGTGGATGTTGTGAGTAAATCATACTCCTTCGATAGCCTTCTATTCCTATTAACCCAAGCAAAAGTCCTTTCTACAACCCATCTTCTTGGCTGTACTTTAAACCCTTGTTCTCTTGTTGGTAGTAGCTCAGGTGGCGTATCTTTGTGCACCCAAAATCTACATGGAGGCCTTGTAACAATTTCAATATCTATGTCATATTCTTCCTTTATGTGATTCTTTAAATTTCTTCCTTGGTATCCCATGTCAGCCCACATTTTTTTAACTTTAGTATATTTTGTTCTCATATTGTTTAATGCTATTTTAATACCATCTCTATCATTTTCGTTAGCAGCGCCTACGTAACAACCTAGTATAAAACCCTGAGTGTCTGTAATTATATGCCTTTTTCTACCCTTTACTTTTTTACTTCCATCATAGCCTTTGATCCCCCCTTTTCTGTAGTCTTTACAGATTGACTATCTACTATACAGGCACTCGGCTGCTCATTCCTTCCTATTTTTCTTCTACTATATTTTGTAATTTCATAATTCATTTTCTCAAAAATTCCCTGCTTCTTCCATTGCCTGAACTGCTCATACACAGTCTTCCATAGCGGAAAATCATTTGGTAAATACCGCCATTGACACCCTGTACGCAATACATAGAAAATTGCTTCTAATATTTCTCTTTTGCTATACTTTGGCGGCCTTCCTCCTTTCTTGTATGATACTCTGAAGTGTTTTTCTATTCTTGCCCATTCCCTTTCGCTTAGATCTGTTGGATACTTTTTTCTCATCTTTACCCCGTACTAAAATTTCAGATATTATAGCCTTTTACTTGTTTCCGGACAACCTCTCAAACTACAACAGCATGAGTAGCTACAGAAGCTTTAATGATACAAGAAAAAATAAACAGCTATCATTTTTTTAGTAATTAAGTAAAATAGAGTGAAAGATTGCGAGGAAGTTTTGAAAAATAAGATAAAAAAGATAGTAATTTCAGGAAAGGAAGTGTGGCCAATCATCGAGGGCGGCAAAGGCATTGCAGTTAGTGATGGAAGATCAAGCGGAGCATTTGCTGCAGCAGATGCTGTGGGTACATTTTCTGGTGCAAATGCTAAGCTTATTGATGATAATGGCGAGTTAGTGCCACTAATTTATAAAGGCAAAACAAGAAATGAAAAGCATAGTGAATTGATTGAGTATAGTATTGAAGCTGGAATTAGTCAGGCAAGAATAGCAAATGAAATATCAAAAGGTCATGGAAGAATACACATGAATGTACTTTGGGAGATGGGAGCAGCAGAACGCGTGCTTCATGGCATATTAGAAGGAGCGAAAGGTTTGATTCATGGTATTACCTGCGGTGCTGGTATGCCTTATAGGCTTGGAGAAATTGCAGCTAAATATCAGGTTTATTATTACCCTATTATCTCATCGGTGCGTGCTTTTAAAGCATTATGGAAGCGTGCTTACCAAAGAATATCTTCCTATTTGCTTGGTGGAGTAGTGTATGAAGATCCATGGCTTGCTGGAGGGCACAATGGACTGAGTAACAGTGAAGACCCAGAGCTACCACAGGCTCCATTTGAAAGAGTTGCAGAGCTTAGATCTTTCATGAACGAGATCGGTCTTTCAGAAACACCAATTGTTATGGCAGGAGGAGTGTGGCATTTGAAAGATTGGGAACATTGGTTTGACAATCTGCAAATTGGACCAATAGCTTTTCAGTTTGGCACTCGTCCACTTTTGACGAAAGAAAGCCCAATTTCTGCAGAGTGGAAAAAGAAGCTACTCACTTTAGAAGAAGGTGATGTATTTTTAAATAAATTCAGTCCAACAGGGTTTTACTCATCTGCAGTAAAAAATAACTTCATACGTGAGTTGCAGGAACGGAATTCACGTCAAATAAAGTTTTCAGAAAATGCTAGCGAAGAATTTAATAATGAATTTGCAATGGGTAGCAGAGGTAGAAAGATCTACCTTACTGCAAAAGACAAAGAACTGGCAAATACATGGACTAAAGCAGGGTATACAGAAGCAATGAAAACTCCAGATACAACTGTTATTTTTGTGACGCCAGGCAGGTTTGCAGAGATAAGACAAGATCAAATCAATTGTATGGGATGCTTAAGTCATTGTTTGTTTAGCAATTGGAAAGATCATGGTGACCATTCAACAGGACGAAAGCCAGATCCGCGTAGTTTTTGCATACAAAAAACACTGCAAAACGTTATACACGATGGTGATATTGAGAACGAACTCATGTTTTCCGGGCACAATGTGTACAAATTTAAGCAAGATCCATTTTATGAGAATGGCTACGTACCGGCAGTAAAAGAACTGGTGGAAAGGATATTGACTGGGTATTGAGTCAGCAGTGGCCTGAAAAGTCCATTTTTCACTTTATAAAATGTTTATATTTTACTACCTACTTTATTTGAATAAGTTCTTCTGCCACACTTGAACGAATATCAAAAAAGATTGAATATTTGTATAGAATAGTGTATAATTATTAATCTTTTCTCAGTATTTTTACTATGGCTTTATCTAAGTTTCTCGACCCTAAGCTGGATTTAACTGACCTTACCCAGAAAAAGTGGAGAGAAAGTGTGGAATGTTTTTTACAAAAAGAATGATGCATCAAATTGTTCTGGAATGCAATAGTTAATAGTGACGTTGTTTGTTATAAAAAATTTCTATGTATTCAAATATTGCAGTTCTAGTTTGTTGAGCAGAGTGTTGTGAAGTATCAATAAGTATTTCTCTTTTCAATGAGCTAAAGAAGCTTTCTGCAACAGAATTGTCGTAACAACAGCCTTTATTACTCATCTATATTCTTTACAGCTAAGAGATATTGATACCCTTGCGCAGTATATTGTGAACCTTGGTCACTGTGCAGCAGTAGATTTTTAACAGGTTTACGCCTATTAATGGCCATTAATAAAGAGTTCATAACCAATTGTTTATTTATTGCACTACTCATTAACTACCATACGTGAGAATTATTGCTGCCAAATATAGCCATCCCTCCTTGGTTTTGATGTAAGTAATCCCATACTTTATTTGGTTGATCAACAATAAAGTTTTGATCTAGTATATTGGGAGCTACAGCTCTATTATCTGTTTGTTGTTTTTTAATTTTAAACTTTCTTCTCAGTATAGCCCTGATGTCATTTTTCTGCATAATACTTTGCACCGTTTTCAAATTGCAACTTTTACCCAAAGCCTTCAATTCAGCATGAATTTTAGGAGCTCCATATCTACATTTAGAAACTTGATATATTTTTTGAATAGCTTCGAGTAGCTCTTTATTTGCTGATTCTCTACTGCTTATTTTTCTT
Source organism: Wolbachia endosymbiont (group A) of Campoletis raptor (assembly GCF_964026755.1). Classification (NCBI taxonomy): domain Bacteria; kingdom Pseudomonadati; phylum Pseudomonadota; class Alphaproteobacteria; order Rickettsiales; family Anaplasmataceae; genus Wolbachia; species Wolbachia endosymbiont (group A) of Campoletis raptor. Next base: position 479,418 of record NZ_OZ034695.1, on the reverse strand, counting down.
GTGGTCCACTTATAGTAGCCACTAGCAGAAAATCCTACATAATTCCTGTACTTTATAGCAGTTAGATGTATGGTCCCAGAGAGTGATGGTATACTATCATCATCATTTAAGGAGTCATTATGGGACAGATATTACATGGGTGCGCCAAAACAACACAGACGATTCGTAGAGCAATACAAAATAGAAAAGAGAGCATAGCAAAACTCTCCAAGCATTATAACCTTAATCCAAAAACTATTATTAAGTGGAGAAAACGTTCATTTACGAAAGATGCTGATATGGGTCCAAAGCATCCAAGATCAACTGTTTTAACGCTAGAAGAGGAAGCTATAATAGTTACATTTCGCAAGTATACACTACTGCCACTAGATGATTGCCTTTACGCTCTGCAGTCTACAATTCCGCATTTGACTCGCTCTAGCTTGCATCGTTGTTTACAAAGACACAACATTAGCAGATTACCAACTGTTGATGGAGAAGTTAAGTCAAAAAAGAAATTCAAACAATATCCTATCGGTTACTTTCATATTGATATTGCTGAAGTTAGAACTGAGGAGGGCAAATTACATTTGTTTGTTGCTATTGATAGGACATCCAAATTTACCTATGTTGAGTTGTGTAACAGTGCTACAAAACCCATAGCTGCTGAGTTCTTACGTAATTTGATTAGAATTTTACCGTATAAAATCCATACTATTTTGACAGATAACGGTATACAATTTACAAACCAGAAGCGTCATAAGTATGCTTTCCAACATATATTTGATAGAGTTTGCGAAGAGAATGTTATTGAACATCGTTTGACAAAAGTTAGCCATCCTTGGACGAATGGGCAAGTCGAGCGTATGAATAAAACTTTAAAGGATGCTACAGTTAAGAAGTATTACTATCAATCGCACCAGCAACTTAAAGAACACCTTTATAACTTTGTTATGGCTTATAATTATGCAAAGAGACTCAAAACTCTTAAGGGTCTTACTCCTTATGAATTTATATGTTATCAGTGGACACAGTCTCCAGAATTATTTATACTAAATCCACACCATCACACTCTGGGACCATACAATCTACCAGTTGGATTGACTAAGAGATTTTCCTCAGAACACATCCATCCTTCAGGTAAAGATGAAACTATGTAAGGGTAAATTATTTCTTTTACTTTTGATTGATCCAAATCCTCAGGGTGCTGTATTGAGACAATAATACTTTCAGCACGTACCGGGAGGTTATTCTCATATGCCAAAGTGATTTGTGACTTTGCATCTGGACCAAGTTTTGCTTCTTTAACTGCGCTCATGATATTTTTCAGAATCGAGTGTGCATAAAAAATGGGTGCCGGCATAAGGTTTTCTGTCTCTGTTGTTGCATAGCCATACATTATGCCCTGATCTCCAGCACCTTGATCCAACCCTATTGCAATGTCATTTGATTGCTCATGCAGCAATATATTTACTTTCACTTTTCTCCAGTGGAACCCATCGTGCTTGTAACCAATATCTTTTATTGTATTCCGTACAATACTTTCAATCCTGCTATTTTTGATGTTAGGCCCAAACACTTCCCCAGCTATAATAACGTTATCTTTGGTGACTAAAGTCTCTATTGCAGCTCGCGCAAAAGGATCAGTAAAAAGGTACTCATCAAGTATTGCATCTGAAATTTGATCTGCTACTTTATCTGGATGACCAGCCGCCACTGATTCACTGGTTACTAAATTTTTATATAAACTCATGTTTTTGCTTATACAATATCAAAACCGCTATAGAAAACACAGTTAGTAACTACTAAATGGTGGGTCTGGGAAGAGTTGAACCTCCGACCTCACGCTTATCAGGCGTGCGCTCTAACCACCTGAGCTACAGACCCATGATTTATTCAAGCTGAAGCTTTCATATTATCTGTAGGCACGATATCAATAAAAGTCTTTTTATTTGCTGATCTTCTAAAGCTGACCCAGCCTTCTATTTTAGCAAAAATCGTATGATCTTTACCTATACCAACATTCTTCCCAGGATGGAATTTTGTGCCTCTTTGGCGCACAATTATGTTACCAGGAATAACCTTCCCATTCTTCTTTATTCCTAACCTACGACCCGCTGAATCTCTACCATTACAGGAACTACCACCTGATTTTTTAGTTGCCATATCTTACCTCTTACTTTTGAAGACTAATTTCATTTATACGAAGAACAGTTATATACTGCCTATGACCAGTTTTCCTACGGTAATTTTTTCTTCTTTTCTTCTTAAAGATTATAATTTTTTCCCCCCTGCACTGCTCCAACACTTCAGCTTTAACAGTAGCATTAGATGAATAAGATAAGCCATTATTTGAAATACAAATCACCTTATTGATTTCCACCTCTTTTTTTTCTTCAGCTTCTAACTTCTCTACCTTTATTATACTACCTTCTTTTACTAAATATTGCTTTCCACCAGTCTCAATTACTGCAAACATGATAAATATAAATTATTGTTATTAACTTTAATCGTAAACGATGTCATATACGCTGTCAATATAAATAAAAAGCATGACTTAACGTTCTTTTTGAGCTACTAAAATACTTCTATCTGTTTTCATCTTTTATCTACCTTTTCTCAGACAGTAGACTTCTTGGATAACCTAAGCAGAAAAAAGGCAAATAGTTATTATAGCTCTAAGTTTACCGACACCGTCATGCAAGTAGCCCCTTCTCCTGTCATCCGAGTAGCTTGACACTGGTTCCTTTATGACGATGTCATCCAAGTGTCAGCTACTCGGATGACAAAAAAAGGAGCACTAGGATGACACCCTACTTAACCGTCATACCGCCGCGGTATCTCTTAACATAGATCCCTTACTTAACCGTCATACCTTAACATAGTATCCCGCTAACAAGCAGCGGGATACTATCTACACCGTCATACCGCCGCGGTATCTCTAGATCCCGCTGGGATGACGATTGTCGTTTAGCCATAAATATTAAGGAATTTACCAAATAAAAAAAAGGCAAAAGAAACCCTGGGGTTATTATCCGCTTTAAAATATTGGCGTTTTTTATGTTTTAAACGCTTGACAAGCGAAATTCAGCTGCTTTTAATTGCAGCTAACCTACGCTGCAAGTGTTTAAGAAATTTACTAAGCAGAAAAAAAGACAAAGGACCCCCGAGTTAGCTAGTCTTTTACTATCTCTGTCGAGTATTGGCATTTTTTGATGTCTTGTAACGCTTTATAAGCGCGTTCAGCTTATTTAGATAAAAATCTAGATGTAGATGAAGTTTTGTAAAGACATACAGTATCTATATACTGCAAAAAATTAAACATAATACGCCGATACATTAAGTAATCCTTACCTTTTAATCTGCAGATTGGCGAAAGCAAATACAATAGCTTCACTGTTATGATAAGGGGGCTGGCGGAGTTTGTCAAGGAAGTTTTTTTGTTTCTATTCCCAATAAAAGTTTGTTATATGGTTATGCAAGAAGTCTAATATTAAAAATGACACAACAACATAATTAAATTAGACTACTTTATTCTCTTAGTTACTTGCTTTTCTCTTGCTATTGCAAGGCTTTTTTCTGGTACATCCTCAACTATAACACTACCTGCTGCAATTACAGATTCATCATGAATATTAAGCGGCGCAATTAGTGAGCTATTGGCGCCAACAAAGCAATTGCTCCCTATATTCGTTTCATGTTTATTTTTCCCATCATAATTACAAACAATAGTGCCTGCTCCTATATTACTCTCCTGCCCTACTTTAGCATTTCCTATATAACTTAAGTGTTTTATTCTAGTGTTTTGACCAACTTCACTTGTTTTCACTTCCACAAAATTTCCTATTTTTGCCTTATTACCAATTGTTGTGTTTCCGCGTATTCTGGTAAATGGACCGACCTCAGCATTACTTTTAATTAAGCAGTTTTCTAAATGCGAAAATGGCAGTATTTTCGCACCAGACTCTATTTTCACTCCAGTACCGAAAAAAACATATGGGTAAATAACTGAATCTCTGGCAATTTGCGTATCAAGAGAAAAGAAAACAGTCTCTGGTGCAACAAGCGTTACTCCGGAGTCGGTAAAAACTTTTCTTTTATTTTCTTGAAAGTAAAATTCAGCTTTTATAAGGTCATTTCTGTTATTTATTCCCGTTGCTTCTTCTCCACCGGTAATAACGTAACCGACATTTAAATTACTCTTCACTGCAATGGAAACTATATCGGTCAAGTAATATTCATGAGTTGAGCTATTGCACTCTATTTTCTCCACCAATTCACGTAAATTCTTTGCACATGCAACCATTATTCCAGCATTTGCAAGAAATTCTTCATGATTATTTTTATCACTCTTTGCTTCTACGATTTCTCTTAAGGAACCATTCTCAATAATTAACCTACCGTATTCTTTATTGCTTGTCCTAAAACCTAGGCAAACTAGAGCCTTGCCTTCTAAATAACTAATCATTTTAGTTATTGTGCTGCTTTTTATGAGCGGAGTATCCCCATACTGCACAACAACTATGCTTGAATCTGGCAATTCTCTTAGGTTTCTCATCGCAGTTTTGACCGCATCTCCCGTGCCAAGTGTTAATTCTTGTGTAATTAACTGTATATCCTTAAAGCACTTTAGTCTTTCAATTAAAGGCAGATCAACTACAACAGCAATATTTTCAGGATTTAACTGTTTTGCATTGTAAATGACATGCTGAAGCATGGAAAAATTGCCTATTTCGTGCAGAACCTTAGGCAAATCTGAATTCATCCGCCTGCCATGCCCGGCAGCAAGTATGATAAAAGTATGAGCTTTATTTATCACTTATCTTAAAGATGAAAAATGAAAACCATAATGATCAAGCCAACTGATTTTGTTATCGTAAAAGCTTCTTAGGTCGCTGATTTGATATTTTAGCATCGCAAGCCTTTCTATACCAATGCCAAACGCAAAACCGTTGTATTTAGTATGGTCTATTCCAACATTTTGAAAGACATTTGGATGCACCATACCACATCCAAGCACTTCTATCCATTTACTACCTTTATAACTTATGTCCACTTCCGCAGAGGGTTCAGTAAAAGGAAAAAAACTATTACGAAAACGTATCTTCAGCCCTTTATCTCCAAAAAACTTATTAAGGAAGTGATGAATAGTAAATTTTAACTGGCCCATATTGACGTTTTCATCGACATATAACCCTTCTATCTGGTGAAACATAGGAGTATGAGTTGCATCAAAGTCATTTCTGTATACCCTACCAGGGGCTACTATTTTAATTGGGCATTTTTTTGTTTTTTCCATGGTTCTAATCTGTACAGATGAAGTGTGAGTGCGCAGTACCATTCTTTTATCGTTTATTTTATTCTTTAAGTAGAAGGTATCTTGCTCCTCTCGCGCAGGATGATGACTTGGAGTATTCAGTGCATCAAATACATGAAATTCATCTTCAATATCAGGGCCATCAACTGCTTTAAAACCCATATGTGCAAAAATAAGCTTTACTTCATTTATAACCTTACTGAGTGGATGGACCTTGCCCATTTTTTCTGGTCTAACGGGCAACGTGATATCAACCGCCTCGTTCTGCAATTTAAAGTTAACTTCTTCTGTTTTTAGCACATTTTCCCTATTCATGATAAGATGATCTATCTTATCACGTAAAGCGTTAATCACTGCACCTAAATCACGCTTTTTCTCTGCATTTTCTATCTTTTTTAAGTTATCAAAATACGCTCTAACTACACCCTTTTTTCCCAAATATAATAGCCTAACTTTTTCTAAATCTTGCAAAGAAGAAGCATTCTCAATTTCGGAAACTGCTTTATCTTCAAGTGAAAGTATGTCATCTAATAACTCTTTATTCATCTTAAAAACGCTGGCTTAAACTTTCATTATAGTGAAATTTTAAATATCATCAACAATCCGAAAAATTGCCCTATTCTGATTATTAATTTATTGACTGATTAATCTTTTTTATTTACCTTTGCGTTGATGAATTTGCTGTATCAACTATGCACAACAGTAATACTGAAACTAAGAATAAGTATAAAATAGAGGATTTACCTAAGCTCTTTAAGGAAAAATCCAGAAACATAAGTAAAGCATTTTCTAGCGAAACAATTAAGATCAGTACTATTCGCTCGAGAAGTATTGAAAGTAATATACAAGAATTTTCATTTGAGCTAACAGCAACAGATAAAGACACCTTTAATATAGGATTATTTCGAATAAACCCTTTAATTGATTTTTTCAAAATCTGCCTTTCCCGGGAAAAAAAATTTACAGCCAACATAAAAGTGCCCAAAGAAAGCAGTGAACTATATAATAACTACTGTAAAACTAACAGTTATAAAACTGTAGAAGAATTCGTAAATAGTGCTCCGCCTCAAATCCTTCTGCAGGGCACAACGATAACGCTACAAACAGACGTTGAAAACATTAACCTGGACAACTTGTACCAAATCGAGTTATTTCTAAATGAAAAGCTACAACATGCAGAAAAAACTGAAAATGAAGACAAAAAAGAACAGAGTGAAACTAACAAAAAAAATGCACAAAATAAACAAATCGTACCAGTTACAGGCCTGTTTGGCTATAATTTAACAAGTAGTAAAAAGCAAGTGATGCGGGTTCCAATAGTTGTTGCTGCAATGCGTGACAATTTTTTTTGGTTTGGATCTTCTTTTCGGCTATCCAATTTTTTTAATACAATACAATTCTTCTTTCAACAGCCACCAAAACTGTCCATACGAAACCAGAGGGCTTTGACTTACCATCCAACACTTCAAGAGACAAAACAGGACAAGGTAACACAAAAAGATGGAATCGACGAAAGAAGAATAGAAGACGTCACAATGCTTATTTCTGATTTCGGTCAAACTACTTCGCACACAGAGTATTTTAAGGCTAACAGAAAAAAGAAGTCAAAAAAGCAGACCAAAGAACTATCAGAGAAAGAAAAACCATTAGCCATAAAACAAGCACAAAATGATGCTAGAGTAGCTATGATAGATAACCAAATTGAGCACAGGGGAAAAAACTCGATAAAATATTTATTGAAGTGATGAGTGGATACAAAAATCAAGATCCAGAAACATTTTGCAATATTTTCAGCTCAGTATTCAATATTGTTTACTTTCAAGATAAACAATTACATGCAATATTAGAGCCAGGCGAAATATCAGAAGTATTACAGATACTCGAAAGGCCACAACCTCTTAGTAACTCACTTTTAGGTAAAGAATATTTACAAAAACAAGTATATAGAAAAAAAGAGCAATTGCTTAAATTAGTTTCAGGTGTTTATATACAACAACCTTCTCCACAACATGAAAATACTCCTCATAAATCTACAAACCCTTTACCAATTAAAGATCTTTCACCAGCAACAAATGAAGCTAAAACTCTACCACCTACTAACATTACACTCAAATCATCATTAAAAACTGTATTTTCCTCAAAAAAGGCTTATTTTTGTCTATTTATAATAGTAGCATCTGCATCAACACTTTGCTTATGGCATTTTCCGTTAGGAAAAGTGTCAATGTTAAAAGGATTAGTGCCACCAGAAAAAAGAGAAAGTATTGGGCTAGCATTGAACATAGGGTTACCAATATTAACTGCATTATGTGTTCTGAGTTTGGCTTATTTCATATATTCTGAATATTCTATAGAATCTATTGAACAAGTAAGTGAAAACGATCCCCTTTCTCGCGCCTATAGCTAGTGCAGGCTCAGTTTTCCTACGTCATACCGTCACGGTATCTCTAGATCCCGCTAACACGTAGCGGGATGACGAATTTGTCGTTTTTTAAATTGTCGGTAAACCAGAATTACTTTAACTATAACAAAATAGAAATAAGTTGTTGTAAAAAATTTTTCATGGTAAAATTATTTATTTTCACCATATGTTTAAAGGAATTATCACGGATATCGGGACTATAACTGATACTACCACTCACTCCAACTCTGATCAAATTTTCCATATCAAGACACAAAATTTATCCTCTATAAATAAAGGAGATTCAATAGCTTGCTCTGGTGTGTGTTTAACTGTTGTTGATATAATGAGCGATACATTTACAGTCCAAGCATCTCAAGAAACTATGAAGGTTGCTAACTTAAATACGTGGAGAATAGGAAAAAAAATAAATCTCGAACAAGCAATGAGATTAAGTGATAAGATCGATGGCCACCTAGTTCAGGGTCATGTTGACGGGATAGTAAAATTTTTAACAATTAATCAAAATTTAGATTCTCATGAAATCAAACTATCGTGCCCACAAGAATTAATTAAATTTGTTGCAAAAAAAAGCTCCGTTACACTAGATGGGGTTTCCCTCACAGTGAATTCAGTTATTAATCAGGAATTTACAGTAAATATCACTCCCTATACATGGGAAAATACAACTTTTCAGTACAACAAAGTAAATGATTATTTGAATTTAGAAATTGACATGATCGCTAGGTATTTAGATCAATTGATGCAGCATAAATACAATTAATTTTACAACCTTGTTATTTACAACTATTATATCTTGAAAACCATATAGATATAAAACATGCTTTTCGATAGCCTAATTATCTTCATTGTTGTTCTATGCGTAATAATCTCGGTAACTAGAGGCTTTATAAAAGAGCTATGCGCACTAATGTTTCTATTTTTATCGGTCTTTCTGACAGCTAATCACTATGATTTTTTCGCTCCAAATTATAGTAAATATTTTGATTCTAAAGTTACACTAAACATACTTTCTACAATCTCTGTATTTATTATACTTAATCTTATATTCATGATAATAAATAACTGGCTAATGTACATATTATCACCCATAAGGTTGGGGTTTATCGATAGAGTTACTGGAATCTTTCTCGGAGTGCTTAAAGGAATATTACTCTCTTATGTATTATTTTTTGCTGTGCACTTATATTGCTACACAGTATATGACAAAAAAGAGGGAGAGTATAAAATAGAAGCAGAAGACATATTGCCTAATTGGATAATAAATTCACACTCTTATCAGGCTTTATTTGTGACAGCAGAAGAAGTAATTGACATGTATGTACCAGAGTCGTTGATACTAAAAATAAAAGAGATCGGTGGAGAAATGGTTGATCAAGAAAAACCTAAAAACAATAAAAAAGAAGAGTAAATATTTATTTATAAATATTTTCATTGGGAGTATTCAAAAAGCCATATGTGTCAGGTTAAGAGCACAGAATTTTTTACTGGAAATATTAATTTTGTTTTAGCAATAAATCAACTTAAGGTCATAATATCTTGACATTTATTTAATGTTGCTATATAATAGCTATGTACATTTTGTGTACTATAGCAATAAAATTACCTTGTAATAGGTGTATTGGACCCGAGGGCAGTACTCGGCGCCTCCACCATGTTTTTTAATTATACGGGGGCGATTAAGGATCGACATGCATAGTAAAGATGGTAGCTTTGCTCGGTTAGACACCACCGCTAAGAGTTCATAATTTAAATGCAAACGATAATTTTGCTGCTGAAGAATATCGTGTTGCTGCTTAATTTAGCACAACCAATTTATTACTAAAGCACGGTTCAGGGAACGCCGGGTAACAGAAGTTCCCCCAAAATTTACGTATGTGAAAGTTATATGGAGCAAACAGATTACAAAAAACTGCTTAATTCTGCTAAGTTTCAAGTTATCAAAAAGACTTTAGATGTTATATCAGGTAATGGTTTTATCCCTCACTTAGAAATATTATTTTTCACATATTTTAATGGTGTGACCATGCCAGATCGTTTGAAAAAGTCATACCCTACTCAAATGCTTATTATATTACAGCATCAATTCTATGATTTAAAAGTTTCTGAGGATAAATTTAGCGTCAGTTTGAGTTTTCAAGGAAAACAAGAGCGAATTACTATACCGTTTTTTGCTATTAGTGAGTTTCGTGATAAAATTTCAGGAGATGTTTTAATATTTGACAAAATCAGTATCGACTCTGATAAAGAATACAAAAGTGAAAAATGTACTGAAAAACTATCAAACGGTAGTATTATATCCATAGATCAACTGCGTGATGAGTAACTGCTCATCTTTATAAACAAAAAATATTAATAGAAAAAAGTGGTCTAACTTCAGTAATAGAATAGAGGGTAGATAAATATGCTAAATCTTTAATTATTTATTAACGCAGGTGGCAAAATTTTTCTTACATATCATCAACTTCCTTTATTGAAAAATTCAGAAAAATGTTGTATAATTATTAGTAGACTTTGGTAAAACATATGACAGATTCAGGAATTAGTATAACTTTTGACCCAAAAACTTCACATAACCTTACTAAGTTAGCTGAAATCACCAAGGAATCCGTTCAAGAACTAGCAAAAAGGTTAGTCATCGAAGGAATCGAGTGCGAAGTAGAAGATATTGCGTTATATAAAACTATTAAGGAATGTGAGGATGTAGACTGGAACACAGTACTATCTGAAAGGGAGAGGACATAAACTGAGATACGATATTGTCTACTCAAAAAACTTTACTGAAAGAGATTTTCTAAATCTTCCAAAAACAATAAGATCAAGGATTACAAAAGCGATAAACGAGCGGCTTACAACTGATCCAATTAAATTTGGTAAACCATTACGTGGCAGGCTAAAAGGGTATAGAAGAATAAGGGTTAGTGATTATCGAATTATTTATACTGTAAATATTGCAAAACATAAGGTATTTGTTGCTACAGCAGGACATAGAGACACCATTTATGAGAAGGCTACTTGATAAACATTAAATATATTTTTATACAGCCCTCCTTCCTTCCTTTCTTTATTGAAAAATTAAAAAAAATGTTGTATAATTATTAGTGGACTTTGGTAAAACATATGGCAAATTCAGGCATTAACATAGCTCTTAGCGAAGAAACTTTAAAGCATCTTGCTGAATTATCTGAATTTACTAAACAGCCCGTTCAAGAATTAGCAGGAAAACTATTTAGAGAAGCAGTTGAGCTTGAAATGGAGGATTTTTTAGTATCTAAAATTTCTGATGAGCGTGATGTTGAAGGTGCAGAAACAGTTGATTTTGAAGATATTAAGTGGGATTAGAGCGTTACAAGGTTAAGTCTCTAAAGAGTGTTGTTGAAAAAGATTTACCAAACCTTCCAAAGACAATAAGGCTAAGAGTTCAAAAGGCTATAAAAGAACGTCTTACAGTTGACCCAATAAATTTTGGTGAACCACTACATCATAACTTAAAAGGATGTAGAAGGCTAAGAGTTGGTGACTATCGTGTAATTTACAGAGTAAATCAATTAGATCATATAGTAACTATCACAGAGATAGGACATAGAGATGATATTTATAAGAAATAAATACCAACATTAATATATATTATACACCCCTCCTTCCTTGTCCATTCTCTACTTTAGGTGGCTTTGCCCAGCTCAAAAAATGAAGTTTTTTTTGGTTCAGCAAAAACAACATTTTGAGTTTGAAAAGGCTAAATACTTGTCTTTTATATAACTTTCGTGTAATAGATATGTATGCATCCAATCATATATCTACTCAATACGTTACTTGATCTTTATAGCTTCATTCTAATATGTTGGGTTGTCCTAAACTGGCTGGTTAAACTTAATATGGTGAACATATATAATGAAACTGTCAGTAGCATAATGCACATCTTGAACCAATTGACATATCCACCACTAAAGATTATTAGAAGATATATACCACCGTTCAACGGATTAGATTTATCTATAATGATATTGCTAATAACAATTCACTTTGTAAAATATACAGTAGCTTACTACTTTAGGTAGATGTTAAAAAAATATCTAAAATCAGCAATATATCTATCCCTTTTAATATATATATATATATCAGTTTTTAGCTATAACTATAAAGATCCTTCCTTAAACACGGCTACAAATGAGGAAGTGACAAATTTAGGTGGAATAGTAGGTTCATATTTAGCTGATATATTGGTTCAATTTCTTGGATTAACTAGTGTTACAATAGCTACAACCATAGTTTACTTGTTGATCTTCAGGCCAGCAAAAATACTGCTGAAAATTCTCTATTTAATATTAATCAATTTAGGGGTATGTGCTATATTACCACAACTTTCGCTAGGCATCACAGCAAGGTACAGACACAGTGGAATAATAGGGAATGCACTCGTTAATAACTGCCCGTTTTATGTATTTGTGATAGTAACATTAATAGGTCTTGTAGGATCTGTTGGTTGGAAGAGAACAATTTACTCTCTATTCTTCTTATGTAAAAAAATAGCTTGCTTATTTGTAAATGTTCCATTCTTCAGATCACATAAAACTGCTGAATATTCAGTTGCACCATTAGTAGTAGAAGAAAAACATAAAACTAAAATCACTACTAAACAACAACCAAAAGAAAGACAGAAAAAAGCTACCGAAGAAATTTTTAAACCTTCCAGTGAGTTCGAATTTCCAAGCATTCATTTACTTTCCAAAGCAGAGGAGTCTTTGCAGAGAAAACAGCTGAATGAAATGGAGAGCAATAAAAATTTATCTCTGCTGGAACAAGTCCTGAGTGATTTTGGCGTGCAAGGAAAAATTATCAGTGTATGCTATGGGCCGGTTGTGACTTTATACAAACTTGAACCACAAGCTGGTACGAAATCTGCAAGAGTAATTGGCCTTGCAGATGACATTGCACGTTCGATGAGTGCACTCTCTGCACGTATTTCAATAATTCGTGGGCAAAATGCTATGGGAATAGAGTTGCCGAACAAGGAACGGGAAATTGTAATGCTGCGTGATTTGCTTGAATCACCAGAATACCAAAATGCAAACTTAAATCTTCCAATTGCGCTTGGCAAAGAAATAAGTGGAAAACCAGTTATTGCAGATCTAACTAAAATGCCTCACTTGCTCGTTGCTGGAACCACAGGGTCTGGTAAATCAGTTGCGATTAACACTATGATTCTTTCACTCGTTTATCGATTAAGTCCTGACGGATGCAAGATGATAATGATCGACCCCAAAATGCTTGAGCTTTCAATATATGATGCAATACCACATCTAATAACGCCAGTAGTAACAGAGCCAAAAAAGGCTGTAGTCGCTCTTAAGTGGATAGTGAAAGAAATGGAAAACCGCTATCGCATGATGTCGTATTTGAATGTACGCAATGTTATAAACTATAATCAAAAAATCACAGAAGCGATGAATAGTGGAATAGAATTGGAGCGCGTTGTGCAGATTGGCTTTAACTCAACAACAGGCAAACCTCTGTTTGAAAAAATACCAATCAAGATGGAAACATTTCCATATATTGTAGTGATCGTGGATGAAATGGCAGATTTGATGCTTGTTGCCGGCAAAGAAATAGAGTGCTCTATTCAACGCTTAGCTCAGATGGCTCGTGCTGCAGGAATACACATCATAATGGCAACACAACGCCCATCTGTGGATGTGATCACAGGTGTGATAAAGGCGAACTTTCCAACGAGAATCAGTTTTGCTGTTACTTCTAAGATAGATAGCCGTACAATACTTGGCGAACAAGGGGCTGAACAATTGCTCGGCATGGGTGACATGCTCTATATGGCCTCTGGTGGTAAGATCATTCGAGTTCACGGCCCATTTGTAAGTGATAATGAGGTGCAAGATATAGTTGATCATCTGAAAATGCAAGGTGAGCCAAACTACATGGAGGAAATCACTAAAGAAGATGAAAATTCTTCTACAGAGTCACACGATGAAACGGAGGATGAAGAAAATGACCTCTATAACCAAGCAGTGGCCATCATTCAAAGAGATCAAAAAGTTTCAACCAGTTACATTCAAAGGCAGCTTAGAATAGGCTATAACAGAGCAGCAAACATCGTTGAAAGAATGGAAAAGGAAGGTATTGTCAGCGCTCCAAATTACTCAGGGAAAAGAGAGATATTGGTTGAATAACAATCTTGTAATACCTTAATTTAAGTTTCCGCACTTTCAAAAAGCAAGTCAAACAAAATTATTAAAAGGTCAATACATAATGACAGTTAATTTAATAATAATTTAAACATTGGGAATGTAAAATTATAATATATTAATTAACTAGGGGGTTAAAATGGTAAAAGGAATTTTGTGCAATTGGTTAGGTGTAACAGAATTGCAAGAAAGTCAAAAAATCGATGCTGAGCAGTTTGAAAAAGTTTTTGGTGCATTAAAAGAATGGCAAGAAGCTCAAAAGATAGATGCTAAACAGTTTGAAGAGGTATTTAGTGCATTAAAAGAATGGCAAGAAGCTCAAAAGATAGATGCTGAGCAGTTTGAAAAAGTTTTTAGTGCATTAGAAGACAAGATTGGTACTGAGCAGTTTCAAGCTATGCAAGAGCACTTAAACGGCCTGCAAGAAAAAGTGGAAACACTTGCAGAGGCAGTAGCAGATCAAGAAAAAACACTACTAATTTGTACCATAGCCACTGCTGTTGCCGTAATAGCGATAACTAGTTTTGTTGCATTCTGTATCTATCAGGGAGTTAAGTGTGAAAGGGAGAAAGAAAAGAACTTGTCTAAAGATACACCAGACGCAAAACTTAATAATGTAGATGCTACCGATGGTACTAAAAAACTACGGAATGACTTAAAAGTTGACAAACATATAGCTGCATAACACTTTTCTTGAAAAGGTGTTACGCAACTTGTAACACCTTCCTCTTCTCTTAGCCTATGTAGATTTTTTGATAGTAAACATATCACTTTTTAGAAAAATATTTGTATTGTAAAGTTAGTAAAGATTCTGGTTTACTTAAAGTTTGTTAATTGCTATCTTTTAAAACACGATATTTACTATAGCACCATATGCTTAGGATTTTTTCTAAAGTTTTGTTTATATTAATGTTTTTGGTTTCTAGCTTTTTTACTGTGCATAGTGCTGGAGCTAAATCTAAGCTCAGTAAGAGATACATACCTCCTGGTAACCCTGGTGGTGCAAACTTTCATACAGATGAGGATTTTGCTGAGTCATATAAACTGTATGAGAAGCGTAGGGAATTGCTCAAGAAAAAAAAGTCACAAGATCGAGCTATAAATAAAGAAGATCTAATAAAAAAATTAAAAGAGAAAAAAATTGCTAGTCTTGATAATGAGCCAAATGACATGGAAGCGTGCATAGTCGACGATGAAGAGAGCGCTATGATAAATCAGCATGGTATTAATATCGCACGTTTAAAGGGTGCTGTATTTATAGATCAAGAGCCAGTTTCTCAGTATGAAAGTAAGCAGCATGAAAGTGAACAACAAGAAGGGAAGAAAGTTACTTCAACACGAGAAAAGAAAGTTTCTCCTATAAATATCACTATAAAAGAAACTCCTTCAAGAAGAACGTGCTCACATGATTCTATTGCTAATTTGGATAACGTAGATGCTTATAGTTTGAATGGTTCAAGTTCGTTTGGCAGCGTAGCTGAAACAGTAAAATAGTATCACAATTAATAATATGCTAGATACAGACCTGATATTGAATGACGATGCATGTGAATTATCGCCAATTTCCAGGCACAAAACTCATGTTGTAGAAGTTGGAAAAGTAAAGATAGGCGGAAATAATCCTGTAGTTGTACAATCTATGGCGCTTGGTGTGCATATAGATTCTGATAATATAAAAAGTAGCGCAAAACATTATGCAAAAGAGATAACAGAACTAGCGCGTACAGGTTCAGAATTGGTGCGAATTGCCTTGAACTCAGAGGAGGTAGCAAGAGCAATACCTTATATAGTAGAAGAGATAAATAAAGAAGGTTTTGACGGTAAAATATTGGTAGGCTGCGGTCAATATGAGCTAGATAAATTAGTTCAAGATTATCCAGACAACATCAAAATGCTGGGTAAAATTAGAATCAATCCAGGCAATATAGGCTTTGGCGACAAACGTGATGAGAAGTTTGAAAGGGTGATAGAGTATGCAATAATGCACGATCTTCCGGTTAGAATTGGGGTAAATTGGGGTAGTCTTGATAAATACCTTTTGCAAAAATTGATGGATGAAAACTCTTCGCTTAGTAATTCAAGGCCTTCTGATGTTATACTGCGCAAAGCACTTGTAATGTCTGCTCTTGATAGTGCAAAAAAAGCTGAAGGAATTGGTCTAAATTCAAACAAAATAATCATTTCATGTAAAGTTAGCAAAGTGCAAGATTTAATTTTAGTTTATATGGCACTTGCAAAATCTTCCAATTATGCGCTGCATTTGGGTTTAACTGAGGCTGGTATGGGCAATAAAGGTGTGGTAAATACCGCAGCAGGGCTTACTTATTTATTGCAAAATGGCATTGGAGATACAATACGGGCTTCTTTGACTCAACGTCCTGGTGAATCGCGTACTAATGAAGTGGTGGTGTGTCAGGAAATATTGCAGTCTATAGGCTTGCGATACTTTAACCCTCAGGTTAATTCATGTCCTGGTTGTGGGCGCACGAGCAGCGATCGTTTTCGTATATTAACTGAAGAAGTGAATGGCTATATAAAAACTCATATGCCGATGTGGAAGAAAAAAAATCCAGGTGTAGAGCATATGAACATTGCTGTTATGGGATGCATAGTAAATGGTCCTGGAGAAAGCAAACACGCAAATTTGGGAATCAGCTTACCTGGATATGGAGAAAAACCTGTTTCAGCAGTCTACAAAAACGGCAAATATTTCAAAACTTTACAAGGTGATAATGTCTCTGAAGAATTTAAGGCAATTATTGATAATTATGTGAAGAAACATTACATGTAACCTTTCACGGTTAATTATGACCTTACCCATAAATGGAAGAAGATCTGATAGGCTTTCATATACTTAACTTCAATATTAGCTTTTCTTGATCTCTGGTTTCCACCTTTAGTAACTTCTAGAGAAATTTTCTTTTTTACTGGCAGTTGAGTGATGCGTGTTTGCAAATCTGTTTTTCCGACTTCAGTACAGATAAATCTTCTATTAGCTCGATTGCGGATTACATAAAAACTACCTAACGTCTCAGCCACCCATAAAAATTTGAAGATGTCTGCTTCCCTATCACCAAGGGTAACAAGTTGTACATTTGGAGGAAGGTTGTTTATAGTTTCTTTGAGAGCTGTTATCCACTTATAACTTTCTTTTTCTTCTATGGAGGTACGGTATTTTCTGTTTGCTTTTTCTTGTGCCGTTTCTTCTTCCCTAATAGAACGCGCCCAACATTGTTGGGAAGATAGACCTAAAGGTAATCCGTCTTTGCTAGGCACTATGCAACAGTAAACCCATTTTATGCTTTGTATAAGCTTTAGAAATACTGCCTAGTCTCTTGGTCTTTATATGAGAGTCAAAATCCAAATAACTGGATTCCAGTGGGCTTTGTTGCATCGCTCTTCGGATAGTAGGTAACGTACAATAAATTCATGAAGCTATCTCAAACTTAGCCATGCCTATTTCAGTAAATTTGTTAAGCAAATAACATTTAGTTCCCTCTCACGATTCATTTCAGATTTGTTCCTAAAACTAAATCCAAATGTCTTTTTTAATCGCGAGAAAAAACCTTCTATATAAGATCTTTTTCCATAACTCATCTCTTTTTTCCACTTCTTTATACCATCTTCATCATATGACTTTATGAGCTTGACTGCAGAATTTCTCTCAGCCATATAGTCTAACTTTGGATGCTCTGCTGCGTTGTTTTTCGGAGGAATTTTCGTTTTTATACCATATTGATTACACAGCTTATAGAGCTTTTCTCTGTCATATGCCCTATCTGCATATAGTACTTTTATGACATACTGAAAATCGACTTCTTTTAGCAAATCACAAGCTCCATAGTGATCAGAGTAGACACCGTTACTGTATTTTACAGCTATGGCTTTTTTGCTGTTTGTATTCAACATTACATGCAATTTTCTTGTCTGTTCATAGCTGCGATACTTTCTATCTTCGCTATTTTCTTTGCTATGACCAGAAGTGTTGTTGTATATACTAATTCCTGTACTGTCTATAGCAATTTCGATATCTTCCATATTATTTTCTGCAATCATTGATCTTAATATTGAGTTTCTTAAACCTTCTTGATGATTGTGAATAGCTGATAACTTGCAAATTTTTCCCAATTTGCTCAAGGTATCCTGCTATAAACCCAACTGTTTGCCTCAGGCCTATTCTAAATAAACAAGTTATTATGTGCACCAAAATTACAACTTTATCGCTATAAATATTGTTGCCACCTGGTATTTTTGGACCATTCTCGTACCACTTTTCTATGGCTTCGTTGATATAATGAAAAATATTTCCTCTTTTTTCTAGAAATTTGTTATATTCGCTATGGTTACTGACCCTCATTTTTTGTGGCATATTTTTTCTTCAACAGTTAAATCGCTATTTATAATGAATTTTGTCAGTAACTGCCAGTTCTTTTCACTTGAGCGATGCAACAAAGCCATTCCAGTGTCAAGCACTGGAATGACACCGTTATAAAGAAACCAGTGTCAGCTACTTGAATGACACAGTCTTTGCTTAAACCCGTAACGTTCGTACATTTTGCTAAAAGTTCAAATATCAACATCATGCACGTTGAGTGCATTGCTATTAATAAAATCACGGCGTGGTTCAACTATATCACCCATTAGTATTGAAAATATGGAATCAGCTTCTTCACAATCTTTTATTTCAACCTTTAGTAAAGTTCTAGCCTCAGGATTTAACGTAGTATCCCATAGCTGATCAGCATTCATTTCACCAAGACCTTTAAATCTCTGCAGAGTTAAACCTTTTTTACCATAGTCCATTATTATTTTTGCAAGCGTACTTGGAGAAGTGATTCTTATTTCAGTTTCTTGTGACTTTAAAAATGAATCACCATTAAATAAATTACTTATACCATCAAGCAAACTTAATATGTTTTGCATATCTTTGCCTTCAAGCATACTAAGTGCAAATATATATTTGTCTGCCAATCCTTGAAACAATTTAGAGATATGAATTTCTTTTTCTTCATCTTTTATTTCCACTTCCCAAGTGTATTCGCTGTACATTAACTTCAAATACTTTAATATCTCATCAGCCGATGATAGAGCATTCTTTTTACTTAAAATTAGCAATGACTCTAAGAGATTTTGTGGTATTTCTCTATCATAATTTTTGCTAATATTAGAAATGCTAACGCATTTATTCAAAATAAGGCGCAAATCGTTAAATTCTGTAGCTGTACTACTTAGTGTTAATCTTTTAACTGCTGAGTTTATTATATACTCTTCAAAAGTTTCGTCATCTTTAATATAAGTGTCTTTAGCATTCTTTGTAACTTTATAGAGGGGTGGCTGTGCTATGTATAAGTAGCCTTTTTCAATAACTTCACGCATGTGTCTAAAAAAGAAAGTCAGAATCAAAGTTCTTATATGTGAACCATCAACATCTGCATCTGTCATGATGATAATTTTATGATATCTAGCTTTTTCAATATCGAAGTGTTCACTCCCTATTCCAGCACCAATTGCAGTAATTAAAGAGCCTATTTCTGCAGATGAAAAAATACGATCTAAACTTACACGTTCTACGTTTAGAATTTTTCCTCTTAAGGCAAGCACTGCTTGTGTTTTACGATTACGCCCCTGCTTTGCAGTACCACCTGCTGAATTACCCTCTACTATAAATAATTCCGATAACTCAGGGGCTTTTTCCTGGCAATCAGCAAGCTTTCCTGGCAGAGTTGCAATATCAATATTGTTTTTGCTTTTAACTAGCTCTCGTGCTTTTCTTGCGGCTTCTCTTCCTTTTGCTGACCTAATTGCTCTTTCTACTATGCTTGCCGCCAATTTGGGATCAGTTTCAAGGATTGTGCTCAATTTATCAGAAACTATACTTTCTACAACTGCACGTGCTTCAGAACTAACTAGTTTATCTTTTGTTTGTGAAGAAAACTTAGGGTCAGGCATCTTGAGAGATAAAACACAAGTTAAACCTTCTCTAACGTCCTCTCCAGTTAAATTTACTTTTGCTTTCTTTAAAAACCCTTCATTAGTTGCATAGTTATTGATACATCTAGTTAGTGCAGATCTAAATCCTGCCAAATGCGTACCACCATCTCGTTGCCGTATATTATTAGTGAAACACAACATATTCTCATAGTAGGAATCATTCCATTCCATCGATATTTCCAAGCTGATGCCAAGATCTTCTGCATCTCCTTTCATACTGGCAATTTTAGTTACATGTGTCTTATTCTTATCTAAATACTGCACAAAATTTGCTGTACCAAAATTGTCTTTAGATTGATTGCTCTGATTGAAATGAGATTCTGTATATGGTTCATTGCGCAGATCACGTAAAGTAATGTCGATATTTAAATTTAAAAATGCTAATTCTCTTATACGACTTTCAAGCGTTGAGTAACTGAAATTAATGCCATTAAAAGTCTCTGTTGATGGCATGAACGTGACTTTAGTTCCTCTTTTGTTTGTATTTTCGTTGACTACCTTTAAAGGTTCAATAGACTCACCATCTTCAAAACGCATAAAGTGTTCTTTCTTATTGCGCCAAATAGTTAATTCCAACCAGCTTGATAATGCATTCACAACTGAGATTCCAACACCATGTAATCCCCCAGAAACCTTATAGGTATTGCTGTCAAATTTACCACCAGCATGGAGTTGAGTCATTATTACCTCTGCTGCTGATATTCCTTCTTCTTCATGAATGTCAGTTGGAATGCCACGACCATTATCAGTTACAGATACTGAACCATCTGCATTTATACTAACTTCAATTTTATCACAATATCCAGCTAAAGACTCATCTATTGCGTTGTCAACAACCTCATATACCATGTGGTGCAAGCCAGATCCATCGTCAGTGTCACCAATGTACATACCTGGACGTTTCCTTACAGCATCAAGACCCCTTAAGATTTTTATTGCATCGGCATTATAACTATTTTCCATGGTATTGCTTCGTTTATGAATGTTAATTAATATTACATTCATATATGCTGATTAGCAACATTTTTAAACTGATAACCCATATTAAAAGCACAATTTTACGAATGTTTATTTTTGAAGACAGCAAATAGTGTCATTCCAATGTGTCTTCCAGGTGGAGATTAAATTATAACGCTCATGCAGTTGCGTAATTAACAGAAGAATCTATAATTCAGTTTACGTATTTTCTGATCTCAGCCAAAATCTTATCAGATTGACTTTCGTCTGAATTTAAATCGGCTGCAAAGTGTGTAACATATTTTCCTCCAGGGCCAATAAGATATATTATCGAAGAATGGTTGATTTCTTCTTCTCCACCAACTTTGCTTGCATATACTTTGTATTTCGCAACTACTTCGTCTATTTTTTCTCTTTCACCAGTTAACATTTGTATTCTGTGGTCAAATTGCTGCTGAAATTCTTTAAGTCTTTCCGTGCTATCGCGCTCAGGATCAACTGTGATAAAAAATGTTTGTAGCTTGTTGTTAGTTTTCTCATCTAACTTTGCAAGTGTTTCTGAAATTATTCCAAGGTTCATAGGGCAAGTTCTTTTGCATGAGGAAAACCCAAAGAAAATCATCATGTATTTATCTTTAAAATCACTACTGCGCAGGATCTGTCCGTCCTGATTAATTAAAGAAAAATCTCCGCCTATCTTAACTTCTGCGTTGTGAATCGCTACTGGGGCAAATATGCCTTTTTTAGTGAAATAACAATAACCTAAAAAAACAACTGCTAATGCTGCTAGCACATTAGATAACAATCTTACAAACCTTACCATTAGAATGCTCTCAGTAAAATTAAATTGTATCTTTATTGGTTGATCTATTCAATACATTTATTCCAAAGTGTATTGTTAATTTTGTCTAACAGTTTCTTATGTTCATCAATTTCTTCACTATTTGGTGAATGTTCTCTGGGAGTTAGATTACGCACTTTATGCTGAACGAATGTAGAGTTACTGTCCTGATTGCATTCATTATCAAACAGAAAGGTTTGTAACCCTCCTGTAAGTTCAACATATACCTTTGCAAGCAATTGAGCATCAACTAGTGCTCCGTGCAATTCTCTATTCTCTAGCGATATATCAAAACGCTTACATAATGCATTCAAAGAAGCAGGTGATCCTGCGAATTTTTTCCTCGCAAGAGGTAATGTATCTAGCACTCTATCTGAGGAAATTAACCCAGCATTCAGCTTGCTTAACTCCATGTTAAGGAACTTAACATCGAATTCAGCGTTGTGAATTACCAAAATATCATTAGATATAAAGTCAAGAAATTCAAGTGCAACATCTGAAAATAATGGTTTATCTTCTAAAAATTCTTCACTAACACCGTGAATCTTAAATGAGTGATAAGGTATATCTCTTTCTGGGTTAAGGTACCGATGGAATACTTTACCTGTTGGAATGCGGTTAATTAATTCCACACACCCTATTTCAATAATTCGATGACCAGATCCAGTGTCAAGACCTGTCGTTTCAGTGTCAAGTACTATTTCGCGTAGCTTGCTTTCCATTTCAAAAAAAACTCATCTTACTTGTCATTTGTCTTATCGTTACTTGTCTTTTTATAGTGAATAGAAACAAGCAACCAGCTTGGGTCTGATGAATTAACATTTTTTTTGAATTGCCATACATCCTCAACTTTATTAATGGTGGATGTACTACCTGATATGATATCCCCTTTATTATTCTTAACGAAGTTAATTTGCTCTGAAAGGAAATATACTGCAATAAACACTGCGTTTTTTACTAGCTTTATTTCTAAAATCTTTTGTGAAACAATAGAAACAATTATAGACTCGTGCACCTCTTTACGATGTTTAATCTTCTCTGCAAAATTATCATATAAGTCTTTATCGAGAAGTGGTTTTAACTGAGACAAATTTCCTTGATTGAAACATTTTATTATTAATTCAAAAGCTATGCTTGAACCTTCTATAAAGTGGGAAATAGAAAAATCTTTGTTTTTTTTTAATATTTGTTTATAAGTAACTTTTATTGAATTTTCATCATTGCTATCAATGTAACCCTCAATGTTTTCTACTACATCTTGTCTACTTCGGCTTACATCCAATACATTAGTTAGCTTTTTTAGGTTGAGGTTGGCTGACCTTCCTAAAGAATTATACAAACGTGAAAAAATGAACGCCGCTAATAAAGCATATATTACAAGCTCTATCATAGTAACTCAACTCCTTGGCATATAAAGTATCCGAACATTATTAATTATTAATGAAAATATGTTTTTCATATCAACTTATAATCAGGTTTGCTATTCGTTTGTAAATGAATATATTATATAAGAAAGTATTAAATATCTCAACTTAATTAAAGGAGACGTAAGAAATGCCACAACAAAAAATGAGAATTCACGGTCAATATGTTAAAGATCTATCATTTGAGAATCCGAATTCGCCATTCCTTTCTTCTAGTAAAGCTCCAGATATTAATGTAATGGTTAATATCAATTCAGCAAAATTAGAAGGGACGAAAAACAAAGAAGAAGTGAATGAAGAAAAATCTTTCCATGAAATTACTTTGCATATAGAAGTCAAAGCAACGGTAAAAGATGAAGGCATAAAAGATGGCGTAGCTTTCATTTGTGAGACGAAATATTGTGGTATTTTTTCAATAGAAAATTTAAAAGAGTTGAGTGAGGAAGAGGTAAGACAAGCTTTGTTTATTGGCGGACCTACTTTTCTTTTCCCTTTTGCAAGAGAAATAATTGCAAGAGTTACAAGTAGTGGTGGATTTCCCCCACTGATGCTAGATCCTATAGATTTTGAAACTATGTATGAGCAGCAAGGTCAACAACAAAAAAGTAACGGTAGTAATTCCAATTTTAACTAATATGATGTAACTTGATGAATAATTCTTTAAACGCAAAAACGACTTTAAACATTGACGGGAAGTCATACAACTATTTTAGCCTAAGTAGTGTTAGTGAATTTTTAGGAATAGATGTGACTAAATTGCCCTGCTCACTTAAGGTTCTGCTTGAAAATTTATTGCGCAATGAAGATGGAGTAAACGTAAAGCTGGATGACATAAGAGTGCTAGCAGACTGCGTTAATAAACACACTAATCACGAAATTAGCTATAAACCAGCAAGGGTGTTGATGCAAGATTTTACAGGGGTTCCTGCTGTTGTTGATCTAGCTTCAATGCGGAGCTATGTTAAGAAAAATGGAGGAAACCCGAGCAACATAAATCCGTCTGTACCGGTTGATCTTGTGATTGACCATTCTGTTCAAGTAGATAGTTATGGAAGTGTTTCCGCATTCAGTAAGAATGTTGAGCTAGAAGTAAAAAGAAATTTGGAGAGATATCAATTTTTAAAGTGGGGGGAATCGTCCTTCACAAATTTTAGAGTAGTGCCGCCTGGCACAGGGATTTGCCACCAAGTGAATCTTGAATATTTAGCGCAAGTTGTGTGTAATAATGATGGAGTCATATATCCTGACACTTTAGTTGGTACTGACAGCCATACTACAATGGTTAACGGATTATCAGTTCTTGGTTGGGGTGTTGGAGGCATAGAAGCTGAGTCTGTGATGCTTGGTCAACCAATTAGTATGGTGATTCCAGAAGTAGTTGGATTTAAATTAATTGGCAGATTGCCGGAAGGAGTAACTGCGACTGATTTAGTGCTGACGGTTACCAATATCCTAAGAACAAAAGGCGTTGTTGGTAAGTTTGTAGAATTTTATGGTGATGGTTTAGATTATTTATCTTTGGCAGATAGAGCCACTATAGCAAACATGGCCCCAGAGTATGGTGCAACTTGTGGGTTTTTTCCAATTGATCAGAAAACACTCGATTATTTACATTTAACAGGGCGACCAGAAAAGCTGATTAAGTTAGTTGAGGCTTATGCGAAAGAGCAAGGATTGTGGCGTGGCAATAATGAGTTAGCATTTTTTGACGCACTAGAACTTGATTTATCGAGCGTGAAGCCAGTAATGGCTGGTCCTAAAAGACCACAAGATAAGGTTTTTCTTTCACAAGTGGCAGAGTCTTTTTCTAAATCATTTTCAGTTAATGAGTCAAAGGAAAGCGATAAACTCCAAGATGGAAGTGTAGTTATTGCAGCAATAACAAGCTGCACTAATACCTCAAATCCAAGTGTGATGATTGCTGCAGGTCTTGTAGCTCGTAATGCAATTAAACTTGGATTAAAATCAAAGCCTTGGGTTAAAACTTCTCTTGCTCCAGGGTCACAAGTTGTAACAGAATATTTAGAAAAGTCTGGATTGCAGGTAGATCTAAATGCTTTGGGTTTTAATCTAGTTGGATATGGTTGCACAACTTGCATTGGGAATTCTGGTCCACTTAATAAAGATATAGAAAATGGCATTAAAAACAAAAACTTAACCGTTGCTGCAGTTTTATCTGGCAATCGTAACTTTGAAGGAAGAATTCATCCGTTAGTCAAAGCTAATTACTTGGCATCTCCGCCACTTGTTGTTGCATATGCACTTGCTGGTACTGTGCAAATTGATCTGACAAAAGATTCAATATGCAAAGATAAGAATGGAAATGATGTCTATCTCAAAGATATATGGCCAACAAACAATGAAATCGAAGATTGTGTTAAAAGTGTGGTAACACGTGAGATGTTCATACAAAAGTATAAGGATGTTTTTTCTGGTGATGAACATTGGCGAAAGATAAAGTGTGAAAAAAGTGAAATCTATAATTGGGATGCAAACAGCACTTACATACAAAATCCGCCTTATTTTGATAACTTATCACCTAAAAATAATAAAATCGATATAAAGGGTGCACAAATATTAGCAATGTTTGGCGATAGCATAACTACTGATCATATTTCCCCTGCGGGAAATATTGCCTCGAGTAGTCCTGCCGGTCTATATTTAAAAGGGCTTGGAATTGAACCACAGGATTTCAATTCATATGGATCTCGTCGTGGTAATCACAATGTAATGATGCGTGGGACTTTTGCTAACATTAGAATAAAAAATGAAATGGTTAGCACCGAAGGTGGATATACAAAATATATTCCTTCTCAAGAAACTATGCCAATTTTTGATGCGGCGATGCGCTACAAGGAAGCTCTCATCATTGTGGCAGGAAAGGAGTATGGCACAGGTTCAAGTAGGGATTGGGCAGCAAAGGGTACTTTATTGTTGGGGATTAAAGTTGTAATTGCAGAAAGCTTTGAGCGTATACATAGGTCCAACTTAGTTGGTATGGGTGTTCTTCCACTTATATTCCAAAATGGAATAACCAGAAAGATATTTGATGGTAGCGAGGTAATAAGCATAAAAGGTGAAATAGTGCCGAGTGGAAATCTAGAATGTATCATCAAAAGAAAGGATAATTCAAGGCAATCAATTCAACTCAAATGCTGTGTACAAACCGCAACTGAGACTAAATACTTGATGTGTGGTGGAGTGTTGAGCTACATACTTGCACAATCTTTTTGATTTAGTGAAGTTATTGCATGGACTTCTTTTAGCCAGCCCTGATCCCTTTGTAAATAGCAATTTGCTCTGCGCAAAGTTATGATATAATTTCACCATACATATGGTGTCGGAGTATTTTTTGGAGATAATTATATATGATAAGCTCTATACAAGAACCTAATGAACTCAGAAAACGTTTACAAGGATTTTATCGTACTGATGAAAAGAGTTATATACGTTATCTTGTAGAAAAAGCAGAGCTTTCGGCTGATTCAAAAAATAGAATTTATAATATAGCAAAACAAGTTATTGAAAAAATCAAACACAATAAATTAAGTATTGTAGATTCCTTTATGCAGCAATACTCGCTTTCCAATGATGAAGGAATAGCGCTTATGTGTCTTGCTGAGTCACTACTTAGAATACCAGATGATTATACAATAGACGAGCTAATCAAAGATAAAATTGCCAATCAGGAATGGAATAAATATTTAGGGCTCTCTTCTTCGTTGTTTGTTAATGCTTCCACATGGAGCTTGATGATAGGTAGCAGTATATTGAGAGATAATGAAGGCGATTCGAAGTTCTATTACGCAATTTCTAAGTTACTTAAGAATTTAGGAGAACCGATCATTCGCAAAGCAGTAAAACAAGCAATGTCTATGCTTGGTAATCATTTTGTTGTTGGAGAAACCATAGAAGAAGCTTTAAGGTACGCAAAACTAGATGACAATAGTAAGTTTTTATACTCTTTTGATATGCTTGGCGAAGCTGCTCACACAACTGAGGATGCAGAAGAGTATTTTAATTCATACATGCACTCAATAAAAGCTATAGGTGAATCCACTGAAATAAATGATTGTTTTAAATCCCATGGAATTTCAATCAAACTTTCTGCTTTACACCCACGTTATGAATTTAGTCAATTTGGCCGAATTGCTGGTGAGATATTCACTAAGGTTTTAGAGCTCTGCCGCGAGGCAAAAAAATACAACATTTCACTATGCATAGACGCAGAAGAAACAGAAAGGCTTGAAATTTCCTTAATCTTGTTTGAACAATTACGGCTTGATGAATCACTTTCTGAGTGGGAAGGGCTCGGCTTGGCTGTACAAGCATATCAAAAACGTGCTTTATCTGTTCTTGACTTTGTAGAGGATGTTGCTATTCGATCAAATCATAAAATTATGGTGAGGCTTGTAAAAGGTGCATATTGGGATTCAGAAATCAAGTGTACGCAAGAATTGGGATTAAATGATTACTCAGTATTTACAAGAAAAAGCTATACTGACGTATCTTACCTCGTGTGCGCACAGAAACTTTTGAGTAAACCAAACAGCTTTTACCCATGCTTTGGAACTCATAACGTCTATACTTTTGCCTCTATCATGGAACTTGCTGATAAAAACCACCCTGGATTTGAATTTCAACGCTTACATGGAATGGCAAAAGACTTATATGATTATGCAATGTCAGAGCTTGCAACAAATGTTAGCTGTCGTGTCTACGCACCCGTTGGGGAACATAGTGACTTGTTGCCTTATCTTATAAGACGCCTTCTTGAAAATGGAGCTAATAGTTCGTTTGTTAATCAAATAAGTGATCCTAACGTTAAAATCGATGAGTTAATTTCAGATCCACTGGAAAAAGCTATAAATTTTAATTATGAACCTCATCCAGGCATTCCATTACCACAAGATATTTTGGGACCAGAAAGAAAAAATTCCTTGGGGATGGATATTAGTGATTCTGTGATAGTCTCACAATTTGCAGATGATATAAAGGGTTTTAGTGAAAAAAAGTGGCAAGTTGGACCAATAATTGATGGAAAAGCACTATTTGATAATGCTGAATTTATCGAAGTAGTGAATCCTGCACATTTGGAAAATGTAATTGGAGAAGTGTCAAGTGCAACAAGCGATCAAGCTTTAAACGCTCTTGAAATAGCACATAGTGCTTTTGCTAAGTGGCAGAATGTTTCAGCAGAAGAGCGCGCTAAATGCCTTGAAAAAGCTGCAGATTTGCTTGAGGAAAGGATGAAAGAGTTAATTTACATTCTGATTGTGGAAGCAGGAAAAATTTTATCCGATGCAATAGCAGAAGTAAGAGAGGCAATCGACTTTCTGCGTTATTATGCAATGATAGCAAAAAATGAACTGAGCGACTGGAAAAAATTGCCGGGCCCAACAGGTGAAGATAACTTCATCTTTTTTGAAGGCAGAGGAGTTTTCTTATGCATATCACCGTGGAATTTTCCGCTCGCTATCTTCATTGGGCAGGTCTCAGCTGCACTTGCAGCAGGTAATGCAGTGCTGGCAAAACCGGCAGAGCAAACGCCGATTATTGCCTACGAAGCTGTTAAGATACTACATGAAGCTGGGATACCAAAGAATGTGTTACACCTCATTCCTGGGGATGGTGGATATTTAGGCAAAATATTAGTTCCAGACAATAGAATTGCCGGAGTAGCTTTTACTGGCTCAACACAAACTGCTCAAATAATCAATAAAATGCTTGCAAATAGGGATGGTCCTATTGTGCCACTTATTGCTGAAACAGGAGGGCTCAATGCTATGATAGTTGATAGCTCTGCTCTTTTAGAGCAAGTGGCTATGGATGCTTTGCTTTCTGCGTTTCGTAGCAGTGGTCAACGCTGTTCTGCGCTTAGAGTGCTGTTTATTCAAGAGGACATAGCAGAGAAGCAGATAAAAATGATATGCGGTGCAGCGCAAGAACTCAAGATTGGTGACCCAATACAACTTAGTACTGATATTGGTCCAATAATTGATAAAGCATCTATCGATATGCTCACTCAACATACGCAAAAAATGTCAGAGGATGAAGATTCAAATCTGTTATTTAAAGTACCCATGGATACGAATTCTCATAATGGTTATTTCTTTCCTCCATATATTTATGAGATACAAAAAATTTCGCAATTAAAGCAAGAGGTATTTGGTCCTATTTTACATATCATACGTTTTAACAAGTCACAATTAAATGAAGTTATAAGTGATATAAATAGTACTGGATATGGGCTTACGTTTTCTTTGCAGAGTCGTATACAAAGTCAAATTGACACTATAAGTAAAAAAATATCAGTTGGAAATGTCTACATCAACCGTAACCAGATAGGTGCAGCAGTTGGGATACAACCATTTGGTGGTAGAGGACTATCTGGCACTGGGCCAAAAGCTGGTGGTCCTCATTATTTACAGCGTTTTTCTACAGAAAAAGTTGTAAGTGTTAACACTACAGCATTTGGTGGTAACACTACACTTATGTGTTTGGATTAATTTGCAGGCCCTAATTTTTCTTACCCCTAAACTAGACGTTCGTGCAGTTATGTACACAGCGCTAAAATCCGAAAAGGACCAGCTCATGCACTGAAATAAATCGTATCCGTTCAGCCAATGGCGTCAACTTAAGAACTTTCATTAGCAAACTCTCCTAAAGACATGATGGCGTTTAGG
The DNA here is from genome assembly GCF_964026755.1 of Wolbachia endosymbiont (group A) of Campoletis raptor. Lineage (NCBI taxonomy): Bacteria > Pseudomonadati > Pseudomonadota > Alphaproteobacteria > Rickettsiales > Anaplasmataceae > Wolbachia > Wolbachia endosymbiont (group A) of Campoletis raptor. The sequence continues at coordinate 449,604 of NZ_OZ034695.1, read as the reverse complement.
CTTATCTACTTTATTGCGGCTGTCCCGGTCGGATTTTAACTTTAGCGCGTATACTTAAAAAGGGCTTGAAAGTTTTTTGGTGCAATAAGTACCTGATAGAGTTTCTGTCTCATTACACTAAATAAAACTGAAAAATTTAAACGATACTCAGTAATTTGATCTGGGTTCCAAGGCCCTTGTGCATCACATATATGAAGCGATAATATATTGCACATGACCAAGTTTGCCCAAAATTCTTGTAATACAGCCTCTCCAGAAAAATTCTCTAACTCTGCTCCTACTTTGAGTCGTTTCCTCTATGTGCCACCTTAACACATAAGCTTTGCTCCAAAGTCTCGGTCAAAAACTCTGTTTCTCAGTTGGCTAATGTCAGCACTATAACTCTTACTTTCTGTCCTTTCATTTTATTTTTTAGCTTTTCATTTTCTAATATAAAATCAAAATCTAATTCGCCAGCGTTCCCATAGCTTACTATAATTTCTTTTTTGCAAGCGAAAAATAAAATCTACTTCCAAATCATAATGCTGCTGAATGAATTTTACTGAAGACGATCATAGATAAATAATAATTTCTCTTGATTTAATAAACGCATTTGAGTGATAACTTCGGGTAATTGCTCTGCCGCCAACGTTTGTTCACCTATATTCCAAGCTGCAAGACGAGCACTACAAATCAGCGAAGTACACAAATCAACAAACAAATTGCCAATGGTGCCTGTTGTTCCATTTGGTTCAAACTCGGATACAATTTCCCCAGAGCTGGGTAATCTCATACCAGAACCATCTGCTGCAATAAGTCTATAGCCTCTCCAACTCAGGTTCATCCTGATAGGCTGTTTGGATGCTTAAATTCTTGAAAGCCTGTATGGCAAATCTTATACCTTGCTTTAGAAAAAGCTTGCTTTGAGGGTACATGTCAATGGCTCCATAAGTTCACATTCTATTCCCAAACTTTTTTTAACTAACTTTAAAATCATAGAAAATACTGTCGAAAAAGGAAGTTTTCTTGTTCGTGTAAAACTCAACACAATGGATTTTCTGAAAAGTTTTCGAGTATATTGCATTTTTAATTTGTAAGATAAGGTCTTTTCCTTTTTGCATGCCTCACCTAAAAAAGACACATTTTAAACTTTTTTGTTGCAATAAAATAGAAACAAAAGTGCTGTCCCTTGCACTCTTTGGATAATTTAATGATAAAAAATTTAGAGAGAAATTTTATACACAATCTCTGACATTTTTCCTTAAGTTGACGCCATTGTGTGAACGGTTACGGTTTCCCGTCTTCACCATGCTATATAGAAAAAAGTCTGGATTCCAATTTGCATGACAATATGGAGTATCTGCTTCTTTCATCCCAGTGGGATCTTTTATTCCATTTTATCAACAGTTTGTTTTGCAGTATCAAACAATTTTAATCCTATAATCCCGAATGTAACTAAAATAAAGCATATTACTTCGAATAAATTAACTGGTTCATCAAATAGGTAAACTCCAAGTATCGAAGCTCCTATAGCGCCCACTCCAGTCCAAATTGCATAGCATACTCCGATAGGTATAGAACGTGTAGCGAGCGAAAGTAAATATGTACTAAGAGCCATGGAGAGTATGCTAATTATTGATGGTACGAGATGAGTAAATCCATAACTATGCTTAAGTGTTATGACCCAGAACACTTCAATTAGTGACGATAAGAGTAAATATATCCAATTCATGCATAAATTTTTAGGTTTAAATAGAGAGCTTTAGCCCTATGGTTCCTATTACAATTAAAACGATACATAAAACTTGATATAAATTAATATTCTCTGTGAAAGTGGTTGCACCAATTATAGTTATTCCAATTGTGCATATTCCAGAGGAAACTGCATAGCATACTCTAATAGGTAGAAAGCATGCTGCAAGAGATAAAAAATAAATGCTAATGATCATAATTACCAATGTTGCAATCGAAGGCACAACTTTAGTAAAACTGTTACTAAACTTTAGTGTTACAGCCCACAGTATCTCTAGGATACTAGACAGCAACAAATATAACCAGCACATTTTCGTAACACTTCAATCTTGTATTGTAACAGAAATTGTTAGTTAAAACTACACTAAAGTGCAATAGATCTCTCTTTCGAAATTGCTTTAATATCAAACTTAAAACAACATCCTAAAAAACTTTTCTACGAAATTCAATTCCTGCACGTCATTTGCTGCATAAAGTGGTGTAGTTTGTTGCTCAATACCTGGTATTTCTACAAAAACTTCGCCCACTTCTTGACCTTTTTTAATGGGTGCAGGTATCATATCTTTATATTCAATACGCACCTTAATTTGGTCATGCAATTTGCGGTTGTAAGTTATGGTAACATCGTTTGCAACTGTAATAGGCACTTTTTTATCTTTTCCATAGAGAACATTTACTTCCTCAACTACGCTATCCTTAGCGAATATTTTCTTGGTGTTAAAATGATTTAAGGAGTATTGTATCAGTCTTTTTGCTTCTTCTATTCGCTCTTTCTCAGTGTTTAAGCCATTTACGACAGCAAAAATTCTCCTATCATTTCGTTTTGCAGATGCTACAATGCCGTAACCACCAGCATTTGTATAACCGGTTTTTAAACCGTCAACCCCAATGTCGTGAAAAAGTAGAAGATTTTTATTCTTTTGTACAATTTCATTATATGTCAAATATTGTTCAGAAAATAAATCATAATATTCAGGAAAATCGGTGAAAATCCTTTTTGCCAGCATTACCAAGTCTTTTGCGTTCATAAAATGATCTTCATCTGGCCACCCGCTTGAGTTGACAAAATGACTGTCATTCAGATTCAAATTTTGTGCAACTTCATTCATTTCAGCCACAAAATTCTCTTCTGATCCTGCAATGCCCTCGGCTAGTGTTATGCAGGCATCATTGCCTGAGACTATTGTAATTCCTTCAAGTAATTCCCTCACCGTAACGGATTGACCTTCTTTCAAAAACATAGAAGAGCCTCTCCTTTCCCACGCTTTTCTACTTACTCGAAATTTATCCTCCATGTGTATTATTCCAGCTTTTAGATAATCGAAGGCTATATATAAAGTCATTAGCTTGCTCATTGAAGATGGGGCCATTTTTTCATCAGAATTATGGTCAAAAATGAATGAGTCTGAAGCTAAATCTAAGACTACTGCTTGCTTTGCTTTGGTTCTAAACTGGTATGAGTATGAAGAAAAAGGAAGTATAAAAACTAATAGCAAAATTACCAATCTGCTTAACATATCTATAATTTTAAATTTACAGTGCACTAATTAATAGTATAATTTTACAGGGGCATTTCAATAGATCTCTTGCATAAAAATTCCTTGACAAAACTCGCCAGCCCCCTTATCATGAAACTGAAGCTATTTATTTATCTTCTCTGTACAGATTAAATGACAAAAAAACTCACGTATCTGGCGTCTCATGTTTAATTTTTTGCACTATGTGCACCTTATGTCTTTATAAAACTTCTAGGTTTTTACCTAATATAAGCTAAAATGCGCTTATAAAGCATTTAAAACATAAAAAAACGCCAACTTAAAAAATGGATAGTGAATAACTAGCTACCCTAGGGTTTCTTTTGCCTTTTTTTCTGTTTAGTAAATTTCTTAAACATTTATGACTAAATGTTAGTTGCATTAAAAAGCAGCTAAATCGCGGTTATTAAGCGTTTAGAATAAAAAAACGCCATACTTGAAAGTATAATGTAAGTAATTAGCCAACCACGGGGCTTCTTTTGCCTTTTTTTCGTTTGGTAAATTTCTTAAATATTTATAGCTAAACGACAACCGTCATCCCGCTACGTGTTAGCGGGATCTATGCCAAGAGATACCGTGAATGAATCGCGGTATGACGTAGGATTGCTGTCATTCCGCTGCTTGTTAACGGCTGAATACCGCGAATGAATCGCGGTATGACGGTTAAGTATCCCGCTGCTTGGATGACAGCAGATCACCTCTTCACAAAGATTTTATCAGTAATACGCATATCAATAATACTCCAATCGCTGAAAGTAAAATCAGTTGTATTTTGCAAGTGGTTTAAATATTCCCATGCACTATAAGGGTTATCTTCAGGCAGTTTTACTGTGGAATCGTTATCAAGTATGATATTCCATCTTCTATTCCCTATATAAGCAAAAGAAGAAATGTGGTCACTTAATTGAGTTTTACTCTCTAACACATCTCTAACAAATTCTAGGTTTGATAACGAGTTTTGTCCTGTAATTACAACAAGATCATCTACTGGATAGTTATCTACGATCACTTTGCCTTCGAAATCAATTACCGAGGTTTTGTTATTATCTTTCCAGAGAGCAAACGGTTTATGCTCATCTATATTAATGCGTAGAGTATTGGGCAAAATTCTGTGAACTCTTACGTGTTTTATCCACCTGCTTACGGATTGTATGTTACCGGCAAGTTTTGAAAGTGATATATACAGGATAGGTTGCGTTCTATCTGTCAAACTTAGAATATCCTTTTTGTTTGTAAATTTATTGCCGCTCACGACTACTTCGTCGATTGAAAATCCACTACTGAGTAATAAACTAGATAGGCAGTCATTATACCAAGTAAAGTAGTAATTAAATCGATTTATTATTTTATCAAGTGAGCTGTAAAGTATTAGCGTAAGAAAAAGTGCTGTGATAATAACCAAGGCACACTTACGCAAAAAACTCCTTTGGCTTCTAGTAATACTGCTCAACATGACTTAAATCCCTAATATTTTTGTGCTGCAAACTATCTTCAATAATAATTTTAACTAATTCATTAAAATTGATTCCTTTTGCCAATTTTGCAATTTCTGGCACTAACGATAACTCAGTAAAGCCAGGATGTGTATTAATCTCAAGCATTTTTAAAGTGTTATTCTTGGGATTATAACGAAAGTCTGAGCGGGAAATAGTTTTGCATCCTAAAAATTGATGAACTTTCAGTGCGTGTTCCAAGGTCATTTTATATATATTGTCAGGAATTTCAGCAGGAAATATATGTTCTGCAAATCCATCTGTATACTTTGCTTCATAATCATAGAATTTATTTTTTGGTCGTATTTCCATAGTGCCAATTGCTTCATCCAGCAATACAGCAGTATGTAACTCTATGCCCGGTATGTATTCTTCTACGATCATCAAATCTTTTGTCATAGAAGTAGCTCCTTCCTTGTCATCCAAGTAGCCAGATACTGTTTTTTTTTCCTGGTCACGCGCTGGAATGACATCAAATTTCAGTTTTAAATAATCCTCATGTGAGGAAACAATATGTACTCCGATGCTAGAGCCTTCATTAATTGGTTTTAAGACGTACGGATAATCAATTTTAATATTATTTTTTAGTAGATCTTCTCGGCTAATTACATAACCTTTTGGAGTATCAATACTAAGGGACCAAAATATATGCTTTGACATTGCCTTGTTCATAGCAACAGCAGAAGCCATAACTCCTGAGTGTGTATATTTTATACCTAAGATTTCCAATAAACCTTGAATGCAGCCATCTTCACCATAAGGTCCATGCAGAGCGATAAAAGCAAGGCCCGGATTAATTTTTTTAAGCTTTTCAGCAATGTTGCTGTCAACATCTATTTCTATTGCATTATATGAAAGGCTATCAAGTGCCTTCTTTACTGCTCTTCCACTCATAAGTGATATTTCTCTCTCACAAGAAAATCCACCACTTAAAATTGCTATAGTTGGAACCATGGGCACTCCTAGAAGAACCTTATTAATTATAACTACATATATGAACCTTGTAAACAGAAGGGAAAGTTAGCTTGGAGGTTTATAATCTACTGCCACTGTCTTTGCAATTTTATCATGAAGAAACTGCTTGCGTTGGTCAAATATTGCACATATGAAAATTAGTATTGTGGTCATAAAGATTAAGCCTAATAAAGGATCAAACCACCATTCAGAGGTATACTTATCAAAAAATTTCCTTCTCGTGATGAATATGGGGAAGCAAATAACTTCAAATGAAATATGCCTAACTATTGCTTGCACTAGAGTAACATTTTCAAGTGTATTTGCATCTTTGATATTAATACCGCATAACAATTGTCCTGGAGTACCACCAAATCTTCTTATCATGAATACTCCGAATACTATCGATAGCAAAAAAGATAAGCAAATACGTATAATTAATAATTTAGGTCTAGCAATGTGAAAAACCACTCTTACAAGAATCAAACAGAATAAAGGAATTCCCTTAATAATAAGACTGTCAATAATATGCGCTAACACACGCCTAGTTATTCCCACATATACATAGTTTAATTTTGGGTAGCATGCTTCAGACCTATAATCCATTACTACTGTTTTTGTAATTTTGTCGTAGAAAAGCTGCTTGCGCTTATCAAATATTGCAAACATTAGAACCAATATTGGTAAAATAAAAAACCACTCAGAAATGTAGGTGGGTACCCACAAAAGTGCCTTGAGAGTGCTTCTCATCACTACTTGCATTAAAGCAGCGTTTTTAAGTGTGTTTGCATCTTTTATGTATATACCAAGTAGCAACTTTCCTGGAGTCCAACCAAGTCTTGTTATCATTAATACTTCCAATGCTATATATACTAAATCTTTCAATAATATATCTAAGTCTTCTAATATTTCATATCGCTCTGATATAAGGTCACTATTAGTGTCAATATCAGGAAAGACATAATTAAAAACATCGGCAAGGGGCTCTCCTGATAATATGAATAAAATTAATAAATAAAATAATGAATAACAGACTAGGAATATAATTTGGTCAACTATATAAGCTGCAGCACGCTTAGTTATTCCCGCATATTTTACTTTAATATCCATTTTATACCCCATATGATCCGTCTAATGTACCTATTAACAGTTAAATAGCAGTAAAATTGCTGTATTACTATTTGTATTCTCAAGTAAACTAGTTATGCTATCAAGGACATAAACAATACAGCCACTTTCAGCAATGCAAAACAATAATTGTGAGATACAAGAGAAATTTTCTTTTTCCTTCAGTAGCATTATTCTAAATTTTCGTCAAAATAAGCTGTTTTATCCTTTTTTTCCTTATACTCTTCTGCAGTATAGAGAGGTTGCTTCTTAGCTGTGATATTTGGCCATTTTTGTGAGTATTCTACGTTTATGTTGTAAAATGATTTGAAGATTTTTTGTTCACTGTTCAGTAACTCTTCATCTAGTTCTAAAATATCTTTTATGGAATCATCAGTTACAATTGCATCTACTGGACACTCAGGTATGCACACTCCGCAATCAATACATTCATCTGGGTTAATCACGAGCATGTTTTTACCTTCATAGAAGCAGTCAACGGGACATACTTCCACACAGTCCGTATATTTACATTTTATGCATTTATCTGTAACAAAATGCGTCATAAAACACTGTATATTTGCATTATCTTGGGTACACTAAATTGATAAGAAATTCAAGCCTTTTATGAAGATAAATAAATTGAACAACAAAGAATTAGAAGTATGGTTAAGCTTGGCTAGAACTATAGGACCAACAAAGTTTTTTAGTATACTAAGAACACATGGATCGCTAGATGAGGTGCTAAAATATCTCAATAGGGTGGCTAATAATAAGGTGTATGGCATTCAAGATGCACGAGAAGAAATCAATAATGCAGAAAGAATTGGAGCTAAAATTATACCCGCATGTGACCCAGATTACCCTGATCTTTTAAGAAATATCTCTAGTTGTCCTCCTGTAATAACTGCGCTTGGTGATATATCATTATTAAGCCGTGAGATAATTGCAATAATCGGTGGGCGTAACTCTTCAATGAATGGAAGAAATTTTGCCAATAAGTTGGCACTTGATTTAAGCGAAGCTGGTTTTGTTATCGTTTCTGGACTTGCAAAAGGAATCGATACTGCAGCAAACAGTGTAATATACAAAAATCATCCCACTATTGCTGTTACAGCAAGCGGAATTGATGTGGTGTACCCAAAAGAAAATTTTGATCTATACAAAAAAATCACCGAGAATGGTGGATTAGTAGTTACTGAGAGGTTGTCCGGAAACAAGTAAAAGGCTATAATATCTGAAATTTTAGTACGGGGTAAAGATGAGAAAAAAGTATCCAACAGATCTAAGCGAAAGGGAATGGGCAAGAATAGAAAAACACTTCAGAGTATCATACAAGAAAGGAGGAAGGCCGCCAAAGTATAGCAAAAGAGAAATATTAGAAGCAATTTTCTATGTATTGCGTACAGGGTGTCAATGGCGGTATTTACCAAATGATTTTCCGCTATGGAAGACTGTGTATGAGCAGTTCAGGCAATGGAAGAAGCAGGGAATTTTTGAGAAAATGAATTATGAAATTACAAAATATAGTAGAAGAAAAATAGGAAGGAATGAGCAGCCGAGTGCCTGTATAGTAGATAGTCAATCTGTAAAGACTACAGAAAAGGGGGATCAAAGGCTATGATGGAAGTAAAAAAGTAAAGGGTAGAAAAAGGCATATAATTACAGACACTCAGAGGCTGTCTTGAAAGAAAGAAAAGGGTATGATAAGGTAAGTTAAAAAATAGGAGGTAAAATTGTATCCAAGCGATATAAGTGATAAGGGATGGGAAATTTTGGAGCCACATGTTGCACAAGGAGCAATAGGGAGGCCAAGGAAGCATAACATCAGAGCAATTATTAATGCAATAAGGTATATAATGAGAGGTGGCTGTCAATGGAGAATGCTGCCAAAAGACTTTCCGCCGTGGAAAACAGTTTATGATCATTATTTTAGGTGGAGTAAAAACGGAAAATTGCAGGAAATACATGACACTTTGGTGAAAAAGGTAAGAGAAATGGTTGGTAAAAATAATACACCATCGGTTGGAATAATAGACAGTCAGTCAGTAAAAACGACTCAAAAAGGGGATCCAGAGGTTACGATGCTGGCAAGAAAATAAAAGGCCGTAAACGTCATATTATTGTAGATACACAGGGTCTTATCATTACCGCTGATGTACATAGTGCAAGCGTTCAAGATCGTGACGGAGCTTTGGGTCTTTTTGTTCAAGCGAAAAAGAAAATACCAACATTACAGAAGTTTTTTGCTGATCAAGGATATACGGGTGCTCTGCAAAATCACTGTTTTCTGAAAACGGGATGTCTACTCACAATTGCCAAAAAAGCTAGTGATGCTGTAGGGTTTCAGGTCATTCCTAAGCGATGGATTGTTGAACGGACGTTTGCTTGGCTCTCCAATTTTAGGCGTATGAGTAAGGATTATGAACACTCTCCTCTCACCTCCAAGATTAATATTCTCTTTGATATGATTACTCTTATGCTTAATAAATTAGCTACTTAAATGTTTTCAAGACAGGCTCTCAGGGTTTTATACTAGGTTGTTACGTAGGCGCTGCTAACGAAAATGATAGAGATGGTATTAAAATAGCATTAAACAATATGAGAACAAAATATACTAAAGTTAAAAAAATGTGGGCTGACATGGGATACCAAGGAAGAAATTTAAAGAATCACATAAAGGAAGAATATGACATAGATATTGAAATTGTTACAAGGCCTCCATGTAGATTTTGGGTGCACAAAGATACGCCACCTGAGCTACTACCAACAAGAGAACAAGGGTTTAAAGTACAGCCAAGAAGATGGGTTGTAGAAAGGACTTTTGCTTGGGTTAATAGGAATAGAAGGCTATCGAAGGAGTATGATTTACTCACAACATCCACTGAGAATTTCATATACCTAGCTATGAGTAGGGTTATGTTAAAGAGGGAATATGCTTGAATTTACTTGTTTCCGGACAACCTCTTAGTTGCTGATTTTAGAATTGATAAGAGAAAACTTTTTTTCAACTTGTTGTATAATTTTATAAAAGTGATCGAAATCTAAGCTTGCACTGCCAATTAAAACTCCTGATAAATTTGAAATATTTAACAAATTTTCTATATTTTCTGAACTGACTGAACCACCATATATAATGTGTTTTTTACTAGTACACAATTTTATTACCTCTATCACCTCAGCAATTGCATCATTATTTGGCACATGACCTGTGCCTATTGCCCATATTGGCTCATATGCTACGGTATATTCACCGTGTATTGGCAAGCGGTTTTTGCATTGATATTCTATTACTTCTTTCTTATAATCTTCTGAATTTTCACCCACACAGATAATTGGGTGTAAGCCTGATTCTATTGCTATTTCCGACTTAAGTTTTATTTCACTATCTTTTTCATTAGCCCTTTCAGAATGCCCAAGTATTACGTAAGTACACCCTAGTTCTTTTAACATTTCTGCACTAATTTCACCTGTGTAAGAACCGAACTTTTTATGATGGCAATTCTGTGCTCCTATATTAATATTATTGTTCAACTCTATACTGCTTGGAAATGACGTAAAAGGAGGGCAAATCACTAGCTTAGAGGTAATTTCGTTGCTCTTGTTGTTAAGTTTGCCTATAAAGTCAACAAATGAAGAACGCATTCCATTCATTTTCCAATTTGCTACTATTAAAAAGGACATCAACTTTACTTATATGGGCGAGAGTGCCGGCTGTCGGACTTGAACTGACAACCTACTGATTACAAGTCAGTTGCTCTACCAATTGAGCTAAGCCGGCGTTAAACACATTAATAATATACAATTATCAATGAATTTTCGTCAACTAATTTTTATAAAATACTGTATAATGAAAATAATATGAGAAAATTTTTACTGAAGCCAAAAAAGAGTCTAGGACAAAATTTTATTTTATCGAGTGAGATAACAAAAAAAATAGTCGCTTTAGCTGGTAGTCTGGAAAATTTTAATGTCATTGAAATTGGTCCTGGATATGGTGCATTAACAAGAGAAATATTGGTGCATAATCCAAAGTCTCTACTTTCTATAGAAAAAGATAGAGATTTAGTAAAACACCATGATCAACTGCTAAATGAGCATCAAGGAAAGTATAAAATTATAGAAGCAGATGCACTGCACGTTATAGAAGAAGAGCTGATAGAACATCCAGTTAAAGTTATTGCTAACTTGCCTTACAATATCTCGGTAGTGTTATTTTTAAAGTGGTTAAATAATATAAAATTTTTTACGAACTTGACATTAATGTTTCAAAAAGAGGTAGCAGATCGCATTACGGCAAGACCCAATTCTAAAGATTATGGTTCCTTATCAGTGCTAAGCCAGTTACTATGTGAGATAAAAAAGGAATTTGATATTGAACCTAAAGAGTTTTTTCCAAGACCAAAAATACATTCTTCAGTAATTACAGTAAATCCTTTGCCTATCCCAAAATTTGCAGTAAATTTGGAAACCTTAACAAGATTAACACGTGCTGTTTTTTCTCAAAGAAGAAAGATGCTGAGAAATAGCTTGCAAAATATAACGAACCACGCTGAAACTGTCCTTGAAAACGCTAAATTGAGTGGAAATGAACGTCCAGAAAACTTAACTATTGAGCAGTTCTGTTTGCTGGCAAATAATGTAGAATGCTTATTGTGCAATAAAATATATTAGCAGCTATATATTCTGGTATCTCTTCTATCCCCTAAAAACAGTGAGAGCTATACGACAGAGCCACACCGGCTTCTATAGCTCCGCTTCTGTCATCCTATGGCTTACTGTACGAACATTGCAATATGGCACATAGTAAACGATGTCATTCCAGTCTGGAATCCAGCTTTTTCATAATCATTAAAACGTTGTATTTTAACATAAAACGGCTACTTTTATACTTAATAAAATTCCTGGATCCCAGTGTCTGGGCACTGGGATGACATCATAGGGACACTGGAATGACATCATAGGAGGCTTGGATGACACCTTAACGATTTGAAGAACCGTCATCCCGCTGCTTGTTAGCGGGATCTAGAGATACCGCGAATGAATCGTGGTATGACGTAGGGAAACCTTTCTTGGGTTAGCTATAGAATGCTTATTCTGCAATAAAATGTATTAGCAACCATATAGCTTTTCTATCTCCTAAAAACAGTTAGAGCTATACAATTAAAGGCTCCTAGCTAATTTTGCCTATTGCAATTTAATTAATTGGCGTATAAGCTTTAAATAAAGCCTATGAAAAAAATGGAAGCTTGTTATTCGTTTGACGATATACTTCTTTTGCCAGCCTATTCTAATATATTGCCTTGCGATGCAGATACAAAAACTTATTTAACAAATAGTATAGAACTAAATATCCCTCTCATATCCTCTGCAATGGATACTGTTACTGAATCGGGCTTTGCAATAGCTATTGCCCAACATGGAGGGATAGGTTGCATACATAAGAATTTATCAATAGATGAACAAGTTTTAGAAGTAAGAAGGGTGAAAAAATATGAAAGTTGGATCGTGTATAACCCAATTACGATTTCACCGGATAAAACAGTTGCGGAAGCAATTTCATTAATGAGAGAGCACAATTATTCTGGCATTCCTGTAGTCGATCAACGCAAGTTAGTTGGAATTTTAACTAACCGAGATGTGAGATTTATTGAAGACCAGAACATGAATGTAAAAGTTTCCGAAGTGATGACAAAAGATAAGTTAGTGACAGTGCGGGAGCAGGGAGTGAATAGTGCCTCAGCAATGAAATTGTTGCATGAAAATAGAATAGAAAAGCTTTTGGTCGTAGATGAAAATTCTTGTTGTATAGGTTTAATTACGGTTAAAGACATTGAAAAATACAATAGATACCCAAATTCATGTAAAGACAGTAAAGGGCGTCTCAGAGTTGCCGCTGCAATTGGCACTGGTAAAAAAGATGGTATAGACAGATGTGAAGCTTTGATCGGAGAAGAAGTTGATGTAGTTGTTGTGGATACTGCTCACGGTCATTCCGAAAACGTTATCAATACCATTAGGGAAATAAAAAAGATGTATCCTAATACGCAATTAATTGGCGGAAACATTGCAACAAAGGAGGCTGCTGAAGCGTTGATTGATGCGGGTGTTGATGCAGTGAAGGTCGGAATAGGACCAGGATCAATCTGTACAACCAGAATAGTTACAGGTGTTGGTGTGCCACAATTCTCTGCAATCAAGAATGTTGCAGAGGCGTGTAGAGCAAGAAACGTCAGACTAATTGCTGATGGTGGGGTAAAATACTCAGGAGATGTTGCAAAAGCTATTGCAGCTGGTGCTGACTCTGTGATGATTGGTTCGATTTTTGCTGGCACTGACGAAAGCCTAGGTGAGATTATTATGTATAAGGGCAGAGCATATAAAGGCTATCGAGGAATGGGATCTATTAGTGCAATGAAACGAGGTTCAGCTAGCCGTTATTTTCAAGATAAAGATTCAAAACTCAAATTAGTTCCACAAGGAGTGGAAGGAAGAGTTCCATTCAAAGGTCCAGCTTCAGGAGTAATCCATCAATTGATTGGCGGATTGCAAGCTGCAATGGGGTATACTGGTAATAGGAATATAGAAGAGATGAAAAAAAATTGTAAATTTGTTACTATTACTGCATCAGGATTAAGAGAGAGTCACGCTCATGATATAGTCATTACACAAGAAGCTCCAAATTATGCTTATCAAGCGTCCAATTTGTCAACCGATTCGGAGTAGTCCAGAAAAAGTAGAGAGAAAGTTAAGACGTTTTTGGAGTAAAATAAAACGTTTTTTCAAAATATGACAAATAGAAGAGAATATACAGCAGAATTCAAATTAGAAGCTGTTAAGCTGGTTAAAGAAACAGGTCAAGCAAGTACAAAAATAGCAAAAGATCTAGGTATAGATGGCAGTATGTTAAGTAAGAAAATATGATGGAAAAATGTCTGGAGCATACGCATTTCCAGGCAAAGGCTCCTTATGACAAAGAAAGATTTGATCTAAAAAAAGAGCTAATAAGAGAAAGAGACATCTTAAAAAAAGCCCTGGGCAAAGAAAAAGAGTAAAGTATTCTTTTATATAGAAATTGCTATAAAACACAGGAACTATGTAGGGTTTTGTACTGGTGGTATGGGTTGCTAAGGAAAAAAGCAGTAAAGAATTAGCAAAAGAAGGGCTTCTAGCAGATATTCAAAAAATACATCAAGCATTCTAAATGCAGATATGGAGCCCCTAAAATTCACGCTGAATTAAAAGCTTTAGGCAAAAATTAAAACAGTACAAAGTGTTATGCAAGAAAATGGCATTAAAACCAAGCTTAGACGAAGGTTCAAAAATAAAAAACAGCAAATAAGCAACCGAGTTGTGGCTCCGAACACATTGGATCAAAATTTTACTACTGATCAGCCAAATAAAGTTTGGGATTACCTACATAAAAACTAAAGAAGGTTGTTGGCGGCAATAATTGACCTATATTCACGCATGGTGGTTAATGAGTAACATGATAATTAGTTATAGATTCTTTATTGATGGCCGTTGATAAACGCAAACCCGATAAAAATCTGCTGTTACATAGCGATCAAGGGTCACAGTATACCTCTCAAAATTACCAATTTCTATTGAATACAAAAAACATCATTTCCAGGATGAGCCATAAGGGCTGTTGTTACGATAACTCTGTTGCAGAAAAGTTCACTTAAAAGGGAGCTGCTTATTGATACTTCTCGCTCAACAAACCAGAACTGCCATATTTGAATACATAGAAATCTTTTATAACAAATAACGTAGACATTCTACTATTAACTATTGCATTCCTGCACAATTTATTCTCATGATAAAAACGTCTTAACTTTCTCTCTACTTTTTCTGGGTAAGGTCAAATAGAGAATTTTACAAAAATCTATTTTTAACTTACAATCAATTATTACAATTTTAAACCTACAACTTATGTACAACAGACTTATAGTCAAATCTTTTTCAGTATTATGCATCTGTTTATTTGCTTTATACATAACACTGCCAAATTTCTTTGATAATAAGCTTTTTATTTCGAAAAAAAGAATAAACTTAGGCCTTGACCTGAAAGGAGGGGCATCTTTGCTTTTAAACATAGACTTAGACTTCTATTTTAAGGAAAAGCTAAGCATGCTAGCTAACGAAATAAAAGAGACATTGCTAACAAAAGATATTGAATCTAACGTACAAAATAGCGTTATAACTTTAAATAATATTGATGATTATAAAAAAGCATCTGTGTTGATTAATGCGATAAATCCAAATTTAGAGCTAAATAGAAAAGATTCTTCAATTCTCATTTCGTATAAACCCCATTATAAAAATTCTTTGATCAGTGAAGTAGCTGCAGAATCAATAAACAATGTCCAGCGCCGTTTGGACAAACTTGGCACAAAGGAAGTCAGCGTTCAAAAACAAGGGCAGAATAAAATATTAGTGCAGGTGCCTGGAGTAGAAGATACCAAGCAGATAAAATCTCTGCTTGGCAAAACTGCTAAGCTAGCTTTTCATTTGGCAAACACTAACATAGCCAAGGTGCAGGATATAGACCATGAAACCACTGTCATGCTCAAGGATTCTTTAGGTAATTCTTATCCAATATTCCGCAAAACTGAAATAGGTGGTGATTCGCTGGTTAACGCATCAGTTAGATTTGGTCACTTAGGTAAACCAACAGTGCATTTTAAATTTGACAGCATAGCGAGTAAAAGATTCGCAAAAATCACTAAAGAAAATGTGGGAAAACCTTTTGCAATTGTTCTGGATAACACAGTCTTAACAGTACCTACAATACGTGAGCCAATTTTAAATGGAGAGGGAGAAATTAGCGGTAATTTCACTGAAAAACAAGCAAGCGAACTTGCAATACTTTTAAAATCTGGAGCACTGCCAGCACCACTTAAAATAATTGAAGAAAAAAACATTGGCCCAAGTCTTGGAGAAGAGTCAATAAAGGCAGGGGAAATGGCAGCAACAATCTCTATTATAGCCGTGGCTTTATTTATAATCATCACTTACGGCAAATTAGGTGTATTGGCCTCTGTTGCACTTTTTTCTAATGTAGTTCTTATATTATCAATTCTCACTCTGCTTGAAGCAACTCTAACTTTACCTGGAATTGCCGGTATTGCACTCACTGTCGGTATGGCGGTGGATGCAAATGTTTTAATATTTGAGCGAATTCGTGAGGAAATCAAATCTGGCAAGAGAGTGGAACGTGCTATTGAAGAAGGGTTTAAAAACGCTATAAAGACAATACTGGATTCAAATATCACTACATTAATTGCTGCAGGAATAATGTTCATTATTGGCAGTGGAGCAATAAGAGGCTTTTCTGTCACTCTATCAATAGGAATTTTATGTTCGATGTTTTCTGCAATCACAGTCACAAAACTCCTGATAGAGTTGTGTATGAACCCGAAGGAACTAGCGCTTTGAATTAAGGATTTAGATCTCAGTCAACCACCTTCATTCCCACAACGTTATATCCTGAATCAACGTGCAAAATTTCTCCAGTAGTGGCACTACTTAAGTCGCTTAATAAGTATAACGCTGCCTTGCCAACATCCTCTATTGTAACATTGCGTCTGAGCGGAGAGTTATTTCTATTCCATTCTGATATGGAGTGAAAATCGCTTATTCCAGAAGATGCTAAAGTTCTGATTGGACCAGCGGAAATTGCATTTACTCTGATATTTTGTGGCCCGAGATCACATGCTATATATTTTACACTTGCTTCAAGTGCCGCTTTACATAAACCCATAACGTTATAATTTGGCATAACTTTTTCAGCGCCATAATAAGATAAAGTAAGTAAACTACCACCATTTGACATCATTTTTTCAGCCCTTTGCGCTAAAGCAGTAAAAGAATAGCACGATATATGCATTGCATTGAGGAAGTTATCCAGTGAAGTATTGACATATTTACCATCTAACTCATTTTTATCGGAGAATGCTATTGCATGCACCAAAAAGTCAAGAGTACCCCATTTTTTCTCTATTATTTCGAAAGCGTTATCTATGATTTTTTCATTTGAAACGTCGCAGTGTAATATTAGCTCCACATTTAGTTCATCTGCTATTGGTGATAGTTTTTCTTTTATTATTTCATTCTGGTAGGTGATTGCAAGTTCTGCTCCGTGCTCTGAGAGAGTTTTTGCTATACCGTATGCTATTGATCTCTTATTTATTATTCCGGTTATTAATCCCTTTTTGCCTTGTAATAGACTTGTCGTCATAGAACTATCTGTTTTTTTATAATTTGGAATATTAACTAGGTAAAGTCAAGATATCACTATGTTTTAAAATATTTTTTGCAGTAACTTGAAGTCTATAAACAGTAATCTTGATTCTTCTACAACAAAGCCATCCCGTATGACATTTTGTCTATACCTAATTAAGCATATCAATAAGTAAGTAAATCTTAATATAATCTTATTATACTTATAAATACGCTGTATAGAATGAAAGTATGGATGATTTCATAACTGCAAGAAGAAAAGATGATGCTGTGGTATCTGTTTGTCAGGATAATAAGAAAAAAAACGTGTTAATTTTAGGGCTCAATCAAGTTGCAAGGGATTTGTTAAAATATGAAGAGGAGAATTTGCTTAATAAGCCATTAATTAATATCTTAAGCACAAGAGCAGCTGACAACGTGAAGAATTATTTAGAGTATACCGAAAATGGGCACGATTTACTTGATATATTACCTAAAGTGATAGATTTTTCCTTAACTGATGCTAAAGGAGAAGATATCAGGACAAAAGTAAAAGTTTTCCGCACTGCACAATTTGCCAGTAATAAAATAAATTATGAGCTGTTAATACGTGATATCAGTTTGTCCCATAAATTAGGAATCTTTAGAGATGAATATCTAATGGGTAAAAAATATAAAAACCATGACTTATTCGATATACCGGGCAATGAGTCCACTATTCTAGAGTTATACGTTATATTGAATTTCGCCTTTCAACATCAAATTAATGCAGCTATAGGAATAATTGGCTTAAATAGTAGCTGTAGCGAGACAAATGATGCACTGAAAGTTGTCATAGAACATTTTTATAAAAATTGCCGTAGTGATGATTTTCTAGGGTATATTGATGAGAATAAAGTGCTTTTTGTTTTGATTAACTGCGATGTAAAAAGTACATCTAAAATAATTAATCGTATACATTCTGCCATTAATAAGCAGTTATTAATGCAAAAATTACCGAGTGTATCAATAATTTATGGGAATATAGCTCAAAAACAGGCAGCAAAATCTACCAGCGGTGCCTTCTGAAAAGTTGTTTTTTATTTATATTGAGTTTAAACTTAAATTTTTATAAAGATTTAAGTTTATTTATGAAGTTAAAGTACTACCTGGTAGCACTGCTTTCATCATTGTTTTTGCAGAATAGTGCTAGCTCTAAAACAATTTTGGATAAGGAAATATTTTATGCAGAACTAGACGGAAAAATAGATTTGAGATTCGGCTACGCCTTCAACAGAGATTCTTTCAATGCTAAGCCTAAGGATAAAACTTCAAGTTATTCATACTTGCGCTTTCTTTATTTACAGCAAGTTTATCCAAATACTCAAATGGGGGTTAATGTTAAGGCAGGGGTTTCTGGTATTGCAAACCTAAAAGCGTTAGACATAGAAAAGTTAGACATGGAGGAATGGTATTTTATCATAAAAAACCAGGAACTTGGATCAATTGAATATGGTAAAAGAAGTTTAGTTGGTCAGAGCATGTTAATTAACACTTCAAAAATTTATGCAGCTGCTGGAGGAGTAAATGGTCATTGGACAAACTATGCAAATTTGCGCGGTGATCATAAAAAAGATGGTGACCCTGGATATGATCAAGACAAGGTGTTCTGGGTCAAGCCCAATATTTATAGCGATTATAATGAACTCGAACTAGGGTTAAAACAATCATCAATTAACTACATCTCCCCTGAAATCTATAACTTTCAACTCGGATTCAGTTATGTTCCAGGAAAAAATAACTTACAGTACAGCAATTTAATTGCTGCTGGCCTTTCCTATAAAAACAGCTTGTCAGATGGTATAGGTTTTACTACTGCCTTAACTGGTGAATTTGCAAGAGAAAATTTAACTGATTGCTCAGATGGGACTTCTAAAAATTATGAATGCCGCAATCAATTACTACACTGGAATTTTGGTTTGAAGCTAAAATTGTTCGATCTTGATTACATTTTTTCGTATGGTAATGGTGGTAAATCTGGTGAGAAGCGTAATCCTGAAACAAATAATACGTATTATATGAATGCAGGTATCGCTTACCGTTCTGATTCTTACAAATCGAGCTTAACATATTTTAGTAGTGGTAGGGATATTGCAGGCGAAGGTACAAACGAGTTAACATCATATGCTTTAAGTCTTGAAAATTCTCTTTTTTTAGGTACTTCATACTATTTCGATATTGTAAAGTTTAGTACAAAAGAGCCTAAAATAGAAAATAACAACTCTGGTTATGTGTTCTTGGCTGGACTGAAATTAAGTTTTTAATATTACCTCCTTCCAACACTCTTTTCTGTCATCCAAGGTAACCGTTCACAGATTTCCACTTAATTTTTCAATCTCACTCATGGAGAGGCCAGTAAACTGACCTTACCCAGAAAAAGTGGAGAGAAAGAAAAGAGTTTTTTTGGGTAAAATAGAATTTTGGAGGATTAGAAATGGTAAGAGAATATACGGCAGAATTCAAATTGGAAGCTGTTAAGAGGTTGTCCGGAAACTAGTAAATTCAAGCATATTCCCTCTTTAACATAACCCTACTCATAGCTAGGTATATGAAATTCTCAGTGGATGTTGTGAGTAAATCATACTCCTTCGATAGCCTTCTATTCCTATTAACCCAAGCAAAAGTCCTTTCTACAACCCATCTTCTTGGCTGTACTTTAAACCCTTGTTCTCTTGTTGGTAGTAGCTCAGGTAGCGTATCTTTGTGCACCCAAAATCTACATGGAGGCCTTGTAACAATTTCAATATCTATGTCATATTCTTCCTTTGTGTGATTCTTTAAATTTCTTCCTTGGTATCCCATGTCAGCCCACATTTTTTTAACTTTAGTATATTTTGTTCTCATATTGTTTAATGCTATTTTAATACCATCTCTATCATTTTCGTTAGCAGCGCCTACGTAACAACCTAGTATAAAACCCTGAGTGTCTGTAATTATATGCCTTTTTCTACCCTTTACTTTTTTACTTCCATCATAGCCTTTGATCCCCCCTTTTCTGTAGTCTTTACAGATTGACTATCTACTATACAGGCACTCGGCTGCTCATTCCTTCCTATTTTTCTTCTACTATATTTTGTAATTTCATAATTCATTTTCTCAAAAATTCCCTGCTTCTTCCATTGCCTGAACTGCTCATACACAGTCTTCCATAGCGGAAAATCATTTGGTAAATACCGCCATTGACACCCTGTACGCAATACATAGAAAATTGCTTCTAATATTTCTCTTTTGCTATACTTTGGCGGCCTTCCTCCTTTCTTGTATGATACTCTGAAGTGTTTTTCTATTCTTGCCCATTCCCTTTCGCTTAGATCTGTTGGATACTTTTTTCTCATCTTTACCCCGTACTAAAATTTCAGATATTATAGCCTTTTACTTGTTTCCGGACAACCTCTCAAACTGAATCCCATATAAAAGTTACTCAACAAAACAAGAACCTTTCGTATAAGCATGACAAATTGCTACAGCAAGAGCGTCAGCAGCATGGTGGCATTTTACACTCAAATTTTTAACTATTTGCTTCACCATAAATATCATCTGATCCTTATCAGCATGGCCATTTCCGGTAATGCTTTTTTTTACATAGTTTGCATCATATTCATTCATAGTTAGCTTTGTTATTTTTAACGCTAAAATTACAACCCCTCTTGCATATCCTAAAGTTAGTGAAGATTTAGGATTTTTATTAACAAAAATTTTCTCCACCGCAGCTTCATTCGGAGAGTATAGGGAAATTACTTTCTTTAATTGTTCAAAAATTGTATGTAGGCGTTCACCTGTACCCAATTTACCATCAGTTGATATGGTACCGCCGCCCAAAAATTCAATATTATTTTTTTCGTTCAGGCTGATAATGGCCCACCCAGTCTTGCTTATTCCTGGATCTAGACCTATTATTTTAACCACTTAATAAACGCTTAACCAATAGACAAACAAAAATAAAAATATCCAGACTACATCTACAAAGTGCCAATACCAGGAGGCAAACTCAAAGCACAAATGGTCCTGAAGTGTAAATTGGCCTTTCCGTGCTCTAAATAAACACACTGATAAAAATATTATTCCTATTATAACGTGTGCGCAGTGAAAACCGGTAATCATATAAAAATTGGATGTATAAATAAGCTTTTCTCCTGTTTCTTGTAGAGAAAAACTCGCTTCATGATACTCTATTGCTTGCACTATTATAAAAAAAACTCCAAGCAATATAGTTATGGACAGCATTTTAATCATGCTCTTTTTATCATTTTTAAGTAAAGAGTGATTTGCCCAAGTAATTGTTGTACCAGAAAGCAATAATATTAATGTATTCATGAATGGTAGTGACCACGGATCAGGTGGCAAAATTCCCTCAGGGGGCCATTCAACTTTTTTTGCAGGAGAAAACGCCTCAAATAAAAAAACTGGATCAAGCCAGGCTTTAAAGAATGAACAAAAGAACACTATAAAAAATACGACCTCCGAGAGAATAAACAAGTACATTGCAAATTTGAGTCCATGTTTTACAATGGCAGTGTGACATTTGTCATAAATGGCCTCCCTTATTACATCTCTCCACCAATAAAACAGCACCCCTGATACTGCGGAGATTCCCAAAACTAAACAAAACATTCCGACAATTTGTTTATGAAGCGCGCCAACTAATCCAAGTGCAAGAATAAGAATTGCTGCTGATACAGCAATTGGCCAAGGGCTTGGATCCACTAAATGAAAATCATGTTCTTTACTTTTCATAGCATTTTAAAAAATACTTATTAAGGATACAAATTAGCTTAAAATTGTCAATGTTCCTTAGGAAATTGATTGAATCTTGAAAAATTATATGCACCGTTCAAAAAATCTAACACAAATTGTGCAGTTATTCTAAACAACTCAAGCATTCTGCTCTTTTCGTTTTCTCTTGCTCTGCTGCAATATCCATCAACAATATTTTCCAAAATAATGCATCCAGACTTTACTGAATCACTGTAACAAAAATTAAACCAATCCCTATATCTATTATTTTTCTTGAATCTATTTTTCATGCTATCAGAGGTTGTCCGGAAACAAGTAAAAGGCTATAATATCTGAAATTTTAGTACGGGGTAAAGATGAGAAAAAAGTATCCAACAGATCTAAGCGAAAGGGAATGGGCAAGAATAGAAAAACACTTCAGAGTATCATACAAGAAAGGAGGAAGGCCGCCAAAGTATAGCAAAAGAGAAATATTAGAAGCAATTTTCTATGTATTGCGTACAGGGTGTCAATGGCGGTATTTACCAAATGATTTTCCGCTATGGAAGACTGTGTATGAGCAGTTCAGGCAATGGAAGAAGCAGGGAATTTTTGAGAAAATGAATTATGAAATTACAAAATATAGTAGAAGAAAAATAGGAAGGAATGAGCAGCCGAGTGCCTGTATAGTAGATAGTCAATCTGTAAAGACTACAGAAAAGGGGGGATCAAAGGCTATGATGGAAGTAAAAAAGTAAAGGGTAGAAAAAGGCATATAATTACAGACACTCAGGGTTTTATACTAGGTTGTTACGTAGGCGCTGCTAACGAAAATGATAGAGATGGTATTAAAATAGCATTAAACAATATGAGAACAAAATATACTAAAGTTAAAAAAATGTGGGCTGACATGGGATACCAAGGAAGAAATTTAAAGAATCACACAAAGGAAGAATATGACATAGATATTGAAATTGTTACAAGGCCTCCATGTAGATTTTGGGTGCACAAAGATACGCTACCTGAGCTACTACCAACAAGAGAACAAGGGTTTAAAGTACAGCCAAGAAGATGGGTTGTAGAAAGGACTTTTGCTTGGGTTAATAGGAATAGAAGGCTATCGAAGGAGTATGATTTACTCACAACATCCACTGAGAATTTCATATACCTAGCTATGAGTAGGGTTATGTTAAAGAGGGAATATGCTTGAATTTACTAGTTTCCGGACAACCTCTGAAGATTTCCAGATCTGGAAAAACTATTTGATTGTATTTATCTTGTCTAACGTTCGTTGCAAAATAATACATGCGGAGATTTTATCATCTATTTTTTTCGATTTTGTGATTGATATTCCAGTGATTTTTAGTGTATGAGTTGCAATAGATGTTGATAAGCTCTCGTCTTGTAAGTATATATTTACTTTATATTTTTTTATTATTTTATTTGCAAATTGGATTATGGTTTTACACCATTTAGTTTCTTGCTCGTCTATGTTTAATGGTATTCCTATTACCATTGATCCAGCTTCATTTTCTTTGAATATTCTATGTAGATAACCTAAATCTTTGCTCATATTTTTTCTGTGATATATGCTATGAGCTGTGGCTATGAGCTGTGTTTTATCGCTAAATGCTATGCCTATTTGCTTTTCTCCCATGTCAAGGCACATTATGCGCTTATCTTTTGGAATAGACTTTAGAAACTCATCTGGATTTCTATGTAGCATCTATTAGACTTCCTTTAAAGTGACCTTACCAAAAAAGTGGAGAGAAAGTTAAGAAAATTTTTTACAAAAAGAATAATGAATCAAATTGCTCAGGAATGCAATAGACTTCTTGCATAACCCAAACTAAGTAGAAAAAGGTATCATCTAAGATGTATGGTCCCAGAGAGTGATGGTATACTATCATCATCATTTAAGGAGTCATTATGGGACAGATATTACATGGGTGCGCCAAAACAACACAGACGATTCGTAGAGCAATACAAAATAGAAAAGAGAGCATAGCAAAACTCTCCAAGCATTATAACCTTAATCCAAAAACTATTATTAAGTGGAGAAAACGTTCATTTACGAAAGATGCTGATATGGGTCCAAAGCATCCAAGATCAACTGTTTTAACGCTAGAAGAGGAAGCTATAATAGTTACATTTCGCAAGTATACACTACTGCCACTAGATGATTGCCTTTACGCTCTGCAGTCTACAATTCCGCATTTGACTCGCTCTAGCTTGCATCGTTGTTTACAAAGACACAACATTAGCAGATTACCAACTGTTGATGGAGAAGTTAAGTCAAAAAAGAAATTCAAACAATATCCTATCGGTTACTTTCATATTGATATTGCTGAAGTTAGAACTGAGGAGGGCAAATTACATTTGTTTGTTGCTATTGATAGGACATCCAAATTTACCTATGTTGAGTTGTGTAACAGTGCTACAAAACCCATAGCTGCTGAGTTCTTACGTAATTTGATTAGAATTTTACCGTATAAAATCCATACTATTTTGACAGATAACGGTATACAATTTACAAACCAGAAGCGTCATAAGTATGCTTTCCAACATATATTTGATAGAGTTTGCGAAGAGAATGTTATTGAACATCGTTTGACAAAAGTTAGCCATCCTTGGACGAATGGGCAAGTCGAGCGTATGAATAAAACTTTAAAGGATGCTACAGTTAAGAAGTATTACTATCAATCGCACCAGCAACTTAAAGAACACCTTTATAACTTTGTTATGGCTTATAATTATGCAAAGAGACTCAAAACTCTTAAGGGTCTTACTCCTTATGAATTTATATGTTATCAGTGGACACAGTCTCCAGAATTATTTATACTAAATCCACACCATCACACTCTGGGACCATACATCTTAGGGTCAAGTTTTGAGTATTTTACTAAAATAGCTTTAACATTTTTTGGGGAATGTTTTAAATCCTATGGTGATGTTAAGTTAATAGCTTAAGAGATATTCTAAAGGAGTTATCTTATTTAAAAAATTACTTGGACGCTTATAGTTTTTTGAGCATAGCCTTTCATGTTAGATTCAAAGAAGACTGAATAGGCTGCTCCACACTTTCTACTTTCTCGAGCTTGGTGTTGGGCTTAAAGGTATTGACCTTACCCAGAAAAAGTGGAGAGAAAGTTTGGAATGTTTTTCACAAAGAGAATGATGAATCAAAATGCTCAGGAATGCAATAGTTAATAGTGACGTTGTTTGTTATAAAAAATTTCTATATATTCAAATATAGCAGTTTTGATATGCTGTTTAGAGTGCCGAGAGGTGTCTATTGGTAACTCCCTTTTTAGAGAACTGAAGAAGCTTTCCACAACAGAATTGTCGTAACAACAACCTTTATGACTCATCTATGTTTTTTATGGATAAGAGATATTGATAACCTTGCAAAGTATATTGTGAACCTTGATCACTATGTAATAGTAGATTTTTGGCAGGTTTACGCTTGTTAACGGCCATTAATAAAGAGTCCATAACCTATTGTTTATTTATTGAACTGCTCATTAACTACCATGCGTGAATATAGATCGATTATTGTTGCCAAATATAGCCATCCTTCTTTGGTTTTTATATAAGTAATCCCATACTTTATTTGGTTGATCGACAATAAAGTTTTGGTCTAATATATTGGGAGCTACTGTCCGTTTGTTGTTTCTTAATTTTAAATTTTCTTCTCAATATAGCCTGAATACCATTTTTCTGCATAATACTTTGCACTGTTTTTAAGTTGCAACTTTTACCCAAAGCCTTTAATTCAGCATGAATTTTAGGAGCTCCATATCTACATTTAGAAGCTTGATATATTTTTTGAATATCTGCTAATAACTCTTTATTTGCTGATTCTCTACTGCTTATTTTCCTTGTAGTCCACTTATAGTAGCCACTAGCAGAAAACCCTACATAATTCCTGCACTTTATAGTGTTTACTATGCTCTTTTATGAAAAAATATTTTACTCTTTTTGACTGGCCAGGGCTTTTTTTAAAATGTCTCTTTCTCTTGTTACTTTTGCTAACTCTTTCTGTAAATCAAATCTCTCTTTGTCATAAGGTGCTACATCTGGAAATGCATGTGCCGCTGACTTTTTTTCGTTATATTTCTTCATCCATTTTCCTAATACACTATCCCTTATTCCTAGATCTCTTGCTACTTTTGCAACTGGTTGACCTACCTTTCTTTGTTCATTTGCCAGCTTAACAGCTTCCAATTTGAATTCTGCCGTATATTCTCTTGCCATTTCTAATCCTCCAAAATTTTATTTTACCCGAAAAAACTCCTTTCTTTCTCTCCACTTTTTCTGGGTAAGGTCAAGAAGCCTATTGTCTAATTATGTACCTAAATTTTATTACGGCACTTTCACTACTACTTTAACGAGTGAGCTACCTTTCTATAAAAGACCTATCGACTGTTGCAATTATAGGCGTAAACAAGAATGATAAAAGAGTACGAGATTGAGTAACTATGTACACTTCTGCTGGCATACCAGGGTATAGGTATACGTTTTTAAACTGAGCAAGCTCTGGTTTTGGTATCACTACACGTACTGAATAATAACGCCCTAGCCTTGGATCATCAAGGGCATCGGGAGAAATATTGCTTACTATACCATTAATTAAACTTAAACGACGTGCACTGTAAGCACTTAAACGAACTTTAACCTTTAGCCCTTCTAGCCCATCAATAGAGACTATATTGCTATCTTTCTTTTGTGCTGACAGTATCTCTTCTATGTTTCTGGTCTGAATTTTAGCATCTATTATTAGGTCATCATCCGATGGCACTACGCTCATGATCGGAACTCCAGATTGTATAACACCACCTTCAGTATGGTATCTTATATCTGTGACTATCCCATCTTGAGGCGATTTAATTATTGTACGTGCTAATGAATCTTCAGCAACCATCAGTCTCTCTTTCAAGTCTGCAATAGACGTACTAACTTCCTTAAGTTCAGCGTTTGCTCTTTCTTGAGAATCATTTCTCACGTTTATAATTTCTAATTCGTTCTCTCCAATTTTTTGCTGCACTTGAGATATTGCAGAACGGTAATGTCCAACTCTGCCTTCAATTTCAGCAAACTGCTTTTCTAAAGCTAAAATGTGTGGTTTGCTTATATGGCCACTATCAAGTAATTGTCTTTTTGTTTCCAACTCCTCAGTTATCAAGTCATATTGCTTATGAGCTGCATTTAGTTGAAAGTTTAGCCCCGCTAATTCATCATTTAACTGCTTTATACGTTGTTGCAGTATGTCTGTTTTTCCCAATATGCTCTTTCTCTGAGAGTTGAACAACTTTACTTGATTCTTTATCGCTTTATTTACAAGTTCATCGTGAGATAATTTTTTAACCTCATCAGGAAACTCGAGCGTGTCCAAATCTACTCTGATTGCAAGAAGCCTTGCTTCTGTTGCTAAAAATGATAAGAGCTTCTCTTTGATGATACTTAAATTCGCCTTCTCGTTAACATCACTCAACAAAACTAGAGGCTCATCTTTTTTAACTGCTTGACCCTCTTTTACTAAAATTTTGCTTATTATTCCTCCGCCCAAGTGTTGAACTATTTTTCTATTTGAAGATACAATAACTTCTCCACTTGCATGCACCGCACCGTCAATTGGAGCTATAGCCGACCAAATACCACCTATCCCAAAAAAGATGAGTATTACTACCAGACCAAAAAATAGTGGTCCCCATGTTACTTTCAGGACTTCATTTACGTTATTACTTTCGCGTTTTAAAATAAAATTTATCACTGCATCAATCAATGTAAACGTCTTATCCAAAAATTTTGGGTACTTCTTCTTTTTATTTTTTGCTCCTTGCATATTTATATTATCACCATTGCCAATCAAGCCTGTCAAAGAAAATCCAGCGCTAAGCTTTTTTAACTTACTTATCATAATACTACTGTGAATTTGTGTTAACTCAAGATAACACACAAAAACAAAGAATCTATAATTTAAGCATTCCATTTAGACTGTAGAGCACCAGAATAAACTATTTAGTAACAATTCCTGCATCAACTATGTTTTTAAAATTTTTTGACGTTTAACTTTATTATAACTTTTTCTTTACTTTGTGAATATCTGAGTTACTTATATTATGTAAGAAATCTATTGCCAACTAGTCAATATTCTGTTAGGAATTAAGGTAATATAAAGTTATTATGCTTAAATTGGAAAGCAGAAAGTTCCTGATTACTGGCGCATCAGGCGGAATAGGGCAAGCAATTGTAAAAATTATGCACAAAGCCGGAGCAACTTTATGTATTTCTGGCACAAAAAAAGAAGTGCTCGAAGAAGTTGCTAAACAATATGAAAAAAATATGCACGTACTCCCTTGTGATTTATCAAATGCTGAGGAAGTAAATCAACTAGTAAACAGAGCAAGTGAGTTGATGGAAGGCTTTGACGGGCTTGTATGCAACGCGGGCATTACGCAAGACAGTTTATTATTGAGAATGACAGATGAAGCATGGCAAAAAGTAATTGATATTAACTTGAGCTCTATATTTAAGCTGAGTAGAGAAGCATGCAGGAAACTAATTAAGAATAATTGGGGAAGAATTATAAATATTTCCTCAATAATAGGGCTAACAGGAAACGCCGGGCAAGCAAATTATGCAGCGTCTAAAGCTGGAATAATAGCCATGAGCAAATCTATAGCAAAAGAAGTTGCAAGTCGTAATATAACAGTAAATTGTATTGCTCCTGGGTTTATAGATACTAAAATGACTGAAGTTTTAAATGAAGGACAAAAGGGAAAAATATTAGATAATATTCCAATGAAAAGAATGGGAACAGGGGAAGAAATAGCAGCAGGGGTCTTGTTTTTAGCAAGTGATGAAGCAAAATATATAACAGGGCATGTGCTCAATATTAATGGTGGGTTATTTATGTAGCAACACTTATGTATGGACAAATTATAATTTTTACTTTAAAATAAAAAATGTGTAGGTTTAGGTTTACGTTAATTTATTACTTAGAGGCAAAAAAATGAGCTCTATAATAGGATTTTTTGGTGTCTTGTGTGTAGTATTGCTTTTCTCTTTCTCAGGTTACGCAGCTATCACTGGTCCTGATATGGATGATACAACACAAGTAATATGTAATATTATTGGTTATGTTTGGGGGATAGGCGGTCCACTTATGACGGTAGTAATAATTGGTGCAGCTTTGCTTGCAATATTTGGCAGGATGCCGTGGCCAGCCCTCTTTGCTCTAGGCGTGTTTTGTGCTGTATTTTTTGGCGCTAAGACGATTATAATAAAAGTTATGCCCAATGTAAGCGATGAAGCAAAAGCTATGTTGGAAAAGTGTGGAAAGAAATAACCCATAAAAGTACAGAAATGCTTTTTTGTTATCCATTAAATCGCTTCATATCTTCAACTTGCAACAAATAAGGGCTATCTTTTGGTAAAGTTTTAACAGCTAGCTCAGCATATTTTGTAAATTGCTTTAAATCACCTTCAATACAAGCCTTTTTTGTCAAGGCAAAATAATGCATTGCCGTATCAGCTTCACATTTATATGCAATGCTTAAATACTTCCAGACAAAAGCGTTATTTGGTTCTATATTCAAAATCTGCTCCAGGTAAAAAATCGCCTTTTTTGCATCACCGTGTAATAATAAAGTATGAGATAATGCAAGTTTCACTAAATAACTGTTTTTCTCAGATAAATACCTAAGCGATTCCTCATACATTTTTATTGCTTCACTTAAATTTCCGGCCTTGTATAGCATTTCTGCTTTTAATTCATATAGGTATGGGTCATTGCGTGACTCTTGAATCAATGAATTAACTTTAGCAATAGCCTCTTCTATCTTTCCTTGCCTATAGCAAACTATAGCATTTACATACTCAGAATTATTTTCATATTTATTAGATAACACATGAATAGGAGCAAAGAAAGAGTCTAGCTTGGCAACCACACGCTCAAACTTTAGTAACTTATCCGCAAAAATTGGTTTTACGTTGTTTTTAACCTTATAATTTTGTACAGCAAACATACGTTTCTCACTAAGTGGGTGAGTGCGGAAATATTCCTCGGTGTTCTCATGCTCAATACTTTTAAAATAATCAAAAATCTCTTTCATACCTGAATTATCATAGCCAGATTCATCAAGATACCTTAAAGCATAGCTATCTGCTACACTTTCTTGCTCTTGAGAATAGTTAAAAAATAGCCTTGAACTAAACGCTACACCACTAAGCAAAATTGCACCAGCAACCTGAGGGTTAATGATAATACTAGAAACTAATCCTACCATATAACTAATCATTGCTATCGATTGAAAATAACCCATAGCACTACTCATTTGCAATATATGACCAGCAGATATGTGAGCAATCTCATGTGCTAATATACCAAGCAGGACATAAGGTTTAGCCGAATATTGTAAAAGTCCTAAATGAATGAAAATACTGTTATTGTTAATTACAAAAGCATTAATCGAATTGTCATTAATTATAAAAACTTTTATTTGCTCATGATCAATATCCGCAGCAGAAAATAAAGGTTGCGCTAGCTCTTTCACTATTGCTTCCACTTCACTATCTCTAATAATGTTAATAGAGTAAGCATTATTATAATATGCAAAAAAGAACAATAAGGTCAAAAACTTAGCAACTCTAAACATGAAAATTCTGTGCTTGTATAATTTATAGAAATTCTATATTTTAACACTTAAATTATACAAATTTATAAACGCTAGTTTAAATTTTTAACGTAACTGATAAGTTTGTCGATGGTAGTTAACTTAATTTTATGTTGTTCAGCAAATTTAAGTAACTGAGGTAAGCGCATCATAGAGCCATCATCATTCACTAATTCACAAATAACTGCTGAATGATCAAACCCTACTAACTTCGCCATTTCAACACTCGCTTCAGTATGACCAGCACGTTGTGCCACCCCACCTTTATGTGCAATTACAGGAAAAACATGACCTGGAGTTATGATGTCATCCTGAGTACCATCCTTGTTGATAGCAGCATGTATAGTTTTCGTTCTATCCTCTGCTGAAACACCGGTTGTAATGCCATAACGTGCATCAATTGATGTAGTAAATGCGGTATGATTTTCACCAATATTTTTCTTTTCCATGAAATTAAGGCCCAACCTTTTCATGTGAAATTTAGTCATTGCTAAGCAAACAACCCCTGTACCGTACCTAACCATAAAAGCCATATGTTCCGGCTTTATTTTCTCAGCTAAGACAATCAAATCGCCTTCATTTTCTCTATTTTCATCATCAACTAAAATGAATAATTTACCGGAACGAGCATCCTCTAATACATCTTCCACAGAAGAAATACCTGGTAGACTCATTGAAGCATAAGTGGCCTGTACCATAATAATTTACTTAAATTCAATCTTAACTATTTTATACAATTTCTCTCCATTTGGCACTGTCACTTCCACATATTCACCGACTTTTTTGCCGATTAAGGCACTCCCAAGTGGTGAACTAGTAGATATTAACTGCTTTGAAACATCAGCTTCATATTCGCCTACAACCTTATAAACATATTCCACTTCACCGTTATTATCACTTAACATGCTTAATGTCACAGTTGCACCAAACATTACTGAATCACCAGACAAATTTTTTACTTCTATTACTTCCGCATGTGAGAGCTTACTTTCTATCTCCATTATACGGCCTTCAATAAAACCTAACCTTTCCCGTGCTGCATGATACTCTGCGTTTTCAGACAAATCACCTTGATCACGAGCATCAGAAATAGCCTGTATCACAGAAGGTTTTTCTTCCTTTAATTTTTCAAGTTCGGCTTGCATATTCTCAAAACCTTCACTCGTTATAGGAAATTTATTAATAATGGATGAAGCCATAATCACCACCTAAACGCAATTAAATTGAGTAACGAAATTACTCACAATGTTAAAAATATCACCTTTTATATCATCACTCATGTCATTTGACAACTTTTTTAAAACCCCAGGATGCACAGTATGAAAATAATTAATAAGATCATGTTCAAATTTATTAATGTAACTTATTTGTATTTTACTTAACTGATTATATAGGTTAGAAAAAATATACATCAGCACTACTTGTTCTTCTATTGACATAGGTAAATGTTGTTTTTGCTTTAATAACTCGACAAGATATTTACCCTTATTCAAGGATAATTGAACACTAGCATCAAGATCAGAACCAAATTTTGCGAAATCTTCTAATTCTCTATACTGAGCTAAGCTTAGCTTTATAGAACCAGCAACTTTCTTCACAGACTTTAGTTGTGCAGCAGAACCAACCCGTGAAACTGACAAACCTATATTTACTGCAGGTCGAAATCCTTTATAAAATAATTCAGACTCAAGAAAGATCTGCCCATCGGTAATTGAAATAACATTTGTTGGCACATATGCAGATACATCACCAGCTTGAGTTTCGACAATTGGCAAAGCAGTTAAAGAACCCTGCCCTTTTTTATCAGACATTTTAG
Source organism: Wolbachia endosymbiont (group A) of Campoletis raptor (assembly GCF_964026755.1). Lineage (NCBI taxonomy): Bacteria > Pseudomonadati > Pseudomonadota > Alphaproteobacteria > Rickettsiales > Anaplasmataceae > Wolbachia > Wolbachia endosymbiont (group A) of Campoletis raptor. The sequence goes on along the minus strand of NZ_OZ034695.1, from coordinate 417,314 downwards.
CAGCTCTTTCAAGCAAGCGAGAATGTACATAGAATATATCTCCAGGGTAAGCTTCACGACCAGGAGGACGTCTGAGCAATAAAGACATCTGCCTATATGCCACAGCATGCTTAGATAAATCATCATATATAATCAAACAATGCATTCCATTGTCACGGAAAAATTCCCCAATAGTGCAACCAGCATAAGGTGCTAAAAATTGCATAGGCGCGCAGTCAGATGCACTAGCCACAACTACAGTTGTATACTCTAATGCTCCGCTTTCTTTCAGCTTATTTACCACTTTTGCTACTGTTGAAATTTTTTGCCCAATAGCAACATAAACACAGTAAACTTTTTGATTTTCGTTTACCTCATCGTTAATCTTCTTCTGATTGATAATAGTATCAAGCGCAATAGTAGTTTTACCAATTTGTCTATCACCAATAATTAATTCACGCTGCCCTCTACCTATTGGAATTAGCAAATCTATAATTTTAATTCCTGTTTGCAGTGGCTCATGCACAGACTTACGATCAATAATGCCTGGCGCTTTAGATTCTATATCCATTCTGTTTTTGGCTCTAATTTCCCCACCGTCGTCCATAGGATGGCCCAACGCATTTACAACTCTCCCTAACAATTCATGCCCTACAGGCACCTGCACAACATCACCACTACATTTTACAACGTCCCCTTCTTTCACATCACGGTCATTACCAAGCACAACTATTCCAGCCGTATCATGATCTAAATCGAGAACTATTCCTTCTACACCACTTGCAAAAAATACCTTTTCACCGAATTTTGCTTTTTCCAGCCCATAAACCAATGCGATACCATCTGTTACTGAAATTACTTCACCTATATTTTCCCGCTTTATAGGATTATCAAACGTCTCAACCTTTTCTCTTATTATACTTGCTATCTCAGAAACATTCATACTGTTCTTCATACAAAATTCCTTACTTTTAATATTTCCATTTTACTTAAGTCAACTAACCTATCCAAGTAACTTTTTAGCGAAGCATCGATCAAATTAAAACCATACCTAACTACGAAGCCACCTAGTATAGAAGGGTCAACCACATTGCTTACTTTTATTATTTTACCAAGAAAGCTCAAAGATTCAGTAATTATTTTTATATCAGATTCCTTTAAAGTTTCTGCTGACTTTATAGTAATTTCGAATTCATTTTCATTTTCTCTTGCAAGACTTAAGAATTTTTCTAATATAAGGATCAATAAACTAGAGCGTTTATTTGCAAATATAACCATAATAAATTTTACTAAATTCTCACTCAAGTGCTCATTTATAGAAAGCATCACTTCTTTTTTGTGTGCAAAAGAAATCATAGGATGAGATAGGTACACAAAAACATCACGTTGATCCTTAAAAAAAGCCAACAAAAATTCTACTTCTTTCCTTATAATACCTAACCTGCTTCCTGAGACATGAAATAGCACTCTAGCGTAAGATGAAACTAAATTATTGTATTGGGTCTTTTTCATATTAAATCCAGTAAATCTAATTAAATCCAGTAAATCTAAATTAATTCAGCTACAAATCTTTCATTCTTCAATCCAAGCATTTTTTATATAAACAGGTCTTCTCTTTAAGGAAAGAAAATATAAATCATATCTGACTGAATAATCTAAAAAACTAAGGTTTTTACTTAAGAAATACTTAGAAGAATTTATAATAGACTGACATTGAAGATGAGATATCGGTATTTCTTTTCCAAGTAAACTTGTTTTAACTTCTATAAAAATCAGCTCCTTTTTTTTAGATACAATCAAGTCAATTTCACCGAACTTACAACGGTAACGGCGTTTTATAACACTATACCATTTCAGTTTTAAATATACTAAAACTAATAACTCGCCAAAGTAACCTACAAAGTAGCGTAACCTACTTACCACAAGAAGAACAATTATGATAACAATTAACTTTGTGTAACTACTTTGCCTCCTTCTTTATTTTTACTATAAACCTTACCTCTTGCTGCAATATCCCTATCAACCAGTTCTATCACTGCCATTGAAGCGCAATCACCCTTTCGAGTGCTAAATTTTATTATTCTAGAATACCCACCTTTACGATCTTGATAACGGCTGGCTAAGACGTTTAATAACTTATCAACTGCTAACTTACTATTATGAAGGCGTGAAAGCAAAAGTCTTCTACCATGTAAAGTATTCTTATTCTTAGCAATTGTAATAAACTTTTCGACATATGGACGAAGTTCCTTAGCTTTTGGTAAAGTAGTTACAATCTGCTCATGGTTAATTAATGAGATAGATAGATTCTTTAACGTCGATAATCTATGTTCAGTACAACGAGATAGTTTACGTTTTTTTATTCCATGTTTCATATATCACCTAATCTTCACCAGTATGTTGTTTAGCCAACTCATCTATATCCTTAGGTGGCCAGTTTAGCACATTCATACCCAAAGACAAGCCAAAATTAGTCAAAACTGCCTTAATCTCATTCAAAGACTTTCTGCCAAAATTAGCAGTTCTTAACATTTCACCTTCTGTCTTTTGCACAAGATCACCTATATAAGTGATGTTTTCGTTTTTCAGACAGTTATGAGACCTGACAGATAATTCCATTTCATCTACCTTACGCAATAAGACAGGGTCATAACCCAAATCTTTAGCACCACTAGACGAAGAAACCTGCGATTTTTTATAACTTACATCAGAACTAATAAAGGGCTGAAGTTGCTCCTGTAATATTCTTGCAGCAGAGTCAACAGCTTGACTCGGAGAAATTGTACCATCAGTTTCAATTGACAATATCAGCTTATCCTTATCAGTCACTTGGCCAACACGACTGTTCTCTACCCTGTACGAAACCCTGTTGACAGGGCTATACAAAGCATTAACTGGAATAAAACCAATTAAATCCTGTTCACTCATAAGCTTCAAAAGTTCGTTTTCTTTATACTTAATTACAGGAAGATAACCTTTTCCGCTAGCCACATATATGGTCATGTTAAGCTCTACATTTTGCCCCAGCGTACATATTAATAAATCCTTATTCACAATAGAGCATTGATCATCAGTTTCTATCATCCCAGCTAATACCTGGCAAGGCCCTTTAGCGTTTAAATTTAAGCATTTATTAGAAGCACCATTTAATTTACACCTCAACATACCCATATTTAATACTATATCAGTTACGTCTTCTCTCACCCCTTGAATTGAAGTGAACTCATGAGTTACACCTTCAATTTTTATTCCATAAACAGCACTACCTTTAAGAGAAGATAACATTACACGTCTTAATGCATTACCTAATGTTAAAGCAAAACCACTTTCCAACGGTTCCAGCACTATATCACTTTTTTCACTTGAATCATCTGATATTACCTTAACTGAACTAGGTTTAATCAATTTATCTAAATTGCTACAGAGAGAAACATCATTATTATAATACATAAAACAACCTTTTCAAATATCCTATACTCTTCTTTTTTTTCTTAACCTGCACCCATTATGAGGAATTGCGGTTTTATCTGCAATTGAAGTCACAGTCAACCCACAGCTCTGAAGTGCTTTAACCGCAGCTTCGGTACCAAAGCCAGGACCGCGAATTATTACAGAGACAACCTTCATACCAAATCTCTCCATTGCGTTCTTCGCAGCAGACTCCGCAGCCTTACCTGCAGCATAAGGTGTGGATTTTCTCGAACCTGAAAAACCACATGCACCCACAGAAGTTTGACATAGCGTATTACCATGAACATCAGTTACATTTACAAAAGTATTATTAAAAGTTGCACGAATATGGACAACACCAGTAATAAACTCCTTCTTACTCTTACTAACCGTTTTGACTTTTTTCATTAAAACTCACAATAATAATAAATTTTATTTTTTCCCAGCAATAGGCAACCGAGATCTACCTTTACGAGTCTTAGCATTAGTATGAGTCCTTTGCCCTCTCACAGGTAAACCTTTTCTATGTCTCACCCCTCTATAGCATCCCATTTCCACTAAAGATTTCATGTTCATAGCCACTTCTTTTCTGAGCTCACCTTCTATAACATAATTTTGTCTAATGAAACCGCTGATCTTTTCTATATCTTCATCTCGTAATTCTGAAACACGTTTGCGCTTATCAACTTCGCAAGCGTGACAAATTACATTCGCAGTAGCAATACCTATACCATATATATAAGTTAATGCAAAAGGAACACATTTCCTCACTGGAATATTTATGCCTGCAATACGTGCCACTGGTACCTCGATACTTTATTAATAACAACTCTTAATTTATACCATAAAACAACTCAGAGTCAAACCAAATTACAAGAAATTTTACTTTCAATCTCTTGCGTTACCTCATCAACACTCAAATTAGCGTCAATTGTTAATAATTTGCCTTTATAATACTCGCGTAAACCTTTCATTTGAAGGTGATATTCACTTATTCTCTTATTAATTGCAGACATATCAGCATCATCAATTCTTTTCTCTAACCTCGTACTTTTACATTTAGCACAAGTAGTACTCTTAAAAGAAGATACACTATATATGCTTTTACAGTCCAAACACGCGAGACGATTTTTTAACCTATCGATTGCAATATTATCGTCAAGCTGCAGCTCAACTACAATGTCAACATCCCTATTATATTTTTCTTGCAAAACTTGAGTCAAAAAATGAGCCTGGTTTAAATTTCTCGGAAAACCATCTAATAAGCAATTATCATCCACTAATGCAATCTGGTCACGTAATAATCCACATATAATTTCATCTTGAATTAAATTACCAGATTCCACGGTACCCTTTATTTTTTTACCTAACTCACTACTGCTGGATATAATATTCCTTAATAAATCCCCTACTGAAATTAATTTTAAATTATATTTTGCTATTAACAAGCTTGACTGAGTACCTTTACCAGAACCTGGAGGACCAAAAATCGTAATGATCATCTTACTTTCCTCGTTTTAGACTCATATTTCTTTATCCAGTTGTCGTACCTATTTGAAAAAATATAAGATTGTATTTGCATAATAGTATCAGTAATAACGTTCACTATAATCAGTAAGCTCGTCCCACCAAAAATAAATGGTATATCATAATAATATCTCATAACTTCAGGTACAGTACATATGACTACCAAATACGCAGAGCCAATGAATGTCAACTTAAAAACTATATCTTGAAGGTAATCAGAAGTATGTTTCCCAGGCCTTCTACCAGGTATAAAACCACCATTTTTTTTAAGAAAATCTGCGTTTTCCTCTGGATTAAATATAAAATTGGTATAGAAAAAATTAAAAAATACTATCAGCACCAAATAGGCTACAATATATACTACTTTATTTGCCATAAAGTAATTCAAAATAAAATCAGAAAAAGCGTGCCCCTTATAGAAATTTGCAATTGAAATAGGTGTCAATAAAATTGCATTAGCAAAAATGGTTGGTACTACACCAGATAAATTAATCTTCAATGGAATATAAGTAAAATCGTCATTATGTAATCTTTTAAATTGCTTTTTAGGATGTTGAACAATAACCTTTCTATAAGAAGACTCTACAAAAATGACTAAGGGTAGCAGCAAAAAAAACAATACCAAAACAAAAAGGATAATAAATAACGATACGCTACCGTTTTTATTTAACGTTAACAAAGATGACAAAGCGCTGTGTAACTCTGATATTATACCCGTGAAAATGATTAATGAGATACCATTGCCTATACCGCTAGCGCTGATTCGTTCACCAAGCCATATTAAAAGCATAGTTCCACCTAAAAGGCTGAAAACACCTATTGTACGAAACATAACACCAGGTTCGATTACAACCAATACCCCTTCCCTATTCATCCCTTCCAATCCAACCAAAATTGGAATTGATTGAAATACACAAATTACTATGGTCAGATAGCGTATATAAGAATTCATCTTTCTACGGCCTGACTCTCCATCATTCTTAACTTCCTTCATTCCTTTAATCGCAGAAGAAAGTAACTGAATAATGATAGAAGCCATTATATATGGCATAACGTTCAATGCTAGAATTGTCATTCTAGCCAATGCACCACCAGAAAATAAATTAAATACTCCAAAAACGCCTGAGCCATCTTTGGGAAATATATCATTAATTACATCAAGATTAATTCCAGGAATAGGGACATAAGTACCCAAGCGATAGCAAATTAAAGCTATTAGCGTAAAAAATATACGCTTTAATAAATCGCCTTTATATAACAACGTAGGATCCAAGCTATTAAATGCTGATTTATTGCCCATGACTTACGATAGTATTTCCACACTACCACCAACTGAAGCTACAGATTTTTTTGCAGCTTCTGACGCAAAATCAACATGAAACACAAATTTTTCGCTCAACTTACCTTTATTAAGAAGTTTAATTTTATCCTTAATAGACTTTATAAAACCTAATTTATACAGCCTCTCCTTATCTATAACAGAGTCTTTCACTATTTTTTTAGCTTCCATTAAGCGCTGTATATCGCCAACATTAATTATAGAGTATATGCTCCTACGTATAGGCTTAAAACCTCTTTTAGGCAAACGAGTATATATAGACTGTTGTCCACCCTCAAAACCATTTATAGAAACTCCACTTCTAGCCTTCTGCCCTTTATGCCCTCTACCGGATGTTTTACCTTTACCACAACCGATACCTCTACCCAGCAACTTAGGCTTCTTTTTCTTAGATAATTTAGTAAATATAGAGTTTAATTTTACAGCATTATTCATACTTTACCTGTTTCCAACTATCTCGCTAATCTTTTTGCCTCTTTTGCTTGCTACCTGACGAGGAGATAACATACTATCAAAAGCCTTAAACACCGCACATATAACGTTATGAGGATTATTTGATCTAGTGGATTTAGCTACCACATCCTTTATACCTAACACCTCAAAAACTGATCTAATCGCTCCACCAGCAATAATACCTGTTCCGGCTCTTGCGGTTCTTAAAACTATCTCACCAGAACAAAATTTAGCTTTAATATCATGATGCAAAGTTCTACCTTCACGCAAGTACACTCTAATCATTGATTTCTTTGCAGCATTTACAGCTTTGACTCTTGCTTCAGCAACTTCTGCGTGCTTACCTATTCCACACCCTACCCTACCCTTCTCATCGCCAACAACAACCAAAATTGAAAATGAAAATCTTCTACCACCTTTGGTAACCGTTGTCACTCTTCGTACCGAAACTAAAAGCTCTGATAAATCATTATTATTTTGTAAATTCTTTATAGCCATATTCAAAACCTTCTAAAATTCAAATCCAGAACTTCTTAAAGCCTCAGCAAATTGAGAAACTAATCCTGTGTATTTATACGCTCCACGATCAAACGTAAGCTGCTGCTCTAATTTCATGCCAGACAGACGCTCAACCATTAAAGAAGAAACCTGTTTTATAGTTTCAGCGTTGACTTTCCCTTTACATACATCCTTAATTTTAGCATCCAAAGTAGAAGCTGAAGTGAGAGTTATTCCTTTTACATCATTAATTAACTGGACATAAAAATGCCTATTAGATTTAAATATGGATATACGTAAACGTTCAGCGCTCTTGTCAAGCTTCGCTCTATTACGTAACTTCCTTTTTTCAGAATTACTTAAAAAATTATACGATCTTTTCATTTTTATTACTTCTTTTTACTTACAACCTTACGCAGCATAAATTTGCCTTTTATTACAACACCCTTACCTTTATAAGGATCATATTTTCTAATTTTGCATATATCAGACGCCACCATATAGACCTTCTGCTTATCCATACCACTAACTACTAAGTGAGTTGGCTTTATGCACTTAATCTCAACATCTTTAGGCACTTTATATTTAACATTATGGCTATAACCAAGATATAAAGTCAAATACTTACCATCACACTCTGCCTTATATCCCACACCGTTAATCTCAAGATTAACAGAAAAACCATCAACCATGCCGTTAATGATATTATTAATATTACTCCTATAAGTGCCCCACATAGGCTTTATTTTATCATAATTATCTTTATCTTGATCAACAGAAAGCAATAGCTGATTATCAATAATCTGACACACAACATCCCTGATCAAGCTAACTTCCTTTTCAGCCTTAGCACTCTTTATTAACATACTACCATTATTATATTCAACTGAAACACCAGCAGGAATATTGATAGGAGCAGCACCTATACGAGACATGAATTTCTCCTATTATTTAAAACACACGACACAAAACTTCTCCACCAACCTTTAACTTATGTGCATTATAATCAGTCATCACTCCTTTGGGTGTCGATATAATAAAAATACCAAGACCATTATATGCTTTAGAAATGTCCTTATACTTAGAATAACGACGACAACCAGGCTTTGACACCCTAACTATGTCACTAATTACAGGTGACTTCTCATAATACTTCAATTTTACAATGAAAGAAGGTAAATTATCTACAACTTGCTTTTCATAATCAAGGATATACCCTTCCTCTTTTAAAATCTCCAATATAGAAGAATTCATCTTAGAAAATAGTACCCTTGTTGCCCTATGCATTGCCAATTGAGCATTACGTATCCTTGTTAAAAAATCACCAATACTATCAGATAACGCCACAATATACTCCTTATATTATATTTACCAACTAGACTTTGTAACTCCTGGAATTTGCCCAAAAGAACATAAATCACGCAAAACAATTCTACATAAACCAAATTTTCTATATACTCCTCTTGGTCTCCCAGTTAAAGCACACCTATTTCTAATTTTGGTTTTAGAAGAATTTCTAGGCAATTTTTTAATTAATTTATTTTGAGCTGTAAACCTTTCTACAATAGACAAATTCTTATTATTTATTATAGATTTCAATTTTTCTCTTTTTTCTTTATATTGATCGCACAACTTTATTCTGCGAAGATTTCTTTCTATCATAGATTTTTTTGCCATATATTTCTCCTCTCAATTAATCAAAAAAAGGAAATTTAAGAGCCAGTAATAATTCCTTTGCTTCCTTATCACTAACTGCACTTGTTATAATATTAATATCCATACCTCTAATTTTACTTATTTTATCATAGTCTATTTCTAAAAACGAGATATGTTCCTTTATACCAAAGGAAAAATTACCATTACCGTCAAATTGCTTCACACTAAATCCTCTAAAATCTTTTTCCCTTGGCAAAGCAATATATATCAATCTTTCTAAAAACTCATACATTTTATCTCTACGCAAAGTTACTTTGCAACCTACTGTAGCACCTTTTCTGATCTTGAAGCCAGAAATAGATTTTTTTGCAAAAGTTGATAAAGGCTTCTGCCCAGCAATCAAATATAGGCTATCAAGTGGTTCATTTATTGCTTTACTATCTGTAGCAGCATCTCCAACGCCCATATTGATACACACCTTGACAAGTTTAGGCACTTGCATTATATTGCCGTAATTAAACTTATCCTTCAAGGACTTTACTATGCTATCTTTATACAATTCTTTAAACATATCAACCTAATCTATCACTTCTCCAGAAACTTTTGCAAAACGCACCTTTCTACCGTCTATAACCTTAAACCCCACTCTAGTTGGAGTTTTATATTTAGGGTCCAATGTTGCAACGTTGGATATATCAATAGCTAACTCTTTATTTAATATACCACCACTACTACCAGCTTTTGGTTTAGTATGTCTCTTATGCACATTCACTCCAGAAACAATTACTTTCTTTTTAGCATCACGTGCTATAACTTTGATTACCTTACCAATTTTTCCCTTATCTTTACCAGTTAAAACTATAACGTCGTCACCACTTTTTATTTTAGCACTCATTATAAAACCTCAACAGCTAATGACATTATCTTCATAAAAGAACCAGATGATAACTTTTTTACCGGACCAAACACCCGAGTGCCAAGTGGTTCACCTTGATCGTTAATCAAAACTACAGCATTGCTAGAAAAACGAATTACAGAACCATCAGATTTTCTAATAGGGCTTTTCACCCTCACCACAACTGCTCTATATACTTTTCCCTTCTCAACTTTCCCTCTTGGAGTAATAGATTTAGTAGATACAATAACTGTGTCACCTATAGATGCAGACTTTCTACCACCCAATAAACCAATACAAAGCACTGCACGCGCGCCAGAATTATCAGCTACTTCCAACAATGTATTTTTTTGAATCATATAAATATCCTATTCAATGTGAGCTATTAACAATAACCCATTTTTTAGTAGTAGAAATAGGCTTGTGTTCTTGTATTAAAACCTTGTCCCCTTCTTTACAACTATTATTCTCATCATGTGCTGTATACTTCTTGTATTTTTTTATAACCTTTTTATACAGCTCATCCTTATACACTTGTAATACCGAAACCTTTACAGTCTTATCACACTTAGCCTTAGTTACAGTACCACAAAAAACCTTTTTAGGCATTCTTTTCCTCTCTTCTTCTTTTATTTAATGTAGTTAAAATACGAGCTATGCTCTTTCTTATTAAGCTAAAACGCGAAATATTGTTGCACTGGCCCAGCTTCTTTTGAAAAACCAAATTAACAAACTCTTTTCTCAAATTCACAAGAATTTCATGCAATTCTTGCGAGGACCTCGATTCAATGTCAGCTATATCCATTGCAACTCCATTTAATTATGATTAGATACAAATTTACACTTCATAGGAAGCTTAGCAGTTGCCTTTTCAAGCGCCAATCTTGCTAAATGCATGGGAACATCACTGCTAATTTCAAACAACATTCTACCGGGCTTAGCTTTAAATACCCAAAACTCAACACTACCTTTCCCTTTACCCATACGCACATCCGCCGGCTTTTTACTAACAGGGGTATCAGGAAAAATTCTTATCCACACTTTACCAGAGCGTTTTAATGTTCTAGATATTACACGCCTTGCAGTTTCAATATGCTTAGATTGAATCCTACCTGCTTCCATAGCCTTTAGACCATAATCTCCAAAAGATAATGTGCTACCACCTTTCGTGTTACCCTTAATTCGTCCTTTAAATACTTTTTTATATTTACTTTTTTTAGGAATAAACATTTCAATATACCTAATTAGTTACCAATATAAACCCAGACCTTAACTCCTATGATGCCATATATAGTTTTTGCTTCAGCAAAAGCATAATCTATATTAGCACGTAAAGTATGCAAAGGCAAACGGCCTTCTTTATACCACTCAGTACGAGCTATCTCAGCTCCGCCAAGGCGCCCAGAACAACTTACTTTAATACCTCTAGCACCCATCCTCAAACAACTTTGAATAGCTTTTTTCATCGCTCTTCTAAATGAAACCCTTTTTTCTAACTGCTGTGCAATGCTGTTTGATATTAAAACTGCATCTATTTCAGACCTTTTAACCCCTACTACATTCACTTCCACATTATTTTTTACTTTTTCAGCTATCTTTTGCTTTATCTTCTCAATATCCGAGCCTTTCTTACCTATTATCACTCCAGGTCTAGAAGAATGTATTATTACAGATACCAAATCGATCGTACGCTCTATAATTACTTTAGAAACACCAGCATGCTTAAAAGATTCATTTATATAACTGCGAATAGATAAATCTTGATGCAACCCTTGTTTATAACCCTTCTCAGCATACCAAATAGATGACCAAGTATTAATTATTTTTAACCTAAATCCTTTAGGATTAACGTTTCCCATATTTTTGCACTTTCCTTATTAATTTTCTATTTTTATGAATCATATAATTTCCCCCAATTTTACAGTTATATTACTATAACGTTTACTAACTCTATTAGCTCTACCCATAGCTTTTGGACATACCCTACGCAAAGTAAGAGACTTACCTATTAAAATTTCTTTTATATATAAATTATCGATATCCAATCCATAATTTTGAGCATTAGCAATCGCAGAATTTAATACCTTCCTTATAAGACCTGCAGCTTTCTTTTCACAAAATCTTAATTGCACAGTGGCAAAAGAAACTTTTTTATTACGTACTAAACCAGCAACCAAATTCAATTTACGAGGAGTTGATTTTAAAACCCTAGAACCAGCTTTAACTATTACATCTCTGTTTTTCATATCAATTACCTTCTTGTCGCCTTTTTATCACCACTATGCCCAGTAAATTTACGAGTGGGTGAAAACTCACCAAACTTATGACCTATCATATTCTGATCATTAACATTCACAGGAATGTAATCCTTACCATTATAAACAGCAAACTTTAAACCTAAACAATTAGGAAGAATTACAGAAGCCCTGGAATGAACTTTTATAGCCATGTTAACAAACCCCTTGTTTAAAGCATTATTCACCGACTTTAATATAGAAGGATGACAAAAAGGAGGCTTCCATGCAGATCTACTCATAAACTAACCTTTCAATTGTTTTATATACTTATCACTAGATTTATTTCTCCTTCGAGTTTTCTTTCCTTTTGTTGCAACACCCCAAGGAGTAACAGGATGACGACCACCAGAGGTTTTTCCTTCCCCGCCTCCATGAGGATGGTCAACCGGATTCATTGCAACTCCACGTACAGTAGGTCTAATCCCAAGCCACCTACTTCTCCCAGCTTTACCCAACTTTCTATTCTTATGGTCAGGGTTAGATACTACACCAATAGTAGCCTTGCAAGAAGATAAAATCAACCTAATTTGACCAGACCTGAGTCGTAATAAAACATATTGGCCATCACGACCAACGATTTGTGCATAACAACCAGCAGCTCTAGCAATCGCAGCACCATTACCTGGCTTCAGCTCAACATTATGAACGAAAGAACCAACAGGTATATGCTTGAGTAGTAAACAATTCCCTGGCAAAATATCAGCATCATTCCCAGCTGTAACAACATCACCTGGCTTCATACCTTGAGGAGCTAATATATAAGACTTAATATCATCTTCCTTATATGATATTAACGCCAAAAACCCACTTCTATTTGGGTCATACTCTATTTTTTCAACTATACCTTGACCACTTCTATTACGCTTAAAATCTATCACTCTATACTTCTTTTTGTGACCACCACCCCTATGACGAGTTGTAATTCTACCATGATTATTTCTTCCACCACTGGACTTTTTACCGGATGTAAGAGACTTTTCTGGCTCATCTTTTGATAAACCAACTTTACTTACTAACACAGTCCCACGAGAAGACGGAGTAACAGGATTAAAAAATTTCATACCCATACTAAACGCTCATTATATCTAATTTTTGACCATCCATCAAAGAAAAATAAACTTTCTTTTTCTGTTTTTCACAACCAATCACACCCCTAAAACGCCTATATTTAGGCTTAATTCTAACAACATTTATAGAAGAAATTTTAACATCAAATAGAGACTCTATTGCCAACTTTATTTGACGCTTATTTACATTTACAAAAACATACAAAGAATATTTATTAAACTTCTCCCTCAAAAAAGAGGCCTTTTCTGTAATTATAGGAGATTTTATTATATTATTATATTTGATCATAACAATCTACCTTCAAGATGCTTTAAAGTATCCTTTGTCAACATCACGCATTCGTGATTCAATATATCAAAAACATTTAACCCAATAGGTTTGATTAAGTCTACATAGTGCAAGTTTTTAGCCGCACGCAACAAATCATCTCCATAATCACCAACTATCAAAAAGGAAGAAAATTTAAAATTTTTAATACATTTACACATTTCAGACGTTTTCTTCACATCAATATTTAAATTATCCAGAATAATTACTTGATTATTTAAATACTTTAGAGATAAAGCAATTTTTAAACCAAATTTGCGTACCTTCTTATTAAGAGAATAAGTATGACTCCTCACAACAGGGCCGAAAATAATCCCACCACCTCTAAATTGAGGAGATCGCAAGCTCCCTTGTCTTGCCCTACCGGTACGTTTTTGACCATAAGGTTTAGCTGTTGTACCAGAGACATCACTAATACCTTTTGTTTTATGAGTACCAGCTCTTCTCTTCGCTAATTGCCATCTCACTATATCATGCAAAATACTCAATTTTTGCTTAGCAGAAAATATCAAAGGATTGAGCTGAGCAGTACCTACATTATCATTAGATAGATTAACTAAATTACATTCCATAACTAACTTACCAAATTACTAGCATCATCATTTACATCTAACAGTAAACCTACCGGAAAAGGAACATCTTTATGTAAAGATTTTTTAACTGCATCTCTTACAAAAACATAGGAATTTTTAAACCCAGGAACATTATTACCCTTCACAGCAATTATACTATTTTCATGATCAATGGATAATATCTTCATATTTTGTGCAGTTATCCTGCTGTTACCTAAATGACCAGCCATTTTCTTTCCTTTGAATACTCTACCAGGATCCTGACATTGGCCAGTGGAACCTTGTGATCTGTGAGCAATAGAAACACCATGAGATGCCCTAAGCCCACTGAAATTATGCCGCTTCATCACACCAGCAAATCCTTTACCTATAGAATAACCCGTAATATCAAGATATTGACCAACCACAAAATGATTGATTCCCACTTTTTTACCACATTCTATTCCCGACAGGTCATTTAATCTACTTTCGTATAACTTACATTTATTATTTATACCCTTTTTCCTTAAATATTCCAACTGAGGTTTTGCTATATTTTTAAAATCTCCTGTGCCTAAAATGACTGAATTATAGCCACATTTATCTTGTCCTTTTATATCAATAATATAAGTTTCGCTGAGATGCAATAAAGTTACAGCCATGCGACTATTGTCAGAATACATAGCAGTATGACCAATATTCATCATTAGTAAACCAATTCTCCTCAGCGAATTTATTCTCTTCATTTCCTTCTCCTAAACCTTAACTTCCTTGACTTTTAAATCCACTTCTACGCCAGCAGAAAAAGATAAACCTGTAAGCATCTGCATCATAGTAGGAGTAAGATCATGTAAAACAATCAAACGCCTAGAAGTTCTCATTTCAAACTGTTCACGAGATTTTTTATCAACGTGAGGAGATCTATTAACAATAAATTTAGAATCTTTCCTTGGCAACGCAATCGGACCAGATAATTTTGCACTGGACCGCTTTAATTCATCAACAAATTTTCGAACACACTCCTCCAATAAAGAACAATCGAAAGCCTTAATGTTAATATATATATCTTGCTTCATCTTAGTTACTACACTCACTCCAAAATTTCAGAAACAACACCAGAACCAACAGTTCTACCACCTTCTCTTATCGCAAAACGCAATCCCTTATCCATCGCTATCGGTACTTGCAATTCTACTTCTATACTCACATTATCTCCTGGCATTACCATCTCCTTCCCATCTAGCAATTTTACGCTCCCAGTTACATCTGTTGTCCTTAAATAAAACTGTGGCTGGTAATTCGCAAAAAATGGTGTATGCCTTCCTCCTTCCTCTTTCTTTAATATATAAACCTCCGCCTTAAACTTTCTATGCGGTGTTATCGTCCCCGGTTTCGCTAATACTTGCCCTCTCTCCACTTCTTCTCTTTTTGTTCCTCTTAACAATATTCCTACATTGAGTCCTGCACTTCCCTTATCCAGCAACTTCTTAAACATCTCAACACCTGTGCATATCGTCTTTTGCGTCGCTTTCAGACCTATTATCTCTATCTCTTCTCCCGTCTTTATCTCTCCCTTCTCTATTCTTCCTGTTACCACTGTTCCTCGCCCCGATATCGAAAATACATCTTCGATTGGCAATAAAAATGGTAAATCCACAGGCCTTGGTGGAACCGCCACATATTCATCTAACTTTTCCATCAATTTATCTATTGATTTCTTTCCATATTCGCTGCTGTCATCCTCCAGCGCTTTCAATGCAGATCCCACTACCACAGGAACTTCATCCCCTGGAAATCCGTATTTATTCAGCAATTCCCTCACTTCCATTTCTACTAAATCCATCATATCAGCATCAGCAACATCAGCTTTATTTATATACACCACGATATATCCAACACCTACCTGCTTCGCCAGCAATATATGCTCTCTCGTTTGTGGCATTGGCCCATCAACCCCTGACACTACCAATATCGCCGCATCCATCTGTGCTGCACCTACTATCATGTTCTTTACATAGTCAGCATGTCCAGGACAATCAACGTGTGCATAATGCCTTTTTTCCGTCTGATATTCAACATGCGCTGTTGCTATCGTTATCCCCCTCTTCCTTTCTTCTGGCGCCTTATCTATCTGATCATACGCTACAAAATTTCCATAATGCTTTGTTATCGCCGCTGTTAACGTTGTCTTCCCATGATCCACATGTCCTATTGTTCCCACATTTACATGCGGCTTTCCAAATGCTTCCACTATTGCTGTCATAATTTAAACTTTTCCACCTAAAATACAAATACATCAATAAATAATATGTTGATTTTATAAAAATACAACAAAAAAAAGAGCGGATAGTGGGAATCGAACCCACGTCACTAGCTTGGAAGGCTAGAGCTCTACCATTGAGCTATACCCGCACAATGGAGGAGGTAGGATTCGAACCTACGTACGCTCACGCGGACAGATTTACAGTCTGTTACCTTTAACCACTCGGTCACTCCTCCGCAAAAATTTGTTAAGAGAATACTATTTTAGCATCTTAACTTAAGCTCTTATTGTATTTAATACTAAACGCCTAAAATTAAAAAATCAAGCAATAAAACCTACCCTGATTAAAATCACGCAGATTTCATTTTATACAACACAATATTGTCAATAAAACGTTTAAACAAATAATGCGAATCATGCGTACCTGGCGCTTCTTCTGGATGGTATTGCACAGAAAAGACTGGGTAATCCTTCATCATTATTCCCTCTACACTATTATCAAATAGAGAAATGTGAGTAATTTCAACATTACTTAGAAGAGAAGCTGAATCAACAACGAAACCATGATTTTGGCTAGTGATCTCAACTTTTCCACTAATTACATCATAAACTGGATGGTTACTCCCTCGGTGACCTATATCCATCTTGATGGTCTTTGCCCCCAAAGTAATCGCAAGTAATTGATGGCCCATGCATATGCCAAAAATTGGTATTTTAGATTTTATAATAATGTCTATTTCTGAAACTACACTTTCTCCTATTTCTTGCGGATCACCAGGACCATTTGAAAGCACTATACCATCTGGATTCATACTCAACACTTTTTGAGCAAAACCTGTGCTTGGTCTGATTAATTCAACTGTACAACCAAGTTCTATTAAGCGTGAAACTATACTGATTTTTACGCCAAAATCAACGATTACAACCCTATATTTTGCATTAAGGTCTCTTTTAAAATTACTATGCAAGCTAACTTTATTGGTTATTTCTATCCCATTTACAGGTTTGTATTTCTTCAATTCATCCAACACATGCGTCTCGCTTGACGGGTATATCATTCCATTTTGAGATCCATGTTCTCTCAAATGTCTCGTTAAAGCTCTAGTATCAACTCCTGATATCCCAATCACGTTATTTTTCTCTAACCAATCATTTAAACTGATATATGAAGAAGAGTGGGACATAGAAGAAAGTTCACGCATAACCACACCACTTGCAAAAATTTTCTTTCCTTCATTATCTTTATGGTTTACTCCAATGTTACCAATATGAGGAAAAGTGAACGTTATAATTTGATCGGCAAAAGAAGGATCAGTTATAGTATGCTGATACCCGGTCATACCAGTGGTAAAACAGATCTCACCTATGCACTTGCCTTTTTTACCTACTGATTTTCCCCAAAAGCATTTACCATCTTGTAAAATTAAAACTGCGTCCTGCACTTCATTATCTATTTAACTGATTCAAAACAGTATACAAGAATTTCAAATAATACGTAACTCTTTCTAAAACTCCAAATTCAACCATAAGGCGGCGAAGAACAATATGAAAAAAATTTTTAACACGCCCTTCCATAAAATATGTTGACTATCTCCGTATTTTATATTAGATATATTTAGTAGTTAAAAAATAGAGAGGTTAGTTATCATGCTAAGTGGGTTTCAGTCTAAAAATAAGTTACTGATTGCAGGAGCTGGTTTACTATTCTTTACGATGGTGTTGCCATCATTTTTTCTCTTAGCAAAAATAGCCATAGGATTAGCTATGACCGCAATTGCAATAATCGCGGTAAAAATTGTCTCAAAAATAATATCAAACGTTCTTGAAGAGAAGGAAGCAGGTCAAAATCAGGAAGCACAACAAACAACACAAAGTAAAATTATAAACCTGGCTATTGGATTAACATCTATATTGGTAGGAGGATTATCAATGCTCATTATAGCAAAAACTGGCTTGATTGCAGCATGTGCAGCTATAACTGCTTTAGCTCTACACGAATATGTTAAAAATGAAGAAATAGGAAAAGATATAAACAATAAATTCGATAAGGTAGCTGACGGTATCACTGACTTTATTGTTAGCAGTGTTGAAAAACTTATTCCAACAAAGCCGCCAGGCATAACAGCCTAAACTGTCTCCGTTCAGCAGAGTGGTTTAAGAAACAATAGATAGAAGGTTTTGAAAAGGGTTCAGCCTCCTTTGTTTCCAAATTAAGTATAATGAAATTATCTTTTCGTATCCGTTCAGGAGAGTGGTTTAAGAAACAATAGATAGGAGATTTTGGAAAGGATTGAGACCCCTTTGTTTCCAAGTTAAGTATAATGAAATTATCCGCTCAAGGAATGTATTTCCCCGCTTTGATTGTGTAAAATATGAGTTTTTGCGATAAACGACATAATGCCGAATTTGCCGTTCAGCGTGGTTATTTGTCAGCGGAATATTTTCTGGGTCATCTAAAAATTTCCACATCATTCTTTCAGATCTCAGAACATTTTTTGCAACTCGAGAGGCTCCAATTGCTTCAGGTAAACGAGATATCTCCTTCAAGTAATACTTTGTACGTTTTCTTAATTTTCTGGCACGTCTGACAAACCTCAAAACATCTATCTCACTTTTTAGTAAAGCTTTTTTTAGTGCAAATAATTCAGTGGCCACGTTTCTCAAGTAACAACCCAGAACTTTAACTTCAATATTCCAACTATGTGCTAATCTTTCAAAATCTCTTGATAAATGTGCCCAACAGATTTGCCTGTTTTTATCGGCAAAATAATTGTATGCTGCATACCTGTCAGTTATTACCAAGCTATTGCGATTGCAGAATTTACTATTTTGTAAAACTTTCATTCCTCTTGACTCTGTAAATTTTACAAAACTTGCCGTATTGCTTGCAAACATCCAACACCAAGCGAGTTTACCTTTGTTATAATGGCTCGTTTCATCAATATGTAGAACTTTACTCCTACTTATCTCTTGTTCGATCTGCTCATACATTTTTTTGCATTTTGAAGCAACTCTATGTTCACTATTTGATATGCTACCGACGCTTATGTTCAAATTGAAGATATCATTTACGACACTCGCTATTTCGCGTTTTGAATTTTTGTAGAATCCGCTGAACGCTGCAATTATTGACTTAACCCTTGGACCAAATGTATCTGGCGTAACACCTTCTGGTAACTTGCTACTTCTTCTCTTTCCGCATCTCCGACAACGGCCATGTTCTAACTGATATTCCACTACATAAGGCTTGATTTCTGGAAGATCAACTTTCTGATGAATATATGGTTTTTCACATATTGCAATTTCTCCTCCGCATTCGCAAGTATTAGGCAACTCTATCTTTACTACTTTATCTGCATCCATGTTGGCGCGAAAACTTCCTTTATGACCAACCTGACCGCCAATATTCCTTTCGCTTTTCGGCTTATTCTTTTTTATTTTATACAACTCTTTGGAACTTGGTATTGATGAATTTTTTGAGCTTAAACCGAGTCTTTCTCTTAACTCAGCATTTTCTATCTTTAAAGCCTTATTTTCTGCTTTTAAACTTTCATTCTCTTTTTCCAATCTTTCTATTTTTGCTTCTAACCTTTCTATTTTTTGCTGTAAATTTTTGCAAAGTTCTAAAAGGTTTACCATATTACTTCACTTTTGCTCTATGATTATCTTTTTAGATCACCTTGTCTACCTTATTCTGCCACTCCGCTGAACGGATACAAATGTTGTAAAGCTAAAATTAGAAACTAAAAAAGCTAACATAAGTTCTGCATTGTTTGCAGCTTTATCAGCCTATTAGGCAGAATTATTAAAGAATTAGTTGAATAGGTATTATGATTCAATTTAACTCCATCCACAAGTTCTCCGCTTGTTACTCCAGTTGCAATGAACACTGATTCACCTCTTGCCATATCTTTTACGGCGTAGACTTTTTCTGGGTCATCAATATTTAAATTTTTTGCTCTTTCTCTTAACTGATCCGTATCAAGTACTAATCTTCCCTCCATCTGTCCGTCGATAGAGCTTAGCGCTGCAGCCGCAAGCACTCCCTCTGGTGCTCCTCCTATACCGATATACATATCATGATTGCCATTTATTAGTGAAACTATGGCCGCAACATCACCATCATCTATTAGTTTAATTTTTGCTCCTAATTTCCTGATTTTCTCTATTAATTCACTATGCCTTTCACGTTTAAGTACAGTTACCACGAGATCATTCACTTTGCACTTTTTTGCCTTGGCTAAATTGTCTAGATTCTTTTCAATGCTATTTTTTAGTGAGACTACACCCTCTGGAAGATTTTTTCCTGCCGCTATTTTTTCCATATAAACATCAGGTGCATGTAAAAAATTACCTTTTTTCGTTGCAGCAAGAACAGACATTGCCCCTGGTTTGTAATGAGCACAAATCGTAGTGCCCTCAAGTGGGTCAACGGCAATGTCGATTTCAGGACCATTTCCAGTGCCAACCTTCTCGCCAATATATAGCATCGGCGCTTCATCTCTCTCACCTTCACCAATTACGATAGTACCATTTATTTCCATTGAATTTAATACTGTACGCATTGCATCAACTGCAACCTGATCAGCCCTTTTTTCATCACCAAAGCCTGCCAATTTATACGCAGCAAGTGCTGCAGCTTCGGTCACTTTAACTAATTTATAGGCTAAATCTTCCATCATTTGCTTTAAGAACTATATTCAATATATATCATGCTGCTTGAAACTGCAATATGTCTTGACTGGTTGTGGGAAAGTTGCTATAATAAACTAACATATAGTAGTAGGGTTAGTTATGATATATAGTAATGATGATATTAGAGAGTTGTATCTAAATATAAATGAGACTGTAAAACAGAAGCCTCAAGCAAGTCTTGAAGAATTAAGTAAAGAGCTAAATGCAAGAATTGATCTAAAGCAAAAATTTCATAATGGCTGTGTGTTGGGAGATTTACTATTAGCACTTGCAATTGAAAAAAGTAATCTAGATTTTATAAAATTTCTCTTTAAAAATGAGCTAAAAATTATTAGTATCATTTCCCAACAAGAAGAAACATGCCATATTCCCAAAACTATAAATGGTCAATCTATATTAAATTATGCTGTCCATTTTGGTAATACCGAAATTTTAGATCTACTCTTAGATGTATGGTCCCAGAGAGTGATGGTATACTATCATCATCATTTAAGGAGTCATTATGGGACAGATATTACATGGGTGCGCCAAAACAACACAGACGATTCGTAGAGCAATACAAAATAGAAAAGAGAGCATAGCAAAACTCTCCAAGCATTATAACCTTAATCCAAAAACTATTATTAAGTGGAGAAAACGTTCATTTACGAAAGATGCTGATATGGGTCCAAAGCATCCAAGATCAACTGTTTTAACGCTAGAAGAGGAAGCTATAATAGTTACATTTCGCAAGTATACACTACTGCCACTAGATGATTGCCTTTACGCTCTGCAGTCTACAATTCCGCATTTGACTCGCTCTAGCTTGCATCGTTGTTTACAAAGACACAACATTAGCAGATTACCAACTGTTGATGGAGAAGTTAAGTCAAAAAAGAAATTCAAACAATATCCTATCGGTTACTTTCATATTGATATTGCTGAAGTTAGAACTGAGGAGGGCAAATTACATTTGTTTGTTGCTATTGATAGGACATCCAAATTTACCTATGTTGAGTTGTGTAACAGTGCTACAAAACCCATAGCTGCTGAGTTCTTACGTAATTTGATTAGAATTTTACCGTATAAAATCCATACTATTTTGACAGATAACGGTATACAATTTACAAACCAGAAGCGTCATAAGTATGCTTTCCAACATATATTTGATAGAGTTTGCGAAGAGAATGTTATTGAACATCGTTTGACAAAAGTTAGCCATCCTTGGACGAATGGGCAAGTCGAGCGTATGAATAAAACTTTAAAGGATGCTACAGTTAAGAAGTATTACTATCAATCGCACCAGCAACTTAAAGAACACCTTTATAACTTTGTTATGGCTTATAATTATGCAAAGAGACTCAAAACTCTTAAGGGTCTTACTCCTTATGAATTTATATGTTATCAGTGGACACAGTCTCCAGAATTATTTATACTAAATCCACACCATCACACTCTGGGACCATACATCTTACAAAATGTTAACGCAGAACAATCAAAGCTAATACCTAAAAGCAAGCTGTACAAGTTGTGTCAACAATTAAAGAGTAATGCGTTAGATAAGGCTATAGACAAAAACAATGAAAAACTTGTTACGTTACTCGTGTCAGCGATAGAGGAGAAACAAGAAAAGCAAAAAAATATCTAATGAGGAAATTAAAGTAGGATCTGGCAGTAATAGTAATGCCACTAGTAAATCTATAGCAACATCAACAAAAAAAAACAAATCCAACTACTGTACCAAATAGTGGTAACGGTAGGGTATCCGTTCAGGAGAGTGGTTTAAGAAACAATAGATAGGAGATTTTGGAAAGGATTGAGACCCCTTTGTTTCCAAGTTAAGTATAATGAAATTATCCGCTCAAGGAATGTATTTCCCCGCTTTGATTGTGTAAAATATGAGTTTTTGCGATAAACGACATAATGCCGAATTTGCCGTTCAGCGTGGTTATTTGTCAGCGGAATATTTTCTGGGTCATCTAAAAATTTCCACATCATTCTTTCAGATCTCAGAACATTTTTTGCAACTCGAGAGGCTCCAATTGCTTCAGGTAAACGAGATATCTCCTTCAAGTAATACTTTGTACGTTTTCTTAATTTTCTGGCACGTCTGACAAACCTCAAAACATCTATCTCACTTTTTAGTAAAGCTTTTTTTAGTGCAAATAATTCAGTGGCCACGTTTCTCAAGTAACAACCCAGAACTTTAACTTCAATATTCCAACTATGTGCTAATCTTTCAAAATCTCTTGATAAATGTGCCCAACAGATTTGCCTGTTTTTATCGGCAAAATAATTGTATGCTGCATACCTGTCAGTTATTACCAAGCTATTGCGATTGCAGAATTTACTATTTTGTAAAACTTTCATTCCTCTTGACTCTGTAAATTTTACAAAACTTGCCGTATTGCTTGCAAACATCCAACACCAAGCGAGTTTACCTTTGTTATAATGGCTCGTTTCATCAATATGTAGAACTTTACTCCTACTTATCTCTTGTTCGATCTGCTCATACATTTTTTTGCATTTTGAAGCAACTCTATGTTCACTATTTGATATGCTACCGACGCTTATGTTCAAATTGAAGATATCATTTACGACACTCGCTATTTCGCGTTTTGAATTTTTGTAGAATCCGCTGAACGCTGCAATTATTGACTTAACCCTTGGACCAAATGTATCTGGCGTAACACCTTCCGGTAACTTGCTACTTCTTCTCTTTCCGCATCTCCGACAACGGCCATGTTCTAACTGATATTCCACTACATAAGGCTTGATTTCTGGAAGATCAACTTTCTGATGAATATATGGTTTTTCACATATTGCAATTTCTCCTCCGCATTCGCAAGTATTAGGCAACTCTATCTTTACTACTTTATCTGCATCCATGTTGGCGCGAAAACTTCCTTTATGACCAACCTGACCGCCAATATTCCTTTCGCTTTTCGGCTTATTCTTTTTTATTTTATACAACTCTTTGGAACTTGGTATTGATGAATTTTTTGAGCTTAAACCGAGTCTTTCTCTTAACTCAGCATTTTCTATCTTTAAAGCCTTATTTTCTGCTTTTAAACTTTCATTCTCTTTTTCCAATCTTTCTATTTTTGCTTCTAACCTTTCTATTTTTTGCTGTAAATTTTTGCAAAGTTCTAAAAGGTTTACCATATTACTTCACTTTTGCTCTATGATTATCTTCTTAGATCACCTTGTCTACCTTATTCTGCCACTCCGCTGAACGGATACACGGTAGGAGTGTTATTAATAAACCAGTATCTCCTGTAGTATCAACAAACGCCGGCACATCCGCTATGTCAAGCGGTAATGATAAGTCTAGTAATATAAGAACTCACGGCGATGGTCTATCAAATCATACTATTACACCAAATAGTGGTAACGGTCAGCATCATAATAACAAAAATGAAACGCCTGTAGTAACAGTGCCTTCTATATTAACAAAGAAGACAAATACCAATCAAACTGTTACACCAAATAGTGGTAACGGTCAGCATCATAATAACGAAAATAAAACGCCTGTAGTAACAGGGATTGACCAAACTGCCACACCAAATAATGATAATAAAGCTAACGGCTTTGTAGATGCTCAATTTTCTATGCCAAATGAACAAGAAACTAAATATAAAGAGAGCAAAAAGGATTTTTACACCTCGTTGACAAAAGATGTTGTTGGAGTTGTTATTACAGGATTATTCATTACTGCTGCTGTGATGGTTCCATTTGTAGCTGGTGCAGTAGTTTGCAGTGTCATAGCTGCTTTGATTGCAATATATACCGGGTTGCATGTAAAAAATTCTACATTACCAAGTTATAGGGAGATGAGAGAGAATGAAGTTGAACATGTAACAGGATGTCATCCCAGTGCCCAGACACTGGGATCCAAAAGGCCATAATAAAAACTAGATTCCAGCGTCACGCGCTGGAATGACACCCTCTGGTGGGCTCAAACCATATGAGTAGCCAACACTGCCACTATACTTACCTAGCAAATTTAGATCTAACACTAAACTGTGCTGCCACTAACTTTGCAACCGGTACTCTATAGGGTGAGCATGAAACGTAATCCACCCCTGATTCGATGAGAAACTCTATGGATTTTGGATCTGCTCCATGCTCTCCACATATACCCAGTTTTATTTCTTTTCGGGTTTTTTTGCCTCTTTCAATGGCTATCTTGATTAACTCCCCTACCCCTTCGATGTCCAGCACTTCAAATGGGTCGTTTCCGAATATGTTGCTTTCCTTATAAGAATCGAGGAAATTAACTGAATCATCTCTTGAAAGTCCCATGGTTGTTTGCGTTAAATCATTAGTGCCAAAACTAAAAAACTCTGCATGTTTTGCTAACTTATCAGCAATCAGTGCCGCTCGTGGCAGTTCTATCATCGTTCCAATTGAATAAGCCTTGTCTGATGTCATTCCAGCGCGTGACGCTGGAATCGGCTTCTTGATCCTAGCTGAGATGACAGAAAATTCTTTCTTCACTAGCTCGCATATCAGAACAAACTCTTTCTCACTCATGATAAAAGGAATCATGATTTCAGGCTTAACTTCTACCTTTTTCTCTTCCTTCAGCTCATTTGCAGCACTAAGTATTGCCCTGATTTGCATGCTATATATTTCAGGATGAGAAATGGCAAGTCTACAACCTCGATGGCCAAGCATTGGGTTCTTTTCTGATAACTGTGCTATTTTATTTTTTACTGATTCAACTGACTTACTAAGCGATTTGGCGATTTTTTCTATAGTAGACTGATTATTGGGTAAAAATTCATGCAAAGGTGGATCAAGCAAACGTATAGTGACTTCCCTACCCTCCATAATAGAAAATATTTCTTTGAAATCAGACTTTTGCATTTCTTCCAGTTTAATGAGCGCATTTGCCCTTTCATTTTCATCGTCAGCTATTATCAACTTTTGAATGAATTCGATTCTATCACTAGCGAAAAACATATGTTCTGTGCGACATAAGCCTATACCTTCTGCACCGAATTCTTTTGCAATTTTTGCATCTTTTGGAGTATCAGCGTTCGCTCTCACTTTGATCGTTTTGATTTCATCTATCCAGTTGATTATCGTTTTGAATTCTTGCGATAATTCAGGTGAAATTGTAGGAAGAATGCCAAGCATAACCTCCCCTGTTCCTCCGTTGATGGTAATTGGTTCACCTTTATTTACTTTTGTATCCCCTACAGAAAAGAAAGTTCCATCTTTATCGATATAAAGTCCACTCACACTGCAAATGCATGGCTTACCCATTCCACGGGTTACAACAGCAGCATGCGAGGTCATCCCTCCCCGTGCTGTTACTATGCCACTTGCAGCATTCATTCCATTAATATCTTCAGGACTCGTTTCTGACCTTACTAAAATCACTTTTTTACCCTGCTCTGCAGCTTTTTCAGCATCACTTGCACTAAACACTACATATCCAGAAGCAACCCCTGGAGAAGCCGGCAGTCCCTTCCCTATTACTTTCTGGTCACCCTTAACGTCAAGAACTGGATGCAATAAATTGTCAAAGGTTTTTGGATCAATTCTCAATATTCCTTCTTCTTTTGTAATCGTTCCTTCGTTTACCATATCAACTATTATGCGAATAGCAGCTTCAGCCGTGCGCTTGCCAGACCTAGTTTGCAAAATCCATAACTTACCGTCCTGTACAGTAAATTCGATATCCTGCATGTCTTTATAATGCCTTTCAAGTTTTTCACATACCACGCATAATTCTCGGTAGACACTTGGCAGCAACTTCTCCATGGTGTTTTTTTGCTCTCCGTCAATTGGCATAGGAGTATAAACACCAGAAACCACATCCTCACCCTGAGCATTAACCAAAAACTCACCAAAAAGCTTTTTTTCTCCAGTTGAAGGATTTCGTGTAAATATCACACCAGTTGCAGAATTATCATTTAAATTACCAAAAACCATTGCTTGCACGTTGACCGCTGTTCCAAGGTTTTCAGGAATATTATGTATTCTTCTATAGGAAACAGCCCTATCATTTTTCCAAGAAGCAAATACTGCATTCACTGAGCTGAGCAATTGCTCTTCAACGTTCTGCGGAAAATGTTTTCCTGTTTTTTCATGTACTATCCTTTTGAAATTGTTAACAATTTCTTTTAAAACATCAACATCAAGATCAGCTAAGCTTTTTGCTCCACTCTTTTGCTGCTTATTATCAACAACATCTTGAAATAGGTGATGATCAAGCTGTAGTACAACATTGGAGTACATCATGATGAAACGGCAGTAGCTATCGTAAGCAAAACGTTCGCCACTTTTTTTTGCAAGCCCAACAACGGTTTCATCATTTAGACCAACATTTAAAATAGTATCAAGCATGCCCGGCATTGAACTAACACTACCAGAGCGTATTGAAACTAATAAGGGGTTATTTAAATCCCCAAATTTACAACCGATGTCATTTTCGAGCATCGCCATGTAGTTTTTGATTCCACTACATATGTCATTCCAGTGCGTGACCACATTTTTTTCTGGATCCGAGTAGTCAGCTACTTGGATAACAGAAGATCTATTGTCTTGATAATAGACTTCGCAAGCAGAGGTGGAAATTGTGAAACCAGGTGGAACAGGAATGCCAACATTGCACATTTCTGCTAAATTTGCCCCCTTTCCTCCCAGCAGATTTTTCATTTCTGCATTGCCTTCGCATTTACCCTGGCTAAAGTAATGTATTAACTTTTCCCCCATCATTTTCTCCGGATTTTCACTGATAAACACATTGTACATATAGTTCCAATAAACCTGTGAGAACTTGAAACCTTAGGATAATAAATTTTACAAAATTTTGCAACAACGTTCCTTCTGGCAACATCAGTAAAGTTAACAAAAAAGATGACAAATTATTGAATTATTATCAATAAGAATATATAATATAAAGATACATTTAAAAATTTTTTTATGGCTCTTTCTAAATTTCTCGACCCCAAGAATGATGTTGCGTTCCGGCGTATTTTTGGTACTGAAAAAAATAAAGACATCCTCATTCACTTTCTCAATGATATTTTGGGGTTCACTGGCAAAGATGAAATAAAAGAAATAGAATTCCTCAGCACTATTCAAGATGCTGAAATTGCCTCTAAAAAACAAAGTATCGTTGATGTTCTTTGCAGGGATGAAAATGGGGTGCAAGTAATAGTCGAAATGCAAGTTGCCAAAACTAAAGGCTTTGAAAAACGCGCTCAATATTACGCTGCTAAAGCTTATTCAAGGCAAGCTGATAAAGGTGATCAATATCAGGATCTTAAAGAAATCATTTTTATAGCTATTGCTGATTGTATTCTCTTTCCTAATAAATCTGAGTATAAGTCAGATCATGTAATGTTAGACAAAGATAGCTATGAACATGATTTAAAAGATTTTTATTTTACATTTATCGAGTTACCAAAATTTCCTAAAACTAAAGAAGACCAATTGGAGAGTATAGTTGAAAAATGGATCTATTATTTTAAATATGCAGATGAAACTAGCGAAGAAGAATTGGAAAAGATAATAGGTAGTGATGTAATAATTAAAAAGGCATATGAAGAACTAAATAGATTCAACTGGTCAGAGAAAGAATTTATTGCCTACGAACAGGAAATAAAACGTATTCGTGATGAACGGGCTGTTCTTGAACAAAAACTTGATGATGCTAAAAAGGAAGGAAAAATTGAAATTGCAAAAACAATGCTGGCTAATAATGTTGATGTCACCACTATTGTTAAGTTTACTGGCCTCTCCATGAGTGAGATCAAAGAATTGCAGAATTAAGTGGACCCGCAAACGGTTACACGAAATAATGCTGCAGCCTGACCAGGTGATAAGTGCATTTAGCCTATTTATCTTTATACTTTCATGTCAATTTTATAAATCAAATTTATTTCTGTGAGTAGCTACAATTTAAAGACCTTGCTTCATCAATGTAATGGAACAAAACCTTTTTAGTAAGTTCAAAACCCTCTAAAGTCTCTCCTTCGCATCTTGCTGTAATGCAGTTTTGCGTATTTGATACCCTAAGAAGCCACCAACCTTTATTATCGGTTACCTTAACACCATCAAGATCTGAAAATACAATATTTTGCTTCTCCAGTGTTTTCTTTATTGATTCAATTATTTGAAATTTTTTCTCATCTTTCACTACAATCTTTACTTCATGAGTGATATATAACTTCGGTAAATCCTCAATTACCTGAGATAGGCTTTGGTTTTTCTTAAGCAAAATGTCAACTGCTTTAACAGCAGAATATAGCCCATCATCAAAACCTAGCTCAGAAAAGAAGAAGTGCCCGCTTAATTCACCAGCAAACTTTGCCTCTTCCTCTACCATCTTCTTCTTAACTAGTGAATGTCCAGTAGCGCAGGTAATAACTTGCCCTCCTAACTTACTAACAAAATCATGCACTTTCATACTCATTTTTACGTTGGCAATAACTTTGCTTTCTGGATATTCCTCCAACACTTCACGTGCAAAAATTATAAATAAATGGTCATTGGAAACAACGTTGCCTTTATTATCAATTAAGCGCACCCTATCGCTATCGCCATCTAGCGCAATGCCAAGATCACATCCATACTCCTTCACAACGTCAATTAATTGAGCGAGATTTTTTTCCTCTATGGGATCTGGATCATGCAGTGGAAATGTCCCATCTATAGAATTATTGGTTACGATGTGCGTATGACCAGGCAAGATCTTTTCAATATACCTTATGATTCCACTTGCTGGACTATTTCCACAATCCCAGGCTATTTTTAATTTCTGTGTAGTATTATTCTTCACTGCACTTTTTAATATGCGAATGTACTCACTATATATATTTATGTTAATTAAGCTTCCAATTCTTGTGCTGTTTTTAATTGGACTGCTTATAATTTCCTTTATCTCTTGATCTGAGAAGACTTTTTTATTACTAAAAAATTTAAAGCCATTATATTCGCTGGGGTTATGAGAGGCAGTTACTATGATACCAAGATCCGCCTGTGTGATTTGTGTTGCAGCGCAAAGCATAGGTGAAGAGCATAGTCCAACGCGTATAACATTTGCACCGGATAAAGTTAAGCCCCTAATTAATTCTCTTTCTATACCTGGTGAATCTATTCTGCTGTCGTAGCCGACACAAACACTAGCTACGGTTTGGCCAAACTTTCTACCTATCTCGTACCCATCATTAATCTGTAAGTCTTTGCCTATTATACCTCTAATATCGTATTTTCTTATAATGGTATTGTCCATACTGTACTTCTTGAAGTGACTACTATATAACATTTTGGCCAAATGCTCAAGTTTATTTATCCAACAATTAGTTGACTTTTTAAAGAAATCTGTTAATATTATAGTATATTTTTTAAAATGTAAAATTATGCCACAGGAAAACGAAAATGTATTTATAGCTGAAAGTCAAAGTTTAGATGTAGATGAACAGCAGAAAAAGGATATTTTAGATGTGATTGAATCTTGTAGCAGCTTTCAAGAGACTATAAAACAATTGGAGGAAAAAAATTTAATCTGGTATTTTATTGGCCCTTTACGCAAAGATGAGAACATTACAGGACAGATAAATTTAAAGTGGGAAAAGGAGTTCCAAAAATTTGAGCAATCAATAAATGAAACACATAGAGAATTTGAAGCATCTTTACCAAATCAAAATTTCTTAGTGTATCCAACAAAGGATAATGACTTCAAAATTAGATTTGAAAATGAAGAAAAACCAATAGAAATTAGCAATATTTTAAGGACCAGCAGTGAAGGTAAGGTTTATAATATATCTTTAGGGAAAGATAGTCAAATAACCGCAAGCAAGAAAAATGGCAATGAGAGGCACTATGATTTTACTGGTTCAAGCTCATGTGAAATGACCATTAATTGGCAGGCTAAGGATTCTGAAGGTAACAGCATAGACTGTAGCATGACCGTAAAATTGGATTCTGGTGGTATACAGAGTGTTATTGGTGAGCCAAAATTTGGAGGAATAACGAGTTCAGAAGAAGTATTAAAGTTAGTTGGACAAAATAAAGAAGTTTTTATCAACAGAAAAACTCTGTATCAAGCTTTTACTGATATAGGTCAAGATATGGACAGTCTCGAGCCCACACAAGATCTATCATCGCAATTGCCTACACCAAGCAGCAGTGGGTATTCCTCTCCTAGCACACCTTCTTCACGTAGAAGTTCTATATCCACCAGCAGTGAATTTAGTGATGAAGATGAAATATTTGAGGATGATATGTCTGGTGATGAAGAAGAGTATGAGCAAGAAGGATTAAAAGATAAAGTAGATGAAATTATAAACGAAATTGAGGAATTAAAGGAAGGAAAAGAAACATTTGCTCAACATTTTGCAGCGCAGGCAAAGCAGCTTGAGGATCTAAGATTAGAACGTGACTCCTTGAGAGATAAAGTTAATGAACAACAGCGAGCGATATTTGAAAGAGATCAAAGAATAAAGGAGCAAGATGCTTCTATTAAGTCACTTATAGAGAAACTCGAAAAATTAGAAGAACTTAATCAAAAGATAGAAAAAGAAGGTGATACACAAATAAGCGAATTAAGTGAAGAAAAGCAAACTGGGGAAGAAGAAGCTGAAAGACTTAAAGCTGAATTAAAAAGGATGACGCAAGAATTAGCTTGGAAGAATCAAAATATTGAGCAGTTAACACAAAAGATAGAGAAAGAACTGCAGGATAAAAATGATGTAATAGAAAGCTTAAATGATAAGTTGAAAGATAAGGAAGGTGAAACAAATGAGGCAAATAAAGAATTACAGAGAAAATTGAAGCAAAGTGAAGCTAATTTAACTGTACTAAAGGAAAAGAATGCAAATTTGGAGAATGACCTGAAGAAAATAGTGGAAGGTTTAAACGATGATCATAAAAAGCAGTTGGCAGAACAGTTAATGGAAACAAAAAAGGAAAACAATACATTGGCTGAAACGGCGAGCCAATTGTCTAAAGAATTAAATGAATTACAGAGAGAAAAGGAAGATTTAGAGAGGGAAATTCGACAACTTGAACCTGGAAGATCACTTGCAGATGAGCTAAGCGAAGAAAATACGAAGGGGGAAATAGAAAAGCTTCAACGTCAGCTTAAGGAAAAGGAAGGGATGTTAACGTGTACACAGGAAGAGCTAGCATCTGTCAAAGAGAGTCTAGAGCAACTGCAGAACATATTACAGCAGGAAAAAGGTCAGGCAACTCAAACTGAAGTTGAATATGAAAGTAGAGGAACAAGCATGCAGCAGCAAGACCAAGGTATACAAGCTGTAAACAACAACTCAAGCAGAATAGCTAGTGGGTTAAGACAAGAAAACAAAAAATTGACTAGAGACAAACTAAGATGTATGGTCCCAGAGTGTGATGGTGTGGATTTAGTATAAATAATTCTGGAGACTGTGTCCACTGATAACATATAAATTCATAAGGAGTAAGACCCTTAAGAGTTTTGAGTCTCTTTGCATAATTATAAGCCATAACAAAGTTATAAAGGTGTTCTTTAAGTTGCTGGTGCGATTGATAGTAATACTTCTTAACTGTAGCATCCTTTAAAGTTTTATTCATACGCTCGACTTGCCCATTCGTCCAAGGATGGCTAACTTTTGTCAAACGATGTTCAATAACATTCTCTTCGCAAACTCTATCAAATATATGTTGGAAAGCATACTTATGACGCTTCTGGTTTGTAAATTGTATACCGTTATCTGTCAAAATAGTATGGATTTTATACGGTAAAATTCTAATCAAATTACGTAAGAACTCAGCAGCTATGGGTTTTGTAGCACTGTTACACAACTCAACATAGGTAAATTTGGATGTCCTATCAATAGCAACAAACAAATGTAATTTGCCCTCCTCAGTTCTAACTTCAGCAATATCAATATGAAAGTAACCGATAGGATATTGTTTGAATTTCTTTTTTGACTTAACTTCTCCATCAACAGTTGGTAATCTGCTAATGTTGTGTCTTTGTAAACAACGATGCAAGCTAGAGCGAGTCAAATGCGGAATTGTAGACTGCAGAGCGTAAAGGCAATCATCTAGTGGCAGTAGTGTATACTTGCGAAATGTAACTATTATAGCTTCCTCTTCTAGCGTTAAAACAGTTGATCTTGGATGCTTTGGACCCATATCAGCATCTTTCGTAAATGAACGTTTTCTCCACTTAATAATAGTTTTTGGATTAAGGTTATAATGCTTGGAGAGTTTTGCTATGCTCTCTTTTCTATTTTGTATTGCTCTACGAATCGTCTGTGTTGTTTTGGCGCACCCATGTAATATCTGTCCCATAATGACTCCTTAAATGATGATGATAGTATACCATCACTCTCTGGGACCATACATCTAAGAGGTTGTCCACAAACCAAGGAATACGTAGTATATAAAGAAAGAATATTGAGGTAAGAGATGAGGAAAAAATATCCAACAGATCTAAGCGAAAGGGAATGGGCAAGAATAGAAAAACACTTCAGAGTATCGTACAAGAAAGGAGGAAGGCCACCAAAATACAGTAAGTGTGAGATAGTAAATGCAATTCTTTATATACTGCGCACAGGATGTCAATGGCGCTATTTACCACACGATTTTCCGCCGTGGAAGGCTGTGCATGAACAGTTTAGAAGATGGAAAAAGCAGGGAATTTTTGAGAAAATGAACTATGATATCACTAAATATAGTAGGTCAAAAATGGGAAGCCGAGCGCATGCATAGTGGACAGTCAATCGGTAAAAACCACGGAAAAAGGGGGGGCAAAGGTTATGATGGTGCGAAAAAGGTAAAGGGGAGAAAAAGACATATAATCACAGATACTCAAGGATTTGTGCTTGGTTGCTATGTAGGAGCTGCAAGCGAAAATGACAGAGATGGGGTGAAGATGGCATTGGACAATATGAAGGAAAAATACAGCAATATTAAGAAAATGTGGGCTGATATGGGATACCAAGGAAAAGATTTAAAGGATTACGTAAAGAGAGAATATGGGATAGATATTGAAATTGTCAAAAGGCCTCCATGTAGGTTTTGGGTGCATAAAGATACACCACTAGAACTATTGCCACAACGGGATGGCTTTGTTGCATCGCTACTTATGAAAGGCTAACTATAATTAGGATTATAAGCAACCTATTGAAAATCTTGTTTTTTTGCAATCAATCTGATCAAATTTAAGAATAGTAATTTGTTATTTATATTAATAAATTTAATTCTATTGAAAATAGCTAAAGCATTGAAATTCTTGAATTTTAGCCAGATTAGTGAGTGGTAGTGAAATTTCTTTTACTCAAATTTAGGTATTCACTGACCGTTCTTGTTATAAATACCAGAATAATAAGCTACTGATATTCGCTATCTTTTTTATCTTTAATCCATCATAGCTAGCGATGCAACAAAGCCCAACGGGATCCTGGATTTTCAGTACAGCCGAGAAGGTGGGTGGTAGAGAGGACTTTTGCTTGGATCAATAGAAATAGAAGGCTATCAAAGGAGTACGATTTACTTACAACATCTACTGAAAGTTTCATATATCTGGCTATGAGTAAAGTTATGTTAAGTAGGGAATATGCTTGATTTACTGGTTTGTGGACAACCTCTAAATCGTGAAAAAGAACTGCTCATTAAGTGCTATTTGCTTAATAAATTTACTGACATTGGTATGGCTAAATTCGAAATGGCTACATGAATTTATCGTAAATTATTACCGTATAAGGTACGATGCGACAAAGCTATCCCAGTGTCAGCTACTCGGATGACACTGTCATAAAGGAACCAGTGTTAGCTACTTGGATGACAACCATTGTGCTTGAGGCAAAATTGACTATCACTTCTTTTTATAGAGCTTGCTCCAAACTTTGTTGTTAGTTAATACAAAAAACACTGTTAAAATTATAAAATACGCCACTACTTTTAATCCAAGTTTATGCCGGCGCTCTAATTCTGGCTCTGCTGCCCATTGTAAAAAATTTATCACATCATACGCCATATTTTCAACTGTGGCTTGCCTTGCACCATCATATTCCACCATTTCTTCAGAAAGTGGTGGCGCCATAGCTAATCTGCCTGTTGGAAAATACGAATTAAAATATAAATCATTTTCATCGTGTTCGCCGTTTTGATAGCCTGTTAACAATGAATAGACATAATTTGCACCATCATGCCTTGCTTTAATAATTAATGATAAGTCTGGTGGGACTGCACCATTGTTGCTTGCTGCAGCTGCTTCTTTTGTATCAAAAGGTGCAATAAAATAATCCGAAGGTATTCCAGGTCTATCGAACATTTCACCCAAATCATTTGGGCCATCTTTAACTTGATAAGAAGCTGCAATCTGTTTTACATCTTCTTCAGAAAAACCAACATCTTGCAAATTACGAAATGCTACCCTATTCATTGAATGACAAGCAGCACAGACTTCTTTATACACTTTATAGCCACGCTGAATTGACTCTCTATCGAAAGATCCGACAATTCCATCAAATTTCCAGTCTATTTTCTTATTTGGTGATGATTTAAATTCTTCTGCAGATATAAGACTAGATAGAAATAACATGCAGAAGATTGCAAATACATTAGATCCCATGCATAACCACTGTTTTAGTAAATTTCGAATTGATGTCATGCAAGTAGCTGACACTGGAATCCAGCTTATTTCATCACTGACATTATGGTTATCGTGCACTCCTAGAATCTGTCGTCCATTGCATGATTTGTAAGTATTTTTATACCTGGATCCTAGTGTCAAGCACTGGGATGACAACGGAAGATAGTGGAATGACACTGTGTGTTGTATACAACGTTCATACAATTGTGTACATGATGCTGGAATCCATTTATTTTTTTTCTGGATCCCAGTGTCAAGCACTGGGATGACAAAAGAGGGCTCTGGGATGACAGGAGAGAGTTCTGGGATGACAGAGAATTTTGTAAGAGATCTGCTTTGAATTGACATCACCTCATCTCCGGCACAGAATCACTTAAGGTTTTTGGTGGTTCTTTTGGCTTTTCATACTTACTAAGCAGTGGTAAAACTATCACAAAGTATGCAAAGTAATAAAGAGTAGATAGCCTACTCATAGTGATGTAAGGCTCTTTTACCTCTTGTCCTCCAAGCCAGGCAAGAAGTACAAAATTTATTGCAAAAACCCAAAAAAATTTCTTAAACACCGGGCGATAAGCACCACTTTTAACTTTTGATTTATCAAGCCAAGGTAACAAAAACCACACTAAAATAGACGCAAACATGGTAAGCACACCAGTAAGTTTATCTGGAATTGAACGTAGCATTGCATAAAAAGGTAAAAAATACCACTCTGGCACTATGTGTACCGGAGTTACCATAGAGTCAGCTTCTATATAATTGTCTGGATGCCCAAGATAATTGGGAGCATAGAAAACAAATGCGAACAAAACTACAAAAAACAGACCAAAAGTTATGCAATCCTTGACTATATAATAAGGATAGAGAGGGATGGTATCCTTATCTGATTTTACCTCCACTCCACTTGGGTTACCAGAGCCAAACCTATGCAGAGCTATCACATGAAGCATAGCTAAAGCAATAATAACAAAAGGCAGAAGATAATGCAGAGCGAAAAAACGGTTAAGTGTTGGGTTATCCACTGAAAAACCACCCCATAACCATATAACTATTTTATTGCCAATTAAAGGTATAGCAGAAAATAAGTTGGTTATAACTGTTGCACCCCAGAAACTCATTTGTCCCCAAGGCAATACATACCCCATAAAGGCAGTTGCCATCATTGCAAAAAATATAAATATTCCAATAAACCACACCATCTCTCTCGGTCTTTTATAAGATCCGTAATATAATCCACGCATTATATGAACATAGACTACCATAAAGAAGAGCGATGCTCCAACAGCGTGAGTGTAGCGTATTAACCACCCGTAATTCACATCCCGCATTATGCGCTCTACACTATTAAACGCATAATCAACATGCGGAGTGTAGTGCATAGCAAGAAATATACCTG
The DNA here is from genome assembly GCF_964026755.1 of Wolbachia endosymbiont (group A) of Campoletis raptor. Classification (NCBI taxonomy): domain Bacteria; kingdom Pseudomonadati; phylum Pseudomonadota; class Alphaproteobacteria; order Rickettsiales; family Anaplasmataceae; genus Wolbachia; species Wolbachia endosymbiont (group A) of Campoletis raptor. The sequence goes on along the minus strand of NZ_OZ034695.1, from coordinate 380,339 downwards.
TTATTATTTGTAAAATTAGCGCTATACCAGCCAAAGAGCCAAAGTTCCAAGCATAATTTAAGTTTTTTGGTACTTGATAAGAAGAGGTGTGTTTTAGAAAAGAAAATATAGGCAGTCTATATTCTATCCACCCTAATATGCCTTTTTCTTCTTCTATCGTTGTTTTTTTTTTAGTATCATCTTGCATAACTTAAAGCTTTCTCTACCTTTAACTCGTTTTATTGTAGCAGCTTATCCTTTATGCACAAATAAAAACTTTAAAGCAATATTAATTACCTCTTCAGCAACCTATCACGTGCCGCGTTTAACTTTTGTGCAAAATATTCCGAGCCTCCCTTATCTGGATGAACTAACTTCATTAAATTTTGATATGCTTTATTGATTTCATTTTGACTTGCCTCAGGATTCAGCCCCAGTATCTTTAATGCTTCATCTTTGGATATGTTGTCACCAGTGTAATTTTCAGTATAACTTCTACTGCTATTAAATTCGTTCAAAAACTTACTCAATATAGAGTTCATCATGAAACTTATGTTATTTTTTTTTGTCAGGAAAAGAAAAAATACAACAACGCTAGGCAAGACAAATGTAATTACTATGAATACTAAAAAAAGAAAAAAGATGAATGACATGTATATTTTTTTATCATTTTATGATTAAATAGTAACAATTATAATTGTCATGGTAAATAACATGTTCATCCAGATTGAAGAAACACCAAACCCAAATACGCTAAAATTCCTTCCTGGATTTGCAATTCTAAACGAAGGAGAAACGGCTGATTTTTCAAATGCAGATGAAATAAAAAACTCCAAGTTAGCAGCAAATCTTTTTCAAATAGAACATGTGGTAAGAGTGTTTTTTGGTCATGATTTTATTTCAGTAACAAAATTGGGTGGAATTAATTCGGATACACTAAAAGTAGAAATTTTAACTACAATCATGGATCACTTTACTTCAGGTGGAAAAGCGCTAGATAAAGAAGGAGTGAATGATAATAATATATCAGATGAGGAATTTTTCGATGAAAATGATATAGAAATTGTAAATAGAATAAAAGAATTGATGGAAAGTTATATCAAACCTGCAGTTGCTCAAGACGGTGGTGATATCAAATTCCGTGGCTATAAAGATGGAATAGTTTATGTTGAGCTGCAAGGAGCCTGCTCTGGATGCCCAAGTGCTGCAATTACCCTCAAGCAAGGAGTGCAGAATATGCTGAGCTACCACATACCAGAGGTTGCGGGTATAGAGACCACACTATGACTAATCAAACGGTTAGAGGAACAAAAGATCTCCTGTTTGATGAATGGTACAAGTTTAAATACATTCAGCAAACAGCAAATAGAATCTCAAGTCTATACGGCTTTTTGCCCGCCCAAACTCCAATATTTGAATACACGGAGGTTTTTACAAAAACCTTAGGTGATAGCTCAGATATCATCACTAAAGAGATGTATAGCTTCAATGATAAAGGGGGAAAGAGCATAACTTTACGTCCTGAGTTCACTGCAGCGATTGTTAGGCTACTCATTGAAAAAAAACTGCAAACACCGATAAAATTATTCTCAACAGGACCTGCATTTCGCTATGAAAGGCCGCAAAAGGGAAGACAAAGGCAATTTCATCAGATAAATTTTGAGGTTTTTGGCATAGAAGATCCAAAAGCTGATATTGAATTGATATCACTCGTTCAGCACTTACTAACTGAATTTGGCATCAATAAAAATGTAAAGCTGGAAATCAACTCTTTAGGTGATGGTGAAACAATAACTAAGTATAGAGAAGCTTTGATCTTATACTTTACAAAGTATCAAAATGATCTATCAGAAGATAGCAAAAATAGGTTGATCAAAAACCCACTCAGAATACTGGATTCCAAGGATGAGAAAGATAAATCAATAATTTCTGATGCGCCTAAAATCAGCAATTATTATACGAAAGGGTCCTCAGATTTCTTTGAACAAATACTAAATGGATTAACAATTCTTGATATACCTTATACCGTAAACAATAAACTAGTTCGAGGTTTGGATTATTATTGCCACACAGTGTTTGAGTTTGTTACAGAGGATTTAGGCGCACAAGGGGCAGTTTTTGCCGGTGGAAGATACGATAATTTAGTATCTTCAGTGGGTGGAAAACACACTTCAGCAATAGGATTTGCAGGAGGTATTGAACGCATAATGGAGTTAATCAATTATTCTCCGAAAGAAGAGCGACCTATTTACCTAATTCCAATCGGTAGAGAGGCTGAAGAATATGCCCTAACACTTGCAAATGAATTGCGCAGAAATGATTTGTATGTGATCTATGAATATAGCGGAGCGCTTAAAACCCGAATGAAAAAAGCAAATCAAGCAAATGCTAAAGTTGCTTTAATTTTTGGCGATGAAGAATTGAGTAGTAAAACTTTAAAGATTAAAAACATGGATACAGGTGAAGAAAAAATAATTGCTCGCGATAACACAATAGAAAACATCTAATTAGGAGCAATGCAAATGTTTTTCTCAGTCAGCTATAGAAGAAAATTCGTCTGCACAAGAATTTTTCATAGCATTCAATGTATCATAATCTGTAAAATCTAATTTTACTGGTGTGATAGTAATAAATCCTTCTTTTATTTTATTTACACTACCACTGCCTGAGTGCTCTCGAGACCAATTTAAGCTAAAAGAGCCATTCGAATTTTCAGTAAAAATTAAATCCCCATCAATGTTATATTCACCTTGTTCAGCAAATTCTACTCCTTTTACTTTTTCTGTAGCAGGAAAATTTACACTCATCACTATGTTTTTAGGCCAACCAACCTTAACGAGCTTGGCAATAACCTTTGGTGCAAAAACCTTTGTATTGTGCCAGTCTATTTTATCATGATAAACTTGGCTCAGTGCAATAGAAGGTATAGACCTTGCAGCACCTTCCATTACAGCACCAATTGTTCCTGAATAACAAATATCGTCCCCGACATTTGATCCAATATTTACTCCGGACAATATTAAGTCTGGTTTTTTATTCATAACTTTATTTAGCGCAATAATGACACAGTCTGCAGGAGTACCAGACACACTAAATTCCCTTTCACTATGTTGTTTTATTCCAATAGATTGTTTCACTGGATAATCAAGAGATCTTGCAGCTCCGCTTCTATCAGTATCTGGTGCCACTATCCATATTTCTGACGCAAAATTCCGTGCAACCTCTTTGAGTAATTTTATTCCTTCACTTCCAAAGCCATCATCGTTTGTTATCAATATTATCATATACAATACTCAGCTATACAGCTCCAAATTATGTAAATCACTGGCTGTAAATAAACTCATGAGGCTTTAAGTTTCTTTGCATAACTACGAACTGTAACAAAGAACCTGCTGTAAATCAATAGATTTCTTGCACAGGCCATAACTGTCATTACAATAGAAACGAAAAAACCTACTTGACAAACTCCGCCAGCCCCCTTATCATGAAACTGAAGCTATTTATTTATCTTCGCAATCTGTGCAGGTTAATGACAAAAAACTTAGGGTATTTGGCGTCTCATGTTTAATTTTTCGCACTACGTGCATCGCATGTCTTTAAAAATTTTTAGGTTTTTACCTATATAAGCCGAAACGAGCTTACAAAGCGTTTAAGACAGCAAAAAACGTCAAATTGACAAGGGAGAATTTGAATGCTAGCTACTACGGGGTTTCTTTGCCTTTTTTCCTGCTTAGTAAATTTCTTAAACACTTGCGGTGTAGGTTAGTTGCAAGTTAAAAGCAGCTAAATCGCTCTTAATCAAGCGTTTTAGAATAAAAAAAACGCCGATATTTTAGTACATAGTAAATAGCCAACCACCACGGGGCTTCTTTTGCCTTTTTTTCGTTTGGTAAATTTCTTAATATTTGTAGCTAAACGACAACCGTCATCCCGCTGCTTGTTAGCGGGATCTAGAGATACCGCGAATGAATCGCGGTATGACGTAGGACTGCTGTCATTCCAGTCTGGAATCCAAAAAAAAGGATGATGTCATCCCAGTGCCCTGACTACTTGGATCCAGTTTTCTTTACAAATTCACAAAAAGTGCTTCATTCTATAACGCAAAACCCATACTCACCAAACCCAATGCATTACTTGCAATTAAGTTTCCTGGATCCAAGTAGTCAAGCTACTCGGATGACACCCTTTTGGATGGAGACCAGTGTCAGCTACTTTCATGACACCATTCTTTTTTCTGGATCCAAGTAGTCAAGCTACTCGGATGACACCCTTTTGGATGGAGACCAGTGTCAGCTACTTTCATGACACCATTCTTTTTTCTGGATCCAAGTAGTCAAGCTACTCGGATGACACCTCTGGGCGCTGGGATGACAGGAGAAGGGGGCTACTTTCATGACACCATTCTTTTTTCTGGATCCAAGTAGTCAAGCTACTCGGATGACACCCCACTGGTGGCCCACACTACAATGTTCGTACAGTTATGAAATGAATCGCGGTATGACGTGTTGCTTGGGTCAGCTATAGTATTTCTTAAAATTAATAATAAATTTCTTGGCTAGCAAGAAGCTGTAAATTTTTTTGCGAGACCTAAGCCGGCTTTTGATATAGCTAAAGGTAAGGTCACTTACTTTCTGCTTAGCATATCCATCAAATCAGATTCTTTGAGTTTACTATGGTCAACTTTACTGAACTTATTTACCATAGAGCTCATTTGATTATACTGCTTAATTAGAAGATTAATGTCAGTTACAGTTGTTCCGGACCCCTTAGAAATTCTAAGTCTTCTTTTGCCATTTAAAATATCTGGATTTTGCCTTTCTTTTTCAGTCATTGAGTTTATGATGGCTATATATTTTTTCACTTTATTGTCATCTGGCACACTGCTACTTAGCTTTTTTGTAAATGAACTAGGAATGAATTTCATTATGTTGCTAATGCCATCCATTTTACTCAGAGTTTTTAACATTCCCACTAGGTCGTTTAGGTCGAATTTACCTTTTTTCACTTTCTTTTGTAACTTATCAAATTCTTCCTGACCAACAATCTCAGCAGCTTTTTCAACCAATGATACAACATCACCCATGCTAAGTATCCTTTTTGCAATTCTATCGGGATAAAAATCATCGAGGTCACTTAATTTTTCACCACAAGCAATAAATTTAATTGGACAATCGGCGATCATTTTCATAGAAAGAGCAGCACCACCACGTGCATCACCATCAACACGGGTGAGAATAATGCCGGTTACACCTATTACCTCATTGAATGATTTGGCAATGTTGACCGCATCCTGGCCTATCATTGCGTCGGCTACTAAAATAACTTCTGCAGGTGAAGCTATTTCCTTTACGGCTTTCAACTCATTCATCATATTATTGTCAATATGAAGCCTGCCTGCAGTGTCTAGTATTAATACATCATAATTATCGTTCTTTGCTATTGCTATTGCCCTTTTTGTAATTGTAATGGGCTTCTCATCTATTACTACAGGTAAAGTTTGCACATCTATTTGTTTACCTAGCACTTCAAGTTGTTTCTGGGCAGCAGGCCTATAAATGTCTAAAGAGGCAAGCATCACTTTTTTCTTTTGCTTTTTTAGTTTTAAAGCAAGCTTTCCTGAGGTAGTTGTTTTACCTGCACCTTGTAAGCCCACCATCATAATCACAGCAGGGGGTTTAACTGCTAGATTTAAGTCACTTTTCTCTGATCCGAGAACTGCAACTAAATTATCCTGTACAATTTTAATTATCATTTGTGCTGGAGAAACACTTTTTATGACTTTTTCCCCAATCACTTTATCTTTAATGTCGTTGATGAATTTTTTTGCAACTTCAAGTGAAACGTCAGCTTCAATTAAGGCTATGCGTATTTCACGCATGGCAAGATTAAAATCATCTTCAGAAATGATTGACTTTCCTCTCAGTTTACTAAATACAGAATTTAAACTTTCAGTTAACGATTTAAACATAATAGCATTAGTAGAATACTCATTAAAAAGAGAGAAGAAGCTGAAACAAAACTCACTGAGTTATAACCCAGCACTTCTTTAAGTTTAGTAATATTATTAAAGTATAAACCAGTAAGTGGATTAGTCAAGTTTTGCACTACGCTGGCAAACATTTCTCTAGTTTTAGAGACTAACTGATTGAACAGCAAGATAATATAGGGTATGAAAGCTCTAAAAATCCAATCAACATCCATTTTAAAATTTACTCTCGGGTAAAATAACTTGCGTAAAGGAATAAACAATAAAGTGGTACATAGTAATAAATTAAATTGCGACCAAATATTTTTTGTGTTGTACGCAAGATTAAAAATTGAAGGCTTATTGTAAATAGGTAAGTAAGGATTGCCAGCGATTACGCATATAAATGCTAAAATAATCATAGTCATTTTGCCTCCTCTCTCTGCTAAAGGTTTTGACTTACTTTTTGCAATAAATAAGTAATAAAGAAACTTTAGCCCCACGCTTAAATGAAGCAGCAAATTTAGAAGCTTATATAAATTTTTATACCCTTTTAAGGCAACAGTGTTCATTTCAATTTCAGCTGTGATATATGATTTACTGATAAATCCAACGGTTCCAGGAAATGCAGCCATTGTAAGTATTGCGATTATAGCACACATGCCTTCCACTGACATCAGTTTACCCACTCCATTAAAACTAATTGTTTTTGTTTGTGAAATAATCGAATTACTGACCACAAACAATAATGATTGATAAACAAGAGAGAAGATTATATGCAGTATCAAAATTGGTATTGCTTTTTCCGAAGGACTGAGCAAACTTCCTGCAATAATCAGCAAGCCCATTTGTCCTACAACGTTATAGCATAAAAATCTGCGAATATTTTGCTCAAGAGAAGCAAATATAATGCTGTAAATTGCAGTGATGGTGCCTACAAGCGCTAATATTTCAGTACAATCTTGCCATAGGTTATAAGTGTGTAAAAGCATCACTAAAAAAGAGACTTTAGTGGTAAATAAAGAGAGATATGTGGTGCCATGTAGCGATGCAGCAGGATATGCATCAACAACCCAAAACGAAAAAGGAAAACAAGCGCAGTTTATCAATAAACCCAAAATTATCAGGTTAGTGCTTTGAAGTGCCAATCCTGCTATTAATATAACTCCAACGAAAAAGTGTACACAAGCGTACCTTATTGCAGGTCCACTATCTCTACAGCTAGCTGCGATAATAAAAAATGCACTGATGGTCATTAATTCACAGAATATTATAACCAATATCATATGTTCAGATAAAACTGCATAAAGTGAACTAATAGTGTAAGCAGCAAAAGATAGCATCTCTGAAAAAGTCAAATTTTGTGCTGGTAGAACAGCTAAAAATGCAACTGATAAAAAAGATATTAGTATGGTACGAAAAGATAAATCAAAATCTAGAATTGGGAGAGACCAATTTACTGCAATGCTCAAATTTTCAGGTAATTTTAGGACTATAACTATTAATACAGTCAGTAGAAGTAACAGTGACGATTTATAAAGTTGCACAATAATTAAAACCAATATGGTTTATGCTATCTCAATATATGAATAAAATCAATTTGCATATTAACCACTAATTAAACTAATTATCATATAATTATATCAGAGTTTAGAGGGTTATAGAGAAACCGGTCAGATTAGGTTTTTAATCTAATCTGACCGACAGCTTTAATAGTGAGGTAAGCTTTAATATAGCACTCCTAATTCATAACGCTACACTCGTGCATAATTTATTTTTAATTTGTGCACGAGCGTTAGTAAATTATTTACTTTTTGAAATAAAATTTGGCATCACTTTAATATTGAGACTTAGTAAACCTCAGTAGGTCTGCCAGTTGGGCCCATAAGAATTATTTGCTCGCCTTCTCTTAAGTGTCTGCATAAATTAGTGGAGCCGCCGATTTCCAGCACAATAGTGGAAATAATTCCTTTTTTTTTGTCTACTTCAGTGCCGGTTACGGCTATACCTTCCATAGCAAGGTTTGTATTATTGGCTTTTCTGCCATTGGTTTCAAAATTTTGCAATCTAAAGAATTGCCCAGGCTTAAAATTCTTTGCCGCAAGTGGTGCTTTGATCACTATTTCCACAACTTTGTCTGTTAAATATTGAACTTTTATAACCTTTGCAGTGAATTGCTCTTTGATTCTATTAAATAATTCTTTATTAGCCAGGTCTTCAACACTTGACCACGCATTTTTTTTCTGGCCCACAACATCACACACTGGAATGACAGAAACGAAGCTATTAACTCCACTCAAAAGCTGAGAAATAATAGGGTAGCCGTTCTTAGCACTTGCCATAGCTTTCACGACGCTGCCACTATACGAAGGGTGAAGATCACCAAAAAAGCTGATTGTTTTATTGCCTTGCTTATACACTAATATTCTATCTTTATTTTGCATTTTAGGAGAAAATATTGGGTCTATTTCTTTTCCTGATGAATTCAAATGAGTAAAATACCCATTACTTAATTTAAAATGCTTTTTATCTTCTGTTGCAATAACTGTATTTGGCTCAGTACCTGCTGCTATAAAAATAGAACGTGCTTTTATACGTTTGATTTCGCCGGATTTTGTGTCTATCAGTTTTATTGATTCAGCATGGTTATATTTATCCGTCACAACTTCAACTGGCTCTAAGTTTTCAATAAAGTAAATCCCTTCTGACAGCCCATTTTGCACCTCTTCGCTATTTAATCGATAACTTGGTGAATCTTTTAGCTCTTTTCTATATATAACTTTCACTCCCCCGAGACTCTGCATCAACTCTAATATTTTTATTTCTCTATTCTCTTTTTTTGCTAACTTTTGCTTTTCTCGGATCAATTGTGCGTGTGATATAAACTCATTCGCAATTTCGCGCTCTTCTTCTGTCCAATCTTTTTCAACACAGTCCTTTCCATACTTATCAACTAATATCTCATAACGAAGAAGAAATTTTTCTACTTGAATTGGATAATACGCTAAAGCTTCAGTGGCAGTGTCAATCGCAGTAAGCCCAGCCCCTATTACAACTATCGGCATACGAACTTGCAGATTTGCTATAGAATCAAATTTAAGAGCGCCAGTCAGTTGTAACGACATAAGAAAGTCAGATGCCATACGCACTCCACGAGCTAGTATATTCTTTATTTTGATCATTCGTGGCTTGCCAGAGCCAAGTGCTAGGGCAATGTGATCAAAACCCGAGTTGAACGCGTCATCAACATTAATCGTGCCACCAAAACGAATGCCTCCATAAAGTGCGAAATGCTCACGTCTTTCCAGCAGTAATCTAATAATCTTTAAGTAATTCTTATCCCACCGAGAAGTAATACCATATTCTGCCACCCCACCAAACCCTCCTGCCGTGCGTTCACTCAATTTTTCGTGTTCAAAATCTTTAATTAGCTGGAAATTATCGATCAAAGGCTCAATTTTTAGTCCATCAATGGTGATAACGTTATGCCCATCGTTCAACAAATGATGAGCTAAATTAAAACCAGCAGGACCAAGGCCTACAATTAGAATGTTTTTTCCGGTGTTTTCTCTTGGCAATGAACGCTGAAAATTTAAAGGATTCCAACGGCTGAGCAGAGAATATATTTCAAATCCGTACGGTAAACTGAGCACATCATCCAGAATCCTTGTTTCAATTGCTGGCACATTTACGGGTTCTTGTTTTTGATATATGCACGAATTCATGCAGTCATTGCATATTCTGTGTCCAGTGGCTGCGCATAATGGGTTATCTATCATCACAATTGCAAGACTTGCTATGCTGTACCCTTCGCTTTTCACCAGATTCATTTCTGATATTTTCTGCTCTAGTGGGCAGCCGTGCAGTTCAACTTTTAGTGGAGATTGTTTAAAAGTATTGTCGTTATTAATTAGCCCCTTTGAGCAGCTGTCCTTACTTTGCTTATGACAAAATATGCAGTAGTGAGCATTATCTAGTGCTTTATTCAAACTCACCTTTTTGCTTGTTAGATCAAAACCGTATCGTCTTTTTACTTCATTTGAATACAGCACTTCAACTTTGTCCACTTCTTTTTTAGAAAATGGTATGAGGTTTTCGTGGTCGATTTTTTTATGAATACTGAATAATATACTCTGTTTATTTTTTACTCTCCACACTGCATATTGTGCTGCAAGTTCTATTTCTTCTTTGTGATTTTCTTTATCTTCAAACCAATGCATCACCTGCTCAGCAAAATTTTTTTCTGTTGTTGGCAAAGTGAGAAAATGACTTAGTTTGTTAGTAATATCTATATTCGCCACATTAGTGTATTTCTTCAATGCATAGCGTTGGACAAATAATCTTTTGCACTTATATATTACAGCAAAGTCGTTGTGCTTTTTCTTTAGCTCCTCTATTTCTTTTTCAACATTGAAAAGTTTTGCAATAAATTCATCAAGTAAATATGAGAGGTCTACTATTAACTGACTATCTGTCATCCAAGTAGCTGACCGTCCTTCTTGTTTTCTAGATCCCAGTGTCAAGCACTGGGATGACGGGGGGTGAAACTGGGATGACGGGGGGTGACACTGGGATGATGGGAGGTGACACTGGGATGACATCGAAGAAGAAGCTGCTTTTTCTCTTGCTTCAATTAATGAACAAAACAAGCTCTCATCACATGATTTAATATAATTCAAAAATGTCTCATCTAATTTTGTTAATCCATTGCGAGTATATAGATTCGAAAATGAGATTTTGAAATTCAGCTTCATTGCTATACTATAAAGTGTACATGCTGTTTCTTACAGATGAAGATTTTATTTATTTTGCAGTACTGCTGAGATTGTTGCTTCTGCAACTTTTTCTTCGCTAACAGATGCAATACACCTAAATTTGTGTACACCTAAACACACACTTTGAATGTTAGCTTGAAGAATCAATGTGTCCCCTGGAGTAACTGGCTTTCTGAATTTTGCATTTTCAATGGATCTCAAGTAAACAACTTTATTTTCTATTGTTTCTTTACCTAGAACACATATAGCAGATGCCTGAGCTAGAGATTCAATTATCAAGACTCCTGGCATTATTGGATGACCAGGGAAGTGGCCAATAAAAAATGGCTCATTGAAAGTCACATTTTTGATTGCTTTTATACTTTTACCAGGATCACACTCTATAACTCTATCTACTAAGAGAAACGGATAAGAATGTGGTAATATTTTTATAATATCACTGATATTAAATTGCATAAGCCTACTCAATGCCTTTCAAAGCAAATTCAGGTATTTTCTTGTTTATATTGTTTAATACCACATCTGATAAATCAACTTCATCCATGGAGTATAAAACTTGGTTCTTTTTTGAAATAAATAGTACCAAATCTATGTTGTTTTTTTCTGCCGTTTTTTTAGCGACTTCTTTTATCTTGTTAAAAACACTCTCTACTGCGTCTCTATAGCTTTCTTCTAAATGTAACATTTTTTTAGCGTAATTATCTCTAGTATTTACAGTGTGCTTATTAAACTGTTCTGTCTTTTCTTTTTTTGCTTCTTCTGACAAAAGTTCAAATTCTTCTTTTGATGGCTTAAGTTTTTCTAACTCACTTTCAAATTCTTGTTGTAATCTAGAATTCTGCTCCTTTATTTGTTGTTGTATATTTTGCAGAGCAAGAGATTCATTGATGACTTTGTCACTATCGATAATTGCAGCTTTTGTGTTCTGAGGTTGATATCCTACAAACTTATACCCCACAAATAAGGAAATAATTAAGGCAATAACTGATATAAATAACTGTATATATTTCATTCAAATCCCCGCTTCAATAGAAAATTTAACATTTGGTGATGGTATTACATCATAAGATTCCTTTACTAAAGGAAACCCGAAATCCAATCTAAGTCTACCAAAAGGAGAAAGCATTGAAAAGCCAAAACCTGGTGACACTCTCACAAGCTTGCTATCATAGTATTTCCCTTCATACTTCTTATTTTTATCATCTAAGCCAAAAAGTGTCGCATAGTCAACAAATAGTGAGCCTTTGATACCAGCATAGTCATATAGTTTTGGTAGAGGAAAATCCACTTGCTGTGTTAGATTAAAATAAGTTTTGCCTCCTAATGAGCTTTTATTTTTGTCTTCTGCTCTTGGTCCAATACCGGAAAGGTCAAACCCTCTAATCTCATTACCCCCTTTAAAAAAGTGCTGGCCAATGTTTAGATTTTCATCAGTATAAGAAAAAATATGACCTGCCGCCATCTTAAAGCGTAGCGTTATATCATCGTCAATTTTGCTTAATATAGGGTGCGTATAAAAAGATAAGAATTCAGATTTTAGGAAATTCACGTTTCCTCCCAATCCTGAAATATCCTGACTTAAGCGCAGTAAATACCCTTCTTTTGGAGCATATAGATTATCCAGTTTATTATATGCCAACGTGTATCCCACTGATGAAATCTGATGTTTACCTTTTCGGTCCAGTATTATTTCAGAGATATCGGTGTCTTGTCCACCCTTATTATCCATGTGTATATGATTATACTTATAAGAATAGCGAAGGGAATTAGTTAAGTTCTCTGTGACTTTATATGATAACTTTGTAAAAAATCCCATATCGCAACTATCAAAAGTAGTGTTTGGTTTATCTTGTTTTTCATAAAATACACCCATGCCTAGTGACGTATCAGAATCGTTAAAATTATTTTCAACAAACTCTAAATCAGTAGAAAATACGTATTGACTTTTTTCAAGAGCAAAAGAGAGCTCTTTTCCAGTACCAAATAAATTACGGTCTTTGAGGTCAATTTTAATCAATGCTCCACCAGGAAGAGACACACCGCCTCCCAAATACAACGAAGTAGTGTTTTTTTCTTTAACATTTAAGTCAAGATTTACTGTATTGTCATTAACTGCGTAACTATTTACTTTCACTGTTTCAAAAAAATCACTACTCATTAGTTTTTTACGTGACTTTTGAATCTCAGATATATTGTATGCATCACCTTCTGCTACACTTAGCTTACTTCTGATCACTTTATCTAAAGTGCGATCGTTACCATCAATTGTAATTTGATTTATATAAATCTTTTTACCCGGCAGCACTCTGTAGGTTACATCTACAACGTTGTCACGTTGTGCATACTCTGGATTAACTTTTGCAAATATGTATCCTTTTTCATTTAAATATTTGTTTATTTTTTCTACTGTATTATTAATTTTAACTCTATTAAATATCTTATCGTTTTCCTCTGTTATAAAATCCAATATTTCTTCTTTTAGGCTCAAATCCTGAATTTCAGTTTCAATATTAACCTCATTATTTCCAAACAAATACTGCTGTCCTTCGTCAATCAAAAAAGTTAACTCTGTTTGATTGTTATTATCAACCTCAACAATTGGTTGAATATTATTTTGAATATATCCCTTAGACGAATAAAAACGATCGAGCAATTCTGTGTTAATCAATAGATATTGCGGTGAATAATGATTTTCGCCTTTAAAAATGGCTCTAAATAACTTACTAAATATGTCATTACTATGTCTTTTAATAACTTGCTCTAGCTCATTTTCAGAAAAGTTTTTATTGCCTATAAATCTTATATCCTTAATTTTAGAGGTTTTGCCTTCTTTTATTTTGAAAATTAGATTGACCCTATTACTATCGAGCTTCTCCAACTCATATTCAATTTTAACGCCAACCTTACCGTTATTTCTATAAGTAGTGATTAAATTCATTAAATCGTTTTGCAATTTTGTTTCAGTGAAAATAGTTAGCGATTTTGACTGAATCACATTATTTAGTAACTCTTTGCTATTAAATAACTTATTACCCTTTAATATTATCTTGTTAATTAGTGGATTTTCTTGAATTTTTATTACTAAATTTTTTTTATCATCTATGTAAGCATTAACACTAGCAAATAACTTTGTTTTATATAGATCTTTTATAATTGAGTCTATATCATCGTCGTTTATATAATCACCAGATTTTAGTTTTATATAGAACCCTATTGTCTGGTTGCTTACCCTCTCATTACCAATACATTTGACATCTTTCACCTGCACTTTTTCCGCAGTTCCTAAAGCAACAAGCAGGGCAGGAAAAGAAATAAAAACCACTACCAGTATATAAAATAGCTTTTTCATATTTTATTTCAAAAAAGATCCCTAATATCATTTGACATTCCAGTTGCCATAAGCAAAAACAACACTAAAGCACCAAAAATAGCTGCATATTTTTGACATTTCAAGCTTAAATCCCTACGTATAACCGCTTCTATGATATAATGAAATAAATGCCCACCATCTAGCAGTGGTATTGGCAGCAAGTTAATTGCAGCTAAATTAGCTGAAATGATTGCCATAAAATATAGAACCATAATAAATCCCTTTTTAGCTGATTGTCCTGAATATTTTGCGATTTTTATTGGTCCACCTATTTCATTGATACTCCTTTTACCAACAATAATGTGAAAGAGAGCTTTGATCGTTAAGCACATAGTGTGGTAAGTTTCACTTACTGATAAGCTCACAGCCCCAAGAAAAGACGACTGCTTTAATGTATTGACTGAAATAATCCCTATAGTTTCTCTTTCTATTGTGTTGCCAAAAACGTCTTTGTCCTTGATTATTAATGGAGTTAAACTGGTCCTGTGCTTCTCATTATTTCTGCTATACTCAATCTCCATTCTTGTTTTAGGATTCGACATTATCACACGTGAAATATCTTCAAAGTATTTTATTTTATGCTCATTGATTTGTGTAATAGTGTCACCTGGCAACAAACCAGCTTGCTTAGCTGCACTACCTTCGATTACATTTTCAATCACCGGTGGAGTGCGATAATAACCTGCTATGCTAAAAAATATTGTAAAAGCTATAACAGCAAATACCATGTTTGCAAAAGGCCCTGCAAAAACTACTGCTGCTTTTTTATGACGCGTTTTTGTATGAAATGAATACAATTTTTCTTCTTCCGTTAATTCTTGTTGATCAGCTGGGACACTCGCTGCATTAGTATCTCCTAGCATTTTAACATAACCACCCAATGGAACAGCGCTTAATTTCCATCTAGTTCCAGACTTATCGTTAAAACCAAAAATTTCAGGACCAAAACCTATGGAAAAAGATTCAACTTTAACTTTGCATGCTTTGGCAACAACATAATGCCCATATTCATGCACGAATACTATGACAGAAATTATTAAAGAAAATGATAAAAAATAATATATTCCATCGCTAAATTGATGGATAAGATTAGAAATTAATTCCACCTGTATATTTAGATCTTAACAAAATGTTAAGTATATTAAAATGCGCCTCGCTTGACAAGTATTTAGTTTAACTTTTAAATTAAAAAAAGTTTAATTGTAATGACAGATACCTCACTATTCAGAAGAAAATTAATATATAGAAGCTGGCATAGGGGTTGCAAAGAAACCGATATACTTTTAGGGCATTTCGCATTGAAATATCTTGATAAATTTTCCTTAAGCGAACTAATCGAATACGAAAAAATAGTTGATCTTGATGATTACGAATTATATTGTTACATAACTCGTAAGACAAACCTCCCTCCTGGCTTGAATAGTCAGATAGTCAATTTAATTGCTTGCTTTATTGAAGCTAATCCTTTATGCACTCAAGATTAGTGATAATCTTATTTACCTTATCTAGTACCTCAGTATATTCTATTCTTTTCTCGTTTCTATACTTTTCGCGCTCTTGATTTACTTCATCTAATCGCTTTGTTAATTCTAAAATTTTATCCTCAAGAATTAGTGCTGCAAGTAAGAAATTTAATGCATCCGAACCCTTACCTCCAGTTTTTTGAGATACAGAACTAACTAACTTGTCAAAACTATTAGCAAGGCGTAATAAATGATTCCCCTTCCCACTTTCGCAAGATATTTTATATGTGTTATTGCGTATAACTATTTCTACTACTTGCATATGGTGCTAAAAATTTCTATCGTACAGTATAAACTCAAACCCCTACTTTCATCTTATTTATGGTATAAATTTTTATTCATTTATCAAATCAGATAATTTTTTACTGCTACGAAAATATGTTTTAAAGTATTGATTCTTTGTAAACTTCTGTAACATTAAATGGCTTGTTTCTTTCAAGTTATAACTTCTAACTGAAAAAGAACCAAACCCCCTAATTTCAACTCTATTATGATGTTTCAATGTGCTTGAAAGTATCCCAAAAAATCTATCAACTATAGCTGCTATAACAATCTTATCTAAAAAAGGATGTCTTTTTGCTACCCTCGCTATTATATCAGACTTTGTTGCCATTTATATGAAGCCAAAATAAGTAAACCTTATCACTTAGCAGATAATGCTATGTTATATTCTTCAACACCCAATACTTCAACTTCTATTTTTTCTGATATAGAGAATTTTTTATTCTCTGGTAAATGCTCTTGATCTATTAGAAGGGTTACATCGTTCTCAACTTCAACGACTAGTCCATTATCTTCTCTCTTACCTACAATAACCTGTATTTTATCACCTACCTTAACTTTCTTTATCAGTTCTTCAAGAGGATCATACTCTATTTGTTTTATTCCAAGATAAATTCTTGCCCGATTCACGTTAGCCCTTATTACTTTTGCTTCTATTTTATCACCTACATTATACTTCTTTATCTCATCTGAACCATTTTTAGACCAACTAAAATCTTTCACATATATTGTCCCTTCTACGTTCTCATCTATTTCAGAATCACCGAAAGCAACAGATACATATGAGCCGGTATTATTCTTCACTTCACCAGAAACAATAGAACCAGGAGGATATTTATTGATAAATACTTGCCAAGGGTTGTCTACACACCTTTTCATGCTTAAACTCATCCTACTCTTAGCAATTTCAATACTGAGAATTTTTACATATACTTCTTGTCCCCTTGTTACGAGACTACTAACTGGTAAATTACTCTTAACCCAAGTTATTTCTGACGAGTGCACTAAACCTTCAATTCCAGGTCTAAGCTCAACAAATAATCCATAATCTTCTATGCTTGTTACATAACCCTTATGCACACTATCAACTGGATATTTTGACTCTGCATCTTGCCAAGGGCTATCTTCTAGCTGCTTCACACCCAAGGAAATTTTAGCATTTTCCTTGTCTATTTTTATAATTTTAACTTTTATAGTCTGACCACAAGTAAAAACTGCAGACGGATGACTTACCCTACTCCAAGAGATATCTGTAATATGTAACAATCCATCTATAACTCCCACTACATCTGATTCATGAATACCGACAAATACACCGTAATGAGTGATACTTTTTATTTTCCCTTCTATTATATCACCTTCATTTAAAGATTCTAAAAATTTAATTTTTTCACCAGCGTGCAATTTTTCTAACACCAGCTTTCTTGATACTACAATATTGCCCTGCTTCTTATCCATTTTAAGCACGATGAACTTTTGTTCAGTTTCAATAAGGTGCTTCGCATCTTTTACTTGCTTCAAATCCACATGACTCAGCGGTAAAAAAGCGCTTATTCCGTCACCAAGATCAACAATAAAGCCACATTTAATTGAGCGTTTAATAACTCCGCTTACTTCAGCCCTTGTAACTGTATCTTCTTCCAACTTATTCCATTTTTCGTCCCTAATTGCTTTTTCACGACTAAGAACAACATTACCATGATAATCTTCAATTCTTTCCACATAAACTCTGATTTTCGAGCCAATAATGACCTCATCATTACAACCGAGTTCCTTGATCAGAATTCTCCCGTCAGATTTTAAACCAATATCAACCACAACGTCGTTAGGGTTTATTCTTGTAATTACACCTTCTACCACATCTCCTTCTTTAATTTTGTTAACAAAAGAATCTTCAAACAAGGTATTATCTTGATCCTCAAATTGGCCTTGACATATCTCTTCTATAAATTTGTTTGATGATAGCTTTCTGATAGTAACCGGTAGATTTACGACTGGATTATTATTATTCATACCTTTAACTTAAACTTTATTAGAACTCATATATTATATAATATTAACAATTATTGACAAGTAATTTTTCATTAACTCATTTCGAGAATTGTTTAAGCTATATAAAATATAGTGAGAAAATTATATATGTATCAAGAATATGCTATTTAAGAATAGCAAGTGGATTAGATCGTTCTCCAGAAGGTCCAGGCTAAAACCTGATGTTGATGAAATATTGGAAAAATATTCTATTCAAAACAGCAAGGAATCTATAGAGAAAATTGTAAATTCACAAAAAAGAATATGGGTAGAAATAGGCTTTGGCAACGGTGAAAATATGCTTTACCAGGTGCTCAATGAACCTGATCTATTATTTATAGGATGTGAGCCCTACTTAAAGGGGGTTTTTCGCTTGCTGACAAACATAGAAATACAGAACATAAAAAATATTTTAATGTGGACAGAAGATGCAAGAGAATTGATTGCAAATTTTCCTGATAACAGTGTTGAAAGATTCTTTATTCTCTTTCCAGATCCATGGCCAAAAAGAAGTCACAATAAAAGACGATTAATTAATACGGAATTTTTAAATTTATTAGCAAAAAAAATACTTATAACAGGGGAAATATTCATTGCAACCGATCATCAGGACTATGCAGAGTGGATAGCATCACATATAAAGCAGTGTAACTCTTTAATCTATAGGGAAGACGATTTCACAAGTTATACTCTTACAAAATACCACAGAAGAGCGCTCAAAGATCAGCGTAAAGTGAGGTTCTTTAAAGTAAGTGTTATTAATAATTTGCAGACTATGGATCAATAGAGTTTTTGCATATCTCTTTTACGTTAACTATAGATTAAAAATAATAAAAAAAGAGGGAGAAATAGAGTAAATTCCTTTAACTACTTCTCCTTATGAAGGAATAGACTTCTTGCATAACCCAAACTAAGTAGAAAAAAGGTATCATCCAAGTAGCCCCTTTCTCGTCATGCCGCTGCGAATCGTCATAGCGCCGCGGCGCTAACACGTAGCGGGATGATGAGGCTTATCGTCATGCCACCGCGAACCGTCATACCGTCACGGTATCTCTTAGCCGCTAACAAGTAGCGGGATGACGGTTGTCAGGTTAGCTGTTATCCCAGTTTTTGACACTGGGATGACAACGAAGGGCTACTTGGATGACAGGGAAGGATGCTGGAATGAAGGTTTTTCAAATTGTCGATAAACCTAAATCTATAATAACTATTTGCCTTTTTTCTAGGTTATGCAAGAAGTCTACTGAATAACAGTAAGATTTTTCAATCCTGTTCCACAGCAAATTTTAGTGCCATGTGAGTAGTTATGGTGCTGTTAACAATCAAAATAACAAAAATTAAGATGGTGATTAGTAGTGTATAAATATTCAAGGACAAATTTTCAAATTGAGTTAGCATTTTAAAATACACAAAGGTTGGCATTATCATTGGCAAAACAAGAATTTGCGATACTCCTGATGCTAAGTTGTTTCGACCAATCATCAATGCATTTCCAGTAGCTGAAATATTAATGATTATCAGCGTATTAAATAATAAAGACACTCCAACTGCTATTGAGTGTTCAATACTATTGCATAGAACTGCAAAGCTGAATATGGAAGAAATCACTGAAATTGGTAATCCAAATAATAGCCAGTGAGCGAAAATTTTATAAGCAACTATAAGCCTAGAAGAGAGTGGCTGTACAAAGATTTGCTCTAATATTCCATCATGATAATCAGATGTAAACAAATTATTTGTAGAAATCTGCAAAACAAATGTAGCACATATCCATGTTAATGTTAACATAACTTCTTGTTTATTGTTGTTTTTAAGTGTAAATGAAGATAAACTTAACATTATGATAAAAATACATACTATATAGGTAAAGTTCTTATCATCTATTACTAATTTTTTTACTGAGTCGATCATACTAGGCTTTTAAATGTTTATTATAAATTATAGTGTTTACTTTGAGGTAGTATAATTTTTTGTTCATAAATTATATAGGTTTTATTATTTTTTTGATAATGCAATTATGGAAAAGTTACCAAAAATAAAGTCACCAGAAGATTACACTCCTTCAGAAGATGAAGAATATATGAGCGTAAAACAACTGGAATACTTCAGCTTAAAGTTACAGTCAATACTCGCTGAGCTGGAGAAACAAGAACTAGAAGAGAATAGTATTGATACATACTATTCTGATGGAGATAGTGGAAACGAGGAATTAATCAAGCGTCGAAAAGATAGAAAAGAAAAAATTAAGGAGGCGTTAGAAAAAATAAAATTAGGCACTTATGGTTACTGCGATGGAACAGGAGAAGAAATAGGAGTCGAAAGACTTAAAGCTAATCCGCTTGCTATATATTGTATTGAAGAGCAAGAGAGAGTAGAAAAAGAAAAGAACGTGTACAACATTAACGATTAATTTACACATAAGTGGTGAGCCCATTGGACTTCAAGAGGAGCAAGAGGCGCTGAAGTATGTTATGCTATAAAGAAAGTGGAAAATTGGACATTCTCAACTTGACTCCTGCAGATTAAAAATTAAGTTGTATCCGTTCAGGCAATGGCGTCAACTTAAGGAAAAATGTCAGAGATTGTGTATAAAATTTCTCTCCAAATTTTTTATCATTAAATTATCCAAAGAGTGCAAGGGACAGCACTTTTGTTTCTGTTTTATTTCAACAAAGAAGTCTAAAATGTGTCCTTTTTAGGTGAAATATGCAAAAAGGAAAAAACCTTATTCTACAAATTAAAAATATAATATACTCGAAAACTTTTCAGAAAATCCATTGTGTTGAGTTTTACACGAACAAGAAAACTTCCTTTTTCGACAGTATTTTCTATGATTTTAAAGTTAGAGGTTGTCCGGAAACAAGTAAATTCAAGCATATTCCCTCTTTAACATAACCCTACTCATAGCTAGGTATATGAAATTCTCAGTGGATGTTGTGAGTAAATCATACTCCTTCGATAGCCTTCTATTCCTATTAACCCAAGCAAAAGTCCTTTCTACAACCCATCTTCTTGGCTGTACTTTAAACCCTTGTTCTCTTGTTGGTAGTAGCTCAGGTGGCGTATCTTTGTGCACCCAAAATCTACATGGAGGCCTTGTAACAATTTCAATATCTATGTCATATTCTTCCTTTGTGTGATTCTTTAAATTTCTTCCTTGGTATCCCATGTCAGCCCACATTTTTTTAACTTTAGTATATTTTGTTCTCATATTGTTTAATGCTATTTTAATACCATCTCTATCATTTTCGTTAGCAGCGCCTACGTAACAACCTAGTATAAAACCCTGAGTGTCTGTAATTATATGCCTTTTTCTACCCTTTACTTTTTTACTTCCATCATAGCCTTTGATCCCCCCTTTTCTGTAGTCTTTACAGATTGACTATCTACTATACAGGCACTCGGCTGCTCATTCCTTCCTATTTTTCTTCTACTATATTTTGTAATTTCATAATTCATTTTCTCAAAAATTCCCTGCTTCTTCCATTGCCTGAACTGCTCATACACAGTCTTCCATAGCGGAAAATCATTTGGTAAATACCGCCATTGACACCCTGTACGCAATACATAGAAAATTGCTTCTAATATTTCTCTTTTGCTATACTTTGGCGGCCTTCCTCCTTTCTTGTATGATACTCTGAAGTGTTTTTCTATTCTTGCCCATTCCCTTTCGCTTAGATCTGTTGGATACTTTTTTCTCATCTTTACCCCGTACTAAAATTTCAGATATTATAGCCTTTTACTTGTTTCCGGACAACCTCTAAGTCACTTTAGCTATATATAAAAGGTTTAAGTGGTTGTATTGATGTATCTTTGTATTAAAAAACACCCAATAAGCAGAGTTGTAAGTGGAATAAACCACAAAATGTAAGTGCTAGATTTTATAGGCGGTACGATTATAATTGAATTGCCGTAAGAATTTTTTAACTCTGAGATTATCTCTTCATCTGTGTATCCATCATTGATTTTTTTACGAATTGCTTCTCGCATATCATACGCGATCTGAGATCCAGATTCAGACAATGATTCGCCAGAACATATTGGACACCTTATTATTTCAAATAAACTTGTTGCTCGTTTTTCCATGCTTTTATCTCTGAGTTTATTATCCAGAGTAAAAGCGTTTACGCCTGAGTGGAATATCAATATGAAAAGTAAACTAACTACTGCTCTCATCCTTGGTTAATTGGGTTATTTTACTGAGCTGGTTCATAAAATCAGTGGTGGATAACTTTCCAATAAAACTTGACCCTACATCATCATCGTACTTTATTGAAAATTGAATGCCATCATCAGTTGTTTTTTCTGATAAGGAAGACATTAATTTTTCAAACGCATCTGAAGTTTTTGAGTCACCAATCATAAACGAGATTAATTCTTTATAATTTGATATAGCCACGTTGATTTTGTCTTTAAATGAATAAGTAACTAAGTTGTAATTGTTTACCCCACCATCTGCAGCAAAAGAAAAATTATTACTTTGAATCAAAAATTTCTCTATATTGAAATTAATTCTGGAAGCCGAGATGTCGTTTACAAATTCATAATCAAATTTAGTATCGATACTAAGGTAACTTTCAGGACTTGCAGTATTTTTATACCGATAAGTATACAAATCAAATCCTAGCTTAGCATTTCCACTCAGTTCTTTATCGAGGTAAAATTGAATGTAATTACTTTTATCATTCACTTCAGTTATAACACTTTGCTGATTTTCTGAAACATCACATTTTAATCCATAATCTTCGTAACGAAGTGTACCTATATAGTCTATCACGGTACTATTTCTGTTGAATCGCAATGAAGATGGTAAATCGTTTAGTCTAACAACAAAGTGGCTGCTATCGTTTGTGTGGCATTTTATATTCTTTTTCTCATCATCATGAACAGCAATGTTGACTTCATTGCTTGGTATGTAGATATATACTGATTTATCAAACAATCTATTTTTTATCAATAAAGCATCAGATGAGATGGTTAATTGCTCATTGGAAAATTTTGGGTTTGTCACACGGAAAATTAGGTTAGTAGGAAATCCACTAAAATCATGTGAAATATCAAATTTTTCGTCGTTAATGTATAGTATTGTTTCAGCTAAAAGATTTTTTACCTTACATGCAGAAAAATACCAAAAACCACTATACGCTACAGGAATAAACAAAAGTAAAGAGATGATAATATAGATAAAAATCTTACGCATGATTCCCCTGTTTATCTAATGATATGTTTCTTGTACCCCTTGGTATGGTTACACACAAGCCGTCGATATCTTTTGTGATTTTTATTTGGCATCCAAGCCTCGACGTCTCTGTTAAGCCGAAAGCTAGGTCTAACATATCATTTTCCTCATCAGATATAGGGTTATGTATTTCTACAGCATTATAAAACTTTGGATCAACAATTACATGGCATGTAGAGCAAGCAAGAGAACCTTCACATGCACCTTCAAGCAGATCTGGATCACTTCTGTGGGCTAAATTGAGCAGAGTTTCTCCCTCTGCAGCTTCATAGCTTTTCTTACTCCCATCAGGTAAAATAAAAGTAACAGATGGCATATTATTCCTATTAAAATCCTTACTAATTTCTCTATATCCTACAGGTAATAACTAATATTTGCAAACTCTTTACAATTCCAGTACCTATATTTCTTGTTATCCAAGTAGCTCTTTGTTGTCATCCGAGTAGCTGACACTGGTTCCTTTATGACGGCAGTGCCCTCTTCTTGTCATCCCAGTGCCCTGATTACTTGGATCCAGAAAAAAGAATGGTGTCATGCAAGTAGCCTCCTTCTCCTGTCATCCGAGTAGCTGACACTGGGATGACACCCCACTTAACCGTCATACCGCCGCGGTATCTCTAGATCCCGCTAACAAGCAGCGGGATGACGATTGTCGTTCAGCCATAAATATTAAGAAATTTACCAAATGAAAAAAAGGCAAAAGAAGCCCCGTGGTTGGCTAATTACTTACATTATACTTTCAAGTATGGCGTTTTTTTATTCTAAACGTTTAATAACCGCGATTCAGTTGCTTTTAAGCCGCAACTAATCTAAATTATAAACATTAAGAAATTTACTAAACAGAAAAAAAGGCAAAAGAAACCCTAGGGTAGCTAATTATTCACTATCCATTTTTTAAGTTGGCGTTTTTTAATGTTTTAAATGCTTTATAAGCGTATCTCAGCTTGTGTAGGTAAAAACCTAGAAATTTGATAAAGACATAAGGTGCACATAGTGCAAAAAATTAAACATGAGATGCCAGATACGTGAGTTTTTCTGTCATTTAATCTGTACAGAGAAGATAAATAAATAGCTTCAGTTTCATGATAAGGGGGCTGGCGGAGTTTGTCAAGGAAGTTTTTTGTTTCTATTGAATGACAGTTGTAACCTACGAAAGAAGTCTGTTGTAATTTGTACGATATCTTTATAAAATGGTTCGCATAAGTTATCTAGCAGTGCAACTAAACAAATACAAAAATCAAAACGTCGCGGTTTTTGGTCTTGGTAAAACTGGTTTATCCGCCATTAACGCTCTAACAAAGAGTGGTGCAAGAATATATGCATGGGATGATCATGAAGAGCAAATAGCAAATGCAAAAATGATGAATAAAAAATGTAATTTTATTCATCCCAAGGAATACAATTGGCATGAGATCAGTGCATTGGTTTTAAGCCCTGGAGTGCCAACAGAGCCACATTGGATAGTAAAACTTGCAAGGAGATTTGATTGCAAAATAAAATCAGACATTGAGCTATTTCTTGAAGCTAAAACTACGAACCAGAAGGTAATAGGCGTCACAGGAACAAATGGTAAATCAACCACTACATCACTAATAGGGCACATATTAAAATCTGCAGGGAAAAAAGTAGCTATTGGTGGAAATTTAGGCGTTCCTGTTTTGGATCTAGAAAGAGATGCAGAAATTTATGTAATCGAACTCTCCTCTTTTCAATTGGAGTTGATGAATGAAATTAACGTGGACATTTCAGCACTGCTCAATATTACACCAGATCACATAGATAGGCATGGAAGTATGGAGAACTACATAGCAACTAAATTAAAACTGATAAACGGTAGTGAGGTTGCCGTAATAGGATGTGACAATGAGATTACTGCTGATATATTCAACAAATTCACTGGAGACAAAATTCCAATCTCAGTAACATATTCCCCGATGTCATTCCAGCGCGTGACGCTGGAATCCAGAAAAGAAAAACCATTGCCAACTACTCAGATGACAGAGGGTGGTGCAAGAGATCTAATATCATTGGCAGGTAACAATTTGCTTGATTATAGTGAACAGATTACTGGTATAGATCGAAATTATCTGGATCCCAGTGTCAGCTACTTGGATGACAAAAGGGGCACTGGGATCCAGAAGATCTCGTTAAAACTAGAGAATCATAGCTTATCAGTAAGCGACGTGAAAATAAACCTAATATCCAACGCAGAAAACATAGCAGCCACATATGCCGTATGTAAGGTACTTGGAGTAGATAGCAACACTATTATCAATGGAATCAAGTCCTTTTCAGGACTGAGGCATAGGAATGAACTGCTTGGCAAAATAAGAAATGTGTTTTTCGTGAACGATAGCAAAGCAACTAATGCAAAATCGAGCGAAAAGGCGATCTTATCTTATGAAAACATAAATTGGATCGCTGGTGGAAGAAGCAAAAAAGGTGGAATAGAATCATTAAGCAAGCATTTTACAAGGGTTAGAAAAGCTTTTCTTATTGGAGAATCAACCGAAGCTTTTGCAAATGTTATGGAGAATAAAGTAGATTATGTTAAATGTTGCAATCTAGAAGATGCATTCAGATTGGCTTTTGAAGAGGCCTTAAATAGCGCAGAAGAAGTAACAATATTACTTTCTCCCGCGTGTGCTTCTTTTGATCAATGGAAAAATTTCGAGGAACGTGGTGAAGCATTTTGTAGAATGTTTGAAAATCTCAGGTACAATCACACATGCTGTTTAGTATGATGTTGCGTGGAACAAAAGTTAATAATAGATAAGCTAATTAGGGTTATTCCATTTGAAGGGATAAGCGATGAAACCCTATTAAAGGTGTGCACTGACCTTAATCTAGCTAATAGCTTTTGCAAATTTCAGAATGGAATATATAGCGCTTTGGAGCACATAGCAGAGGACTTAAATAGCTCAATGGAAGCTGAACTAAGGAATTCTAATTTAGAAGATATGAAAGTGCGAGAGCGAGTAAAGTTAGCCATTCAAATACGCCTTTCAAATTACGCTAAGCTACCAAATTATAGAGAACTTTTAAAAAATGTTTTATTATTCTCTGTATCACCAAAAAATACATATTTTTCTAGTAAACTTTTATACAGAACTGTTAGTGCGATTTGGTATGGCATTTATGACCAATCAACAGATTTTAACTACTATACAAAAAGAGCAATATTAGCTGGAGTGTACTTAAGTACGATACTTTTTTTTATCAATGATTATTCAGAAGATTTTGTGGATACTTTATCGTTTCTTGATAACCGTATCAACAATGTCATGACATTTCAAAAATTCAAAACTCGCTTAAAAGGAATCATAGGAAATTTCTTATAAGCTATTGATTGTTGGTAGAAAAGTACTTGAGCACGATCCTGAAAAGGTTTGTGAAAATAAAAATATTCATGCTGATCATAAAGAACATTTAGTTTATCGTGAGGATAATAATGGTACAACAAAATACACCAGTTACGAAGAAAAAGAAAATAAATTTATTGAAGAAGCACATGAATATTTAATAGACTCTGAATTTAATAAAAATTTTGATCTAGGGCAGTACAGAATAAGTAATTTCTCCGGAAACTTGACGAAAATAGAACTGGAACTCATCAATGAAAAGTATATGCAAGTTCAAGTTAATAGAGAAAGAAAAATTATTCTCGCTATACCGTAGGTGCGTTCCAAGATTATACTGAAGTTTTTATTGCACTCAAAATCTTCGTTTTTCCTAATCTCTAGAATTATCAATGCATCATCACTTAACCAGCCTGAGTGAGCTAGTCCATTCAACGTTGATTCAACTAGATTGCTATTGTAAGGTGGGTCTATAAAAACTACATCGCACTTTGAAATAGGTTGTGGCAATTTGTTAGCACTACAACAAATTAGCGTGACATTGTTCGTAATTCCAAAATCTTCTGCTGTTTTTTTAGGCAGTTGCAAATTGTAATAATCTGAATCCACCATGAATGCATGTTTAGCGTCGCGAGAAAGCGCTTCAAATGAAAAAGAACCACTACCACAGAATAAATCAAGTACATTCAAGTTATAAATAGGTTTTCTTGAGGAAAGCATATTAAATATTGCTTCTCGGACAATACTCATAGTTGGCCGTGCAGCTAAATGCTTACCTGTAGTTATTTTTCTTCCGCGATATTTGCCTGCAATGATGCGTAGCATATTAAATAAGCTCCAAAATAATTAATTATTTATACTATATGATTAATGTCAATATGGCTTTAGCAGTTTAATAGAGAGAAGCTATCGAGTCGCTTGTAAGAAAAACACAAACACAAGACTCATCAGTTATCTTTTTCTGATTTGCCTGCTGCATTAATTGCTTGACCAATCTCATCTTGTAAATCATCATGATCATTTTTTTCATCATGATTTAGCCCTTCAATTCTGCTTTCTAACTCTAACTTAATTATAGTATTGATTTTATCTATATTATCAAGAAAGCCTCTACATTCTTCTTCACTATACTCTTCACCAGATGCTTTTTTTTCAATAAATAGGTTTTTAAATCCTGCTAGATCAGAATTCTGATCGGTATTTAGTACAACATTTCTCTCTATGAAGCTAAGATCTGACAGCAGTAAGCTAACCTCTAACAGATCTTCACTTTTCACGCTTTTAAGGTCTTCAAGACTTTCTAAAATACTAAACACCTTAATCCTTTCTTGTACAATCTCTTTGTCTTCCTTATCAAATTCAGACAATAAACTATGATTATCTACAAATTTCTCACTCAAAGCTTTATTCAATTTAGCAAAATTGACATCCTTGTCAAGTGATGTGTTATCCCGCAACAAGTCTACCCTTGCCCTACGCGCATTTAAAATGTCGTCGTAGTCATTTAACTTTATGTTGCCATCTTTGTCTTGCTGCAATTTATAATAATCAAGGCCTTTGAAATTTTTATTAGTCTTCATCTTCAATCCTCTTCTCATCTCCTTTTGCATCTGGTTTCCTCATTGGTTCCGGTAATTTCCTTTTACTGTCTTCTCGATTTCTTTTTTCCTCTCTTTCAGCACGTTTTTTTATAGCTTCCTGGGTATTCATTCCAAAAAGTGCCTTAACGTACTCTTCTGGATTTTTTGGTTCTTTAAATAAAGGCTTAAGATTATAAACTTCGTCTTTTCGATCTCTTTCTTCTTTTCTTCTAGCTCTTTCAGCACGTTTTTCTACAGCTTCTGGAGTGTTCATTTCAAAAAGTGGTGAGAGGTTGTAAACTTTATCTTGATTTCTTCTGCCTTCTCTTTCAGCACGTTTTTCCATACCTTCAAAAGCAGATCCAAAATCATCAATTTCATCTGGGCCTTTTGGTTCCGTGCCTAAATTTCGTGTCACTTCATTTGATTGATCAGGCTTATCTTCTTCTGTTGGCTGATCATGCTGTAGTTGATTAGGCTTGTCTTCTTGTTCTGTGCTTAGTTCTCGTACTACCTTATCTGGCTGACCTCCCCCTCGTAGTCGAAGAGGGTCGCCTTCTTCTAGTGGCTGATCATGGTTATCTCTTACTAGTTCCGTGCCTAACTCTCGTTCTACCTTATTTGATTGATCAGGATTGTCTTTTTCTGGTTCTCTCTTACGGCCGATAGTGTAATCATGAAGCTTCTCTAAGAAATCTCGCCTATATTCTTTTGCTCTATAGAGTAGGTTATGATCATAGCCATGCTTTCCTATAGAGTCAAGGCCATGCTCCCAAGTAAATTTCATAGCATCTTCTATTGTATAGCCCAAATGTGATCCTACATATCCTTTGTAATATTCTAAATATTTACCGATCCTTCTATGCGTAATATCTTCCTTATCAACTCCAAATGCCCTGTAGATTTTTTCCTCAAGTTTATCAACGTCATTTTTAGGTGATGTTGCAAATTTTGTTGCTTCAATAGTAGCACCTACAAATTTACGTGGCACATCAATAGCGTATTTCAGCACTCCTCCAACTCTTGGTACTCTCCCCAGCAGATTAGCTGCACCTCCAGCTAATCTATCCGGTAAATGAGTAGCCCAACTGCCTAAAGACTCTAACCCTCCACCAATTTTATCTTGCACTGCTGATTTGCCAAAATATAAGATTTGACTTACAAAAGACGCATCTGGGTCGCCATGTGCAGTAGCGCTTGGAGAATGCTTAGAATACATACTAGATATATTGTAAACGCTGAATCCACCACCAGCGATACTTGAGCCCATTTGTTGTACGAACGTGCGTAAGGAGAACATTAAAAATGAAAGCAAGAATAATACAAAGATTTCCCCTGCATTGATTAAATAACCTCTCTGTATGTCTTGCACCCTTTGGTAATCACTATTTTCTCGATAATCTTTGCAATCCTCACAATCTTTACATTTCTTACAGTATTCACTGTTGGGATCCTTATATAAATCATGAAGTTTCAGTCTTCCACAACCTTGTTGTTCTAATACTCTTTGCACCAAAGACTTTATCTCTCTTTTGAGATCTGGTCTTATGGTACCTTTTCTGTAGTCATCCACTATTTTCCTACAATTTTTACACTTTGCTTCATCTTGCTGAGATCGACAGTAAAGCTCTGTTATTTTACTATTCATACCACCTATCTTTTTGTCTATATTGTTGATCAACAGTAGAATATCAGCTTTTTCTGATGCATATGATAAACTATTTGTTAAGCGTACTAGATCTTTTGCTCTACAGTCATTCTTCACTATCATATCACTTTCTGCAATATAGTGGTCTGCTGGATTCTTCTCAGTACCAGGAATTGGGTTAAAGAAAGGATAATCTATATAACGAAACCCTTTTTCAATGTAATCAGGTGGAAGAGGGATATATCCAGCGCCGCCAGTAAATTTTATTGTACCACCTTCTCTGCTTAGTTTTTCTATACCTTCTATATTTTTATCTATGTTAAGTGGAGAAGCTTCTCCAAGAGTGTAAGGTACAAAAATTTGCCCTGGGGTCCAACCAAAATACTGTTTATCAATGATACAAAAACCACCAAACACCCATTTTGGAGCACATAACCTTACCTCGAACCATTTATTGTAGCATACAGTAAAACCTAGTTGTCTATAAAAGGTATTCATTATAATGGAAGCCAGTAATGACAAGAGAGCAAATATCATAATCGACTTCAAACAAAAGCTGATGCAGAATTTTATCCAACCTTCAAATAGACTTTTCAGTGGTGAGAATAAAATAGAGATTAGGAACAGCGGCATGATAGCTATAAGAAAAGCTATACCCATAAAACCAGAGAGGAATATTATGTAAGCATATAAGCACAGCAAGAAATATAAAACTATCCCTATGAAAATTGCCGGTATCATCAGAAGGCTTGCCCACATTTGGTAATGCAAAAACGCTGCAAACTTTTTCCAAACAGAATAAGCAAAAAACTTATTGAACATGTCCTCCATGAAGCTAAACAACTTAGCTTCATCTCCTTGAGCAATACTTCCGGTGTTCATGTTGGGAGCAAAGTTAGTAATTATACTTATCAATTGTTCAAGACCTTTAACGAATAAAACAAGAAAATGATCATAGAAAAATCTAAAACTTCCAGGAGATATAAGCACTATTACTAGAGTGATTTTCATCATTCTGATGAGCATATCATGCTTAGTCTCTTGTATCATGCCAAAAAGATAAAGAAGCGATGAAATCATTACAAATAGAACAAGCAAGGAAAGAACAAAATTGTGAAAGCTCGTACTTTTTTCAGCTATATTTTCGAACATAGCTTGTGCAGCTGCAGGATCGTTACTGTTAAAATGCTCTTCACAATTTTTGTTAATCAATAATACACATTTTAGATAGTTATAAATATAATCAAAAAACCCAAAACTACTTGGCTGCTGCACTCCACTTAAGAACTCAAAAGAGTAGCCACCTACATTATCTAAGTAATATCTATCTAATATTTTTACATATATTTTCCATCCCTTTTTTAACTTCAACTCATTACAATTTCTGTCCTTTAATTTAGTGTTATCTCTGTCTAAAGTAAAAAATCCATTGTCGCCCTCTGCTGTGGAGTTATAACCTAGATGTACAGTAGGATATTGAGGATCGCGCATTAACTTTAGATTTTCGTTAGGATCATCTTTCCCCGTTTGAAACAAAAGATAAGCACCATGACCGTTGGTAAACCAACATGGAGCACCACGTGATACTGTATTTGCACTATCATCTTCATTAATGCACTTGCAATTTACAGTGCAACTTGCATTAGGCTTACTTGAAAATTTTTGTATGCTAGGTTTATAATCATTACAAACTAAGTGAAAATTAGGTAAACTATTATCACTTTGTTTACCTTCAAATTTAGTTGCATATTTTAACTGCTCCAAGCTTTGTAAGGTATAACTGCCTTTTTTAGATTCCTTCTTGTTATTATTACTCCAAGATGTCCATGCACCATTAACTCGCACTTTTAAACTATCTCCATTGGTTTCGAGTCCGGTATCCTCCCACTTCACCACTTGGTTATGGTGAAAACCATAATTAATTTCGCCAGTTTCAGGATCAATAACTTCTCCATCTCCTGGAATAAACGCATCGTGGTCGCTTGAAAAATGAGCGCTTACTGCAATAGGTTTAGGACCAAAATAGTCAGCAGATATACACCTTGGAAAAGGTATATCGTTTTTACTACAACCTGTGATCAGCACATAAGCTGCAAGAAGTAATACCCTAAACCAACATTTGCCTAAACGTGATTGCATATCTAAACTTTTTCCAAATACAGAATAAATTTCTAAAACTTTACTTAAAATATCTTTTTAATTAGTTACTCCATAATATCATTTATATCTTACTCCTCTCCATTTTCTTCCTTGTTTTTAGCTTTAGCACTAGGATCACTTCTTATTGTTTCATCAGAATTTTTTTGCTGATCTGATTGTTTTAATGTTTTAGGTCTATCACTCGTTGTTTTATCAGAACTTCCTTTAGAATCTTCTTTTTTGTCTGGTTGCTTTGGCGTGTTAGGTAATTTAGCCTCAATTTTTCCCCGATCTTTACTCATTTTCTGCTTGATACTCTGTATCATACTTTGGGTCTTATCATCAAGGCCAACGGTTGACAGCATAGCTTGCGATGCGCTCTTAGCAACTGTACCAACACCGCCAGTAACTCCATAACCAGAGCTAAATAGTGTTTGTACCATAGTTTCCGATATAGAAACAAAAGCTTCCATTGCACCGGCAATAATGAGGTATATAAACGCCTGGATTAGGTCTATAGGTAATGCTGCAAAGTGTCCACCAGCCCTTTCTCCGGTACTGAGTGCAACATCAACGCTAGTGCCAGGACTGTATCCAAGAGGCAGTATTGATTTCATCAAGCACAGATCATACGATAAGAAATTTACGCTAATTAAACATTGATAGCATGCAGAAAAATTTGTGAGGTTATATAAAACTGAATACATCAACTGATTTAAAAGAGATAAAAATGAAAATAAAATGACTGGTTCTAATGAAACATGAGCCAACGTTTTTATCCAATTATCAAACAAGGGTTTAGTCTTTTGAAATAGAATAAATACGATAAATAAAGGTGTTAATGACAGTAAAAACGCCACTAGAACAGTAGATATTACATATTTAAACGTAGCGCTAATAATGCATTTTAAGAACATAAAAGTAGCGTAGAGTATTGCCAAAAATGCAATAAAGCCAAAAGGACCAGAGAGCATCAATGATAAAAACTTTAACCAAGTTTCTGCTGTGAATAATACTCCTGCTGTCAAGTCTAAGAATGCAAATTTTCTCCCCCCTTCCCCTATATAGCCAGAAAAGCTATCAACCAAATAAGTGCTACCATCTATAAAAAGTCTGGATAAAGTTGTACCAAAAAGTTCCCAGCTTCTATCGCTAAAGGCAAAAGCTATAAATGCTATCTTGAACATTCTTACAATGAAATCAAATTTACTTAGCTGTATTGTTCCAAGCATATAGCCAACGACAGTAAATATAACGTATAGAGTAAGCAAAGCTCTTACCCCTTGAAGAAGACCTCTTGCATATCCTTTGTATGAATCTTTAACGCTGTCCCCAATTACTTCTTCTTTTATAAGTTTAAATACCCCGTTTACATTCGATGAAATAAAATCATTAATTTTTCTTTTAACAAATAAAGTTACTGTGTACTTATTATTTTCATAATATTTGCCATTTTTATCTGTAATGTCATCTCTCTCTACGTTGCTTACATTGATGCCGAAATATATCTTCTTAGATTCTTCGTTCTGAAAGTGTTCTCCGCTTATTACATCTAATATGGTGTACTCATCTTTTCCGTTTACTCTTTCTCTCACTCCTACCACTTTAAAATCATTAGTTCCCACACCATGCAAATCTTTAGGTGGCTCATCACCTAAAGATACATATAATTTTTCGCCATTAATATATTCACATGATCTAGTCACTTTAACATGGTACCCACCTCTATTAGCTCCATAGTGACCATAATCTGCAATGGCAAGCATCACACTGCTACCAGGTGTTACACTTCCTATTGGATAGTCATGATTTAATTTTAAGGAAAAATCTTCAAAATTATCACTGATTTTTGAGCATACTAGTTTATCATTTTTCTCCTTTCCTGCTCCTCCTCTTTTTGGAAGACATTGAATACCTTTAGCATCGCCCTTCATATCATTACGCTTGCCTTCAGAAATACTTGCATCACCTGGATCGCTTATTTTTGCAACAAGAGCCTCAGCCCAAGATTTATCATCTTCAGTAAAACTACCTGCTTTAACATTCCCTTCCATTTTTTCTAGATAAGAATACATATCACATTTATTTCCTTTATCGTACTTCTTATACCTTATAGAGGAGACACAGTTCCGTTCTCCTGCTTGACCTAAACCATAGTTCCATATACCCTTCTCAGTATAGCATATATTTTGATGGTAACAGTTAAGCTCATAGGAGGAGTACTTTTTTCTCTCATCAAGACTACAGTTTTTTCCATCACATAACTCGTTCAATCCTATTTTAGCGCGGCGTAAATCAAGTAGTGAACCATATACCCATGGTTCGTTGTCTTGAATATAACCTTTATTAAAATGCACCTTATTATCATATGGGGTATACCCATTGCCAACTAGCACTTTGCTTTCCTTTGCTTTTGTTTTATCAAGAGGTAAAAATTGTATTTTATTTTTTGTACCATCTTTACCATCACAAAAAAACTCTCCCCCCTGATGTACTTCACTCACTGTAGCTTTCTTATATACAGTTTCCTTACGGTCATTTTCTACAGCTTTATAACAATTGTCATCAAAATTGATGCCTTTCCCTTCTGGATTGTCGTAATCAATTGTTATTTTTCTGGGAACTAAGCTGAAGCTTAACTTGTCACCAGGATTTACTTTAATTCCAGTGTCCACATAACGTCTATTGCTGCCAAATCCTTTGCCACCACATAGTTCGTTTTTACTTTCATTAACACCATAATTGTTAGGTACACTATTAATATCCGCAGCCTTACTATAATTTGGTTCTGAGCCATCAGCACAAAAGCTAGCTGGCACAAGTACTTTCCTTGGATTTTTGTCTTCTTTAAAAGGGCAAAAATTTACTGATCCATCGAGGGTGAATTTGATTTTCTCACCCTGACTAATTACCTGACCAGAATCAACCCAATGAATTTTATCGGCTTTACGAACTGGAACATCCACATTAACGCTGGTGTTTTTGCTCTGCAACCCAGGCTCGACACAATCCATATTACAACCAGTGATTGCAAGACACAGTATCAACAATAGTGATCTTTTACTTATCATTGCTGTCTTCCTTGTGGTATCTGAGGCGTTGACCTTTGAGTCCCTTGTGGTATTTGAGGTCTTGACGTACCTGACTGTTGAGAGGCATCTCCTCTTTCTCTTCTTTGAACGCTTTGTTCATCTAACCCTACTGTTCCCATTAAGCTTTGTTGATACTGTCTTCCAGGTTCGCTTGCTACATAAGCACCAAACAACGAGTCAGATATTGCCGAAGAAGCTTCAACTAAAGCTTTCATAGCGTGTCCCAAAATAACAAAAGCCATCATAGCGGTAATATTAGGTGTATATTTGGAAGCATAACCATAAAAAATACAAGGGTTAAAAATCTTTAGGTTAATATTAAGTATACATGTAGAGCAGACCTCAAAATCAAATACTGAATACACAATATAATCCATAACCTGACTTATCAGTGATATAAAAATTAAAAGGACCACTGGATGAATTGCAAATCTTGCTAAATTTTTAACCCAGTTTTGAAACATCTGCCTAGTATACGCAAATAAAAGACAAATAATAAAAATAGGTGCTAAAGAAAGTAATAACGCAACTATTGCTATAGATGTAGTAAAAGAAAATAAGGCATTAAAAATAGATAAGCTCACTGTGATTAAACCCCAAATCACCAAGCAAAAAGATACAATGCCCAAAGGGCCAGAAAATATAAGAGATACTATTAACAATACTGAATGCGATGACAAGAACCTATTGAGCGGCAAATCAAGAAACTCAAAAACATTTGAAGTAGTGCCTCTAAAATTTGCTATTTCTATTAGTTGTTTTGGAGTGTTAATAAATATAGAGAATGCGTTGTTATAAAAAAAGTCCCAGCTATTATCCTGCAATAGCTGGGCGATGATTCCTATCTTTACGCATATAATTAAAAACTCATATATAGAAATATGAGTTAATCCAAAAAAGTAATAAAGAGTATATAAGATTATATATAGTACTAATAGTGATATTATAGTAGATCTAATGGTATTTGTTCTGCTTGATTTTATAAAACTTTCGTAAAGAGACTTCACAGGACTAGTATCAGAGTGAATTGCGTTAGGGTCTTTATAATTAGAGCCGAAAAATGCAGTTTTCACTTTTTCATCAAAGAAATTATATATTGCACTAAAAGTTTTTGTAGGTGGCTCTTTAGTTGTTAGGTTAATACTAAACTGACCTTCATTTTTGTAATCGCAGCCATGGTCTCTTATTCCATAATATATGGTGCCTTTTTTTTCTTTTAACTTTTCCTTTAAGCCTTCCATGTACTCAGTATCATGAACTTTGCTGATATCTACAGATATATCCGCTTGGTTTTCACCAGGCTTATGCTCAGGAAGTTTGTCAGAGACGCTTATATACAAACTATTCTCCAGACTGTGGTTCTTCGCTACTCTTATGTTGAAACCACCTTTGTCATTTCTATCATAGCAGTGCTCGTCATTTCTACTACATAAACTAAAAGTTAAACTTGGTGTTCGATGGTATTTTTCTATCTTATAATCACAGTTAGTGCATATGCCACCTGTTGGAATGTGTTCAAAATCTTCACCATCCATGTGAACACGTAATAGTGTAATGTCAGTTTTTACCTGTTTTTCCTTTAATACGTTACTAATAGTTTCAGCAATAACAGATTCACCACTAGAATTTAAAGCATTGAATATCTCACCTTCTATACTATTGTATTCAATGTATGCGCAACCTTTGTTTCCGCTGTCGGAAGGAAATTTACATATACGTCCGCAGAGTAAATTCAAAATGCGCGTATCTGTTTTGTTTTTCTGATCACTTGAAAGCTCACTGCAGTTTACACTTTCTCCTTGTTTTATAGAATTAATAATGTTTGTATCTTGACTTAACTGCGAAAAATCTGAATCCCAGTACTCTTTTCCATTCAACCATTGCGCATCGCCTATTATATATTTATTAGGACATATTTCACCCTGACATCCTTCTCGATTTAAAACATGTGCAAAATGTTCCGTTTCTTGTTCGCTGCACTTTTCATCAATTTTCACATACCTGATTTTTGTCTCACTCTCTTTATCTTTACACACTTTACTTCCAATAACACTAAAGCTTATCGTATCGCCTTCCTTAAGTGCAAATGGTAATGTAACGCTATTTTCCCCAGGCCCAATTGCAAAATCTTCATACTGCTTAGGGCAAAAATTAACCTTACTAGGCACTATACCAATCTCTGTTACTCTTATTCTATCTGAGATATTAACACCGGAATCAACCCACTTCTGCTCTGTTGACACTATATCTAGTTTTTCACGCAAACCTGATAAATTTTCTGGCTTAATACAGTGATGTTCCCCGCAGCCTGACAGAAAAAAAAACGGTATTATCAGCAAAAATTTTAGCATAAATCCAACTCATTCAGTGCTTTTGTTAACACTCTCGGAGCTACTAGAACCAGAACCTCGAGATTTACTCTTGTCTCCACCACTCAACTTCTTAGCAGCAGCACCAGCAACTCCAGCAACACCCCCAGCAGCAGCTTTGGCAGCAGATAAAGCTTTGCCCACCATTTGTCCAGGTGTCTGACCTGAGCCAAGTGCTGCTCTATGGTTACCAGCAAGTTCAGCAGCCATGCCAGGAAGAATGTTTAAAAAGTGGTAAAAGAGGAATAATACTAAACACAATTTTAATAATTCTCCGATGAGAGAGCTGCCAAACTCCATGTATGTAAAGTCGAATAGACCAAGTATGCTGCTCTTTTTAAAGCTATAATTTTGCATCATACATGCAAGAGTAGTTTCATTTTTATCACATTCCCCATTTTTCAATTTAAACCACTGTTTTTTCTTACTATATGAGATTTCTGCTTGTTTCTTTTCATATGACTTGTCCGGTTGTTCATTTTTATATGACTCGTCCAGTTCAAAATTTAAATTTTTAAAATAGATTTTATCACATGCTATGAACATAAAGGACAAAAACGCAAAAAGGATAACCGGGTATAAGCTATAGGTAATCAACTCTTTCACCCAGCCTTCAAAATATCCTTTGGTGTGTTGGAATAAAACCATAGGAATGAACAAAGGTGATAAAATGATGATTACACTTAAAGCAACTAGAGATAAAATAAATACATAGCACAGCCACAAAATAACCATCATCATCAGAACGGCCATAAATATACAGACAAGAGCTACTAAAATTTGTCCACCAGCAAAAATAATACCGATTACTGAACCTGCAACTAATAAGACAGGAGCAGCACCAAGCAAGACTGCTAACGTTGCAACACCTCCAGTACCAATTTTGCCACCAATTCCATCTAAAGGGGCACCTAAATAAAATAAAATTCTACAATCAAGCCTATCCCAAGGTGCAAGATAACTGTAAGATACCCTCTTTCCTGCACGAGTATATTCATAATCTGTACCTGCTTTATAATTACATATGCCTTTACTTTCAGATGATGCTTTTAGCACTATCTCTGACAAACCATTTGAGAGACGAGTTAATTCTCCATAATAATGAGACATGGTACTGCCTGTTGTGAAGTAAATCACTAAAGCGAATTTTATGATCAACATATACATTTCTTGAGGCCTCTGAACTCCACCAGACATGGCTTTTATAGAGAACAGTATTAAAGCTAAAACTAAAACAGCAGTTACAGTGTTTTTCAGCCTTTTCTGTGCTACAGATATAAAACTCTCACCATTTGGTGCACCTTTACCTGCAACTAAATTATCTAACGATTCCTTAATGCATTGCACTATCATAGAAGTTACGGGAATAGGAGCTAATGATTTACTCCCTGCCTGGTTATAACAAGCTTCAGAAACATACGAGCTAAAACAGCCAGCATTATCATAACCTACAAAAATTTTCCCCCCTTGTCCGTTGAGTCTTTTTTCTTTAGATCTGATAATAGTTTTATAGTCATCATTATTACCAATAGGAACTTTCTCCTCTCCTGCACCATCTTTATTTTTGAATATCATCACAGATTTTTCACACATAGGAGCAAGTGGGTCAGGTGGCAATTCCGTGCACCCCATATCAACCCCTTGCGGCCAAGGAGTCATTTCGATACCAAGCATTTTCACACTTGCTAACTCCACACATAATCTGCCCATTTTTCTTACTGCTTTAAATGTAGCTCCATGTATGGGTTCGCTCTGTCCTGCTTTGAGAACTTTACATTTCAGCTCACCATCAACCTTCGGGGACCATGACCCATCTACATATCCAGTATCTTTCTCCCTGACATCAAAATCTATGTATCCAGTTTCTTTTCTGAAATCAAAGTCTTTCTTGTTAAAAAGATTACCAAAAGTTAAAGGGTTTCGATGACATACTTCTATATATTCACTGTATTGCACACCGTTTTTTGGCCAGTAATAACTCTCTGTACTCTCCTGAACGTTAGAATTTAAGGCTTCTTTTTCTGCTCTTTTCCCGTCATAATCTTTTTTGTTCACGTCTTCCCGAGCTTTATTTTGCAAACAAGAAAAATATTCCTCTTCTGTTTGGTAATTTTCATTGGTGCAGCCACTATAACCTGTGTCTTCTAATTTAAAATTTTTGTATTTTCCATCATGATCACGTGCAACTGGGTGTTTAACAAAACTATGTTCACAAACAACAAGCCCTCCTATCGCTTTCCAGACTCCAACAATTGCAGCTATCATTCCAACAATAACAAGAGCGGTAAACAAACCAGCAGAAGAAACGATCAAAACAATGCCAGTAAATATTGCGCCAACAGCAATCGCTATTCCAGCAAGTGCTGCAGCTGTTTTAAACGCTCCACAATCAGGATTAGAGGCACGACTAAAACTGCCAGTGGAATTAAATCTGCTAACAAATTCTGTCTTGTCAGTACCACTTACTCCATCTGCAAGCACTGGATATGAGAGTAAAAAGTCTATATTTAGTAAAAATATCGCAATTAATAGCAATGACAGCTTAGTCTTAAACATTTTTTACCTTCTGATAAAATATAGGCAACCATACTTTTGGGTTGTCCCCAACTTCATTTAATATATCGTGTAACAATAGAACACTTTCTGCACGTCCGGATAATACGTTGATTATATCATCCAGGCCTTTTAAGTCTATTCTAGCTACTACAGCATTGACTCCTTGTTTCACCAAAAAGAATCTAGTACTCGGATCTGTGTGCTTAATTAATATATATTCACGTTCAGTTAACATAAAAACATCCCGATAGACACTAGTAGCTTTCAGATTTGGTAAAAAAATCTGTGTCGCTGTTTGTTGTACAAGCGTATCGCTAATAGTACTTTTACTTGCATCCTCAACACTCTGAGTAGCAAAAATCACAAAAGCATTTAGTTTTCTCAGTACCTTCAACCAGTCTTTTATCTTGGGTGCAAAAACTGGATTATCTATTAACGCCCATGCCTCATCAAGAACGATAATAGATGGAGTGCCATCAAGAGATATACTAATCCTATGAAATAAATAAATCAAGACCGGTCCAAGAGCAACAGGATCTTTGAGCAAGCTAGCCATCTCAAAACCAAATACTCTTGCTCGTGAAAAATCTAGCAAATCTTCTTTATTGTCAAATATTGCAGCATGAGAACCATTATCATGCCACATAGATATTGCCCCAGCTAGAGTATCAGGACCTGCAAGCCCTAAAAACGGTACGAGGTTTCTCAAGAATCTGTCTTCTTTTCTTAATTTAAAATTTCCTTCAATTGCATCATTAATTCGTGCAATATCTTCTGAAGTAAATTTGTCATTATATACCGAAATTAAAGACTTTATCCACTCCATTAAAAATGTTCTATTATCAGAGGTATCATCAAGTTGTAAAGGATTAAAATTTGTTTTAGTTCTTGGTTCTATTACAGTATAGATACCACTAAGTGCTCTTAAGAAAATCTCTGCACCGCGATCTTTATCAAAAAAGAATATCCTTGGAGAAAACTTCATCGCTTGGGCACACAGGAAATTCATTAAAACAGTTTTACCAGCACCAGTTGGGCCAATTATCATAGTGTGTCCAACATCCCTTATATGAAAGTTGAAAAAAAATGGAGTACCAGATGTCGTGTCAAAAACTGTAACGGCATCTCCCCAGTGGTTATTGAATTTATTACCAGTAGGATAATTATGTTGAGATGCAAATCCAGCCAAATTAAGACTACTTATTGTAGCTTTTCTCACTATATAATCGAAATTACCAGGAATTTGCGCCCAAAATGCTGGTTCAAGGTTAACTCTCTCACGTATAGGGTAAACACCGCAATTAGAAAGCTCTGATTCTACCAACGACAGAGCGTTATCCAATGATTTAGGACTTTTTTCTATACATAAAATAGTCAGGTGATGTTGACCAAAGGCAATCTTACCACTCATTGCGTCATCAAGCGCTTGAGAAATTTCTGCTATTTGAGAAATAGCTTTATCTGCAGACTGTATCATTCGATTTTGCTGTATCTGCATTTTTCCAATCGCCATTTGCCTGTTTATAAATTGAAAAGATTGCGTAATTATAAACTCGTAAGGAAGTTGTAAAAACGAATCAAGCATTCCTGCAGAAGTATGATTTCCATATTCTTTGATACTAATTATTCCAGCATATTTACTCTCATTATGAGTCACAACCTGTATCATCTTACGGCCAAAGAATAACCTATGTACTGGTAAGTATCTTGATATTTCAGTTCTTAGCGGAAAAAGCGTATTTGTAACGAAGCCACAATTTACGATTCTAGATAGAAACTCCATTATTTCGCAGAACAAACCATCTGGAGTTTCTTTTACTCCAAGAATTTTAGGCGAATAATTTCTAAGGCTTGTCACTACACGATTTGTCGTTTCCTCTAAATCTTCATACGTGGCACGTATATCACTTTCCCAAGCATGTTTTGAAGTTACATGTCCGAATTTTTTTAGTAGATGTGACAAAAATTCTACTCCTTTTGTGTCCGCTCTACGGATAATCGTAATGTATAGGTCATTAATAAATGATTTCCTTGTTGCGTGTTTTTCTCTCCATTTTAGATTTACGTGATTAGCGAAAAAATTCGGCAAACCTTGACTTGCAAATTCATCAGAAAAAATATTTTTCTTACGTCTGATAGTATGAAAATACAAACTAAATGCCGGAGATGAAATGCTTCTTAGCATCTGATTCCTGATGTTCTTCTGTATGACTAAATCCTCGTCATCGGCAGTTTCAAATGCAAAACCACTTAATTTTATAACCTTAACCAACCAATTTTCTTTTGTCATCAAGGTTGTGCTATTCCAATAGCAAGAATAAGGAATAAATTCAGCAGCGTGAACTTCCCTGTTCAGAGTAGATTTATTCTTTGATTGAATAGCCCTAAACCTCAGCATCACACAACGTTAAGCAATATCATAAGAATTGGCTCCATGGTAAAAACGATTTAAACATTTCGAGCACTTTCCCAATTTTACCATAAATAATTCAATAAACAACGGTTCTTTTGCAGAAGCTATATAACCAAGTCCATGCATACCTGGTAACATTAAGAGAATCACTCTTAAATCATTTGAATTAATGAAAATTAGCATGCAAATCAGGACGTTTAATATTGCAAACATATAACTCACACCAAAGAGCATTGCAGGTCTTGTAAGACCTTTAAATAATTGATCTGTTTGTATACTACCTGTGGACATATCTTTAACCTTCTAATAATAGCTCTAACACTAATACTATATCATTATATTAAAAATCCATTGAAACTAGTAGCACTTTAAGTTAAGATACATTATTTAATCCCGGTAATGACAAGTTGGCCATTTCAAGAAGCAGAAAAAATATTGCAAGAGTTTCCTAATAAAAAAGAAATAATATTTGAAACTGGTTATGGACCCTCTGGTTTACCCCACATAGGAACCTTTGGAGAGGTTTTCCGCACTACAGTTATTGTAAATGCATTAAAAAAAATAGCTCCTGGTATAAAAACCAAAATCATTGCAGTTTCAGATGATATGGATGGTTTGCGAAAAATACCAGATAATGTGCCAAATCAAGAGATGCTAAGAGAGCACTTAAATAAACCATTGACTATGATACCTGATCCATTTGGCACTCATCAGAGTTATGGTCATCATATGAATTCATTGTTGTGTAAATTTCTTGATATGTTTGAATTTGAATACGAGTTCAGGAGTGCAACAGAGTGTTATAAATCTGGCGTTTACGATGAAAAACTTTTACTCTTACTGAAAAATTATGATAAAGTGATGGACGTAATGCTTCCATCATTTCGGGAAGAAAGACAGCAGACTTATAGTCCATTCTTGCCAATATGCCCAAAAACTTCTCAAGTTTTACAAGT
The DNA here is from genome assembly GCF_964026755.1 of Wolbachia endosymbiont (group A) of Campoletis raptor. NCBI lineage: Bacteria > Pseudomonadati > Pseudomonadota > Alphaproteobacteria > Rickettsiales > Anaplasmataceae > Wolbachia > Wolbachia endosymbiont (group A) of Campoletis raptor. The sequence goes on along the minus strand of NZ_OZ034695.1, from coordinate 337,063 downwards.
TCCAGTAATTGAAACAAATACAGAGAAAGGAACAATCACATATGAAGACCCAAACGGGGAAAAAATAGAAGTTCCAGTGACAAAAGGAAAATGTAAACTGCAATGGAAACCTGATTGGGGAATGAGGTGGGCCGCATTTGGAGTAAATTACGAAGCTCACGGAAAAGATTTAACTCCGTCTGCTGTGCTTTCAAGTCAAATATGTGAAATACTTGGAGAAAAGCCACCACTTCTGTTTTGCTACGAGCTTTTCCTTGATAAAGAAGGAAAGAAAATATCAAAATCAAAAGGAAATGGCATTTCAATTGAAGAGTGGCTAACTTACGCACCAACAGAGAGCTTAGCATTGTACATTTTTCAGAGTCCTAAAAAAGCTAAACGTTTATATTTTGATGTGATACCAAAATCAACTGATGAATATTTAGAATTTGTAAAGCGTTATCATGAGAACAAAGAAAAGGATATAAATAATCCTGCTTGGCACATTCACCAGGGCAATGTTTCCAGTATAGAAACTTCAGGCATAAATTTCTCACTACTTTTAAACCTAGCAGCAGCTTGTAATGCTGAAAACAAAGAGATCCTATGGGGTTTTATATCCTCTTATGCACCAAACGTTACACCAGAAAATAATAAAATGCTTGATAGACTTTCAGACTTTGCAGTAAAGTATTATCACGATTTTATCAAGCCAACAAAATCATATAAAACTCCAAATGAAAAAGAGAAAGAAGCGTTACTAGATTTGAAGGACACTTTACATTCTCTATCTATAACTGCTACTGCTGAAGAAATTCAATCTCAGGTATTTTCTATTGGAAAAAAATATGATTACACTAACTTACGTGACTGGTTTCAGCTATTATATGAAACGTTACTTGGCCAAAAAACCGGTCCAAGAATGGGATCTTTCATAAAGCTTTATGGAATGGATAATACGATTTCTCTCATAGAAAGCGCTATTAAATAGACTTCTTGCATAACCATATAACAAACTTTTATTGGAAATAGAAACGAAAAAACTTACTTGACACCCTTCGCCAGCTCCCTTATCATGAAACTGAAGCTATTTATTTATCTTCTCTGTACAGATTAAATGACAAAAAAACTCACGTATCTGGCGTCCCATGTTTAATTTTTTGCACTATGTGCACCTTATGTCTTTATAAAATTTCTAGGTTTTTACCTAATATAAGCTGAAATGCGCTATTTAAAACATCAAAAAACGCCGATTTAAAAAATGGATAGTGAATAACTAGCTACCCTAGGGTTTCTTTTGCCTTTTTTTCTGTTTAGTAAATTTCTTAATGTTTATAATTTAGATTAGTTGCGGCTTAAAAGCAACTAAATCGCGGTTATTAAGCGTTTAGAATAAAAAAACGCCATACTTGAAAGTATAATGTAAGTAATTAGCCAACCACGGGGCTTCTTTTGCCTTTTTTTTCGTTTGGTAAATTCCTTAATATTTATAGCTAAGAGAGCCCAAGAGAGGTGTCATTCCAGCGCGTGACGCTGGAATCCAAAAAAAAGGATGATGTCATCCCAGTGCGTGACACTGGGATGGCTTTGTTGCATCGCTCTTCGGATAGTAGGTAACGTACAATAAATTCATGAAGCTATCTCAAACTTAGCCATGCCTATTTCAGTAAATTTGTTAAGCAAATAACACTTGAGTAGCAGTTCCTTCTCACGATTAATTTCAGATTTGCTCCTAAAACTAAACCCAAATGTCTTTTTTAATCGCGAGAAAAAACCTTCTATATAAGATCTTTTTCCATAACTCATCTCTTTTTTCCACTTCTTTATACCATCTTCATCATATGACTTTATGAGCTTGACTGCAGAATTTCTCTCAGCCATATAGTCTAACTTTGGATGCTCTGCTGCGTTGTTTTTCGGAGGAATTTTCGTTTTTATACCATATTGATTACACAGCTTATAGAGCTTTTCTCTGTCATATGCCCTATCTACATATAGTACTTTTATGACATACTGAAAATCGACTTCTTTTAGCAAATCACAAGCTCCATAGTGATCAGAGTAGACACCGTTACTGTATTTTACAGCTATGGCTTTTTTGCTGTTTGTATTCAACATTACATGCAATTTTCTTGTCTGTTCATAGCTGCGATACTTTCTATCTTCGATATTTTCTTTGCTATGACCAGGAGTGTTGTTGTATATACTAATTCCTGTACTGTCTATAGCAATTTCGATATCTTCCATATTATTTTCTGCAATCATTGATCTTAATATTGAGTTTCTTAAACCTTCTTGATGATTGTGAATAGCTGATAACTTGCAAATTTTTCCCAATTTGCTCAAGGTATCCTGCTATAAACCCAACTGTTTGCCTCAGGCCTATTCTAAATAAACAAGTTATTATGTGCACCAAAATTACAACTTTATCGCTATAAATATTGTTGCCACCTGGTATTTTTGGACCATTCTCGTACCACTTTTCTATGGCTTCGTTGATATAATGAAAAATATTTCCTCTTTTTTCTAGAAATTTGTTATATTCGCTATGGTTACTGACCCTCATTTTTTGTGGCATATTTTTTCTTCAACAGTTAAATCGCTATTTATAATGAATTTTGTCAGTAACTGCCAGTTCTTTTCACTTGAGCGATGCAACAAAGCCCACTGGCATCCAGCTTTCTTTATAAATTCACCAAAAGTGCTTCATTCTATAACGCAAAACCCATACTCACCAAATCCAATGCATTACTTGCAATTAAGTTTCCTGGATCCCAGTGTCTGGGCACTGGGATGACACCATCATAAAGGAATCAGTGTCAGCTACTTTCATGACACCATTCTTTTTCCTGGATCCAAGTAGTCGAGCTACTTGGATGACAGCTAGCCTGACAACCGTCATCCCGCTAACAGGTAGCGGGATCTATGCTAAGAGATACCGCGAATGAATCGCGGTATGACGGTTTGCAACGGTATGACGGTTCGCGGCGGCATAGTAATTCGTCATCCCGCTGCTTGTTAGCGGGATCTCTTGTTAGCGGCTAAGAGATACCGCGAATGAATCGCGGTATGACGGTGTAGACGATGGTTAAGTATCCCGCTGCTTGTTAGCGCCGCGGCGGTATGACGGTTCGTGGTGGTATGACGTAGAGTGCTTAGAAGCTGTTATTTTGCTATAAATGGCTGTAATGGCATCATCTATTTTATTTCTATCACAGCCTGTTTGTGCAAGTTCAGCATTCCCACCACAGTTCTTTTTAACTGCTATGGATATTAGTTCTTTTGCGCTAATCTTATTGATTAAGTCTTTACTTACTTTAATAATCAAGACTGTTTTATCTTTTTCTGTTGCCGTAAAAGCTATTACCGTTTTTGGTTTTTGTTGCTGCAAAACAAACTCTCTTATTACATTTGCTGGAATATCAGTGAAAGTGTGGCTTATAAAATTTATTCCATTTATTTCGGTGCTTTTTATATTCTCTGCACTCACAAGCTTTTTATATAGGTTTTTTATTTTGGTTTCGGATTTTTTGTGTTCTTGACTTAAAATACTTAATCTGCTTGTTATTTCACTCACTGGCGCTTTTACGAATTCTGCAACTTTTTTTAAGTTAATTTCATTATCACGTACATAATTGATTGCTTCCTGACCAGTTAAAGCTTCAATTCTCCTCACTCCAAAAGCAACAGAACTCTCTGTTACTATCTTAAACAAACCAATTTCTCCAGTATGTTCAACGTGTGTGCCACCACACAGTTCCCTTGAATCTCCAATCTTCACTACTCTTACTTGATCGCTATATTTTTCGCCGAATAACGCCATAGCTCCTTCGTCTATTGCCTGATTCATGCTCTGAATTTTTGTAGACGTAGAAAGGTTTTCTCTGATTAGAGAGTTTACCATATCTTCTACTAAGAATAGCTGATCCTGAGTAACTTGAGTGTTATGACTAAAGTCAAATCGTAACTTATCCGGTGCAACTAGGGAACCTTTTTGAGTGACATGATCACCTAGAATTTTTCTGAGTGTAAAGTGCAGAAGATGTGTAGCTGAATGATTTCTTCTTAAGGTTTGCCTTCTTTCCTTGTCAATGCTTGCTGCAACTGTGTTACCTTTACAAATTGAACCGAACTTAACTATGCATCTGTGCAAATATAGGTCATTAACCTTATTGGTATTCTCGACTATAATAATACTTCTATCAGATTTGATCAGATTGCCAGTATCTCCCACTTGTCCACCTGACTCGCCATAAAAAGGTGTTTTATCAAGTATAATGGTTATCTTTTCTCCCTCCTTTGCAGAATCAATTACTTCATTTTTAGAGGAAACTATAGCTAGTATTTTCGCATCACTTACTTCATTGAACTCATAACCAACAAATTTTGTTTTGCCAAATTTATTGATCAAATCAAACCATACTTGCTCAACAGATTTTTCACCAGATCCAGCCCATTTAGCACGTGCTCTCTCTTTTTGTTCTCCCATTGCATCATCAAAACCCTTTTGGTCAAAATTTATTTTTTTCTCTTTTAAAATATCAAGTGTAATATCCAAAGGAAATCCGTAGGTGTCATATAGCTTAAACGCTGATTCTCCAGGCAAAGTATCGCCCGATTTTAAATCTGTAGTGAATTTCTCCAGGAGATTGATACCTTTCATCAAAGTGTCTTTAAAGTTTTCTTCCTCTGATTTTAACGTCGTTTCTATTAAGCTTTTAGCTCTGACTAATTCAGCTCCCATATAAGCCGAACTCGTGCTATCTATCAACACTGGAAAAATACGATGGAGTAGGGAATCATTATATCCAAGCAGGTGAATATAACGTGTGGCTCTCCTAATTAATCTGCGTAATACGTAATTCCTGCCCTCATTTCCAGGAAGCACTCCTTCTGCGATGAGAAATGCAGCCGCGCGAAGATGATCTGCTATGATCTTATGCGCTATTTTATTTTCCGTTCTTCCACAGTACTCTTGTGATTTACTTATCAGAGCAGAAAATAGATCAATATCATAGTTATCATGGACGTTTTGCATAACAGCCGCTATTCTTTCAAGGCCCATTCCAGTATCGATGCATTTTTTTGGCAATTTGTGTAAATTACCTTCTTCATCTTTGTTAAACTCCATGAATACCAGATTCCAGATTTCAACAATTCTATCGCCCTCTTGTAAATTAGGACTCCCATGGTCATAAAAAATTTCAGAACATGGACCGCACGGACCAGTGCTTCCCATACTCCAAAAGTTATCATCCGTTGTAATTCTTATGATTTTATCACTTGAAAAGCCACTTATCTTACGCCAAATCTCGTACGCCTCATCATCAGTATGGTAGACGGTTATGGATAGTCTGTTTTTATCAAGAGATAACTCTTTAGTGATAAATTCCCACGCAAATTCTATCGCAGTTTCCTTAAAGTAATCACCGAAGCTAAAATTTCCGAGCATTTCAAAAAATGTGTGATGCCGAGTTGTATAGCCAACATTTTCCAGATCATTGTGTTTACCGCCTGCTCTTAGGCACTTTTGACTTGAGACAGCACGTTTCATTTCAGTTTTTTGAGCACCAGTAAAAATATTTTTAAACTGCACCATACCAGCATTTGTGAACATGAGCGTTGGGTCATGTTCTGGAATCAAAGGAGAAGAAGAAACCTGCTCGTGGTCATTATTTACAAAAAATTTTATAAATCTTTCTCTGATTTCGTTTAGCTTCATCGTTTTTATTGAGGTTATCTATAAATAATAAGTTGTAATGGAAATAAAATCAATACCACTCTCTAGATCTCAGAACTTCTAGTGACATGCACCTTGTGGTAAGAAAAAATCAATATATTCACGATAAATTTACCTCATATCTGTGTTTTATATGTGGAAATTGGAATGGAAATTTATGTAGGCAAAGAAAAAAGAATAGCAAATGTGGTGACTCAACACTGGAATGACATAAAAGGATCAGACAGAGATTGGCCAGAAAGGCATGAAATAGACACTGCAGAAATAATGGAATCATGGCAGCATTGTTTTGTCATTGAAGTCAAGGATCAAGGTTATATTTGTGAAAATGCAGGAGAAAAGGCTGTTGAATTCTATGGTTTTGAGAAAAAGACGCGCATTGATAATAAGTATGCAATTGATGCACCATTTTTGCGACTATATAAAATAGATGCAGTTATTGATAAACTTGATACTGTAATAGAGAGTAAATGCCCGATCAATGAAGAGGAAGAAAGTGAAAGTGTTAAAATGAGGCAAGTATTGTTGCCACTTGGGAATAAAGAAGGTATAACACACATATTGGGCGTAATTACTTTTAAACTCCTTTAACATACAATTTTAATTTGATTCTTTAATAAAATTATTTATACTAATGCTTAATTACTATTAAAGAACTCAATAGTAGTGCTTGTAAATTTATTTGGAATATGAACAAAATAAAATTAAAAACCAAATCTTCTGTGAAAAAGCGCTTTCACCTTACAGCTAAGGGTAAAGTTATTTCTACTCAGTCAGGCAAAAGGCATGGCATGGTAAAGAGAAGTAAATCTAATATTCGTAATCAGCGCGGTACAACGATTCTTGGTAAATCTGACTCGCGTATAGTTAAGCTTCATATGCCTTACGGTATTTAACAAAATGGAGGTAAAATAAAATGGCTCGGGTAAAACGTGGAGTCACTACTCACGCTCGTCATAAAAAAATATTGAAACTGGCAAAGGGTTATAGAGGGCGCGCAAAAAGTTGTTATAGAATTGCATTACAAAGAGTTGAAAAAGCACTGCAATATGCTTATAGAGACAGAAGAACCCGTAAACGTGATTTCCGTAGCTTATGGATAATACGTATTAATGCAGCAGCAAGAGAGCATGGGCTTACTTATGGTAGGTTTATGCATGGTCTTACACTTGCCGGCATTGATTTAAATAGAAAAATTCTTGCTGAGATGGCAGTTAATTATAAGGATGATTTTGCCAAATTAGTAGAAACTGTAAGTGGTAAATTAGCGGAGAATTCTTAAAGCAAAAACACCATGAGAATTATTTTCATGGGATCACCAGGATTTGCTGTTAATTCTCTGAGCTTGTTACTGAAATCAAAGAGCGAAGTGGTGACAGTATACACCAAGGCTCCAAAACCTTCGGGGCGTGGACAGAAGCCAATGAAATCTCCAGTACATGTTATCGCTGAAGAAAGTAACATAGAGGTATGTACTCCTATCTCTCTAAAGTTCTCGGCAGAGCAAGAAAAATTTAGAAATTTCAAGCCAGACGTTGCAGTTGTAGCTGCGTATGGATTGATACTTCCAAGAGAAATTTTGAATATTCCTAAATATGGTTGTATTAATATTCATCCTTCATTACTACCGAGGTGGCGCGGTGCAGCTCCGATACAGCACACAATTTTAGCAGGAGATCAAGAAACCGGGGTTAGCATTATGCAACTGGATGAAGGATTAGATTCCGGCCCTATTTTAAAACAGGAAAAATTTCTTATCGAAAAGAACGATAATTACAAGACATTGCATGATAAATTATCTAAGCTAGGCAGTGATTTACTGCTGAAAGTGCTAAACGAAATTGAAAAACAGCTTCCCTTAAAACAGAACGATAACGATGCATGTTACGCTGACAAAGTGGAAGACTATAAAATTTATGCAAGTGATGCCTGTGAAGTTGCTTATAGAAAAGTTAAAGCGTTTTACCCAAAAGCATTCATCAAGATAGAGAATAAACGTATCAGGATACTTGATGCTGATTTTGAAGCTCTCGCTTCAGAACAAGGTAAGATTGTTAACGATAATATGCACATAAGTTTAAAAGGTGGCACTTTAATTCCTAAAGTTGTACAAATGGAAGGGAGAAATCCTTGTAGTATTGAAGATTTTATTCGTGGCTTGAAATCAAGCATGGTAAAAAAATTTATAGAATAGACTGCTTTGAAGGGAGGGTTAGGAGGGCTAAAGCAACTTCTACAATTTGGTATTCCGCTGCTTGTTAGCGGAATCTACAACAAGATACCGCGTTTTGGTGTACGAACATTGCAATTTGCAGGTAATTTGAGTAGTAGATGGTGTCATTCCAGTCTGGAATCCAGTTTCTATTGTACAGCCACCTGGTGTGCTCATTTAAAGTGAAGTTTTCTGGATCCCAGACTGGGTGACATCTTTCTTGGTCTCTTGTATCACAATGTTCGTACAGTTGTGGATACCGCGGCGGTATGACGTAGTAGCTATATATAGACAAATTTTCTTTTCTTAGATATAATCTTAAAAAACTTTCCATATAAAAATGAAAATAAAAAGAGCTTTAATATCAGTATACGATAAAACGAATATAATTGATCTTGCATCGTTTTTAACGCAGCAACAAATAGAAATTCTTTCAACGGGCAATACTTATAAAGCACTATCTGATGCCGGAATAAAAACGCAAGAAGTATCAGATTATACGCAATTTCCAGAGATACTGGGTGGTAGAGTAAAAACTTTACACCCTAAAATTCATGGAGGAATACTTTATGATCGAGAAAAGCACAAAAAGGAAGTGCAAGATCTAGAAATTGAGCCAATAGACCTGCTTATAACTAACCTATACCCATTTTGGGAGACAGTAAGTAGCAGCTCAAATGAAGAGCAAATTATAGAACAAATTGATATCGGCGGGGTGGCATTAATTAGAGCTGCAGCAAAAAACTTTCGTTTTACTTCAGTTATTTCTAGCATTCAAGACTACGAAGCACTAAAAGCTGAGATGATAAAAAATAACAATGAAACAACATTGGAATATAGAAAACACTTAGCAACCAAAGCATTTGCTCTCACTGCACACTACGATTCTAATATTCACAGTTGGTTTTTATCCCAGAGTAAAAATAATGAGTTACCAGAGTTTTTTGCTCTATACGGGCATAAAGTACAAGAACTCAGGTATGGTGAAAATCCCCATCAAAAAGCTGCATTTTATAGTAATCAATTTACAGAATATCCGTTGGAAAAACTACATGGAAAAGAGTTGAGTTATAATAATATAGTAGATATAGAGTCCGCACTTAACATAATTTCTGAGTTTAAAGAGCCTGCAGCAGTGATAATCAAGCATAATAACCCATGTGGCGCTGCTATTGGTAATAATGCTTTGGAGGCATATGAAAAAGCTCTATCGTGCGATGAAGTAAGCAGTTTTGGTGGTATAGTTGCCTTAAACCGGGAGATAGATTTAAAGCTAGCGGAAAAATTAAACGAGATATTTTTGGAAGTAGTGATAGCACCATCGGTAAACAATGAGGCACTAAAAATTTTACAAAGAAAGAAAAATTTAAGAGTGATTATTCATAAATCTTTTCAACAAAATGTGAAATACCAAACTAAAAATGTTATTGGTGGGTTTTTGGTGCAAGAAAATAATGACCACACAATAAAAGCAGAACAAGTAACAAAGTGCACTACAACAGAAAAAGAAAAGGAAGATCTTATTTTTGCCTGGAAAATATGTAAACATGTGAAATCCAACGCAATAGTTATAGCAAAAGATGGTTGTGCTATTGGCATCGGCGCAGGGCAAACAAGCAGAATAGATAGTGTGAACATTGCAGTGAAAAAAGCAGGTGAAAAATGTAAAGGTGCAGTGCTTGCTTCAGATGCATTTTTTCCATTCCCAGATAGCATAGTAGAAAGTGCAAAACATGGAATTACAGCTATAATTCAGCCCGGCGGCTCGCTGAAAGATCAAGATGTGATAAAAGCTGCAAATGAAAATAAAATTGCTATGTTTTTCACTGGCGTTCGCAGTTTTTTCCATTAGGCTTTGTGTCTTATCGTCATACCGCCGCGGTATCTCTAGATCCCGCTAACACGTAGCGGAATGACGAGGTATAAACCATCGTCATGCTGCCGCGAACCGTCATACCGCGATTCATTCGCGGTATCTCTAGATCCCGCTAGCGGGATGACAAATATACCGCCGCGGCGCTAACAAGAGATCCCGCTAACACGTAGCGGGATGACGGTTGTCAGCCAAGTAGCCCCCTATGATGTCATCCCAGTGCTTGACACTGGGATGGCTTTGTTGCATCGCTACTTATGAAAGGCTAACTATAATTAGGATTATAAGCAACTTATTGAAAATCTTGTTTTTTTTGCAATCAATCTGATCAAATTTAAGAATAGTAACTTGTTATTTATATTAATAAATTTAATTCTATTGAAAATAGCTAAAGCATTGAAATTCTTGAATTTTAGCCGGATTAGTGAGTGGTAGTGAAATTTCTTTTACTCAAATTTAGGTATTCACTGACCGTTCTTGTTATAAATACCAGAATAATAAGCTACTGATATTCTCCACCTTTTTTATCTTTAATCCATCATAGCTAGCGATGCAACAAAGCCCACTGGGATCCAGCCTTTTCATCCAAGACAGCAGCGCCTCCTTCTCCTGTCATCCCAGCGCCCAGAGGTGTCATCCCAGTGCTTGACACTGGGATGGCTTTGTTGCATAGCAACTGAAAAATCTGGTGGCTACTGACAAAATTCATTATAAAATAGCCATTTAACCTTGAAAGAAAAAATATGCCACAAAAAATGAGGGTCAGTAACCATAGCGAATATAACAAATTTCTAGAAAAAAGAGGAAATATTTTTCATTATATCAACGAAGCCATAGAAAAGTGGTACGAGAATGGTCCAAAAATACCAGGTGGCAACAATATTTATAGCGATAAAGTTGTAATTTTGGTGCACATAATAACTTGTTTATTTAGAATAGGCCTGAGGCAAACAGTTGGGTTTATAGCAGGATACCTTGAGCAAATTGGGAAAAATTTGCAAGTTATCAGCTATTCACAATCATCAAGAAGGTTTAAGAAACTCAATATTAAGATCAATGATTGCAGAAAATAATATGGAAGATATCGAAATTGCTATAGACAGTACAGGAATTAGTATATACAACAACACTCCTGGTCATAGCAAAGAAAATAGCGAAGATAGAAAGTATCGCAGCTATGAACAGACAAGAAAATTGCATGTAATGTTGAATACAAACAGCAAAAAAGCCATAGCTGTAAAATACAGTAACGGTGTCTACTCTGATCACTATGGAGCTTGTGATTTGCTAAAAGAAGTCGATTTTCAGTATGTCATAAAAGTACTATATGCAGATAGGGCATATGACAGAGAAAAGCTCTATAAGCTGTGTAATCAATATGGTATAAAAACGAAAATTCCTCCGAAAAACAACGCAGCAGAGCATCCAAAATTGGATTATATGCTTGATAGAAATGCCGCTATTCAGTTAATGAAATTACATGGTGAGAATGGTATAAAAAGATGGAAAGAAGAAGTAAATTACGGAAAAAGATCGTATATTGAAGGATTTTTCTCAAGGTTGAAGCGAATATTTGGGTTTAGTTTTAGGAGCAAATCTGAAATTAATCGTGAGAAGGAACTGCTACTCAAGTGTTATTTGCTTAACAAATTTACTGAAATAGGCATGGCTAAGTTTGAGATAGCTTCATGAATTTATTGTACGTTACCTACTATCCGAAGAGCGATGCAACAAAGCCAGTGGGGTGTCATCCCAGTGCCCAGACACTGGGATCCAGGAATTTTATTAAGTTGGTAAGCATAAAAATAGCCATTTTATGTAAAAATACAACATTTTGATGATTATGAAAAAGCTGGATCCCAGTGTCAAGCACTGGGATAACATCATAGAGGCACTGGAATGACACCTTCCTAGTGGAAATTGCTCTCAAATCATAGTGTTCGTACAGTTGTGGATTCATTCGCGGCATCTCATCAGCTAACAAGCAGCGGGATGACGGTTGTCGGTAAATCTTTTAGCTGTAGAAGTTAACTTTGCAGTTAACTTCTACAGCGTTTCAAGATATAGTTTTGATAATAAAGTGCTCGAATATACATGAAAACCATTTTAGCTGTTGAAACAAGCTGCGACGAAACTGCAGTAGCGATTGTAAATAGTGACAAGCAAGTCCTTGCTCACAAGATTCTTTCTCAAGTAGAACACAAAAAACGCGGTGGGGTGATTCCTGAGATAGCTTCACGTGCTCATATGGAACATTTAAGTGGCCTGATAAAAAGCGCTGTAAAAAAATCTAACCTTAACTTTTGTGACCTCAATGCAATTGCAGCAACATCAGGACCAGGACTCATAGGTGGATTAATAGTTGGTACAATGATGGCTAAAGCAATTGCACATGTGGCACAAAAACCGTTCATTGCAGTGAATCACTTAGAAGCGCATGCATTGGTTATTAGGTTACTGCATGAGGTAAAATTTCCATTTTTAGTCCTACTAATATCAGGTGGTCACTGTCAATTTTTAATTGCACAGGATGTAGGTAAATACATTAAACTTGGAGAAACGCTCGATGATTCACTAGGAGAAGCATTTGATAAAGTTGCTAAGATGCTGGGCTTAAGCTATCCCGGAGGGCCATTAATTGAAAAGTTAGCTAAAAAAGGCAATGGTGCAAGATTTAAATTGCCAAGGGCAATGATAAAACGTTCTGGATGTAACTTTTCGTTTTCTGGAATTAAAACAGCAGTAAAAAACTTAGTGCAAGAACTTAAAATGAGCGAGCAAGATGTGTGTGATGTATGTGCTTCGTTTCAAGAGTGTATTAGTAACATACTGCTGGACAGGGTTAGTAATGCGATTATTATGGCCGAATCTTTAAATATCAAAATCAATGACTTTGTGATTACCGGTGGAGTTGCAGCAAATAATTTCTTGAGAGAAAAATTAAAACAACACATAAACTTAAACATATTTTTTCCTCCCAACAACCTATGTACAGATAATGCAATAATGGTTGGATGGGCAGGAATTGAAATGTTACAGAAAAGCTATATAGATTCTCTCAATTTTGCACCAAGACCTAAGTGGGAGTTAGAGAGTTATTAAAAGCTCTCAATTCTGAATTATAGCTAAAGTGACTTAGGTTCTCTAATTGCACATAAGTCAACAATAATTTTCACACAAATCAAAACAGCATATCTTCTCCATAATCCTTGGTAATTTTACATAAGTTAAAAGTAGCATATGGTTCTCTCCGCGGTCTGAGATGACAATAAATTTGTCAAGCCGCATTATACTTGTTAGGCGGAAGTGGACGGCAACATATTTACCACGAAGTCTAATACCAATTCTCATTGTTGTCCAGTCAAATAGGAAACATTGCAGAGTTGTTTAATTGTGGAGCTGGCAAGAGAAGTAATAAATTTGCACAAAGCACCCTCAAGTAGAGCAATTGTATCGTATATTTTATTGCGCAAAATGTTCTGTTTTATATATAACCAAAGCCTCTCAACAGGATTTAGCTCAGGTGAGTATGGAGGTAGGTATATAATGTCGATATTTTTAGGTACCTTTAAATTTTTTGACCTATGCCAACTAGCACAGTCCATAACGAGAAAAGCCTCTCGTGTTTCTAGATATTGCGAAATTTGCTCAAGAAATATGTTCATGCAATCAGTGTTGACATTTGGTGCAAATAAGCTAGAACTCTCTCCATTTCTAGGATTAACTGCACTATAGAGATAGAAATTTTGCCTACCTAATTTTGTTTTAACCTGTGTTCTAATCCCCTTTTTAAACCACCCATGTCCAACTTTTGAATGTGTGCCAAACCGTGATTCATCAAAGAAAAATAGCTCTTTTTCTGGATACTTGCTAATAGCTCCATTGAGATTTTTTTTTGAATTCCTCTTGTTTGCTTTTATCTTGTCCATTATGAACTGGTCTTGGTGTAATATATGAGAATTTCATCTTTTGCATATGGCGGTGTACTGTAGATTTGCTGATATTTAATCCGAACTTTTCCTGGATTCTTATTCTCATTTCTTTAATGGTGATATTAGGATTTTCTTCTATCCACTCTTCAATTTGCTGTAGTTGAGCCTGATTTAATTTAGTTTTTCTACGACGTTGTGAAGGAGCAAACAGTTTTTCTTCTCTGCCAATTTTCAAGAGTTTTACCCACGAAGTTAGTGCGCTTCTTGAAATGCAATATATTTTTGCTACAGCCGTTATACTGTACTTTTTTGCTGCAATTACAGCATTTAGTTTTTTTGAAACATATGCATTATTCCTTACTTTCTTCAGCATTTCTTTTGCTGATTCTACTACTTTTTCATCCAATAATTTTGATCTTAATGCCATTTAAACCTCGCTATTTTACTTACTTCAGTATGGCTTTTCTTCCATCATTGTCCATCTGTTTGCCCTGTAATGGGAATTGGTATAAGAGGTTGTCCGGAAACAAGTAAAAGGCTATAATATCTGAAATTTTAGTACGGGGTAAAGATGAGAAAAAAGTATCCAACAGATCTAAGCGAAAGGGAATGGGCAAGAATAGAAAAACACTTCAGAGTATCATACAAGAAAGGAGGAAGGCCGCCAAAGTATAGCAAAAGAGAAATATTAGAAGCAATTTTCTATGTATTGCGTACAGGGTGTCAATGGCGGTATTTACCAAATGATTTTCCGCTATGGAAGACTGTGTATGAGCAGTTCAGGCAATGGAAGAAGCAGGGAATTTTTGAGAAAATGAATTATGAAATTACAAAATATAGTAGAAGAAAAATAGGAAGGAATGAGCAGCCGAGTGCCTGTATAGTAGATAGTCAATCTGTAAAGACTACAGAAAAGGGGGGATCAAAGGCTATGATGGAAGTAAAAAAGTAAAGGGTAGAAAAAGGCATATAATTACAGACACTCAGGGTTTTATACTAGGTTGTTACGTAGGCGCTGCTAACGAAAATGATAGAGATGGTATTAAAATAGCATTAAACAATATGAGAACAAAATATACTAAAGTTAAAAAAATGTGGGCTGACATGGGATACCAAGGAAGAAATTTAAAGAATCACATAAAGGAAGAATATGACATAGATATTGAAATTGTTACAAGGCCTCCATGTAGATTTTGGGTGCACAAAGATACGCCACCTGAGCTACTACCAACAAGAGAACAAGGGTTTAAAGTACAGCCAAGAAGATGGGTTGTAGAAAGGACTTTTGCTTGGGTTAATAGGAATAGAAGGCTATCGAAGGAGTATGATTTACTCACAACATCCACTGAGAATTTCATATACCTAGCTATGAGTAGGGTTATGTTAAAGAGGGAATATGCTTGAATTTACTTGTTTCCGGACAACCTCTAAGAGGTTGTCCGGAAACAAGTAAAAGGCTATAATATCTGAAATTTTAGTACGGGGTAAAGATGAGAAAAAAGTATCCAACAGATCTAAGCGAAAGGGAATGGGCAAGAATAGAAAAACACTTCAGAGTATCATACAAGAAAGGAGGAAGGCCGCCAAAGTATAGCAAAAGAGAAATATTAGAAGCAATTTTCTATGTATTGCGTACAGGGTGTCAATGGCGGTATTTACCAAATGATTTTCCGCTATGGAAGACTGTGTATGAGCAGTTCAGGCAATGGAAGAAGCAGGGAATTTTTGAGAAAATGAATTATGAAATTACAAAATATAGTAGAAGAAAAATAGGAAGGAATGAGCAGCCGAGTGCCTGTATAGTAGATAGTCAATCTGTAAAGACTACAGAAAAGGGGGATCAAAGGCTATGATGGAAGTAAAAAAGTAAAGGGTAGAAAAAGGCATATAATTACAGACACTCAGATGTATGGTCCCAGAGTGTGATGGTGTGGATTTAGTATAAATAATTCTGGAGACTGTGTCCACTGATAACATATAAATTCATAAGGAGTAAGACCCTTAAGAGTTTTGAGTCTCTTTGCATAATTATAAGCCATAACAAAGTTATAAAGGTGTTCTTTAAGTTGCTGGTGCGATTGATAGTAATACTTCTTAACTGTAGCATCCTTTAAAGTTTTATTCATACGCTCGACTTGCCCATTCGTCCAAGGATGGCTAACTTTTGTCAAACGATGTTCAATAACATTCTCTTCGCAAACTCTATCAAATATATGTTGGAAAGCATACTTATGACGCTTCTGGTTTGTAAATTGTATACCGTTATCTGTCAAAATAGTATGGATTTTATACGGTAAAATTCTAATCAAATTACGTAAGAACTCAGCAGCTATGGGTTTTGTAGCACTGTTACACAACTCAACATAGGTAAATTTGGATGTCCTATCAATAGCAACAAACAAATGTAATTTGCCCTCCTCAGTTCTAACTTCAGCAATATCAATATGAAAGTAACCGATAGGATATTGTTTGAATTTCTTTTTTGACTTAACTTCTCCATCAACAGTTGGTAATCTGCTAATGTTGTGTCTTTGTAAACAACGATGCAAGCTAGAGCGAGTCAAATGCGGAATTGTAGACTGCAGAGCGTAAAGGCAATCATCTAGTGGCAGTAGTGTATACTTGCGAAATGTAACTATTATAGCTTCCTCTTCTAGCGTTAAAACAGTTGATCTTGGATGCTTTGGACCCATATCAGCATCTTTCGTAAATGAACGTTTTCTCCACTTAATAATAGTTTTTGGATTAAGGTTATAATGCTTGGAGAGTTTTGCTATGCTCTCTTTTCTATTTTGTATTGCTCTACGAATCGTCTGTGTTGTTTTGGCGCACCCATGTAATATCTGTCCCATAATGACTCCTTAAATGATGATGATAGTATACCATCACTCTCTGGGACCATACATCTAACTAAGTTCTTGCTTGTCCCTTCCATCGGCATTGCTATCTTTATTTTCAATAAAATTATTGTCCTATGCTCTTTTGATGTTTATTGATAATAAAATTCTGTTTTATCAACCAACATCCTATGCATAATTACAGCTAATTTTCTTGCTACTGCTACGATTGCTTTTTTCATTCCTTTTTTCTTCGCAACCCCAGTTTTTTAATTTAAATGTCCTCTTGGTAACTGTAAGCATTGTTTGTGCAGCTTCATATAACATACTTCTACATTCCGCTGGTCCCATCTTTGATATGCTGCCATGCCGATCAACTTCTCCAGAAGAATATTGCCTTGGTGTCAACCCTATATATGCTCCAACTGTATCAGATTTCTCAAACCTATGTGGGTTATCAATTGCAGCTTTATACGTCATTGCTACTATAATCCCCACTCCTGGAACAGTAGTTAACAATTTACAATCATCGTCTTTTTCACCTTGTTCTGAAAGCATTTTGTCAAGCTTTCTTAATGACTTTTCTATTGCTTCCAAACTACAAACTAACGCTTCAATTGAACTCCTACTGATTTCATCCAAATTATTTATTGCCTCTTGTATTCTTAAAGCGAAAGTTTCAAATTTTGATCCTTTATCGACCATGTATCTTCAACAACCCTCTTATTGTTCCAATAACCTGCTGTTTGCTACACATTAGCTGTCTTCTGCTTCCAAGCGCTATTTTAATTTGACAACTGATTTTACTAACACTTCTCATCATCTGCGCTATACCCCTCGCATCGTTTTTATCATTCTTATTGATTCTTGCAGACAACGCTGCTGCCATATGCCTTGCATCTACACAAATTACTGGTAATCCAAAACTCCTTAACTCTTTGCACATTGATATTGACAACTATCCACTTTCTATTCCTATGGGTTCGTATTTTTTGCCTTGGCTAATCTGCTATTGCCTTACTTTCGCTTGCAACAACTTCTTCCTTAACAACTTTTCCTTTCTCATCAACGATACTTATAAAAGTTTCTTTTAATGAGATCGCTATAATATTTCATGACCTACTGTAAAAGTTTAAATTATTTTTGAAGAACCAATTCATTGAATTTGTTACTTCGTGCTAAAATAATGGAGTATGTCTCTCCATCATTCAATAGCAATTACAGTATGTTTAGCTATAATTTGAAAAACAAAAATTCGTCATTCCGCTACTAGTTAGCGGGATCTAGAGATACCGCGGCGGCATGACGTAGGATTGCTGTCATCCCGCTGCTTGTTAGTGGCTAAGAGATACTGTGAATAAATCACGGTATGACGGTTAAGTATCCCGCTACGTGTTAGCGGCTGAGATAACGCGAATAAATCGCGGGATGACGTGTTGCTTGGGTCAGCTATAGAAGCAAAACTCATCATTTTGAAAGAGGAGGAGATTTTTCCGGACCCTCAGCGGAGATTGATTTTGGATCTGATAATTCTGTATTTACCTTGATTGGCTCTAATGGAGTTTTCTGCTCTTCTGGTTTATCGTCTGGAATTGGAACAGGCCAATCCATAATGTTTTGCGGTATAACTTCTGCTTCTTTAGCTTCTTTTTGACCTGTTGAAGATGATGCATCAACGCCTGCATTTTTGGTAACTTCTTGTTTTAGTTGTTTATTTTCTTCTTGCAGTTGCTTTAAATTTTTCTTTAACTCGTCAATCTCTCTTATTTTTTGTTTTAATTGTTCAGATATAGTTAGAGGTTGTCCGGAAACAAGTAAAAGGCTATAATATCTGAAATTTTAGTACGGGGTAAAGATGAGAAAAAAGTATCCAACAGATCTAAGCGAAAGGGAATGGGCAAGAATAGAAAAACACTTCAGAGTATCATACAAGAAAGGAGGAAGGCCGCCAAAGTATAGCAAAAGAGAAATATTAGAAGCAATTTTCTATGTATTGCGTACAGGGTGTCAATGGCGGTATTTACCAAATGATTTTCCGCTATGGAAGACTGTGTATGAGCAGTTCAGGCAATGGAAGAAGCAGGGAATTTTTGAGAAAATGAATTATGAAATTACAAAATATAGTAGAAGAAAAATAGGAAGGAATGAGCAGCCGAGTGCCTGTATAGTAGATAGTCAATCTGTAAAGACTACAGAAAAGGGGGGATCAAAGGCTATGATGGAAGTAAAAAAGTAAAGGGTAGAAAAAGGCATATAATTACAGACACTCAGGGTTTTATACTAGGTTGTTACGTAGGCGCTGCTAACGAAAATGATAGAGATGGTATTAAAATAGCATTAAACAATATGAGAACAAAATATACTAAAGTTAAAAAAATGTGGGCTGACATGGGATACCAAGGAAGAAATTTAAAGAATCACACAAAGGAAGAATATGACATAGATATTGAAATTGTTACAAGGCCTCCATGTAGATTTTGGGTGCACAAAGATACGCCACCTGAGCTACTACCAACAAGAGAACAAGGGTTTAAAGTACAGCCAAGAAGATGGGTTGTAGAAAGGACTTTTGCTTGGGTTAATAGGAATAGAAGGCTATCGAAGGAGTATGATTTACTCACAACATCCACTGAGAATTTCATATACCTAGCTATGAGTAGGGTTATGTTAAAGAGGGAATATGCTTGAATTTACTAGTTTCCGGACAACCTCTAACACACATCTCAGTGATTATAATATCCAATTTTTGATCATGTTTTTCTACAGGTAAATCTTTACAATATTGTTTCTCATAGGCTACACCTATAAATATTTTTCCAAGTGGCCGCAGTTTTTCTATCATTGTATCATACCAACCACCGCCAAAACCTAATCTATTAAAATGATCATCAAAAGCAATAACAGGAGTAATGATTGTGTCGGGAATTACATCTTCATTTGTTTCGTTCCATTCCTCAAATTTTAGTAACTTATTTTTATTAGGAATTGCTACTTTATAATCTAAATCGAGTAAACTATGCATCAAAGGCACAACATCTATTTCCTCATCCATTGGAATGTAAGCTGCTATTGTTTTGCCTTTAACGTAGCTTAAGTTCTGATTAAAGAGATTAATAAGGGAATTTGCCGCATAACTGGAATAACTTTCATCAATATCTTTTCTTATAGCTCTATATTGCTCTCTTATTTCCTTTTTGTGCTGTTTAATATCTTTGAACATGATCTATCCATTTTGCAGTAAGTTTTTCTTGTAAACTATTTTGCTTCAAGCGCTCACTTAAAAAGTCAAAGTCAACACACCCCATATCCTGGTCTTGATTACTGCAACTATAAACAAAACTCCTTTCTCCTGTTTTCGCATTTATATGTTGCTGCACACACTGAGCGCAGATTTCTTTCATCATACACTGCATAGGAGAATTAACTGATGATATCGCTATGTGGCCTGATTTCAGATATGGCTTTAAAATTGTTTTTCTAGCTTCATTCACAGCTTTCATCATTTTGTCAGAACCAATAGTGATAATTTTATCTATAACGTTCAAATTAATACCTAATCTTCCTTGTTGATAAGAGACTATTGCATCAACTATATTACCATGAAAGGATTTATCTTGATCTCTGCTTGTTTCTATCAATCCTTCTTCACATGCCCAAACTACTGCATTTGATGCACGCTCTATCAGTGCTCGTTTAAATACATCACTTAACTTCTTATAGCCAGCAAAGTACAAAACCTTGTTATTATTTTCAAGACATGCCTTCCCTATCGAAAATAACACTGCATTTCCAACTCCACCACCAATTAGCATTATATTCTTCATGTGCTATTTTAACTGCATTTGTTCAAATTTTTTGAAATTTTATAGAACAAAGTAATTTATATAGTTCTATACACAAAGACAAGGACACTCTCTGACTTCAACTATACCGATAACTGATAGCTGCATTTTTACGCATATCATCTAATAACAAGTTGCTTTGTATCATAATCTTTTGTTGGTACATTTTCTGTTTGATTGCTTCTATACCCGCTACATTACTCTTGATATCACACAACATCATCAACTTTGCAGTGCCATTTTCTCTCAATTCTACTATTTCATTCACACTTGTTTTACTAAATAAAATCTGCAAATCAGGATTTAAATCTCGCATTTTTATTTCAAATTCCTTTGCGTTTGGCAACTTAAAATTATCTGCCAATTTATCAAAATTTAAACAATTAACTTTTTGCTCCTTGAGATTATCTAATAAACTTTCTGAACCTTCAACCACAATCTGTTTTAATTTTAAAGTGCTTTCCAGCAGTGCATGATTAAGTTGTACTTTATCTATTACTTTTATAACAGAGTAACCTTCACTAAAACTGAATGGACCTGCTATGTCGCTGGTTTCTAATCCTTCTAAAACGCTCTTGAGTTTTCCTTTTAGCTGACTTAAATTAACTGTTGCTTTACGCATCTTTATTGGAGATTCTGGGTTATTACTGTTGCGTAATTTTTTTACTAAATCTTCAGCTATACCATAAACGTCCTTGTCTTTTTGATCAGGAATTATAAACTCTTGGAACGTGATAAGATAATCCGGCTTTTCTGTTTGCCTTTTTACATCATCTACTTCTTTATCGCTTATATTAATAAATGGCACAATTCTTACTTCAATAATTTTGCTCCACAGTAACTGACATTTTATTTGTTTTCTTAAAATACCAAGATCTATATTATGCTTCTCTATGTATTGATCAACTTCATTAGCCTTAAGTTTAAAACTTTGGGTTAAAAATAACATAATAGCATTATCTAACTCCTCGTTGCTCAATTTTATATTCAGCCTCTGTGCTTCATTGATAATGATAATTTCGTCTATTAGCTCCCTAAGCACTTGAGGCTTTGCTTCTTTTTGATTAACACTTTGAGTGCCAAACAATGAATTTATAAAGTTGATGCGTTTTTCGATATCTAAATTTGAAATTGGTTCACCATTTATATCTGCAACAATTTCAATCTCGGTTGCAAGCAACCTAAGTGGCAACACTATCAACAGTAAGATTAGTATTTTATACATACAAGTAAAGTTGTTTAGTTAATAACCAATTCTATAATAAATACTGAGTCAATGCTAGCCAACTTTTTAATAGTGATCTCAGTGACAATGGAAATAAAAACCATTGCAACAAAATCAGGTACGCTGGTAAATAGGCTAAAAACATGCTAATATAGCGAATTTAGACCGTGCTCAAAACAGTATACGGAAGGAGAGGGATTCGAACCCTCGATACGACTTTTGGGTCGTATAACGGTTTAGCAAACCGCCGCCTTCAGCCGCTCGGCCACCCTTCCAAATTTAGAACCTAAAGATTATATAATACCAAGACCTCTACCGCCTGTCTAATGCTTTTAATTGCAATATTTGTATCTGTTCAGATGCATGGCTAATGCTGAAACAAAAATTCCAGTGCTCCCTTTCTTGTCATCCCAGTGCCCAGACACTTGTATCTTTATGATGTGAGGCATTAGAGCTAAAATACCTCACAGGGAGGGTGAAGCTGATGCGACACTAATGCCATTAAGCCAGATTTTGCTTCCCTCCCATAGAGTTAAAGACTGAACAGTATCTTTTGGAATTATATCCCGTATTACAAGGTTAGTCTAAACTCTCAGTTTATTTATAGTCTTGGAGGCAATTTTATGCAAGTAAATGCTATTTTGGGTGTGGATATTTCAAAAAAGAAATTTGATGTTTGTTTGTTAGTGGACAGTAAAAAACGACACAAAGTCTTTCAAAATAATCAAGATGGTTTTGCAAAACTTGTAGTTTGGTGCAATGGCCATGGAGCAAATCTTACTCATTTATGTCTTGAAGCAACTAGTTGGTATGGAGAAGATTTGGCTACTTTTATGCACGATTTAGGACATAATGTCAGTATAGTAAACCCAGCCCAAATCAAAGCTTTTGGCAAAAGTGAGCTGCTCAGAAATAAGACAGATAAATCAGATGCAGCTATGATAGCTAGATTTTGTATCGCCAACAAACCTGCTCTTTGGAAGCCCATTGCACCTGAAATGAGGCATTTGAGGGAGCTTTACCGTTGCATGCAATCGCTAAAAGATGATAAGGTGCAACAGACAAATCGCTTGGAAAACAAAAATATGCATTCCAGTTGCAAAGAAGCTATATCTAAAGTAATTTTGGCAATAGAGGAGCAAATTATTGTTCTCGAAAAAGAAATTAATGAGCATATAAATAACTATCCACATCTAAAAAATATGGTGGAAAACCTTAAGACTATAAAAGGTATAGGATATCTTACTGCTGTTGCTGTTGTCGCAGAAATGCCATCAGTTGATAACTTTGACAATGCTAAACAATTTACAGCTTTTGCTGGTCTAAATCCAGGACATTATCAATCGGGATCGTCAGTAAGTAAGAGAAGTTGCAATATGCAAAATAGGATCTGAGCGTATTCGAAAAGCTCTTTATATGCCAGCTATAGTAGTCAAAAACCATAATAATCATTTTCAAAAGTTTTGTCAGCGTCTAGCAAGTAAAGGCAAATGTCCAAAAGTCATAGTTCTTGCGTTAATGCGAAAATTAATGCATGTCTTTTTTGGTATTCTTAAAAATAATCAACCATTTAATTGTAATTTTGTTGGATAATTTGTTTGACAGCAGAGACAGTATCTGGGATCCAGGATTTTGATTAGCACTAAGTTGGTGAGCATATAAGTGTTATGTTAAAATATAACGTTTTTACGGAAAGTCTGGATCCCAGTGTCAAGCACTGGGATGACATCGTTTACTATGTGCCATATTGCAATGTTCGTACAGTTGTGGGCGGTATCTCATCAGCTAACACGTAGCGGAATGACGAATTTGTTGTTTTTCAAATCGTAGAGCCACTTTAGCTATAAATCAACAAAAACTAATTTCCGCTTTTAATAGAGCTTGCAACAATTTGTTTTGCTTCTTCTACACCAACCCATTCTCCAACTGCTACTGTTTTTCCCTTTTCTAGATCTTTATAATGAGAAAAGAAATGAGTAATTTTATCTAGTAGATTTTTAGATAAATCAGAATAGTTCTTTATATTGTCATAATAGCTATCAACACTGGAAACAGGCACTGCTAATATTTTCTCATCTTCTCCTTTTTCATCTTTAGTGAGTAATGCGCCTATTGGACGTACCGATATTAAAACACTAGATGCTAAGGGAAATTGAGTTAGCACCAAAACATCCACAGGGTCACCATCACCTGCGCAGGTATTTGGTATAAATCCATAATTGCAAGGATAAGTCATTGAGGTAGATAAAAATCTGTCAACTTGTAACAACCCAAGCTCTTTATTAAATTCATACTTTACAGGCTCAGCATTTGCACTTATTTCAATTACCACATTCACCGCATTTGGTCCCGCTGTTATTTTACTTAAATCCATAAATTACCTCTTAACTTAAGAATAAGCATTATACAATATGTGCTTTTAAGTTGCTACATTTATGTAGTTCTAAGCTTATTTTGCATGGAGCGGTTCTAATTTTTTATTCTGCACATCATCGACTGTTGAAAGTGGTGGTTTCTGTGATAATTGAAATAAAGCATATACTATTACAATAGTAAGCACCGCACCAACTATCAGGTTAGTAAGGTTGTCTTGTGGCAAAACATTTTTTATTGAGTTGAACAATTTTTGCTCCATAAAGAAATAATCAGCAACATATAACCCAACAGATAATACAAACATACCTAAAATAAGTTTACAGACTGTGTTTTTATGGTCCTTTTCTTTTTTCTTGCTGACAATGAGATCTGGCCTATATTCATTCTCTTCTGGCAACACTGAGTAGTATATATTCTCAGGGCTCGTTATTAATTGTTCAAATTCATCACTATTTTGGTTTTTTAACAGTTGCTCTAGGGTGTTTTTTCTATTTATAGGACATATTAATCCATTCATTTTCAATTCTTCCTCTTGCCAATCCATATTTTCACAGTCGGCTGTATATTTGATGGTTCCATCTCTACTTAGTAACTCGATTTTGCTTAACATTTGTGATAATCTCACAATGTAATCAAAATACAGTGGTGTATTGATCATTTTAGCTTTCTCATTAATATATTGATTAAGCGATAAAATATCATTATCTTTGGTATGTATAGAAAATATGCCATAACTAGAAAATAGTAATGCTATATCTTTATCTACTTTTATATTGTGGATAGAATAATAGTGATCGATTACTTCTTTACATAAGCTAAATTCTTTATCAAATTCATTTGCATAATTTATCTTTAGTAACTTTTTAACATTATTAAGTACTTGTTTCTCAAAATCATTATTATTGTTAAATAAAGTTTTGCCTTTTGGATTCGCTAAAATATTAAGAAGCTTTAATTTTTTTTGATCTTCTGTTGATTGCTCACCACTAATTATTGAACTTAACTGTTCCTCTAATTCACCCTTGCTAACTGACATATATATCTTGTCGATTACTTCTTGAGTATTGAGCTGAACATTTTCTATAAGAATTCTATAAGCTTGAGCATAAATTAAGAATAGCCCTTGTAGACTAAACTTTAAGTTAAAATACTTATCTAATGGTTCTTTTTCTTTTCCAATGAATTCAGGCAAACCAAAATGATTTCTATGATCTCTCCATTTTAATCCAGCATGTTGATAACTGCCCCAACGAATAAACAAAGCCTCTAATAAATTGCCCTTGCCAACAATTTTTATTAATTCTTCAACTTCTTTAACCATTGCTAAAACCTATAATGTTCTACTTTATAGTATAAGGGATACATGGCAAAATAGCAATAAATGTTATTAGACTTCTTGCATAACCCAAACTAAGTAGAAAAAGGTATAGCTATACCGCCGCGGTATCTCAGCCACTAACAAGAGATCCCGCTAACACGCAGCGGGATGACGAGACTTATCTTTATGCCGCCGCGAACCGTCATACCGCGATTCATTCGCGGTATCTCTTAGCCGCTAACAAGCAGCGGGATGACGGTTGTCGTTTAGCTACAAACATTAAGAAATTTACCAAATGAAAAAAAAGGCAAAAGAAACCCTAGGGTAGCTAGTTATTCACTATCCATTTTTTAAGTTGGCGTTTTTTAATGTTTTAAATGCTTTATAAGCGCATTTCAGCTTATATTAGGTAAAAACCTAGAAATTTTATAAAGACATAGACTGCACATAGTGCAAAAAATTAAACATGATACGCCAGATACGTGAGTTTTTTTGTCATTTAATCTGTACAGAGAAGATAAATAAATAGCTTCAGTTTCATGATAAGGGGGCTGGCGGAGTTTGTCAAGCAAGTTTTTTTGTTTCTATTCCCAATGTTATATGGTTATGCAAGAAGTCTATTGTATGTTTACACTCTGCATTAAAGCTTTTAGTTAAGAGCATATCCATCCACCGCCGATAACTTGCTCATCTTTATACGCTACACAGGCTTGACCTGGACTGATGCCAAAGTAATCGTCGTTTAAAATGACACAGGCTTTATTTTTTTCGTCAGTTGAATGTATTGTTGCTAAACTTCCCGCATGTGATGATCTCAGCTTCACAGTTACTTCCATACCTTCCTTTGGTTGTTCTAACCAATTTAACTCCTTGATCAATATTTTTTTTTGCATTAATACGTTGATCGGACCTACTATAACCTCATTATTTTCTGTATTAATTTTTATCACATAAAGAGGTTCATTGTGTGCGATACCCAAGCCCTTTCTTTGCCCCACTGTAAAATTTACTATGCCACTGTGCTCGCCTAGCACTTTTCCATTAACATCCACTATTTTACCTTTCTGTACAGATTGTGGAGCTAATTTAGCTATTGTTTTACTATAGCTTTCGGAAACAAAGCATATATCTTGACTGTCCGGCTTTTCAGAAATTTGTAAGCTGAAATACTTTGCTAATTTTCTTATATCACTTTTATAGAACCCACCTAGTGGAAATCGCAAAAGCTTCAATTGCTCTTGAGTTGTAGCAAACAAAAAATAACTTTGATCTTTACTTTTATCAATGCTTCTGCACAACTTTACCTCACCATTTTTTTCTAACCTTCTCACGTAATGTCCTGTTACGAGCACATCCGCACCAAGATTTTTTGTAACTTGTAATAGATCACGAAATTTTACCGTTTGGTTACATCTCACGCATGGTATGGGAGTTTCCCCACGCATATAGGTACTCGCAAAATCCTCTATTACTTCCTTTTTGAATATTTCCTCATAGTTTAAAATATAGTGAGGAAAGCCAACACTTTCAGCTACACGCTTAGCGTCATAAATATCCTGTCCAGCGCAGCATGCACCCTTTCTTGCGTTAGCATTACCGTCAGTGCCATAGAGTTGAAGAGTCACACCTATCACCTGGTACCCAAGGTTATGTAGCAGTGCTGCAGCAACCGAGCTATCAACTCCCCCGGACATTGCAACAACAGCCTTAGTCTGGTGCGGAGTTTTATCTTTTAGCAGAGGTTCAATTTCAAATTCTTTTAGCATAACCGCCTTAATTTATAAACGCAAATCTTGTGTCATTCCAACATACAACTGTGCAAACGTTTTGATTTGGGGGCAATTTACATAGTAGATAATGTCATGAAAGTAGCTGACACTGGAATCTAGCTTCTATTACACAAATTCATTAAAACAGCATATTTATTTGTAATCAAGTTTCCTGGATCCCAGTGTTAGCTACTCGGATGACACCCTTTTCTGCTAGAAGTTGCCTTCAAATTACTTGGTGCATGACACTGGGATCTCATTTATATTACATAATTCCATCAAAACAATTCGATAAACTACCTTCAAAAATAATTTAATCTTGCTTGAATAAAACATGGCCAAAATAATCCATGTTTTCAAGCACTTTTCCACTACCTAAGGCAACACAACAAAGTGGGTCATCTGCAACACGAACCGGTAATTTTGTTGTTTCACTGATAACTTTACCTAGATTACGTAATAATCCACCACCACCGGATAAAACTATTCCTCTATCGACTATATCAGAAGAAAGTTCAGGTGGAGTGCTCTCCAGCGCAGTCTTAATAGCAGAAATTATCTGATGTACAGGCTCTATTAAACTCTCTGCAACTTGGTATTCTGATAAAAGCATTTCTTTTGGCATGCCACTCACTAAATCCCTGCCTTTAATTATCATTCCCTCTTTGTTATTTTCACCTGGCAGACTGGCTGAACCTATGCTTTTCTTAATTTTCTCAGCGGTTGTTTCACCGATTAATAACTTATGATTTTCACGAATATATGATTTTATTGCTTCATCCATAATATCGCCACCTACTCTGGCAGAACGTGAATAAACAATTCCGCCTAAAGAAATAATTGCAACTTCAGTTGTACCGCCTCCTATATCAACAATCATAGAACCCTCAGGTTCAGTAACCGGGAGCCCAGCTCCGATTGCTGCAGCCATTGGTTCTTCAATTAAAAATATTTCATTTGCACCAGCACTTTCTGCTGCATCTTGTATAGCACGCCTTTCAACTGGCGTGGATCCAGATGGAACGCATATGATAATATTAGGTTTATTAACAGTGAATTTTGTGTTTGCACTGCGTATGAAATATTTTAGCATTTCTTCCGCACTTTTAAAATCAGCAATAACTCCATCCTTTAAGGGCCTTATCGCCTCTATTTCTCCAGGCGTTTTTCCAAGCATCATTTTAGCTTTTTTACCAAAAGCATAAGGAACGTAGCTTCCTTTTTCTTTTATTCTTGCTACAACTGAAGGCTCATCAAGCACTATTCCCTGATTTTTCTGATAAACTAAAGTGTTTGCAGTGCCAAGATCTATAGCAATATCGCTAGCAAATAAACCTTTGAAAGTGAAAAGACTACAAAACTTTTCGGTTAATTTTCGAACAAAATTCATACGCAACTCAAGAAAATCATTTATTAAGACAAATTATACTTTCCAGATAAGTAGCTAATGCAGCACTCAACGTCTAAACCCTTACCTGTTACTTTTTTTAGCAGTTCCAGGCCACACTTTGCACTGTATATATTTTGAGATAACCAACTGATAAGTAAACTAAAATCTCCTTTTATTATAGCACTTAATGATTCGTAATGATTCTTTTTAACGCAAGAGAAAATCTGCACAGCAGCAATTAAAGCAATAATTTTTATAGGAAAGTAGCCCATAACACCGCTTGCCCAATATTCATCTTGAAAATAAGTGTTTAGCTCATTTTCAGCTTTTACTGGAATTTTATAGTGCTTCATACCTTCCAGCCACGCATCATGCAGGTCTTTGACTTCCAATGTACCATTTATTATATCTTGTTCTAACCTAGTTCTCAACATAATATGAGCTAACAGACTAAATTCATCTGCATTTTTTAAAAAAGAAGAAAGGTTTATTTCATTGAAAATCAAGTACAAATTTTCAACACTGCTAACTTTCTCGTTAGTTTTGCCTTTTATAGCAAATTTCTCTTTTATGTGTGGTTGAATAAACTCAATAAATTCTCTGGATGTTCCAATCATCCTTTCCATGAATAACCCTTGAGTTTCATACATAACATGTCTCGTAATTGGGCTACTTATAGAATTTTGCGCTAAACATTTTTGATAAATTGCATAACCACTATGCCGTAAAAGAGAAAATAAACCATAACAAAAGTCAGATTCATCATAATCTATAGGGTAGTAATAAGAAGTACGAACCTCATGCAGTGCGACACCCATTTGCTGTAAACATGACGAGCCAAGTTCAATCTGCTTCTGAGTAGCAACTTTTTGTATATTAGTAACCTTATCCTTTTTCTGCTTTTCAATTATTTTATCTACATTTCCACTAAAGAATTTGCCTACCTTGGGAAATATTTCCTTTATATTCTTTTCTGTGATATCAGAGTCATAGTCAGCAAGCAGTGAGTCGTATTTTGAGCATTTTAATTGCTGCGATTTTATAGAAGCTACTTCGCGAATGAGTTTGATTAAATCAGTAAAACGTTCTTTTAGTTTTTCCAAGTTACTGGCTTCAGAATTGGTTAGCCTCCATAAACTTTGGCATTCAACTTTAGCTTTGGACAAAGATTTTACTAAATCAATAGGAACAGCACTGTTGCTCTTATGTATTCTCTCTATTAACTTTAGCTGCTGAGTATTTGCACTTTTTTTGTTACCAAGAGCATCTGCTAATGATTCCTTTATTACGTCATGAGAGATAATTTCATGTCTGATTTCTTCTAGAAGGCTCATTTGTTCAACTTTGTCCTCTATATTCAATTGGCTTTGGTTTAGTACTTTTAGCGTATTTTCGATATTCTTTACCCTATATAATACTTCCTCTAAAAACTTATAAGATTGCATATTTGTTCATTATTTTAGAAAACATCTGTTTAATACCGTAATAGATTAATAATAAAGTTAAAAGTATATTTGCTTAAAGTACAATAAAAAATTGTACTTTTTATTCTTTTATTGGATTTTTCTACTCAGAGTCCAGCATATTATAGGAAAATTAATTGTAAGGTTGTAGAAAAAGTATTTAGTATTTTATTTCTCTTGACTATATTACAATATGGAGAGATATTAGCTACTGAAATTAAAGTTACGCACTATTTAAAATTTATGGAGGTTTAGTAATGTGGAGTAGACTGGTTATAATGTGCTGTTTTTGTTTATTACTTACTGGTGTAAGTTCTTGCCCAAAAAAAGGAGCAAATACAGCAAATAAAATAAATTCTGTTGTTAAGCAGATAGGTGATAAAAGAGTTTTCTTTGGTTATGATGAATCTAGTATTGCTGAAGTAAGTGCAGATGCATTACTTGACGTAATGGAGGTGTTACAAGATAACCCTGACGCGAAGGTTACTTTAACTGGTCACACTGACAACCGTGGTTCTCATGAATATAATCTTGCGCTAGGCGCTAGAAGGGCAGATGCAGCTAAAAAATTTATGGTTAGTTGTACACCCTACATAGAAAACAGAATAAAAACTGCTTCTAAAGGTGAAACTGAGCCTTTGGTTAATGTAAAAGATGATTCTAGAAATTCTAAATATGAAAAAGAGCATGCTAAAAATCGTAGAGTGGAATTTTCATTTTCTGGAATAAAGAAATAGTTTCTTGCATTAAAACCTGGATCCCAGTGTCAAACACTGGGATGACATAAGGAAAGGGCACTGGGGTAGACAAAAAAGGACAAACTTGTCATATTTCGTTGCTTGTTAGCGGGATCTATATATACCACAAATAAGTCGCGGTATGACGTAAGAGATCTGACCTGTCTGGCCATCAAGAGACATAATGGAATTAGAGTTATTATTTCAAAATGTGGTTAATAGTTTTGCTTTCTATAACAATCAAGTTGCAGTTGCAGTATCAGGTGGTGTAGATAGTATAGTCTTACTGCACTTAATGACTAACTGGGCAAAAAAAAACAAGCTTTCACTTCCTACAGCATTAACAGTAAATCATGGGTTACGTCCAGAGTCTCAAAAAGAAGCTGATTTTGTTGTAAGTTATGCAAAGGAACTTGGAGCAAAGGAATCGTTCATATTAAATTGGGAGAAGCAAAATATTAAAGGCAATATTCAGTTACAGGCACGAAAAGCACGGTATAAGTTACTAGCAGAGTGGTGTAAAAATAATAATGTTAAATATTTACTTGTTGCTCATCACAAAGATGATCAAGCAGAAACGTTCTTGTTAAGATTAGAGCGAGGTAGTGGCGTAGATGGATTATCATCAATGGACTACAAGTCTTTCCTAAATGGTATTTATATATTTAGGCCATTGTTAAATTTTAGTCGTAGTGAAATAGAAAAGTACGCTAAGCTTCATCGGTTAAAATGGATCGAAGATAGAAGCAACTATGACTTAAAATACAGGCGAACTTTATACCGTAACTTACTTAAAGCAAGTGATAATCAAGAGATTTTAACAGGGCGAATATGCCTCACAGCCCTTCATATGAAAAGAGCTGCAAAAGCGTTGATGCACTACACACGCCTTGCGTTTAATGACTGCGTTAATGTGCATGATCTTGGTTATATTGAAATTAAACTAAGTGAGTTTTATCAATTGCCAGAGGAAATAGCCTTGAGGCTTCTTCTTTACTCCATAATGGCAATTGCCAGTAAACATTATAAACCAAGGTACAACAGCCTTATCGTAATATTTAATAAAATATTGCAAAAGGATAGTAATGTTAACTGTACACTTTCTGGGTGTAAAATAAGAAAACATGGAGAAAATATCTTGATAATTAGAGAATCGTCAAAGATACAAGAAATTACCTTAAACCTACCTTTAAATGAATCTACTCAATGGGATAACAGATTTAGCTGCACAATACTCGGAAATCAAGAGTGTTCAGTTATCATCGCTCCATTAAAAAAAACACAAAAAGTTCCTGAATTTCTGAAGGATTACAACTTCTGCCCTGAAGTTTTCTATTCTTTGCCTGTAGTGCTAAAAGATGGAAAGGTGCTTGCTTATCCTGATGTAAATTATAACGGAAAAAATACCAATGACGATAAGGTTCAATGCATTATTAATAGCACGATAAAACAAAATTTGGTAAGCTTGATTAGTATTTAGTTAGAAATAGAAATGAAAAAATTTTTAGAAGGCTTATTGATCTGGTTAGTAATTATTGTTCTTATTTCAGTTGCTTATATTCAGTTCAGCGGAAATGTAGGTAAAAGTAAAACAATTATACCTTTTTCGGAATTTTTAACTAGATTAGAAGACAATGATGTAGAAAATATTGTCATAAAAAACCAGAGCATTGAAGGCAAGTTCAGGGACGGTTCAAGTTTCAATTCAAGCGGTGTCATATATAGCGACCTAATAAAAAATTTACATGATAGAAAAGTGAGATTCTCCTTTTCAACTGGAGATTCTGCCATGAACGTAATTGGTGGATTACTTATCTCATGGGTCCCAACATTTATCTTTATTGGCTTCTTGCTATTCTTTCTTAAACAAACACAAGCGGGGGGCAACAGAACTATAAGCTTTGGCAAGTCAAGGGCTAGACTCATTACTAGTGGAAAAAAAGTAACATTTGATGATGTTGCCGGAATTGATGAAGCAAAAGAAGAGCTAGTAGAGATCGTTGATTTTCTTAAACAAAGGCAAAAATTTCAAATATTAGGTGGAAAAATACCAAAAGGGTGCCTTTTGATTGGCTCTCCTGGAACTGGTAAAACTTTACTTGCTCGTGCAATTGCAGGAGAAGCTAATGTGCCATTCTTTAGTATTTCTGGATCTGATTTTGTTGAAATGTTTGTGGGTGTTGGTGCAAGTCGTGTTCGTGATATGTTTGATCAAGGCAAGAAAAATGCTCCTTGTATAATTTTTATAGATGAAATAGATGCGGTGGGTAGACATCGTGGCATTGGTCTTGGTGGCGGCAATGATGAAAGAGAACAAACATTAAATCAGTTATTAGTTGAGATGGATGGCTTTGAGTCTAATGAAGGTGTAATAATAATTGCTGCGACTAACCGTCCGGATGTCTTAGATCCAGCACTGCTTAGACCTGGTCGTTTTGACCGACAGATTACTATTTCTTTACCCGATATAAATGGGCGTGAAAAGATATTAAATACTCATATAAAGAAAATATCAATAGCACCAGATGTAAACGTGAAAACAGTTGCAAGAGGAACACCAGGCTTTTCTGGAGCTGATTTAGCAAATTTAGTGAACGAATCTGCACTTATTGCTGTAAGAAGAAACAAGAAGATTGTTACCATGGACGATTTTGAATATGCACGTGATAAAGTGATGATGGGCGTAGAAAGACGATCCCTAATTATGACAGAAGAGGAAAAGAGACTGACTGCATACCATGAAGCTGGTCATGCGATAATTGCTGTTAATATGCCTGCTTCTGATCCTATACACAAGGCAACAATTATTCCACGCGGTAGAGCACTCGGTTTAGTTATGAGACTACCAGAAACAGATAGAGTGTCCCTCACAAGAGAAAAGATGATAGCAGATATTACTGTTGCTATGGGTGGAAGAGTGGCAGAGGAGCTAATTTTTGGCTACGATAAAGTCACAAGCGGTGCATCTTCGGATATAAAACAAGCATCTGATTTATCACGCGCTATGGTAACAAAATGGGGAATGAGTGACAAAATAGGTCCGATCTATCACAATCGCGAACAAACCATGCATGGTTCTGAGATAATTTCTGAAGATACGTTAAAACTTATAGATGAAGAAGTGAAGAAAGTTGTGTCTTCTTGCTATGAAAAAGCAAAAGAGATTTTGACCAAGCATAAGAAAGGCTTAGATCTCATTGCCGAAAATCTACTGGAGTTTGAAACTTTAACAGGAGATGAAATAAAGGACATATTAAATGGAAAAAAAATTGTTAGAGAGGAAAATGAGAAGAATGAGAAAATAAAAAAATCCTCTCTCTATGAGAGTTGACCTCATCTTAAAAATGTTAATCAGCTAACGCTGCAATAAAACAATTTAGAATTGTAACTGTCAATATAAATTGTATTAAAATATTCATAATATTGCATTTTCATCACAGTAATGCTATCATTCAGTTAGTATTAATGTTTAATGAGGTGTGAGTAATGATTGATATAGCTTCTATTGGTGTAAGTACAGTTATTGATCAGAATTATAGAAGAAAAGCACAATTATGTTTATCAGGATTATTTGTAACTGTGTCAATAGCAACTGTTACCTGGTTTATTTTCCCTGCGTCACAAAATGTATTAGCTCCGTTTTTACTTCCGGCTATGTTCTTGCTCTTCACTTTATCGATGGGTTATTACATGTTCATATTTAGTTGTGAAGAAAAATCTTTGGTAAAGAATGTTCTTGGTATGGTTGAACCGGCTGAATCGGTAAAGAGAGTGCATTGCCAAGAAAATATTAAGTCCTTATTAGCAGAAGTGAGAAGTACTACGAAAGATAGGTTTCGCAACGTGCTTGTTAATCTTTGTTTTGAAGATCGTAGTAAAGCACACAAACTTGCATTATATGTGAAAGAAATTGACGATATTGTGTCTTCAATAAAAAATAAAGACCTCTTAGACCATTTTGATCAATTTTTTACTATTACTGAAGTAAGCAATAAAAAAAATAGAAGTGAATTAATGAACCTCGCAAGGGCATATAAGATGATAAGTGAAGAAGATCCAGACAAAATACAGGATTTTTTAGCTACTCAAACAAAAAGTTATTCATATGAAATAATGTTACCTGAAATTGATAATTTTCTATCACAAGCTAGGTGATTTTATCAATAATTTCATTGTGTACGTGATTATCATTTTTTGTTTCAATTCCAGTGATAACACTGCACCTAACGGGCTCTTTTATGGCTATTTCCTGAAATCCTTTTCTGACCTTATTGTAAAAATTAACATCCATTTCTTCATATTTATTCTTGTCTTTTGCTCTATTTAACCCAACTTTAACATCAATATCTAGAATAAATGTAATATCTGGACATTTAATTTCCACTAGCTTATGTAAGTCCCTTATTAGCCCTAAGTCAACTCCAAACCCATATCCTTGATATGCAATAGTTGAATCAATAAACCGATCACAAATCACTATTTTTCCTTCTGCAAGAGCTGGTAATATTAATTTTTTCATATGTTCGCGCCTCATCGAGATAAGTAGCAAGAGTTCAGAAATAGAATCAATATTATTCGTTAACAATACTCCTCTTACCTTCTCTGCAAAGTTAGTGCCACCTGGTTCTCGAGTCAATACCACATTATTTTCGCCGCGAATTTGCTTAAAATGATTTGCAAGTAGCTTAGATTGTGTTGTTTTACCAGAGCCGTCTATTCCTTCGAAAGTTATGAACATAAGTTTTATAATTATAATACTAAAAAAGAATATGCAAACAGTATACATAGAAACCGTTTGACATTTAAATAATAAGACCGTAAATTACATGTGGTATAATAATAGTCTATGGTTGCTCTGAATACTCCTAAAGTTGATTTTAGTTTTACTGCAAAAGATTTTAATCTTTTGGGAGTAGACAATAAATATTATGCATTA
Source organism: Wolbachia endosymbiont (group A) of Campoletis raptor (assembly GCF_964026755.1). NCBI lineage: Bacteria > Pseudomonadati > Pseudomonadota > Alphaproteobacteria > Rickettsiales > Anaplasmataceae > Wolbachia > Wolbachia endosymbiont (group A) of Campoletis raptor. The sequence goes on along the minus strand of NZ_OZ034695.1, from coordinate 301,434 downwards.
AGTGACTGTTGTGGAAAAAATGGTCTTATTATAATGTTTATATGCAATCACTGTCCTTACGTTCAGTCAATTATTAGCAATCTGGTAAGCGATGTTGATCAATTGAAAAAAGATTATCAAGTAGACACCATTGCAATAATGCCAAATGATGTAAATGAATATCCAGAAGATTCCTTTGAAAATATGATTAATTTTGCCAAGGAAAATAAGTTTACATTTCCATATTTAATTGATAGTACACAGAAAATAGCTAAAGAATACGGGGCTGTTTGCACTCCTGACTTTTTCGGCTTTAATTCCAATTTAAACCTTTGCTATCGTGGACGTTTTAACGACACAAAAAAAGAAAAGGTTCAAAGCTATGAAGTAGGAAGTAGTGACTTATTTCAAGCTATGAAATTTATTGCAGAAACTGGTAATTCTCCAATTGACCAAAAATCAAGTATTGGCTGCTCAATTAAATGGTCTAATTCTACAGGTTAAATATCATGCACAGTGGCTCTCAGCATTTGTTTGATATTATAATTTTACTTTCTGCTGCTGTGTTTATAGTCATAGCATTTTGGAAAATGAATATTAGTCCAGTGCTTGGTTACTTCGTTGCAGGTGCAGTTATTGGTTCTCACGGATTTAATCTGATACACTCAGCTGAAGCAATGGATAATCTTGCAGAATTTGGTGTAGTTTTTCTATTATTCATTATAGGCCTTGAATTGACATTTGAACGCCTGATCGCTATGCGTATTCATGTATTTGGGTTCGGTTCTCTTCAAGTTATAGTTACCATGGTAGCAATATGGTGCATCGCTCTTGCTTTCGGAGTGAATACGAATATAGCAACAGTTATTGGTGGTGGGCTTGCGCTATCCTCAACAGCAATAGTGTTGCAGGTTCTGCAAGAAAAAGGTTCTCAAGCAAGTCAGGTTGGTAGATTGTCGGTAGCAGTGCTATTAATGCAAGATTTTGCAGTGGTACCATTAATAGTATTGGTACCTTTACTTACTGGCAATTCTGAGCACAGCCTGATAAGCTCATTGGCAGGTTCATTGGTGCAAGCAGCTATTGCATTAGTGCTGATATTTATAACTGGTAGATTATTGCTTAGACCTTTATTTTCGGTTATTGCTAAAATGGAAAGTAATGAGGTCTTTATATCAACAACGCTTTTAATAGTATTAGGAGCAGCATTTATTACTGAGCAATTCCATTTATCGTTGGCATTAGGTGCATTTGTCGCTGGATTGTTAGTTGCAGAAACAGAATACAGACACTCAGTGGAACACGCGGTACTACCATTTAAAGATTTGTTTCTTGGCTTATTTTTCATGACTGTTGGTATGTCCATCAATACCGAACTTTTACTCAATAAGTTACCACTAATCACCTTATTATCGATTATCCTTATCGTTTTAAAAACATCTATCATATATATATTGTGTAGATTTTTTGGGTTTAAGAGTGCACCTGCTATACAAGCTGGGTTACTGCTTTCACAAGGCGGTGAATTTGCGTTTATTTTATTTCGCTTAGCAGATGAGCTAAATGTGCTACCAAGTGAAATCGCTCAAGTACTTATGATGGTAACTACAGTAACCATGGCTTTCACTCCTCTTTTATCGGGGCTTGGAGATTGGATAGCAAACTCATTTAGCACTGAGAAAACAATATTAGATGATGAAGCTGTTGAAACAGATACACAAGATCTTTATAACCATGTGATAGTTGCTGGATTTGGTAGAGTGGGATATATGGTAACAAAAATGCTTACTGCAGAGCATTTAAGTTACGTTGTTGTAGATATTCAATCGAAAATAGTCAAAGAAGGAAAAAGTGATAGTTTTCCTATATATCTTGGAGATGTTACAAGATGTGAAATTTTAAAATCGGTAGGAATAGAAAGAGCTCAAGCTCTCGTTATTTCAATAAAGAATGAAGTTACTATAAAAAAAGTTGTTTCTTTAGTTGCAGCAAATTTTCCGCATGTAAATATTGTAATACGCTTACCAGATCTGAGTAATGTGGAGGTTTATAGAGATCTAGGAGCTAGTAAAATTATTCCTGAAACACCTGAGATAGGATTGCAGCTAGGTGGAGCTGCACTGAGCCTTAGTGGTATTAGCGAAAGTGGAGTTACGTCTTTAAAAAGTAGATTTAGAAAAGGCAATTATAGTATGTTAAAAGACCTTGGTAGTGATAAAGATGAATAACTACTTCTCTAATTTTATGTACAGAAAGCTTCAAGCTTTGTTGAGGTTAGATGCATGGCTAATGCTGAAACAAAAATTCCAGTGCTCCCTTTCTTGTCATCCCAGTGCGTGACACTGGGATGGCTTTGTTGCATCGCTAGCTATGATGGATAAAGATAAAAAAGATGGAGAATATCAGTAGCTTATTATTCTGGTATTTATAACAAGAACGGTCAGTGAATACCTAAATTTGAGTAAAAGAAATTTCACTACCACTCACTAATCCGGCTAAAATTCAAGAATTTCAATGCTTTAGCTATTTTCAATAGAATTAAATTTATTAATGTAAATAATAAATTACTATTCTTAAATTTGATCAGATTGATTGCAAAAAAACAAGATTTTCAATAGGTTGCTTATAATCCTAACTATAGTTAGCCTTTCATAAGTAGCGATGCAACAAAGCCCACTGGGATCCAGATTGGGCACTAAGTTGGTAAACACGAAAGCGCTTTACAACGTTTTTGATGGAACTGTGCAAAAGGACTGGATGCCAGTGGGCTTTGTTGCATCGCAACTGAAAAATCTGGTGGCTACTGACAAAATTCATTATAAAATAGCCATTTAACCTTGAAAGAAAAAATATGCCACAAAAAATGAGGGTCAGTAACCATAGCGAATATAACAAATTTCTAGAAAAAAGAGGAAATATTTTTCATTATATCAACGAAGCCATAGAAAAGTGGTACGAGAATGGTCCAAAAATACCAGGTGGCAACAATATTTATAGCGATAAAGTTGTAATTTTGGTGCACATAATAACTTGTTTATTTAGAATAGGCCTGAGGCAAACAGTTGGGTTTATAGCAGGATACCTTGAGCAAATTGGGAAAAATTTGCAAGTTATCAGCTATTCACAATCATCAAGAAGGTTTAAGAAACTCAATATTAAGATCAATGATTGCAGAAAATAATATGGAAGATATCGAAATTGCTATAGACAGTACAGGAATTAGTATATACAACAACACTCCTGGTCATAGCAAAGAAAATAGCGAAGATAGAAAGTATCGCAGCTATGAACAGACAAGAAAATTGCATGTAATGTTGAATACAAACAGCAAAAAAGCCATAGCTGTAAAATACAGTAACGGTATCTACTCTGATCACTATGGAGCTTGTGATTTGCTAAAAGAAGTCGATTTTCAGAGGTTGTCCGGAAACAAGTAAATTCAAGCATATTCCCTCTTTAACATAACCCTACTCATAGCTAGGTATATGAAATTCTCAGTGGATGTTGTGAGTAAATCATACTCCTTCGATAGCCTTCTATTCCTATTAACCCAAGCAAAAGTCCTTTCTACAACCCATCTTCTTGGCTGTACTTTAAACCCTTGTTCTCTTGTTGGTAGTAGCTCAGGTGGCGTATCTTTGTGCACCCAAAATCTACATGGAGGCCTTGTAACAATTTCAATATCTATGTCATATTCTTCCTTTATGTGATTCTTTAAATTTCTTCCTTGGTATCCCATGTCAGCCCACATTTTTTTAACTTTAGTATATTTTGTTCTCATATTGTTTAATGCTATTTTAATACCATCTCTATCATTTTCGTTAGCAGCGCCTACGTAACAACCTAGTATAAAACCCTGAGTGTCTGTAATTATATGCCTTTTTCTACCCTTTACTTTTTTACTTCCATCATAGCCTTTGATCCCCCCTTTTCTGTAGTCTTTACAGATTGACTATCTACTATACAGGCACTCGGCTGCTCATTCCTTCCTATTTTTCTTCTACTATATTTTGTAATTTCATAATTCATTTTCTCAAAAATTCCCTGCTTCTTCCATTGCCTGAACTGCTCATACACAGTCTTCCATAGCGGAAAATCATTTGGTAAATACCGCCATTGACACCCTGTACGCAATACATAGAAAATTGCTTCTAATATTTCTCTTTTGCTATACTTTGGCGGCCTTCCTCCTTTCTTGTATGATACTCTGAAGTGTTTTTCTATTCTTGCCCATTCCCTTTCGCTTAGATCTGTTGGATACTTTTTTCTCATCTTTACCCCGTACTAAAATTTCAGATATTATAGCCTTTTACTTGTTTCCGGACAACCTCTTAGCTGGGGCTTCTTTTGCCTTTTTTTCGCTTGGTAAATTTCTTAATGTTTATAGCTAACATGAAGCTAAGTACGAACTTTGTTAAATACAACAAATGGTGTCATCCCAGTGCTCCTTTTTTTGTCATCCGAGTAGCTGACACTGGGATCTATTTTGCATGTAACTCCAATTGTGTTTTGGCATAAAACGCGACGCGTATTAGACTTATTTGCAAGCAAAGCTTGCTAGATCCAAGTAGTCAGGGCACTGGGATGACATCATAGGGACACTGGGATGACACCCTGACAATCGTCATCCCGCTACTTGTTAGCGGATGAGATACCGCGGCGGTATGACGGTTCGTGGCGGTATAATGAAGCTTGAAAGCGGATCACCTTTCACGACCCGTGTTTACTTCATTCACTTTAGGAGTATTAACAGGCGTTATTGCCGGGTTCTCAAGCTTTGTTGCCTGCTTCAAACCCTCGCTTACACTTTTGTCCTTTAAAATTTCATCAAGCTGCTTACTCTTTTGTTGCTCTTCGTTATTTGACGTATCTCTTTGAGCATCTTCTTTCATGCCACGAGCATTCTCTACATCCTTTTCACCTTCACCTAAAAATTTTTCTAATATTTTCTTAACAAAGCGCTTCAGAAGACTCAAAAACCCTTCTTCTTTTTGATTTTCTTGTGGTTGAGGCGTGTTATCTTTTTTGTCCGGCTCAGTGTTGAGCTTCTCTTTTACAGAACTCTTGCTCACTGAGGGATTAACGGTTTGTGAATCGTGCTCTGATGCTGTTTGCACAGAAGCTTCAGTAGTCTTTTTTTGTGTATTATGTTCAAGGTCTTTAACTGCTGTTGTAGTTTTTCTCGGAGTGTCTTGGAGTTTTTTGTCACTTTTTGGCTCTGCAACTTTTTCACTTGTGAAGATGCCCTTCCCTTTATATTGTTGGTCAAGCTCAGCAATTCTTTCAAAATCTTGACGTACTTTTTCATCTGCACGTCCTTTTTGACTTTCAAATTTCTGACTCAATTCTGCAACGTTTTTCATTTTGTTCTCAAGCTCCTTACTTTTCACAGCTTTTACAGCCTCTGTTCCTTTTGCGATATAATTAACCTTCTTTTCTAATGAGGTACCTTCTGGAAAAGCACCTGGAGAACGTTCAAAAACATCTTTAAACTTTTTTTCAACACTTTCTTTAGATGTCTGGGCCATACCTGTTACCTATTAAAACATATCATATAATCAGTATATTAGCTAATTATATAAAAAACAGTTAACATAACTTGTGGTAAAAAGTGTTTATCAAGGGCGTCCTATTTATATCTTTTTCATTAAAATGCTATTTACTTATTAAGTTAAAATGTATAATTATGTAAGAAATGAAAGATAGCCCATTAGTAGTAGTATTCGATTGGGATAATACCTTAGTTGACACTCAAGATAACATTTTTAATGCTATTAAGCATACCATAAACTCAATGGGGTATAGTAATAAAGCTGCTGATAGAAATTCCCATGAGTCGAGAAAGAGCTATATGGTCAATTTGTTTGGCGATCAGTGGAAAAAAGCAAATCACATATATCAACAATACTTAGATAATGCGCTATTACAAAACATTGCTCTGAATCAAGGAGTAGAGGAAATGTTGCAGACACTGAAAAGCCACAATGTTTATCTAGCAATAGTAAGTAATAAGAAAAATACTAATTTACGTGAAGAAGTTACCTATTTTAAACTAGATTCTTACTTTGAAAGAGTGGTTGGGTCATGCGATACTGCAGAAGATAAACCATCTGCAACCCCACTGCTATTTGCATTAGAAGAGAGTACGTTGCCTATAAATAGAGAAAATGTGTTTTTCGTTGGTGATAGCATCACAGATGTTCTGTGTGCACAAAATGCCAATTGTTTACCTATTATATACGGTCAATCAATAAGCGGTTATGAAGATTTGTTATGTTTTCAACATTTTGATAAACTTACAGATTTTGTAATAAAGTATTTAGAAGATAGGTAATGACCGCTGTTACAGAGATTGCCAGTATAACAAGACGCTTTTGCGCGTATTTAATAGATGTAGCAATTTTATTAATTCCAACTTTATTAATTATACTGCTATTAGAGGATTCTCCGTTGATCTTACATCTATCATACATGTGTGTAAATTGTAGTTACTTCACATATTTTATATCTTCAAAGGCCCAAGCAACTCCCGGTCAACAGTTAATGAATATGTATACTATCAATTTAGATAATTCTAAAATAGACTTGAATTTAGCGTTTGACAGAAGCTCCTCCCAGTTTTTTCTTCCTTTGTTAAACAGTGTAGTAGTTGTCCTTACTGAATTTTTGCGAGATCAGGAAGTATTAGTGAATGTCTTGAGTGCATTGAAAGTAATTATAGTGCTACTCACTCTCTGCTGGTATCTAGTTGCTTGCTTCTCTAAGAAAAAACAGACATACCACGACATGCTATTTAATACGGTTGTTATCAAAGGAACTATTAAATGAGTTGCTATAACTATCGTTATCATATAAATTATGCTGATGAATTGAACTAAGGGAAGATTATGAATGAAGAGATAGTAAAACATTTGAACAAATTATTGACCAATGAGCTGACTTCTGTACGCCAGTATCTTTTGCATTTTGCGATTCTCAAAAACAATGGAATTAATAGACTTGCAGAAAAGGTAAAAAATGAGCTTAACGAAGAACTTGAACATGCAAACAAGTTGGCAGAAAGAATTTTGTTATTTAAAGGAGTCCCAAATTTTCAGGATACAAACGAAATATCAAAGTATGATGGAAAGTTTACAAAAGACACAATACGGAAAATCTTAGAAGCTAATTTGAAATTAGAGGGAAAAGGTATTAAGGATATCAAAGAAACGATTTCTATCGCTGAGAAAGAAAAGGATTTTGTTAGTGTAATGTTATTAGAAGAGATGTTAAAAAATGAAGAAGAGCACTTTCATTGGATTGAGAAACAGATCGGTCTTATTGAACTAATGGGTGTTGAAAACTATTTAAGAACACAAATATAGAGTGTTAAAAAAGATAGTATTTATTTTAATTATACCTTGCTCACTTCTTTTTTTATTAGGGTTATGGCAAATATTCAGATTGAACTGGAAGAATAATATTATTAAAAGTATGAGTCTTCCAGTGGTTCATCTATTGCCCAATAACGACCTTGAAAAATTTAACTATAGGCATGTCAAGATTGATGGGATTCTAAGTGATATAGAACTATATGTTTTTGCAGGGCAACACGGCTATCACGTGCTGTCTCCTATGTTGCTCACCACTGGACGTTACATGTTGGTGAATAAAGGAATAGTTAGAGAAAAAAAGGAGAAAAAAGTAAAAATTGAAAAAGTAGTTGCAGATGGAATTTTATATTGCGATAGCAATAAAAGTAAAAATTGGTTTATCAAGAACGATACTGCTTCGAATACATGGTTTACCCTGAGTACAGAAGAAATTTCCAATGAGTTAGGTATTAAGCTAGAGAAGTGTGTATTGTGGCCGAACAATTTTGGCAGCAAAGTAGCTATACAGCCAATGAAGCATTTGGAATATGCAATCACTTGGTTTGCACTTTCCTTAACTTGGTTGATTATGTGCGTAATTTACTATAGGCAAAACCTCAATGTATCTGTTCAGCAGGGTGGCAAAATAAGGTAGACGAAAAAAGACAACTATAGGAACAAATGGGTGTCATGCCAGTGCGTGACACTGGCATGGCTTTGTTGCATCGCTCTTCGGATAGTAGGTAACGTACAATAAATTCATGAAGCTATCTCAAACTTAGCCATGCCTATTTCAATAAATTTGTTAAGCAAATAACACTTGAGTAGCAGTTCCTTCTCACGATTAATTTCAGATTTGCTCCTAAAACTAAACCCAAATATTCGCTTCAACCTTGAGAAAAATCCTTCAATATACGATCTTTTTCCGTAATTTACTTCTTCTTTCCATCTTTTTATACCATTCTCACCATGTAATTTCATTAACTGAATAGCGGCATTTCTATCAAGCATATAATCCAATTTTGGATGCTCTGCTGCGTTGTTTTTCGGAGGAATTTTCGTTTTTATACCATATTGATTACACAGCTTATAGAGCTTTTCTCTGTCATATGCCCTATCTGCATATAGTACTTTTATGACATACTGATACCAATTCTCATTGTTGTCCAGTCAAATAGGAAACATTGCAGAGTTGTTTAATTGTGGAGCTGGCAAGAGAAGTAATAAATTTGCACAAAGCACCCTCAAGTAGAGCAATTGTATCGTATATTTTATTGCGCAAAATGTTCTGTTTTATATATAACCAAAGCCTCTCAACAGGATTTAGCTCAGGTGAGTATGGAGGTAGGTATATAATGTCGATATTTTTAGGTACCTTTAAATTTTTTGACCTATGCCAACTAGCACAGTCCATAACGAGAAAAGCCTCTCGTGTTTCTAGATATTGCGAAATTTGCTCAAGAAATATGTTCATGCAATCAGTGTTGACATTTGGTGCAAATAAGCTAGAACTCTCTCCATTTCTAGGATTAACTGCACTATAGAGATAGAAATTTTGCCTACCTAATTTTGTTTTAACCTGTGTTCTAATCCCCTTTTTAAACCACCCATGTCCGACTTTTGAATGTGTGCCAAACCGTGATTCATCAAAGAAAAATAGCTCTTTTTCTGGATACTTGCTAATAGCTCCATTGAGATTTTTTTTTGAATTCCTCTTGTTTGCTTTTATCTTGTCCATTATGAACTGGTCTTGGTGTAATATATGAGAATTTCATCTTTTGCATATGGCGGTGTACTGTAGATTTGCTGATATTTAATCCGAACTTTTCCTGGATTCTTATTCTCATTTCTTTAATGGTGATATTAGGATTTTCTTCTATCCACTCTTCAATTTGCTGTAGTTGAGCCTGATTTAATTTAGTTTTTCTACGACGTTGTGAAGGAGCAAACAGTTTTTCTTCTCTGCCAATTTTCAAGAGTTTTACCCACGAAGTTAGTGCGCTTCTTGAAATGCAATATATTTTTGCTACAGCCGTTATACTGTACTTTTTTGCTGCAATTACAGCATTTAGTTTTTTTGAAACATATGCATTATTCCTTACTTTCTTCAGCATTTCTTTTGCTGATTCTACTACTTTTTCATCCAATAATTTTGATCTTAATGCCATTTAAACCTCGCTATTTTACTTACTTCAGTATGGCTTTTCTTCCATCATTGTCCATCTGTTTGCCCTGTAATGGGAATTGGTATAAGAGGTTGTCCGGAAACTAGTAAATTCAAGCATATTCCCTCTTTAACATAACCCTACTCATAGCTAGGTATATGAAATTCTCAGTGGATGTTGTGAGTAAATCATACTCCTTCGATAGCCTTCTATTCCTATTAACCCAAGCAAAAGTCCTTTCTACAACCCATCTTCTTGGCTGTACTTTAAACCCTTGTTCTCTTGTTGGTAGTAGCTCAGGTGGCGTATCTTTGTGCACCCAAAATCTACATGGAGGCCTTGTAACAATTTCAATATCTATGTCATATTCTTCCTTTGTGTGATTCTTTAAATTTCTTCCTTGGTATCCCATGTCAGCCCACATTTTTTTAACTTTAGTATATTTTGTTCTCATATTGTTTAATGCTATTTTAATACCATCTCTATCATTTTCGTTAGCAGCGCCTACGTAACAACCTAGTATAAAACCCTGAGTGTCTGTAATTATATGCCTTTTTCTACCCTTTACTTTTTTACTTCCATCATAGCCTTTGATCCCCCCTTTTCTGTAGTCTTTACAGATTGACTATCTACTATACAGGCACTCGGCTGCTCATTCCTTCCTATTTTTCTTCTACTATATTTTGTAATTTCATAATTCATTTTCTCAAAAATTCCCTGCTTCTTCCATTGCCTGAACTGCTCATACACAGTCTTCCATAGCGGAAAATCATTTGGTAAATACCGCCATTGACACCCTGTACGCAATACATAGAAAATTGCTTCTAATATTTCTCTTTTGCTATACTTTGGCGGCCTTCCTCCTTTCTTGTATGATACTCTGAAGTGTTTTTCTATTCTTGCCCATTCCCTTTCGCTTAGATCTGTTGGATACTTTTTTCTCATCTTTACCCCGTACTAAAATTTCAGATATTATAGCCTTTTACTTGTTTCCGGACAACCTCTTAGCATAGATCCCGCTAACAAGCAGCGGGATGACGGTTGTCGTTTAGCTATAAACATTAAGAAATTTACCAAACGAAAAAAAAGGCAAAAAAAGCCCCATGATTGGCTAATTACTTACATTATACTTTCAAGTATGGCGTTTTTTTATTCTAAACACTTAATAACCGCGATTCAGCTACTTTTAAACCGCAACTAATCTAAATTATAAACGTTAAGAAATTTACTAAACAGAAAAAAAGGCAAAAGAAACCCTAGGGTAGCTAGTTATTCACTATCCATTTTTTAAGTTGGCGTTTTTTTATGTTTTAAACGCTTTATAAGCGCGTTTCAGCTTATATTAGGTAAAAACCTAGAAGTTTTATAAAGACATAAGGTGCACATAGTGCAAAAAATTAAACATGATACGCCAGATACGTGAGTTTTTTTGTCATTTAATCTGTACAGAGAAGATAAATAAATAGCTTCAGTGTTTATGATAAGGGGGCTGGCGGAGTTTGTCAAGTGGTTTTTTAGCCACGTTTCCCTGTTATAATGTTCGTTTGCTTGACCTAAGATCCAGGAGTATTTAAACTGAACCCTATACAGTGCTAAAAATGATAGGAAATCTAAGCGGAATAGTTGATGAAGTGCGCAGTGATCACATAATCCTGAACGTGAATGATGTTGGCTATATAGTGCACCTTTCTGCCAAAACTTTAAATGCATGTTCCATCGGAAGTAGAGTTAAATTACTTATCGAAACCTATGCAAATAACAGAGAAAATGTCGCTCAGCTATATGGTTTTATAAGCGAAGAAGAACAGCAGTGCTTGAGGTTGCTTGTCAAAGTAAGCGGCGTTAGCTATAAAACTGCAATGTCAATTTTGGGCAAATTAACTCCAGAACAGCTATTTTTGGCAATTATGAATGAGGATAAAGTAACACTCAAGATGAGTGGACTTGGCCTGAAACTCATAAATCGAATCATCACTGAATTGAGTGGCAAAGTGAGTAAACTAGAAATAAATAACAATAATTTTCATCCAATCAATGAAGATGCCCTTTCAGCATTGATCAATCTTGGGTATGAAAAAATGAAAGCTTATGATACGATAAAAAAATACAGGCCAAATCTGGACACTAAGGATATTATTCGCATGGCGCTTAAGGAGCTCTCAACATTATGAAATCAATATCGTGCGGTAAAGAATATACTGAAGATGCGCGCAATATCAACATCAGACCTGAACAACTTGATGATTTTGTCGGACAAAAAGACTTAATACAAAATTTAAAAGTGTTTATAAACGCTGCACAGACGAGAACTGAAGCTTTAGATCACGTCTTATTGTACGGTCCTCCAGGGCTTGGCAAAACAACTTTAGCACAAATTGTTTCTAAAGAATTAAGAGTTAGCTTTCGCGCAACTTCTGGTCCTTTACTTAGTAAAGCTGGAGACTTGGCCGCAGTGCTTACCACTTTAAATGCAAAAGATGTCCTATTTATCGACGAAATCCATAGATTAAATCGCAGCATTGAAGAAGTTTTATATACTGCTATGGAAGATTTCTGCCTGGACATATTAGTAGGTGAAGGCCCATCTACTCGCACTTTAAGGATAGATCTACCACCATTTACGCTAATTGGAGCAACAACACGGCTTGGATTACTTTCTGCGCCACTCAGAGATCGTTTTGGCATTCCTTTGCATCTTGAGTTTTATTCCTTTGAGGAGCTGGTTAATATTATAAAAAGAGGCGCAAGAGTTCTTTCTGCTGAAATTGAAGAGGATGCAGCACGGGAAATTGCCTGCCGTGCGCGCGGCACTCCAAGAATTGCTTTGAGGTTACTCAGAAGAATAAGGGATTTTGTTGAAGTGAAAGATGATAAAAAAATCACTTATGAAGTCGCTGATTCTGTATTACTAAAATTGGGTGTAGATAAAATGGGACTCAATAAACTTGATATGAATTATCTAAGATTTTTATTCAACACCTCAGGACCTGTTGGAATTGACACTATATCTATTGCACTATCTGAGGATGTTGGCAATATTGAAGAAACAGTAGAACCTTATTTAATCAAAATTAGTTTTGTAAAGCGCACACCAAGAGGACGCGTTTTAACTGACCAAGCAAAGGAGTATTTGAGCCTTTAATATTAGAGAGCTTTTCTACCATAATTCAATTATATATTGATTGGCATAGTATCATATACTGGCATTTTTGCGTATGAAGGCATATATGTTAAATAGCACTGAAACTGTAGTTCAAATTAAAACTTCTCCGTTTCGTACTCGCTAGTTATGCTATTCTAACTAATGAAGCTACGGTTTGTGGTAATAGGAAAAAACTGGATTCCAGCGTCACGCGCTACCCTATGGGTGCTGCTCGCGTATATTCTTTCTTTCACCATCTCAGTGTTTCTTTCTTATTATGCCAGTACCATTTTCTTGTCATTCAAGTAGCTCCCCTCTTGTCATTCCAGTGCTTGACACTGGAATGGCTTTGTTGCATAGCAACTGAAAAATCTGGTGGCTACTGACAAAATTCATTATAAAATAGCCATTTAACCTTGAAAGAAAAAATATGCCACAAAAAATGAGGGTCAGTAACCATAGCGAATATAACAAATTTCTAGAAAAAAGAGGAAATATTTTTCATTATATCAACGAAGCCATAGAAAAGTGGTACGAGAATGGTCCAAAAATACCAGGTGGCAACAATATTTATAGCGATAAAGTTGTAATTTTGGTGCACATAATAACTTGTTTATTTAGAATAGGCCTGAGGCAAACAGTTGGGTTTATAGCAGGATACCTTGAGCAAATTGGGAAAAATTTGCAAGTTATCAGCTATTCACAATCATCAAGAAGGTTTAAGAAACTCAATATTAAGATCAATGATTGCAGAAAATAATATGGAAGATATCGAAATTGCTATAGACAGTACAGGAATTAGTATATACAACAACACTCCTGGTCATAGCAAAGAAAATAGCGAAGATAGAAAGTATCGCAGCTATGAACAGACAAGAAAATTGCATGTAATGTTGAATACAAACAGCAAAAAAGCCATAGCTGTAAAATACAGTAACGGTGTCTACTCTGATCACTATGGAGCTTGTGATTTGCTAAAAGAAGTCGATTTTCAGTATGTCATAAAAGTACTATATGCAGATAGGGCATATGACAGAGAAAAGCTCTATAAGCTGTGTAATCAATATGGTATAAAAACGAAAATTCCTCCGAAAAACAACGCAGCAGAGCATCCAAAATTGGATTATATGCTTGATAGAAATGCCGCTATTCAGTTAATGAAATTACATGGTGAGAATGGTATAAAAAGATGGAAAGAAGAAGTAAATTACGGAAAAAGATCGTATATTGAAGGATTTTTCTCAAGGTTGAAGCGAATATTTGGGTTTAGTTTTAGGAGCAAATCTGAAATTAATCGTGAGAAGGAACTGCTACTCAAGTGTTATTTGCTTAACAAATTTATTGAAATAGGCATGGCTAAGTTTGAGATAGCTTCATGAATTTATTGTACGTTACCTACTATCCGAAGAGCGATGCAACAAAGCCCACTGGAATCCAGCCTTGCCGTAATCTCATCAAGAACGTTGTGTTTTAACATAAAACGGCTACTTTTATACTTAGATGTATGGTCCCAGAGAGTGATGGTATACTATCATCATCATTTAAGGAGTCATTATGGGACAGATATTACATGGGTGCGCCAAAACAACACAGACGATTCGTAGAGCAATACAAAATAGAAAAGAGAGCATAGCAAAACTCTCCAAGCATTATAACCTTAATCCAAAAACTATTATTAAGTGGAGAAAACGTTCATTTACGAAAGATGCTGATATGGGTCCAAAGCATCCAAGATCAACTGTTTTAACGCTAGAAGAGGAAGCTATAATAGTTACATTTCGCAAGTATACACTACTGCCACTAGATGATTGCCTTTACGCTCTGCAGTCTACAATTCCGCATTTGACTCGCTCTAGCTTGCATCGTTGTTTACAAAGACACAACATTAGCAGATTACCAACTGTTGATGGAGAAGTTAAGTCAAAAAAGAAATTCAAACAATATCCTATCGGTTACTTTCATATTGATATTGCTGAAGTTAGAACTGAGGAGGGCAAATTACATTTGTTTGTTGCTATTGATAGGACATCCAAATTTACCTATGTTGAGTTGTGTAACAGTGCTACAAAACCCATAGCTGCTGAGTTCTTACGTAATTTGATTAGAATTTTACCGTATAAAATCCATACTATTTTGACAGATAACGGTATACAATTTACAAACCAGAAGCGTCATAAGTATGCTTTCCAACATATATTTGATAGAGTTTGCGAAGAGAATGTTATTGAACATCGTTTGACAAAAGTTAGCCATCCTTGGACGAATGGGCAAGTCGAGCGTATGAATAAAACTTTAAAGGATGCTACAGTTAAGAAGTATTACTATCAATCGCACCAGCAACTTAAAGAACACCTTTATAACTTTGTTATGGCTTATAATTATGCAAAGAGACTCAAAACTCTTAAGGGTCTTACTCCTTATGAATTTATATGTTATCAGTGGACACAGTCTCCAGAATTATTTATACTAAATCCACACCATCACACTCTGGGACCATACAAGAATCACATAAAGGAAGAATATGACATAGATATTGAAATTGTTACAAGGCCTCCATGTAGATTTTGGGTGCACAAAGATACGCCACCTGAGCTACTACCAACAAGAGAACAAGGGTTTAAAGTACAGCCAAGAAGATGGGTTGTAGAAAGGACTTTTGCTTGGGTTAATAGGAATAGAAGGCTATCGAAGGAGTATGATTTACTCACAACATCCACTGAGAATTTCATATACCTAGCTATGAGTAGGGTTATGTTAAAGAGGGAATATGCTTGAATTTACTAGTTTCCGGACAACCTCTATAGCATTTCTCATAATAGTCCGAACAGGTCATAGGAAGGCAGAATCAACAGCACGACGAAAGGATTCGAATAGAGGAATGTTTTTCCTGGCTCTGTTTTTTATAGCAAACCAATGATGCTCAATTTTGTTGAAATCTGGAGAATAAGGCGGCAGATACAAAATTTCTGCACCAACCCCTTTAGCAAGCTTTATCAGACTTATGAAAAGTAGCATTGTCAAGAATGACAGTCTGTCCAGGTTCCAAGATCGGTGTCAAAAATTGCTCAAACCATCCATTAAAAACATCCATATTACAGTGGCCTTCAAAGGTTAACGGAACAACTATCTTTCTTCCACTTAAGGCTGCAACCATACTGATTCGTTGAGTTTTCTTTCCAGATTTTAAGGCATAAAACC
Organism: Wolbachia endosymbiont (group A) of Campoletis raptor; assembly: GCF_964026755.1. Taxonomy (NCBI): domain Bacteria; kingdom Pseudomonadati; phylum Pseudomonadota; class Alphaproteobacteria; order Rickettsiales; family Anaplasmataceae; genus Wolbachia; species Wolbachia endosymbiont (group A) of Campoletis raptor. The sequence continues at coordinate 285,598 of NZ_OZ034695.1, read as the reverse complement.
GCTGTCCTTTCTGGCAATATCTGTAGGGGTAGTCTTCGGTGTTATCAATGCCAGACTCATCTATATACACTAAGTTTTTAGGTTCTTTTGTCGCTATAATTTTCAAAAATTCAGCACGTTTTTCTTCGTTTCTTTCCTTGTATCCATATGTCTTTTTTTGCGCGTAAATCCAATTTTTTTAAGGGCTCGATAGATCGTTTGGATACTAACGTTGTTCCAAAGTTTAGCCATTTCCGATAGAGTCTTTCCTCCGTGTTCTCTGGCAAATTTGGCAAAGGTACCCCAGTCGGTAATTTTGTGATTGTAACCCCCATTTCCAAGTTTTTTTGATTGAAAGTCTCCTGTTTCTTTTCTTCTTTGCTGCCACTCCCATAAAGTAGTTCGTCCAATCTTAAATCTTGCTGCCACTGTTTCTCTGCTTTCTCCTTCGTCTAGCGCTTCCATTGCTTTTTTTCTTAAATCATAACTATATGCTGCTGGCATTCAACCTCCTTATCATCATCTACCCTTATCCTATCACATCCGGACTTTTATGGAAAGAGCTATATTTTTATCAATTCTGCAATCATTTATCTTAATATTAAGTTTCTTAAACCTTCTTGATGCTTGTGAATAGCTGATAACTGCCAAATCTCTTCCTATTTGTTGCAAATACCCTTTTATAAACCCGACTGTTTGTCTTAAACCAATTCTAAAGAAACTGACGATTATATGCACCAAAATCACAACTTTATCACTATAAATATAGTTGCCGCCCTGCATTTTTGGACAATTCTCGTACCAATTTTCTATGGCGTCATTGATATAACAAAAAATGCTTCCTCTTTCTTGGAGAAATTTGTTATATTCATGGCAGTTACTGACTCTCATTTTTTGTGGCATATTTTTTCTTCAACAGTTAAATGGCTATTTATAATGAATTTTGTCAGTAACTGCCAGTTCTTTTCACTTGAGCGATGCAACAAAGCCATCCCAGTGTCACGCACTGGGATGACAAGAAGAGGGTACTTGAATAAGAGGCATTGCCCTCCTGGTAGACTCAAATTGCAATGTTCGTGTAGTTATGGATTCATTCGCGGTATCTCATCCACTAACAAGCAGCGGAATGACGAGGTCTTTCGATAGTAAATCTTACCTATGTTAGCTATACCAAAAAATCAAGAGTAAAAAAGTCGTGTAACTCTATTTATTCATTAATAAAATCTTTGTCTTCTCCTAAAAATTAGTTAAAATGTAGGATATTTTGTGTTATTAAGTTAGCACTTGACTTAACTTTAGTTGTTACTTAGACTGCTAAAGTGGAATTTTAATTTTTTTTACGAGGACAATTATGCATTATAAAAAGTTTTTTTCAGCAGCCGCTTTAGCAACGTTGCTAAGTTTATCAAACTCTGCTTTTTCAGATCCTGTTGGTCCAATAAGTGATGAAGAAACTAGCTACTACGTTCGTTTGCAATACAACGGTGAAATTTTACCTCTTTTCACAAAAGTTGATGGTATTACCTATAAGAAAGGCAATAGTGATTACAGTCCATTAAAAGCGTCTTTTATAGCTGGTGGTGGTGCGTTTGGTTACAAAATGGACGACATCAGGGTTGATGTTGAAGGAGTTTATTCATACCTAAACAAAAATGATGTTACAGATGCAAAATTTACGCCAGATACTATTGCAGACAGTTTAACAGCAATTTCAGGACTAGTTAACGTTTATTACGATATAGCAATTGAAGATATGCCTATCACTCCATATATTGGTGTTGGCGTTGGTGCAGCGTATATTAGCACACCTTTGGCAACTGCTGTGAGTAGTCAAAATGATAAATTTGCTTTTGCTGGTCAAGCAAGAGCTGGTGTTAGTTACGATGTAACTCCAGAAGTCAAACTTTACGCTGGAGCTCGCTATTTCGGTTCTTATGGTGCTAACTTTGATAAAACTGACAAAGACGGCAAAGGGGAACTCAAAGTTCTTTACAGCACTGTTGGTGCAGAAGCTGGAGTAGCGTTTAATTTCTAGTCTATCTCAATCTTGTTATCCCAGTGGGTTTTTTCTTGTCATCCAAGTAGCATGACACTGGGATCTAGAAAAAAGAAATGTGGATTCCAGTGTCAAGGCACTGGAATAACACTATTTGCTATGTGTTTAAGCTATAACGTTTACCATTGTACTGGTAGAATATCATCTAAAGTTACATGATGTTATCCAATTAGCTAACACTGCGGCCTACTGTCTCCAAGAAATTAGATGGAAAATTTTTACTTTTTTCAAATCAAAGCTTGAATTTTTGCTGGAAAATCAATATATTATATGCATGAAGTTTTAATTTAAGTTGTTATGTTGACCTCAATGGCAAACTTATGTGTCGATAGCAGAACCAATCTCATGCAATATATTGCTAGGGTGCAAAAATTTCCTATGCTGTCTCAAGAGGAAGAGGTACGATTAGCAAAAAATTGGAACCAACATAAGGATGTTTCTTCTGCTCATAAATTGATTACCAGCCATTTGAATTTGGTAGTGAAAATTGCAATGAAATTCAAAAATTATGGACTATTGTTGATGGACCTGGTCATGGAAGGAAATATGGGTTTAATGCATGCAGTGAAAAAGTTTAATCCTGATTTAGGGTTTCGTTTTTCAACTTATGCGGTGTGGTGGATTGAAGCTTCAATAAAAGACTTTATATTGAAATCTTGGTCGTTTGTGAAAATAGGCACAACGCAAGCACAAAGAAGATTGTTTTTTAGTTTACGTAAAATAAAAAAAAGAATTTTACAGTATACAAACAGGGAAACCTTAAATAATGAAGAAATAAAAGCAATATCTAATGAGCTTTCTGTATCCGAAGGAGACGTTCTGCAGATGAATTACCGTATGGCTTGTAAGGATCAGTCGCTAAACGATTGCATAAAAATAGGTGATGACTCTAAAAGGGAGCTACAAGATATGATCCCATGTAACTTGGTCAGTCAAGAAGTAACCTATCAGAATCATGAAGAAAAAGAATTAAAAGAAACAATTTTAAACAATGCACTAGCGAGCCTCAACGAAAGGGCAAGAGACATTTTTATCAGTAGATATTTGTCTGAAAACATTCAAACTCTGGATGAACTTAGTAAAAAATATTGTGTTTCAAGAGAAAGAATAAGGCAGTTGGCTGAGCAGGCGATGGCTAAGGTAAAACAATATATACAATCTGAAAGTTTGAAATTTGGTTTGCATGCGTAGTTTTTTTATATTTCTAATATTTTTTTCGATAGGCGCTTTTGCATCGGTTAGTGATGTACAATTGAAGGAAAAATATAAAGATTGGCTCGTGTATACTGCATTGGAAGATGGAGAGAAAGTATGTTATATTATATCCTATCCTAAAAAAAAAAGCGAATATTATACAACCAATCGCAAGCCGTATGTAATGGTTAGTTATGTTGATAAAAAAGCAGATGAGGTAAGCGTTACCTCTGGTTTTCAGTATGATAAGGAGCCTGTAGCTCTCAATATCGACAAAAAAATTAAATATACACTGCCCATAATACAGGGAAGTTTTGCGTGGGCAGAGCATACAAAAATAGATCAAGATCTCATTCTAAAAATGAAGCAGGGATTATCAATGGTAGTTAATGGAAAAACAAAAACAGTGACCATTGATGATACTTATTCCCTACTTGGTTTTCAAAAAGCGTATCAAAAAATGCATGATTTATGCCATACAAAGTAAATTATTGTAACAGAATAGGTAATTTTCCAGTTGTAGTATAAAACAGACTGCCCTTTCGATAAATAGCACTTTACTTTATATGGGATGTGGATATCATTTAAAATATATTTTTGAGAGTTAGCAATGTCAGAGGTTGCAGGTGTAGATACAGAAATCAAAAAGCAAAATTCTGTGTGCGAGCAGATGCGTTTTAGCGTGAGCCGCACAAGTCTTTTAAATACATTATCCAGAGTAAGTGGAGTGGTTGAAAGGCGTAATGCAATAGATGTTTTGGCGTGTATAAATATCAAAGCACAACACGGCAGCATAAAATTAATGGCAACTGATCTTGACATTTCAATGTTTGCCTCACTTGCTGCAACCGTATTAACAGAAGGAGAAGTAAAAATTTCAGCGCATACTTTACATGACATAGTGAAGAAGTTACCCGCTGATTTGGATGTCAATTTTGAAGTAAACAACCAAGGAAAATTATTGATGTCTTGCGGAAATGCAAACTTTTCTTTACCGAATGTAGTTTCAAGCAGCTTTCCTGCTCTTGAAGAAGACAATTATAAACATGATTGTACTCTACTAAATACAGACCTGATAGACTTATTAACTAAAACAAAATTTGCTGTATCACTAGATGATACAAGGTATAATTTAAATGGAATATATCTACATACAGATGAGCAATTTCTGTACTGCGTTGCAACTGATGGCCATCGTTTATCATGTATAAAGAGGCCAAAGCCTGGGAACATCAATGGCGAATTTGGTGTGATCATTCCACGTAAAACTGTTATGGAGCTGTTAAAAATATTGGACGATTGTAATGAAATTAAAGTAAAACTCTCAGACAGAAAAATCAAGTTTACATGCGGTGAATATATTCTAATATCAAAATTAATAGATGGAACTTTTCCAAATTATAAAGCAGTTATTCCAGCATCTCAAGATAAGCATATGATTATTGAAAGTAAAAAACTTTCAGACGTTATAGATCGAGTTTCCGTTGTTGTATCTGATAAAGTAAAATCTATTAAATTCTCACTACAAGAAAAGCTGCTAACTCTGCATTCAAACTCCCAAGAGTGCAGTGATGCAACTGAATCCATAGAAGTGGACTACAATGAAGCCCCTATAGAAATAGGGTTCAACTCGCGTTATTTACTTGATGTTCTATCCTGCATAAAAAATAAATGTAAGTTTAGCTTAGCCGATGGTAATAGTGCTACAATTATCACTGATGAAGACGATTCAAGTGCATTATATGTAGTAATGCCAATGAGAACTTAAACTCGTCATCTCGCTGCTTGTTAGCGGAATCTGGAGATACCGTGGCGGTATGGCACTTATTTCACTAGCTTTTATTAAATTAGTAATCTATCTTTACCAAATATAAGCCAAAAGGTGGTGCAGTAACTCCAGCGGCACTTCTTTTGCATTGGTTTAATATATTTAGCATTTCTTGCGGATTGGTTCTATTTTTTCCAAATTCAACTAAAGTACCCACAATAATCCTCACTTGGTTATGTAAAAAGGAAATAGCAGATATTTTGATGTGTATATGATTCCCATTTTGTATTATATCGATATCATCAATTGTTCTTATCGGATTTGCGGCTTGACAATCTTTTGAACGGAAACTTGAAAGGTCATGTTTTCCAAGTAGATGTTTAGCAGCTTCACGCATAATATTTACATCAAGTGGGCTAAACACTTGCCATACATAACCCGTCTCCAGAGCGGCAGGAGCATAGCGATTAACTATTCTATATTCGTAATATCTTTTTTTTGCTGAAAACCGTGCGTGAAACGCATCATCTACAACTTCTGCATTAAGCACGACCATAGGAATTGATTTTAAATGATAGTTTATTGCATTCCTTATTCTATAAAGCTCAAATTCCTTTTCCATATCAAAATGAGCAACTTGTCCTAAAGCATGAACTCCTGCATCAGTCCTGCCACCACAGTACAAAGTAACTTTCTCACCACTAAAATTAAATATAGCATTTTCTATCTTCTCCTGGATTGAGTTAGCAGAGTGTTGCTGTTTTTGCCAACCAGAGAAATTACTACCATTATATTCTACCGTTATTTTGTATCGCACTGCATTACATCAAGCTCTATCTAAAATAGTCATTTTCTATCTTAACATAATTTATGGTCAAGCCTACAGTGCTGCCACTCCCATAAAGTAGTTCGTCCAATCTTAAATCTTGCTGCCACTGCTTCTCTGCTTTCTCCTTCGTCTAGCGCCTCCATTGCTTTTTTTCTTAAATCATAACTATATGCTGCTGGCATTCAACCTCCTTATCATTATCTATCCTTATCACATCCGGACTTCTATGAAAAGAGCTATAAGAGGTTGTCCGGAAACAAGTAAATTCAAGCGTATCCGTTCAGGAGAGTGGTTTAAGAAACAATAGATAGGAGATTTTGGAAAGGATTGAGACCCCTTTGTTTCCAAGTTAAGTATAATGAAATTATCCGCTCAAGGAATGTATTTCCCCGCTTTGATTGTGTAAAATATGAGTTTTTGCGATAAACGACATAATGCCGAATTTGCCGTTCAGCGTGGTTATTTGTCAGCGGAATATTTTCTGGGTCATCTAAAAATTTCCACATCATTCTTTCAGATCTCAGAACATTTTTTGCAACTCGAGAGGCTCCAATTGCTTCAGGTAAACGAGATATCTCCTTCAAGTAATACTTTGTACGTTTTCTTAATTTTCTGGCACGTCTGACAAACCTCAAAACATCTATCTCACTTTTTAGTAAAGCTTTTTTTAGTGCAAATAATTCAGTGGCCACGTTTCTCAAGTAACAACCCAGAACTTTAACTTCAATATTCCAACTATGTGCTAATCTTTCAAAATCTCTTGATAAATGTGCCCAACAGATTTGCCTGTTTTTATCGGCAAAATAATTGTATGCTGCATACCTGTCAGTTATTACCAAGCTATTGCGATTGCAGAATTTACTATTTTGTAAAACTTTCATTCCTCTTGACTCTGTAAATTTTACAAAACTTGCCGTATTGCTTGCAAACATCCAACACCAAGCGAGTTTACCTTTGTTATAATGGCTCGTTTCATCAATATGTAGAACTTTACTCCTACTTATCTCTTGTTCGATCTGCTCATACATTTTTTTGCATTTTGAAGCAACTCTATGTTCACTATTTGATATGCTACCGACGCTTAGATGTATGGTCCCAGAGAGTGATGGTATACTATCATCATCATTTAAGGAGTCATTATGGGACAGATATTACATGGGTGCGCCAAAACAACACAGACGATTCGTAGAGCAATACAAAATAGAAAAGAGAGCATAGCAAAACTCTCCAAGCATTATAACCTTAATCCAAAAACTATTATTAAGTGGAGAAAACGTTCATTTACGAAAGATGCTGATATGGGTCCAAAGCATCCAAGATCAACTGTTTTAACGCTAGAAGAGGAAGCTATAATAGTTACATTTCGCAAGTATACACTACTGCCACTAGATGATTGCCTTTACGCTCTGCAGTCTACAATTCCGCATTTGACTCGCTCTAGCTTGCATCGTTGTTTACAAAGACACAACATTAGCAGATTACCAACTGTTGATGGAGAAGTTAAGTCAAAAAAGAAATTCAAACAATATCCTATCGGTTACTTTCATATTGATATTGCTGAAGTTAGAACTGAGGAGGGCAAATTACATTTGTTTGTTGCTATTGATAGGACATCCAAATTTACCTATGTTGAGTTGTGTAACAGTGCTACAAAACCCATAGCTGCTGAGTTCTTACGTAATTTGATTAGAATTTTACCGTATAAAATCCATACTATTTTGACAGATAACGGTATACAATTTACAAACCAGAAGCGTCATAAGTATGCTTTCCAACATATATTTGATAGAGTTTGCGAAGAGAATGTTATTGAACATCGTTTGACAAAAGTTAGCCATCCTTGGACGAATGGGCAAGTCGAGCGTATGAATAAAACTTTAAAGGATGCTACAGTTAAGAAGTATTACTATCAATCGCACCAGCAACTTAAAGAACACCTTTATAACTTTGTTATGGCTTATAATTATGCAAAGAGACTCAAAACTCTTAAGGGTCTTACTCCTTATGAATTTATATGTTATCAGTGGACACAGTCTCCAGAATTATTTATACTAAATCCACACCATCACACTCTGGGACCATACATCTAACAAAACAGCTCAAAAGGAAAACTTATTTTATAGCAAAGAAGGCAGACTAAACTCTTTATATAAGTGGACCTCTAATTTTGGACCTCACTGGACAACACAAAATAACGAATAGCCCCATGTATCCAGCTAAAACTAGCTTTAATGCTTAGATATTGTGCTATTTTTGTATAATATACCACTATAAGTATATATTTTTGTAATCGCGTTATTATTTATTTAACAAAGTATTAGTATAATTTATTACACTGGATTAAATGGAGAAAGTTCAATGAGTAAATTACCGAACAATGCAAAAATAGGTAAATCTCAGGTTACTCAGTGGGAGGTAATAAAAAATTGTGAATATGCTGATAATTGCTTGTCAAAAATAGTAACTTTGTACGTTATTAGAATAACTCAGCTATCAGATTTTTATACGAGTGACGAACCTGAAATTAACACTGTTTTAGCAAGAATAAGCGTGACAAGTGAAAATGTATTTTTAAACAAGGCTACTACTATTGAAGTTATGGAAGGTATTTTTCCGTATAAATTTAACAGCAAGAAGAGAAATAACATATTAAGGTTAGAAGATTTATATAATTATTTATGTTCTATTGTTAATAATAGCCTTCCAAAAGAAATGCTTGAAAGTCTTGTAAGGGAATATAAGGATGCTGTTAACTTATTTAAAGCAATTACTTAACTGAACGTAGTATTTTTAAGATTTTGTTTTCTATTTCAGAAATGCCGCTTTCAAGGTTTTTATCTATCAAGCATATGGTAGACAAATACGTTTTTTGCTTGCTTTCAACATTGATAGTTAAAGTTCCGGGAGTGATTGTGACTGAATTGGCAAATAACGCAATGCTTTCGTCATTATGCCCTTTGCATTTTCTTAGGATAATAATCGGTTCAAGCTTAGATTTGAGTTGTAGCACCTTTTTTGTTACATAAACACTTGATAAAATGATTTGGTACATTAACCACGGTATATAACTTACTAACTTATAAAACGATAGTCTACTCGTACTATTTAAAATCTGGCTAAGAGCTCTTTCAGCGTTTATCAACCTTCTAAAGATAAACGATGTGAATATAGAGGAAAACACTCCACAAAAAATAAAAAACGGCTCAAAATAACCAGACAATACAGTCCATAGAACAAATAAAATTATAAATGACAGAGAAAAAAACTTGATTTCCTTCCTAAAGTTGAGGTTTTTCATAGTCTGTAATATAACTTAAATGACTCTTTAAGGAAAGATAATAACGAATATTTAGGTTCTTGACTTCTATGTTGAAAGATATAACAACTAAGTTATGTTTTTTAAGTGAGGAAGTTATGAAATATGACAAATTTATGGAAATATTAAAAAAAATAAATGACCTTTCAGATTTGAGCAAGGACAATATAGTTGAAAAAATAAAAGCTAAGTTACAAGAAGAAGATCCAGATTTATGTCAAGAGTGGGAAAAGAGTAAACCTGACAACGATAGTGGATCTGACATAAATTACATATTTACTATATCTTGTGGTCAAAATTCTAAGAAAGTCAAATTGTTACATCTTGCTTCTTATTGGAACTATGCAAATGTAGCAAAAGCTCTGATTGAAAACGGGGCAGATATTAATGCAGAACATGATAATAAAATTACTCCTTTACATATTGCTGCTCACTATGGCCACAAAGATGTAGTAACCATTCTAACTGGAAAAGGAGCAATTGTTGATGCAAAAAATGGTGATGGATGGACTTCTTTACATTTTGCTGTTGAAAAGAACCACGAAAATGTAGTAAACACTCTAATTGGAAAAGGAGCAAATGTTAATGCAGAAAATGATCAAGGATGGGCTCCTTTACATCTTGCTATTACAAATGGCCACAAAGAGATAGTACAAGTTCTATCAAAAGCAGAAGGAATCAACGTTGATGCAAAAAATAGTGATGGGTGGACTCCTTTACATCTTGCTGCTGCAAATGGCCGCGAAGATATAGTAGAAACTCTAATTGAAAAAGGAGCAGATGTTAATGCGAAAGATCATTATAAACGGACTCCTTTAACATTTGCTTCTCAAAAAGGCCATGAAGTGGTAAAAGGAGCTCTATTAAAGGCACAAGAGAACATCAAAGCTTTGCTTTCAGCTGTTAAACATAATAATGAGGAGGAGGTGAAAAACCTATTAAATAAAGGAGTAAACGTTAATGCAAAAGATGATGATGGATGTACTCCTTTACATCTTGCTATTACAAATGGCCACAAAGAGATAGTACAAGTTCTATCAAAAGCAGAAGGAATCAACGTTGATGCAAAAAATAGTGATGGGTGGACTCCTTTACATCTTGCTGCTGCAAATGGCCGCGAAGATATAGTAGAAACTCTAATTGAAAAAGGAGCAGATGTTAATGCGAAAGATCATTATAAATGGACTCCTTTAACATTTGCTTCTCAAAAAGGCCATGAAGTGGTAAAAGGAGCTCTATTAAAGGCACAAGAGAACATCAAAGCTTTGCTTTCAGCTGTTAAACATAATAATGAGGAGGAGGTGAAAAACCTATTAAATAAAGGAGTAAACGTTAATGCAAAAGATGATGATGGATGTACTCCTTTACATCTTGCTGCCAGAGAGGGCTGCGAAGATGTAGTAAAAATTCTCATTGCAAAAGGAGCAAATGTTAATGCAAAAGATGATGATGGATGTACTCCTTTACATCTTGCTGCCAGAGAGGGCTGCGAAGATGTAGTAAAAATTCTCATTGCAAAAGGAGCAAATGTTAATGCAAAAGATGATGATGGATGTACTCCTTTACATCTTGCTGCTGAAAATAACCACATAGAGGTAGTAAAAATTCTAGTTGAGAAAGCAGATGTTAATGCAGAAGGTATTGTGGACGAGACTCCTTTACATCTTGCAGCCAGAGAGGGCCATAAAGATGTAGTAGACATTCTAATCAAAAAAGGAGCAAAGGTTAATGCAGAAAATGATGATAGATGTACTGCTTTACATCTTGCTGCTGAAAATAACCACATAGAGGTAGTAAAAATTCTAGTTGAGAAAGCAGATGTTAATATAAAGGATGCTGATAGATGGACTCCTTTGCATGTTGCTGCTGAAAATGGCCACGAAGATGTAGTAAAAACTCTAATCGCAAAAGGAGCAGAGGTTAATGCAAACAATGGTGATAGACGTACTCCTTTACATCTTGCTGCCAGAGAGGGCCATAAAGATGTAGTAGACATTCTAATCAAAAAAGGAGCAAAGGTTAATGCAGAAAATGATGATAGATGTACTGCTTTACATCTTGCTGCTGAAAATAACCACATAGAGGTAGTAAAAATTCTAGTTGAGAAAGCAGATGTTAATATAAAGGATGCTGATAGATGGACTCCTTTGCATGTTGCTGCTGAAAATGGCCGCGAAGATATAGTAGAAACTCTAATCGCAAAAGGAGCAGAGGTTAATGCAAACAATGGTGATAGACGTACTCCTTTACATCTTGCTGCTGAAAATAACCACATAGAGGTAGTAAAAATTCTAGTTGAGAAAGCAGATGTTAATATAAAGGATGCTGATAGATGGACTCCTTTGCATGTTGCTGCTGAAAATGGCCACGAAGATGTAGTAAAAACTCTAATCGCAAAAGGAGCAGAGGTTAATGCAAACAATGGTGATAGACGTACTCCTTTACATCTTGCTGCTGAAAATGGCAAAATAAAAGTGGTGGAGGTTCTGCTACACACTGAAGCAGACCCTTCATTAAAAGATGTTGATGGAAAAACGCCAAGAGACCTTACTAAATATCAAGGTATAATTCAGCTTTTAGAGGAAGCGGAAAAAAAGCAAACGTTAAAAAATGAGAATAAAAAAACGCCAAAGGATCTTACTGAAAATAAAGATGTAATGCAGCTTCCAGAGAAAAAGGAAGAAAAACAGGTTGGAAAAAATGCAATTGTGAAAGAAAAAGAACAATCTGCAAAAAATGCAATTGTAAAAGGTGTTATTGTGTGTTTTGTAACTGCAGTGATAGTTGGTGTTGCACTTGCATTTGCTACTGCCCTATCTGTACCAGCAATAATTGGACTAGCTGCAGGATCTGCGCTCATAGTTGGTGCTGGTCAATATATAATGTCAAAGCCTAAAACTGAAATGAAAGGAGTAAAGCAGGAACTTGTATCTGGAAAGGCAAAAGAAGTACTTACTTGATTTTTGTTATCCTGTTGCTATCAGACTAGCCTGGCACCTTATATTTATTGGGATAACTGTTTTATTATGAATTAAGTCAAAAACTCTGTAATATATTGAAGCTTAAAGATATCTTTAAATATGGAAGTTATTGCAGAAAATAGGAAAGCAAGGTTTGAATATTTCATCTTAGAAGAATTTGAAGCGGGTATGGTCTTATTAAGCAGTGAAGTTAAATCGCTAAGAGAAAGAAAAGTAAATATTTCCGACGCCTATGTTGTTGAAAAGAATAGCGAAGTATGGCTGCACAATATGCATATTGCAGAATATAAAGCTGCGAACCGAAAAAATCATAAACCAAAAAGGGAACGTAAATTACTCTTGCATAAACAGGAGATAAATAAACTAATTGGTCAAATCAAGACTGCTGGGATAACTGTTGTGCCGCTTTCGGTCTATTTTAACGATAAAGGATTTGCAAAAACTAAAATTGCCATTGTAAAAGGAAAAAAACTCTACGATAAGAGAGCAACCATAAAACAGAGAGAGTGGGATCGTGAAAAAAGTAGATTGTCTAAGAATAATTTATAGCAAAATATGTCTTTAAATCCAGTAATTTTCAGCATCGGTCCTGTTTCTATATATTGGTATTCCTTAGCCTACGTTTTGGGTATAGTGTTTGCATATTGGTATTTACATAAGCTAGATGACCAAAAAATATTTACTAAGAATTTTTACGATTCGTTATTAACAGCCACTATTGTAGGTATTATCCTTGGAGGTAGACTTGGCTACGTATTGATATATGATCCAGTTCTTTATATAAGCAACCCTATTGAGATATTGAAGACCTGGGAAGGAGGGATGTCATTTCATGGTGGTGCTATAGGAGTTTTGCTTGCAGTAATAATTTCGTGTAAAAGACATAATATCCCTACATTTTATGCACTGGACCTAGTTTCTTGCGGATTTCCCATAGGTTTATTTTTAGGTCGCATAGGCAATTTTATAAACGGAGAGTTATTTGGCAGAGTTACAACTATGCCATGGGGTATGGTATTTCCAGAGAGTGGTGATAATTTGCTGCATCATCCAAGCCAGCTTTATGAGGCACTTTTTGAAGGACTGCTACTTTTTGCAGTTGCAAATTCACTGTTTTTCTTAACTAGAATAAGACTGTATCACGGTGCGTTAACTGGTATTGCAGTTATGTGGTATGGAATAGCACGTTTTTTCGTTGAGTTTTTTCGCGAACCAGACTATCAAATTGGCTATTTGTGGCTTGATTTAACTATGGGGCAGTTGCTTTCTATACCTATGGTTTTGCTAGGAATGCTTGTATATCTAGGCGCATTAAATTTAAAATTTAATACGAAATCTGTCACATAGAGAAAAGGTGAGTTCAATAGAAAAATGCAGCCAGAAGCCCCACATTATGCACAATTGTACGAATTTTCTGCGTTGCAGTAGAATGAATCGGTGGGCTTTGTTGCATCGCTAGCTATGATGGATTAAAGATAAAAAAGGTGGAGAATATCAGTAGCTTATTATTCTGGTATTTACAACAAGAACGGTCAGTGAATACCTAAATTTGAGTAAAAGAAATTTCACTACCACTCACTAATCCGGCTAAAATTCAAGAATTTCAATGCTTTAGCTATTTTCAATAGAATTAAATTTATTAATGTAAATAATAAATTACTATTCTTAAATTTGATCAGATTGATTGCAAAAAAACAAGATTTTCAATAGGTTACTTATAATCCTAACTATAGTTAGCCTTTCATAAGTAGCGATGCAACAAAGCCATCCCAGTGTCAGCTACTTTCATGACACCATTTGCTGTGCAGTTTACCTTCAAAAATGAATGTTCGTACAGCTATGGAATGAATCGCGGTATGACGTAGCTTCGCTATAGGCAATGAAGGAAATATTAACTATACTTCTTTTTACCATTGTTTATATTTCCTATTCACATATATTAATATTTTACTCACTTAAAGTAAGCTAACTACCGTTATTAATATTTTTGTAATAAAAATTGTATATGGTGCATGTAATCAAATTAAGAGGAAGATTGTGGAAATTACGCCATCAATAAAAAAAGAATTGAAGCAAAGTACTCTATATATTTGCCTAGAAAAATGCAAAAGTGCATTTTGGTTTATCTTTTGGTTTAGTGCGGGAATCAATTTATTAATGTTATTCCTACCACTTTATACCTCTCAAGTGCTTGATCGGGTGATATCGAGCGAAAGTGTATCAACACTAACTATGCTGACAATTATCACTTTATCTGCATTTGCATGTTCTGCAATGCTTGAAACTTGTCGATATTTAGCCATGGCAAAAATAGGTGATTGGATCGATAAAACTGCAACACCAGATCTGATAGTAAGGTCAATCAGGCTAACGTCAGTGCAGAGCTCAACTTCAAGTGGTGAAGCAATACGAGATCTCGGAGTGATAAAAAATTTCATTACAGGAAATGGTATATTCTCACTGTTTGATACTCCATGGTCGTTAATTTACCTTGTTGTGATTTTCATGATACATACCTCCACGGGGTTTATAGCTATTACTGGAATTATTATATTAGTCTCTATGGCAATATGGAATGAACTTGCCACTAAACGAATATTACAAGAAACCAACGAAGAAACTATACGGAATATCAATGCTATAGATGTTGCAACAAGAAATGCAGAAGTGGTTGAAGCTATGGGCATGTCAGAATTCATAGTCTCTGATTGGTGTAAACGAAATGATCAGAACCGAGCAATGCAAATTAAAGCACAAAATCGCTCTAATGTAATTACTGGAATCACTAAATTTTTGCGCTCAACTCTGCAAATATCAGTGATTGGAACAGGTGCATTACTTGCAATCACAGCTCATAAGACTGCCGGTAGCATCATCGCTGCTTCAATTTTAATGGGTAGAGTATTAGCACCATTTGATGCTGCGGTTCATACTTGGAAGTTTTTAAATCAGGCTAGAATGTCATATGGAAGGCTACAAAGACTTATATTAACATCGCCAAAAAGAGAGCAAACGATGGCTCTACCAGAACCTGAAGGAAAATTGGAATTTGATAGAGTATTTTTTACTCCTTATGGAAGCAATAAGCCGACAGTAAAAGGAATATCATTCATTATAGATCCTGGAGATGTAGTTGGTGTTATTGGTGCAAGTGCTTCTGGTAAATCCACTATCGCAAAATTAACTGTTGGTGTATGGAAGCCAATATCTGGTGTAGTCAGACTAGATGGCGCTGATGTATATACTTGGAATCGAGAAAATTTTGGTAATTATGTTGGCTACTTACCTCAGGATATTGAGTTATTTAACACTAGTGTCAAAGCTAATATTGCTCGCATGAGGCCAGATCCAAATCCTGAAGAAATAATCAAAGCAGCAAAAATTGCAGGAATACATGAACTAATACTAAGCTTACCAAATGGATATGATACAACAATAGGAGGTCCTGGAGGAGTAACGCTCTCTGGCGGCCAAAAACAGCTTCTTGGACTTGCCAGAGCTTTTTATGGTCACACAAAACTTTTAGTACTTGATGAACCAAACGCTAACTTAGATAGCAATGGAGAGGCATGCTTAATTAATGCAATTGGCATTGCAAGAAAACAAAATACTACTACTGTTATCATCACTCACAAGCTACCGTTATTGTCCGTAGTTGATAAGGTGATCCTCATGTCAGATGGTGTCATTTACGCTATGGGACCAAAAGATGAGATTTTGAGCAAATTAGTTGCTCCATCATCAAGTACCACAGAAGATGAGCGCTCTTCAGCAAATGGTTAGTTTACTTACAATAAATTCTGTATCTGAAATAACAACTGTTCCAGAAAAATATATATTTCTTTACCATTAGAAATAATATTACAAGAATAGTAAATAGATTAATAACTCTTATTAATTAAAGTCAATCGGCAGATATAGCTAAAGTGGCTTAGGTTTACCTACAATTTGAAAAACAACAAATTCGTCTTAATGAATTTTCTTAATTTGTTATCTAAACAACTTAATATTAGTGGTAATTTTATAAAAAAATTATAATATAAATAATGTTGCTGCGAAAATTTATAACAATATTTCCCTCTAACGTTTAATGAATTTCAATAAATTGCCTTTTTAATTCTAGATAAGTATATGCTTTGTTAATATGTTTAGTTCAAAATCCAAAAGTAAGTTTATGCTTTCTATTGGAGAAGAAGGCATAATGTTACTATATTTTAAAAATAATACTTTAAATAAAAGGTATTTTGTTAAGGGCAAAAACGATAAAGCAGTTTCCGATTTAATTTCATGTCTTTCGTCAGATAAAAAAGCACCTTTATACCTGGTGCTTAATCATGCAGATCAAAATTACTCGCTACAGTTTATTACAAGGGCAAACAAGATTAGTGCCTATCTATCAGCAAAAACAAAGATGGAGCATTTTTCTCGTAATAATGACATAAGTTCAGTTTTTTTGGTTGAGAAGCCAAACAAATTCAATCAAAACTGGTGCTATCTTCTTGTTTCATCAAAAGCAAAGCATTTAGTAGAATATTGGTTGAATGTGTTTATTGAGATAGGCTCCAACTTTAAGGGAATATTAATGTTTCCTATAGAAATAAGTAATATAACAAAAAAGATTCTACATAAAGATCCTAATAATTGGAAAATTATAGTTGCTGCAACTAAAACGGGAGGCTATAGACAAGTGGTTCTTAAAGAGAATAAAATGGTATTTACGCGCTTAACATCATTTACTAATGATAATTTACCAGGAATTATCGCTGGTGGAATATATCAGGAAGTGCAAGATACTATTCGATCCTTAACTAAGTTTGGGTTTGAAAAAAATAACCCTATCGACCTTTGTATCATAGTGTCAGAAGATATCAAAGCTAGTTTATCAGTCATAAATTTTTCAGAGAACAGTGTGAACATATTAACTCCATATGAGTTAGGCAAACTATTAGGAGCAGAACTAGCTATAAGTGAAAAAGATAACTTTTGCGATACCATAATTTTGTTTCATAGCTTTAAGAATAAATTAGCAGCTATTTTTAATACAAAGGAAACTAAAGAATTTTATCTATTCAATTACCTTTATTTAAACTCTCCTCGAATTTTTCTATACTTCGCCCTGGTTTTAGTTATAACAAACACCCTTTGTTTGCTAAATTTGTATTCAAATGTCAATGTCGCTGATAATTTATCAGCAAAGCAGAACACCTTAAATAACCAATTAACAAAACTTAGCCAAAGCTATAATGTAAAAAAAATAGATGAAATTTATGATTTTATTAATATCAATAATATTTTATCAAAAATAGAATACTCTCCTCTTACACAAGTTAAGTATGTAGAAAAGTTAAAAATACCAGGTATAGAGCTTCGATCATTTGAATGGAATTATAATGAGGCAAAAAGTTATATTACCACAACTTTAAAGTTTAATTTTCAATCCGGTAAAAATATTTCTCATCAATACGAGAAACTACGAAAAAATTTAAACGATAATTTTCGTACCTATGACATTAATATTTCTAGCTTACCTGCTGCTAAAGAGCAAAATCTATCTATTGATGTTGAAATAGGAGAGGCAATGTAGATTAATGACTATCTCTCAATTAAAAAGAAAAGCTACAATTCAGTTTATATCGTATTTGTTATTATCTGTTGGATTAATAGGGTTATTAACATATGTTGTTATCTATAACGAAAAGATTTATAATAAAAACCAAATTGCGATTGATAAAATACGTTCTATTAATTTACAGATTACTGGAATTCAAAAAAAGGAAGTTGTTCTAAATAAAAACCTAGATTTATGGAAAAAAATTTCTTCTTCAAATTTACATAGTAGCAGATACATTGCAAATTTAAATTTCGAGCTTAGCAAGTTATATAAAAAGCACTATATATTAGAACCTGAAATATCAATTTCTATACCCGAAGAAGTTGAGCTCCACAACAAAAGTGAACGCACAAAAGTAATAAAAAGTGAAGTGGTCCTAAATTTAAGCTCAATCAGCGATAAGCATATTTTTTTATTTCTACAGTCTATTCCAAATCTGCCCGGTTATGTTATGATCAAATCTCTTATTTTAAATAAGCAGAGAAATATTGATGCTGCAACTATGAATCAGATTTTGAATGGTAATATGATAGAGATAGTGAGAGCTAATATAGTCTTTGATTGGTATACTATATTAAGTAGATAAGGTGATGAACATAAAGCTGTTTTTTATTTTTACGCTACTCATTTCCAATGTTAATGCATATTGCAGTTGTGAAGATATCATAGAAAGCATAGAAATTTGTAAGGAGTATTCTTGCCGACAATATATTGGCAATGAAGATTTTATTGAGCATAAAATATTAGGATTAAATAGTGGAAATTTATGCGTATATATAGAAAAACAAGGTAATGATGGAATGGTTTGTCATCATTCTCAGTATGGAATGATGATAGAAAAAAGATATTTTGAAAGTATTCTTAAAGTTGGCAATCAAGAAATCGACGATTTTATTGATATAGCAAATTTGCGTGCAAAAGAGTGTTTCTTTATCAACAATCAAAAACTAAGCTATACAGATCGGGACGATATAATAAGAGAAGCAGTGGAAAGTGACTTTGACGTTTTGTCACAATATAGTAACGTAAAAAGCATTTTTTTTGATGAAGAGCCAGTTAATAGAATGGTCAATGAAATGGAAAAGTTCAATTTACGATCTTCAAGAGCTGTAAAAGAGGAGGTATCAGATAATTTCAACTGTAAGGTAGTGAGTTTAGACTCAATTTTATATCTTTCTCCCGATACATGGAAAATATGGGTAAATGGAAAACTGTTTATAAATACCAAGGATTTAAAAGTGCACTCAGTCACTGAAAATTATGTAACTTTTGTATGGACCGTAGATCAAAAAGCAATAAAAAAGCATGCGAATGATTCTCAAAATGTATATTTTGGATATGGGAGTATTATGTTTACGCTTTATCCAAAACAAAAATTTGACTTGGATGGCTTATCTATTAAATAACTTAAATATATATGCGCTTGTAGCTCAGTTGGATAGAGCGTTGCCCTCCGGAGGCAAAGGCCGTGGGTTCGAATCCCTCCAAGCGCACTTTTAATTAAATTTGACAATAGTATTTTCACATAAGATAATAAAAGGATTTATTTAGAGCATAATTATGTCTGGTGGTACCATAAACAAAGTCATACTAGTTGGTAATTTAGGAAAAGATCCTGAAATTAGGACTACACAAAATGGAAAAGAAATGGCAAGTTTTTCAATAGCCACGTCTGAAAGTTGGACTGACAAACTTTCCGGTATGCGCTCTGAAAAGACAGAGTGGCATAATATCGTAATTTTTAGTGAAGGATTAGTAAAAATCGTCAAAGATTTTGCACGCAAAGGCAGTAAAGTTTATGTTGAAGGTTCTTTGAGAACTAGAAAATGGACTGACCAAAACGGTGGTGAAAGATACACAACAGAGGTGGTTCTATATAATTTTAATAGCGCTCTTACTCTCCTCGATTCACGACCAAACTCTGATTACAAGCCGAGTGAATACAAACAAGGTGAAACAGGACAAAAAGATAAACACGAAAGTTTTGACAACGATATAAAAGATGAACTACTCGACGATGAAATACCATTTTAACAATTTAAATTGAAATCTACATTTTTATGGACTGCTTGTGTTACTCCTTTTAATTGCAATGGAGATAGTATAGATTATAGCAGTTTGCAGCGTTTACTTACAATGCAAGTTAAAGCTGAAAATGGCGTAGTGTTGCTGGGTAGTACAGGTGAGAGCCTATCGCTTACTGATTCTGAAAAGCGTACATTAGTTGAATTCGTATGTAAGCTAAAATTAAATACGAAAATTATAATTGGCGTACCAGGAGTGAATCTATATCAGACTCTTGAATGGCTTGATTTTTGCAAGGGTGTGCCTATTCATGGCTATCTAATGACAACTCCCATTTATGCAAAGCCCGGAATTATGGGGCAGACTTTATGGTTTGAAAAGCTGCTTGAGAAAGCACATGTGCCGGTTATGTTTTACAATATTCCATCAAGAGCAGGAATAAATCTTCACGCTGAAACTGTACGCAACTTATCCAGCCACGAAAAATTTTGGGCTATCAAAGATTCAAGTGGCACTGTTGATACTTTAGCTCAGTATAAGAAAGTTGCACCAAATATTGAGGTCTTTTGTGGAGATGATAATATGATATCCGATATGGCCGCTTATGGTGCGGCTGGACTGGTTTCCGTTGCTTCCAATGTTTGGCCATATGTAGCACATGAATATGTTAAGAAGTGCCTCAATGGCAGGAACCCTCAGGCAGATATCTGGCAACAGGCTTGCGAAGCGTTATTTACTGCCAGCAACCCAATACCTACTAAAGCACTTTTGCATGATATTGGTCTTATAGAACATCAAACTGTCCGCCTACCGCTCAGCACAGAAGACTTGCCTTCTGTTGAAAAATTGAGGCAAGTCAATAAAATGATTCTTGGATGGAAAGAATTGGCTACTCTCTAAATAGTCTTGCAACTTTGATTTAATATACAATCCAAGTTTCATTTGAACACTCCCAAACTTATCACTTTATGCCACTGGTCTTCATCTAAAATTTCTACACCTAATTCCACTGCCTTTTTATATTTGGATCCTGGTTTTTCTCCTGCAATTAGGTAGTCAGTTTTAGCAGAAAGATGTGAGCTGACCTTTGCTCCTAGAGTTTTGGCTCTTACTTTTGCCTCTCCTCTACTCATAGCAAGTAGCTTACCAGTAAACACTATAATTTTATTATTTAAAACAGAGTTACTAGAGTTGGAGCTCACAGGAAGAATTTGAAGACAAGCAGTAAGATCATTTAACATTTTGATGTTATGTTCCTTAGAAAAAAATGATTCCAAAGATTCAGCTACTTTTTTTCCTATGCCGTCTATACCTACTAGCTCAGTATTATCTGATGACAGTTCAATCATCGAATTATACCAATTATCATAAGAAACATAATAATCTGCAAGCAATTCTGCTGCAACTTGGCCAATAAATCTAATACCTAAAGAAAATATAAACCTATCTAGAGTTATTACCCTTCTGCTTTGTATAGCATTTAATAAATGAGCTATTGATTTCTTGCCCCAACCAGACTGTTCTTCCAGATTAAATTCATCCAATCTTTCTTCTAAAGTAAAAATATCGGGAATTTGTTTTATCAGACCAAGGTCGTAAAAAAACTCTATCTGCTTATCACCAAGGCCAACAATGTCAAATGCATCTTTCGATACAAAATGCTTTAGTTTTTCTATTATTTGAGCTTTACAGGCAAATTCCTCAGGACATCTTACTGCAGCCTCTCCCTCAACCTGACGTACTTTACTACCACATTCAGGGCATACTTCAGGAAACATAAATTCAGGTGTATTTGGAAGACGAGAATCTCTGCTTACTTCAACGATCTGGGGAATTACATCCCCTGCCCTTTTGATTGTTACAATATCTCCCTCTCTTATGTCTTTACGTTTTATCTCATCTTGGTTATGCAGACTTGCTCTACTAACTAGCACCCCACCAACATTGACTGGCACTAAATCTGCAACTGGAGTTAAAACCCCTGTTCTGCCCACCTGTATAAATATCTTGTTTAACTTTGTTTTTGCATAAACCGCAGAAAACTTGTATGCAAGTGCTGAGCGCGGTGCTTTGTGAGTATTCCCTAGACGATTTTGTAGTACCAAATCATTTACTTTATAGACTATTCCATCAATATCATAATCCAAGTTATAGCGACAGTTATAGACTTCATTATAGAACTTCAGCATTCCATCTAAACTACTCGTTAAGGACTGATGCTCATTTACGCAAAAACCAAGTGCCTCAAGCTTATTTAGTACCTCACTTTGACTTTTCTCTGCTCCACCAATCAAAGAATAAGCAAAATATCTAAGAGGTCTGCTTGCTGTAATGTTTGCATCCAATTGCTTTAGAGAACCAGCGGCTGCATTTCGAGGATTGGCAAATTCATCGTTTTCATTTAACTTTAAAAAGTCGCTGTTACTGATGTATATTTCACCTCTTACTTCTAGTCTTCCTTGCACACCTTGCAAAAACTTAGGAAAGCCTTTTATTGTTGCAACATTGTGAGTGACATCTTCCCCTACAAAACCATCACCTCGAGTTGCAGCTTTAACAAATCTTCCATCCTCATAAATTGCAGAAAACGACAACCCATCAATTTTTGGTTCACATAATATCTCTATTTTGTCCTCAATTAAAAACCTCTTTATTTTAGACAAAAATTTCTCTACACCTTGTTCATCATAAGCATTCTCAAGGGAAAGCATAGGTTCTTGATGTTCCACCTTAGAAAACCTCTCATCAGGTGGAGCACCAACACTATCTTGTGTTGCATAAATTTCTGGCTCTATTTCAGCTAACTTTTTCTTCAGTTCATCATATTCAGCATCACTTATTTCTGGCTTATTTTTTTGGTGATACAAAACATTATGATAATTTATTTGATCTTGCAGTTTTTCTCTCATCTTTTCTAAGTTAGTCATGATACCAATATAATGCTACATTAGCCTTTGTCGTCAAGCTGTGAATTTTCTTGAATTTATCATATGGTCTTAATCCATCAAATATCAAAGGTGCCACAATGCTATAGCCATACTTATTCTTCTCTTGCTCAATTGTATTAGCAGATCTCGCTTGCTCTAGCCATATATTTATATAAAATTAAAATAAATTAGAGTAAACAATATTGCTATTTAAATGCTAACAAGATTCGCTCCAAGCCCAACTGGCTACCTCCACGTAGGAAACGTACGAACTGCCTTGGTTTGTTGGATGTACAAACGCAATCAAAATGGAAAATTTTTACTCCGTTTTGATGATACTGACCTTCAGCGTTCAGATGTCAAATATATAAATGATATCATACAAGATTTGAAATGGATTGGTATCAATTGGAATGCAAGTTTCAAGCAATCAGAGCGCTTTGAGCGTTACAATGAGGTGTTTTTGCAGTTAATAAAAGAAGGGCATATTTATGCATGCTATGAAACAAGAGAAGAGTTAGAAATTAAACGAAAATTGCAGTTAAAACAAGGACTTCCCCCGGTATATAACAGAAGCGCGTTACTTCTAACTGAGCAAGAGAAAATTCGTTATGAGCAAGAAGGAAGAAGACCACATTTTAGATTTAAGTTGGATAGAAATGAAGTTGTTAAATGGAATGATGAAGTTAAAGGTGAAATAAATATTGCAACCAGTAGCATAAGTGACCCCGTGGTAAAGAGAGAAGATGGAATGTACACATACATGTTACCTTCTGCTATCGATGATGTTGACTTTAATGTAACCCATATTGTACGCGGGGAAGATCATGTAACTAATACCGCAGTGCAAATTCAAATGATTAAAGCATTAAAAGCGAAAATCCCTACATTTGCTCACCTTTCTCTGCTACATTTTGATGATAGCAAGATATCCAAGCGAGTCGGTGGGCTGGATATCAAATCTATAAAAGAAGATGAAATTGAACCGATGGCACTAGTTAGTTATTTAGTGAAGCTTGGAACATCCAATCCAATTGAAGCTTGCGCCTGTATGCAATCTTTGATTGATTCATTCGACATTAAAAAATTTAGCTCAGCATGTACGCAATTTAGCTTGAGTGAAGCATACAAGCTAAATAGCAAAGTGCTGCAACAAATGCCATTTGAAATGGTGCAAGACCGTTTAAGTCAAATTGGAGTGGACTCCTCAGAGTTTTGGTATTTTATAAGGAACAATATAGAAAGGTTTTCTGAGGTGGCCAAGTGGTGGAAAATATGCAAATCCGATATAGAGCCTGTGATTCTTGATAAGGAGCTTATAAAAATTGCGTTCAATGCATTGCCCCAAGGTGATTGTAATGAAAACACGTTGTCAGAATGGGTCAAAACTATTCGACAAACAGTGGATATAAAGGCAAAAGACCTATTTACGCAGTTGCGCTTAGCTTTAACAGGAACAGAAACAGGCCCAGAGCTCGCTAAACTATTAATTTTTATCGGCAAAGAAAATATCATTGCAAGGTTAAAAGAAAAGTGAAAACTAAAGAATTATAGCTAATGCAATCCCTACGTCATACCGCGATTCATTCGCGGTATCCCTTAGCCGCTAACAAGCAGCGGGATGGCGATTGTCAGGGTGTCATCCAAGTAGCCTCTTTCTTGTCATCCCAGTGCCCAGACACTGGGATCCAGCCTTTCCATAATCATTAAAACATTGTATTTTAACTAAAACAGCTATTTTTATGCTCACCAACTTAATAAAATTCCTGGATCCCAGTGGGCTTTGTTGCATCGCTCTTCGGATAGTAGGTAACGTACAATAAATTCATGAAGCTATCTCAAACTTAGCCATGCCTATTTCAGTAAATTTGTTAAGCAAATAACATTTAGTTCCCTCTCACGATTCATTTCAGATTTGTTCCTAAAACTAAATCCAAATGTCTTTTTTAATCGCGAGAAAAAACCTTCTATATAAGATCTTTTTCCATAACTCATCTCTTTTTTCCACTTCTTTATACCATCTTCATCATATGACTTTATGAGCTTGACTGCAGAATTTCTCTCAGCCATATAGTCTAACTTTGGATGCTCTGCTGCGTTGTTTTTCGGAGGAATTTTCGTTTTTATACCATATTGATTACACAGCTTATAGAGCTTTTCTCTGTCATATGCCCTATCTGCATATAGTACTTTTATGACATACTGAAAATCGACTTCTTTTAGCAAATCACAAGCTCCATAGTGATCAGAGTAGACACCGTTACTGTATTTTACAGCTATGGCTTTTTTGCTGTTTGTATTCAACATTACATGCAATTTTCTTGTCTGTTCATAGCTGCGATACTTTCTATCTTCGCTATTTTCTTTGCTATGACCAGAAGTGTTGTTGTATATACTAATTCCTGTACTGTCTATAGCAATTTCGATATCTTCCATATTATTTTCTGCAATCATTGATCTTAATATTGAGTTTCTTAAACCTTCTTGATGATTGTGAATAGCTGATAACTTGCAAATTTTTCCCAATTTGCTCAAGGTATCCTGCTATAAACCCAACTGTTTGCCTCAGGCCTATTCTAAATAAACAAGTTATTATGTGCACCAAAATTACAACTTTATCGCTATAAATATTGTTGCCACCTGGTATTTTTGGACCATTCTCGTACCACTTTTCTATGGCTTCGTTGATATAATGAAAAATATTTCCTCTTTTTTCTAGAAATTTGTTATATTCGCTATGGTTACTGACCCTCATTTTTTGTGGCATATTTTTTCTTCAACAGTTAAATCGCTATTTATAATGAATTTTGTCAGTAACTGCCAGTTCTTTTCACTTGAGCGATGCAACAAAGCCATCCCAGTGTCTGGGCACTGGGATGACAAAAAAAGGAGCACTGACCTCTCTTGGGCTCTTTTAGCTACAAACGTTAAGAAATTTACCAAATAAAAAAAAAGGCAAAAGAAGCCCCGTGGTTATTATCCGCTTTAAAATATTGGCGTTTTTTATGTTTTAAACGCTTGACAAGCGAGATTCAGCCGCTTTTAATTGCAACTAACTTACGCTGCAAATGTTTAAGAAATTTACTAAGCAGAAAAAAAGACAAAGAATCCCCGAGTTAGCTAGTCTTTTACTATCTCTGTCGAGTATTGGCATTTTTTGATGTCTTGTAACGCTTTATAAGCGCGTTCAGCTTATTTAGATAAAAATCTAGATGTAGATGAAGTTTTGTAAAGACATACAGTATCTATATACTGCAAAAAATTGAACATAAGACGCCGATACATTAAGTAATCCTTACCTTTTAATCTGCAGATTGGCGAAAGCAAATACAATAGCTTCACTATCATGATAAGGGAGCTGGCGGAGTTTGTCAAGTAAGTTTTTGTATTTTAATTTTAGAATTTTATAGGCTTTTGTTCTCATGAAAATTATGTTCTCATGAGTAAATTAATGTTATCCTTTTTTGTTGATCTGAAGTTTCTTATGTTCATACACTTACGTGTTCATAGTGTTTATTCGCTGCTTGAAAGCTCGGTTAAAATTGAGGAGCTGATCGGCCTTTGTTTGCGAAATAAAATGCCAGCGGTTGCAATTACTGATTCAGGTAACTTGTTTGGCTCACTTGAATTTGCAGAATATGCGGCAAGTAGGGGAATACAGCTAATAATAGGATGCAATATTATAGTTAAACATTCAGAACAAAATTTACCTATATTATTGCTTGCAAAAAATGAGCAAGGGTACACTAATTTAGTCACTTTGGTGAGTGAGTCTTTTAGAAAGCGCAAGAATAACAGCGATATTCCTTACGTTGATTTTGATGAGCTATTGAATTTAAGTACGGGTCTGATCGCTTTAACCGGTGGATGTTTGGCTCAACTATTGTTGGGGCAAGATAAAGAAACGGTTGAAAAACTGCTTTCAGCATTCAATGGTCATTTATATGTTGAATTGCAGCGTCATGGGTTGAATAAAGAGCTAGAGCTTGAAGAAGCTTTGATAGACTTTGCTTATCAGCGCAATATACCACTAGTTGCAACGAACGATGTGTTTTTTCCAAATAGGTCTGACTATGAGGCTTATGATATATTAACGTGTATATCGGAGGGGAGTTATGCTCTGGAGAATAACAGAAAGAAGTTAACTACCGAGCATTACTTCAAGTCTGTGGCAGAAATGGAGGAGCTGTTCAGCGACATTCCCGAAGCAATTCATAACACTTTAGTGATAGCTAAGCGGTGCTCTTACATGCCAAGAAGCAGGCAGCCTATTTTGCCTAAATTTCCTTGTCGAGAAAATAAAACTGAGAATGAAGAACTGAGGGAGCAGGCAGTTGCAGGATTAGAATTCCGTATTGCGAATGAGACAGACATAGACCTTAAACAATACTACGATCGGCTGAATTACGAACTGAGTGTGATAACTTCGATGAACTACGCTGGCTACTTTTTGATAGTTTCTGATTTCATTCGTTGGAGCAAAGCAAATGGCATTCCAGTTGGTCCAGGAAGAGGCTCTGGTGCTGGATCAATTGTTGCTTGGGGCTTGCAGATTACAGACCTTGATCCAATAAAGTTTGGCCTAATATTTGAAAGATTTTTGAATCCTGATCGTGTATCGATGCCTGACTTTGATATCGATTTCTGCCAAGAGAAAAGGGACCTGGTTATTGATTATGTTCAGAAAAAGTACGGTTATGTTGCTCAAATAATCACTTTTGGTAAATTGCAGGCAAGGGCAGTATTGCGTGATGTTGGTAGAGTATTGCAAATGCCTTACTCTCAAGTGGATAAAATATCTAAAATGGTTCCATTTAATCCAGTAAATCCTGTAACTTTATCACAAGCGATAGAGTTTGATCAAAACCTGCAGAAAGAGCGGGATAGTGATGAGGTAATTGCAAAGCTTCTTGATATATCTCTTAAGCTTGAAGGAATATATCGTCACGTTTCAACCCATGCTGCTGGAATTGTAATATGTGATCAAAAGTTGGAAAATTTTGTTCCTGTGTATTATGATCCAAATTCAGCTTTGCCAATCACTCAATACAGCATGAAATATGTGGAGAAAGCTGGGCTAATAAAATTTGATTTTCTTGGGCTTGGTACGCTAACGCTAATAGATCATGTATGTCGTTTAATTAATCGTGATGGAAAAAAGATTGATATTTCTTCAGTTCCTTTAAATGACCAAAAAACCTATGAGATACTCTCAAGCGGTGATTCAATTGGAGTGTTTCAGCTTGAAAGTTCGGGAATGAGAGAAGCTTTAATTAAACTAAAACCGGACTGCATTGAAGATATTATCGCTTTAATTTCCCTTTATCGTCCAGGACCTATGGATAACATTCCAACTTATGTTGCAAGAAAACACGGACTTGAAAAGCCAGATTATATTCACCCGTTACTTGAGGAAGTATTAAAAGAGACATTTGGGGTAATAATTTACCAAGAACAAGTGATGGAAATAGCCCGTATTCTTTCCGGGTATAGCTTAGCGGAAGCAGATCTGCTGAGACGTGCCATGGGTAAGAAAATCAAGGAAGAGATGGATAAACAACGTGAACTTTTCATCCAAGGGGCAACGAAGAATGGCGTTGATTATGACAGGGCAAGTTATATTTTTGACCTTGTTGCAAAATTTGCTGGTTATGGGTTCAATAAATCTCATGCTGCAGCATATGCGGTGATATCTTATCAAACGGCTTACCTTAAAGCTAATTATCCATTAGAATTTTTTACAGCACTAATGAATCTGAATATTGATGATAGAGATAAACTGAATTTATTTTATCATGCAGCAAAGTTTAGTGGCGTTACCGTTCTTTCACCTGATATAAACAAGTCTCAAGCTGAATTCTCAATAGAGGATGAACGCATACGTTATGGTATTGCTGCCTTGAGGAATGTTGGTTTTTCTATAGCGGAAGGAATAGTGAACGTACATTCAAGCGCTTGTAAGGACATATGGGAATTCATTCAAAATTCAGGTCATACAATAAATAAGAGAGCGCTAGAAAGCCTGATTAAATCCGGAGCATTCGATAGCGTGCATAAGAACAGAAAGCAGCTATATGAGTCAATGGACACGCTGATTTACTTTGCAAATAAAAACAAACAGGATAGAGAATCAAGTCAAGCTGCTTTGTTTGGTAGTCTTGATGTCCTCAAACCGAAACTTGAGAATGTGGAAGATTTTGATGAAGAGGAAAAATTAGAACATGAGTTATTTTCACTAGGATTTTATTTAACTAATCATCCGCTTGAAAAATTTAGAACTCTTCTGGAAAAGTTAAATATTGGGTTTATCGGAGAAAATAGAACAGCAAAAACTGCTGGGGTAATATTAAATGCACGTATGAGAACTTCAGAGCGTGGAAGGTTTGTTATCCTCACACTTTCTGATCCCCATAACGTTTCTGAAATAGCATTCTATAATAATGAAATAATAGAAGAAAAAAGAGATTTATTTTCACCAGGAACATTTGTGATAATTGGTCTTGAAGCTTCGGAAAATACAACAAGATTGGCAGGCAAAGATATATCTGAGTTTACAAAAAGAATCACTTCTACAATAAAAGAATTAGTTCTCACCACTGAGTGCACGGATTCGCAAAAAGCCGCTATGGAATTAAACGCAATATTGAAAGATGAAGGCAGAACCAAAATAATGCTAAAACTTCTTCTCGAAAAACATAAAGTGAGCATCTTATTACCAGGTGCATACTCAATTGCTCCTCAAGTAATTTATGAAATATCTAACTTAAGCTGGATTAAAGGCGTAGAAATTAATACAAATAACTTGCTTATATAAAAAAGCTTTATATAATGAAATATTTAATCGGCATTAAAGGAAGATATAGTGAATCTTTATGAATTTACTTTTATAACACAACAAGGATTATTACAGCAAGAAGTAGAGGAGATGGTCCAAGAGCTAGCTGTTTCATTGAAAAATATTAAAGCAGATGTTATGTTCCAGCAAATCAGGGATATTCTGAAAAAAGGAAATGACAAGCTTACAACACAAGAGTTAGAAGTGCGTGCTGAAAACATTAAAGAAGGTCTAGTTGCTTACTCTGATTTCTTGGAAGATCTTACAAAAATTTTATGGGTTGAATTGGAAGAAGATCTTTCAAATTTGAAAGAAGTGAAGTCAAAAATCGATAAAGAGTTGAAAGATGACCTAAAAGATTTAGGAATAACGCAAGATTTTACAAAATTTCTAGGAGGCAGTACTAAAAGTGCGTTTATCCATAACGCAGTAAATGCTTTGAAGAGAAATATTTCAGAACATCTAATAAAGATTTTTCAAGATATTTTGAAAGATTTTAGAATAAACGGTCCAACTCAATCGAGCAAAGCGTTGGAAATGCTTTTGAAAAACATTGAAGCATCAGGATTAATCAAGTATGAACATTGGGGTCTTTTGGATTTTGCATATCACAAAAATAAAATGAAGAGCGGTCATTATTGTATAATGTGCATAAGTTCTACTGCAAGCATTCTGGATGAATTTATGCGTAGAATGAAACTTAATGAGAACGTTATTCGCCACTTTCCTGTGCAGGTTGATAAAATTTTTGAAGGTAAATCTCATATGATGAATAAACAAATTGAGGAGCAAAGCGCATAATGATGAAAAGACGAAATAGTTTTAATAATTCATACGTATCTGTAAATAATAGGACTGGCTTTAGGCGTTCTAAAGTTTGCCCTCTTGCTGCGTCTAAAGATGAAGACATAGATTATAAGAATATAGATTTATTATCCAAGTTTACCTCTGACTATGGTAGGATATTACCTAGAAGATTAACAGGCGTATGTGCAAAAAAACAAAGGAAGTTACGCTTAGCGATCATAAGGGCACGTTTTTTAGCTCTTATTCCTTACTGTACTAAAAAAGTTTAGGTAATTTATGTTGATAATTTTAAAGGAAAATATAAGGACTTTAGGTAAGCTTGGTGAAGTTGTCAAAGTTAAACCAGGTTATGCACGTAATTTTCTTTTTCCACAAAGAAAAGCGGTGAAAGCTACCAAGGAAAATTTAACAAAGCTAGAGGAGCAACGTTTATTACTGGAAGAAGAGAATATAAAAAGATTGAATGTAGCAAAAGAGCTTGCATTGTCACTACATGATAAGTTTGTGATATTGATAAAGCAAGCTTCAGAGGATGGTAAAATTTTTGGTTCTGTAACAACACGTGAAATTGCGAAAATTTTACTACAAGAAGGACATGTGATAGATCACCGTAGTTTATCTTTTGGTGGAGTAAGCATCAAAAACTTGGGTGAATACCAAGTAAACGTAGAATTACATAGTGAAGTAGTAGTACCAATTACTATATACGTCGTGAAATCCGAAACAGATGCAAATGAGCTAAGGCAAGTAAAATTGCAAAATCAGAAGTCTGAGCAACAAGAGGCAGAGCAAGATGCGAATAAAGAAGCTACTGATGGTGATGATAGCTGATCAAAGATGATCCCTTGTTATAGTCGTAAAGAAATGTCTGCCATGGCTAAGCTGGTGTCATCCCAGTGCTTCCCTCATGTCATCCCAGTGCGTGACACTGGGATCCAGTTTATTTCATCATGGACATTATTTTATGCTTCTAGAATCCGTTGTCCATTGAATAATTTGCAAATACTTTTATACCTGGATTCCAGTGTCACGCACTGGAATGACACCATTATTGGAATAAATCAAAAATGATTCCCCGCTATAGCAGAAAAGAAATGTCTTCCATTTGGGAGGAAAATAATAAATTTAATATATGGCTTAAAATAGAAAAATTAGCGTGTGAAGCTCAAGCAAAGTTAGGAGTGATTCCGAATAATATTGCTGAGAACCTCTCTGGTGCTATTGAATTTGATGTTGAATGTATCAACGAAATTGAATCCATTGTAAAACATGATGTTATAGCTTTTCTGACATATATTGCTAAAAAAGCGGGAGTTGATGTTCGTTATCTTCATTATGGAATGACAAGTTCTGATGTTTTGGATACATGCCTTGCGGTGCAACTGAAAGAGTCCTGTGATATTTTGCTCGAGAATCTAAAAAATTTACTTGCAGCATTGAAAAAAAAAGCTGAGGACTATAAAGATATTGTTTGTGTTGGACGCAGTCACGGAATGCATGCAGAACCAACAACTCTTGGAATAAAATTTGCCAGATTTTATGCTGAATTTAAACGCAATTATCAGAGATTAATTAGCGCGCAAAAAGAGATCTCAATTTGTAAAATATCAGGTGCAGTAGGCAATTTTGCAAATGTTGATCCGTTTGTTGAAGAATATGTAGCGAAAGAAATAGGACTCATACCTGAAATCATATCGTCTCAAGTCATTCCTCGTGATAGACATGCTATGTTCTTTTCAGTTTTGGGAGTGATTGCAAGCTCAATAGAAAATGTTGCTGTTGAAATTCGTCATTTGCAAAGAACTGAAATCGGCGAAATTTCTGAGCATTTTTCCACTGGGCAGAAGGGAAGCTCTGCTATGCCACACAAATGTAATCCTATTTTAAGTGAAAATCTGACTGGACTCTCACGTTTAATACGCAGTTATGTCTTTCCTGCGTTAGAAAATGTTGCATTGTGGCACGAACGTGATATATCACACTCGTCTGTGGAAAGATGCATTGCTCCTGATGCTTGTATAACAATGGATTTTGCTTTAGTGCGATTAACAGATTTGATAGATAAATTGGTGATCAATAAGGAAAACATTGAAAAGAACTTAAATTCTTCAAAAGGTTTAGTTTTCTCACAGCGTGTATTGCTTGAGTTAGTAAATAGTGGTTTGGCGAGGGAAGAGGCGTATAAAATTGTTCAGAGCAATGCAATGAAAGTGAAACAAAACAACAGTGATTTTCTGGCCGAATTGAAACAAGATAAACCCTTACTTAAGGTTATTAACTCGGAAAAACTTGAATCTTTGTTTGATTTGAAGTATTATACGAAACATATAGATCGTGTATATAATAAGGTTTTTAATTAGGCTGAGTAGCTCAGTTGGTAGAGCAGGAGGATCATAATCTCTTGGTCGGGGGTTCAAGTCCCTCCTCAGCCACTCGAACTAAACTATGTTTAGCAAAGCAGTGCTATTGGTGAAACCCAGTGTCAGTTACTTGGAATGAGTTGTATATCCACTCAGGTGAGGAGACAATGGATAAGAGATTGTGAAAAGGGTTTAGCTTTTGGCCTATGATCTCTTTAAATGACAGAATTTCACTACAAAACTTAACTTTCTTCTATGCAGTTAGCTAAGTCAAGAAAGGTGAATCTATCTCTTGTTGTAAACGCAAGATCGACCACTTTACAATATTGTTCTTTATTCCAACTGAGGTGCTCTGGTAAGTGTGGAATTGATAGATCTTCAAATATTTTTTGCAGGTGTTTTGCAGGTAGTAAATTTTGCTTAATTAAACCGGAAATATTATGCCATTCTTTACAAATAATCTCTTGGATTTTTTGCTGCATAATTTGCTTCTGTTCAAAAGTTCTTACAAATTCGATATTATCAAAGCACTGAGTTATATGTTTTACATCTAAAGTGGTCGGTTTGATAATCGGGTTTTGTATTGATAATATCTTTTCCTGCAAATTAGCCATGGTAATCGTCGTAACAGCAATTTTTTCGCCATGTAGTAAGGAATGATCTCTTGTTACCATTTCCATTGCGTGAGCTATCATATGCTCTCCTTGGCTTGCAGAATAGCTGCCTTTTGATATTACCATTCCAAGTCCTGAAATTAGTAGAACTTCCATAAGTAATAGGACCACTTTTCTACTTCTTTTAGTAAGCGCCGTATACTCTCTTAGCAAAATTTGCTCCAAATCGCGAACAAGTGTAAAAGGTAATTCATTGTATTCTGTGCCAAGCAACAAATGAGATAGTAGCCAGTCAGCCTGAACTGTTGAACGACAAATGAAATCTGCAAATCCGCTTAATGTGAGACGCAGTGGTGCATTGGCAAGTATGTCTATATCTATATATACTGCTCTTGGAAGATGTGCTTTGAACGATTTTTTATATCCATTTACTAATATTGAAGCATTTGCAGAGGTATATCCATTCATAGAAGCGGCTGTTGGGAACGATATATAATCTTTTTTCTCGAGGTAGCTTGCATATTTGCAGATATCGTTAACAGTGCCGCTACCAAATGCAACTATTAAGTCACTGTCTTTTGCTTTGTTTCTAACTAGATTTACGGTTTCAAGAGAGGCAGCTCTGCTTGGTGTCATGCAAGTAGCTGACACTGGGATCCAGGAAAACAACTTATGGATTCCAGTGTCACGCGCTGGAATGACAGGTGGAGCTGGAATAATTAAGTTAGGAATTTTATTAAGTACGTTTTTGTTTAAAAGTTTTGCTGTATTTTTATCTGCAACTAGAAAGACGTCATTTCCGTGTCGTGTGCATATTTCATAGATATCATCAGCAAGGTAGTAATCTGTTATTACTTCCCTTAGAAAAGTTTGTTCGGTTTGATGTAATATTTGTTTTAAATAGTGCATAGAGTGTTTACAATATAGCAGTATAAGTATTTTAAGATTGACATGAAAATTGACCCTGTAGAGCTAACTAGGAAATTGATCTCTTTTGAGAGTATAACACCAGAAGACAGCGGGGCAATAGAGTATATAGCAACAATCTTCAAGAAGAGCGGCTTTGATTGTGAGATTTTAGAATTTGGTGATAAAGTTAAAAATCTTTATGCGAAATATATAAATGGAGTACCAAATTTGTGCTTTGCTGGGCACGTTGATGTTGTACCACCGGGTCAGTTAAAAGATTGGGCATTTGGTCCATTTAATCCAGAAGTGAGGGATGGAATGCTATATGGAAGAGGGGCCGCTGATATGAAAAGCGGAGTAGCTGCATTTATTGCTGCTATGGTAAATTTGATTGCAGAGAAGTTTCAATTTAATGGTTCGATAAGTGCATTGATTACCAGTGCTGAAGAAAGCATGGAAGAATATGGAACAAAGGCAGTTTTGGAATGGATGAAAAATAAGCAGAAAAAGATAGATTTTTGTGTGGTTGGCGAACCAACCAGTAGTAAGAAATTAGGTGATACCATAAAAATAGGCAGAAGAGGTTCTGTAACATTTGAATTAATTTGCCATGGAAAACAAGGGCACGTTGCCTACCCAGACCTAGCAGACAATCCAATATATAAGGTAATATCGATATTGAGTAAGGTAAAAAATACTACTTTTGATCATGGTAATAAATATTTTCAGCCTTCACATTGCGAAGTTACTACTATCGATGTTGGAAATAATACTAGCAATCTAATACCTGGCTCAGCAACTACACGTTTTAACATTCGATATAACAATGAACAAACACCGGGTGGCTTATATAAGCTGATTGATGAAATATGCTCTAGTGTAACTAACGATTATAAGCTTTTTATGCATAGCAGCAGGGACGTTTTCCTCTCTACTCCCGATAGGAATACTGATATTATGCTTGATGCAATAAATGAAGTTACCAGTATTGATGCTGCGTTGAGCACAAGTGGTGGCACATCTGACGCTGCGTTTATCAAAGATGTTTGTCCAGTGATTGAATTTGGTATAATCAACAAAACTGCACATCAGATAAACGAATGCGTATCAGTGAACGATATACACAAGTTAACAGCTATATATAAGGAATTTATAGAAAATTATTTCAATCCCACTAATAAAATATTGAATCAGGTCAACGTGGTTAGTAATATATCTAGTGGTCCATTGTTAGCTTAGATGTAATCAGATCTCTTGCATAACTGTTGTTTGAATAATAACTTGTATCATTCCAGCAAAATGTGTCAAGTAAGTTTTTTCGTTTCTATAGCTACTTGGATGACAAAAGA
This sequence comes from Wolbachia endosymbiont (group A) of Campoletis raptor, assembly GCF_964026755.1. Taxonomy (NCBI): domain Bacteria; kingdom Pseudomonadati; phylum Pseudomonadota; class Alphaproteobacteria; order Rickettsiales; family Anaplasmataceae; genus Wolbachia; species Wolbachia endosymbiont (group A) of Campoletis raptor. The sequence goes on along the minus strand of NZ_OZ034695.1, from coordinate 250,038 downwards.
AGAAATACTAGACTTTATACCTTTTGCACTCAAATTCACATAAATCATGAATTATGCACGTTTCACACGAAGGTTTCTGTGCTTTGCAAACATATCTACCATGCAAAACTAGCCAATGATGAGCATAAAGCAGGTATTTTTTGGGAACCACATTTAAAAGAGATTGCTCTGTTTTAAACACATCTTTTTCTTTCACAAGCCCAATTCTATTGCTCACTCTAAAAACGTGAGTATCAACTGCCAATGTTGGAATGCCCAGCCCCGAATTTAAGAACACATTAGCGCTCTTTCTCCCCACTCCAGGCAAAGACACCAAATCATCAAAATTAGTAGGTACTTTGCTGTTGTATCGTTCTACCAATATTTTACTAAGCCCGATTATATTTTTTGCTTTGGAATTATATAAACCAATACTGCTTATGCATTTTTTCAGCTCACTCTGCCCAAAGCTCAGCATTTTTTCTGGCGTATCAGCGATATTAAATAGTTCTCTTGTAATTTTATTAACGCTTACATCAGTTGTCCGCGCTGATAAAACTATCGCAACCAGTAACGTAAAATGATTGGTATAATTTAGCTCTATTTTTGGCGCAGGATTTGATTGTTGAAACTTTTCAAATATTAGTTCTACTTTTTTTGAGTCCATTTCATTTACCACACCTCTTTTAAATATTTAAACAAAGAACCCCTCTTTCCCATCATACAAATACAATTTGTCCATTCTCACCACGTCAAAATTGTGTTCTTCAAGTTTGATTAGCAAGTTATTCACATCACTATTTGTAATAGCTTGCTTTTCATTATTTGCGATAAACCTACAGGTTATTTGATCACTTGAAGGTTTTGAGTTTCCTGGCCAAATCGCAAGACCTTTTGAGTATATTGCTATCATTTGCAGATTACTCGATTCAAATAACCTAACTATTTGGTCAAAGTTGCTGGATTTGTCCCAAGCAAGCGCTATATCACTACCTACTAGCTTTTTGGTTTTATAGTCCTGTTCATAGCTATTTTGTATTTCACTTATTTTGCTATTTGTACTGCTACCGACTGTAAGCTCAGATAATGTTTTCGGTTTTTTTCCTAGATTATCTATAACGGCTTCTGCAAATTCTTTGGTACCAATTTTCTGTTTACTCTTTTTCTCTTTATATAAATCGGCGGTATGTATTCCATCCTCCAAAGTCTTGAGCCATGCATCGTAAATTAGTTTTGCAGTACTCACTTGACTGATGTAGACCAACATATGCACTGCAGCATTCAAAAGTCCAGAAGGATTAGCTATGTTTTTTCCTGCAATATCAGGAGCAGAACCGTGCACTGCTTCAAACATTGCATATTCATTACCTATATTGCTACTTCCAGCGAGTCCAACAGATCCAGAGGTTTGCGCCACAATGTCCGATAATATATCGCCATATAAGTTCTCGGTTACTATAACATCGAAATTCTCCGGTTCTGTGGCAACACGTGCCATCCCAATATCGACTATATAATGTTCTGCCTTTATGTCCGGGTATTCCTTTGCAATACGATCAAACGCCGCATGGAAAGTTCCGTCAGTCATTTTCATTATGTTATCTTTAGTAAGACAAGTTACCTTCTTTCTACTATGTTTTTTTGCATATTCAAAAGCGTACCTGCATATTTTTTCTGAGCCGGATCTAGTAATAATTTTAGTGCATTGGTAAGAGTCACCAGTGAGCCTGTGCTCTATTCCGGTGTAAACGTCCTCTTCATTTTCACGTATTACTACGATATCAAACTTATCGAATTTATTTTCTATAACAGGATGATATGAAATGCATGGTCTGATATTTGCATACAACCCTAGATTTTTTCTGAGTGCAACGTTTAAGCTTTTGTGGCCTTTACCTTGAGGAGTTGTTGTCGGAGATTTTAATAATATTTTTGTCCTTTCAATTGATTCCCAACCACTTGGAGAAATTCCGTGAGACCATTCTTTACTATAAACACGCTCCCCTATTTCAATAATATCTATTGAGATTTTCGCTTCTGCTTCGCGCAATATCGACAGCACCGCTTCCATGATTTCTGGTCCGATACCGTCGCCATATGCAACTGTGATTGGTGTTGACATAACTTCCCTAGTTATAAATGATTTAATATTAATTTAAATAATAGAGTGGCACAAGTAGCTAATATTACCCAAGTTAGTATATTTACGGTTATTTAATAACGTATTTTTATATTATATGATGATATTATGAAATATAGGTGGGGTTATGAATACTGAAATAAATGTTAAAGTAAATTATGTAGGATTTACAAGGCGTATTGTAGCAGAAATACTTGACCTCATCATATTTTCCCCTCATTTTATCTTCGGTTTTATCTATGGTGTATTCATCGTATCATTACAAGATCAAGATAAAGACTCTTTTCAGGAACTTGCACAACTAGCAACAGAAATACCATTTATAGTTTCTACAGTGGTCGCAACATTAGTACTAACAATATCCAAAATATTAATGGTAACAAAACTTGGTGGTACCCCAGGAAAACTATTGTGTGGTATGCATATTAAAGATGCTAATACATTTACAAATGTTACCCTTATGCAAGCAACAATAAGATGTATTTCTAAGATGTATGGTCCCAGAGTGTGATGGTGTGGATTTAGTATAAATAATTCTGGAGACTGTGTCCACTGATAACATATAAATTCATAAGGAGTAAGATGTATGGTCCCAGAGAGTGATGGTATACTATCATCATCATTTAAGGAGTCATTATGGGACAGATATTACATGGGTGCGCCAAAACAACACAGACGATTCGTAGAGCAATACAAAATAGAAAAGAGAGCATAGCAAAACTCTCCAAGCATTATAACCTTAATCCAAAAACTATTATTAAGTGGAGAAAACGTTCATTTACGAAAGATGCTGATATGGGTCCAAAGCATCCAAGATCAACTGTTTTAACGCTAGAAGAGGAAGCTATAATAGTTACATTTCGCAAGTATACACTACTGCCACTAGATGATTGCCTTTACGCTCTGCAGTCTACAATTCCGCATTTGACTCGCTCTAGCTTGCATCGTTGTTTACAAAGACACAACATTAGCAGATTACCAACTGTTGATGGAGAAGTTAAGTCAAAAAAGAAATTCAAACAATATCCTATCGGTTACTTTCATATTGATATTGCTGAAGTTAGAACTGATACCAATTCCCATTACAGGGCAAACAGATGGACAATGATGGAAGAAAAGCCATACTGAAGTAAGTAAAATAGCGAGGTTTAAATGGCATTAAGATCAAAATTATTGGATGAAAAAGTAGTAGAATCAGCAAAAGAAATGCTGAAGAAAGTAAGGAATAATGCATATGTTTCAAAAAAACTAAATGCTGTAATTGCAGCAAAAAAGTACAGTATAACGGCTGTAGCAAAAATATATTGCATTTCAAGAAGCGCACTAACTTCGTGGGTAAAACTCTTGAAAATTGGCAGAGAAGAAAAACTGTTTGCTCCTTCACAACGTCGTAGAAAAACTAAATTAAATCAGGCTCAACTACAGCAAATTGAAGAGTGGATAGAAGAAAATCCTAATATCACCATTAAAGAAATGAGAATAAGAATCCAGGAAAAGTTCGGATTAAATATCAGCAAATCTACAGTACACCGCCATATGCAAAAGATGAAATTCTCATATATTACACCAAGACCAGTTCATAATGGACAAGATAAAAGCAAACAAGAGGAATTCAAAAAAAAATCTCAATGGAGCTATTAGCAAGTATCCAGAAAAAGAGCTATTTTTCTTTGATGAATCACGGTTTGGCACACATTCAAAAGTTGGACATGGGTGGTTTAAAAAGGGGATTAGAACACAGGTTAAAACAAAATTAGGTAGGCAAAATTTCTATCTCTATAGTGCAGTTAATCCTAGAAATGGAGAGAGTTCTAGCTTATTTGCACCAAATGTCAACACTGATTGCATGAACATATTTCTTGAGCAAATTTCGCAATATCTAGAAACACGAGAGGCTTTTCTCGTTATGGACTGTGCTAGTTGGCATAGGTCAAAAAATTTAAAGGTACCTAAAAATATCGACATTATATACCTACCTCCATACTCACCTGAGCTAAATCCTGTTGAGAGGCTTTGGTTATATATAAAACAGAACATTTTGCGCAATAAAATATACGATACAATTGCTCTACTTGAGGGTGCTTTGTGCAAATTTATTACTTCTCTTGCCAGCTCCACAATTAAACAACTCTGCAATGTTTCCTATTTGACTGGACAACAATGAGAATTGGTATCAGTTCTAACTTCAGCAATATCAATATGAAAGTAACCGATAGGATATTGTTTGAATTTCTTTTTTGACTTAACTTCTCCATCAACAGTTGGTAATCTGCTAATGTTGTGTCTTTGTAAACAACGATGCAAGCTAGAGCGAGTCAAATGCGGAATTGTAGACTGCAGAGCGTAAAGGCAATCATCTAGTGGCAGTAGTGTATACTTGCGAAATGTAACTATTATAGCTTCCTCTTCTAGCGTTAAAACAGTTGATCTTGGATGCTTTGGACCCATATCAGCATCTTTCGTAAATGAACGTTTTCTCCACTTAATAATAGTTTTTGGATTAAGGTTATAATGCTTGGAGAGTTTTGCTATGCTCTCTTTTCTATTTTGTATTGCTCTACGAATCGTCTGTGTTGTTTTGGCGCACCCATGTAATATCTGTCCCATAATGACTCCTTAAATGATGATGATAGTATACCATCACTCTCTGGGACCATACATCTAAGGGAAGCATCTGGATTATTTTTCGCTTTTTGCTTCATCTGCATTATCATGGTTATACTTTTCTATATCTTTTAATTGTGCTAATTTTATTTTTGTTTGCAGTATTTGATCAACGCAAACAGACTTTTTACGATAAAATTGCAAAAACAGTAGTGATAGACTATAAATCTAGTTGATATTTTTCTTTATAGGTAGTACATGGATAAAAAAGTAAACTACTCAACGATGACAAGACGTACTCTAGCATTTATAGTTGATTGTATTTTATTTATCGCAATACCATTTGGTTTAATGGCGGTGGGTTTCTCACTTACACACGCAATAAAAGGGATCATGGGTGCAATAATTGTAATCACCACGATTGTATTTTCTTTATTTTTAATGATACCATGTATATTTCATATATTCATGCTAGTAAAATTTGGCGGCACTCCAGGACACTTGTTATTTAGCATGCGCGTAAAAGACAAAGATACATTTGAGTCAATCACTACAATGCAAGCAATGAAAAGGACTATAGCTCTTTTTATAATTTATTGCATATCACTTTGTAATCCCATTTTATTCTTAGCTATACTAATCTTAGTTTTAGTATGTGCAGTAGGTGATGAACATAAACAAGCTTTTCACGACAAAATTGCAAACACGGTAGTGATAGATTATAAACCTAGTTGATATTTTCCTTTAGCTGTCTGCCACCAAGGGTGTCATTCCAGTGTCACGCGCTAACTTAAGGTAAATTGCCAACTTAACTATAAATATATTTTGGTAAATCCAAATTATTTTAGCTATAAGAGCGTTTTACTTTTTGCTCAGCATATCCATCATAACTGGCTTACTTTTAGTGATTCATGGAGTTAAAAAAGTCAGCATTGCTCTTTGTTAAAAGTAGTTTGTCACGTAAAAATTCCATTGCTTCAACGGGTCCCATAGGATTGAGTATCCTACGCACCACCCATATTTTATTTAGTATAGCCTTATCAACTAATAGCTCTTCCTTCCTTGTTCCGGATTTTGTAATATCAATAGCTGGAAATATACGTTTATCAGAAAGTTTTCTATCAAGTATGATCTCAGCATTTCCTGTACCTTTAAACTCTTCAAAAATAACTTCATCCATTTTTGAACCAGTCTCTATAAGAGCTGTGGCGATTATAGTTAAAGAACCCCCATTCTCAATATTACGAGCTGCTCCAAAAAAGCGTTTTGGTCTCTGCAGTGCGTTTGAATCTACACCACCAGTTAGAACTTTCCCAGACGAAGGAATAACCGCATTATAAGCACGTGCAAGTCTAGTAATATTGTCAAGTAGAATTACCACATCTTTTTTATGCTCAACCATTCTTTTAGCTTTTTCTATTACTATTTCAGCAAGCTGTACGTGACGGTAAGCAGGCTCATCGAACGTAGAACTTACTACCTCACCTTTTACAGAACGTATCATATCTGTTACTTCTTCAGGTCTTTCATCTATAAGTAACACTATTAATTCTACTTCAGGGTGATTTATAGCTATAGAGTTAGCCATTTGCTGAAGCAATACAGTTTTTCCTGTGCGAGGTGGAGCAACTACTAACGCTCTTTGCCCTTTTCCAAGAGGAGCTACTATATCTATAGCACGCATGCTTAAGCCTTTTTTATCATCACCATTATTACACTCAAGTACTATGCTTTCCTCAGGATAAAGAGGAAGCAAATTATCAAAATGGACGTAGTTTCTTAATTCACTTACTTCAGTAGAGTTTATACTTTGAACCTTAGTTAAAGTAAAATATCTCTCTTTATCACCAGGTGGCCTTATTTCTCCATATGCCATATCTCCTGTACGTAAATTAAACTTCTTTATTTGCCCGTTAGAAATATAAACATCATCGGTACTTGGGGCATAATTTGCACTTGCTGAACGTAAGAAACCAAAACCATCAGGCAATATTTCCACTATTCCACTCCCTGTGGTTATGCCTCCTTCTTCACTCATTTTTTTCATTAAGCTGAATATTATTTCCTGCTTTAGCATTCTACCATTGCTTTTACCGTTAGTTGAAATTTTTCTTTCTTCAGCTAACTCTAACAATTCTTCTGCTGTTTTCTCTTTTAATTCGCTCAGATCTAATGTTTTTCTGTTTTTCTCATTACCTTCATTAACCATCTGTTTTACTGTATCGTTATTGTAAATTTGCTCACTTTTTTCAGGTTGAGCTGTAACCTTTCCTTTTGCCAAAACATCTTCATTGATTGTTGTCATAATCCTCCAAAAATTTTAATTGATGCTTACTAACCTAAAATGTGACTATAAGATAATAAATTAGGCTGAGCTAGTTTCAGTGCGTATCAAGCTTAATTATCATTAAACCCCGTACTTTACTTACATTATACTAATAAACACTAGCAAGTCAAGTTAATTTAATGTTAACAAAACACAAAAATTTGAGGATTTTCAATAGCTATTCTTTATATTTTTTTAACCTTTCTTGCTTCTCCTCTTCTACTTTTGCTTTTTCCACTTCTGCTTCTAAATTTTCTTGACTACATAAGCCGAGTAGTACAGGATCTTGGGGTTTTATATTTTGCATGTTATGATGAGATCCATCTCTTACCTGCTCAACTGTGTAATTTGTTGTACTAATTAATTTAGCTATAACGTTATCGTCCAAGATAGGAAATTTTTTTACTAAATAATAAATCGCATCAGGTTTATCTCTACGTCTTGCCGTAGAGGCAAAGCCAAGAATGCTACCAATCGCTTTACTCCTTTTTTTTATATTTTTTATAATCAAATTTGGTACACGATTTGGATTTTTTTTGCAATCATCGATTTCTTTTTCAGTAATTATTCCAGAAATAATAGGGTTATATTTTTCTACTTCTATTTCCTCATCAGCTATGTCTTGTACTTCTTCAAGGGCCAATCTGCAACATTGTGCTATTTGATTAAAAGTTAAACCAGTGTTGTCTACTAACCAAGCAGCTATTTGCACTAGAAACTGTTTATTTCTATCGTTATTGCCCTTAGAAGATTCCATTGACATCAAAAAAGCATCTCCCATTTAAAGTATCCCTTACTGTTATACAGAGCTAAAGTATAAACTATTAAAACTAAAAAAGCATTAATTTTGTCATTCAATAACTTTTTGTTTGTCACTTCCCACCTCTTAAGTTAATTAAATGCGCTTACCTTTAAGCATATTTCAAACAAAATATTTCCCCTTCCTAAGGTATAGTATAACTCAGTTAAACATATGTTCCTATTTAAGATTAGAGAGTTAAATTTTAAGTTAATATATTGTAATATTATATATATTAGCTAATAAAGCAACAGGTTTACAAGCATTAAATTATCACTATTCTATAATTAATCATTAATTAACTGGGTTTAAAATGAATGTTAAAAATTTTTTCACTAAAGTAACCGTTGTCCTTTTAGCTTGCTTGTTAATCTTCATGGGAATTGGCAACCTTTTATCAGGTGATGATGAAAAAGAAGAGGTAGCTAGGGTTGGAAAAGAAGTTATAACGTCAGATGAGTATAAATCACTATATCAAAATTATGAAAAGCAAATTTCTGGATCTGATGCGAGTAGAGAACAAGTAAAAAAGCTGAAATATGATTTGCTTAACGCACTTATAGAGCAAAAACTATTGTTTAACCTAACTAGTGAGCTGGGGTTGACAGTTGGAGAAGAATCTATAAAAAACCATATTAAAAACACCAAATACTTTCAAAATGATAAAGGTGAATTTGACAAAAATAAATTCTATGAAACGCTAAATGACCTGCATATGACAGAGAAAGAGTATATAGCAAAGCTAGAGAAAGTCCTGCCTGCAATGATGTTCATGACTTCATTATTTAAAGATAATTATCCAGTAACTTTTGGCGAGAAAATTGATGAGCAGATATACAAAAGTCGCTACCAAACTAGAGTAGTTGATATTGTTAAAATAACTGAAGATGCAGTTACAAACATTCCTGAACCAGATGATCAAGCCTTACTTGATTTGTACGAAAGAAATAAATCCCATTTTTATTATCCTGAGTATCGAACTGCGCAATATATTTCCCTAGGCCAAAAGTATTTTGAAGATCAAATCAAGATCTCAGATGAAGAAGTTGATGGTATAATAGAACAACAAGAACTTAAAAATCAAAGAGATATATTCAATGCAATATTTTCTACCAAAGAAGAAGCTGAGACAGCAAGAAGAGCATTTGAGGAGGGTAAAACAAGCTTTGAACAGATAGTAGAAGAGTTTGGCAAAGCAAAACTTGAGGAAACTAGAGTAAATAATATAACTAAGGATTTTTTACCAGAAGACGTGAGAGAGAAGGTATTTGCTCTTAAAGTAGGTGAAGTAAGTGAAGTTTTAGCAAGCAGTTTTGGTTGGCACATAGTAAAAGTGGAAAGTGCGCATCAAATCTCTGATGAAGACTTAGTTGATTTAAAAAAAGACATAAAGTCAGTTCTAACTAACCAAAAGTCTTTTGAAAGAGTCAATGATTTCATAAACCAAGTGAACTATAAGATATACAATGGTTCAGAAATTGAAGAAATATTGAGTGAATATAATTTACCTATACAAACTATTGGTCCAGTAGATGCGAGTGGAAAAGATCAAAGCGGTAATAACGTAGGAGATTCTGGTGATTTGATTTCTTTCATTTTTTCGCGAGAAAAGGATCAGAAAGGTTATTTTAAGGGCGTTGGGGACGCTGTTGTTAGTGTAAAAATCGTCGATATCGTTCCACCCAAATTGCAAAGTTTTGAAGAAGGCAAGGCATTAGCGGTAGAGCTTTGGCGTAGTGAGTTTATAAAAGAAAGAATGTTTAAATTCGGGCAAGAGGTTGCAGTTCAACTAAGAGAAAAAACAGATTTGGAAGAAATTCAAGGTGTGGAATTAGTTAAAGGTCAGCAGATGCACCGCAATAAAGTGGATCAACAAAACTACCCCTTTTCTTTTGTAGAAGAGATTTTCAATATGAAAACAACTGGTTCAGTGACAGATCCTATTCAATACAATAATGAAATTATAATAGGTGTTCTAAAAGAAATGCATTCATCAAATGGCAAATTAAACATGCTTGACACCGGAAAACGTGTGATGATATCGCTAAAAGAGCAATTAATTAGCTATCTGGAATCAAAGTATAAAGTCGAAGTTAATCACGCTATACTTGATGATATATAATCAAAAATCTTATAAGTTGCTTCAAACGCATCCAGTGCCCAGACACACAACTGTACGAACATTGCGATTTGAGAGCAATTTTCACTAGAAAGGATGTCATCCCAGTGCCCAGACACTGGGATCCAGGAATTTTATTAAGTTGGTAAGCATAAAAGTAGCCGTTTTATGTTAAAATACAACGTTTTAATGATTAAAAAAAGGCTGGATTCCAGTGTCAAGCACTGGAATGACACCATTTGCTGTGCAATTTACCTTCACAAATGAATGTTCGTATAGCTGTACACCCGGCACTGCCCTACATTATTGGTAATTATATTATAAGGTGCAAAAGTTGTATAATTCATTTGACTTAAAACGGCTCATTGTATAAAATTGTGGCTAATATATGAATAAAGGTTAACATGGCAGTTAAAATAAGGTTGGCGAGGTTTGGCGCAAAGAAACGCCCTTTTTATAGGATAGTTGTAGCTGATTCACGAGCACCAAGAGATGGGCGTTTTATTGAGAAAATAGGACAATATGATCCAATGTTACCAAAAGACAATAAAAATCGTGTTGTGGTGAAAGCTGATAGATTAAAACATTGGCTAAGTGTAGGCGCGCAGGCAACTGAAAGAGTACTGTGGTTTATCAAAAAAGGCATAGTAACTTTAGAAACAGAACCAAAGAAAACAGAAAAGAAGAAAGTAGAGAACGAGAAAGCACAAGGGCAAGAGGCATAAGTCTCTTAAAATGCTAAATACTGATTTAACAAACAGCGATAAATTAGACGATATTGTATCTTCTGATTTGTCAGCTATGAATGACTTTGTCTTCAAAAATGTCAATGATGAAGATGCTAAGCTTGCTACTGATATTATATCTCATCTTGTTAGGTCAGGTGGAAAAAAAATAAGGCCTAAACTAGTTTTTATTATATGTAAAATGCTAAACTATTCTGGGGAGAATAGGATCAACGTTGCTGCATCGGTAGAGTTTATACACAATGCTACTTTACTTCATGATGATGTGCTCGATGAAAGTGAGGCACGCCATGGAGTTAAAACAGCGAATAAGATTTGGGGAAATAAATCAAGCATTTTAGTTGGTGATCTATTGTTGACTCTAGCATTTAGATGGCTTATAGAGTGTGGAAATTTAAATATTCTCTCTATTTTATCTAAAGCATCGCATTTACTTGTGAAGGGTGAAATAAAGCAGATGACAGCACGCTTTGACCCCCACACAGTCAGGGAAAATTATTTTGATATCATTGGAGAAAAGACAGCATCTTTATTTTCTGCATGCTGTGAAGCTGCATCAACAGTATCTGGTGCAACAAATGACGAAACAGAGAGGCTAAAGAATTTTGGTTTTAATTTTGGTATGGCATTTCAAATAGTTGATGATATGCTCGATTATACTGCTAATCAAGGCACTTCTGGAAAACAAGTCGGAAAAGACTTTTTCGAAGGTAAAGTCACCTTACCTGCTATTATAGCATACGAAAAGGGCAGTCCAGCAGAGCAAACATTCTGGGAAAAATGCTTTTCTTCAGCTAGACACAATTTTGACCAAGCATTACACTATATTAATCACCATAATGCCATTCAGCTTTCTATGGAAAAAGCTAGACACTACATTAATATGGCACAAAATGATATTAGTACTTTTTCTGATTCTTTTTATAAAACTACTTTAATTAACTTTTTAAATGCGAGCATAGAAAGACGAATGTAGCTGGCGCTTGATATTTTCAGATTAATTGTTATATATTTATTAGATTCTTAAGGGTAATGATATGTCAGATAGCAGTAAGGAGAAAAAGAAGAAGTTTGCTGATATGGTAAGTAGGCAGAAAGGTGACGACCAACAAAGTGATAACCATAAGCAAACTGATGATTTAAATGAAGATCTCAATACATTAAAAGAACGTGCAGTTCAGCTTGAAGATCATTTACGCCGTGCTGTTGCAGATAATGAAAACGTCAAACGTATAATGCAAAAGCAAATTAGCGATGCAAGTGACTACGCAGTCACAAAACTTGCACGTGATATGATCGACTCGTGCGACAATTTAAAAAGAGTAATGGAAATTTTGAAAGACGGTGATCCTGTTCATGAGGGGATTAAAGTAGCTTATCAAAAAATTATAAATGATCTAAAAAAACATGGAATAGAGGAAGTAGATCCACTTGGTGAGCTTTTTGATAGTAATTTACACCAAGCTGTTGTGGAAAGAGAAGACAATGAAAAAAAGCCTGGCACCATTGTAGAAGTACTACAAACTGGTTATACTATCAAAAATAGGTTGCTCCGTCCTGCAATGGTTATTCTTTCTAAGAAATCTGCTGATTGTGGAAGCGATTAGCATGAGGTAAATGTATAATGACAAGTATTGTCTTTTCAGGTATCCAGCCAAGTGGCGTACTACATTTAGGTAATTATCTTGGTGCAATCACACAGTGGATAGACTTACAGGATAAATACAAATCTCTTTTTTGTATTGTCGACCTACACGCAATCACAGCAAATAAGCTTCCCGCAAGTGAATTAAAAAGTAATATTTTCAAAACAGCAGCAGCTTATATTGCATGCGGAATAGATCCAGAAAAGTCCATTATTTTTAGTCAGTCCACAGTTAGTGGTCATGCAGAACTGGGCTGGCTGCTTGGATGCTATACACCAATTGGTTGGCTTAATCGCATGACTCAATTTAAAGATAAAGCTGGCAGCGATAAACAAAAAGCCTCTCTTGGATTATATAGTTATCCAGTACTTATGGCTGCAGATATATTGTTGTATCAAACTAAATACGTTCCTGTTGGTGATGATCAAAAACAGCATTTGGAGCTTGCACGTGATATTGCATCAGCTTTTAACAATCATTATAAGCTGGATTATTTCATCGTACCTGAAATCTTAACTTTGGATTGCACATCAAGGATAATGAGCTTAAGGGATGGCACAAGCAAGATGAGTAAATCTGATCCTTCAGAACATTCGTGCATTAACCTTGATGATACGGATGACTTAATTGTCAAAAAAATAGAAAAAGCAAAAACAGATTCAATTCTAGGCTTTGCTACTTTAAAGTGCCGACCAGAAATAAGCAATTTGATAAACATTTATTCAGTGCTTAGTAATGTAAATGCGGAAAAAGTATGTGAAGAAGTGAACAAACATGACATGAAGCACTTCAAAAAAGAGTTAGCTGATTTAATTATCAGTGTTATATCACCCATACGTGAGAAAATGAATGATCTTTTAAAAGACCAATTCCATTTACATGAAATATTAAAAAAAGGCACAAAGAAAGCAGCAGAAATTGCAACCCATAATATAAAAGAAATCAAGGATATTATTGGATTTGCTCAATATCTGTAAGGTTCCAAAGTGTGATGGTGCGAACCGTCATACCGCCGCGGTATCTCAGCCGCTAACACGTAGCGGGATGACGGTTTTTCAAATTGTCGGTAAATCTAAGTCAGTTTAGCTATAGGCAGCAATTTTCTGTATTTATTTTAAGTTGAAGAAAGCTCAAATGAAAAATCGTGTTTTGCTAAAAATCACAGAATGCAGTCTGGTTACAAAATTCTCTAATGGTCTTAAATAAAACTTCCAGTGAATGATTGTCAGACATATTGTGCTCTGCTGATTTTATTAAGTGTACTTCAACATCGGTTGACTTAATTTTTTCAGCTAAATTCAATGAAGTTTGATAAGGAACATCTTTATCATTAATGCTATGCAGCAAGCGCACAGGACAGTTTATCTCTATTGTCTTTTTGTTTAAAAGAAGGTTCTTTCTGCCATCTTCGATCAAATTTTTAGTTATTTTGTATGTACAATGCTCTGAAGTAAAATCTATTACACCTTTAGAATCTAGTTCTTCTTTTTGCTTGCCTGACAATTGCTTGAATATCAAATCTTCAGTAAAATCGGGAGCAGACGATATACCAATTAGTGCTGCAATTTTTTCTGGAAATTGAAGGGCAGTGAGCAACATCAGCCATCCTCCCATACTTGAACCTATAATTATTTGTTTATCGCTAGTTAATTCACTCATTACTTTAGCACAATTTTTTTGCCAATCACTTATCGTGTAATCAATAAAATTACCACTTGAATGACCGTGACCAAAATAATCAAATAGCACAAGTGCTACGTCATTTTCTTGGCAAAATTTGTAAATAGCAGTTGCTTTAGTTCCATCCATATTGGATGCAAATCCACCGAAAAAAACTACAGAAGCTTTCTTTCCTTGTAGCTTTCGATATGCTATGTGACCATTATTTCCATCAAACAATTTACAATAATCCATACTACTTTGGCAAAGCAACCGGGCTATCACTCAATTGATGCAAATAACTAACTAGATCTGCAATTTCTTGTGGATTGGAAATACCTGCAAATGCCATACGTGTACCTTTTATATAGGCTTTTGGGTTCTTTAAAAAGGCAAATAGCTCCTCATACCCCCATTTTCCACCTCTTTCAAGCACTGCTTTTGAGTAATTGAATGAGTTACCAAGATGGGCCTTTTTATTTCCAACTATGTTCCATAAGTTTGGTCCTACTTTATTCATTCCACCTTTCTCAAAACTATGGCAGGCTATACATTTTTTTGCTGCTGATTTACCTTTCTCAAAGCTAGCATTCTGCATGAGCGCTCCAATATCAAGCGCCACTTGCTCGATTTTTTGCTGGAACTCATTGCTGCCAGCAGCTACTATCGTTTGGTGTTCAATCTTATATTCTTCTGGACTGTAAAGCATATCAACTACATTACTAACTATCATAATGATTAGCCCAGAAAGTAAAATCGATGCTGCAATCTTATTAAGCTCCATAGTTAATTTTTATTAAGTAATGTTACTTAAATTATGCGAATATTTTCGCAAATAGCAACCAATTACCTTGAAGCTCGCTAAAGATGAGAGTCTCTATAGCTGACCCAAGAAAGGTTTTCCTACGTCCATACCGCCGCGAACCGTCATACCGCGATTCATTCGCGGTATCTCAGCCGCTAACAAGAGATCCCGCTAACAAGTAGCGGGATGACGAGGTTCACTGCCATTAAGTTAAGGAAAGAATGGTTAAAAACTGAACTAAAAAGTCAGAAATAATTAAGGATTTATGACAAATACTGAAACAGAATAGAGTAAACTTTAAAGCAGATAAACTCTGAAGTGTAAATTACTTAAGAAATAGTTTGTTTAGAAGTCATTTTACAGGAGCTATGGCAATAAGCTACCCAGTTATTATCAGAAGATATGAATACTACCTCTAGTCAAAATATGTGTTTTCTAACCCTTTTTTGGTAATTGAACGAACGAAGATAAGGTACCTTATGACGATCAACTTTCCTTCCCTTTCTTACCGCCAAAGTGTTCATCAAAAATAGCTTTGATAATTGATCCATAATGCAGTCAGTATCTGATTCCGTAGCAAAAATGTCGAAAGCCAAGTTTTTGATCGCGTTAAATGAGACAGATTTGTTAATGCTCCTCTTAAGCTTATCATCGGTTAAGTCCATATTCAACGCTTCTTCTACATCTTCTGTCATAACACTTTCTAGGTTGCTAATAAAGATAGCTGACCAAAAATCCTGTTTAACAGACTCAACACTTTTTCCTGTAAAATTTTCTAGACTTAGTCTTCCTTTGAGTTTTGCAAAAAATGTCTCAACTCCCCAGCGTAAAAAATATAACTCCTTAAATCCTCCAGTTTGAAACTTTTGTTCATCCATTAATGATGTAGCTAACACTTCAATTTCACCAGATGGCAGTACCACTTTGAAGCGTTATTCCACTATTTTCTTGTTTTATCTTACGCTGAGCACATATGGTAACCTCAACACTAGATGGGCTTTTTTCTTCAAACATAGCATTCACTTCATTAAAAGATGATCTGGGACATCGAATGACATAAGCAATTTTTCTTTTTGTAAGGCTAGAAAGAAATTTATAAGATAAATATACAAATCAGTAAGTCATTAGTATTTACAACTTTAAGCATTTCATCTGCTAAGTTAATTTCATGAGTGTTACCTCTATCTAACACTGACCTTATGGCAACATTATTTAGCACATCTTAACAAACCGCAAAGGTTGCACTTGCATAATCACCTAAATCTTTTGGTTTTTGGTTACGTATTTTTCTTGAGCCAAATTCATTTTTTATTTCAACGCTTGTTGGTAAAATGATTTTGGAGGCATCAAGAGCTAACACTCTAAAGCCAAAACAAGTTTTAAATTTTTGGTCTTGGTAGTACAAGGAAACCACACCTTCGTTAATTTCTGAAAATGCACTGTGTTTCATTTTTTTTCTTGCTTGACTAAAAGCACTAGCAGTAACGGTATAGTCTTTTTTCCTATATAAAATAAATTCGTTTAGTATTACTTGCAGCGACTTTACACTTTTTCTTAAAATTAAGATAAATATGTCAATAAAAGATAACTTCCTCTTTCTCATAAAATCTTTTGAAGATGATTTATGGGATTCTATAAATTCTAGACTTGCCAATTCATTTTGAATAAATTTTATTACTGCCTTTTTTACTCATACTACCTTTAAACTTATTGGTATACATCATTATCCCATAAAATCTATCTTTTTTCCTTAACTTAATGGCAGTGAGACGAGGTTATCGTCATGCCGCCACGAACCGTCATACCGCGATTCATTCGCGGTATCTCTTAGCCGCTAACAAGTAGCTGGATGACGATTGTCAGGGTGTAATCCCAGTGTCCCTATGATGTCATCCCAGTGCTTGACACTGGGATCCAGGAAAGTTTGCTTGTAAGCAAGCAAACTAGCACAGAAAGTGGTTACAACATTTTCGATGAGATTATATGGAAAACTGGATCCCAGTGTCAAGCACTGGGATGACAAAAAAAGGAGCACTGGAATGGCACCATTTGTTATGTTTAACAAAGTTCGTACTTAGCTTCATGTTAGCCATAAATATTTAAGAAATTTACCAAATGGAAAAAAAGGCAAAAGAAGCCCCATGGTTAACTAGTTCTGACGCTGGTTTCCATCCAAGACGGCAGTAGCCCCTTCGGTGTCATTCCAGTGTCAAGCACTGGAATGACAAAGGAGAGCAGTGTCAGCTACTTGGATGACACCTTTTTTCTACTTAGTGTGGGTTATACAAGAAGTCTATTGTATGGCTATTGCTGGTCGTATATTACTTATAGCTTATCTATTCAAATTGCAACTTTGTTTTTCATAATTAATTATTGACAGAAATTATTAATTGGGTTATTATTAAATTATCGTTAACAAGTGAGGCAAAGAAATGATGATATCCAATAATTCTTCATTGCTAAAAGATAGTCAGGAGCTTACTAAAACTAAGCAGACTATATGGAAACCTTTAATTGCTGTTTCATTATTATCTATATTTAGTTTCATATCTGGTCAATATCTTCCTTATGTTATTATAGCAGTTTCTGGTTCTGGTCCTATTGCAGCAGTGCCTTTAGCAATTTTTGCTGTTTCTACGGTTGTTGCACTTATTTCAGTGACATATCTTGTTAAACTGGCTATTTCTAGAGATGATAATAAGAAAGAAGTAGGTCTTAATGGACAGAAATTCGGCCATACTCCATCTCAAGAACCACAAAAATTTGTGTGTAAAAATTGTACTAATCTGGAGAATAAATCAAATGTACCTACTCCTCAATCACCTCCAGTAACGTTTGGAACACAACCAAATCCAAGTGTCAGTGTACCACCGCCGCCACCTCCTCCATTGCCACAAGATGCTGCACTACCACCTCCGCCTCCGCATTTTTTTACAGCTTCCAAGCGTACGGAGCAACCTAAGAATGATGCACCGAAGAAGGCTGGTGAACCTGAGAATAATAATCATTCTACTCTGTTTGAACAGATAAGAGGAGGTACTACGTTAAAAAGAGTGGGCAGCAACAAAATTTTACAAATGAATTGAAAGCAAAATTAGAAAGTAGTGGGGGCACTGACAAAAAAGAAACACCAGAAGAGTTTGCTGCAAGAATAGATAGGGAGCAAGCAGAGAGAAAGAAGTCGGATGATAATGATTCAGATTAGACAAAGAGACTTAAGGAGAGAGTAGCAGTCATGCAATTCTCAGATAGTGAAAGTGAGCATTCTGATTCTATTAGCGATTCAGATTGGACTACAGATGAAAGCAAAGACAAACAAAAAGAGATAGAGCAGGAAAAAGAGGAGCAGACAAAACACACAAATTCCCCATCAAGCAAGGAAGAAGGAAGCGGGGGTCTTGACAGTGGTATAGGATCTAGAGCCACATCTCCGATACATCCTGAACAAGAAACAGAGGAGTCACCGGTACCGCCAAGTTCGTGTGTTGATTCACCACAAGTAAATAATGTTGACTCAGTGGATAATGAGGTGCAAGATTCACCTCCTCTTTCTGTTGAGGATCGCATAGCACAGTTTGGTGGAAAAGCGTTGCGATGCCAAAAGGAAAATGTTGTACAAGGACTATGATAACTATGAAATGGTCAGCCATGCACTTTCCTTCCTTTTCAAAATAAGTTTACCTACAGGTCTGATTGTATTAAGATTACTTAATACAATCAGATCTATTATATGCGTTTATCCAAATATTACCTGCCAACTCTAAAGGAAAAGCCTGCCCATGCTAAAATTATCTCCCATCAATATTCTTTGCGTGCAGGTTTAATAAAGCAGATAGCATCTGGCATCTATACGTGGTTACCACTTGGTCTCTTAGTGCTTAAGAATATTGAAGATATTATCAGAGATGAAATGAACAAATCCGGTGCTATTGAAGCATTAATGCCTTGTGTGCAACCAGCAAGTCTTTGGCGAGAATCAGGGCGTTACGATGATTACGGTAAGGAAATGCTACGCATAAAGGATAGGCATGAGGAAGATATGCTTTTTGGTCCAACGCATGAGGAGATAGCAACTGATTTAATTAGAGATGTGGTAAAAAGTTACAAAGATTTGCCACTTTGTTTATACCAAATTCAATGGAAATTCCGTGATGAGGTAAGACCACGTTATGGTGTTATGAGGGGCAGGGAATTTTTGATGAAGGATGCATACAGTTTTGATGTAGATTACGAAGGTGCACTGAATTCATATAATTTGATGTACAAAACTTACATAAAAATCTTCAAACGCATGGGATTTACTCCAATTGGAGTTCGAGCTGATACGGGGCCAATTGGAGGAAATTTGAGCCACGAGTTTCATATATTGGCAAACACTGGTGAGAGCACTTTATATTATGACAATAAATTTTCTGAACTACT
Source organism: Wolbachia endosymbiont (group A) of Campoletis raptor (assembly GCF_964026755.1). NCBI lineage: Bacteria > Pseudomonadati > Pseudomonadota > Alphaproteobacteria > Rickettsiales > Anaplasmataceae > Wolbachia > Wolbachia endosymbiont (group A) of Campoletis raptor. The sequence goes on along the minus strand of NZ_OZ034695.1, from coordinate 230,793 downwards.
AGAGAGTGAAGATATTGAAAGTTTAAAGAGTATATATGCAGTTGCAGATGATATGCATGATCCTGAGACTTGCCCTATATCACAAGAACAGTTAAATGTTAGTAAGGGTATTGAAATAGGGCATATTTTTTATTTTGGTGATAAATATTCGAAGCCTATGAAGGCAAGTGTTACTTCTCAAGATGGAAAAAATGTCAATATACATATGGGTTCGTATGGCATTGGGGTTTCAAGACTTGTTGGTGCAATAATAGAAGCTTTTCATGATGATAAAGGAATTATCTGGCCAGAATCGGTAGCTCCTTTCAGAATTGGTTTAATCAATTTACAACCGAAAGTAACGGAGGCTGCAGATAAAATATATAAAGCTTTGAAAAGCGATGAAGTGCTTTACGATGATACGGAAGGGAGTGTAGGAGTAAAATTTTCTAGAATGGATCTGATAGGCTTGCCGTGGCAAATAATTGTCGGAAAAAAGGCAATAGATGAAAAGATAGTTGAAGTAAAAAATAGAGCAACTGGAGAGGTAAAGGAAATGCAGATTGAAGAAGCAATAAATCACTTTAGCACAAAATGATACACGGTATCGGCACTGACATAGTATATATACCAAGAGTATCGAGGATATTACAAAAATACGGGGAAAAATTTCTCAATAGAATCTACACTGAAAAAGAAATAGAGCTAAGTAGAAAGTATAATAGTCAAGAAATGCGAGCAAGGTATTTTGCTAAACGCTTTGCAGCAAAGGAGGCTTTTGTTAAAGCACGAGGTAGTGGTCAGGGTATTATAATGAAAGATATAGAAATATACAATGATGTAAGAGGCAAGCCATATCTTACCGTTAGCAAGGATTTTATCTCCAAAATTCATCTTTCTCTAAGTGACGATGGAGATTACGCTACTGCATTTGTTGTAATTTGCGTCTATAGCTCACACAGATAAAGTTTACTCTTTTGTCATCCTATGGCTTACTGTATGAACATTCATTTTTAAAGGTAAACTGCACAGCAAATGGTCAGTGCTTGACACTGTCCTCCTTTGTCATCCCAGTGCCCAGACACTGGCTTTCTGCAATCTCATCGAAAACGTTTTTCTATGCTAGTTTGCTTGCTCACAAGCAAACTTTCCTGGATCCAAGTAGTCAGGGCACTGGGATGACATCTTTGTTGTGTTTAACAAAAACAAATGTTCGTACAGTTGTGGAATGAATCGCAGTATAGCTATAGCATACACAAACAACTAAAAAAACATAGCGGTTTTTCTATGATTTTAGTATAATTCTAGCTTTACCTAAACAAAAAGATGAATTATTTAATGGACTGTGTTTTAACGTCTCTTTCCTTACCATTTTCAATTACCGAGAATTATTTATTAATTACTGCGTTGATTCCACTTTTAAGTGCGTTAGTTATTTTTTTTACTGGTAAATGGCCCAGAGTGAACAATAGTATCACTGTCACTTCTTCTGTACTTCTATTTGCGTATACGTGTCTGTGCACTTTATATTGGGTGTACGGTGATCATTCTCAATTTATCCTCATGGATTTTGGTAATAATTTGCACATTAGTTTAAAGCTAGAGTCTACCGGAGTAATATTCAGTTTATTGATATCGTTTTTATGGATACTAACCAGTGTATATGCAATATGTTATATGCAGAATAACTATGCTGATAGCAATCACTCAAGTTTTCTATGCTTTTTTTCAATATCGATTAGCTGTGCAATGTTTATTGCTTTTTCTGGAGATTTGCTCACTACATTTGTCTTTTATGAGCTTCTAACTATTAGTACATACCCTCTGGTTACTTACAACTCAACAAATGAATCAATGATTGCAGGACGCTATTACTTTGGCGTGCTATTTTTCTCTTCTTTGGTATTATTTTTTCCTGCAATAGGCCTTTTATATAATGAATTTCATACTTTAGACTTTGTAAGTGGTGGAATATTCAAATTTGATACTTCACTCATCACTTTTATTGCAGTGTGTTTTGCTATGCTAATTTACGGAATAGGAAAAGCTGCATTAATGCCAATGCATTTTTGGTTACCAAAAGCAATGGTTGCACCAACTCCTGTGAGTGCACTACTGCATGCTGTTGCTGTTGTGAAATCCGGAGTTTTCATCATCATAAAAGTTATATTATACACTTTCGGCGTCGATAATATGCAACGTTTTGTGCAGCAAAATTGGTTTGCTGGAGGGTGGCTTCCGTACGCTGCTGGATTTACTATTATTACTGCATCATTGATTGCACTAAAGCAAAAAGAATTAAAGAAGTTGCTTGCTTACTCTACCATCTCTCAATTGTCGTATATTATATTATTCGCTTCAATTTTTAGTGATCTCAGCATGAGGGTTGCAATTTTTCAATTAGTTTGCCACGCATTTGCAAAAATCACTTTGTTTTTCGTTGCCGGAGCAATAATAACGAGAGCAGGTGAGAAATATATAGATAAGATTTACGGTATAGGACGCAGTATGCCAATTAGCATGACAGCATTTGCTATAGGTGCATTGTCTATGATAGGGGTGCCGCCTGCTCCGACTTTTTGGGGTAAATTTCTCATTTTTCAAGCTGTTTTCAACTCTGGCAATGTAATACTTTCTGTGTTTGTAACTCTAGTGTTAATTGTTAGTACTATACTCAACGCTCTGTACTTTTTACCGATAATTTACAATGCCTTTTTCTTAAAACCTTCTCAGAATTACTTTATTAAAAAAACACCAATTCTTCTAGTTTTACCTCTAGTTATTACTGCTATGTGCACTTTGGTTATTTTTTTTAGCTACCAAGTAATATTTTAAAATCTGTATTTATAACCATTAACAATAAATTTAAATGGTATTATACCAGCCAGAGTTGCTTTTATATTCGACAAAGTGAAGCTAATCTCCACAGTATCCTCCTTATTTTGCTCGGTTGTAAAAACTACAGTAGCATTTCCAGCAAATGTAACTAAGTCCTTGGTCGATCGATCAATAGATAATGTTATTACATTTATGTTGGCGATTTTTCTTTTAGATAAAGACAAATTACCAGCTTCATTATTCGTTTTTTCCTGAAAGCATTGATAGATTTTATGTATAGAATTGTTTCTTATAAAATTTTCTTGGTACTTCGGTTCAACGATCTTAATGGACTCGTATATTTCAATGTATTTACTTATTAAGTACCTCGCTGTGGAAGTGTATTCATCTTCCTTTTTACTGAAACTAAGCTTATGCATTGCAGAGAACTCATCTTCTGTGTGGTTCATATACTTCACAAAATTTAAATCTTTTTTAATAGGAAATAACAGGTATATGTTTAATGTTAATAAACATAAGCATACTAGGAGAAGCGATACTATTAATGCCATCCAAGATCTTTCTGCTACACAAAACAGATACCTATGGCAGTACCATTCGACTGCTTTACTGAAATAACTTTTGTTTTTTACTGATTCAAGCAATTTATCTTCCATAACACAATGCTACCAAATCCAATTATAATAACAACAAGATTAGATACTCTAAAAAACTTTAAAATATGTCTAAATTTTCCAAAATAGGATGAATGATTATATCACCTTGTTCCGCAATAAGGTAGAATTTGTCGATTTTGCTCACATCTATATTTATCATTTTTATACTGAAATTTTCAGGATTGTAAATATTACTTTCAGCACTTTTGTGATAATTATAATAATGTAATTTATTTTGATCATCAAAATAACCAAATTCATCAGCGAGGGTTCCCACTTTGCTACCTTTACCATCTTTGACTAGCCTAAGAGGTTGTCCGGAAACAAGTAAATTCAAGCATATTCCCTCTTTAACATAACCCTACTCATAGCTAGGTATATGAAATTCTCAGTGGATGTTGTGAGTAAATCATACTCCTTCGATAGCCTTCTATTCCTATTAACCCAAGCAAAAGTCCTTTCTACAACCCATCTTCTTGGCTGTACTTTAAACCCTTGTTCTCTTGTTGGTAGTAGCTCAGGTGGCGTATCTTTGTGCACCCAAAATCTACATGGAGGCCTTGTAACAATTTCAATATCTATGTCATATTCTTCCTTTATGTGATTCTTTAAATTTCTTCCTTGGTATCCCATGTCAGCCCACATTTTTTTAACTTTAGTATATTTTGTTCTCATATTGTTTAATGCTATTTTAATACCATCTCTATCATTTTCGTTAGCAGCGCCTACGTAACAACCTAGTATAAAACCCTGAGTGTCTGTAATTATATGCCTTTTTCTACCCTTTACTTTTTTACTTCCATCATAGCCTTTGATCCCCCCTTTTCTGTAGTCTTTACAGATTGACTATCTACTATACAGGCACTCGGCTGCTCATTCCTTCCTATTTTTCTTCTACTATATTTTGTAATTTCATAATTCATTTTCTCAAAAATTCCCTGCTTCTTCCATTGCCTGAACTGCTCATACACAGTCTTCCATAGCGGAAAATCATTTGGTAAATACCGCCATTGACACCCTGTACGCAATACATAGAAAATTGCTTCTAATATTTCTCTTTTGCTATACTTTGGCGGCCTTCCTCCTTTCTTGTATGATACTCTGAAGTGTTTTTCTATTCTTGCCCATTCCCTTTCGCTTAGATCTGTTGGATACTTTTTTCTCATCTTTACCCCGTACTAAAATTTCAGATATTATAGCCTTTTACTTGTTTCCGGACAACCTCTAAATAGATCAATTGCATGGTTTTGAGATCCAGGCTCAATAGGACCTTCTGCAGCAAAAAACTTAGGTGCATGACCAACATATTCCTTAAATTTTAGATTATGAGTCTTTTTTACACTACCAAAATCCACAAATTTATATTCATCTGAAACGCCAGAATATTGTGGATCATACTTTTTATATTCAAAAAACTCATTACCTAAAAAATTACAAAACGTTAATTTATAATTATCATGATCGGATTTAACGACTTTAAGGTAATGAAAATCTCCAGGAATCTTTACTTCCTCTTCCGTAATATGATTACGTACAACAAGCTCACCATTTAGCATATGATAGCCAATTTTTGGCAAAGTAGCTATATTGATTGTCTTGTTTAGCTTAAAATTTGCTTCATAAATGCCACTTAACAACTCCTTTCCTTTTTCTAGGGTTACGTCTTGATCTGAAGCTATATTCTTAATTAAGCTTAATTTTTTCTGCATGTTCAATATGGCTTTCGTCAAAACTTCTATTGATTGCCATACAGTTAATTTATTATCAGTCAAATTATATACTTCGAGTATTAAATTAACAGAATTTTATCATGAATTTATGTTAAAAGTATTATACTTCGTAAACTTATGTCATGATATTAACTACATTAGCTAAAACATGCTTTTTATCTAAGTGAAGTTGCTTAGCAACAACGAAAAGTTCATCTATTTTTTTCCACTGACTTAGCAGAATTTCAACACCATTTACCTCTCTCTTTATGCTTTCTAAAATGAAGGCCTGAATTATATATGATGCTAGTTCTAGTTCGATTTCGCTATTAATTACTTTATTAATCATATTGGGATTCTTTAAATCATGAAGAAATTTATAAAAGCATTTGTATGCTTCATAAGCATCACTACTTATTGTATTTATTATCATTCCTGGCATTCCAGGAAATAAAGTAATCATTTCGTCAAACGTTTGATTATCAAATTTACATTGAGATGAAGCAACTTGCTTTGTTTCATCATAAGTTAATGGGAGTAAATTTAGCTGAAAGCACCTACACAAGATAGTGGTTTGTATATCATATGGCTTATGGCTAATTATAAATATCTTAGAATTTTTTGGCGGCTCTTCTAATATTTTCAATATTGCGTTTTTAGCGTTATTAGTCATTGCCTCTAAGCTATCTATTATAGCTATTTTGTGTTCTGATTGAATGGGACTTAAGTGTAGAAAGTTTTTCATTTCTCTGACTTTTTCTATTCCGATAGTATCACCTTCAACAATGTGTAAGTCCAATGCTACTTCATTATAGTTTTTTATGAGTAACCAATTGGAGAAGGATTTTGCAAGTGTTGCTTTTCCTATACCTTTTTTACCACAGATCAGCCAAGACTGAACAGATAAGTTGTTCATTATTTTTTTTTTGGCTTGGTTGTGGCCTATTACTTTTTTCATTCTTTCTCCTATAGATTTTAGTTTGAAAATGCGTTGTTTACTGTTTGTAATGAAATTGCACCTTCCCTTAAAACCTTAATCTTATCTTCGGTTAAGTCAATAATAGTAGATTCTATACCAGAAACTAGTTCGTCATCTTCAATCACTACAGATAAATGTTGCTTAATGGATTGTGGTATATCGTTTGCCTTACATACACTTTCTTTTCCTGAAACATTTGTACTAGTTGCAACTATTGGAACTTTCAGTTTGTTTAGTATTGAAATTGCAATAGGATGCTCAGGAATTCTGATACCTATACTATCTTTAAAGAATTCGTTTGGCAATATGTTGTTGTTTTTAAGTGGTAAAATATAGGTAATTGGTCCAGGAGAAAAGTGGTTTATTAAATCAATATATCTTTCCTTTACCTTTGCTATTTTTGTCAAATTGTAAATATCACTAACAAATATAGACAGTGGTTTATTTTGAGAGCGTTTCTTTATCTGATATATTTTTCCTATAGATTCATTATCTAGTGCATTACAAGCAAGAGCATACACTGTTTCTGTTGGAAAACACACTAATAAATTGTTCTGTATTGCATTTATTATTTTAGATACCATATAGCTAAAAACTTATTCATAACAACTAGATCAGTTTTGTTGCACTGTATCTTATATAGTAACTGCTAGTTTTTGTAAACGTAATGCAACGCAGCTTACCATTTGTTATGCAGATTTGCTACAACCCAAACTCTTCATTGACTTTATCAATTATTGCCTGTGGTGGATCCTCTCCCCATCCTGAATACAAAATCTCTCCATAGTCTGCAACATCTATAGAGCCAGTTCTGCTTTTTGCTAGAAACATTTCTCTTTTCTCTTTATCAACTAATACATAATGCCACGCTGATTTTCCACGATCTTTACCACGGACTAAGTATACAAGATCTGACCTACTTCTTTTTGTTGCATCAGCAAAAGATCTTTCATTGACAGTTCTGCTTTTACTTTTTATGCCGCCACTTTCAGAAAAAGCTTCCTTGGATTCGGTTTTTTTGCCTGCTAATTCAGAAATTTTTCCTTTTTCCCCTAATGCCCGTTCTTTGGTGTTTTGAGACGAATACTTACTGGAAAAACCTTCCCCTGTACCGCCAGGAGTCCTGTTTGTGAAACGCTTAGTAAATGAATTATTGTCGTTGTTTTCTGCCATAAAAATCTCCAAACTTTAGATTGTAGAATCCAAACTTTTACTACACTCTATCATATGTTAATTAAATTAATATAAATGAAAAATAATATAGTAATTATTACAGGAATTACGGCCTCAGGTAAATCAGAATTATGCGATAACCTGATAGAAAAATATGGAAATATTAGTATAATAAATTGTGATTCAAAGCAGGTATATGAAGAAATTCCCATAATTACTGCTCAACCACCAAAGCAAGAAGTATTTTATAAACTATATGGTTATGTTTCAGCAAAAGAAAATTATTCCGTGGGTCTATGGTTAGAAGATTTAGAAAAAGAAGTTAATCACGCATTAGAAAATGCTCAAATACCTATCATCACTGGAGGAAGCGGGCTTTACATCAGCAGTTTAATCAAAGGCTTATCATCAATGCCACAAATAAGTCAGAAAGTGAGAAAAAACGTAAGTGAGCTCAGGAAAAATTTAAGTAAAGAGGAGTTTTACAAATTAGCGCTAAGCAAAGATCCAAGGATTCAAGGTAAAGTGTTCATGAATGACTCGCACCGCCTTTCAAGGGCACTTGAAGTTATCACTGAAACTGGCAAGTCAATTTTTGTATGGCAAGAGAATAGACAGCCTCCTTTATTCAACAATTTTAAGATATATACAATTCTGCCTAAACGTGAAGATGTATACCGAAAAATAAATTCTCGTTTCATTACAATGATTGAAAATGGAGCAATTGATGAAGTAAAAAAGCTACTTAGCATGAACCTAGCCCCACATTTGCCAGCTATGAAAGCACACGGAGTGCCAGAAATTATAAAGTACTTGAAAGGTGAGATTACTTTAGACGAAGCGATACAAATTGCTCAAACAAACACAAGACACTACGCGAAACGTCAGTATACCTGGTTTAAAAAACAATTTCTAAATGCTGAAGTGATTGATTGTGCAAACAAGCTCAAGATATTTTAATTCAGGCCGTGCTCATTACTACGAATAGGGGGTTCCATATTTTCCAGATGGTCGCTTACTTCTAGTGGATCGCCTAAACCATGCTCTATTTTTATTTTAAAAAATCCAAGCCTCTCGCACAATTTCTGAAAGTATTCTTTTATAATGTCAAATAAGCTTTTATCACCTATATTATAGTCCTTCAGTCTCTCAGGAACAGTAAGTGACAAGTTACCATTTGTGTATGTTACATTTTTATCATCTTGAGACTTAAGCGTGAATTCTAGTGAGCTGGATAGATCACACACCTTGTCACCGAATGTACCGTCACTCCTTTGGAAAAATATTGGTAATGTCATATCAGATTTAACACTCACATTATTTTGGCTAACACAGTCAATACTTATCACTTTTTCAGGGCTTTCTATTATGAATGAATGCTGGCTAAGTGCACCTTGAAACTCTATATGTACACCAGCTTCATATCCTGCTTGATTACAATTGATAACTAATTCTTCCAAGATAGAGTCACTTGGAACTTCTGCCTTAGCGTATTTGAACATCTCCTTAAAAACTTTTCTTGCAAATGGGCGGTAGTCTTCATTTTTACCTTCACTTTTTGGCAGTAAACTATCATGTTCTTTGTATAGCTCGGCAATCAAATCTCTACTTATACTTTTGCCGTTAATAACAAAATCCATTCTCTGAAAATCTAAGAACGCTGTATTACCAGAATTCGCTTCAGCATTGTCTTTACCAGCTCTTAACTTGCTAAAACCAAACTTTTCTGCTTGAGCTCTTAATGTAACTACTGGGTTTTCCTTTTCTTTTGGTGTAGAGCTGTTCATCATTAATACCTTGATATAGACTGCTAATGGTATAATAACACATAAAAATGATTAATAAGTTAATAAAATACCTACTATAAGCCCTATGATAGCAAATATAGTTAGGGGTAACTTAGGCTTACCGACGATTTTAAAAACAACAAATTCGTCATTCCGTTACGTGTTAGCGGCTGAGATACCGCGAATGAATCGCGGTATAACGTTAGAGAGCTGTGCTAGCTATAGTGCATACCTGACCATAAGGTGACAAGATTTTAAAAAGGCTCTATAACAGTTTTACACATGTATGAATCTCAATGAGCAATCAGATTTTTCTAAATAGCAGGCTGGAGAATATACCTAAATTTCATTCAGCAATATTACCTAAACTTTGTGGTGGGGACAAGGTGGTGGATCTGCTGTTTTATAAGCCACTTAGTTATGTGGATAGAAGCAAGTTACTATCTGATGCTCGAGTTGGAGAATTTACAACTTTCATTGCAAAAGTTTATGAACATCAGTCGCCCACTTTTAGAGGTAGACCATATAAAATAGTCGTTGAAAGTGAGAGTCAGTATATATTCATAGTCTTTTTTAATTACTCAGTTAAGTATTTATATAAACTATTTCCAATTGGAGCGAATGTGATCATCAGTGGCAAACTCGAAAAATTTGCTGAACATTGGCAAATTACTCATCCAGATTACGTGTCGCTTGACATCAACCAATTTAAAGAAATAGCTTGCATAGAGCCAGTTTACCAATTATGCCGTGGCATTACCAATAAGCGCATTGGGAACATAATAAGCTCTAATCTAAAGGAATTGCCTGATTTACCAGAGTGGATAGATGATACATTAATCAAGCAAAAAAAATGGTTAAGTTGGAGGGAAAGCATCATAAAGTTGCACAGACCAAGCTCATTGGCGGAAGCTGAGGTTTGTAGAAAAAGGCTTGCTTATGATGAATTGTTTGCGTATCAGCTAGCGCTGAAACTTGCAAGAAAAAATCATGTGAAAGAAAGGGGAAGAGAATTTATAATATTGAGTAAATACAAAGAGCAAGTTTTAAATGAATTGTCGTTTCAATTAACAAATGATCAAACTCGTGCAATAGATGAGATCTCAGAGAGACAAAAATCCAAGTATCGCATGATAAGCTTGCTGCAAGGTGATGTTGGTAGTGGCAAAACCGTAGTTGCACTTTTTGCAATGATAAATGTGGTAGAAAACAACATGCAGGCAGCTCTAATGGCACCGACTACTATCTTGGCGGAGCAACATTATAATTGGATTGAGGAAGTTTTATCCTGTACCGATATAAAAGTTGCGCTGCTTACTGGTAAAACTTCGCGCAAGGAAAGAAAGATTATCATGAACGAACTTGCAAGTGGTGTTTTAAATATAGTGATTGGCACTCATGCACTATTTCAAGCTAACGTTACATTTAAAAATTTAGGGCTTGCAGTCATAGACGAGCAACAGCGATTTGGAGTGATGCAGAGAAATCGCTTGGTAGGAAAAGGAGAAAATGCCGATATACTTTTCGTTACTGCAACTCCCATTCCAAGAACCTTGCAGCAAGCTATGTATGGTGATGTTGAATGTTCAATTTTGAAAGAAAAACCAAAATCCAGATTGCCAATAAAAACTGTAACTATGAACATTAGTAGGGTGCCAGATGTTATTGAAAAGCTAAAAGGTGCTATAAACAGGGGCGAAAAAGCATATTGGATTTGTCCATATATAGAAGAAAACGAAGAGACCAATATTGCTGCAGCAGAGATGCGTTTTCAGGAATTACAAAAAACATTTCTTGATAAAGTCGGGATAATACACGGAAAATTGACTCAGGAGCAGAAAGATCAAGTTATGTTTTCCTTCAAAAGGAATGAATTTTCTCTGCTTGTTGCAACCACTGTGATAGAAGTTGGTATAGATGTGCCAGATGCAACCATCATGATTATAGAAAATGCAGAGCAATTTGGGTTATCACAATTGCATCAGTTAAGAGGCAGAGTAGGGCGAGGAAACAAGCCATCTTTTTGTGTATTATTATACGATAATTTAAGTAAAAGCTCATCTTCAAAGTTAAAGATCATGTGTGAGTCACAAGATGGATTTTACATTGCTGAAAGGGATATGATGCTAAGAGGCAGTGGAGATATTTTAGGCACAAAACAATCAGGATGTATGGAATTTAAATTTGCTGATTTATATCAGGACAAAGAGCTGCTCAATCTCGCGTATAATAACGCAAAAGGCGCAATGGCTGATTTTGAATTACTGCTTGATATATTTGAATATAGGAGTAGATTACATTTTTCAAAATTTCAGTAGAAAAACCAGGTAGCCCGCAGAAACGAAAAAACTTCCTTGACAAACCTCACCAGCCCCCTTACCATGAAACTGAAGCTATTGTATTTGCTTTCGCCAATCTGCAGATTAAAAGGTAAGGATTACTTAATGTATCGGCGTCTTATGTTCAATTTTTTGCAGTATATAGATACTGTATGTCTTTACAAAACTTCATCTACATCTAGGTTTTTATCTAAATAAGCTGAACGCGCTTATAAAGCGTTACAAGACATCAAAAAATGCCAATACTCGACAGAGATAGTAAAAGACTAGCTAACTCGGGGATTCTTTGTCTTTTTTTCTGCTTAGTAAATTTCTTAAACATTTGCAGCGTAAGTTAGTTGCAATTAAAAGCGGCTGAATCTCGCTTGTCAAGCGTTTAAAACATAAAAAACGCCAATATTTTAAAGCGGATAATAACCACGGGGCTTCTTTTGCCTTTTTTTTCATTTGGTAAATTTCTTAATGTTTATGGCTAAACGACAACCGTCATCCCGCTGCTTGTTAGCGGGATCTCTTGTTAGCGGCTGAGATACCGCGAATGAATCGCGGTATGACGGTTCGTGGCGGGATGACGATAAGCTCGTCATCCCGCTGCTTGTTAGCGGAATCTGCTGTGGCGACATAAACTCAAATCATTTCAAATTTCAATCCAAAGAGGTATCATTATGTCAAACAACTTCAATTTTAAAGAATTTTTTAACCACTATGAAACAAATAGTACGTCAGATGATATACAAAGGTATTATTTGCTGTGGAAATCAGTAATAGCGCAGGCAATGATTGATGCAGCAAGTCACTGCAAAAAAACAGAAAGCTTGGTAGAAAAACGTAAGGCAATTTCTTGGTTATCAGACTTTAGTCAAGATTTTGTGCACACATGTATATTGGCTGATTGTGATCCGGTATACGTAAAAAATAAAATACAGCCAACCTTAAAAAGCCTTACTAGATAAAGCCTTTTTATATACTTAATGAGGTTTACTCCTTTTACCGAAAAAAATATAATTCAATCTCCTATCTATAGTTGCCTCTATATCTTTGATTAATAGCTGCTTTATCATGTTTACTTTTCGCTTTGCATCTTGAGCTTGACGCTCATTGTTACCACTGTTATTGCTGTAATTATTCTTATCACTATAACTACTGCCACTTGGTTTGCTACTGTTACTGAACTCACTACCCTTTTTTCTTCTTGTGTTGAGTATCTGTATTATCTTTTCCTTTAAAAAGGACTTCCAGCCTGTGCCAAGTAATAATTTATAGAGAAAATGCGGAGTAAGAAACGCCACTAATATTCGAATAGAAATTCCGTAACCGAGATCTTCCCTATTTTCATAATACCACTTGCAATATTGAAACAAACGGTAAAACGCATTTTTGAAAGAGCAAAATTCTACAGCATACCAAAAACCATTGCTGAGAAACATGAGCACAATGCTGAATGTGTAAAGATACATTGTGAAGAGAAACAGTTTCACAATTATATCTTTGAGACTACCTAATATATAATTCAATAATCTTAATTTATAGAAAAGTGATATCATTTCACACCCACTTCAATATGGCTGGGGTGGAAGGATTCGAACCTTCGCGTGGCGGTATCAAAAACCGCTGCCTTACCACTTGGCTACACCCCAATGCTACTTACATCAATAACACTATTAGCCCAATTAGTAAAAGATTTATTTGCTTTTTCTATGTGCATCACAGCAATAGCTGGCTGATCATAAGAATGCATTGCTTCGATTTTTTCTACAATTTTATCAACTTGATCATTCCTGCTCTTCATAATTGCCACTACTTCACAACTATTACTAATTTTACCTTCCCATAAATACAGAGAATTCACTTCGGGAAATATATTTACACATACAATTAATTTCTCGTTTAACAATTCTTCAGAAACAGTTTTAGCCTCCTCAAAATTTGAAAAAGTTGTATAAACCAAAACTAAATTATTCATTAGTAGCTACATAAATGCATTGCTACTATACTCTACCGAGATTTATTCATCAAGAGAAAATAACGCCAGCGCGTACTGTATGAACATTTGTTTGCAAAGGTAGTATGTTAAGTATTATAGCTAGTTTGCCTCAAACGTAAAGGTGTCATCCCAGTGCCCCTGTGATGTCATTCCAGTGCTTGACACTGGAATCCAGTTTTCCATATAATCTCATCGAAAACGTTGTAACCACTTTCTATGCTAGTTTGCTTGTAAACAAGCAAACTTTCCTGGATCCCAGTGGGCTTTGTTGCATCGCTAGCTATGATGGATTAAAGATAAAAAAGATAGCGAATATCAGTAGCTTATTATTCTGGTATTTATAACAAGAACGGTCAATGAATACCTAAATTTGAGTAAAAGAAATTTCACTACCATTTACCAATCCGGCTAAAATTCAAGAATTTCAATGCTTTAGCTATTTTCAATAGAATTAAATTTATTAATATAAATAACAAATTACTATTCTTAAATTTGATCAGATTGATTGCAAAAAAACAAGATTTTCAATAGGTTGCTTATAATCCTAACTATAGTTAGCCTTTCATAAGTAGCGATGCAACAAAGCCATCCCAGTGTCAGCTACTCGGATGACACCTTTCCTAGCAGAGAAATCACAATGTTCATACGGTTGTACGCATACCGCTGGGATCTAGGATTTTTCTATAGTTTAAAAACAAAAAAAGGACGTTACTCATTGAGTAACATCCTTTTGGAGAAGGTAGAAGTTTTACTTATTACACTGTTCCTGGAGTTGCTGTAGCTCTTGAGTTGACAGGTTCTGCACTAGGTTGATCTAGAGATGCGCGTCGTTTTGCCAACTTTTCTTCGAGTTCTCTGTCAAATTCTTCTTTTAAAGGAAGAACTTGTTTTCTTGTTAGCGTAGAAGAACCAGAACCCATTCCACTATCAGTAGAATTACTGTGAGTGAGAGTTCTGTTACTCAAACTATCCAGGTTTTGCTCCACAATAGGATCACTGAGAACATCTTCACTGAAAGAACTTTGTCCATTTAAGTTAGTCAATGAGGCGCTTCTAGGTAGTTCTGGTGGAGCAACTGGAGTAAGCTTAGGAGTTAAGCTACTAGATGAATTGCTTCTACGGACTGTTGCAAAGTTCTGAGAATCTGAATCAGAGACAGTAGCAGTACTTTCAGTTCCCATAGAATTTAGTGAATTGCTTTTTGACAAGCTGTTAGATTGTTCAGAGCCTTTTCTTCCCAGTGAAGAGAATGATGATGACACAGACCTAGTTAAACTTTTGACAGAAGGCCTGTTAGCTTTTTTCTCTGCTCTGTCAAACATATTGCTTACGCTTGAGTACAAATGATTTTCTCTACATTCTTTAATAACCTTCTTAATTTCATCGTGATGTTCAGAGAAAACACTGTCGATTAAATAACTACCTTTAGGTAATGACCTTTTTGTTAACAAGTTATGCAAGCTTTTTTCATTTAAATTATTAATGAATTCTTTCTGTATTTGCCATCCAGAAGTATGTTCAATCTCCCCTGATTTTGCCTTCTCTGCCATTTTTAAATCAATTTCTGACGATATTCCAGAAAGTATATTTTTCACTAACCCAGAATTATTTCCTTTATCAGCAAAAATTGCTTTCATATCATTTCTTATTTCGTCAGATTTCTTAATTGCATCTGGAGTAAACCTTTTTACCTTATCTAAATAGTCCGTCTCACCAGATGCCTTATGGAACTTATTTGCCACTCCTTCGCCTACAAAACTAGCGCCTTTTTTCAGTGAATCTACTGAATGTTCATAACCTTCTTTCACCTTATCTTTAACATGCATAGCACCATCTCTAACTTTTCCGGCAGCGTATGTTGATGCGTCCTTAACTTTCCCAGCAGTATATTTCGCCCCATCAACTGTTTTTTCTGCTGACCACTTGAGCCCTTTATATCCAGATTGAACTGCTTTTACAGCGACTTTTACAGCGAAATATAAAGCAAGACCAACTATAGCACCCGGTATAGCAAGTGTTGCACCAACTGCCAAAAGTGGTAGTACTGCCGTAAATAACCCACTTGCTGTACTTACTACAAGAATCTTATCTCCTTGTTTCATCTTAGAGAATTCTGTCTCTCCTTTTAACAGGTCAGTCATTCTTTCTTTTAGCTTCTTGTGATCATTAGCAATATCTGAATTTGATAGATTTTGCATAGTTTTATTCAAATCAAGACTACCTTCTTGTTGTAGGCCTATTTCAGTTTCAACAGAATTTAAACTTTTTTTATTAGGTAACATTTTTAACCTCACTATTAATTAAATATATTATAATTGTATTCCTTGATTCTTAAGTTAGTGTTAAATTGATTGCCAGTATTTATTTGTCTTCAAATAATTTCGCTTGACGTGTTTTTTGATAGTGTGGAAAATTAGGTCAAGAAGCTGCAGCATTTATGAAGTATAGAAAAAGAACACTCATCTTTTTGGCTGTTATAACTTTAATAATAATAGCTTTACTATTTAGGTATAATTCCCATTTTCACAAAGACGTAGTGCACTTAAAGAGTGACAACAAAGAATTCAAAAAAAAGCCAGAAAATTCCATAGAGTCGACCATATTACATAGAGAAAAGGAAGTGTACGATCATGTTTTCCATCCTGATGATTAATTTGTAAATAAAATAGCAATTTATGTTTGCATTTTCTTATTAAAGAAGTAATATTAGCGTATTAATTATAGAATCGATCATTATGTTTGATGATAATAATCCTTGGAATCTGGGAAAGAAACCGGTAGGGAACAAAACTCCTAATAATGAAGATATTTTAAGTAAAGCTGTATCTGATATAAGGTTCTTTCTTAATGGATTAACCAGAAACAGGGGCAAAAAACCTTATTTCATCATTTTCATTATTTTGCTGTTCTATGCTTGCACTGGCTTTTATATTGTCCATCCTAGTGAAGAAAGTATAGAACTTACCTTTGGTAAATATTCTAATACAGAAACACCTGGTTTGCGTTATCACTTCCCCTACCCTATTGGCAAGGTTTTTAAAGTGAACGTTAAGGAAGTAAATCGTGAAGAAATTGGGGTAAGTAGTTCTTATGGGCGAGATACAGATCGCGGTGAAGGCGTGATGCTAACTGGAGATGAAAATATAGTCAACGTTAACTTCGAGGTTCAATGGCGCGTTAGAGATGCTAAGGACTATTTATTCAAAGTGCGGGATTACAAACCCGGTTTCAGTGTTAAAAATGCTGCTGAGAGTGCCATGAGAGAAATAATAGGTAAAAACACGATCTCTTTTGCACTTGGTCAAGGCAGACCAGAAATTTCTAGAGATACTAGAATTCTATTGCAGCAGATTCTTGATGGATACCAAATGGGCATAGAGATTTTATCTGTTCAAATGAAAAAAATTGATCCACCAGAAAAAGTAATCAGTTCGTTTAGAGATGTACAAAGTGCTCGTGCAGACAAAGAGCGTACTATAAACGAAGCATATGCTTATAATAATGGTATTATACCTCGAGCAAAGGGTGAAGCGATAAAGATAAAATTAGATGCACAAGCATATGAAAATGAAGTAATAAATGAAGCAAAAGGTAATGCAAATCGCTTTTTATCTCTTTATGAGGAATATAGACAGAATCCTTCTCTCGTTAAGAATCGTATTTATCTTGAAACTATGGAAAATATTTTCAGTAAGGTAGACAAAGTTGTTGTAACTGATGATCTGAAAGGTATGTTTTCTTATTTACCTCTTACAAATTTAGGAAAATAACCATGAGTAGTAATATTAAAATTGTTTTTGTTTCTGTATTTGTTGTTTTATTGATTGTTTTATCTAATTCAATATTTGTTGTGCAAGAAACAAAGCAAGCAATAGTTATACAACTGGGTAAAGTTGTAAGGGATGTTAGGGAAAGTGGCTTATATTTTAAGTTACCATTCATAAATAGTGTAGAGTTTCTTGATAAAAGAGTTTTAGATTTAAGTCCTGATAAGATCCCAAGGGAAGTGATAACAGCGGATCAAAAACGTATTATAGTAGATGCGTATGCAAAATATAAAATAACAAATCCTGTTACTTTTTACCAGGCTGTGAGGAATGAATCAGGTCTGGTTAGAAGATTATATCCGGTTATAGAAGCTCACATAAGAGAAAATATAGGCAGATTTTCGTTGATTAGCTTGTTGAATGAAAAAAGATCAGAGGTTATGCAATTGATTCAGCGTGGAGTTTATTCTGAAGCTGAAAAATTTGGCATAGAAATAATAGACGTAAGAATTAAGAGAGCAGATTTACCAGAAGAAAATAGTTCTGCAATATTTCGCCGTATGCAAACTGAAAGGGAAAAAGAAGCAAAAGAAATCAGAGCAGAAGGAGAGCAAGCTGGGCAGGAAGTTAGATCAAAAGCTGATAAATTAAAAAGGGAAATTATCTCCAGTGCAGTAAAAGAATCGTACGAAATAAGGGGCCGTGGTTATGCTGAAGCAACTAGAATTTATAATGAGGCATTTAAGGTTGATGAAGAGTTCTTTAACTTTTATCGCTCTATGAGCGCTTACAGTAAATCATTTGCCGAAAATAATACTAAATTTGTACTTTCACCAAACAATAACTTTTTAGATATTTTAAATAAAGGATGGAAATAATTTATGAAAAGTAAGGCATTTATTTTATCTATATTTGCATATTTTCTAATTGCGTTTTCTTCGTATGCTAATATGTTTGATTGGAATGCAAAAAAGGTCGTTGATGCTAGCACTACTGCATGCAACTGTAATCAAGGACTTGCCGATTTAGTGGAAGAACTCATTCCTGCGGTTGTAAATATTTCAAGCGAACAAATCATCAAACAAGAAAATAACAGCAGAACTAGAGTTCCATCTATGCCAGGAAATAATTTTTTTGATGATTTTAGAGAGTTTTTTGAGCATTTTGATCAGTTTTTTATGGATAGGGGCCCTAGTGTTAACAAAGAGGTGGTGTTGCTTGGTTCTGGGTTTATTATAGATAAAGGTGGAAGTATAGTAACCAATTATCACGTTATTAAAAACGCCAAAGATATCACAGTTACTATGAACGATAATACTTATTTCAAAGCAGAAGTTTTAGGCTATGATGCAAGAACTGATCTTGCTGTGCTTAAGATTAATTCTGATAAAGATCTTTCTTCTGTTGCATTTGGTGATTCTGATAAAGCAAGGGTTGGTGATACGGTTATGGCAATAGGTAACCCATTTGGTTTGGGTGGCTCTGTAAGCACAGGAATTATATCTGCAAGGTCCAGGGACATTAGTATTGGCACTATGAATGAATTTATTCAAACTGATGCTGCAATTAATAGGGGTAACTCTGGAGGACCGTTATTTGATTTAAATGGAAAAGTTATAGGTATTAATACTGCTATCTATTCTCCATCTGAGTCTGGCGGCAACGTGGGTATAGGTTTTGCCATACCATCTAATTTAGCTATGTCAATTATTGACACATTAAAAAGTGGCAAAAAAATAAAACATGGTTGGCTTGGTGTGCAAGTTCAGCCTATAACGAAAGAATTTGCTGAGTCCTTGGGTTTAAAAGATATAAAAGGCGCATTGGTTGCAAGTATAGTAAAGGATAGTCCTGCAGAAAAAGGTGGGATTAAAGTAGGTGATATATTATTAGAATTTGACGGTAAAAAAATCGATAGAATGACACAATTACCTCAAATGGTTTCAAGAGCTGGACCTGAGAAAAAAGTGCAAGTTAAGTTACTTAGAAAGAGCAAAGAGGTTAATATTAAAGTTGTGATCGGAGAATCTACAAATGATGGCCAAGATAACAATCAAGAAGAAAATAAATCAACATCTGATTATGTAACCGGTTTAACTGTTTCAAATCTGCCAAAAGAATCAAAAGAAAGTAAAAATAATGTACCTACAAAAGGTGTGATAGTTACCAATGTAGATAGTAACAGTAATGCCACGCTGCGTGGCATTAAAAAAGGGGACATCATTATCCAATTGGATGGAACTGATATAGAAAATACTAACGATTTTCAAAAACAAGTTGATTTAGCAGTAAAGAAAAACGGTAAAGATTCAATAATGTTGCTCATTTACCGCAATGGAAATCAATTTTTCGCTTCAATAAAGTTAAAGAAGTAATTTTATTCACTAAATTTACAAAACAGTAGTGTTGTAAGCTCGCTACTGTAACACTTCAATCTTATAAAATAAATAAAAATCTACACTAGATTTCTTGCATAACCATATAAAAAATCAAAGGATGTCATTCCAGTGTCAGCTACTTGCATGACGCCGTCATAAAGGAACCAGTGTCGGCCACTTGGATAACACCATAGGGGTTACTTGGGTGATACTATAGGAGGTCTAACATGAACTTTCTAAAATTCATTGAACTGTGCTTTCAAACAGTGGTGCCGGGATGTGAGTATAATGATTATCAGTACATAAAAGTCATAGCAGACAGGCTGGAAGCAGCGAATGCTGGCGAAGTAAGGCGCATAATATTCAATATGCCTCCGCGTTCAATGAAGTCCATATGTATGAGTGTTGCGTGGCCCGCATGGATACTGGGAAATCAGCCAACTGCAAGAATAATAGTTGCAAGTTATTCTAAGTTGCTTAGTGAAAAACATTCGCTCGATACCAGGTGCATAATGCAATCTGATTGGTATAAAGAACTATTTCCAGAGGTAGAACTATCCAAAGACCAGAACACTAAATATAAATTCCAAACAGTGCAGAGAGGATTTAGAATCGCAACATCAGTTGGAGGAACATTAACCGGTGAAGGTGGTGACTTTATTATTGTGGATGATCCGCTTAACCCTGCTCAAACTTTGAGTGAAACATTTAGAAAACGTGCCACAAACTGGTTCGATCAGACTTTAGTAACGAGACTCAACGATAGAAAAAAAGGAGTAATTGTGCTTGTGATGCATAGGCTCCACCTGGAAGACTTAACTGGGCACCTCTTATCTAAGCCAAAAAACATATGGCATCACATTTGTTTGCCAATGATTTCTGAAAATAAGGAGGTTATTTATTCAATTAATAACCATACTGGTGTCATTCCAACCCCCCCTCCTGTCATCCCAGTGCCCAGACACTTGTATCTTGTATCTGGGATCTCGTTCCTTAACTTTATAGTGTAAATTATTTCAAATTGTGTCTAGCTGCAAGTATAATAATTTCCATTTATAGGTAAAGTATGTTGCAAATGTTATGCCAAAGAGTATAATAAAATCTATATCAAATACTTTACAAGAAAAAGCGGGATAGAGGCAAAAGCAAATATTAATAAGGATAATTTAAGAAAAGCGCATGCTAGAGTTTGAAGAAGCAGTAAAAATAAAAAATATTATTGAAAGGTTAAATAGCACATGATATAATATATATATAGTGTAAAAATGTAAATAATTTTATTGACATCTTTACATTAATAGTTCTTAAATATTTAGTACTGTAGAATTAAATTATTAAGTTTTATGAAGGAAGTAAAAATGGTGGAAAGCTTCTCAGATAATAATAAAGATAGTAATTTTATCGAGGGGCAAAAATAATGGAAAATTTTTCAGATAATAACGGAAACGGTAGCTCGATCTTCCAAGGAAAAATCAGGGAGCAAGATTTCTCTGCAGAGCAGAAGTTAAATGAACTAAAAGCAGCCATAGAGGAGCTCACCAGACAAGATTTGCTCAGGAGGCTCGAGTGTGAGCGTCAGGCTTCTAGTTGTATCGATGAAATGTCATCTCAAGCAGAGCTACATATCGGAGAAGGTGATGATGAGAATTACTTCACTGGTGAAAAAGGAAGAGTACTCGGAGATTTCTGGAATTTCTTTGAATCTCTCTTCAACCTTTTTGAAGTAGATGTAGATGATCCGAAAATCTACCAAATGCTCAAGGAGAAGAAAGAAAAAAATTGGCTTCTTTCGATAATTAAGTTTTTGCGTGATAAGCTTAAGGAGTTAATCAAGAAGATTTTTGCACGCGATTTAAGTTTCGATCAGAGGTTGGACAAAGAGATAAAAGAATTACAAGAGAAATTAGGCAGTGGTGAGTTATCAGAAGAAGAGTTTGCAAGGGCGTTAGAAAGATTAACTGCATTGCAAGATCTGAAACTCAGGTTACAAATGGCTGTTGTCGGATGGATTGTTACAATGTTCGCAGAAATGTTTGGAGTTGAGTTGGCGGCTGCGGTAGAGGCATCTACAGAAAAAGAAGATAAAAAAGCAGAAAAAACATCATTAAAGGAAGAAGCAATTAAAGAAGTTCATAAAGACGTAGAAATCAAGGTAGATGAAAGAGAAAAGCCTAAAGTGCCAGTTTTCCTTTTTGAAATTTCACCAGGATTTGTAAGGCCAATTCCTCTGAGCAAACCAGAGCTTGATCTTTTGTCGAATTCTCTGAAAGATCGAGTGCCTTTTGTGCAAACACATGATAGAGGTAAGGAGGATATTGAGAATTTGCCAAAACAAGAAGTAAATAAAGAAGACACAAAAGCGAAGCCGAAGAAAGGGGTGTGTCCACCTGATCCAAAGACTGCAACGAATACGACGGGGAAGGTACAAAAGCGGAGAGTGCAAAGATTCAATAGTGATTGGCAAATAAGAAAAAACCTAGAGACCCACGGAAGCACTCCAAGCCGGCCTGCTCAAAGCTCTATTTCCAGCAAAGAAGCTTCGAATCAATCTGTCAAAAGTTCTGTTGCTGATTATGAATACGATTTTATAGTTGGTGTTTGGAATGATGCTGAGAATGAAGGTTCTGTAAGTAATGCTCAGCCAGCAAGCAAATGTAGTAATGTAAAAGTTAATAATCATGTGGATTCAATGGGAAAGGCACCAGAAAGAGCACCATCAAGGGGATACTAGTGTAGCTTTAGATGACAAAAAGACTAGATCCCAGTGTCTGGGCACTGGGATGACACCCTTCTTAGTTGGGATGCCATTCTATGTTAGAATGGCTACTAAGGCGACAAGAAAAAGGAATTTTACTCTTTTTGGTACCTCTTTCTTGTCATTCCAGCGCGTGACGCTGGAATCTAGAAAACTGAATTTTATGAAAAAGAGTGAATAAAATTTTTTGAAAAAAAATATAAAAAAGTGCTTGCACTTAATTTTATTTTTAGTACAGTAATTACATAATATTTTTACTGGAGGGCAATGTGCCAAATGATAATGGTAAGGAAAGGTTCAAGGGAGAAAAAGAATGGGATGAGCGGAATAAGGGACCAGGTGGTGGACAATTGCTGGGAGTTAAAGGAGCAAGGCTTGATGATCATCGTGAAAAAGCCAAGGAGATAGAAGAAAGGAGGCGTCAGTCTGAGCAAAAAAATAATCCCGGTGGTCCTAGACGTTAAGTAAAGAGTAGCTGTTGTAATTTAAAAATGGGGAGGTTGGTATGCCTAATACAAAAACAGTAAGAGCATTGGTTAGTGCTTTTAATGTACATAATTATGCTCGTAATACAGTTAAAACTAATTTTACGCTGCAAAGCAGGTACGGGAAGGACTGTATCGTAGTCTCATTTGATAAAGGTATGGAGGATTATCAGTGTAGCGAATATCTTTACAATATGAAAAGGAAGATAGTAGGTGAGTTCTACGGTATTGAAGAAGGAGATACGGATGAGGTAGTGTTAAATACAGCCAAGTTAATTTTTGATGTTAAATCTTTTCCATTTAACGACTATAAAGGAGACTGGTCTGTAGGTAAACAAGGTAGGATTGAGTTTGTAGCACCTATAGATCAAGGTGTAATTTTTAATTTGAAGTCTCATTTGGCTTCTTCACTTGTAAAGGATGTTTTAGAAGATATGCCAACTTGTAGCATAGTTACTAACTCATTCAACAAGGAAAAATATTTGTGTCATTCTAAATTTCCTAATAAAAAATTACGCAAGGAATTTGAGCGTGAGTTTTTATCAAGGATGAGGGAAAAATATGAGAATGCTCCTAAGAACCCTCTGGGGGGTCGAGACAATAGTGTATATATCAGGGACGTTTTTGATGACGCTCGTTTTATTGATAGTGTAACACGGCGTGTCGCATGGCTTATAGGCCGTGATCTTCAAGCTGATAGCAAAAGTCGTAGTGATGTAAGGGCATTTAAAGATTTGATAGTGGAAGTTCTTGATCCATCAACACGTGTGGTGACAAGTGCCTTTTTGTGTGCCTCTCCTTTGAATAGAGAGGAAGCCTCAATTCTTATACCTGTTATACTAAGTAATAGAGGAACTAGGTTTTTAACAAAGGAAGAAGCACGTGATATAAATCATAAATTTAATAATCCTGTACTTGATGATATGAGTGATAAAACTCAAGCAACATTCAAAGTAAATGGAAGCAGTGGGGTATATGGCATAGACTTTTCTAATAAAGAAATTTCTCACTGTATGATAACTAAAATTATAGAAAGCTCTGTAATCAATGCAAAGCATGAACTGTCCATTGACCATGAGTTTCCTCGAACGCTATTAGCTGAAGCATCACCGACACGGGAGTTTCCCAAGCGAAGTCGTGGTGAAGGGTTAGAGAAGCATCCCAGGCGAAGATCGAAAAAAGAGGAAGAAACAGAGCCTTTCCGGGGGGTGCTGGGGGAAATAGATCCAAGTCAATCCACTTGTGATCAATCACAGCTATCTTTAGGTGCTTATGAAAGTATGCTAATAGAGATTCGGGGTCAGCAAGTGAGATATAGGCCATTATCGATTCCTTCTCCTAGAGCATGGGATAATTCAATATTCTTAAATCCTGGGGTTTCTAATGAGGAACCTGAAAAACAGCAAGTTACTGATAAAAGTGATCGAAAAAGTAGTGATGAGTGTTCTGAAGCAAAGTCACAAGAGAGTGAATCTCCGGAGAAGAAACATGGGGGTGGTCCTTTGTGTAGTAATTCGTTTATAGGTAGTGTGTGGTCAAAACTAAAAGGCAATGTGCCACCTTCTCTTGAGCGAAATAACAGAGAACGTAGTTCGGTGTGTTCGATATCTTCGAGTGTAAGTGCTCCTGTAACTCCTGTAACTGAAAAACCACCTGTGTCTAAGTCATCTTCTTCATTCCCAGGTAGAATAAGAGCAGAAAGTAATCCACCCTCAGAAGTGACTTCTCCTACGCATGAAGGTGGATCAGAGTGGCAACAACGTCTTAATCCTGATCAGAGAGAGGAACTACACCCATTTCTTTCTCCTGAGGAACAAAAGAAGCTAGACTCCAACTCTTTCTCCCCTGGGAAGGAGCAGCATTTATATTTGACGCGTACTCCTGAGGGGAAAAGGGAGCTAAGCAGATCTCTATGTGAGAGTGAAGAATCACAGTTACGGCGACTTGCAGAAGCACAATTATCGTCACCTGATAACTCTAGTTCTAAAAAAGTTGATAGAGATAGTGGTTTTTGTTCTATGGGTTCTCCTGCTGCGCAACATCAGGGAAGTGTCCCTTCAGAGGTTAAAGAGTGTGAGGTAGAGCCTGTATCAGAGGCTTTGAGAAAATAAATTTAGGTTTTTAGATATCCACCCAAGTGTTTTATTAGGGTTGGAGCCAAAATCCCTGACCCTGAAAGCACTGGTGTTAATTTTTCTCATCCATTGCAGATATTGCACGGTACTAAATATTTAAAAAGTATTAATATAAAGATATCAATAAAATTATTGTATCCGTTCAGCGAGTGGCAGAATAAGGTAGACAAGGTGATCTAAAAAGATAATCATAGAGCAAAAGTGAAATAATATGGTAAACCTTTTAGAACTTTGCAAAAATTTACAGCAAAAAATAGAAAGGTTAGAAGCAAAAATAGAAAGATTGGAAAAAGAGAATGAAAGTTTAAAAGCAGAAAATAAGGCTTTAAAGATAGAAAATGCTGAGTTAAGAGAAAGACTCGGTTTAAGCTCAAAAAATTCATCAATACCAAGTTCCAAAGAGTTGTATAAAATAAAAAAGAATAAGCCGAAAAGCGAAAGGAATATTGGCGGTCAGGTTGGTCATAAAGGAAGTTTTCGCGCCAACATGGATGCAGATAAAGTAGTAAAGATAGAGTTGCCTAATACTTGCGAATTCGGAGGAGAAATTGCAATATGTGAAAAACCATATATTCATCAGAAAGTTGATCTTCCAGAAATCAAGCCTTATGTAGTGGAATATCAGTTAGAACATGGCCGTTGTCGGAGATGCGGAAAGAGAAGAAGTAGCAAGTTACCAGAAGGTGTTACGCCAGATACATTTGGTCCAAGGGTTAAGTCAATAATTGCAGCGTTCAGCGGATTCTACAAAAATTCAAAACGCGAAATAGCGAGTGTCGTAAATGATATCTTCAATTTGAACATAAGCGTCGGTAGCATATCAAATAGTGAACATAGAGTTGCTTCAAAATGCAAAAAAATGTATGAGCAGATCGAACAAGAGATAAGTAGGAGTAAAGTTCTACATATTGATGAAACGAGCCATTATAACAAAGGTAAACTCGCTTGGTGTTGGATGTTTGCAAGCAATACGGCAAGTTTTGTAAAATTTACAGAGTCAAGAGGAATGAAAGTTTTACAAAATAGTAAATTCTGCAATCGCAATAGCTTGGTAATAACTGACAGGTATGCAGCATACAATTATTTTGCCGATAAAAACAGGCAAATCTGTTGGGCACATTTATCAAGAGATTTTGAAAGATTAGCACATAGTTGGAATATTGAAGTTAAAGTTCTGGGTTGTTACTTGAGAAACGTGGCCACTGAATTATTTGCACTAAAAAAAGCTTTACTAAAAAGTGAGATAGATGTTTTGAGGTTTGTCAGACGTGCCAGAAAATTAAGAAAACGTACAAAGTATTACTTGAAGGAGATATCTCGTTTACCTGAAGCAATTGGAGCCTCTCGAGTTGCAAAAAATGTTCTGAGATCTGAAAGAATGATGTGGAAATTTTTAGATGACCCAGAAAATATTCCGCTGACAAATAACCACGCTGAACGGCAAATTCGGCATTATGTCGTTTATCGCAAAAACTCATATTTTACACAATCAAAGCGGGGAAATACATTCCTTGAGCGGATAATTTCATTATACTTAACTTGGAAACAAAGGGGTCTCAATCCTTTCCAAAATCTCCTATCTATTGTTTCTTAAACCACTCTCCTGAACGGATACTATTTTTTTTCTAATATTCCCAACGCTAGTACTTCTTCATATAATGTACCTATACTAGCATAGCCCTACGTCATACCGTGATTCATTCCACAACTGTACAAACATTGCAATATGGCACGATATCACATAGTAAACGATGTCATTCCAGTGCGTGAGACTGGGATGACATCATCCTTTTTTTTGGATTCCAGCGTCACGCGCTGGAATGACACCTCTCTTGGGCTCTCTTAGCTATAAATATTAAGGAATTTACCAAACGAAAAAAAGGCAAAAGAAGCCCCGTGGTTGGCTAATTACTTACATTATACTTTCAAGTATGGCGTTTTTTTATTCTAAACGCTTAATAACCGCGATTTAGTTGCTTTTAAGCCGCAACTAATCTAAATTATAAACATTAAGAAATTTACTAAACAGAAAAAAAGGCAAAAGAAACCCTAGGGTAGCTAGTTATTCACTATCCATTTTTTAAATCGGCGTTTTTTGATGTTTTAAATAGCGCATTTCAGCTTATATTAGGTAAAAACCTAGAAATTTTATAAAGACATAAGGTGCACATAGTGCAAAAAATTAAACATGGGACGCCAGATACGTGAGTTTTTTTGTCATTTAATCTGTACAGAGAAGATAAATAAATAGCTTCAGTTTCATGATAAGGGGGCTGGCGGAGTTTGTCAAGGGATTTTTGACGAAATGATTTTGAAAGCAAAGAGCGGGAGAAGGGGTTCGAACCCTCGACCTCAACCTTGGCAAGGTTGCGCTCTACCAACTGAGCTACTCCCGCAATTAAATTAACCTAAATTTACTTAATTATAGGCATATACAGCGATTTGTAAACCCCGTGTACACGAAAAATGTGAGAGCCCATAAATTTGCGTGGTTCCTTCTATGATCTTTTCGTATACTTAAGACTCATTTTTGATTATCATAGGTTTTCAATTGTGCCAAAAAATGTATTAATTTTATGGGAATATTTTTATATAAAGACGACTTGCCAGCTAGTTCAATACCAGATGATATAAGGTCTATAGCTGTTGATACCGAGGCAATGGGGCTACTTCATAGCAGAGATAGATTATGCCTTGTGCAGCTCTCTTTTAATGATGGCAACGCTCACTTAGTTCAACTCAAGAACGATTATACAGCGCCAAATTTGAGAAAAATATTAGAGGATAAAAATATAACTAAAATATTTCACTTCGCGCGATTTGATGTAAGCATAATACGTTATTACTTGGAAACTTGGGCACTTCCGTGCTATTGCACAAAGATAGCTTCACGTTTAGTTCGTACTTACACAGATAATCATAGCTTAAAAGAGTTGTGCTTAGAGCTGCTTGATACCAAACTAAATAAGCAGCAGCAATCTTCTGATTGGGGAAATGAAAATTTAACAGACAAACAAAAAAGTTATGCTGCATCTGATGTTTTGTATCTCCACAGGATAAAGGAAAAGCTAGACTTAATGCTGGAACGTGAAAATAGAAAAGAATTGGCCCAAAAGTGCTTTGAATTTCTTCCTACTCGTATTGAGTTAGACTTAATGGGTTGGGAAAACGTGGATATCTTTAACCACCAGATGTAATAGAAGTTTTTTGTTTGTGCAAAACACTTTAGGGCAATTTTTCAAGCTCTGCGGTAAGAATTTAGTTGATTAACTGCTAATGGATACGCTATATTTTACAAAAATTTAGGTATTTTATGAGTGATGATATTACATCGGTAAATGATCAAAATTTCAAATCTGAAGTCACTGACTATAAAGGGTTTGTTCTGATAGACTTTTGGGCAGAATGGTGTGGGCCATGTAAAAGTCTAATGCCACGTATCGAACAATTGGCTAAAGACAGAAAAGGCAAGATTAAGATCTGCAAATTCGACATAGATGAAGGGACTGAAGTGCCAAGTAAGTATGGAGTGCAATCTATACCCACTTTAATCATATTTCAAGATGGTAAGGAAATTGCACGCAAAATTGGTGCAACAAATGATTTGTCAAGTTGGGTTGATAGTGAAATAAGCTAATAGACAAATTTGCTTTTGTGTGTATTATAAATATTGATAAAAGGGATTGTAGCTCAGTCGGTTAGAGCAGTTCGCTCATAACGAATTGGCCGTAGGTTCGAGTCCTACCAATCCCACCATTGTATTGATCTTAGCATGATCGTAACAATGAGAAAGCTATAGTATATGAACTATATATTAATGTAATGGGGGAAATGATGGAATTTACTAAGTCTCTAAATAACAAGTTAGATGAATTGCACTTACTAAATCATCCATTTTACCAGTCATGGAATACAGGAAGCTTAAGCTTGCAAGCTTTACAAACCTATGCTAAAGAATATTATCACCACGTTGCTGCGTTTCCTCGTTATATCAGTGGTATACATTTTTTGTGCCCAGATCTAAAAATGCGACAGGTTTTGCTTGGTAATTTGATAGAAGAAGAACAAGGTGATGAAAATCATCCAGAGTTATGGAAGCGTTTTGCTGAAGGACTTGGAGTAGCACGGTCTGATCTTCTTGAAGATGCACAAGTTAAGGAGACACAAGAATTAGTTGACGGTTACTTTGATATTGTACGATCAGATTTTGCTTCCGGTTTGGGTGCACTTTATGCTTATGAACGTCAAACTCCAGAGGTTTCTAAGTCTAAAATTGAAGGTTTAAAAAAACACTATTCAATAAGTGATGAGCGTTCTCTTCAATTTTTTACGGTCCATATGCATGCTGATGAATGGCATTCTGAGGAATGTGCAAATCTTATTGAAGATCTAGATGAAAAAGAGCAAGATAAAGTTATGCAGGGTGCTCAAAAGGGAGCAAGGCTCTTGTGGGGTTTTCTTGATGGAATGATGAATGCTAGCGTGTGTTAGTAGTTGTAAGTAGCTTAAACTCAGTGATGTTGGAATGCAATGTCTGCATGTAATCTTCTTATATCTGACTTACGGCTTTGGGTTCATTTAGGTTATAGTGCAGAAGAGAAGTATCATTCTCAATTAGTTAGTGTTAATATTGATTTTACCTTTAAATCCCCCCCTTTAGGACTTACAACTGACCGGCTTGAGGATACTATATGCTACTTGGAGGTAGTTCAGAGTATTCAATCTCTCGTTCAAAGCAAGCAATTCAACTTAATCGAGCATTTAACTCATGATATATACAGGACCATTAATAACCTTGTGATGCAAAAAAAGCTTATTATTTCTTCTATAGGCGTAACTATTCACAAAGTTGCACCACCTGTCCCCAGTGTGCATGGAGGTGTTTTCTTTACTTATCGTAATGCGTTGCAGGAATGATTTACATTTCTATTGGCTCAAATATGGGGAATCGCTTTTCCCATTTACAAAAGGCTGCTCAGTTACTGCAGGAACGCTATTTTAAAAATTTAAAATCTTCAATTATTCTGGAAACTAAGGCTATTTTACCAAATGATGCTCCACCTGGGTGGGACAGGCCATTTCTAAATATGGTTGTGTATGGAAGTTGTTCTTCTTCTCCTGAAGAGCTGTTAAAGGGCCTTAAACAAATTGAATGTGACATTGGCCGTCTGCAGGTCTATGAAAAATGGGCACCTCGCGTTATTGATTTGGATATTTTGTTATGGGATGACCTGACACTTGATACACCCTACCTTAAGATTCCTCACCCAGAATTGATAAACAGACCATTTTTGCTTCACTTGATGGCAATGCTGAGTCCCATGGCAGTAGTTAACAAAACGTTTGGTACTGTTAACCCTAACATTAAGGATTGCTTTTTAAGGAGTTTTACGCTTTCACCAGAGCTTATAGGTATTGTCAATATTACTCCTGATTCATTTTCAGATGGTGGTCTTTATTATGATGCAGATCAAGCAACCAAGCAGGCACTGCGGCTGTTATCAGATGGTGCAAGCATAGTTGAACTTGGTGCTCAATCAACAAGACCTGGCTCCTCAATACAAACTCCAAAAGCAGAGTATGCACGCTTAAAACCAGTGCTTGATGACCTTAATCAATATATGAAAGTTGGTGACATTAAAGTCAGCATTGATAGTTTCTGGCCAGATGTTATTTTGAACGTTTTGGAGCACTACAACATTGCCTGGGTAAACGATCAGAAGGGAGATCTAGATGATAATACCTTAAAAGCGATTGCTAGCAGTGGATGTAGTATCGTTATTATGCATTCACTCTCCATACCACCACATAGTGACAACATTATCCCAAGTGACATTGATCCAATTGATACCATAAGTAATTGGGCAGAAAGGAACATTAATAGATTACTAGCTCTAGGTTTTGATCAAAGCTCGATCATTATTGATCCTGGTATTGGTTTTGGCAAATCTATGTACCAGAATATCCAGATTTTACGCAGTATAGAAACGTTACAAAATTTTGGCTGCAAAGTTCTGGTTGGTCATTCTAGAAAGTCATTTATTTCTTCTTTTTCTACAGAACCTGTCTTTAACCGAGATTTAGAAACAATTGCTTTATCATCTGCATTGCACAACAAGGTTGATTTCCTTCGAGTGCATAATGTGCGTGATCACATGCGATTCTTTGTAGCTCAAGCTGCTTTACAGGGATGCTAGTTATCGGAATTATGGCTGTTGATCCCAAGGGGGTAATTGGAATAAATAATGGATTGCCCTGGCATTATCCAAGTGAGTTAGATCATTTTCGTCAGGTGACTGACAAACAAGTTATTGTTATGGGAAGAAAAACATTTGAAACTATGCCTCAAAACATATTGAAGGATCGTATCCCTGTTGTTTTTTCTCGTAACAAATTAAATTCTTGTTTTAACAGAGGAGTAAAATGCACTATTATTTCTTCTATGCAAGAGTTTTTGTCAATCCAAAGTAGTTCTAAAGTCTTCATGATTGGTGGAGCACAAATAGCGCACCTTTTTTTGGAGTATGATCTAATTTCAGAGTTTATCATAACAGAAATTCACAGACTTTATAAAGGTGATGTATATTTCAACTTAACACTTCTTGATGGATGGTATAAAACCGCTCTTGCTCAAACAAAAGATTATACTATATGCAAGCTGACACGTTAATATGCATGTTGAAGCAATTTATACCCACCGCATTGAATGTGGAGAAGTATTAGAGCAGGTTCTTGATTGCTATGTTTCAGAGTTGCTAAGAGAGGAAGTTGTTCTTGCTATCACATCAAAAATCATTTCTATTTGTCAAAAACAAGTGGTTTGCAAAACTGCTTGTTCTAAAGAAGAGCTAATCAAAAGAGAAGCTGATGCAATTGTTGATGTAGACCATAATTCTTACGGCATCTATTTAACAATCAAAGACAATATCTTAATTCCATCTGCTGGTATTGATGAATCAAATGGTAATGAAATGTATATTTTATACCCAAAGGATGTTCAGAAAACAGCTCTATCAATATGGAACTATCTCAAGACAAAACACTGCATAAAACATCTTGGTATTTTGATTACAGATAGTAACATAACACCTATGCGCCTTGGGGTTACGGGCGTTGCTCTTGGTTGGTGTGGATTTGAACCACTTTATTCCTATATAGGCAAGCCAGATCTTTATAATCAACCACTGCAAGTAACACAAGTCAATCTTCTTGATGCACTGGCAACATCTGCTGTTTTAGTTATGGGAGAAGGGGCAGAGCAAACACCGATGGCAATAATTAGTGGTGCACCAAAGGTTCACTTTCTTACTCATCCGCCAACTACAGAAGAAGAAAAAAGTGTGAAGATATCTATGGAAGAGGACCTTTACTCTCCTCTCCTCATGCGAGCCCGCTGGTTAAAGAGTTAAAGAGGAACTTAAAAATTTGCTATTAGACTTCTTAGAGGTTGTCCACAAACCAAGGAATACGTAGTATATAAAGAAAGAATATTGAGGTAAGAGATGAGGAAAAAATATCCAACAGATTTAAGTAAAAGGGAATGGGCAAGAATAGAAAAACACTTCAGAGTATCGTACAAGAAAGGAGGAAGGCCACCAAAATACAGTAAGTGTGAGATAGTAAATGCAATTCTTTATATACTGCGCACAGGATGTCAATGGCGCTATTTACCACACGATTTTCCGCCGTGGAAGGCTGTGCATGAACAGTTTAGAAGATGGAAAAAGCAGGGAATTTTTGAGAAAATGAACTATGATATCACTAAATATAGTAGGTCAAAAATGGGAAGCCGAGCGCATGCATAGTGGACAGTCAATCGGTAAAAACCACGGAAAAAGGGGGGGCAAAGGTTATGATGGTGCGAAAAAGGTAAAGGGGAGAAAAAGACATATAATCACAGATACTCAAGGATTTGTGCTTGGTTGCTATGTAGGAGCTGCAAGCGAAAATGACAGAGATGGGGTGAAGATGGCATTGGACAATATGAAGGAAAAATACAGCAATATTAAGAAAATGTGGGCTGATATGGGATACCAAGGAAAAGATTTAAAGGATTACGTAAAGAGAGAATATGGGATAGATATTGAAATTGTCAAAAGGCCTCCATGTAGGTTTTGGGTGCATAAAGATACACCACTAGAACTATTGCCACAACGGGATCCTGGATTTTCAGTACAGCCGAGAAGGTGGGTGGTAGAGAGGACTTTTGCTTGGATCAATAGAAATAGAAGGCTATCAAAGGAGTACGATTTACTTACAACATCTACTGAAAGTTTCATATATCTGGCTATGAGTAAAGTTATGTTAAGTAGGGAATATGCTTGATTTACTGGTTTGTGGACAACCTCTGATATGCTGCCAACACTTATGTTCAAATTAAAAATGTCATTTATGATACTAGCCACTTCACGCTTTGAGTTTTTGTAAAATCCGCTGAGTGCTGCAATTATAGACTTAACCCTTGGACCAAATGTATCTGGCGTAACACCTTCTGGTAACTTGCTACTTTTTCTTTTTCTGCATCTCCAACAACGACCATGTTCCAATTACTACATAAGGCCTAATTTCCGGAAGATCAACTTTTTGGTGAACATAAGGTTTTTCGCATATTACAAGCTCTCCTCCGCATTCGCAAATATTAGGCAACTCTATTTTTACTACTTTATCCGCTTCCATTGTGGCATGAAAATTTCCTTTATGCCCAACCTGATCGCCAACATTCCTTTCGCTTTTTGGCTTGTCCTTTTTTATTTTGTATAGCTCTTTTGAGCTGGGCAGGGATGAGTTTTTTGAATTTAAACCGAGCCTTTCCTTTAATTCAGCGTTCTCTATCTTTAAAGCTTTATTTTCTGCTTTTAAGTTTTCTATCTCTGCTTTCAGTTTTTCTATTTTTTGCTGTAAATTTTTGCAAAGTTCTCAAAGGTTTACCACATTACCTCACTTTTGCTCTATGATTATCTTTATTATCTTGCTTTGTCTACCTTATTCTACCACTCCGCTGAACGGATACAATTTACTAAACAGAAAAAAAGGCAAAAGAAACCCTAGGGTAGCTAGTTATTCACTATCCATTTTTTAAGTTGGCGTTTTTTAATGTTTTAAATAGCGCATTTCAGCTTATATTAGGTAAAAACCTAGAAATTTTATAAAGACATAAGGTGCACATAGTGCAAAAAATTAAGCATGATTTACGCCAAATACATTAAGTTTTTTGTCATTAATCCACTGCAGAGATTGCGAAGATAAATAAATAGCTTCAGTGTTATAATAAGGGGGCTGGCGAAGCTTGTCAAGGAAGTTTTTATGATTTATCTAACGAACTTTACACTTGCTAAAGTTGTACCATCTTGGTAACTTTAACTGAAAGAAGTTATTTTTTATCCAATATGAAAAAAGCCTTTATATTCACATCCTTAATAGCAATTATATTGATAGTTATTACTTATTTATACAGAAACGACGGAACTAATGACTCACAAGTGGTAAATGTTTATTCATCGCGCAAAGAAGAATTAGTACGTACTTTGTTTGATGAATTCACGAAAAATACAGGTATTAAAGTACGTTACATCATTGATGATTATTCTCAGCTACTTTCACGAATGGAAAACGGTGGTGAAGCTGACTTATTTTTGACTGCTGATGCAATCAACTTAATTCTAGCAAAAAAAAGAGGACTTTTATCTCAAGTAGATTCAGGGGTTTTAAAAAGTGTTATACCTGCAAGATTTAGAGACAGTGAAGATTATTGGTTTGGTCTTACAAAAAGAGCTAGGATATTGGTTTACAATAAAGAGTCAGTAGACCCTAAGGACTTAAGTACTTATGAAGATTTAGCAAATGAAAAATGGAAAGGAAAAATATTAGTGCGTTCTTCTACAAGTCCATATAACAGATCGTTAATTGCTTTTATGATTGCAAATAATGGTTTTGAAAAGACGAAAGAATGGGTAAGCGGAATTGTGAGCAATATGGCAAGAAAACCAAGTGGTGGTGATACTGATCAAATTTACGCCGTAGCAGCGGGTGAGGGAGATGTTGCAATAGTAAACAGCTACTACTTTGCGAGAATTCTTTCATCAGAAAATAAAAAGAATGTTGCAGACAAGCTAGGGGCTTTTTTTCCTAATCGCAACGATCACGGTGTAATGGTAAACATCAGTGGTGCAGCAGTAACAAAAAACGCAAAAAACAGGGAAAATGCTATAGTCTTATTGGAATTTTTAGTAAGCAAGCAGGCTCAAGAGTTATACGCTAAAAAAAACCAAGAATATCCTATTATTGAAGGCGTTGAAACTTCCGATATACTAAAATCTTGGGGAAATTATTCACAAAGTGATTTGCCTCTAAGTGAACTTGAGAAGCATCTTTTTGAGGCTGTTATGATAGCGGATGAGTGTAAGTGGAAGTAATCCCCAGCGCCACTAAACATTGGGATGAAAGATTTATGCTAATATACCTTACTCTTGACTCGCTGAACTTTTTCTTCCTTCTAACTTAATTTTGACTTTACTATCTTTTTCCGTTCTTTCACCAAAACAATTGCTGCACAAGAAGTCTATTGAAAAAAGGTAATAAGAAAGTAGAATAGGTTCAAATAGTTGAAAAGGAAACTATGAACAAGAGAAGGAATTTGTTAAACATCTCAGACCTTACAGTCGATGATGTAGAAAATATAACTAAGTTGGCCAACCAGTACCTTAAAAAAGAAGTTGCAAATAGTCATATCTTGGAAAATAAGACAGTAATAAATTTATTCTTTGAAGATTCAACGCGTACACTTGCGTCTTTTGAAATAGCAGCAAAAAGCCTTGGAGCAAATGTTGTAACTTTGCCAATAAGATCTTCTTCTATTAACAAGGGAGAAGATCTAAAAGACATGATCAAAACATTAAATGCAATGAATCCTGATTACATAATAATCAGGCATAAAAGTAGTGGTATCATTAATACACTGGCAAAGTATGTTAACTGCTCGCTAATCAATGCAGGCGATGGAAGTAGTGAACATCCAACTCAAGCTCTTGCAGACTATCTTGTAATCAGCAATCACAAAAAGCAAATAAAGGACCTCAAAGTTGTGATATGTGGAGATATTCTGCACAGTAGAGTTGCAAGATCAAATATAAGATTGCTAAAAATGTTTGGAGCAGAGATAAACTTGGTCGCACCACCAACTTTGATTTGTAAGCATTTTCCTGAAGTAGATTCAGTCCATTATTCATTAATTGAAGGTATAAAGGATGCTGACGTAATTATGCTTTTGAGATTGCAGAAAGAGCGCATGAATAATAGTTCTTCAGAGAAAGAATATTTTTATTTGTATGGACTTGATTCACAAAAGCTATCATACGCAAAACCAGATGCGATTGTTATGCACCCAGGGCCAATAAACAGAGGGATTGAGATTAGCAGCGATGTAGCAGATTGTGTTATTTTACAGCAAGTAGAATTTGGATTGGCAATACGTAAGGCAGTGTTGCACTATTATAGGCCTTGCTAATATTAAAAGATGCTACACAACTAATGCAAAAAGGGGGGGCATGAAATGACAAGGCTTGTAAATGGTTTGAGAATGGCCATTAAGATGTTAAGGCCGAGGATATGGTGTGGAAGTTTTTACGAAAGCCTGAAGTCAATCAACAACCTTGCAGAACGGCAAATTAGACGGCTATCGTAAAAACAGCTTTTTCACCTGGTCGGAACATGGAGAAAGATTTGTGGAAAGAATGTTGTCGATATTTTTGACATCACGTCTCAATGGCCAAAATCCCTTCCAAAAGTTACGACTGCTTAGTTCTTTATTCATTCTCACAATCCGTGAACGGTTACAACCTGGATTCCAGTGGGCTTTGTTGCATCGCTAGCTATGATGGATTAAAGATAAAAAAGATAGCGAATATCAGTAGCTTATTATTCTGGTATTTATAACAAGAACGGTCAATGAATACCTAAATTTGAGTAAAAGAAATTTCACTACCATTTACCAATCCGGCTAAAATTCAAGAATTTCAATGCTTTAGCTATTTTCAATAGAATTAAATTTATTAATATAAATAACAAATTACTATTCTTAAATTTGATCAGATTGATTGCAAAAAAACAAGATTTTCAATAGGTTGCTTATAATCCTAACTATAGTTAGCCTTTCATAAGTAGCGATGCAACAAAGCCATTCCAGTGTCAGCTACTTTCATAACACCATATTACCTTAACAAAAGCAAATGTTCGTACAGATGTGCATCAGCTACTTTCATCTGCCACCTGCAAATTGCAATGTTCGTACAGTTATGTGTCACGCTACTTGGATGACGCCGTTGAAAGAAATGAACCGCCTTTTCAAAATTGTTTTGAATAGAGGAATAACATTCACAAGTAAAATTTCATATTACCATTTTTTAATTTATGTATTATAATAAGCTTAATCTATAAGAAAAACAAAGTTGGAAAAGTTGGAAGAACTAAGCAAAAACTGGGTGATAAGAGCGGGAAGATTTTTATCTTCATTGTTTTTTTTACTGTTGATTGTGCTATCAATACGTAGTTTTTTATTCGAGCCATTTCATATACCTTCTGGTTCAATGAAAAGCACCCTACTTGAAGGGGATTACATTTTTACTA
Source organism: Wolbachia endosymbiont (group A) of Campoletis raptor (assembly GCF_964026755.1). Lineage (NCBI taxonomy): Bacteria > Pseudomonadati > Pseudomonadota > Alphaproteobacteria > Rickettsiales > Anaplasmataceae > Wolbachia > Wolbachia endosymbiont (group A) of Campoletis raptor. The sequence continues at coordinate 193,208 of NZ_OZ034695.1, read as the reverse complement.
GTAAATATTCATACGGTTACAGTAAACACTCCTTTCCATTTTCTCCAAACATTTTTAGCGGCAGGATTTTTTATACCCCTCCAAAGCGTGGCGACATAGTAGTTTTCAAACCCACAAGAAATGACAGCATCAGGTTTGTTAAGCGAGTAATAGGAACACCAGGTGACAAAGTGCAAATGATAGAGGGAGAATTATACCTAAATGATCAGAAAGTAGAGCGAAGGCAAATTGAAAGTTTTTTTGATTATGAGTCGAATCGTAACATACCAAGGTATATAGAAACGCTTTTAAGTGGCAAGGAGCATGAGATTTTGGTAGATAACATTTCTAATAAGCTATCATATAACACTCCGGTTTATTATGTACCTAACGATCAATTTTTTGTTATGGGAGACAATAGAAATAATTCTTTGGATAGCAGGTTTCCTGAAGTTGGTTTTGTACCAATGGAAAATATCATTGGGCGTGTAAGCATAGTTGGTTTATCATTTAAATTAGGAAAGGTCGATTGGTTACCATTTAATTTCAGGTTACCTGTTGCCTTGAGGTTAAATAGGGTATTGCACAAGGTTGTGTAAGCTTTTTCTGTATCCGTTCAGCGGAGTGGCAGAATAAGGTAGACAAGGTGATCTAAGAAGATAATCATAGAGCAAAAGTGAAGTAATATGGTAAACCTTTTAGAACTTTGCAAAAATTTACAGCAAAAAATAGAAAGGTTAGAAGCAAAAATAGAAAGATTGGAAAAAGAGAATGAAAGTTTAAAAGCAGAAAATAAGGCTTTAAAGATAGAAAATGCTGAGTTAAGAGAAAGACTCGGTTTAAGCTCAAAAAATTCATCAATACCAAGTTCCAAAGAGTTGTATAAAATAAAAAAGAATAAGCCGAAAAGCGAAAGGAATATTGGCGGTCAGGTTGGTCATAAAGGAAGTTTTCGCGCCAACATGGATGCAGATAAAGTAGTAAAGATAGAGTTGCCTAATACTTGCGAATTCGGAGGAGAAATTGCAATATGTGAAAAACCATATATTCATCAGAAAGTTGATCTTCCAGAAATCAAGCCTTATGTAGTGGAATATCAGTTAGAACATGGCCGTTGTCGGAGATGCGGAAAGAGAAGAAGTAGCAAGTTACCAGAAGGTGTTACGCCAGATACATTTGGTCCAAGGGTTAAGTCAATAATTGCAGCGTTCAGCGGATTCTACAAAAATTCAAAACGCGAAATAGCGAGTGTCGTAAATGATATCTTCAATTTGAACATAAGCGTCGGTAGCATATCAAATAGTGAACATAGAGTTGCTTCAAAATGCAAAAAAATGTATGAGCAGATCGAACAAGAGATAAGTAGGAGTAAAGTTCTACATATTGATGAAACGAGCCATTATAACAAAGGTAAACTCGCTTGGTGTTGGATGTTTGCAAGCAATACGGCAAGTTTTGTAAAATTTACAGAGTCAAGAGGAATGAAAGTTTTACAAAATAGTAAATTCTGCAATCGCAATAGCTTGGTAATAACTGACAGGTATGCAGCATACAATTATTTTGCCGATAAAAACAGGCAAATCTGTTGGGCACATTTATCAAGAGATTTTGAAAGATTAGCACATAGTTGGAATATTGAAGTTAAAGTTCTGGGTTGTTACTTGAGAAACGTGGCCACTGAATTATTTGCACTAAAAAAAGCTTTACTAAAAAGTGAGATAGATGTTTTGAGGTTTGTCAGACGTGCCAGAAAATTAAGAAAACGTACAAAGTATTACTTGAAGGAGATATCTCGTTTACCTGAAGCAATTGGAGCCTCTCGAGTTGCAAAAAATGTTCTGAGATCTGAAAGAATGATGTGGAAATTTTTAGATGACCCAGAAAATATTCCGCTGACAAATAACCACGCTGAACGGCAAATTCGGCATTATGTCGTTTATCGCAAAAACTCATATTTTACACAATCAAAGCGGGGAAATACATTCCTTGAGCGGATAATTTCATTATACTTAACTTGGAAACAAAGGGGTCTCAATCCTTTCCAAAATCTCCTATCTATTGTTTCTTAAACCACTCTCCTGAACGGATACAAATTATTTACATTTTTATACTATGCACATTACATCATGTGTTATTTAACCTTACAATAATTTTTTTATTCTTGCTGCTTCTTCAAATTCTAAATTTTCAGCATGCTCTATCATTTGCTTTCTCAAATCATCCTTATTAGTATTTACTTTCGGTTCTGCTATTGCCCTCTCCTGTAAGGTGTTTGATATAGGTTTTATTATAGTCTTTGGGACAATATTATGCAATATATTATGTTCTTCTTGTTTTTTTCTTCTTCTTTCGGTCTCTTTTAACGCACGATCCAGAGAACCAGTGATTTTATCTGCATACAAAATTACTCTACCTTCAGCATTACGCGCAGCACGACCGATCGTTTGAATTAATGAAGTTTCCGATCGCAAAAATCCTTCTTTATCAGCATCCAAAATTGCAACCAACCCACACTCTGGAATATCAAGACCTTCCCTCAGCAAGTTAACACCTACTAAAACATCGATTTCTTTAGATCTTAATTTACATATAATTTCTATTCTCTCCAGCGCACCAATATCAGAATGCAAATAACTCACTTTCATATTCAATTCACTCATATATTCAGCTAAATTTTCAGCCATTTTTTTCGTCAATGTAGTGATTAAAACACAAAATCCCTTCCCTATTGTCACTTGTGCCTCATGAATTACATCATCAATTTGACTCTCTATTGGTTTTACAATGCAGATTGGGTCCGTAAGCCCTGTTGGACGGATAACTTGCTCTATAAATACATTATTGGTCTTTGCCAACTCATACTTTCCTGGAGTGGCTGAAATGTAAACAGTCTGCGGCCTAACTCCCTCCCACTCTTCAAATTTTAATGGACGATTATCAAAAGCGGAAGGGAGCCTGAAGCCATAGTCAATCAATTTCTTTTTACGCGCCTCATTACCACTGTACATCGCACCAACCTGAGGAACGGTGACATGACTCTCATCAACAAATAAAATTACTTCTTTGGGTAAATATTCAAACAAAGTAGGCGGTGGATCCCCAGCTTCCATTCCATAGAGATAACGCGAATAATTTTCAATACCTTTACATATTCCTGTTGTTCTCATCATTTCGATATCAAAATTAGTGCGTTGCTCGAGGCGCTTTGCTTCAACAATCTTGTTTTGCGAGTAGTAATAATCCAAGCGTTCATGCAGCTCTTTTTTGACTAGTTCAATTGCCTGCAACAAAGCCTCACGCGGGGTTATGTAATAGCTATTTGGAAAAATGGTGATTTTATTTACGCCTTTGGTAACATTGCCCGTTATAGCATCAACTTCAGAAATTTCTTCTATTTCATCGCCAAATAACGATAAACGCCAAGCTTTATTTTCATAATGGGAAGGAAATATATCAACAATATCGCCGCGCACTCTGAAGTATCCTCTCTCAAACCTGGCATCAGAGCGCTTGTATTGAAGATCAGTTAAGTTGCTCAGGAAATCATTAATACGAATTTTATTTCCAACACTAAGCGGTATGATCATGCTGCGGTAGCTCTCAGGCGAACCAAGACCGTATATGCAGGAAACACTGGCAACTACGATCGTATCCCTGCGCTCCAAAAGGGAGCAGACGGTGGAATAACGCAGCATCTCAATTCTTTCGTTAATTGCAGAATCTTTTTCGATATAAGTATCAGTTTGTGGTAAATAGGCTTCAGGTTGATAATAATCATAATAAGAAATGAAGTATTCAACAGCATTATGGGGAAACAATCCTTTCATTTCCTCATAAAGCTGTGCTGCTAAAGTTTTATTGTGTGCCATAATTAATGCAGGCCTGTTTGTCCTTGCAATAACATTTGCCATAGTAAAAGTTTTCCCAGAACCAGTAACTCCAAGCAAAACCTGATCTCTTTTATTGCTATTTAGCCCTGCAATTAAGCTATCGATTGCCTGTGGTTGATCCCCAGCCGGTTGAAAATGTGTAGCGATTTGAAATTCCATAGACTTTACTTACTATCTTTGATTCATTGTATAGTAAACACTATATTGCTTTTAAGATAAGTTGTATAGCTATCGTAAAGCCATAAAACATTAACCAACAATGTCATGCAAGTAGCTGACACTGGAATCTTGTTTCAATGTTAGATGTATGGTCCCAGAGTGTGATGGTGTGGATTTAGTATAAATAATTCTGGAGACTGTGTCCACTGATAACATATAAATTCATAAGGAGTAAGACCCTTAAGAGTTTTGAGTCTCTTTGCATAATTATAAGCCATAACAAAGTTATAAAGGTGTTCTTTAAGTTGCTGGTGCGATTGATAGTAATACTTCTTAACTGTAGCATCCTTTAAAGTTTTATTCATACGCTCGACTTGCCCATTCGTCCAAGGATGGCTAACTTTTGTCAAACGATGTTCAATAACATTCTCTTCGCAAACTCTATCAAATATATGTTGGAAAGCATACTTATGACGCTTCTGGTTTGTAAATTGTATACCGTTATCTGTCAAAATAGTATGGATTTTATACGGTAAAATTCTAATCAAATTACGTAAGAACTCAGCAGCTATGGGTTTTGTAGCACTGTTACACAACTCAACATAGGTAAATTTGGATGTCCTATCAATAGCAACAAACAAATGTAATTTGCCCTCCTCAGTTCTAACTTCAGCAATATCAATATGAAAGTAACCGATAGGATATTGTTTGAATTTCTTTTTTGACTTAACTTCTCCATCAACAGTTGGTAATCTGCTAATGTTGTGTCTTTGTAAACAACGATGCAAGCTAGAGCGAGTCAAATGCGGAATTGTAGACTGCAGAGCGTAAAGGCAATCATCTAGTGGCAGTAGTGTATACTTGCGAAATGTAACTATTATAGCTTCCTCTTCTAGCGTTAAAACAGTTGATCTTGGATGCTTTGGACCCATATCAGCATCTTTCGTAAATGAACGTTTTCTCCACTTAATAATAGTTTTTGGATTAAGGTTATAATGCTTGGAGAGTTTTGCTATGCTCTCTTTTCTATTTTGTATTGCTCTACGAATCGTCTGTGTTGTTTTGGCGCACCCATGTAATATCTGTCCCATAATGACTCCTTAAATGATGATGATAGTATACCATCACTCTCTGGGACCATACATCTGAGTATCGTTTAAATTTTTCAGTTTTATTTAGTGTAATGAGACAGAAACTCTATCAGGTACTTATTGCACCAAAAAACTTTCAAGCCCTTTTTAAGTATACGCGCTAAAGTTAAAATCCGACCGGGACAGCCGCAATAAAGTAGATAAGCCTAAACGCCATCATGTCTTTAGGAGAGTTTGCTAATGAAAGTTCTTAAGTTGACGCCATTGGCTGAACGGATACGGAATGACACCATCCTTTTTTTTGGATTCCAGACTGGAATGACACCTCTGGACACTTCCGTCGTAAAGGAACCAGTGTCAGCTACTCGGATGACACCTTTTTTCTACTTAGTTTGGGTTATGCAAGAAGTCTAATGAAGTGAAAATAAATTTATTTACCAAAATAGAGTTGCCTTGGTCTACAGATCTTAGTTTCTTTATCATTTATCATTTCATACCACTGAGTAACCCAACCAGTGGTTCTTGCAAGTGCAAAAATAGGCGTGAACATATTTGAGGGAATATCGATAGCATTCATTATTATACCTGAGTAAAAATCAACATTTGGATATAACTTACGCACAATAAAATATTCATCCTTTAAAGCTATTTCTTCAAGTTTTTTTGCAATTTTAAGCAGTTCATTATTTTGTTCTAGTTTACTTAGAACCTCATGGCAAGCGCCTTTCAATATACGCGCGCGCGGATCATAATTTTTATAAACACGATGTCCAAATCCCATCAATTTAAATGGATCTTTATCATCTTTAGCTTTTTCGATGAATTTATCTATATCTCCACTTTGCTCTATCTCTTTTAGCATATTTATAACTGCCTCATTAGCTCCACCATGTGCTGGTCCCCAAAGTGTAGCAACTCCTGCAGAGAGGCTTGCAAACAGATTAGAACCAGCCGATCCCACCAATCTGACAGCCGCCGTAGAAGCATTCTGTTCATGATCAGCATGGAGAGTAAATATTTTATCCAGAGCTTTTGCAAAAAGGGTGCTTTTATCATTATCAACAGCATCGCCAAATATCATCTTTAAGAAATTTTCACTGTAACTTAATTCATTGTTAGCATTTATGAATTCCTGATTGTTGATATGCCTATAAATCATTGCAATAATTGTGGAAACTTGCGCTATTGCAGAAATTCCAAAATCTAGATCTTCACCATTGATATTGTTGCCATGCTTTTCATGGTAAGATGCTGACAAACTTGCAAAACATGCAACTAAGATTGACATAGGGTGAGCAGTTTTTGGAAATGCTTTAATTACATTTGTAACTTGCTCTGATACTTTGGATGATTCTTGTATTTTGAGAAGAAATTTTTTGTGTTGCTCTGAACTGGGTAATTCACCATAGAGCAATAAATAAATCACAGCAGTAAAATTATTATTCTCTGCCAAATCAGCTATATTATGTCCCCTATATTTAAGAACTCCTTCATCTCCATCAATGAATGTAATTGTAGAAGAGCATGAAGCTGTAGAAACAAACCCTGGATCGTAAGTGAATAATCCTGTCATCTTATATAAATCCTTGATATTTAACACATCAGGACCTGTTGTTCCGCTTAATACAGGTAGCTCGATTTTTAATCCATTACTTAGTTCTAATAGCACTTTTTTATCCATTACTTAAGCTACTTAAATTTTATACAGAATATACAAACTGAGGAGTATATATTAATACAGTTAACTTTACATTAACCGTATTAAGCGGTTATCAATGCTTTTACTTTTGCATTTAAGCGACTTATTTTACGCGCAGCAGTATTCCTATGAATAACACCTTTATTCACACACTTGTGTAAATTAGATTCAGCATTCCGAAATGCCAGAACAACATTTTCTTTGTCGCCAGACTTGATTATATCAACCAATTTTCTAATAGCGGTGCGAGTTTTACTTTTCCGCATCTTATTTATTAAAGTGCGTTTTGCTATTACCTTTATCATTTTTTTAGCACTCTTATGATTTGCCATATATTAATACCTAAAATACTGTACTTTCCTTTTAATTATAAAGTTTTTTTGTTAATTTGCAATATCAGTTTTTTCTATGGTTAATCTACTGCTTCTCTCTTCAATAATTTTTTCTAAACTTTGCAAGAATTCATTTTTGTTTAACCCAGAATATATTGGGGGCAATATTTCTATTACTGCCTTTCCGGGATTTTTTCTCAGAGAAAGTATGCTTTTTGGCCAAAACAAACCAGTGTTTAAAGCAACCGGTAACACAGGAACAGATAATACGCTATATAAAGCAGCAATACCTGGTTGATATTTTATATTTTGGTTTATAGTTGTTCTTGTACCTTCAGGAAATATTATTATGCTTCTATTTTCTTTTATACGCATTTTTGCTAGTTTGATTATATGGCGTATAGAACTGATACCATCTGAACGGTTAATAAAAATCATTTTCAGCGCTATAAGATGCAAACCAATGAATGGAATCCATTTCAATTCACGTTTTAAAATAAAAACCGCTTTTCTAAATAGTAGTATAAAAATAAATGTTTCAAATGGAGATTGGTGTTTAGATGCAATGATAAAAGGTTGCTTAGGGATGTTTTCCATTCCCCTCACTTCATATTTAATGCCACATAATAAACGCAGCATGAATAATACAACTCTCACCGAACAGACGAGGAAAATGGTTATTACACACTCAGAAAAGAAAATTACAGGGAGAGTAATGAAAGTATAGAATACCTCCCATAATATAAGAAAGAAATTAAACAATAAACTTGAAATCACAAACTCACATAAATTTATTTAAATTTAACTTTATTACAAATTAAAAACAATAAATTTAATTATTGATCATCTGAGTAATAGGATGCGAATCAGCTAATTTGTCCTTTAACTTTTCGTTAGCAATATGAGTATATATTTGTGTTGTAGAAAGGTTAGTATGGCCAAGAACTTTCTGTATCAACACAATATTTGCTCCGCTATCCAGTAGATGGGTAGCAAAAGAATGCCTAATCACGTGTGGAGAGATCTTATTTTCATCAATATTGCATTTTCTTGCTAACTCCTTCATTAATTGACCGACCCTCTGCCTTGTAATTGGTTTATTAGGTTTATCACCTGGGAATAGCCAATCAGACTCCTTTCTGTTAGAGAGCAGATTGTCACGAACTGATAAATAATTTCTAAGGCTCTGCAATGCTTGTTCATTAAAAAGAATTTGCCTCTCTCTACCACTTTTTCCTTTTATTATTATATAGCATTCTTTGTTATTACTGTTTATTAAATGCGACACTTCACATAATTTCATACTAATTAGTTCAGAAACACGCATTCCAGAAGAGTAAAGGATATCTAAAATCGCACATAGCCTTTTACTGCTTATCTCTTTATTCGATTCGCTTGCTGATTTTCTCACTGCGTCCATTAGCAAAAATATTTCTTCGACACTTAAATACTTAGGCAAAGGACGAGAAACTTTTGGATTCTTTAATTCAGCATCATTAGCCGGCGCTGGATTAAAATCTATTATTCCGTCATTAAATAGACACTTATAGAAATTTTTCATAGCGGATATTTTTCTTGATATAGAGCTACTTTTATATTTTTTTTGTGTACATAAAGATTTCACATAATCTTTAATATTGGTTTTGTTTACACCAACCAAGGTAGTGCCGCTTTCCAATAAAAATTCTTCAAACTGGTGTAAATCCGAACGATAACTTTCCAGAGTATTTTGTGTAGCGGACCTCTCTGAAGCTAAAGCATCTATGTAATATGTTATGTAAAGATTTTCTTTTTTATTTTGCGACTGTTTATTTTTCATTATCAGCTCCTATATTTATTTCTTTGGCTATAATTTGATTAGAAGTGTTCCCTGTGTTTCTTATGAGGAAATATGAGACAAATAAAGCATTTATCAATAGAGTGAACATCACAAACTTTTGCTTTAACCTTTTTCTTAAATTTAATCTTACTCTTATCATAGTTAAATTATAACGTTAAATCTATAAAAAACACCTTATAAAGTGAGCTCTACTATAAATATAGAATACTTCTTAGCTGTATCTATCTATATTTATTATAACATAACATTGATTATAATTCTAACATGGACAGATAGAGATTTCAATTACGTTAGTGTTATGGGTGTTAATAAATTTTTAATATACACCTTTACAAAAGAAGAAATCAAATGGCATCTTTTTTTAATAAAGTGCTAATAAAAGGAACGGTCACATTCGACCCTATAGATTCATTATCTATCTTCTCTATAATTTTATCAATGCTATAGAAAGAACGTTCTATTCTTGCTAAAATATAATTAATCACTTTTAAATCAATTTTTAACTGTTTATCTGAAAATCGTTTTATTAGCATAATTCTTAATAATTCCTCGCTTGCAGGCAAAATTTTTACGCTGATAGTTGATAATATTCGAGAACTTAAATCTCTTAATTTGAAGTTAAGCTTTTTTGGTGAAATTGAAGAAGTGATTAGCAGCCTCTTGTCACTTTCTTTCATGTAATTGTAACAATGTAATAACATTGCTTCATCTTTAATGTTTTGTACGTCTTCTAAAATAAAAGCATCGCTATACCTAATCTCGCTTACGAAGTTATTCACATTGATAAAAATTGCATCGTTTATTGATTGCCAAATATGAGCAAGATGAGTTTTACCGGAGCTTTTAGGTCCAAAAAGAATCAGACATTTCCAAGATAAATCATTAACTACCGAATTATACACGTGCTTATTTTCATCTAAGACGATGTAATTCTGCCGACTATAATCAGCTTGATTGTTGTTAAATAAATTTAATTGCACGTTGAACCTCTTACGTAACCTCTTTCTGGTAGTAATTTTTGCGCAGAAATTTACTTACGCTCCTCAAATGTGTCAGGTATTCTGGGCTCATTTCTCCTCTTACCATAAATTGATTATGCAAAAGGTCTGTTAGCCGTTTTTATAAAGCTCACTTTTAAAATATTTATTGATTGCATATTCTACTGATACATTGAACATTGCTATTATTGGAATAAAAAGTAATATACCTATAAATCCAAAATATGAAGCGCATATAGTAATTCCCAGAATAATTACAGTTGGATGTATATGAACTTTTTTTCCTATTAATAAAGGAACTAATATGTTTGAATCTATTAATTGCCCAACACCAAATAATAGCAAAACAGCAGCACTTTCAAACCATCCACTAAATTTAGTGATAGCGCTCAAAAACCCAATAATGGTATATAATAATGGCCCTACGTAAGGTATGAACGTTAACATTCCTGATAAAATTCCAATAACAATAGAGTGTTTCAATCCGATTATGCTCAGGCTTACAGAGTAAAAGATCATCATGACAATACATACATTTACCTGCCCCTTTAGATAATTAGATATAATGAAATCCACTTTGAAAAAATAATCTGCAATTTTTCCCCTGTAAGGAATAGGGATTAATTTATTAGCTTTTTCCATAATTAAAGGCCAATCACGTAATATATAGAAAAACACTACAGGAGTAATCACCATTAATGATACCGTGTTAAAGCTTGAACTTAACACTTGGATTATAAAGTTACTAGCAATATCAAGAGCATTCATGAAATAAGATACATAGTTGCTGTAATTTTCTGCTAGATTTTTAGATAAGTGATCAAATAAGCTATCCTCGATTTTTATATTAAGAAATTCTAATACAGAGGGGATTACTTTAAGCTCTAATGAAGGCACTTTACTCACTAAGAAATTTAATATTGAAGTAATTTGAACATATATAATAGGTAAAACAAATGTTATGACTAGTATAAAAGCTATTAATAAAACAAGTATTATAAAAATTACAGAACATGAACGTGGTATTCTATACTTTTCAAACTTAATTACTAGCGGATTAAACAAATATGCAATAATAATAGATATTAAACATGGAAAAATCATAGTACGCATCAGGAATAACATCCCTATTATAAAAAGCAGTATGAAACAAATAGTTATATGACGTTTTTGCATGTGTTTAGCATAGCTAATTTACTGAAAAATATGCAATTTATTTTTCCTATGTTGAAAGTATTTTACGATTTGTAATACTATCGTTTTTTACTAAAATTTAGTTGTTTAATCCGCAGGCAAAGATAGATTTTGAGCTCTCTAAATATCTCTTTTGCTATTATAATTATGCTAGTTAATAGGGGAAGTAACTTTTATATGATGTCAGAAATTTTATTTTTCGGAAAGAATCTTGGATAGAGAGGAAAGCTTCTACAAAAAGAAATATGTGCGCTAAGAAATACAAAATAGCAGCATTAATAGTTGCAGCGGGAGTAGGCAGTAGATGCAATTCTACGATTCCTAAGCAATATATAAAACTGGCAGGTAAATCTGTTTTATTTCATACAATTAAAAGATTTCTGGCTAACCAATATATAGATTACATAAGAATAGCAATTAATAGAGACCATGAAAGTTTCTATGAGAAAGCTATATCACTAATTACAGACACTAAATTACTAAGCCCTGTATACGGAGGAGAAAACAGGCAAAGTTCAGTTAAACTAGGGCTTGAAAGCTTACAAAAAGTTAACCCAGATTTTGTAGTTATACACGATGCTTGTAGGCCTTTTGTGTCAGATGTTCTGATAGATAACTTGGTTGAATCTATGATTAATGATCAATATACAGGAGTAGTTCCAGCAATAGAAGTTGAAGACACTATGTCATTGGTGAGTAATAGTTTTATTGAATCTACGATTTCAAGAGGAAAGCTCAGAGCCATACAAACCCCTCAAATTTTTAATTTCAAAGAATTATTATCATGCCATCAATCAGTCAAAGAATTTACTGACGATTCATCACTAATGGTAGAGCACAAAAAACATGTTGCGATTATTAAAGGTGAGAAAAGCAATTTTAAGTTAACCACAAAAGAGGATATCAATATGGCAAAGCTTCTTTTTGAAGAGCCAAAATTTCGTGTCGGAGCCGGTTATGATATACATAAGTTCATTAAAGTTCAAAATGGTGCTGAAAGCTTTATAAAAATTTGCGGTGTGAAAATTGAACACAACATGGCAATAGAAGCGCACTCTGATGGTGATGTTGCAATACATGCAATCGTTGATGCAATACTCGGAGCACTGGGATGTGGCGACATAGGAGAGCACTTTCCTCCTAGTTCCTCTGAATGGAAAGATTGCAATTCATCTCACTTTCTTGACTTTGCTGCTAAAAAAGCAAAAGAAAAAGGGTACAGCGTGTCTAATTTAGATATTACTATAGTTTGTGAAGAGCCTAAAATATCGCCTTACAAAGTAGAAATGAAGAAATTCATATCAAAAGCATTAGAAATTGATGATGAATTTGTAAATATCAAAGCAACCACTGCAGAGAAATTAGGTTATATTGGAAGAAATGAAGGAATAGCAGTGCATGCTTCTGTGTTATTGCATACAAACTTTTATTGGGAATAGAAACGAAAAAACTTACTTGACACCCTTCGCCAGTCCCCTTATCATGAAACTGAAGCTATTTATTTATCTTCGCAATCTGTGCAGGTTAATGACAAAAAACTTAGGGTATTTGGCGTCTCATGTTTAATTTTTCGCACTACGTGCATCGCATGTCTTTAAAAATTTTTAGGTTTTTACCTATATAAGCCGAAACGCGCTTACAAAGCGTTTAAGACAGCAAAAAACGTCAAATTGACAAGGGAGAATTGGAATGCTAGCTACTACGGGGTTTCTTTGCCTTTTTTCCTGCTTAGTAAATTTCTTAAACACTTGCGGTGTAGGTTAGTTGCAAGTTAAAAGCAGCTAAATCGCTCTTAATCAAGCGTTTTAGAATAAAAAAAACGCCGATATTTTAGTACATAGTAAATAGCCAACCACCACGGGGCTTCTTTTGCCTTTTTTTTATTTGGTAAATTTCTTAATATTTATGGCTAAACGACAATCGTCATCCCGCTACTTGTTAGCGGGATCTAGAGATACCGCGGCGGCATGACGTAGGACTGCTGTCATTCAAGTAGCTGACGCTGGAACCCAGCCTTGCTGTAATCTCATCAAGAACGTTGTGTTTTAACATAAGATCAGCCACTTTTATGCTTACCAACTTAATAAAATTCCTGGATCCAAGTAGTCAGGCTACTCGGATGACACCTTCACAAAGTGAAATGAGATCCCGCTAACAAGCAGCGGGATGACGGGAAAAGAGGTGCTAGAATGACACCGTTTACTATGTAACATCTCATCATATCACAATGTTCGTACAGTTGTGGCGGTATGACGTAGAAAAACTGTTAACTTAAATCTATATTGACATGTCCCATTTTACGCTTATCCCTAACCTCTTTTTTCCCATATATGGTTAAACTAGCTTTTTCGTTGCTCAAATACTTATGAGAATCATATATATCATTACCTATTATATTTTTCGTCATACAAGGAAAGCGTAATACTACTTCCTGCATAGGTAACCCGCATATTATCCTAACTAGCTGTTCAAATTGACTAACGTTACATGCATCCAAGCTCCAGTGGCAAGAATTGTGAGGTCTGGGAGCTAGTTCATTAACTAACAATTCGTTATCTTTAGTAACAAAAAATTCAATAGCCAGAATTCCTATTACATCAAGCGCATTTGCTATTTTCTTTGCAGCTCGTTGTACCTCTTGAGTTAATTTGCTATCTATTTTAGCTGGCACTGTTGAAGTATCAAGTATTCCATCAACGTGGTAATTTTCTGCTATAGGAAAAAAAGCTACTTTACAGTTTTTATCTCTTGCAACGACTATTGAAACCTCTTTCAGTAAATCAACACTTGCTTCAAGAATGTACTCTGTATTCCAATCAAAGGAAGCAAATTGCTTCACTTCAGAATCATTCTCAAGCACATATTGTCCTTTTCCATCGTAACCCATTTCTGTTGTTTTCAGCCTTATTGGATAGCCAAAAGCTCTACTGCTTTTCAGTAGCTCATTATAATTTTGTATACTCTTATAGTTAGCAGTTTTTATACCCAAGTTTTTAATAAAATCCTTTTCTCTCAGTCTGTTCTGCGAAATGTGTAACGCTTTTTTACCCGGATAAAAATTTACATCGATATCAATTGCACTACATGGAATATTTTCAGACTCAATAGTAACTAAATCCACACTCTGTGCAAAAGATTCAAGAGCTTTCTTATCAGAGAAATCTGCTATTGTGAAATCATCAGCAACAGAGCAAGCCGGATCGTCTTTAGCACTGGCAAAAACATGTGTTTTTTGTCCAAGTTTTGTTGCAGCGATAGCAGTCATTTTACCTAATTGTCCACCACCTATTATTCCTATTACTTTTTTGCTAAGCGCATCTGGTTCGTTCATACTATAAATTGATATTTCCTAATTAAAGTATACTTGAAAAATCTATGAAAAAAGCATATAATTAGAATATTATCTTTTTATCATGAATATTCTATAATGATTCTAGAATACACATTGACTACCAACTTTGTTGAAGTTACAGTTTTACCAATTTACATTGAAGAGCAATCCATTCCTTATGAAAATTGCTATGTATGGATGTATAACGTTAAGATAAAAAACAAAAGCCAATCAACTATTCAATTGTTAAGTCGTCATTGGCAAATAATAGATTATAAGGGCAAAGTAAATGAAATTGCCGGAGTTGGTGTTATCGGAGAACAGCCTGTGATAAAATCTGGAGAGGTATTTAAATACACAAGTGGAACATACTTAAATGTACCGTCAGGAATAATGCAGGGTAAGTATGAATTTCTGAATGAAGAAAGCATAAAAGTTTTTGAAGTTATGATACCACCCTTTTCTTTGGATAGTCCATACATCAAAACTAGACCCCATTAACTGTCAAAATAGTTTATTTGTAACCAGACTGCATTCTGTGATTTTTAGCAAAGCACGATCTTTCATTTGAGCTTTCTTCAATTTAAAATAAATACAGAAACTAGCTATCTTCAAAAATATGGTTGAATAATTGTGTGTATAATTATTAATATTTTCAAGCATTTTTGCCATGGCTCTTTCAAAATTTCTCGATCCTCGCAATGATTTGTGTTTCAAAAAAATCTTTGGAACGGAAAAAATAAGAATATCCTGATCCACTTTTTGAACGATATTTTAGGGTTTACTGAGATAAATGCAATACAAGAAGTTGAGTTTCTTAGCACTATTATGGATCCCGAAGTTGCCTCTGATAAACAAAGTATTGTTGATGTTCTCTGCAAGGATTCTCACGGAAATAGATATATAGCAGAAATGGTGCGACCTGAAAGTCTTCGGTCATATTGTTTAAAAGGAGAGGAATTCATTCAGAAAGAAACTGAAAGGATTCTAAAACTTATTAAACCAGATGTTTTGCCGTCTGAGTCTACGCATCAGTGCGAATCGGGCAACCGGTTGGTGCCAAGCGATGCGGACAATGAACCTCCTCTTGAAAAAGAAGATGCTCAATCGTGAGAGGGGCATAAACTGCAAGCATCATGTGGTTGGAGGGCTAGGCTAGTGGTATGGTGAACGTAAGTGAAGCTTTATAAGTACCGATACGATGAAAGAGCTAAAGATGCTGATAAGCTCTGACCAAAAGGTAATGTGACATTTTTCATTTCTAGATGTACGCAAATAATAACTCCACCGGTATAGAGAAGCCACCTAACCCACTATTGTATGACTGGAGAAACAGGGTAAGCCTGTATTTTCGCCTACATGGCAAGCAAACCGCAAGGAATGCTGATGGAAGTGCAGGTAAAGGAGAATGGAGAAAGCGAATGCCATTTTGTAACGAAATGGATAGAATTTGTAACATTAATTCGCGTGAAAACGAGCAGACTTCCGTTTGGTCCCTCGTGACAAGAAACTTTGTTAACCACTTAAGGTAGGAAAGCAGATGATTACAAGTAAACCTGTAAGTGCATCTACCAAAAGCTTTGAAGCATGGAAGCAGTTGCCATGGAAGAAATGCCAGAAAGTTATTGTGAGGCTACAAAGACGTATTGTTAAGGCTGTCCAAGAAGGAAGATGGGGTAAGGTAAAAACTTTACAACATCTTCTCACACGCTCTTTTAGCGGAAAAGCTTTGGCTGTTAAGAGAGTAACTGAAAACCAAGGAAAAAACACAGCGGGTGTAGATCGTCAACTATGGTCAACTTGCAATGCTAAATTTCAAGGAATAAAGCAGTTAAAGCAAAGAGGATATAAACCTTCTCCGCTAAAACGGATTTATATCAGTAAATCTAATGGCAAAAGAAGACCTCTTGGAATACCCACGATAAAAGATAGAGCCATGCAAGCATTATATCTGTTTGCTCTGGAACCGATAGCTGAAACGATCAGTGATCGTCACTCCTATGGCTTTAGACCTAAAAGATCCTGTGCAGATGCTACAGTAGCTTGTCATTTGTTACTGGCAAGTCGTAATCAACTACAATGGATACTTGAAGGTGATATCAAAGGATGCTTTGACAACATTAATCATGAATGGCTTATGAAGCATATTCCTATGGAGAAAAAAATTCTGCATAGTTGGTTCAAAGCTGGCTTCCTAGAATCAAAAACTCTGTATCCCACAACTGCAGGTACCCCGCAAGGTGGTATAATTTCTCCAATACTAGCCAATTTAGCCTTAAACGGACTTGAAAAGTTATTGGAAAGTCGATTTGGTAAACTCGGCAGTAGAAAAAGAAACAAAATCAGAAGTGGAGTGAATGTAATCAGATACGCAGACGACTTTATTATTTCAGGTTTCACACATGAAGTACTGGAAAAGGAAGTTAAGCCTTTAGTATCATCTTTTCTTCATGAGCGAGGTTTAATTCTGTCAGAAGAGAAGACAAAGATTACATCTATCACAACAGGGTTTGACTTTCTTGGTTGTAATGTACGTAGATATAATAAGAAGTTAATTATTAAACCTTCGAAAGAAAGTATTAAAAGACTTCTTAATAAAGCACGTACATTGATAAAAGCAAATATAGCGAACACTCAGGCTATAGTAATTAAGTCACTCGACTCTCTACTGAGAGGATGGGGAAATTACTATCACCATGTGTGTGCTAAAAAAGCGTTTAGAAAGATCGACAATGAAATTTGGCATAGTTTATGGAAATGGGCAAAGAAAAGACATCCTCGTAAAGGATTACGTTGGATAAAGAATCGTTACTTCAAAGTAATGGGTCAACGCCAATGGGTTTTTGCTGCACCCCTATGCAAGAACAAACCAAAAGAGATACGGTATTTAAGACTGCTTAAGCTGATTGATATACCTATCAGACGACATGTTAAAATCAGAGCGGATGCAAATCCCCTTGACTTAAAATGGAAAAAGTATTTTGATGAGAGAGTGAAACGAACAAGAATGTTAGCAAGCTCTTTCTCAAGAGAAGGTTCTCTACTGTTGGTGTCACCATTAAGAATGATGTTTCCTGAGGAATCATGAAGGACAAGCCGGTTCTAGAAAAGAAGAACTTAGATAAGGGGCTCAAGCGTAGTGTTGGGAAACCTGCATGCTGCGTTTCTAAGGGAGGGGGTAGTAGTAATACTGCTTCCTTACCTGACCAGCTCGCTAGAGACAAGAGCTTCGAAAAACGCGCTCAATTATATGCCGCTAAAGCCTACTCAAGACAATTAGATAAATCTGGCAACTACATTGATTTAAAGAAAGTCTTCTTTATTGCTATATCAAATTGTAACTTACTTCCTGAAGAAGTTGATTATATTTCTACTCACAATATACGTGATATAAAAACTAACGGCCATTACTTAAAAGATTTTCAGTTTGTCTTTATTGAGTTGCCTAAATTCGCAAAAAATAAAGTAGAGCAGTTAGAAAGTATAGTAGAAAGGTGGTGTTTCTTTTTTAAATACGCAGAAGAAACAACAGAAGAGGACTTAAAAGAGATAGCAGAAAAAGCGCCAATAATAAAGCTAGCATATGATGAATTAGACAAGTTTCGTTGGAACGAAAAAGATTTAGTAGCCTATGAAGAAAGGATAATGGATCTACGCAAAGAAGAAGCTATTCTTGAATACAGACTTGACCTTGCTACTGAAAAAGGCATCCAAATTGGCGAAGAAAGAGGCATCAAAATCGGTAAAGAGGAAGGGAAAATTGAAGGGAAAATTGAAGTTGCAAAAGCAATGCTGGCTAATAATGTTGATGTCAACACTATTGTCAAGTTTACTGGCCTTTCTATTAGTGAGATTGAAGAATTAAGTGGAAATCTGTGAACAGTTACGTTTATTTTTTATCCTTATCATCAAGTGTAAATAAGGTTATTGTAGAGATTAAGCCTATTATAACTATTATTAACGAAAATGGTGCAGCTTCTCTATAGCGCTCATCGCTTACAAGTTCATATATTCTAGTTGATATAGTTTCAAAATTAAATGGTCTTATAATAAGTGTTGCTGTGAGCTCTTTGATAGTATCCATAAATACGAGCAAAAATCCCGATAATATACTCTTCTTGATGAGAGGGATATGAACATTCAAACATGTGGAAATAGGTCCATGACCCATAGTATATGCAGTCCACTCAATTTCATTTGGTGTTTTTTTGAGCCCTGACTCTACCGCCTTGAAAGATATAGCAAAAAAACGGAATAAATATGAGTAAACTAATGCGCCAATAGTTCCTACTAAGCTAATTTCCACAACATATTGAGTAATGAAAGAGGATATTCTGCTTAAAAATATTATTATACTAATTGCGATAATTGCATTTGGAATTGCGTAGCCTAAAGAAATGAGACGCGCTATATTGTTGATTACCTTATTTTTACGCGCCGTATATCCAATCATTATTGCAATGCTAATTGAGATTAATGCGGTGATAAATGATAAACTAATGCTACTTGCTATTATGTTATAGAATCTTGCTTCGTATATGAAAAACCCCTTCTCTATGCTCCAATATATGAGCGGAATCATTGGCAAAATAAAACCTATTAATATCGGCAATACACACATAAGATAAGCAAAGATCAACGGTATAGCGCCACTTATACTCCGTTTGTTGTGATAATCTGAATTGGTATTGATTGAAGAGTAGGATATTCCTTTTTTTTGTAGTTTTTTTTCGATAGCTATTAGTGTTGCAACGAAAATCAACTCTGCAACTGCTAAAACAGTAGTTGAATATTTGTCATGCAGTAAAAACCAGGTGCGATATATTCCTGTCGTAAAAGTATCGATAGCAAGAAACTGTGGTGTGCCGAAATCTGTAATTACTTCCATTAGTACCAAAGACAACCCAGCTATAATTGATGGGCGTATGGAGGGTATGATGACAGAAAACAGGCTCTTCAATGAGGAGAACCCAAGTGTTGACGCAATAGTGACTGAGTTACTAACATTCTTTAGACTTGAGCGGACTAACATATAAACGTATGGATATAGGCTGAATCCCATTACTAATATTCCACCACCTAGGGATTTTATTTCAGGAAACCAATAGTCACCTTTGCTCCACTCTAAAATGTCTCTTAATGAGCTCTGCACCGGACCTGAAAACTCTAGTGTATTTACATAGACGAACGCTACTATATATCCAGGAATCGATATTGGAAAGAACAAAGCAATCTCAAAAATTTTACTTCCAGGAAATGAAAAAAATGTGGTAAGCCAAGCTGGAATTACTCCAAATATAAAGGATATTCCCCCCACTCCTATCATCAAAATTAACGTATTCAGTATATATTCAGGGAAAAGTGTGCTGATTACCCATCCAGAATTTGCTGATTCTGTAAATAGAATCGATATTAACGATAGTATAGGACAGACGAATAATATACTTACTGAAAATAAGAATATATTTTTAAATACTCTCAAAAACATTAATTTGGATCTATATTTGATATTAAAATGTTATATGTAAAAACTAAAGATATCCAGTAATTAACAGCCGTACTATTGAATATCTTTATAATTTTGTATATCATGTTTTTAGTTGATAAGTGAATAATCATGAGCTTCGTCATTGCAACTTTCTATCACTTTGTAGAACTCTCTAATTATTATGACATGAAAGACGAAATAAAAACTGCATGCGACAACATTGAATTAAAGGGTACTATACTCCTTGCAGAAGAGGGTATTAATGCAACCGTATCTGGTGAAAGAAACGCGATTGATAAAATATTCGATTTTCTACGTTCTGATTATAGGCTAAGGGACCTTACATGGAAAGAGAGTGCAGCAGAATATCAACCATTTAGCAAGATGAAGGTAAAATTAAAAAGAGAGATTGTGAATCTTGGTGTAGGCAATCTTGATATTTCCCTTAAGGGTAAATATGTTGATCCAGAGCATTGGGATGATTTTACTTCTCAACCTGACGTTTTAGTAATAGATACACGAAATGAGTATGAAGTGAAATTAGGCAAGTTTAAGAATGCAATTAATCCACACACACAATGTTTCCGTGAGTTTCCTCAGTGGACAGAGTCATTTTCTGAGAGTAAAGACCTGAAAGTGGCTATGTACTGCACTGGTGGGATTAGATGCGAAAAATCTACAGCATATATGAAAAGCCTTGGATTTAGTGATGTTTACCATCTTAAAGGCGGCATTCTTTCTTACCTTGAAAAAACTGATAATAAAAATGGTAATTGGAAAGGAGAATGTTTTGTTTTTGATGATAGAATTGCTGTTGATAACTCACTTACTCCAAGCAACACAATAAAATGCATATTCTGCTCAAATCAAGTTTCAACTGATAAACTGAAATCAGTTCCACGTGGCCAAGTGGTTTGTTTCAACTGTAAACTTTAGCATTAGAAAAAAGCTCCTGTACTAGAATTTAACACGGATCTTCAACAACTCCTTCGTGGTTGCATATTGTTTAATTCAGTGCTTTCAAGATATGTACTCACAGCATAACCCACCCCAGCTCCGAGTAACGCGCCAACCACAGCAGATGCAATAAACGCTGCAACAGAAACACCAACAGGAGTTAAAGCAGCAGCCCCTAAACAATATGCTGCAACTAGACCAATAACTAAACCAACTGTTGCTCCACAAATATAGTATTTGCTACTGCTTTTAAGTTTTTCTTGCGAGTTTGATACCTCATCCTGCAATTTTACGTTTGCACCTTTACCGCTAATCTTGTAACCAATTATATTAAGTGAAGGAAGATTTTTTTTGAGTTTATCTAATTCTTTTGCAACTTCATTGCTAATCTTGCACTCACTTAAATCAAGTGAAGTAAGATTTTTGAGCTCAGCTAATTCTTTTACAATTTCAACACTAATCTTGCACTCAGTTAAATCAAGTCTTGTGATATTTGGTATGCCTACTAACTTACTTACATCCGTGTAATCTAACCTACATAAAGCTGGAGTGTCGCCCTGTGTGTAAAATATCATTTATCCCACCGCATTATTAGAGTATATTTTAACTTTACCTAATATTTCAATAAAAGTCTACTTCTTACCCTTAATCAACTCTAAAGCCTTCTCCAGATCTATACTCTCAATATCTGCACTCTTGCCCAAAGCAACGTTTGTTTTACCGCATTTTATATAGAATCCGTACCTACCGTTGCAGATAAAAACTTCTTTTCCCTTTTCATTAACCCCGAGAGATTTTAACTCTTTGCGTGGACTGTTTGCAATAATTTGTACAGCTTCGCTCAATTCTGTATTCAGCACCTCTTTGGAGCTTTTCTTAAGAGAAAAGTATCTACCATCATAGAAAATATAGTACCCAAATCGCCCAAGGCCTATTTTTACTTCCTTTCCGGTTTCAGGGTGTTCTCCGATTACTTTTGGCAAGGAAAGTAACTGAGTAGCGGTGCTCAGATCAATCTCATTAACATTTATATCTTTTGGTATGGAAACCGTTTTTTTCTTTTTTAACTCGTTATTAAACTCCAGATAAAGTCCAAAAGGACCCTTTTTGATCATCACTTCTTGGTTTGTTATATCATCTATACCTAAACTTTTTGGATATTCTGAATTGTCGTTACTGCCCGTAATTTCTTTTGTATGGTTGCATTCAGGATAGTTAGAACATCCAAGGAACACCCCGGCTTTTCCAAAGTTCAATTTCAATATGCCACCTAAGCAAGCAGGACATTTCGTATTCACCTCTTTTTTTCCTTCTTCTGAACAAAACCAATCGATTACCAAATCGTGAATGCCGCTGAAAACTTCATCATGCGTCATTTGCTTAACAGAGTTTACATGACCAAAAAATGGCACCCAAAAGTGGCCTAATTCTTTTTTCCAATCTGCATGTCCATTTGAAATTAAATCAAGCTTTTCTTCCATTTGTGCTGTGAAATCATACTCTACACAACGCTGAAAAAAAGTTTCTAAAAATATAGTAACGATTTTACCACGACTGCTTGGAATAAACCTTTTGCTATCCAATGAAACGTACTCACGATCTTGTAATACCGAAATAATTGTTGCATAAGTTGATGGTCGACCTATACCGATTTCTTCCATTTTTTTTACGATACTTGCTTCACTATAACGAGGTGGCGGTTGAGTGAAATGTTGTTTTGGCTCAACTGAAATCAGCTTGCATGCTTCCCCTTCCTTCATGGCAGGTAGCAGGCCTTCATTTTCGGCTTCCATGTTATCTTGATAGACTCTATAAAAACCATCAAAGAATATACTCGACCCACTTGCTCGCAGAACTACTTTTTGATCAGTAGAACTAATTTCAACTACCACTTGATCAAGGATCGCCGACTCCATTTGACTTGCAATGGTCCTTTTCCAGATTAAATCGTACAATTTAAATTGCTCTGGCGTTAAGTAATCCTTAATACTACCCGGCGTTCTATTGATATCAGTTGGACGAATTGCTTCATGTGCTTCTTGAGCATTTTTGACCTTTTTTACATATTTACGAGGAGACTGCGGTAAATATTTATCACCATATAATGACTTAATTGACCCTCTAATTGAGTTTATAGCCTCATCTGCAATATGAAACCCATCTGTACGCATGTAAGTTATCAACCCTACAGTTTCACCACCAATATCGATACCTTCATATAAATTTTGCGCTATGCGCATAACACTTTTCACATTAAAATACAGTTTATTCACTGCATCTTGCTGAAGACTTGAAGTAATAAACGGAGGAAGTGGGTTTCTCTTAACTTGCTTGCGTTCTACTGTGCTTACAGCATATTGCCTTGACTCAATCTCCCTGACTAAGTTCTTTGCTTCTTCTTCATTCTTAATATCAAATTTTTCTAGCTTTTTATTGTCATAGTGGCTTAGCATAGCAAAAAAAGCCTCATCTTTGCTATTTTGCATTTCTGCCTTTATGCTCCAATACTCCTGTGTTATAAATTTACTAATTTCATCTTCTCGTTCGCATATAATCTTTAATGCAACAGACTGCACGCGTCCTGCAGACTTGCTCCCCGACAATTTTGTCCACAGCAGTGGTGACAAACTAAACCCAACTAGATAATCCAAAGCTCTACGTGCTTGTTGTGCACGCACTAAATCCATATTTATTTCACGTGGATTTTTTATAGCCTCTTGTACTGCTCTTTTTGTTATCTCATTAAAGACTACTCTATAAATGTTGTTTTCATTACTGATTGCTTTCTTTTCTTTTAATGTCTCTATCACATGCCAAGCCATTGCTTCCCCTTCTCTGTCTGGGTCTGTTGCAAGATATATATCTGATGTTTTGCTTGCGGCTTTTACTAGCTCTTTTATATATTTTTCTGCTTTTTCAATGGTTTCATACTTTATAGCAAAATCATTATCCGGATCGACAGAGCCGTTTTTTGCTGGAAGATCCCTCACATGTCCAAAGGATGCAGCTACTTTGAACTCTTTACTCAAATATTTACCTATTGTCTTTGCTTTCGCAGGTGATTCAACTATTAATAATGCCATATTGTTAATTATTTTAGTACTTAAAGATAATATGTTGAGAAATATACGATGAAAAGTAAAAAAATATTTTAATAGGTCTTGTGAATTTTACACAGTAGGTTGTTCATGGTTTCCAGAAAACCCTTGGACGTTGCTATTTTCAAGTGACTTTGAAGGCTGATTACAATAGTATATGATCGCAGCAGCAACCAGACAACAAGCTCCAACCACTATTCCCACCGCTAACATTTCTAAGTGAACTGCAATAGCTACTCCTAAAGCAACTCCAGCCACTGCCAGTACAGAGGCAGTTACAATAGGCAGTTTGCTCCTCTTTTCACTTCGTGAACTTGGTTGTATATTATTGTTCTGGATGTCATTTTCTTGATCTGAAACTAGTATTTTAGTACTGCCACTTTCAGAAGCTATGCTACTAGAGTTACCGTTGGTTGTTAAAAATTCTGGTTGTGTACTTTGTTGATTACCATTACTTTCGAGTTCTGAAGAAGCCTCACTATTACTTGCACCTATGTGTTTAATAATGCCAGTTATTTCACTTACAGGCTGAGGAACTTGCTCATCAACACTAGAAGAACAAGCTTGATCAATGTTTTGATCATCAGGGCTCTCGCTTGATAGGTTATTCTCTATAACCTTTGCAAACGCTCTTACTTTCAATGTAGGAGCATGCCTTTCTGCAAAATTTTCAAAATCTACGAAGTTAATTAGAGTGATTCCTCCATTTCCTAACTCTTTTCTAAAGTCATCTTTGTGAACTTTAAAAAAGTTTTCTATACCAGCAAATATCATTGCTTGAAAATCACGCCTATAATGCGTTGATAAAGCATCAATTAGCGGCTCATGATTGTGCAGAAAAATTTCTTTTTTTATTTCGTTAGCTTTATTAATTAGAGTATAAGCATATTCTGGATATTGCCTTTGTAAGCTTTTTTGGTTATCAAACTTACTGCATATATCTTCATTTTTTTTCCATATACTTACTAATGTACTAGTGTCACTTTCCTTCAAAAAGTCATGTAGTAACTTATCTTCCTCCTCAAGTTTTTCGTATTCACCTAGGCACCTATTCCAATATTCTGACATTTCCCTTGTAAAATTAGAATTATGTTGTACTAGATATTCTGGCTTTTGTGCATTGGAACCTTGTAACTTAATTTCATGTGCTATCAGAAACTCCGCTGCACTTTTGTGTTTCTTTTCAACAGCCAAATGCAAAGGAGTTTTGCCATCTGCGTTTTGTAAATTAACATCAGCCTCTGCTGCTAATAGAGCATTCACTGTATCTGTATGGCCATTCACAGTAGCCCAATGTAAAGGAGTTTTGCCACGCGCGTTTTGTAAATTAACATCAGCCTCTGCTGCTAATAGAGCATTCACTGCATCTGTATGGCCATTTTCAGCAGCCAAATGTAAAGGAGTCCATCCATTTTCACTCTTCGTATTAACACTAGCTTTACTTGCTATTAGAACTTCTACTATCTTTTTATGGTCATTTGCAATAACCCAATGTAAAAGAGCCCATCCATAATTCCATAAACCATCACTCGTATTAATATTAAATTCTTCTGCCTCCAATAGAGCATTTACTGCTTTTGTATGGCCATTTTTAATAGCCAAACGTAAAGGAGTTTCTCCATTATCATCTATTGCATCAATATCAGCCCCTTTTGCTAATAAAGCATTTATTGCACCCGTATGGCCTGTTTCAGCAGCCCTATGCAAAGAAGTTTGTTCCTTCTTACTTTTTGCATTAATATTAACCCCCGCCCCCGCTTTTATTAGAGCATTTACTACCTCCTTGTGACCAATTTTGGCAGCCCAATATAAAGGGGTCAGTCCATTCATATCTTTCGTATTAACATCAGCTCCATTTGATATCAGAGCTTCTACTACCTTTTTGCAGCCATCCCTAGTAGCCAAATATAACAATGTAAGTTTAAAAGAGGCAAGACCTGTATATAAGGTGAATTTATAATTTATGTTAAATCTATCATTTTTCCAATCCTGGAATGTACTTAAATCTATCCTCTGTAACCTCTCTTTTATCTTTTCGATTATGTTACTCTGATTTAAATCACCATCAGCATTTACTGCACTTAATATTTTTATCCACTGTTCATATTTCATAACTTTTCTCTACTAAACACTATACAAGCGTTTTATCCAGTATTTCAGCAACTGTCAATTTTGCTAACAAATCACGTAAAAATTTGTAGAAAACACTGGACTCCGTAGCATTACAAAAAATCCAATTATTTTCTTGCATTACTCTCTGTCATTCTGTTGCTCCTTTCTTGTCATCCCGCCGCGAACCGTCATACTGCCGCGGTATCTTAGCATAGATCCCGCTAACAAGCAGCGGGATGACGAGCTTATCGTCACGCCGCCGCGAACCGTCATACCGCCGCGGTATCTCTAGATCCCGCTAACAAGCAGCGGGATGACGAGCTTATCTTCATGCCGCCACGAACCGTCATGCCGCCGCGGTATCTCTTAGCCGCTAACACGTAGCGGGATGACGGTTGTCGTTTAGCTACAAACGTTAAGAAATTTACCAAATAAAAAAAAAGGCAAAAGAAGCCCTGGGGTTATTATCCGCTTTAAAATATTGGCGTTTTTTATGTTTTAAACGCTTGACAAGCAAGATTAAGCTGCTTTTAATTGCAACTAACTTACGCTGCAAATGTTTAAGAAGTTTACTAAGCAGGAAAAAAGACAAAGAATCCCCGAGTTAGCTAGTCTTTTACTATCTCTGTCGAGTATTGGCATTTTTTGATGTCTTGTAACGCTTTATAAGCGCGTTCAGCTTATTTAGATAAAAATCTAGATGTAGATGAAGTTTTGTAAAGACATACAGTATCTATATACTGCAAAAAATTGAACATAAGACGCCGATACATTAAGTAATCCTTACCTTTTAATCTGCAGATTGGCGAAAGCAAATACAATAGCTTCAGTTTCATGATAAGGGGACTGGCAAGGCTTGTCAAGCAAGTTTCTATATAATATTTTCTAAAATAAATAGACTTCTCACATCCAATTTTGGCAGCGCGCGACACACAACTGCAATGACAAGGTGTTGCAAGATAAACATCATATTCACACGAAGTACTTGACTTCACTTGTACTAAGAAGCATTTTATATATGTTGTGTGCCCGTAGCTCAGCTGGATAGAGCAACAGCCTTCTAAGCTGTGGGTCGTAGGTTCGAATCCCACCGGGCACACTCTTCTATCAATACTTTCTATAAATCTTCAAGTACTCTGGCACCACATTTTCAATTGCTAATGGTCGAACCTTCATTGTTTCAAGGTCAACTGACTTTTCGATTGAACTATTCATCATAACTTTCACCTGATCTTGAGTAAGCATAGGGTTCGTATCTCCGGTTATTGGTTTTAGCAGCATAGAAATAATTTTATTTTCTAAAAAGAAAGCTATTAACTTTGCCATTGGAAAAGATACATTGATCAACAAACACTTTCTGTTAGTAACATTCAGAATAAACTTCAATAAGCTTTTGAAAGAGTAAACCTTTGGTCCGCCCATGTTATAAATTTTCTTGTCTTGCTTATTAAAACTGATAATACGATATACCACTTCAGCTAAGTCTGTTACACATATGGGCTGAAATTTAGTCGTTCCATTGCCAATTAGTGGTAAGAAAGGAAGAATAGTTGCTAATCTTGCAAATTTATTAAAGAAGTTATCTTCCTTACCAAATACAAGACTTGGCCTAATTATTATTGCTTCTTGAAATGCTGAAGTTACAGCTTTTTCACCTTCCAATTTACTTTGAGCATATTTTGACAACTTGCTATTTTCTATTCCCATAGCAGAAAAATGTATCATCATAGGTACATTTTTCATTTTTGCAGCTTTTGCTATCCTTTCAGCTATTTTAACGTGAACAGCGTAAAAATCGTGCTTTTTTGCTTCATATAATATTCCCACTAAGTTTATAGCTACATCACATTCTTCCATACCCTCCAGAACTGATTTTTCATCAAAAAAATCGCCTTTAAATATTGATATTTGTCCTAAATTGCCACACAATTTTAAACAAGCAGCTTTTTCCTGATTACGAGTGAATATCTTTATTAAATATCCTTCTTCTGCCAAGCGTCTTACGATGTGTTTCCCTATAAACCCCGTTCCACCAAAAATAATTACACGTTTTGTCACAATTAAAGTTCCTAATAATTTGTTACTGTAAATTAATACAATGATTTCGCTTAATATTTTATTACGAATTCCCGTACAATAAGATCCATTTTCATTCCTCGTGAGCCTTTAACTAGAATTGCATCATTATTCTGAATAATGTTAGCTAAATCACTTTTCAATTGATTAGAATCATTAAAATGCGTGCCTCTTGTATTATCTGGCAAAAGCTCATGCAATTCTAACATAAATTTACCAACTGTATAAACTTTATCTATATTATTTTCTGTGATAATCTTAACCAAATCTGTATGAAACTCTATGCTTTCATCACCAAGTTCCAACATATCACCAAGCAAAGCTATTTTTCTCTGATTAGAATATGTACTCAAAGTTTTTATTGCAGTTTTCATCGAAGCAGGGCTGGCGTTATAGGAGTCATCAATTAAATGTATATATTTTTTATTGTATTTGACCTTATGAATATTGCCTCTACCTTTCGCTACACTAAAATTCTTAAGTGCAAGTGGTAATTTTGATAAATCAAGTCCGAGGCTTTGCACAACTGCTGCAACAGCAAGTAGCGAATAAGCAAAATGCTCACCTTGTACACGTAAATTACAGTTTATAATTTGATTATCACTCAGCCTGATTTTTAAACTTAATCTATTAGCAACTCGGTTTGATGTCATTCCAGCGCGTGACGCTGGAATCCAGTCTTTATTATACAACCGTCTGATATGCTCATTTGCAATTGAACTTCCTGGATCCAAGTAGTCAAGCACTAGGATGACAGAAGATAGTGCTGAAATGACAGAAGATTCATCGTTTCTTATTAAGTTTAGTAAACAAACTTCAGCATTTTTATCTTTACCGAAGCTTATTACATTTCTATTGGCGTGTGATGAGAGATAATCATAATATTTATTATCTCTGCTTAAAACCAAAGTACCGTTATTTTTCATACCATACAGAATTTCTAACTTCGCTTGTGCAACGTCAAATAGTGATGAAAAATTTTCAGTATGTGCAGGTTCGATGTTGGTAATAACTGCAATATTCGGATTACTAATTTTTGATAATTCTTTTATTTCACCAGCTTTATTCATTCCCATTTCAAGAATTAAGTACTGGCAGTTTTTTGGAGCTTTCAGAATTGTCAAAGGCAATCCTATATTATTATTTAAGTTACCTTCATTTACATGAGATACTCCATATTGCGATAAAACAGTGTGCAGCATATCCTTTGTAGTGGTTTTCCCAACACTGCCTGTAATTGCAATAACTTTAGCATCAACAAGAACATTTCTAATGTAGTATGATGCCATACCGTGCAAAGCTTTCAGGGTATCTTGTACAATAATGAGAGGGAAATTTTTATATTTACCCTCACTCACTATTGCAGCGACAGCCCCTTTTAAAAACGCTTCATGCAAAAAATTATGGCCATCAAAATTCTTTCCCTTGAGGGCAATAAATAAATCACCTTTTTTTATGCTTCTTGTGTCCGTTGAAATATTTGAGCTGTGTATCCAATTACAACCATTTACGTCTCTTCCGCCAGTTGCATCAATGATATTATTTGTGTTCCATTTAAACATAATTTAGAGTATTCTTTATAATAAATTGAACAATAAAAGTAGCGAAAATACTACATGTTTTAGACAATGTGCAAATAATGGTTGCAATCCCTATAATTCTATCTTATAATGGATATAGAAGTTTAAATTTTTTCGTCTATAATTAAAATGTATTTAGTTATAGAAAGTACCTTGGAGGTATGTATGGCAGAATCTATTTGGGCTAAGATAGGCGGAGCAGTTAAAACAGGTGTAGAAGCTACAGGTCGGGTGTTTGCTCTTCTGCCTAAAGCACTTATTTACCCTATAAAGAAGCCGTTTGCTTCAACGGGTGAAATGAAACATGATGCTACAGTTTCGTTAAAGAAAGCTGTTGGTATAGATGTACCTGAAGAAGAAAGGGAATATGATCCACCTATAGAAACCACACAGGCTAGTAAGGATCTTGGTGTACAAATAACAGAGCAAAAGAAAGGGATAGGAAAGGTAAGTTTTTTAGTGTCAAGAACTCTGACGGGAGATATACCTTATTTGAATGATGAACAATTGAATAAAATAAAAGCACTAAAAAGTGAGTATTCAAACATCACTATACATAGAGAAGAAAATAAAATTGTAATTGAAATTAACGTTGAGGAAATAGCTAACACTATTAAAACTAATCCTGATAATACAGGCAAGAGCGAGAAAGAAATAAAAGAGCTTGTTCTTAAAGGAATTGCTAATAAAGTTGACGAAGACCTTAAGAAGCTGGCAAAAATTACCGGTGGAGAATTTAAAATTCATACAGACTTAAAATTGCTGAATGGTATTGCAGAAAAATTGTATTATGATAATCAAAAGCAGTCATCAGACAAAGTTGTGAAGTCTGATGTTGGTCAGCCTTCAGAAACTATAGCTTCAGGTGAGAAAAAATGGGCGCAAGAAGCTATAAAAGCAGGTAAGTCGCAAAGTTGTGGAATGCAAAAATAAGTTATAGGGGAGTATTATGAGTGAAGCTAAAAAAATAGAGGAAAGACATCATAGTCTAACTGTTCCTGGGGATATGTATCACTTACAACCAGGAGTTATTACTGGAAAAAGGGTAAGTGGAATAGAACCCTTTTTGAAAGAACAGCAGGACATGGTAAAAGTAAGGGAACTTGTAAGCTCTTTAAATCTTGAAGATGCTTCTGGTGAAGCGATAAAACCACTATCTACACCTAATGTAGAGAAAAACGAAGAAAGAGGGAAAGGTCGCTCTTAAAATATGAGCAATGAAGCTTATGATAGCGATAACATCTTTGCTCAAATATTAAGAGGTGAGTTACCTTGTGGGAAGGTACATGAAAATGAAAATGTACTAGCTTTTCATGATAAGTACCCTGACGCGCCAGTTCATATTTTAGTTATACCAAAAAATCAATATATTTCATATGATGACTTCATTCTAAAAGCTCCTGAAGAGGAAATAGTGGATTTCTTCAAAACTGTAAGAGAGATAGCACACAAATATAATCTAGAAAAAACAGGATATAGATTAGTCACTAACTACGGTGAAAATGGAGAGCAGGTTGTACCACACTTTCACGTGCATATTTTAGGTGGTAAAAAGTTAGGAAAGCATGTAAACTCATAGTGTTATATGTTTTGTTAAATGAGCGAATATTTAACCATAGTAATCTTTATCTGCGTATCAATTGTAGTATCTTTTGCTTTAGGTATATTGCCTATGTTTCTTGCAGTGAGTAAGCCAGATGGTGAAAAGCTTTCCACATATGAGTGTGGCTTCAATCCACTATCTAGTGCAAGAAAAAATTTTGACATTAAATTTTATCTAGTTTCAATATTATTTATAATATTTGACTTAGAAATTGCTTTTCTTTTTCCTTGGGCTGTTTCTTTATCTAAGATAAGCTATGGTGGATTTTGGTCTATGATGGTATTTCTTGCAATACTCACTATAGGTTTTATCTATGAATGGTGTAAAGGTGCATTAGAGTGGGAGTAGTTTATGACAAATCAAATTCTATCTAATGATGACTGGGGTCGTTATAAAAAAGAAGGGTTTCTTGTCACTAAATTTGGTGATTTAACAGATTATGTAATGAATTGGGCAAGGTCTGGTTCATTGTGGCCAATGACATTTGGTCTTGCATGTTGCGCAGTTGAGATGATGCATACTGCATCCAGCCGTTATGATCTTGATAGATATGGTATAATGTTTCGTGCAAGCCCACGTCAATCAGATGTGATGATTGTTGCTGGCACACTAACTAATAAAATGGCAGCAGCATTGCGCAAGGTTTATGATCAAATGGCAGACCCGAAGTATGTTATTTCCATGGGAAGTTGTGCAAATGGTGGTGGTTATTACCATTACTCTTATTCAGTAGTTCGAGGCTGTGATAGAATTGTGCCAGTTGACGTGTATGTCCCTGGATGCCCACCAACCGCTGAGGCGTTGCTATATGGAATGCTATGCCTACAAAACAAAATAAAACGGACTCGGAATGGATAAAACTGCAAAGTATATACAAAAAAAGACCAAATGCGAGTGCATTCAAAAAGATGATGGCATTATTGTAATATATTCAACTTTAGATGAAATTGAAAAGTACCTATTCTTTCTACGTGATGATGAAAAGTGTAGGTTTGAACTATTAGTTGATATTTTTGGGGTTGACTATCCAAATAGAGAGAAGCGTTTCGAGCTAATATACAATCTGCTCAGCATTGTGCATAATATTAGAGTACACATAAAGCTTCAGTTATGTGAAAGCGACATGCCTCCAAGTGTAGCGAAGATATTTAGTACGGCTTTGTGGTTTGAGCGTGAAGTGTTTGATATGTATGGAATAGAGTTTTCTGATCACCCTGATTTGCGTAGGATTCTAACAGACTATGGATTCAAAGGTCATCCAATGTTAAAAGATTTCCCTCTCACTGGTTATGAGGAAGTAAGATATGATATAGAGACAAAAAAGGTTGTATATAATCCTATAGATTTACCGCAAGATTTTCGTATGTTTGATAGCTTATCGCCTTGGGAAGGTAAAACCATAAAAGTAAATACAAAGGAGTAGAAAATGACAGTACAAAGAAAAAAAATATCTTTAATCGGTGCAGGAAATATCGGTGGAACTCTCACCCATATGATTGCACTAAGGGAACTCGGTGATGTTGTTTTACTTGATATTAGTGATGGAATACCACAAGGTAAAGCACTCGACATAGCAGAATCATCCCCTATTGATGGATTTGATGTCAATATTACTGGCACAAATAGGTATGAAGATATAAAAAACTCCGATGCAATTATAATAACCGCTGGCATTGCCAGAAAACCAGGAATGAGCAGAGATGACCTCCTGCAAACCAATGCTAAAGTAATGAAGGAGGTTGGCGAAAATATTAAAAAATATTCTCCAAGCACGTTTGTAATAGTGGTTACCAACCCTTTGGATGCCATGGTTTCAGTGGTGCATAAATTTTCAAACCTTCCAACTAATATGATTGTTGGCATGGCAGGAGTGCTTGATTCTTCCCGTTTTCGTTACTTTCTTGCAAGTGAGTTAAATATCTCAGTTGAAGATATATCTGCTTTTGTGCTTGGAGGACATGGCGACACTATGGTACCACTAATCAATTGTACTTCAGTTGCTGGAATTCCACTTACTCAAATTATCGATATGGGTCTTATCACACAGAAAAAAGTCGATGAAATAGTTGAACGCACTCGCAATGGCGGTAAAGAAATAGTTGATCTGCTTAAGTCTGGATCTGCATACTACGCTCCTGCATCTTCAGCTATATGCATGTTAGAATCATATTTAAAAGATAAGAGGCGCATATTACCATGTGCTGCTTACCTTAATGGTGAATATGGTGTAGAAGATTTGTTTATTGGTGTTCCTGTAATTATTGGAAAAAACGGAATTGAAAAGATCCTAGAAGTTAAAATGAATGATAGTGAACAAGAAATGTTTAATAAGTCTGTAAACTCGGTGAGAGAGCTGGTGAAATCTTTAGGTTCATAAGCAAATTAATGGTTTTATAGAGCTTCTTTATAGCTCAAACGTATCCGTTCAGCGGAGTGGCAGAATAAGGTAGACAAGGTGATCTAAGAAGATAATCATAGAGCAAAAGTGAAGTAATATGGTAAACCTTTTAGAACTTTGCAAAAATTTACAGCAAAAAATAGAAAGGTTAGAAGCAAAAATAGAAAGATTGGAAAAAGAGAATGAAAGTTTAAAAGCAGAAAATAAGGCTTTAAAGATAGAAAATGCTGAGTTAAGAGAAAGACTCGGTTTAAGCTCAAAAAATTCATCAATACCAAGTTCCAAAGAGTTGTATAAAATAAAAAAGAATAAGCCGAAAAGCGAAAGGAATATTGGCGGTCAGGTTGGTCATAAAGGAAGTTTTCGCGCCAACATGGATGCAGATAAAGTAGTAAAGATAGAGTTGCCTAATACTTGCGAATGCGGAGGAGAAATTGCAATATGTGAAAAACCATATATTCATCAGAAAGTTGATCTTCCAGAAATCAAGCCTTATGTAGTGGAATATCAGTTAGAACATGGCCGTTGTCGGAGATGCGGAAAGAGAAGAAGTAGCAAGTTACCGGAAGGTGTTACGCCAGATACATTTGGTCCAAGGGTTAAGTCAATAATTGCAGCGTTCAGCGGATTCTACAAAAATTCAAAACGCGAAATAGCGAGTGTCGTAAATGATATCTTCAATTTGAACATAAGCGTCGGTAGCATATCAAATAGTGAACATAGAGTTGCTTCAAAATGCAAAAAAATGTATGAGCAGATCGAACAAGAGATAAGTAGGAGTAAAGTTCTACATATTGATGAAACGAGCCATTATAACAAAGGTAAACTCGCTTGGTGTTGGATGTTTGCAAGCAATACGGCAAGTTTTGTAAAATTTACAGAGTCAAGAGGAATGAAAGTTTTACAAAATAGTAAATTCTGCAATCGCAATAGCTTGGTAATAACTGACAGGTATGCAGCATACAATTATTTTGCCGATAAAAACAGGCAAATCTGTTGGGCACATTTATCAAGAGATTTTGAAAGATTAGCACATAGTTGGAATATTGAAGTTAAAGTTCTGGGTTGTTACTTGAGAAACGTGGCCACTGAATTATTTGCACTAAAAAAAGCTTTACTAAAAAGTGAGATAGATGTTTTGAGGTTTGTCAGACGTGCCAGAAAATTAAGAAAACGTACAAAGTATTACTTGAAGGAGATATCTCGTTTACCTGAAGCAATTGGAGCCTCTCGAGTTGCAAAAAATGTTCTGAGATCTGAAAGAATGATGTGGAAATTTTTAGATGACCCAGAAAATATTCCGCTGACAAATAACCACGCTGAACGGCAAATTCGGCATTATGTCGTTTATCGCAAAAACTCATATTTTACACAATCAAAGCGGGGAAATACATTCCTTGAGCGGATAATTTCATTATACTTAACTTGGAAACAAAGGGGTCTCAATCCTTTCCAAAATCTCCTATCTATTGTTTCTTAAACCACTCTCCTGAACGGATACGCTCAAACAGCCTAAAAAAGTTGCTTGTGGTTACCTTCGCTACTTGTTCTGGTGACTCATTCCACAACTCTGCCAAACAATCAACAACGTATTTCACCATTGCTGGTTCATTCTTTTTTCCCCTATAAGGCTCAGGTGATAGATATGGTGCATCAGTTTCGACTAAAACACGCTCGCGTGGTACATTTTGTGCAATTTCTCTGAGTAAGCTCGCATTTTTAAAAGTAATAATTCCAGAAAATGAAATATATAACCCCAAATCTATAGATTGATAAGCAAGTTCTTTAGAGGAAGCAAAGCAGTGCATTACTCCACTAAAAGCACCGGCTTTCATTTCTGACCTTAACATATCGATCATCTCATTATCAGCGCTTCTTGTGTGAATAACTAAAGGTAGTCCAGTTATTCTTGACGCTTCTATATGTAATGCAAAACTTTTTTTCTGATTGTCTTTGTTGTCAGATTTATAAAAATCTAACCCGGTTTCACCGATACTAATTACCTTTTGGTTCTTGGTAAATTCAACTAATTCATCAACATGTATACACTCACCGTTTTCTATAGCAGCATCAAGCGGATGTATACCAACAGAGGAGTAGACCTGATCATAGGATGAAGAAATTTTTAATAACTTAGGAACATCGTCAATGCTTACGCATATGTTATGCAAAACCTTTACACCATTTTGCTCTGCCCTTGAAATTACTTTTGGTATTTCATCGTCAGAAAAATAAATCAAGTGGCAATGAGAATCTACTATCATGAGCTTATTGTTGAGGCTTTTATTATAGAAGAAAACTCTTCTATCACTGTTTTATAAACTTCTTTTTTAAATGATATAGCACTGGCTACTAAACTATCTATACCTTGCCAACGCCACTCTTTGAACTCTGGATGACCAGTATAATTAATATCAATGTCCTCATCCTCTCCGCAAAACTTCATTAAGAACCACCTTTGCTTTTGACCAGAATATTTTCCATTCCAGCATATTGGTATAACTTCTTCAGGCAAGTTGTAGTATATCCAATCCTTGCTTTTAGTTATAACCTTTACTTTATTAGTACCAACCTCCTCTAGCAACTCACGTAACGCTGCTTGTTCCAGTTCCTCACCATCATCAACACCTCCTTGTGGCATCTGCCAGTAAGAATCGCTATCAAAGCGTTTTCCAATAAAGGCATGTCCTTGTCTGTCAAATAGCATTATGCCAACACAAGGACGGTACTTATCTTTCTGCTCAACCACGAGTACGCTCTGTTTTTAAATGATTTGTTACAGAAGTTTTAATTAATTTTCCATTTTTTTCTTTCTTCATCTCTTCAACAATTTTCTTTGCAACTTCCTTTGCACTCAAGTTCGAGTTATCAATTTCAAGCGAACCCTCAGGTATAAATAGCCTTTTCCCTTCAATTTTCTTTATAGCAAAATCCGGATCAGTAATTTTATTTTCCTGATATCTCTCTTCTGATTGGACACGTCTTACTAGTTTTTCATTATTACAATGTAATACTACAGAAAAAATTTCCATGTCCATTTTTTTACTTAAATTTACCACTGAGTTATATAATCTTTGGTCATAGGGATCACCCTCTATCAATTCATTTGTAAATATATAATGTTTTGATTTTACGTAGTGTTTTTCCAGTATTGCTAATACATTTTCCCTAACTGCAAAAATTTTTTCCCATAGGTCATCTGGAACTTCAGCGTTTTGTAATTTAACAATATCAAATATAATATTATTGAATAGATTATTGCTTACTATTACTGCACCAATGATTTTACACAGTTCCTTTGCAGTAGTAAACTTACCACTGCCTGGAAAGCCGATTAAGTAGATGAGAGTCTTGCCCATAATGAATACTAGTAAAAAGCTATTTTCAATTATATAAAAAGTATATACATTGTACATACTAAAAACATGATGATAAAATAGATGCAGGTAATACCTTTAACAAGTAGTTGCGTTGAAAATAGTTCATATTTAGAAATTTTGAGTATATAATTATAAATGAATCATATAACCTGTAAACAATGCTTAGCGATATGGAATCGATAAGAAGTACAATTGAAGAGATAATAGATCAAAATAAAGGTCATGATATAGTAACTTTTGATGTGCAGAATAAAACCGTTATTGCAAAATATATGATTATTGCATCTGGTGATTCAAGCCGTCACGTTAAAGCTTTAGCTGAGCACGTAATAAAAAGCCTCAAGCCACATGATAAAATAGATGTAGAAGGTATGGATGAAGGCAATTGGGTGGTTTTGAATTTTCAAGGCATAATGGTTCACATATTCAGGCCGGAAGTAAGGGAGTATTATAAAATAGAAGAGTTATGCAATTGATTATCCAGATAGCTGGTACACAATTGCACAAACGTTGTAATTTTGAAGGCAACTCCTGCACAGGTAGTGGTGTCATGAAAGTAGCTGACACTGGAATCCAGTTTTTCATGCAATTTCATCGAAAACGTTGTATAGTGTGCTTGTTTATAATTAAGTTCCAGTGTCTGGGCACTGGCTTCTCTATTAGGGTTACCTTCGGCATTAATGACAGGATAGACTGGGGTTTATAAAATGAAACACGCATCTGAATTTTTAAATTTCATCCAAGAAAGAGGGTACCTATACCAATGCACAAACATTGAAGGACTAGATCAATTATTATTGCAGAGCAATTATATAGTTGCATACATTGGGTTTGATTGCACAGCACCAAGTCTTCATGCTGGTCACCTAATTCAGATTATGATGCTCTGTCACCTACAAAAATTTGGTTATAAGCCGATAGTCTTACTTGGAGGTGGCACAACAAAAATTGGTGACCCATCCTTCAAAGATAAAGCAAGAAGCATCTTGCCTGTAGAGAACATCAATCAAAATACATCCAGTATAAGGAGAATATTAGAGAAAATGGTGTCTTTTAATGACAGCAAGACTGGTGCAATGATAGTAAATAACGCAGATTGGTTGGATAACATAAAATACATAGATTTTTTGCGTGATATA
Organism: Wolbachia endosymbiont (group A) of Campoletis raptor; assembly: GCF_964026755.1. Lineage (NCBI taxonomy): Bacteria > Pseudomonadati > Pseudomonadota > Alphaproteobacteria > Rickettsiales > Anaplasmataceae > Wolbachia > Wolbachia endosymbiont (group A) of Campoletis raptor. The sequence continues at coordinate 154,864 of NZ_OZ034695.1, read as the reverse complement.
GGAGCTTATTTTTCTGTAAATCGTATGCTAAGTTTTGATAGTGTGAAAACCAGGCTGGATAGAGAGCAAACCTTAAGCTTTCTGGAATTTAATTACATGCTATTGCAAGCTTACGACTTTATTGAATTAAACAAAAAATATGATTGTCGTCTGCAGATTGGAGGGTCAGACCAGTGGGGAAATATAGTAAACGGAATTGAACTTGGAAAAAAGTTGAATTTACCTGAGCTATTTGGCCTTACCATGCCTCTTTTATTAAATGCACAAGGAAAAAAAATGGGCAAAACTGAAAGTGGAGCAGTGTGGCTTGATGATAATATGCTAAAGCCTTACGACTACTGGCAATATTTTCGCAACGTTGATGATCAAGATGTTGGACGTTTTTTAAGATTGCTCACTGATGTGCCAATTGATGAGATTAGAAAATTAGAGTCTTTAAAGGATCAAGAAATAAATGAAGCAAAAAAGGTCTTGGCAACAGAAGTGACAAAAATATGTCATGGTGACAAAGAAGCGGAACTTGCACAATTTGCTGCAATTTCTGCTTTTGAGAATGAAGATAGCTCACTACTTCCTGATTACATCATAAAAAAAGAACAAGTTGCAAGCGGCATATCCTTAGTAGACCTACTACATGACACCGGTTTTGAACCTTCAAAAGGCGCTGCAAAGCGTTTAATACAGGGCAACGGATGCAAGATTAATGATAATGTTGTAAACAATATTGATCATGTAATAAATTTCGAAAGCTTTAAAGATCAGCCATTTATAAAATTATCTGCAGGAAAGAAACGCCATATAAAAGTTGTGGTAGATTAGGTCTCGAAGTAAGAAAACAAATTTTATACAAGTGAGAAATTAGATATGGAGCAAATTTTCAAAATTCGAGAATTATGTATAAAACAACTGGAAAGATAGTAGAAAGCGAAATTCTATTATATATAGCTAAAGTGGCTTAGGTTTACCTACAATTTGAAAAACAACAAATTCGTCATTCCGCTACTCAGAGGTTGTCCGGAAACAAGTAAAAGGCTATAATATCTGAAATTTTAGTACGGGGTAAAGATGAGAAAAAAGTATCCAACAGATCTAAGCGAAAGGGAATGGGCAAGAATAGAAAAACACTTCAGAGTATCATACAAGAAAGGAGGAAGGCCGCCAAAGTATAGCAAAAGAGAAATATTAGAAGCAATTTTCTATGTATTGCGTACAGGGTGTCAATGGCGGTATTTACCAAATGATTTTCCGCTATGGAAGACTGTGTATGAGCAGTTCAGGCAATGGAAGAAGCAGGGAATTTTTGAGAAAATGAATTATGAAATTACAAAATATAGTAGAAGAAAAATAGGAAGGAATGAGCAGCCGAGTGCCTGTATAGTAGATAGTCAATCTGTAAAGACTACAGAAAAGGGGGGATCAAAGGCTATGATGGAAGTAAAAAAGTAAAGGGTAGAAAAAGGCATATAATTACAGACACTCAGGGTTTTATACTAGGTTGTTACGTAGGCGCTGCTAACGAAAATGATAGAGATGGTATTAAAATAGCATTAAACAATATGAGAACAAAATATACTAAAGTTAAAAAAATGTGGGCTGACATGGGATACCAAGGAAGAAATTTAAAGAATCACACAAAGGAAGAATATGACATAGATATTGAAATTGTTACAAGGCCTCCATGTAGATTTTGGGTGCACAAAGATACGCCACCTGAGCTACTACCAACAAGAGAACAAGGGTTTAAAGTACAGCCAAGAAGATGGGTTGTAGAAAGGACTTTTGCTTGGGTTAATAGGAATAGAAGGCTATCGAAGGAGTATGATTTACTCACAACATCCACTGAGAATTTCATATACCTAGCTATGAGTAGGGTTATGTTAAAGAGGGAATATGCTTGAATTTACTAGTTTCCGGACAACCTCTTATACCAATTCCCATTACAGGGCAAACAGATGGACAATGATGGAAGAAAAGCCATACTGAAGTAAGTAAAATAGCGAGGTTTAAATGGCATTAAGATCAAAATTATTGGATGAAAAAGTAGTAGAATCAGCAAAAGAAATGCTGAAGAAAGTAAGGAATAATGCATATGTTTCAAAAAAACTAAATGCTGTAATTGCAGCAAAAAAGTACAGTATAACGGCTGTAGCAAAAATATATTGCATTTCAAGAAGCGCACTAACTTCGTGGGTAAAACTCTTGAAAATTGGCAGAGAAGAAAAACTGTTTGCTCCTTCACAACGTCGTAGAAAAACTAAATTAAATCAGGCTCAACTACAGCAAATTGAAGAGTGGATAGAAGAAAATCCTAATATCACCATTAAAGAAATGAGAATAAGAATCCAGGAAAAGTTCGGATTAAATATCAGCAAATCTACAGTACACCGCCATATGCAAAAGATGAAATTCTCATATATTACACCAAGACCAGTTCATAATGGACAAGATAAAAGCAAACAAGAGGAATTCAAAAAAAAATCTCAATGGAGCTATTAGCAAGTATCCAGAAAAAGAGCTATTTTTCTTTGATGAATCACGGTTTGGCACACATTCAAAAGTTGGACATGGGTGGTTTAAAAAGGGGATTAGAACACAGGTTAAAACAAAATTAGGTAGGCAAAATTTCTATCTCTATAGTGCAGTTAATCCTAGAAATGGAGAGAGTTCTAGCTTATTTGCACCAAATGTCAACACTGATTGCATGAACATATTTCTTGAGCAAATTTCGCAATATCTAGAAACACGAGAGGCTTTTCTCGTTATGGACTGTGCTAGTTGGCATAGGTCAAAAAATTTAAAGGTACCTAAAAATATCGACATTATATACCTACCTCCATACTCACCTGAGCTAAATCCTGTTGAGAGGCTTTGGTTATATATAAAACAGAACATTTTGCGCAATAAAATATACGATACAATTGCTCTACTTGAGGGTGCTTTGTGCAAATTTATTACTTCTCTTGCCAGCTCCACAATTAAACAACTCTGCAATGTTTCCTATTTGACTGGACAACAATGAGAATTGGTATTAGCTTCATATTAGCCGTAAATATTTAAGAAATTTACCAAACGAAAAAAAAGGCAAAAGAAGCCCTGGGGTTATTATCCGCTTTAAAATATTGGCGTTTTTTATGTTTTAAACGCTTGACAAGCGAGATTCAGCCGCTTTTAATTGCAACTAACTTACGCTGCAAATGTTTAAGAAATTTACTAAGCAGAAAAAAAGACAAAGAATCCCCGAGTTAGCTAGTCTTTTACTATCTCTGTCGAGTATTGGCATTTTTTGATGTCTTGTAACGCTTTATAAGCGCGTTCAGCTTATTTAGATAAAAACCTAGATGTAGATGAAGTTTTGTAAAGACATACAGTATCTATATACTGCAAAAAATTGAACATAAGACGCCGATACATTAAGTAATCCTTACCTTTTAATCTGCAGATTGGCGAAAGCAAATACAATAGCTTCACTATCATGATAAGTGGGCTGGCGAAGTTTGTCAAGTAAGTTTTTTCGTTTCTATTTCCAATAAAAGTTCGTTATATGGTTATGCAAGAAGTCTAATGAATCGCGGCATGACGTCTTAGCTATAGATGCTGGTCTGTGTGATTTCAAGAGAAGCTTAGTAGATAAGTTGTGTTTTAAACCAGATTCGGTATTTTAAACTGAACATTTTCAATAATACCACCTGGCATAACTGAAATTTTTACACTCAGGTTTACTTTTAGGTAGTCCATTAATTCATCAACCAATATGTCAGGAGCGGAAGCACCTGCAGTGATTCCTATCTTTTCTACGCCCTGGAACCAGCTTTTATTTACACATCTGTAATTATCAATCAAGTAGGCTCTTTTTCCTCTAGCAGTGCACAGATCTAATAAGCGGTTTGAATTTGAGCTATTTTTACTTCCTACAACTAATACCATGTCTACAATTTCAGCTAGCTTTTTAACAGCATTTTGTCTGTTTTGCGTTGCATAGCATATGTCCTTTAAATCTGGACCTGTTATGCCTGGAAACCTTAATTTCAAGGCAGCAATAATGTCACGGGTATCGTCGATGCTTAACGTAGTTTGTGTAACATAAGACAAATTATCTGGATCTTTAACCTTTAAATCATATACATCCTGCAAAGTTTGCACTAAAGTGATAGGATTGTTTACTCTTCCCCTAATTCCCTTAACTTCTGGATGGTTTTCATGCCCAATGAGAATTAATTCTTTACCACTGTTTTCATACCTTTTTGCTTCTTTATGCACTTTGTTGACTAAAGGACATGTTGCATCAATCACTTGAATACCCTTTCTTTTTGCCTCATCTTCTATATTTTTTGATACTCCGTGCGCGCTGAAGATCAGTATTCCTTCATTATCTTCAATTTCCTCGATACTGCTTACAAAAACCACTCCTTGTTTCTTAAAGTCCTCTACTATATATTTATTGTGAACAATTTCGTGTAGCACATAAACTTGGCGCTCGTTTTTGTATTTTTCTAAAGTAATAGCTAATATGTCCACAGCTCTTTTTACCCCGGCACAAAAACCTCGTGGTTCAGCTAAGATGATTTCCATTTTTGTCAAATCAAGTAAATATGCAAGCATTACTTAAAAATAAGCTCCGCTCACTGTGTTTTATAGTACCATTATTTATATTTTATATAATAATTATTTTTCGCATATTCTCTTTAACATTTGATCAACTTACTACTTCAGAAAATTTTAGAAAAGATAATATAGTACATAAACAACCTGATATTTTAGATAGAAATGGAGTGGTAATAGCAACAAATGTGCCCACAACATCACTATATATAGATGCAACCAAAGTAAAGAATCCGGAAAGTATAGCAGCACAACTGTGTTCTACTTTGCATGACCTCGAATACAAGAACTTATATAGAGTACTTACTTCAGAAAAGAAATTTGCTTGGATAAAGCGGCACTTGACTCCAAAAGAATTACTAGCGATCAAAAACGCTGGTGTACCAGGAGTAAATTTTTATGACGACATAAAGCGTATATATCCTCACAGTAATTTATTTTCACACGTGCTTGGTTATACTGACATAGATGGCAACGGTATTGCAGGAGTTGAGGCATATATAAGTAAAAACAAACAACATTCTGTTATCCAAGTACCTGATATACAGTTGTATGAATGTTGCAACTTGAAAGCAATTCCTGCACAACAATTCCCCACACAACAGATGGTGTCATCCCAGTGCGTGACACTGGGATCCAGATATAAAAATACTGACAAATTACGTGATGAACAACGGATTCCAGAAACATATGTCAAAAACAATGTTTGTGATGAAATTGCGCATAAAACTGGATTCCAGTGTCAGTGCACTGGAATGACACCAGACCAAGCTTCTGCACAATCTTCTGTCATCCGACAGGGATGGTCACGCTCTGCTGATCAATATGTTCAACTATCCTTAGATACACGAGTGCAAAGCATAGTGCATGAAGAGCTAACTAAAGCTGTAAGCAGATATCAGGCACTTGGCGGAGTAGGAATTGTTTTAAATGTGAGAAATAGTGAAGTCATCTCGATGGTCAGCCTACCTGATTTTAATCCCAACTTACAGAATAAGGCAGAAGACGTACAAAAGTTTAATCGCGCCAGTCTTGGGGTATATGAGATGGGGTCGGTATTAAAATACTTTACAATAGCCGCAGCGCTTGATGCGAACGCTACAAAAACTAGCGATTTATATGACGTATCAACACCAATCACCATTGGAAAGTATAAAATTCAGGATTTTCATAAATCTAAAATTCCAAAAATTACTGTGCAAGATATATTTGTAAAATCATCCAACATTGGTGCAGCAAAAATTGCAGTCAAACTAGGTATTGAAAAACAGGTAGAATACTTTAAAGCTATGAAGCTATTTTCTCCTTTGAAAATAGAAATACCAGAAAAATCCACACCGATAATCCCGGATAAATGGAGTGAAAACACTTTAATAACAGCATCTTATGGTTATGGCATAGCTGTAACTCCTATACATCTTGCACAAACTGCAGCAGCATTAATCAACAATGGGATATTTCATAACGCAACCTTGATGTTGAATAAAAGAAGTATAGGAGAGCAAATTATCTCAAGAAGAACTTCCAGGGAAATGAGAAAATTATTACGTGCAGCAGTAACAGATGGCACTGGCAGAAAAGCAAAAATAAAGGAATATTCAATAGGAGGAAAAACTGGATCGGCGGAAAAAGTTGTAGATGGTAAATATAGCAAAGATGCAAACATAGCATCATTTATAGGAGTGCTAACTATGCTTGACCCAAGGTACATAGTGCTAATTGCTATTGATGAGCCTCAAGGGATGCACCATACCGGGGGAGTAATTGCTGCGCCTATAGTAAGAAACATTATAAATAGAGTAGCACCTATACTAAATGTTACACCTGAGATGTAAAATTATGATTGCTTTACTATAATTTCAAATTTATCATTACCAAAATCCTTATTAATATACCAAGAACCATCATCTTTAGTTACAAATTCAAGACCTTTAAGGTCTTTTTTTATTGTCTTTCCATTTTGACCATCAATAGCGATATTAATATCGAATGTAATAATGTCTAGATTTATCATAGCTTCTTTCCCGCTGCACGAATTTAGACTGAACTTGCCTAACATGACATCATTAAAACTCACTTCCCCTGTATAGACATCACACTGACCGTCCACACAACACGTAGTTTCAATATAGAAAAGATCTGACATACAAAATACCTTAAAAAAAAGAACTAAACATATATGGCCACTACACCACACCGCTAACAAGTAGTAAAGCGTCGATAAACCTAAGTTACTTTAGCTACGTAGCCATAATACAGCTAGAAATGTAAAATTCAACAGTTAATTGTGTGATTAATAGAGAAGTCTTATTTAGTACACCTTATAGGAATGGCTGTTTAGTTTTTTTGTTAATCTTTTTTACCATGCTGTCAATCATATGCTTTATCCCTTGATATACAGAGTATGTACTTTCGTCGCTACGCATATAAGCAGAACAGGAAAATACATTATGTTCTTCGTCTTCTATTGATAACTCTGTATCGCATTTTATGTGCTCGCCGCCAAGCCTTTCTATCAACTGTTCTCTGTCATCTCCTATAGTTACCTTAACCTTACTTTCTTCTTTACCTATCTTGCTACTTAAAATTGAAACAATGATGGCTGGAGATATGCATATCGCTCCTATTGGCTTTTTTGTAACAAAAAATTCTGAAACTAATCTTTCAAATTCAGGCATTACTGTCACCATGTCTTTACTTTCAGCTAAGTCAGATAAATTTTTCGCAACCCCGTATCCACCAGGTACAACTAGCATGTCAAAATTTTCAGCTTTGGCTTCTTTTAAGTCATATATTTCGCCTCTTGCGATTCTTGCTGCTTCCACAAGTACATTCCTTTTTTCTTTTGTTGCCTCTTTTGTTCTATGATTCATAACTTGTGTGATATTGATATCAGGTGCAAAGCATTTAACATCCACTTCCTGCTGATCAAGCACAAGCAAACTTAAAACCGCTTCTCTTACCTCTGCACCGTCAAGGTGACCACACCCTGATAAGACCACAGCAGCTTTTAATTTTTTTTCACCCATAAAGTACCTTGATTTCATATAATCTAGATATTTTAATACAAATTCTATATTTGGAAAGGGGTATGTTATATCAATTATAATATAATTAATGATTAGTATGTATAATTAGGCATATTTATAATCAACGAAGCTGAATATGGAATCTAGCAATAGTATGTTTTTTGACACTGACTATCCAGAACTAAGAAAAGCTATTTCAGATATAATAGAAAGTATTGCACAATCCTCACAAGAGGGGAAAAAAGAGTTATTTACAACCCTATCAGAACAAGTTAAAGGGATGAACCTCAAAGATTTAGGTTTAGCGATTAATGACCAAGGCTTGCAAAAGGAAGTAAATAAAGAATTATTTATAAAACTCATTGAAGAAGCACTTAAAGGGTTAACTTCTGAAAACGTTGACTCAAAAATAATAGAAGAGGCGTTAAAATCTGTTAATCAGCAAGCAATAAGTAATGTTATAAATAGTAATAAAGGTCCGCTGGACAATCTAGTCAATTATTTTAAATCAGCATCTGCAAATGAAAAAATAGGAATAGCTTCTGCTGGAATGGTATTAGGAGCAGCATTTTCTCCGCTTATTGTGCTTGCTACATTAATAGCGCTTGTAGCTATTGGAGCACGTTATGTAGGAATAGGTATAGGAAAGGCAGGGGAAAAAATAAAAGAAGGTGCGATTGAAACAGGAAAAGCAGTAAAAAGTTCATATAAGGATTTAATAGATAAATTACCTACGATTCAAGACAGAGAGAATAACTTTAGTAGATTAAGAACAAACGTGCTTGAAACTATTGCAAACATTAGTCTTAAAGATAACGAAGGCGTTGACGCTAAAAAAGGTTTTGATGATGGGAAAAAAATATTAGAAATGCTTCAAAATGAAAGGCAGCGATCTGCTATACAAGAGTTAGTAAAGAATGGAACCATTCAAAATTTTTCAGAAGATGATATGAGCAGACTTCTGGAAAAGGGCCTCAGTACTCATGTAGCAGATATGAAAGCACTTAATGATCTTATAAATAAATTTCAACCTGCAATTATGGCTATTGGTAACGGTAAAATAGAAGATGTAGAACAAAAAGTTAATGAGAAAGCTCAGGAAATGGAGCCAGATTCTCAATTAGGTGATTCAAGTACTGAACGAGTGAGTGAAGAAGAAAATAAAAACCTCTGATGGCTTGGGGAGGGAATGGGAAAGATAGGGATCTACTCCTTTCTATCCACTTTCTTGAGCAATCCACTTCCACATCTAAGATGTATGGTCCCAGAGTGTGATGGTGTGGATTTAGTATAAATAATTCTGGAGACTGTGTCCACTGATAACATATAAATTCATAAGGAGTAAGACCCTTAAGAGTTTTGAGTCTCTTTGCATAATTATAAGCCATAACAAAGTTATAAAGGTGTTCTTTAAGTTGCTGGTGCGATTGATAGTAATACTTCTTAACTGTAGCATCCTTTAAAGTTTTATTCATACGCTCGACTTGCCCATTCGTCCAAGGATGGCTAACTTTTGTCAAACGATGTTCAATAACATTCTCTTCGCAAACTCTATCAAATATATGTTGGAAAGCATACTTATGACGCTTCTGGTTTGTAAATTGTATACCGTTATCTGTCAAAATAGTATGGATTTTATACGGTAAAATTCTAATCAAATTACGTAAGAACTCAGCAGCTATGGGTTTTGTAGCACTGTTACACAACTCAACATAGGTAAATTTGGATGTCCTATCAATAGCAACAAACAAATGTAATTTGCCCTCCTCAGTTCTAACTTCAGCAATATCAATATGAAAGTAACCGATAGGATATTGTTTGAATTTCTTTTTTGACTTAACTTCTCCATCAACAGTTGGTAATCTGCTAATGTTGTGTCTTTGTAAACAACGATGCAAGCTAGAGCGAGTCAAATGCGGAATTGTAGACTGCAGAGCGTAAAGGCAATCATCTAGTGGCAGTAGTGTATACTTGCGAAATGTAACTATTATAGCTTCCTCTTCTAGCGTTAAAACAGTTGATCTTGGATGCTTTGGACCCATATCAGCATCTTTCGTAAATGAACGTTTTCTCCACTTAATAATAGTTTTTGGATTAAGGTTATAATGCTTGGAGAGTTTTGCTATGCTCTCTTTTCTATTTTGTATTGCTCTACGAATCGTCTGTGTTGTTTTGGCGCACCCATGTAATATCTGTCCCATAATGACTCCTTAAATGATGATGATAGTATACCATCACTCTCTGGGACCATACATCTAAATGTACAATAAGAACTAGATTCCAGACTGGAATGACAGCAGTCCTACGTCATACCGCGATTCATTCTCGGTATCTCTAGATCCCGCTAACAAGTAGCGGGATGACGGTTGTCAGGCTAGCTGTCATCCCAGTGCCCAGACACTGGGATCCAGAAATTTTAATTGTAAGTAAGCATACTGGGTTGATAAGTATAAAAGTAGCTAGAAAATAAACATTTTTGATGAGATTATATGGAAAACTGGATGCCAGTGTCAAGCACTGGCATGACACCCTTCACGGACTTTTAAATTACTTTAGCTATAAATATTAAGAAATTTACCAAATGAAAAAAAAGGCAAAAGAAGCCCTGGGGTTATTATCCGCTTTAAAATATTGGCGTTTTTTATGTTTTAAACGCTTGACAAGCGAGATTCAGCCGCTTTTAATTGCAACTAACTTACGCTGCAAATGTTTAAGAAATTTACTAAGCAGAAAAAAAGACAAAGAATCCCCGAGTTAGCTAGTCTTTTACTATCTCTGTCGAGTATTGGCATTTTTTGATGTCTTGTAACGCTTTATAAGCGCGTTCAGCTTATTTAGATAAAAACCTAGATGTAGATGAAGTTTTGTAAAGACATACAGTATCTATATACTGCAAAAAATTGAACATAAGACGCCGATACATTAAGTAATCCTTACCTTTTAATCTGCAGATTGGCGAAAGCAAATACAATAGCTTCAGTTTCATGATAAGGGGGCTGGTGAGGTTTGTCAAGGAAGTTTTTTCGTTTCTATGTTGTCAGCTACTTGGATGACGCCAATCTGAGTTAACTACACCAACTCACATTCAGCAAAAAAGAAAGCTATCTCCTTACGAGCATTTTCTAGACTATCCGAGCCGTGGACTCTATTTTCACTAATATCATCAGCAAAATCACCCCTGATTGTGCCTTTATCTGCCTGCTTTGGATTGGTAGCTCCCATGATTTGTCTGTATTTACTTACTGCATTTTCACCAACTAAAACTTGAACTACCACAGAACTAGAGGTCATAAACTCTACTAATTCCCCAAAAAAAGGCCTATCTTTATGAATTTCATAAAACAGCTCTGCTTGTTTTTTTGTTAGTAACATCATTTTTTGTGCTGTGATTTTCAGCCCAGATTGTTCGATGTAGGAATTTATATTGCCTGTAATATTATTTTTTACTGCATCAGGTTTTAAGATTGAAAGTGTCTTCTCAATTGCCATATTATTTCCTTATATAGAATAGTACATTTATAGATTTATTTTATTACAAATTTTAATTTCATAGAAGTGATTTTTTATCTATAATTAAGAACAAATCATCAAGGAGGTATTGTATGGGTAAATGTTATAAAAATAACACTACTAAACAAGCTGAATCTACTACTAAAAAATTAGTAAGTAACTTTAAGTCATCGCTTTTGTGTGGAACAAAAGGGTTTTTGACTTTTAGTCTGGCATTTTTAAGTTATTTGGAATATAGTTCACATCATAATACAAAATTAAAAGAAGGTGCTGCCTTTGCAATGAAAAGAAACACTATTCCATTTCTTGAAATGACAATCATAGCACCGCTTGTTTGTTTTGCACTGCCAGCTATGCTAGGCAGTATGAGCCTCATGCAATGCGCACTTTTATGTGCTGCCTTAATGATTGCCACATGTTTTATTGTCAGAACTTTTCATCTGCGTGAGAAGTTAATGGAAAAAATCACTAACCATAGTAGAAAAGAAATAGACGCGGAATTTAAGAAAGATACTATAAAATTTCCTATTTTTGATCAAAATAGAAAACACATCGAGTATAATTCGCCCAATTCAGGGCAACCACTGAATGAAACGAGTAGCACCTCTCTTTTCGTTAAAGTTTTACTTTTCCCTCTAAAGGTTCTTTTGAAGGTCCTGCAAAGTTGTATAATGCTATCTTTAGCTGCTGTTGAACTTCTTGAAACCGTGCCAAGTTTTTGTGTTGATCTGTTTTTTGATAGAAGTTTTGAATCCACACAGAGTAACATGCAGAGATTTGGCCACTTATTGTATGCAAATGTGAGAAATTTAGTGCCTATAACTAAATTTGATGAGTGTGTAGCTAATTTTATAGGTACCCCGAAAGTAACTTGTTGTAGTAGTGCGTAGGTGAAAAAGGCAGTTATCTTATTTAATCTTGGCGGGCCTGATTCACTAAATGCGGTCCGTCCTTTTTTATTCAACCTTTTTTATGACAGGAGAATAATCAATCTACCGAACCCCTTTCGGTTTCTTTTAGCAAAGTTTATATCTGCGAAACGAGAAAATACTGCACGAAAAATATACGAGGAAATTGGAGGTAAATCGCCAATTCTAGAGAATACAAAAATGCAAGCTAATGCTTTAGAACTAAAATTAAACGAAAATAGAAACCATGTACACAAGGTATTCATCTGCATGCGCTATTGGCGTCCATTTGCTGACGAAGTTATTGAAAGTGTAAAACAGTTTGATCCTGATGAAGTGATTCTGCTGCCACTGTATCCACAATATTCAACTACCACAACTCTGTCATCCATCGAGAATTGGCAAAAAAATGCTAAACGGTATGGCCTAAAATGCAATACAAAAATGATTTACCGTTATTATGATAACCAAGATTTTATTGAAGCTCACGCTAATCTGATAGCTAAGTACTATAAATTGGCTAGCAAAATCGGTAAACCAAGAGTCCTATTTTCAGCCCATAGCTTACCTCTTAGTATTATTAAAAAAGGCGACCCTTACGCTTCACAGGTAGAAAGAAGCGTAGAGTTAATAGTAGAAAAGTTAGCTATTAATAACTTAGATTGGTCAATATGTTATCAGAGTAAGATTGGTCCTGTAAACTGGCTAGAGCCAAGCACTGAAAGTGAGCTATTACGCGCAAAAATTGATGGTGTACCTGTAGTTCTATCACCTATATCTTTTGTTTCTGAGCATTCAGAAACTCTAGTTGAACTTGATATAGAATATAAAGCAATTATCAAGGATGGATATTACTTTCGCGTGCCAACTCTCAGTGCCGATTCTTTGTTTATTAAATGCTTGGCTGATTTATGCATAAATCTCCCTTAAAGCCCTGATTTATAGTGCTTTTCTTTTAGGATTTTATGTGATAGAATAACAGAAAGTTATTATTTTATTAACTATTTCATGCCAAGCAAGCTAAAAGAAAAATCAAATACGGTTGCACAAAAGGTACATGATGCTTATAATCATGATATCAGGAAGGTAATCTGCATCACAACAGGTTTAACAGCCCTATTGTGTAAGATTTCACTGCAATTTTGCTGCGAGTTCATTGACAATAATAGATCCAATATCTTTCTTATACGGAATGTTGCTCGACTAGTAAAGTTTCCGACATCTATTCTATACATTGCCCATTCTGCATTTACTCTACAGGATCTAATTAAGGATTACAGAAACCCTGAGAGTAAAAAAGAGCTGGCAAAAATTGTGGGTAAATCGGCTAATCTTGCAAGCAGCATCATAGAAGCATTGATGATGTTGAAAGTCATCCATTTTTTTACTAGGAGTAATGCAGACGTAATAAGTCACATTCACTTAACATCAACGATCCTATTTCTGTTTATTTCGGAACCTATAAGCTACTATTATTCATGGAGAAAATACCTAGATAATAAGGATCCTGAAAAGTCTGCTAAGTGTAAGAAGGACCTTATTATCAGCACATTAACTTTGTCATTAGGTTTGTTAAACTTCATATTAAAAAGAATGGAGACTGCAACCATACCAATAAACTTAGGTAATGGTATAATCTATAATTTCAACTTAAGCGTAACAGTTAGCATAATATATAGTGCAGTATTTCTGGCAGTTCAGCTTGACAAATTGTTTCAACAACCTGTCAATGATGATCCTTCCACTGAACTTGATAGTGCTGGCCATAACCATATTCAGCACGGTAATGATGGTAATGATCTGCCCGATGGTAACGCTGTGGGAATGTAAGGGTTAGAGGTGAAAAGATTTTATTTCTACTGCCAACGCTAGTACTGCTAATTTGCTAACAATACTCCAAAGTGACAGAATTTTACCTTCCACAACCTGGCTAACATCATGAAACTCACAGTCAGTGGCATTCAAGCTAGAATATACATCTTTTCTGCTATTACATCGGTATAAGTAACATGTTGGAGTATCTCCTATATAGTATATTAGCGGTTCTGCAGAACTGCTTTTAAACATGTCAATGGTTGGTACACCTTCTTGTATAATAACGCTATTGATTGCTATTCCTTCTTTTATCTTTTTCATTTTATGACGCTTTTTTTTATTGAGGTTTAATATTTCCTCTCCACTTGTTGCTGTTATAATGCCCATCCCATATGTGCCATTGCTTGCTTTGATAAAAACGTAAGGTTGTGTTTTTATTTCATATTCCTCATATTTTTTTTGCACTAGAGATAATATTTGGTCAACTTTAGTTGCTACTGCTCCTAGTGACAAATCATCATCAAAATCAACTCCATCACAGCTCTCTGTAAGCACAGAAATTAGCCATGGGTCTATTTTAAATTCGCCACAAAACTCAGATGCTAATTCTTGATAGATTTCAAAATACTTAAATTTCTGCCTGCTATGCCAACCGTATAGTGGGCTTGGTACTATATCTTGCTTTACGTCTTTCAGCGTGTCTGGAATGTGGCTCGTCATATCACGGTTCAGTATAATAACATCAGGCACAAATCCTGAAGTTGTCTTTAGCAGAGAGTTTTCTTTCACAACAGTTTCATACTGTTCTATTAAATTGTATACTTCATTATATAAAAGGCCAATTCTAGCTTCAAAACCTGCGAGTTGCAGTACTTTCTCTATAACAAATACGTTTTCTATATACATTTTATTGCGTGTATAATTTTCCGGTATTATAAGAACCTTTTTGTATTGATGTCTTTTAAAGTAGCTTTCTATCAATCTTGCTGCCATTGTTCTTGATTCTTCACTTAAGTTATTGAATCCTGCAGGAAATAAATTAGCGTCCACTGGGGCAATTTTGTAGCTGGAGTTTCTAAGATCTATAGAGCTATAAAATGGCGATGTAAGGCCATTAAATTTTGCTTCGAACCAATTATTTATACTTTTTTCCAAATCTGGGTGAATTATGTTTTGCATCTGCACTTTAAATGTTATAAGGAAGGTATTATATTATAAGCTATAGTTGAACATATTTAGTAAATTTGACTAAAGATTAAAGTATAATGAGATTCTTATTTAAAGTGATAGAAAAATGATTCAACACGATAACAATAAAATGTATGGCACTACTATACTGTCAATTAGAAAAGATAAAAGTGTAGTAGTAATAGGTGACGGACAAGTTTCACTGGGCCACACTGTTATAAAATCTGGAGCAAAAAAAGTTAGGCGTCTTTCTGGTGATTCCGTAATTGCTGGATTTGCCGGGGCAACAGCCGACGCATTTACTCTTTTTGAAAGATTAGAATCTAAACTTGACAAGCACCCAGGGCAATTAATGAGAGCATGTGTTGAACTTGCAAAAGACTGGAGAATGGATAAATATCTGAGGAAATTAGAAGCTATGATGATCGTTGCAGATAAATCTATTTCATTAGTAATTACGGGAACAGGTGATGTTCTTGAACCTGAAGATGGAATCGCAGCTATTGGCTCTGGGGGAAATTTTGCTCTATCTGCAGCAAGAGCTTTAATTGACATTAAAGGAATATCAATAGAGGAAATTGCGAAAAAGGCTATGAAGATAGCTGCTGATATATGTGTTTATACAAATCATAATGTGATTATTGAAAAAATAGAGGAGTGATATGTCTTCCAAGCAAAAAACTTTATGCACCAATTTTTCCAATCAGCCTATAACCCTTTCAGAAGGACGGTCTTGTAGTAGTGACACCTACGATGAAAAAAATGACCTCTATAAAGATACTAAGAGTGGTTTTGATTCAAATGACAGCGATGTTCAAGTTAATGACAGTACTCAAGTTTTGTTAGATGACCTGCCACCACAGAAGATAGTTAAAGAATTGGACAGATTCATAATCGGACAGGATGATGCAAAGCGTGCTGTTGCTATTGCGCTCAGAAATCGTTGGCGTCGCAATCAGGTTCCATTTCCATTGCGTGATGAAATCATACCTAAGAATATATTGATGATCGGTCATACAGGGGTTGGTAAAACTGAAATAGCTCGCCGCTTAGCAAAACTTGCCGGTGCACCGTTTATAAAAATTGAGGCAACGAAGTTTACTGAAATAGGATACGTTGGACGTGACGTTGATTCGATAATACGTGATTTAGTTGATGCAGCAATAGTTTTAGTTAAAGAGAAAGCCCGTAAAGCCTTAGCTAAAAAGGCTTTAATTTTAGCTGAGAAAACAATAGTAAACTCTATGGTAGGCGAAGATGCAACCGAAGAGAGTAAAAAAATTTTTAGAGAAAGGTTGAGGAATAAAGAGTTTGAGGACGGAGAAGTTTCTATTAACGTCAGAGAGAGCAAGAGTATGTTACCTACTTTCGATATACCAGGCATGCCAGGTGGGCAAGTTGGTGTGATGAATGTAACAGAAATAATGGGCAAGATGTTTAACGGGGGCAAAAAAACAAAAACTATTACGGTGAAGGTAAAAGAAGCGCGTGAAATATTAATTAATGAAGAAAGTGAAAGGCTAATGGATGAAGATAAGATGATCAAAGAAGCCATTGATCTTGTTAGTAATGACGGTATAGTATTTTTGGATGAAATAGACAAAATTGCAGCGCGTACAGAAGTAAAAGGTGAAGTAAACAGAGAAGGAGTGCAACGCGATCTGTTACCATTACTTGAAGGAACAACTGTTACAACTAAGTATGGCCATGTAAAAACAGACTATATATTATTTATTGCATCTGGTGCTTTTCATCAGTCTAAACCATCTGACCTCTTACCGGAATTGCAGGGCAGATTACCGATCAGGGTAGAACTTAAGGCACTTACTCAAGAAGATTTAATAAGAATATTAAAGGAACCAGAATCTAGTTTGTTAAAGCAGTACATAGCTTTAATGAAAACAGAAAATGTGACACTTGAGTTCACTGATGATGGTATAAAAACCATAGCTGAAATAGCGTTTACAGTTAATAGGCAAGTGGAAAATATAGGCGCAAGAAGGCTTCACACTGTTATGGAGAAGCTTTTAGATGAGATAAGTTTCATTGCTTCTGAGAAAAATAGCGAAAAATTCATTATAGACAGCAAGCATGTAAAAGATAAACTTGAGTCAATTTCGAAGCAGCTTGATTTATCTAAGTTTATACTTTAGGAAAAACGAAAAGCCTACTTTAAGTAGTATAGAAAGTGTTCAGAAGGTCAGCCAGTAGACCTAAAATTTCAGCTATATTCTTTAGGCTGTTTTTCAACAGTAGAATGGTGTGCTGCGACCTCTTGCTTAACATCTAAGCTTAAGTCAATTATTGAGATATTTTCTTCATCATAATCTATGTCTTTTATTAACATATCGTATCCGTTCAGGAGAGTGGTTTAAGAAACAATAGATAGGAGATTTTGGAAAGGATTGAGACCCCTTTGTTTCCAAGTTAAGTATAATGAAATTATCCGCTCAAGGAATGTATTTCCCCGCTTTGATTGTGTAAAATATGAGTTTTTGCGATAAACGACATAATGCCGAATTTGCCGTTCAGCGTGGTTATTTGTCAGCGGAATATTTTCTGGGTCATCTAAAAATTTCCACATCATTCTTTCAGATCTCAGAACATTTTTTGCAACTCGAGAGGCTCCAATTGCTTCAGGTAAACGAGATATCTCCTTCAAGTAATACTTTGTACGTTTTCTTAATTTTCTGGCACGTCTGACAAACCTCAAAACATCTATCTCACTTTTTAGTAAAGCTTTTTTTAGTGCAAATAATTCAGTGGCCACGTTTCTCAAGTAACAACCCAGAACTTTAACTTCAATATTCCAACTATGTGCTAATCTTTCAAAATCTCTTGATAAATGTGCCCAACAGATTTGCCTGTTTTTATCGGCAAAATAATTGTATGCTGCATACCTGTCAGTTATTACCAAGCTATTGCGATTGCAGAATTTACTATTTTGTAAAACTTTCATTCCTCTTGACTCTGTAAATTTTACAAAACTTGCCGTATTGCTTGCAAACATCCAACACCAAGCGAGTTTACCTTTGTTATAATGGCTCGTTTCATCAATATGTAGAACTTTACTCCTACTTATCTCTTGTTCGATCTGCTCATACATTTTTTTGCATTTTGAAGCAACTCTATGTTCACTATTTGATATGCTACCGACGCTTATGTTCAAATTGAAGATATCATTTACGACACTCGCTATTTCGCGTTTTGAATTTTTGTAGAATCCGCTGAACGCTGCAATTATTGACTTAACCCTTGGACCAAATGTATCTGGCGTAACACCTTCCGGTAACTTGCTACTTCTTCTCTTTCCGCATCTCCGACAACGGCCATGTTCTAACTGATATTCCACTACATAAGGCTTGATTTCTGGAAGATCAACTTTCTGATGAATATATGGTTTTTCACGTATTGCAATTTCTCCTCCGCATTCGCAAGTATTAGGCAACTCTATCTTTACTACTTTATCTGCATCCATGTTGGCGCGAAAACTTCCTTTATGACCAACCTGACCGCCAATATTCCTTTCGCTTTTCGGCTTATTCTTTTTTATTTTATACAACTCTTTGGAACTTGGTATTGATGAATTTTTTGAGCTTAAACCGAGTCTTTCTCTTAACTCAGCATTTTCTATCTTTAAAGCCTTATTTTCTGCTTTTAAACTTTCATTCTCTTTTTCCAATCTTTCTATTTTTGCTTCTAACCTTTCTATTTTTTGCTGTAAATTTTTGCAAAGTTCTAAAAGGTTTACCATATTACTTCACTTTTGCTCTATGATTATCTTTTTAGATCACCTTGTCTACCTTATTCTGCCACTCCGCTGAACGGATACATGTCAAAACCTAACACTAAAATGGAAGAAACAGAGAGTTTTGTGCAGAAAGTTGGCCAGAATATATAGGTCAAGATGCAACTTTATTTTTAATAACCTCAACATCGCTAAATTCAAAAGTTTGGTTGCCTATAATTTGAAATTTCTCATTTCCCTTTCCTGCAACTAGCAGAATCATACCCTCGTTATAGGCAATATCTACGCCTTTCTCTATAGCTTCTCTCCTACCTCCTATCTCCAGTGCATCAGGGCAATGTAGCAAAATATCGTGGCGAATTTTTGCCGGATCTTCATCACGCGAATTATCATCTGTAATTATTACTTTATCTGCATACATTTGTGCTATTTTGCCCATTTCTGAACGTTTCGTCTGATCGCGATTTCCACCGCATCCAAAAACTAGAATTATTTTTTTGTTGATATGCCATTTTAAAGACAATAGGGCTTGTTTAAGCGCACTTGGAGTATGAGCGTAATCCACGAATGCAAAAGGTTTCACTTTTTCCATTCTTCCTGGTGGAGAAACGAGTTTTTCTACGCATATTTCTCTGTAATTTAATCCAGATATACCAATTGCACATAGCAGATTATATGCTTGAAATTTTCCTAAAACTGGGAAAAATGTATTGTAAATTTGGTTATCAATTTTTACTGTAAGATGTTGACCATTAGGGGTTGATGTTTGCTCTAATAAAGTAATATCAGAGCCTTTTTTTCCATAAGTCACAACTTTATTACTGCGTTTTTCAGCTATTTTAAGCAATGCGCCATATTCATCTATATCCGCATTTAAAATCGCTGTTTTTCCTTCTGGTAATACTTCGTAAAATAACCTTTTTTTAGTTTCTAAATATCCACCAAGACTTTTATGGTAATCTAAATGATCTTGCGAGAAATTAGTAAAAGCTGCAGCACTCAACTTTAATCCATGGATTCTGTATTGATCAATCCCATGACTTGATGATTCCAACACTAAGTGTTCTACACTTATACCACGCAATGTTGCGTAAAGGTCTTCTGCACCTGGAGTGGTAAGGCTGTTGCTATTACCTTTTCTGCCATTATTGATGCATGTTCCAAGTGTTCCAATAGACGCAGCATTATAGCCAGAGTTTTGCCAGATCTGGCGGCAAAATTCTACTACTGAAGTTTTACCATTTGTACCAGTTACAGCAGCAACATATTTGGGCTGTTTGAATTGATAAAACCTGCTGACTATTTCGCTGTATATTTCTTGAGGGTTTAGGTGTTCAAGCACTGCAAAACCCGGAGTATTTGTCATGCAAGTAGCTGACACTGGAATCCAGTTTTTATTATACAATTGCTTAGTGTGTTCATTTACAATTAAATTTTCTGGATCCAAGTAGTCAAGCACTGGGATGACATCTTTCTTGGCCCCTTGTATCACAACGTCTACACAGTTGTGTACGTAACACTGTGATTCAGTAGGAAGGATATGGATTCCAGTATCGCATGTTGCGTATTCTTTACTCCTTTCTGACACACAAACAAAAAGATAACCTTCCTTGACTCTCTTGGGGTTACATGTAACGCCCTTGATTTCAATATCAAAGTTAACATCAATAATGTTATGCAGTAATTCTCTCAGTTTCATCTGCCAGCTTTGATATTCAAACATGGCAGTCTTGCTAGTGCAGCATTTAAATCAGAGATCAAATCCTCAGAATCTTCTAGTCCACAAAATATCCGCATGAAACTTCCACCATAATCTGAATTCATTACAGATCTTGACATAGATCTACGATCTATTGGTAATATCAAACTGTCACACCCTCCCCAAGAAGCACCAATACTAAAAATTTTCATATGATCAACCATGCAGCTTAGTTCTTCACATGAATATTCTCTATCCAGTATTATACTAAATACGCTACTTGCTCCTTTGAAGTAACTTTTCCATAATTCGTGTTGAGGATGGGAGGGAAGTGCTGGATACAAAACTTTTTTGATTTTTGAATGTTTTTCTAGCCACTTTGCCACTTCCATTGCTGTATTTTGGTGCCTTGCCATACGTGCATGCAGTGTTCTTAGTCCCCTATGTGCAAGGTAGCAGTCGTGCGATTGAATGGTTACTCCATAATTTTTATAGCTCTCATAAAGCAATTTAAAAGTTTCACCTTCAGCAACCATAGCTCCCATCACTAAATCTGAGTGACCGGCTAGATACTTTGTCACCGCATATAGTGCAACATCAACTCCATAATCAAGCGGCTTAAATAACAAAGGAGTGGCCCATGAATTGTCACAAACGGTTACAATTCCACGTTCTTTAGCAACTTTTACTATATGCTCTATATTCGAAATCTCAAACGTTACAGAACCAGGAGTCTCGATCATTATCAATGAAGTATTACTCTGAATTAAATCAGTTATATCCTGTGTTGGATCATAAAAAGTTACTTCTGTTCCTCTTTTTGGTAGCTCATTTTCTGCAAACCTCCTAAGCCTATAATAACTATTATCTTGAATTAAAACGTGCGAGCCTGCTTTAGCGAAAGTTAGAATAGCAAAAGTAAGTGCAAATAGTCCGGAAGGATAAATAAGCGCTTGTCCACTCCCTTCAATTTCAGCCAGTGCATTTGAAAGATAATGAACAGTAGGAGTACCAACATTACTGTAGCTATAATCCCTTGCAACACCATCGTTGATTACATCGTATATACTTTCTCCATTTGCTGCATTTAAGTAGTCCTTGTAAGTAGGGAATAATATGGTAGAAGAATGATAAACTGGCGGGTTCATGGAACCTTTATAGTCATTAAATTTTCTTCCTGCTTTAACTAATATAGACTCTTCCTTCACATTTTTATTATTTATTTTTTAAATTGTACTCATCTTGCGTATACAAGTGAAGAGAAATTGCATGTATTAGCTCTATCTCACCCTTCAATAACTCATAAATCAACTTGTGTCTTTTTAGAACGCTCATTCCAATAAAGCCGTCAGATATTAATATTAATTTAATGTGCGAAGGTAATGTTGAAGATGAAGCAAAATAATGATCAGCATGCTTTGCTGATTCATCGATAATGTTGATATCAATTACATCTATCGAATCGCGTATCTTTTCTTCTATTGTTTTAATAATATCCATAATGGTTTCTTTAAGCAACAATATGCTCTTCTTGTCATCCCAGTATCAGCTACTTGGATGACAATCGCAATTACTTATTCTCTTCTTTATTATCTATGTCTTGATAATCAGAATCTACTACTTTTTCCTCTTTATCATTTGGATTTCCTTCTGATGAAAAGCCATTTTCAGCACTATTTTGTTGAGATGCTTGATACATAGCTTCTCCAAGTTTCATAGATAATTGAGAAAGATTAGTGACTTTCTGCTGTATTGAATCAGCGTCATCAATGTTATCAGATTTACTAACTTCTTTTAATTCGTTAACTGCATTTTCAATAGCAGATCTATCTTCTGGTGAAACTTTATCACCATACTCTGTCAGAGACTTTTCTGTAGAATGGACTAAGCTATCCGCTTGATTCTTCACTTCAATAAACTTTTTGCGCTTTTCATCTTCTTGCGCTTTTTCTTCAGCTTCTTTTACCATGCGATTTATTTCATCATCAGATAAACCACCTGAAGATTGAATGCGTATTTTTTGCTCTTTTCCAGTAGCTTTATCTTTTGCAGAAACGTGTGCTATTCCATTTGCATCTATATCAAATGTCACTTCAATTTGTGGCCTTCCGCGCGGAGCAGGAGGTATCCCTTCCAAACTAAACTGACCGAGTAGCTTATTATCAACTGCCAGTTTTCTTTCACCCTGATGCACCTTAATTGTAACAGCTGTTTGGTTATCTTCTGCAGTTGAAAACACCTGAGATTTTTTAGTAGGAATTGTAGTATTACGCTCAATAAGTGGAGTGAATACTCCTCCTAGAGTTTCAATACCAAGAGAAAGTGGGGTCACATCAAGTAGTAACACATCTCTTACATCACCTTGAATGATCCCCGCCTGTATTGCAGCTCCAATTGCTACAACTTCATCAGGGTTAACTCCTCTATGTGGATCTTTGCCAAAGAATTCTTTAACTTTCTCTATGACTTTTGGCATACGAGTCATGCCACCAACAAGAACCACTTCGCCAATTTGACTAGCAGATAAACCAGCATCCTCAAGAGCTTTTTTACAAGGAGCCATAGTTCTTTCGATTAAATCATTCACTAAGCTTTCAAGTTTTGCTCTCGTTAATTTCATATTTAAGTGTTTTGGACCACTTGCATCAGCTGTAATAAACGGTAGATTTATTTCCGTTTCCATTGCACTTGATAATTCAATTTTCGCTTTTTCAGCAGCTTCTTTGATTCTTTGCATAGCCATTGGATCATTTTTCAAATCAATGCCATTACTTTTCTTGAATTCATCTAGTAAATAACTCACTACTCCATTATCAAAGTCTTCACCTCCAAGATGGGTATCACCGTTTGTTGCTTTCACTTCGAAAACTCCATCACCTATTTCAAGTATTGAAACGTCAAATGTACCACCACCAAGGTCATATACTACTATTGTGTGCCCATGTTTCTTATCAAGACCATAAGCAAGTGCTGCAGCAGTCGGTTCATTTACTATTCTGAGTACATTTAATCCGGCAATTTTTCCTGCATCTTTTGTTGCTTGACGTTGAGAGTCGTTGAAGTATGCTGGCACTGTTATCACAGCATCTTTTACTTCCTCTCCAAGATAAGCTTCTGCTGCCTCTTTCATGTTTTGTAGTATAAATGCACCAATTTGACTAGGAGAATATTCTTTATTATCAGTTGTTTTAACCCATGCATCACCACTTTTTGCTGCAAATACTTTGTATGGTACACTTAGATTTTTCATCTCAGGATCACTATATTGACGGCCTATTAATCTCTTAGTAGCAAAAAAGGTATTACTTGCATTGGTGGTTGCTTGCCTTTTTGCTGGAGCACCAATCAACCTTTCTCCTGAAGAAGTAAATGCAACTATAGATGGAGTAGTTCTTGCTCCTTCTTTATTCTCTATTACCTTTGTATCTTTGCCCTGCATTATTGCAACACAAGAATTTGTTGTTCCGAGATCTATGCCTATTGCTCTTCCCATAATGAGTACCCCATTGTAAATATTATCTGATATAAGAATATATAAGTATAGGGCTCATTAATTACAAGCCCAATTTAGGTTTCTAATTAGTTATTAGAACTTAAAAGGCGCGAAAGCCACTTAGTCAGCCAAAAATTGCCTCGTAGTTTATTTGAATTATCAGCTTCTTCATTGCTGCTATCCCCAATTTGGTATCCAGAGTTCTGTAATGGCTTATAACCGTTTAAATTAACATCATCTCCTTGTTTTAAAATAAATGTATTTACATCTAAACTGTTATCAATACTAACGTTCAATGTAATATTAAACTCTTTTTCGATTGTAGAAACTGTATTGCGTTTGTTATTAAAAATGTGCGCTATAACTGCACTGTGTGCTACTAAATCAAAAGACTTATTTCGATTCTTGTTAGCAATATGTTGTAAGTCCCTTAGTATTGATGAAACAATTACTTCGTTTGATTTTATTCTTCCAGTACCTTTGCAGTGTAAACATTCTGTAGTATTAATTTCTTGTATGTTTGGTTTAATTCTTTGTCTTGAAAATACCATTAAACCAAAGTCATTTATGTAGCTAAATTGAACTTTAGCTTTATCGTCTTTAAACGCTTGCTTTATAGCAGACTCAACAGCTCTGCAATACTGATATTTCAACATATCAATAAAATCGACTACTATTAATCCTGATAGGCCCCTAAGATTCACCTGTCTTGATATTTCAGGTACTGCTTCCATGTTGGTTCTATAAGCTGTTTCTTCTATGCTATCTTCTCCTGTCATCTTTCCTGAATTTACGTCTATTGAAACAAACGCCTCAGTTAAAGTTATTATCAAAGACCCACCAGATGGCAATTCTACTCTATTGCTATATAACTCAGAAATTTGATCTTCGATTCCGTAGTAAGTAAAGATCGGAGCATAACCTCTATACAATCTATAGCGCAACTTACTACCTTTTAGTGCATTGTTAGCATATTGCTTAACTGCTTCAAAAGATTCCTTTCCAGACACTATAACTTCTATACCATCGCTACAAAAATCACGAACAGATCTCATAATTACATCTGCTTCGTTGTAAATTAATGATGGAGCATTTACAGAGAAGGCATTTTTTTGAATGCTCTGCCATAATGAGGATAAGTAATTGTAATCTTGCTCAATTTCTTTCTTACTTTTTCCTGAACCAACAGTTCTTACTATTAAACCTGATCTTTTTGGCAAGTTTATTAAATTTAGTATATCCTTTAACTGCTTTCTGACATTAGCATCTTCAATTCTGCGGGACACTCCACCTTTGCTCATGGAATTTGGCATGAAAACACAGTATCTACCCACTAAAGTTATGTATGTTGTAAATGAAGCTCCTTTATTGCCTCGTTCCTCTTTAGTTAGCTGAACCAATATTTTTTGATTTACTGAAATAACATCTTGTAATTTGTATTTTTTATATAAAGGTACCTCTCTTACAAAACCACTACCTGATTCGTTGACATTCTTACTAGCTGCAGAATCTGAAGAAACATTTGCTGAGGCTTCTTCTATACAATCGTCATTTGAGTAGCCCTCAAAGATAGTTTCCTTTTCTTTTTCTGGAATGTTGAAGTAATCTAGAGATATCTCGGAAAAAGACAAAAAACCTTGCTTATTTTTTCCATATTCAATAAATACGGCTTGCAAAGAAGGCTCTATACGCTTTATATAAGCAACGTATATATTACCTCTTAATTGTTTTTTTTCCTTGAATTCTTGTTCAAATTCTACAACCTTGTTATTAATTGACAAGGCAACTCTTACCTCATTAGAACAGATAGAATTTTCTATCAATAATACCCTTTTACCACTATTTATCACTTATTTACCGTTTGCTTTTTATTCTGAAGTTAACTTTATGCTACTTAATGCACTGTTGATTGTCAAGGATTTTGCAATCTGCATTATTCGATTGACTTTTAGTATTTTGCGTAATAAACTCGCATAGAATTTATTATATCATTATAAGTATGGCGAAAAAAAATGCTTCTTTGCTTGTTAAGTTAGTCAGCACTGCAATCAAGACAACAAGAGCTGGTGAAGAAAAATCAACAGGCTATTTTTATGTAAAAAAGCGTAATCCAAAAAAGCTCACCAGAAAACTGGAGTTTAGAAAGTATGACCCAGTAGTCAGAAGGCATGTGCTATTTAAAGAAGAAAAATTGAAGTAGTTTTTTTATAGGAAAGTTTATTATTATGCAAAATTTACAATTAAGTTATCCTGTGATAATAGAGTTGGACAATGTAAAGGATACAAAACTGAAATTAATAAAGGTCATTGCACAATTAATAGGTAAGAGATACACAACACAGAAAAAAGCAGCAAACGCTCTAAAGATTGATCAGCCTAAAGTATCTCAAATCAATAGGTCAAAAATCGAAGGGTTCTCCTTAGAATACTTGCTTAACTTATTGATTGTATTGGGCCAAGACATAAACGTAAGAATAAAGCATAATTCTAAACCTGCACAATATGTAAAGGACAAATAAATGCAGAACAATAAAACAGTAAGCTAAAAGGGAACTTATTACTCAACAAAACAAGACTTAAAATTTTGTGCAATGTTATTGATTATAGCTAGATATGCATCTTTTCCAGGCTCTATGTCTGATCCAATAGGATCAAGAACTACCATTTTTGCGTCATTAGAAAGAGCATTAGGCTTTATGCTGTCTTCCTGTGAATGAGCAAATATACATTTAACGTTTTCTTCCTTCATTATCTTTTTTAGCTTCATTAAACTCCTCATACCTATGTAAGAATCCTCTTCTATGGAAAGAATGGCGCTTGGGTGATTTAAACCAAAATATTTTTCAAAATATTGATAAGCATCGTGAGTGACGATATATTTTTGATTTTTAAAATCATTCAGTTCTTTCATGATTTCTTTTACTTCTTGGTCTATTTTTTTTATAGCTTTTGTTGCATTAGAGTTGTATCGATGGGAATTTTCTTTATCTATGTTAGACAATGTTGCACTTACAGAAAGTATCATGCTCTTTGCATTTTCGGGACTCAGCCAAATGTGTAAATCTTTTTCATCTTTAATGTGAGTAATTTTTCTAGAAAATGAATGTGGCCGAGTAGGAAGTAGGTTGATTGCCTTTGACAATTGCACTAGTTCTTTATTATTTTTGGCGAAAGTTTGAACAAACGTCTCTAAGTTATCGTCAACATAAAATATAACGTCACTTGATTCTAAATTACTCGCATCAGATGGCTTTAATATATAATTATGCGCAGATGTTGCATAGCCAAGCAATTCCGGTTCTAAAATCCCTTCTGTAATAGAAGCTACAAGTGAGTGGATAGGTTTGATTGTAGCTACAACTTTTAAATTGGATGAAAAGGCGATATTATAGTATAGTGTAAATGAAAGTAATAGAAAAAAAGTCAGTAAATGTCTCATATAAACGTTGAGAAGAAGTTAAATTTTGTCAATAAATTGAATAATGTCAATAATCGTGTTCTAAAAATAGAAAATCTTGCTCTCACATATGATGGTAAAAGAATCCTTGACAATATCAATATGTTCATGGAAAGAGGAGACATAATTACAATACTTGGTCCAAATGGTGGAGGTAAAACCTCTTTAGTGAAAGCAATTGCTGGCATAAATAAAAGCTGTACCGGTAATATCGTATTTGCTGACAACATAAAAATTGGCTATATGCCGCAAAATTTTAGTATTAGTAATTTGATGCCAATAACAGTTGAATATTTCCTTTTAAATAGCTCCTTGAAAAGACTAAAGAAAAATCAATCCATTATTACAGAAACGATAGAGTTGGTTGGTATCGGTAACATTTTGAAGAATCAAGTGTTAGAAATTTCTGCAGGGCAAACACAATTATTGCTACTTGCACGTTGTTTAATTGCAGAGCCTGACTTGATCATTCTAGATGAACCAGTTAGTGCAATGGATATTAACGCGCGGGCTAAATTTTATGATATTATAAATAAAATAGCAAAAAAACGATTGGTATCGATTCTTATGACTTCTCATGATCTTAACTCTGCTCTACCATCCTCAGATTACATAATTTGTATAAATAATACTATCTATTGCCAAGGCAAGCCTGATGAGATTATGAAAAATAGAACCCTAAATGAAATATTTAGCAGTTACGCAGCGAAATGATTCAAAATATTTTGCGTCTTCTGCACATAACTACGGTGCTGACGCGTTACAATATATTACCTTATTTACTTCCACCATCAAAAAAATCAATAAATAAAATACAAGGCCACAAGCTAAAGTGTGCTCTTGAAAAATTAGGTCCGGTGTTCATTAAGTTTGGGCAGTCTATCTCATCACGTACTGATGTTTTAAATGAAGATATAACAAATAACTTGTTATTGATATGTGATAGATTGCCATCATTTTCACATAAAATAGCAGTTAAAACTATAGAAAGTGAGTTTAATTGTAAATTGAGCGACATTTTTTCAAGCTTTTCTGAAAAGCCAATTGCAGCAGCATCGATTTCTCAGGTGCATAGAGCGGTTACAACTGAGGGTAAGGAAGTTGCTGTGAAGGTTTTAAGGCCAAATATTGAGAAAACATTCTCAAGAGATATAAAAATGCTTTCTTGGCTTGCAGAAATTGCAGAAAAATTTAGCGAACAATCAAAAAGGCTGAGGCCAATTGAATTAGTTAAAACTTTTGCTGAAATTTGCCGATTAGAGTTAGATCTACGTTTTGAAGCTGCTCACTCTTCGGAACTAAAGAAAAACACAAAAAATGACAGAGGTTTTTATGTACCTGAAATAGATTGGAATAGAACTGCAAAAAAGGTTTTAACATTAGAATGGATAGAAGCAACGCCAATATACGAAGTTGAAAAACTGAATAATCATAAGCAAATAGCTATCAATCTTATAGAATCGTTTTGTAATCAGGTATACAGGGATTGTTTTTTTCATGCTGATATGCATCCTGGAAATCTAATGGTTGATAGTAATAACAATATTATTGCTCTGGATTGTGGAATCATGGGTAGAATAGATCGTGAGACATGCTATTACGTTATAGAGATACTCAAAGGCTTTTTAAATCGGGATTATGATCACGTTGCAAAAATGCACTTTAAAGCTGGTTACGTTTCATCACAGCATAGAAATTTTGTCACAGCTTGCAGGGCAATAGGTGAACCCATTATTGGGCAGCCTATACAGAAGATTTCATTTGCTAGTTTACTTGCTCAGCTATTAAAAATAACTGGTGATTTTGATATGAAAGTTCAAACACAATTGTTATTGCTGCAGAAAACTATGATTTTACTGGAAGGGACATGTAGAAAGATCTACCCAGAAATCAATATGTGGAAAGTAGTTGAAGCGTGGATAAGCAGTCAACATGAAAGTAAAATAGGGTATAGGGAAAAAATTAGAAGTTCTTATCCTGTAAAAACAATCCAAGGGATATTTAGCCTTATAGAAAAATTAAACCTAATAGCTGATAAAAAATTAGAAAACATCCAAATTAAAAATAAATCAAATGGAAAAGTCTATTTTTTATTGTGGTTTGTAATTATAATTCTAATCGTTAAACTTTTAATTTCTTAAACTATGGGAAAAAACTGCGTCAAATCCAATTTTTATTCAACTTAATTTTTAATCTGCAGGAGCCGAGTTGAGAATGTCCAATTTTCCACTTTCTTTATGTATCTGTTCAGCAGAGTGGCAAAATAAGGTAGACGAGAAAAGACAACTATAGGAACAAATGGGTGTCATGCCAGTGCGTGACACTGGCCTCTTGTTTCAATGTTAAACAAAATACCATAGAATTCAAAAAGACAATTCCTAGAAAATTTCTACATCTAAAAAAGGCATAAGTTATGTTAATGCTGTTTGAATGAGATGATATAAAGATAAGTCAAATTTTTACAAAGAAAACATTTCAAGCAGCAAGACACCTTTGATTGAAAGAGAGCACCAAATTTATGGGGTGAGTAACTGTGCTATTTCAACTATAGTATTTTCTAAAACGAATGATAAACGTCTAAAATGGTATTACCAACTAAAAGGTGTAAGTCTGTACATTGATGCATTAGAGGTCTGAGGCAACTTTTGATGGTGTGCCAACAATGCTCTATCGGATTTAGATCAGGTGAATATGTTGGAAGATAAAGCAAATGACAGCCAAAAGACTCTATTAATGACTTTGTTTTGGGAGT
This sequence comes from Wolbachia endosymbiont (group A) of Campoletis raptor, assembly GCF_964026755.1. Classification (NCBI taxonomy): domain Bacteria; kingdom Pseudomonadati; phylum Pseudomonadota; class Alphaproteobacteria; order Rickettsiales; family Anaplasmataceae; genus Wolbachia; species Wolbachia endosymbiont (group A) of Campoletis raptor. The sequence goes on along the minus strand of NZ_OZ034695.1, from coordinate 124,666 downwards.
TTTATGGAATGTAGCATTATCCATAACTATGGTTGTATCACGCTGTAATTGTGGAAGTAATCTTCGCTCTAACCATACATTAAATATATCTTTATTACACCCTCCTGTGAAGGTCATTGGTGCAATAAACTTCTCATCCACCTATTATACTCACTCTTTCCCGCTTTTTTCCTGGAACATCAGCATATATTTTTTCTCCTCTTGGAGCTCGTGCATATTCTCGGTATAGTCTATTATCAACTCCTGCTTCATCTATATATAAAATGCTACAGTGGTCTATTTTTGAGACTTTATCGATAAATTGCTGCCTATCTTCTTGATTGCGCTCTTGATAGAATGTGACTTTTTTTAAAGGTTATTTTTAGCTGTCTTAATCTATAACAAATTGCACTTATCCCAAAGCCAAGGTTTTGTTTCATTTCTGCTAGTGTGTGATCTGGGTGTTTTTTGACATATTCTTTGAGTATTTCTGGATCTATTTTTCGAATAAAACCAGTACTTTTTACCGCTTTGAGACCTTGGCCAGTAGCTTTCTTTTTTAGCCATCTATATAGTGTTGCTATCCCTATCTCAAAAACCTCTGCAACTTCAACCTTTGACTTTCCTTTTTCTACCAAAGACACTGCTTTTTCCCTTAAATCTACACTATATACCATCGCTTTCCCTACTTTAAAAAAACATATTATACCTTTATCATTCGCTTTCGAAAATACTATAGTTAGCGGAATGACGGTTTTTCAAATTGTCGGTAAATCTAAGTCAGTTTAGCTATAATTTCCTAAATTTGCTCACAATCTCTTGACTTGACACATATGTTTTTTTCCCAAATGTTACTATCTTCCTCCTTTTCCTTTCTCAATTTGTGCAACCATTTCCTTTACATTTGCATGCGTGAGAAGGGAATTTTTGCTGACATGAGATTTTGGATCAGATTTTGCTGTTACGTGTTTCGTTGCAGATCTTTTATTCTCTGTTAGAAATGAATGAGATTGTTTTTTCTTCACACCGATATCCGCTTGTGCTGCTGGAGTGGTTTTGCTTTCAGCAAGCTGTACATTAGCATTTCCTTTTGCTTGATTTTGCTCAAATTTTTCTTTTAATGCCTTTACTTTACTGCCCATCTCGCGATTAGCTCCTCCTTTCATAGTAGCTGCTGCTACTTTTGGTATCGCCTTACCAGCAGCTTTTTGTGCTGATTTCCTATTGTCTTGATTTTCAGATTTTAGTGGTACTCTTTCAGCTGATTTTTTAAGAATTACTCCTACTACTTTTGGCTCTGTGCTTACTTTTTGATTAGCACGGCTTAGATTTTTAGGCTTTGGCGGTACTGCAGGTTTATCTTTGATTACCACTTTCGATTCTTGTCTAACTTCTTGACCAGTAGTAAACATTTTTTTTGGCACTTGCGGTGGTTTTGGTGGTACGAGGGATTGAGGTTGTTGTTTCTGCTTACGTTCTCTTTTTGCTTCTATATGTTCTTTAGGAACTGTTGCATAAATTGGCTCTTCTTTGGGCGATTTTGAACTCTGCGAATTTTCTATTAAAATTTTACTCTTCTTCTCTTGATAATTTGATATCTCTTTGTATACAGACTCTTCATTTAATGAACTTCCATAGCCTGAATCCTCAGAAGGATTTTCCTTAGCATCAGGCATACTAAAACTATTAGCTCCTTTTAGTAAAGAAGATGTAGACTTTGCCTTGCTTTCTCCATCTGAGGATATTTCTGATTTAAAGCGTACCTTCCTCGAATCTGGAGCAGCCGGAGGTGCTGTTGTTGGTCGCTTTATTTGCCTCATGCGATTACCACCTAATTTTTCTTTCGGCTGTTCTTCTTTTCGCAGCTCAAAAGTACCTTCCTTTTGCTTTCTACCTTCCAAACTCACTTCGTGTGATCTATCTTTTCCTTGACTCTTTTCACTTTGTTCTAAATTTAAAGAATCTTTTAAAATATTATTTTTTCTGAAATCTTTTTCTAATTGTTCCAAGAGATCAATTTTTTTTAAAATTCTTGTATACTTAGCTGCTGTTTCTAAAGTGAAACTTGACAACTCATCATTTATAAAATTACTTATACTACTGTTCTTGGTTGGAAAATTTTTTCCCAAAATTCTATTCATTAATGTTTTAAAAAGACCTAATGGCTGTTCTACATAATTGTTCAAGTCAGTATATATAACAAACTCAGCTATACCTTTTGCCTCACCTGTAAAACCTTCTAATGCATGAGATAAATCCCTTAACGTTTTGTTATATTGTTTCTCTGCATTTCCTAGCTTTACAGCTTTGATCAGAGAATCGAGATTTTTTTTATAGTTCTCACTTTTAAATGGATTATTCATACTAATTACAGCTCATTATTTATTAAAATATAGATCTAAAATATTAAGATCTAGTAAATGTTACTTTTGTAATTCATGTAGAACTATAGCTATAATAAGTAAGATTTCCCTACGTCATACCGCCGCGGTATCTCCAGATACCGCTAACAACTTACTATTACCAACAAATATGAGGTTCGTGAGCAAGTCGCCATCCTTCTGCTAAATCAAAGAGACGTTTATATCCTTTCCAAAGAGTAATTGGTCCTGGTTTTGGGTCGCTTTTTCTTGCTAAATGACCTCCAAGTTCACGAAACGGCTTCTTTTATAGTAGGGGCTATATTTGGACATGGTTTCCTGTGTATTTTAACATATAAAACTTTCCATTCTTCCTCAGCTAATAAGGCAGTACATGGTAATGTTGGGTTAGTTCTTGCAATTGATGTAATAAAGAAAATTCTCCAAGCAATAATCCTCATGACTGTTAAATACCTCATTAATCTTTCTGCTGTTCCAAGTCTACATTCCTCAACTTTGAGACCGGATTTAAAATTTTATGTAATATATCTATTTTCCATCTAAGGCAATTGTAAGTTAAAAACGTGATATAAAAGAGATAAGAGAGAAAGATAACCCTGCTCACTAGGAATAGCGGGCGTGCGCGACCGAAAGGAAATTGGTATTACAACCGTTGGTATCAAGGTACGCTAGCCCTATCTCTCGATACGTTTGAATAGTTGCTTGGGACATATATATGCACCCGTTTACAATCTTAAATTAACTAAAACTATCGAGGTTTATTATGGTTACATCTTATCAAAATTTTATTGGCATTGACATCGGAAAATTTAAAAATGTCGTTGCAATTCACAAACAGAAGAATGCTGTCGAATTTGATAATAATGCTTCTGGTTGGCAACAATTATTTCAAGAGTTTTCAGATATTCTACCTAATGCTTTAGTGACTTTAGAAAATACAGGGAAATATGAGCTTGGCTTATCACATTTTCTTACCGACAAAAATATTGCCGTGCATCGAGCTAATACTCGTAAAGTAAAAAGCTTTATTTTATCTCACGGAACTTTAGCAAAGTCTGATAGATCAGATGCAAGAGCTCTTGCTCAATATGGATTTGAACGCCATAGAACTATCTCTCTATTTGTACCTACCTCTACAGAACAATCAACTTTGGCTGCACTTTGTCAACGTCGTGATGATATTACGCAAATGAGAACTCAAGAAAAATGCAGACTTGAAGCACCGGAAAATGATCATATAAAAGAAAGCTGTCAAAAGACCATTGAGTTTTTCGATAGTCAAATAAACGAACTCAATGATACTATACAAAAGATTATTGATGAAAGCCGCGAATTACAACAACGCCAAAAAATTCTTAAAACAGTTCCTGGAATAGGTAAAAAGTTATCACAAGATTTTTTGTGTTTAATGCCAGAGCTTGGTTACTTAAATAGAAAAGAAGTAGCAAGTCTTGCCGGAGTTGCACCGCATCCAAAAGAAAGTGGTAAAGCTGTTGGTTACCGAAGGATTACAGGTGGTAGAAGTAACGTTCGTTCAAAGCTGTTTACAGCCGCTATGGCTGCTACAAGGTCAAAATCTATACTTGGCGCCTTTTATTCTAAGCTTGTTGAAAGTGGTAAGAAGAAGATGGTGGCTATAACAGCCCTAATGCGTAAAATTATAGTAATTGCTAATACAAGACTTAAAGAAGCAATTAATTTGCATACTTAAAAATCTTCACAACGGTAACTGAAATTGGCTAATGAATATGTGCGTCCACACAGACTTAAAGCACATATTCATTAGCTTAAGCAGAAATTGCTGTGGTAGCTGTTTGATATAAAATTCTATTTCTATGACAAACGGGTTTTTATTGCCCATATAATTTGCAAAATTACACAAATAAAAAAATTTTTAAAAAACATAGTTGATATCAACTAATTTTTTCAACAGCTTCATCGAAAGTATTAACTGAAAGATTCGTTAATAGCATCCATTCTAGCGGTTTTTTTTTAAGGGAAGGGGAGTTTTCTCAACAACATAAACTGCATAAAGTGGTAATTTAGGTAGTTCTTCCGTCTTATGCCTAATATTATTCTTAGATGGATTCATCATAAACTTTCCAAATCTAACTTCCAAACGTGCTGTTCTTTTTGGCTTATTATCTTTTACAGGAACTTCAACTTCTACCGTACCTGCACAATGAGAGGATTTAATAAATGCCCATAACTTCTGCTCACCTTTTTCAGGATATCGAGATTTTCTATTTACTGCTCTATCTCTGCATGCTCTAACTAGCACTGCCGAATTAAGACTATGTGCAAGCTCAAAAAAGTCATATATATCTGCTTCTCTATCGCATACAGTTATAGTCTCAGTTTGAGTTGGATCAATAATATTATTTGTTTTTCTTAAAGTTTCCAACCACTTTACGCTTTCTTTATCTTCAATGCGATCGCTCTTTTTTTTAAGGTTCTCATTTTCTTCAGGTCTTGAATAAACTTTTTGATCTAGTATCCCTAGTACCAAACCTTCTATACTAACGGCAAGATCTGTATGCATTATAATACCTTTTGCAGTATCATAACTGGACAAATTTGCTAATCCGCTTGTTTTTTATGGTTATTATATACAATGTAACTGGTATCTTGAATGACAAGAACCCTCTTGTGAGCTTTTGTTCTCTCAACTGTTTTATCAATGTGTGAAGCTAGAATATCGACTTCTTTTACGTTCTCATTTAAAAAAAACGATATGCTGCTTTTGCTTCTGACCAACTTCCGCATGCCTCATTAATTGAGCTTTCAGGTAAACTTATCAAACTGTCAGCAATATTTACTAATCGGTCAGTTAATCTTTTATCTCCAAGTACAGCATCTCCAAATTCATTTTTAGCCCATTCATTACTCTCGTTTGCCATTTTTATACCCTCAATATTTGCAAACTCTAATATTGTAATACTTTATTTATAAGTACATTTATATTTGTGGGTAATAGTAAGGAATGACACCGTCTTGGATGGAAACCAGTGTCAGCTACTTTCATGACAGAGGGGGGTGGGATGACAGAAGATGATGGAGTGACAGGGAGTAATACAAAAAGTTTCGTCATCCCCATTGAATCGGCTTTAAAATCGATGTTCAAAGTTGAAATTTCCCTAGAAGATGCGGGAAAAATCAGAAAAGGTCAGGAAGTTGTATTAAATAACTTGCGTAATTTAAAGAATCATGATATTTGTTGTGCGGTGGTGGGTAGTGTACCTATTGCAATCTGCAGTTTTATTTATGGTTGTGTGAAACCTATTCGTGTTTTTAATATTTAAAATGAGGTTTAGATGTCGATAACATCCGAAAAGAAAAAGAGTTTGATAAATATATATGCAATTAAAGAAGATGATACAGGCTCATCTTTTGTACAATGTGCAATTTTGACCGAGAGGATCAGTAACTTAACTGAGCATTTTAAAGTGCACAAGCATGACCATCACTCTAAGCGTGGTTTACTTATATTGATAGGTAGAAGACGCAAGCACTTAAATTATATAAAGCGTAAATTTGGTAATGAAGCCTATCAGGAATTAATAGAGAAGTTAGGCATTAGAAAATAATCGAGGAATTTAATATGTTTAAAATTATAAAAAAATCTATAGAGTGGGGTGGTCGTCCCTTATCTTTAGAAACAGGAAAAATAGCACGCCAAGCTCATGGTTCAGTAGTTGTAAATTACGGTGATACTTCTGTTTTAGTAACTGTTGTACGTAAAAAGAAGGAAGAAAGCGTTGATTTCCTACCTTTAAATGTGCAGTTTATCGCAAAAAGCTATGCCATGGGTAAGATCCCTGGCGGGTTTTTTAAAAGAGAAGGCAAGCCATCTGATAGAGAAACTTTAATCTCAAGAGTAATAGATAGAAGTATAAGACCACTATTCCCAGAAGGATTTCATGATGAAATTAGTGTGGTGTGCAATCTATTAACTTATGATACAGTCAATCCTCCTGAAGTGCCAGCATTGATTGGTGCTGTTGCAGCTCTTGCAATTTCTGGTGTTCCCTTTCACTTTACTATAGCTGGAGTGATGGTTGGTTGTGATGAAAATAATAACTATATACTCAACCCTTCTGTTCAAGAGATGAAAGCAAGCAGCTTGGATCTGTTTTTGTCTGGTGATGAAAATTCAATTTTAATGGTTGAATCAGAAGTGAAAGAGCTCTCTGAAGAAAATGTTTTTAATGCAATAAAATTTGGCCATGAACACCTTAAGCCTGTCATTAAGCTCATAAAAGAGTTTGCTGATACAATTGGCAATAAACCTGAGAGCTTTGCCCCTATTGATGCATCAGATATAACACAAAAGCTCGAAAAATACGGTAAAGATTTTGAAAAAGCATATTCGCAAACAGTAAAACAAGAGCGAGTTCAAGCTCTAGAAGCGATCAGAGAGAATATATTGAATACTCTTAAAGAAACTGGAAAAGACGAAAAGTTAATTACGTATGCAGTAAAAAACTTTGAAAGATCTTTAGTACGTGAAATAATTAGGAAGAAAAGTGTAAGGATAGACGGTCGTAAGCATGATGAGATACGTCAGATAGAAGTTGAAGTTGATATTCTGTCCAAAACTCACGGTTCTGCACTATTTACAAGAGGCAATACTCAGGCACTGGTTGTTACTGCTCTTGGCACCACTCAAGATGAGCAAATTGTGGATGATATTGAAGGGGATAGACGTGAGCATTTCATGTTGCATTATAACTTTCCCTCATTTGCTGTTGGAGAAACTTCTGCTGCGCGTGCACCAGGAAGAAGAGAAATCGGTCATGGCAAACTTGCTTGGAAAGCAATTCATCCTGTTTTACCCGATAAGTCTGAATTTCCTTATACAATAAGAGTAGTGTCCGAAATTTTGGAGTCTGATGGTTCTTCTTCTATGGCAACAGTTTGTGGGACTTCTCTTGCTTTAATGGATACGGGTGTGCCAATAAAGGCCCCTGTTGCTGGAATTGCTATGGGTCTCATCAAAGATAAAGACGAGTATGTAATACTTTCCGATATACTTGGTGATGAAGATTATCTTGGTGATATGGACTTTAAAGTAGCAGGAACTAGTGAAGGGGTTACGGCGCTACAAATGGACATGAAAATTTCTGGTATAAGCTTTGAAATTGTTGAAAAATCTTTAGAACAGGCAAAAGCTGGAAGATTACATATTTTAGAAAAAATGAATGCAGTGATTTCAGAACACAGTGATGATGTCAAAGACCATGCACCAAGGATGTTATCATTTTACATAGATAAAGACAAAATTTCTGCTGCTATAGGTTCTAAGGGGAAAAATATACGCAGTGTGTGTGAAAGAAGTAATGCAAAAATTGAAATAGGAGATGATGGTAAAGTTTCTGTTTTTGCTACGAGTGGCACTGAAGCTGAAATTGCAAAGAGTATGATGATTGATTCAATAACAGAACTAGAACAAGGTTCTATAGTTGATGTCAAGGTTGTAAGAATAGAGAAGTCTATTGTAGAGCTTGAATTTCTTAATGGCAGAAAAGGAAAAATGCACATAAGTGAAGTAGCTAATGAACATATAGATTCTATAGAGAGCGTACTTAAACAAGATGATACTTTCAAAGCACTAGTAATTGACTTCGAAAAAGGTGGGTGTCCAAAGTTGTCAAGACGTCGGGTTGATCAAGAGACGGGAGAGTTTTTTGAAGGTGAGCTTTACAACGAGGAAAGGAAAGATGGTCCAAATGACAGGGATAATTATTACAATAATTCATTTAGTAGAAAACCTGGAGGAAGTCACCATAAGAGGCCTCCTCGTCCTCGTTCTGGTTTCAGCAATAGAAATAGGCCGAAATTTGGTAATAATGATTCATCATCAGGTTTTTATTAAGAGTAAACTTCTTGCGTTACCTCTCGTCATTCCAGTGCTTAACACTGGAATGACACCCTTTCTGGTGAAGGTTGTTCTCAAATCACAATGTTAGTACAATTGTGGTGTTAGCTATAGCTAACCCAAGGTATCCGTTCAGCGGAGTGGTAGAATAAGGTAGACAAAGTGATCTAAAAAGATAATCATAGAGCAAAAGTGAGGTAATGTGGTAAACCTTTTAGAACTTTGCAAAAATTTACAGCAAAAAATAGAAAAACTGAAAGCAGAGATAGAAAACTTAAAAGCAGAAAATAAAGCTTTAAAGATAGAGAACGCTGAATTAAAGGAAAGGCTTGGTTTAAACTCGAAAAATTCATCTCTACCGAGCTCTAAAGAATTGTACAAAACAAAAAAGGACAAGCCAAAAAGCGAAAGGAATGTTGGCGATCAGGTTGGGCATAAAGGAAATTTTCATGCTACAATGGAAGCGGATAAAGTAGTAAAAATAGAGTTGCCTAATATTTGCGAATGCGGAGGAGAGCTTGTAATATGCGAAAAACCTTATGTTCACCAAAAAGTTGATCTTCCGGAAATTAGGCCTTATGTAGTATAGCATTTCTCATAATAGTCCGAACAGGTCATAGGAAGGCAGAATCAACAGCACGACGAAAGGATTCGAATAGAGGAATGTTTTTCCTGGCTCTGTTTTTTATAGCAAACCAATGATGCTCAATTTTGTTGAAATCTGGAGAATAAGGCGGCAGATACAAAATTTCTGCACCAACCCCTTTAGCAAGCTTTATCAGACTTATGAAAAGTAGCATTGTCAAGAATGACAGTCTGTCCAGGTTCCAAGATCGGTGTCAAAAATTGCTCAAACCATCCATTAAAAACATCCATATTACAGTGGCCTTCAAAGGTTAACGGAACAACTATCTTTCTTCCACTTAAGGCTGCAACCATACTGATTCGTTGAGTTTTCTTTCCAGATTTTAAGGCATAAAACCGCTGTCCTTTCTGGCAATATCCGTAGGGGTAGTCTTCGGTGTTATCAATGCCAGACTCATCTATATACACTAAGTTTTTAGGTTCTTTTGTCGCTATAATTTTCAAAAATTCAGCACGTTTTTCTTCGTTTCTTTCCTTGTATCCATATGTCTTTTTTTGCGCGTAAATCCAATTTTTTTAAGGGCTCGATAGATCGTTTGGATACTAACGTTGTTCCAAAGTTTAGCCATTTCCGATAGAGTCTTTCCTCCGTGTTCTCTGGCAAATTTGGCAAAGGTACCCCAGTCGGTAATTTTGTGATTGTAACCCCCATTTCCAAGTTTTTTTGATTGAAAGTCTCCTGTTTCTTTTCTTCTTTGCTGCCACTCCCATAAAGTAGTTCGTCCAATCTTAAATCTTGCTGCCACTGTTTCTCTGCTTTCTCCTTCGTCTAGCGCTTCCATTGCTTTTTTTCTTAAATCATAACTATATGCTGCTGGCATTCAACCTCCTTAGATGTATGGTCCCAGAGAGTGATGGTATACTATCATCATCATTTAAGGAGTCATTATGGGACAGATATTACATGGGTGCGCCAAAACAACACAGACGATTCGTAGAGCAATACAAAATAGAAAAGAGAGCATAGCAAAACTCTCCAAGCATTATAACCTTAATCCAAAAACTATTATTAAGTGGAGAAAACGTTCATTTACGAAAGATGCTGATATGGGTCCAAAGCATCCAAGATCAACTGTTTTAACGCTAGAAGAGGAAGCTATAATAGTTACATTTCGCAAGTATACACTACTGCCACTAGATGATTGCCTTTACGCTCTGCAGTCTACAATTCCGCATTTGACTCGCTCTAGCTTGCATCGTTGTTTACAAAGACACAACATTAGCAGATTACCAACTGTTGATGGAGAAGTTAAGTCAAAAAAGAAATTCAAACAATATCCTATCGGTTACTTTCATATTGATATTGCTGAAGTTAGAACTGATACCAATTCTCATTGTTGTCCAGTCAAATAGGAAACATTGCAGAGTTGTTTAATTGTGGAGCTGGCAAGAGAAGTAATAAATTTGCACAAAGCACCCTCAAGTAGAGCAATTGTATCGTATATTTTATTGCGCAAAATGTTCTGTTTTATATATAACCAAAGCCTCTCAACAGGATTTAGCTCAGGTGAGTATGGAGGTAGGTATATAATGTCGATATTTTTAGGTACCTTTAAATTTTTTGACCTATGCCAACTAGCACAGTCCATAACGAGAAAAGCCTCTCGTGTTTCTAGATATTGCGAAATTTGCTCAAGAAATATGTTCATGCAATCAGTGTTGACATTTGGTGCAAATAAGCTAGAACTCTCTCCATTTCTAGGATTAACTGCACTATAGAGATAGAAATTTTGCCTACCTAATTTTGTTTTAACCTGTGTTCTAATCCCCTTTTTAAACCACCCATGTCCAACTTTTGAATGTGTGCCAAACCGTGATTCATCAAAGAAAAATAGCTCTTTTTCTGGATACTTGCTAATAGCTCCATTGAGATTTTTTTTTGAATTCCTCTTGTTTACTTTTATCTTGTCCATTATGAACTGGTCTTGGTGTAATATATGAGAATTTCATCTTTTGCATATGGCGGTGTACTGTAGATTTGCTGATATTTAATCCGAACTTTTCCTGGATTCTTATTCTCATTTCTTTAATGGTGATATTAGGATTTTCTTCTATCCACTCTTCAATTTGCTGTAGTTGAGCCTGATTTAATTTAGTTTTTCTACGACGTTGTGAAGGAGCAAACAGTTTTTCTTCTCTGCCAATTTTCAAGAGTTTTACCCACGAAGTTAGTGCGCTTCTTGAAATGCAATATATTTTTGCTACAGCCGTTATACTGTACTTTTTTGCTGCAATTACAGCATTTAGTTTTTTTGAAACATATGCATTATTCCTTACTTTCTTCAGCATTTCTTTTGCTGATTCTACTACTTTTTCATCCAATAATTTTGATCTTAATGCCATTTAAACCTCGCTATTTTACTTACTTCAGTATGGCTTTTCTTCCATCATTGTCCATCTGTTTGCCCTGTAATGGGAATTGGTATGAGGAGGGCAAATTACATTTGTTTGTTGCTATTGATAGGACATCCAAATTTACCTATGTTGAGTTGTGTAACAGTGCTACAAAACCCATAGCTGCTGAGTTCTTACGTAATTTGATTAGAATTTTACCGTATAAAATCCATACTATTTTGACAGATAACGGTATACAATTTACAAACCAGAAGCGTCATAAGTATGCTTTCCAACATATATTTGATAGAGTTTGCGAAGAGAATGTTATTGAACATCGTTTGACAAAAGTTAGCCATCCTTGGACGAATGGGCAAGTCGAGCGTATGAATAAAACTTTAAAGGATGCTACAGTTAAGAAGTATTACTATCAATCGCACCAGCAACTTAAAGAACACCTTTATAACTTTGTTATGGCTTATAATTATGCAAAGAGACTCAAAACTCTTAAGGGTCTTACTCCTTATGAATTTATATGTTATCAGTGGACACAGTCTCCAGAATTATTTATACTAAATCCACACCATCACACTCTGGGACCATACACTCTGGTCACAGCAAGGAAAATAGCACTGACAGAAAATATCGTGGCTATGAGCAAACGAGAAAATTGCACGTAATGTTGAATATAAACAACAAAAAAGCCATAGCTGTAAAATACAGTAACGGTGTCTACTCTGATCACTATGGAGCTTGTGATTTGCTAAAAGAAGTTGATTTTCAGCATGCCATAAAAGCACTATATGCAGATAGAGCATGTGATCATACGCGTCAAGTTAAGAGATTGTGAGCAAATTTAGAGAGGTTAAAGTGGATACTCTAGCCCTTCTACGTTTGTCTTTTAATGAAAATCGCGACCAAGTTATAGTGAGTTTTTTAAGAAATGCTTTTAAACTATTAATCTTGGTTAATACTAAAAATAACTCTCTAACCCGTCTTTTTAGCTCAATAAATGCCTTTGTTAAGCTAAGTTCTGTATTCTTTTTCACTTCTGTGCAACCAACTATGCCGTAAAATATAAGAATTGCGCACAATTTAGCATATAGTTCACATAATACTCTGCATGGCTTTCCTTTTAGCTTATCAAGCCTGATATGACTTTTATACAATTTAAATAATTTGCCACCTTACTCTGTAATACTTGCTCAGCACTAATTTTATTTTCTGGAACATTAGTTATACCAATTCAACAATTTTTGATTTCTTTTAGAGGATCCTGCGATCTTGCTAATCTATTAGCTTTCCTTTTTCTGGCTATAGACTGTTCTTCAGTTAGTTTCTGACATATAATTCTTACTCTAATTTTTGCTTCTTTTCCTAACAATACCTCGTTTTCTAAAAATAACTTATCCTCTAAACATTCTAATAACTCCATTTTTTGATTTGTTTCTACATCATATACGTTGGTATCGACGACTTATGAAATAAGCTCCTATTTCATTGATTTGTTTAAAAGAACTTGGCACAAAATAACCGAGATCAGATATTAGCAAATCATTGCTTGATATATTACTTAAATGTTTCCTATATCCCTGGTCTGATCTTATTCCCTCCGTTAAATTAAGTTGGTCTATTATCTGATTCATGTAATCGAAAACTAATTGTAACTTTATTCCAGACTTAGTATTGCTTTCATAGCCACTGTAGCTAGTACCATAACCTTTATACATCTCTTCCATACTGTTAGGTAGAGTAATATAGCTACTGTCCAATAATTTAACACTATTAAATTGCTGTAAGATTTTGCAATCAACTTGCAAGATATTTTTAAAGAGAACCACAGATTCATTATACATCCTTTTCATAAATTCCACTGCTTCTTCAGTAAATCTAAAATCCAAACCTTGTTTTGTTATATCTATCGAGTCCTCGTTTAGTAATTGACACATTGTTTCTACGCTACAATTATCAACTCCTATATTACCCAAGACCATGGCTTTTACGAATGATGAACCTTTTAGCTTTCTCTTTCTTTTTATAAACCTTGTTGTAATTGAGATTTTCTCTGCTTTTTCATTAAAAAATTCTTTGAGCTTTTTTGATAAGCAAGTTATTTTATTCATTGGTTCTCTCACTAAAAGTATATCTGGGAGAACTTATACCTTATTATTCTATCTCTTTCATACCTTTATTTCCTTAACTTGACGCGTATGGAGCATGTGATAGGCACAAGTTTTATAAGTTGTGTAACAAATATGATATAAAGACAAAAATTCCACCAATAAACAATGCGGCAGAACATCCAGAAATAGATTATATGTCTGACAGGAATGCTGCTATTAGGTTAATAAAATTATACGGTGAAGATGGCATGAAAGAATGGAAAAAAGAAGTAAATTATGGGAAAAGATCTTATATTGAAGGGTTTTTCTCAAGATTAAAGCAAATATTCGGATTTAGTTTTAGGAATAAATCTGAGATAAATCGAGAAAAAGAACTGCTAATCAAATGCTATTTGCTTAATAAATTCACTGATATTGGTATGGCTAAATTTGAGATAGTTACATGAATTTACCATAAATCACCATCTCATAAAGTGTGATGCAACAAAGCCATCCCAGTGTCAAGCACTGGGATGACACCCTTTTGGATAGAAACCAGTGTCAGGTACTCGGATGACACCATTTACAACCACTCTCCTACCCTTTCTAGCTGTTTATAGCTGTTAAATCTCAAGAATTTATCAAAATATGGAGAGGCAATAAAGGGTGTGGAATCACTTAAATAGTTAGATAAAAAACCAGGCAGATCATTTTTTAATTCTTGCATTTTGTATCTATAATTTTGTATAGAAATAACTTTTATTTTATCATAATCAAGTTTCCAATAAGCAAGTTCTGAGACTTCTCTTTTTGTTATATGTTCTACCGCTAAGGCTTGTAAAATTAATTGCGGAAAAAACCCCGACATCACTTCTTCATTGGAAGGTGGTGTACCAAGCTTATAGTCTATAATTGCTACTTGCCCACTTGGTAGATACTCAACTCTATCACATCTTGCTGTCAGTAAGATTTCTTGTGGGATCAGATCTCTATTCGTCATCCAAGCAGTTTCATACTGATCACAAGAACCAGTGTCACGCGCTGGAATATGAAATATCGGACAGGAAAAGCTCTTTTCCAACTCAACATAATTGCTTCGAGTTTCATCAAATTCGACAAAAGATTGAATTATCTTTTGTAGTCTTACCCACCACATATTTGAAAAATTAAACTGACTAGTCGAGAATGCTTCTCGTGCAATGCTCATTGGAGATTTTTTGTTGCGTAAATATCTTGCAAGAATGTTGTGTACCATAGTGCCAAATTCCAATATCGATGGCTTAAAATTCAAGTCTCTTAATTGTTTAAGGCCCAGTATATACTCAACGTAAAATGAATAAGGATTACGAATTAGCTTTTCTATTGCACTGCAAGACATCACCTGCATTTTTTCTTTTCTAACTTCGGTTTGAGGTTTTGGCATAGGCTGAGTACATGGAACAGTACATTCAGGCGTATTTAATATCCTTAGCCAATCACGATAAGGATATTTTGACCCCTGCAACAGAATTTCCAAACGCTGCAATAGCATTGGTTTTCTATGGCTTAGCGATCTTGTAATATAAACCTTACTTGCACAAAACAAATTGTGTAAAGTATAAAAAAAATACCCCTGCTCTTCTTGCGCAGAAGGAAGATTAAATTTTTCTCTCGTAAGTGCATTCAAAAGCGGACTTTGAAAGCTTGGCGCTTCATTAAATCCAGCAAGTATCACAACTTTGTTGTGATATAAGCTGAATTTATTCAAGTCACTTGCTACAGAGAAAAACTCTTTCTCTAAAAATAAGGTCAGAATTTGGCTATATAACTCTAAGGAGCATTTAATTTCTACACCCTCACATGCATTTGAAAAATTACAGGTAAAATTACCTATTTCACTATTTAGCTCTGAAAAATTTATACCAGATAATATATTAATACACTGCAAATGAGTTGCTACCACATCAAAAATAGAGCAATTTATAGAACGAAGTAAAGGATTAAATATAACCTCTAACTTACTGATAATAACTAATATATCTTCTTTGTATTTTAGCTTTTTATGGGCATTGATAGCATTTATAATATCGCTCAGGCCATTTGTACTAAAGTTGCGTAATATCTCTATTTCAAATTCAGATAAAATCCGAGTGTACTCTTCTTGAGTGTAACCAAAAGTCACTAGCCTATGTTTAAGGAGCGAAAGTAATGACACACTGCTCCAATTTGAGGTCAAAACTTCGATACTATAAAGCAGAAGCGTTATATAAGGGTAATTTTCCGGTATGGCACTGTGTTGCCTTGATAAACATGCTATACGAGCTGCAAGTAATGTATCAAAGACGACCAAAGAAATGTTTTCATAACCTTCATTTTCTATAATTAATGATGTCACTTGTGCTTCTTCCTCTCTGGAATCACAAGTGATGACTTCAATATTGCCAACATGTCCACTACTAACTTTGCTTAGATCGGCAGTTGTATCAAAGACGTAATCTAGATATTCCTCAGGACTTCCTGTTATCCCAGCCCTTTCTTCTGTCATCCAAGTAGCTGACACTGGGATCCAGTTTTCATTATACAGCCACCTGGTGCGCTCATTTAAAGTTAAGTTTTCTGGATCCCAGTGTCTGGGCACTGGGATGACACCAGAACACGCTTCTGGCAGAAAACTAACATCCCTTCTATCCACTTTTAAATAATCGAGTAGATCTTTCAGGCAATATTGATAGTGTTTTTTATCAAGCAATTTCCAGTCTTTCTCTTTAATTTTCAAATTCAGGTTAGGCAAAATTATTTTTCCAAATGGCAGATCATATATAGCCTTAATTAACGACTTATCCTTTCCAATTCCAACAAAGATTATATGTTGGTCTTTTTGTAAAGAGGTTATCATATTGTTTATGTAATCACTCTTATGTTTTAATATATCTACTACTTCTAAATCTTTTAAAGTTTTACTCCAAGTCTCAGTGAGTAAGCTTATGAAATTCTCTATTTTTTTTGAATGTTCATCAAATTGATAACAATCCGTTGTTTGGGTAGATTGAATTTTATCAAGCAATGATGGCAGGCTATAAGCTAAATCAATTGGGAAATTATCATTATTTTTTCTATTCCATTCCAATATGAATTGAATGAATAGCAGCGTCCTTTTTATTGGACTTATAACTTTAACTCTATCAAGATTTAATATTAAATCTTCCTCATCAATGTTCTCTAGCGAAACTATCTCTGGCAAAATTATGCATTTTTCAGCGTTATAATTCTTGAATGCACTCAGCAGCGCTATCACATCCCTCTTGCAAGGAAGTATGACCTTTATCTCGGGAATTTTTTCTCTTTCATATTCAGAAAATATGTGCTGAACCAGCACATCAAAAAGGGATTCATCCACATTAACAGTAAAAACTCTTCCCACTAACAGTAACAATTAATACAATACTTTTATTGTATAGAAATTATTTAAAATATAAATGTGCTCGCAGTTTCTTATGCTATGATATATTAAAGTCTTTCACAATATTACATGGCAAACATCAGAATAGAAGTTTTAAATAAATGTGAACAATTTGGCCGCAGAAGGGTAGTTAATGTTTACTTGATTTACATAAGCAAAGAATTACCATCAAAATTACATGAAGAAATTTGTGGGCTATTTTATAATAAAGTCATACAAGACTGCCGTTATTATTCCTACAATGAAAACCTTGAAGAAGTTCAATATAACTTCATAGAACCACAAGCAAAGTGGGGCTTGGAGATAAGCTTTTTACCTGGCATGACTGACAATGTAGGCAACACAGCGAAACAAATTGTTAGAGAATATTTAATAAACAAGGACTACATTGATGAAAATGTTTGTATAAAAGCAAGAAGTTCAAAATTGATTCTAAGTCAAGCAACTGAAGATGATATAAAACAAGAATTTAATCCTATCACTGAGTATTGCATTCTTGTTTATAAAGAAAACGGCAATTGCTATTGGAGGCATTACGGTAAATTAAAAGGTGTCATCCCAGTGCCCAGACACTGGGATCCAGAAAATTTCAAGCAATTGTATAATGAAAACTGGATTCCAGTGTCAAGCACTGGAATGACAGAAGGTAGGGTTGGGATGACAGAGGATAGTACTAAGTCCGTTGACCTCAATGTAAGTGACCAAGAGCTTGAAAAGATCAGCAGAGATGGAATCGATGGTAATGGCACTTTAGGGCTCTCTCTGGCAGCAATGAAAGCTATAAAGGATTACTTTAAAAAACTTAATAGAAATCCATATGATATTGAACTTGAGTCCCTAGCACAAACTTGGTCTGAACATTGTAAGCACAATATCTTTTGCTCTCCCATTGATGAAATAAAAGATGGCCTATACGCACATTATATCAAGCGTGCAACGCGTGAGATAAATTCTGACATATGTGTGTCAGTTTTCTCTGACAACGCAGGAGGAATAATTTTTGATGACGATTACTTGATTGTAGATAAAGTTGAAACTCACAATAGCCCTTCAGCTCTTGATCCATTTGGTGGAGCAATGACTGGAGTGCTTGGAGTAAATCGTGATATAGTTGGTTTCGGTAAAGGCGCAGAGCCTATAATGAATACCTATTACTTTTGCTTTGCCAAAGAAGCAAAAGGCAAGTTTTATAGGGATAAAGAGCGCACTGATGAGATCTTACCGCCAAAATATATAATGAAAGAAGTGATTCACGGTGTTAATGTTGCTGGTAATTGCTCTGGTATTCCAACACAACTTGGATCGGTATATTTTGACGATAGATTTTGTGGAAAGCCGTTAGTCTTTGTTGGCAGTGTCGGAATTATTCCACGCAACATAAATAACGCACCTTCACACATCAAAGGGCCTAAAAACGGCGATAAAATCGTAATTATTGGCGGAAGAGTTGGAAGGGACGGAATTCACGGTGCAACGTTTTCCTCAGAGGCTTTGTCGGGAAACAGCCCTTCAACAATTGTGCAAATTGGTGACCCTATAACACAAAAAAAATTATCCAACGCCGCCTTGGAAGCAAGAGATCTTGATCTTTATAATGCAATAACGGATAATGGAGCAGGCGGTCTATCATCATCTATTGGTGAAATGGGAAAAGACGGATTTGAAGTTGATTTGAGCAAGGTTCTCCTTAAAAACGATGGTATGGCTCCGTGGGAAATATGGATATCAGAATCACAAGAGAGAATGACCTTAGCAGTGCCAGAAGAAAATCTCCCTATGTTTAAGCAAATCATGAAAAAACATGATGTGGAGGTTTGTGTGATTGGAGAGTTCAATGAGAGTGGTAAAGCTGTTGTTAAATGTCCTAAAGGGAAAGTAATAATGGATATCGGAACTGAATTTCTGCATGATGGTAATCCTAAAGTGCATTTACAGACAAAGCCGTGGTCTAAGGAGTCTGCTGTATCCTTTCCTGTCATCCCAGTGCTTGACACTGGGATCCAGCAGGTAAAGCCTGCAAACATTTTACGCCAAAACTCATCTAATGGTGGAATTGAATGTGAAATGGATTCCAGTGTCAGCTACTTGCATGACACCCTTTGCGTGTCAGCTACTTGCATGACATCAAGCCAAGAAACTGAACTAAAAGAAATGCTGAGCAGACCAAACATTTGCAGCAAAGAGTTCATAGTGGTGCAATATGATCATGAGGTTCAAGGATCGTCAGTGTTAAAACCACTGCAAGGCAAGGGAAGAATGTGCAGCGAAGCTATTGTCTCAAGGCCTGTTCTTTCTTCAAATAAAGGTGTTGTAAAATCGCAAGGATTTGGCTCAAGTTATGGAGAAATTGACACCTACCACATGGCAGCATGTGCAATTGACACCGCGATACGCAACTATGTAGCCGCAGGAGGAAATATAAATCATCTAGCGTTGCTCGACAATTTTTGCTGGTGTGATGCTTATAATCCAGAAAGGCTATGGCAGCTAAAGAGAGCTGCAGAGGCTTGTTACGACTTTGCAACTGCATTTAAAACACCATTCATATCCGGAAAAGACAGTATGTTCAATGACTTCAAGGGATATGATGAAAATGGCGAGAAAGTGATAATCTCCGCACCACCTTCATTACTCATCTCAGCAATTGGAATTATAGAAAATATTGAAAATGCGGTATCGCTTGATGTGAAAATGCCGGGAGACTTGATATATGTACTTGGAGAAACACTTGATGAACTTGGTAGATCTGAATATCAGTTATATAGTGGAATAGGTAATAACAACGTACCAAAAGTTGATGCAAAGAGCGCTAGGAAGTTGTATGAGCGTTACAACCAGGCAATAAAAGATGGCATAATTGCCTCTGCAATTGCACCAAACTTAGGCGGATTAGTTATTGCTCTGGCAAAATCGCTAATTGCAGGAGACCTTGGTGCTGAAATCGATCTTTCACTAGTGCCAATAGGAAAAATACAAAATACAGACATAATAAACAAGATAATAATGTTTTCTGAATCGCAAAGTAGAATTTTGGTTACTATTGCACCACAAAATCAGAAGAGGTTTGAAGAATTGTTTGAAGGTGCAGTTTATTCATGTATTGGCAAAGTAACAGAGAAAAAGGTGCTAAACATAAAGGATGTTTTAAAAGTAGATCTGAAAGATGTGGCATGCTAATATAAAATATTTTTCTTATTATGCTAAATAACTCTTTTACTATATGTAATGTTTATTTAGAATGAATGTATGTTATTAATTTTGGGTAGGTAATTATGTCTATTTTATCGATACTCCTGTTTATCAGTCTTTCTTTACTCAACACTTCAAATAAATTGATGATATGTGCTGCCTTATTTGTGGGAGCTGCTTTAGTTGTAAATTCAATGGTTGAATTTTATGGCAGAAGCAAAGCTACGTACAACTTAATAGTGTGTACAGCGCTATGTTGTGTTTTTAAATGGCAAAGTTTTAATTTGATGATATTGATTTCATATACTGCAATTTTAGTATCTCTTCTCTCAAGCATAATTATTTTTGAAAAATTGAAGTCCAAGTTGAATTTTCATATGGCAAATTTCATTACTTTAATTATAGCATCAGTGGTTGATAGTGCCGTTGTATGTGTTGGATTACTATACAAATTTTCTGCAGGTAAATGCTTATCAATATACATTAGAGATTTAATTTTTAAGTTTTCTTATGTGTCAGTATTGAGCATCTGCTTGTTTGTAGGAATGTATTTATTTTGCTTGGCGAACAAGAAGTATTTTAAGATTTCCACATAACCTGTTTTCTGATATAGCTAAACTGACTTTGGGTCCTGGGGGTGTATTTGGTGGTCCTAATACGTAACAACAGTTTAGAATTTATAGGTAGCCTAAACTCACAACTGTACAAACACTATGATTTGAGCCTATCAGGGGGGTGTCATTCCAGTCTGGAATCCAGAAAAAAGAATGGTGTCATCCCAGTGCTTGACACATAGCTGTACGAACATTCATTTTTGAAGGTAAATTGCACAGCAAATGGTGTCATTCCAGTCTGGAATCCAGAAATTTTGCTTATAACTGAGCTGATGAGCTAAAGGTAGTTGTCTTACGCTAAAACAAACGTTTTTAATTAAGTTGCATAGAACCAGTGTCTGGGCACTGGCCCACTGGTGGGAATTGCTCCTAAACTACAACGTTCGTACAGCTATGTGCTTGACACTGGGATGACATCATCAGGGCACTGGCCTACTTAACCGTCATACCGTCGCGGTATCTCAGCCGCTAACAAGTAGCGGAATGACGATTTATCAAACGCTGCCTAATTTTCCGTAACAGTTGAAAAAATCAATAGAAAATCAATATATCACTATAAATTCACGTATTTTGAGGCTATAATGGTTAATACGCTATATGGTATAATATGGACGATTTTATCAGAGTTAAGGGCGCAAGGGAACATAATCTGCAAGGTGTAGACGTCAATATACCGAAAAATAAGCTAGTTGTTATAACTGGGCTAAGTGGTTCTGGCAAGTCTAGCCTTGCATTTGATACGATTTATGCAGAAGGCCAACGCCGGTACGTTGAAAGCCTGTCAGCTTACGCGCGTCAATTTCTCAACATTCAGGATAAACCAGATGTTGAGTCGATTACAGGTCTCTCTCCTGCAATATCTATCAACCAGAAATCGATCTCAAAAAATCCAAGGTCAACAGTTGGAACTGTTACCGAAATTTACGATTACTTGCGCTTAGTATATGCACGAATAGGAGTTCCTTATTCACCTGCAACTGGATTACCAATAACAAAACAAACGGTGTCTCAAATTGTAGACACTATAATTGCGTTACCTTTAGAAACTAAGATATATATACTTGCCCCTGTTGTGCGTGGTAGAAAGGGAGAACATCTTAAAGAGATATTGGAAATTAAAAGACAAGGTTACGTAAGGTTCAAAATAGATGGTGAAGTGTACAATGTAGATGACTTGCCTAAACTCGATAAGAACAAGAAACACGACGTTTTTGTGGTTGCAGATAGAATATCAATATTGGGCGATATAGGAAATCGACTGCCAAGTAGTATAGAATCCGCACTAAAACTTGGTAATGGTCTAATGTATGTAGAAATAGTAAACCTACCTGACAACCATAATTCCGAGTATAAAAATGGTCAAATTCTAACTTTTTCAGAGAATTTTGCATGCCCCGAGTCTGGTTTCACTCTTGAGGAAATAGAACCAAGATTATTTTCTTTTAACAGCCCTTACGGTGCATGTGGTTCGTGTAATGGGCTTGGTAAAAAACTAAGTGTTGATATAAAGCTAATAGTACCGGATGAAACTCTTTCAATATCTGAGGGTGCTTTAAAGCCAGTGGGATCAATGTTCCGTCAAGTGCACACAGGTTATGGATTTCTAAAAAGTGCAATTCTATCACTGGCTGAAAACTACAAATTTAACCTTGATATTCCGTGGAAGAACATAGATCAAGAAGTAAAAGATATGATACTCTTTGGCTCTAATAAATTTCAAGGTTTGATCAGTATCTTGGAGAACCAGATGGATTATGATGAAACACTTGTTGAGCGATATTGCTCTGTCACTCACTGCAGAGAATGTACTGGCTATAGATTGAAAAAAGAAGCGCTTACAGTGAAAATTGATAGCAAACATATAGGTGAAATATCAAGGCTCAGCATCGATGAATCCCTTAAATGGTTTGAAAATTTGCCAGACAAGCTCACAGAACAACAGAAGCAAATCTCAAGTAAAATATTAAATGAAATAATCAAGAGGCTAGCATTTTTAAAGAATGTAGGGTTGAATTACCTAACGCTTGATCGAGAATCTAGCACTCTCTCTGGTGGCGAGAGTCAGAGGATCAGGCTTGCTTCACAAATTGGCTCTGGTTTAACAGGAGTGCTGTACGTGCTTGATGAACCCTCGATAGGCCTTCATCAATGCGATAATGATCGGTTAATTGCTACACTGAAAAACTTGAGAGACATGGGTAACACTGTAATCGTTGTTGAGCATGATGAAGATACAATAATGGCTGCTGATTATGCGATTGATATTGGTCCTGGAGCTGGCGTAAATGGTGGAAAAGTTGTTGCAGAAGGAACACCAGACCAGGTGCAAAGAAATTCAGGGAGCATAACAGGGCAATATTTGAGTGGAGAGAAAAAAATTTTAATTCCAAGAAGAAGAAAGCAAGCAACTCAGTTCATAAAAGTAATAAATGCATGTGAAAATAACTTAAAAAATGTGAACGTTAAATTTCCTATAGGGAATCTTATTTGTGTTACTGGAATATCAGGAGGGGGAAAATCAAGTTTAGTCATAGAAACGTTATATAAATATTCAGCACATAAGATACATCATTCGTCTGCACGGTATGGCCAATGCGATAAGATAGAAGGCCTTGAATATATAGATAAAGTTATAGAAGTTGATCAGTCGCCAATTGGTAGAACTCCTGCGTCAAATCCAGCAACATATGTCGGTATGTTTACTCATATAAGAAATTGGTTTGCAGGTCTTTCGGAGTCAAAAGCAAGGGGGTATAATATAGGCCGGTTTTCATTTAATACCAGAGGGGGAAGGTGTGAGGCTTGTAAAGGTGATGGGCACTTAAAGATAGAGATGCATTTTCTACCGGACGTTTACGTGAAGTGTGAGCAGTGTAAAGGACGAAGGTATAATCGGGAAACATTGGAAGTTACTTATAAAGAAAAATCAATCTCTGATGTGCTTGATATGACGATAGATCAAGCTTGTGATTTTTTTGAAAACCTTCCAATGGTAAAAGAAAAGTTGGTTTCTTTGCAGGAAGTGGGGCTTGGCTATATAAAACTCGGACAGTCGTCAACAACGTTGTCTGGGGGTGAAGCACAACGAATAAAGCTGTCCAAAGAGCTATCAAAACGATTTACCGGAAGAACATTGTATATTCTTGATGAGCCAACAACTGGATTACACTTTGAAGATATAAATAACTTACTAAAAATACTCCATAGATTAGTCGATCTGGGAAACACTGTTATAGTTATCGAGCACAATTTGCACGTTATAAAAACTGCAGATTATATAATAGACATCGGACCAGAGGGCGGAATAAAAGGCGGAGAAGTGATTGCTACTGGAACTCCAGGAGAAGTGGCAAAAATTCCAGAAAGTGTTACAGGCAGGTATCTTAAAACGTATTTATTATAAACTATTTCTTAATTATATTAGGCTAGGTTGCATATTTATGATTTGGAGATAAGAATGTCAGTATATCGATACTTTAGAAGGTACGTTGAATATGGAGTTGTACCTGCTAAGAAAGCAGAAGATAACACACTAGTTCCAGAAAATAGTTTCTATAAATCTGTACGTTACGTTGATAATGTGCTAGGACCTGTGAAAGATGTAATTTGTGGAGTTGAGAGTAAAGACAATTATAACAAGTATTATCAAGATAATGATAAACGTGGGTCACAGGGCAGAGAAAGTGTATTCATTGTGTGCACTTGGTGCTATTTTAGCAGCCAACATAATATTGCAACCTTTATGTTTGATACTATAACTAAAGTGACTTAGGTTTACCGACGATTTGATAAACGACAAATTCGTCATCCCGCTGCTTGTTAGCGGGATCTAGAGATACCGCGGCGGTATGACGTAGGAAAACCTGACTTGCACTAGCTACAGCACTCAGCAGTGGCTCAGTTTGAACTATATTGAAATGAAATAAAAAGTGAAAGAGTGTAAGCTTAAGTTACTTTAGCTATACTATATAAATTATTTTATAATATATTTAATGAGTTGTGAACCTTCTCTTACTAAAAAAAGCTACAAATCTCATATTTCCAAGCGTATGCGTAAGTTGCGAATGTATCATTGATGAAAATCTTAATCTGTGTAGTGAATGCAACAAAAAAATCAATTTTCTAACTAAGCATTACTGCAATGTTTGTGGCGTAGTAATCTCAGACAATATTTATACGTGTGGTAAGTGCATCATCAATCCTCCACCGTTTAAAGTATTAAGATCAGTTTTTGCTTATGATCAACATAGTAGAAACATGATTATAAATTTCAAATTTTTTGATAATTTGAATTACGTAAAAATCTATGCAAAGTGGATACACCAAGCTAATCAGGATACATTTCAGAACGCAGAGGTCATAATTCCTATACCGTTACATAAAATGCGCTTGTTTAAACGTAAATATAATCAAGCAGCGTTGCTTGCAAAAGAGTTGAGTAAGTTGTCCAATTTATCCTATACGCCATTTGCAATAAAACGCCTTCGCCATACTGTGCCTCAAGCTGGTCTTTCACTTAAACAGCGTGAAAAAAACTTAAAGAAGGCTTTTAAAACAAGCAACAAGAAAATTATCAAAAATAAAATCGTGATATTAGTTGATGATGTGGTAACAACCGGAGCAACTGTAAGATCTTGCTCTCAGGAAATTTTAAACTCCGGTGCAAAAGAAGTGAGAGTGCTATCACTTGCAAGAACGGTAAATGATTGTGAAACTATTACGTAAAAATCTTGACTTGTTTTTGTTTTATCTATAAAATAACTTATAGCAAATAGTTGTTGGAGAGCTTATGAGTATAAAAGAGCAAGAAATTGATGCCATATCCCAAGAAATAGAGCAAGAATCAAAAGAAAGTGACATAATTGAAGAAATTAAGCAAAAGCTGCTCGTATGTAACCAAGATACATACAATCAGTGGAAAAGACTTAATTTTCACATAGATCATTTATTTGAAATACGGCAAGAGATTACCCATGCTTCTAGGTATTATACTACTGCGTTAAATATTGCTGCTCATAAAGGCTTAGTAAAAACAGTAAGACGTCTACTGGAGAAAGGTGCAGAGGTTAGTACACGCGATGGTGGTAGACACACTGCTCTGCATTGTGCCGCTAACAGCGGTAATACGGAAATAATAGAATTACTACTGGAGCAAGGAGCATATATTCACTCATGTTCTAAACTTGGCTCAACACCGCTGCATTTTGCTGCTACTAATAATCATATAAATGCAGTGAGGTGCCTGTTAAATAAAGGAGCTAGTCCTTTAGCACTAGATAATAATAATTCCATTCCCAGTATGTTTGCTACAGACAAAGAGGTGATTGCTGTCTTGGAGAAAGCAGAAGAAGAGAAGCCTAAGGAAAATGCTGCAAAGGAGGCAGAGGAAAAAAAACATCAGGAAGAGGCTGCTGCTTTAAAGAAAGCAGAAGAAGAAAAACATAAGAGAGAAATGGAATGTAAGAAAAAAAGGCAAGCAAAAATGATTGCTGTAGGTGGTATTGCAACTGCATTGATAGTGGCGGGTATTGGATACATTGTTGAATTACCTATACTAGTAACTATTGGTATATCTGTATCCATTGCATTAGTATCTGTTTGCATTGCGTACGTAATGTCAAAGTATCCGTTCAGGAGAGTGGTTTAAGAAACAATAGATAGGAGATTTTGGAAAGGATTGAGACCCCTTTGTTTCCAAGTTAAGTATAATGAAATTATCCGCTCAAGGAATGTATTTCCCCGCTTTGATTGTGTAAAATATGAGTTTTTGCGATAAACGACATAATGCCGAATTTGCCGTTCAGCGTGGTTATTTGTCAGCGGAATATTTTCTGGGTCATCTAAAAATTTCCACATCATTCTTTCAGATCTCAGAACATTTTTTGCAACTCGAGAGGCTCCAATTGCTTCAGGTAAACGAGATATCTCCTTCAAGTAATACTTTGTACGTTTTCTTAATTTTCTGGCACGTCTGACAAACCTCAAAACATCTATCTCACTTTTTAGTAAAGCTTTTTTTAGTGCAAATAATTCAGTGGCCACGTTTCTCAAGTAACAACCCAGAACTTTAACTTCAATATTCCAACTATGTGCTAATCTTTCAAAATCTCTTGATAAATGTGCCCAACAGATTTGCCTGTTTTTATCGGCAAAATAATTGTATGCTGCATACCTGTCAGTTATTACCAAGCTATTGCGATTGCAGAATTTACTATTTTGTAAAACTTTCATTCCTCTTGACTCTGTAAATTTTACAAAACTTGCCGTATTGCTTGCAAACATCCAACACCAAGCGAGTTTACCTTTGTTATAATGGCTCGTTTCATCAATATGTAGAACTTTACTCCTACTTATCTCTTGTTCGATCTGCTCATACATTTTTTTGCATTTTGAAGCAACTCTATGTTCACTATTTGATATGCTACCGACGCTTATGTTCAAATTGAAGATATCATTTACGACACTCGCTATTTCGCGTTTTGAATTTTTGTAGAATCCGCTGAACGCTGCAATTATTGACTTAACCCTTGGACCAAATGTATCTGGCGTAACACCTTCCGGTAACTTGCTACTTCTTCTCTTTCCGCATCTCCGACAACGGCCATGTTCTAACTGATATTCCACTACATAAGGCTTGATTTCTGGAAGATCAACTTTCTGATGAATATATGGTTTTTCACATATTGCAATTTCTCCTCCGCATTCGCAAGTATTAGGCAACTCTATCTTTACTACTTTATCTGCATCCATGTTGGCGCGAAAACTTCCTTTATGACCAACCTGACCGCCAATATTCCTTTCGCTTTTCGGCTTATTCTTTTTTATTTTATACAACTCTTTGGAACTTGGTATTGATGAATTTTTTGAGCTTAAACCGAGTCTTTCTCTTAACTCAGCATTTTCTATCTTTAAAGCCTTATTTTCTGCTTTTAAACTTTCATTCTCTTTTTCCAATCTTTCTATTTTTGCTTCTAACCTTTCTATTTTTTGCTGTAAATTTTTGCAAAGTTCTAAAAGGTTTACCATATTACTTCACTTTTGCTCTATGATTATCTTCTTAGATCACCTTGTCTACCTTATTCTGCCACTCCGCTGAACGGATACAACATATCGTCAGTAATAGTCAAAAGGTCAGGCGGAGAAAGAATAGTTCTTTTATTACCAGCTCTCATTCCCACAACTCCAAGCTCTATAGCAAGTGGTATTTTTTTATCGCCAACCCTAAATTGCACTGTTTGATCTTTGGCTATATATTCTCCATTATGCTCCTTTACGCTATATTTAACCGATATCTCATCACCGCACCTTACTTGTTTTCCAGTCTTGTTAATTAAGTCATTAAAAACCATCAGATTATTTACTGAGTCGGGATATTTATCCTTTACTTCGATCAGTTTGACGTAATAAGAATTAAAATTCATTTTGTTATCATTGGCAATAGTAACTACACGCTCTCCGCCTTCTTTCATACCTATTACCCCTAAACTCACTTCTTTTAGGTTATCTTGACCTATTTTCAAAGTAACATCAGAAACTTTGCTAGGGAGTGTTGCTAAGTTATTATTAGAAATTTTATATATTTGCAGTAGGACTTCCAGGCCGCAGAAAGCCTTGCTGCCACTGCCTTCAGTAATTTCATAAAAATTTATCGAATCTTCTTCTTTTTGCTGCGTCATTTCTTCTAAATATTCTGTTAGCCCATGCTTTTCAATATAGCGGTCAAGTGCTGATTCAAGTATTGGCTTCACTAGGTAATGTGCTATCGTCTGTATCAAACCACCATGCGTGGCACTTATCTCATAAAGCTTGTCCTTTTTTTCCGGTTTACCTTTGTTTATATAGACAATAGTAAACACAAAAGCAGAAGTTAAAGTGAGAATCATTACTATGGAAATAAGCATTTGTAATATAATTTTTCTAACCATCTTTCTTTACTTGATTCAATAAATCATATAAATAATTAGTATCCCCTGAAAGCGCACTCAAATTATCCAAGCCTTGTTTAAAGAGGCCGTCTATATAGTTCTCTACTTCACTTTTACCAAGCACAGACATAAGATTATTTGTTTTATCTTGTTCGTAGTCTTCAATATCATCCTTAGCTTGAAAGATAAGCCCTAGATTTATTCCATAGTTATATAACGCTTTACGTTGCTTGTCTATAGCATTTCCTATTATAGCGCCTATTTCACATGAAGCTGCAAATAGTTTTGCGGTTTTCATCAAATGAATTTCTTTTATTTTGTTAAAATCTGCACCAATATCTAAAGCCTGTCCTCCCACCATTCCCCTAATTCCTATTGCCTGAGAAAGAACTTTTATGATCTCACAGCGTTTCTCATTTAACGAAGATAATACCTCAAAAGCCAGAGTAAGTAGTGCATCTCCGGCAAGCACTGCTGTTGCTTCATCAAATTTTTTATGGCAGCTTAGCTGGCTTCTGCGAGTATCACTGTTGTCCATGCACGGTAAATCATCGTGAATTAGAGAGTAAGCATGAACAAATTCAATTGCTGCAGCAACTGATATTACTTTTTTAGCTTCCGCGTTAAACACTCGCGATGAAGCTACGACTAAAAAGGAGCGTATATGTTTTGCAGGAGCAAGGAGTATATAACGCATAGCTGATATAAGCTTATTCTCGCTATTTTCGGGTAAGAGTTTATTTACTTCTACAATAAGCAAATTTTTTGTTGTTTCGTCTAGCATTTTTGAATTGTTAATTGTTTAGCACGTAACGCTAGCCAGCTAGGGCAGTAGAAAACTTTACTGTAGTTTACCAGTTATAAAAGATATTGCAAACATAAAAATTTTTTATAACATCAAAGAATAGGTTATTTTTTTGGTAAGAAATGTGAATAGCGAACTAGCAAAGAGCACTAGAGAAGACATAGAAGAAAAAGTAAAAAAGATTATACTAGAGCACATTAGTAAGGATGTAGAGAAATTCAACAGCTCTTCAAAGCTTTCGGAGCATGGTACAGACAGTTTAGATGCAGTTGAAATCATCATGGCGGCAGAAGAAGAGTTCGGAATAGAAATTCCAGATGAAGACGCACAAAAAATGGAAACTATGGAGCAAATAGTTGAGTACATTAATAATAAAAAAGGCTAATAGTTAGTGTTAAATGAGCAGAAGAGTAGTAGTCACTGGTGTTGGTTTAATCACTCCACTAGCGGCAGATGTTGACAACACTTGGTCAAGGCTAATAAAAAGTGAGTCTGGCATAAAAGCAATCAATACGGATAGATTTGACTCTTCTGATCTTGCTTGCAAAATTGCAGGGCAGGTGCCGTTGCAATCAGACAACATTGAGCACCATTTCAATCCACTAGATTATATTTCTGAGAAAGACTCAAAAAGGACAGATCGTTTTATTCATTACGGTATTGCAGCAGCTATTCAGGCAGTAGATGATTCATTAATTTTGGAAAGCCAAAATATCAATCGGGAACGTGTTGGTGTAACTATTGGCTCTGGTATAGGTGGTCTTCCGTCAATTCAGGAAAATGTAATTACCATGCAGGAAAAAGGGCCCAGACGTGTCAGTCCATTTTTTGTCCCTGCAAGTCTAATAAATTTGATATCTGGCCATATTTCTATTAAATACGAATTTACAGGTCCAAACGATTCAGCAGTAACCGCATGTGCAACAGGTGCGCATGCAATCATAAACTCAGCAAGAACTATAAAACTTGGTGAAGCGGATGTTATGATTGCAGGTGGAGCAGAAAGTGCACTGTGTAGAGTTGGAATTGCAGGTTTTGCATCTATGAAGGCGTTATCAACTAAATTCAATGATAAACCCAAAGAAGCTTCAAGACCATGGGATGCAGAACGCGATGGTTTTGTTATGGGTGAAGGAGCAGGTATATTGGTGTTGGAAGAATACGAACATGCAAAAAAAAGGGGGGCAAAAATACATGCTGAACTGGTTGGGTACGGACTCACAGGAGATGCGCACCACATTACAGCACCACATCCAGAAGGAAGAGGCGCATTTAAGGCAATGCAGCTTGCTTTAAAGAGCGCACAAATTAATCCCAATCAAGTAGGGTATATCAATGCACATGGAACTTCAACGCCACTTGGAGATAAAATTGAAGTAATAGCAATGAAACAGTTATTCGGTGACTACGTTTATAAAATACCTGTTTCTTCAACTAAATCTTCTATAGGACATTTACTTGGTGCTGCAGGGAGCATTGAAGCAATATTCAGTATTCTTGCGTTAAATAATGGAATTATTCCGCCAACCTTAAATTTACACAAGCCTTCAGAAGGATGTGATTTAAATTTTGTACCGTTTAAAGCTCAGGAGCATAAAATTCAATATGCACTTTCTAATTCGTTTGGTTTTGGTGGCACTAATGCATCGCTCATATTTGGACAAGTTTAGTTGATGTCACCCCAGTGTCTTCCTCTTGTCATTCCAGTACCCTCCTCTTGTCATGCAAGCAGCTCTCCTACTGTCATCCCAGCACGTGACACTGGGATGACAAACGGTTGTGAAAGGGAATACATATAAAAATTAAACTATCAATAGCAATTCAAAAAGAAAAAATATTCTATTCATCCCTGAAGAAGTATTTTATTGACAATTTATGAATAAAGATCAATAATGCAGAAAAGGAATTGATAGGCGTATGAATGAATTTAACCACTATTAATTGTACATTATTTGTTGTAATTACATATTTTTTGACGTGCATTATAGCTTGGTGCTTACCTTTCAAAGACATAACATTATTAACAACATTTGTTCCGGCTTCAGTTGCAATTTTGCTAACCATTTATAATAAACAGAAGGTAAGGGATCTTTTTAAACTTAGTTCGCCAAAAAACTGTCTATTAGGGTTTATACTTATTCTGGTAAGTATGCTAATTTCCAATGGTCTTTTGTCAATTTACTGCGGTTTTTCATTTTTCCGAGAGTCTTTTACGTTAGACCGTGTAAAGGATTTGAGTGCAGTTTTGAGTCCATTAGTGATGTTATTTGTTTTATTATCAACCTTTGTGATGTGGATCATTATGTCTCTTGGTGAAGAGATCGGTTGGCGTGGCTATCTTTTGAAAAATCTTAAAAGCAAAATATCAAATTTTTATATCAGAGCAATTATTGTCGGTATTATTTGGTCAGTATGGCACATACCAACTTATGTGGTTGCTGGCTCAGCTTTGTGGAAGGATGGCTTTACATTCCCGACTATTTGTGCTTATACCCTTTATATTTGTGCAATGTCTATAATGTTTACCTGGTTGTTTGAAAAAGACAACTCGATTTGGCCAGTAACTATTGCTCATGCAACAAATAATCTTGTGTATAGTGTTTTGAGCATTCTAATGCCGTCTCCTCCTCTGTCAACTTTCGATGCAGTAATTCGCCTTACATTAGGAGCAGCTGGTTATTTCATTGTTGCAATTGGTGTTATTTGGTTTGATAAAGCTCGAGAGCGTCATTTGAGTAATTCATAGTATAAAATTTCGGGGGCAATTCGCATCAGGTGTCATGCAGGTAGCATGACACTGGGATGATGAGGAAGAAAAAGCAAATTTTGCCTTTTACGGTCAATCTATTATACTTAGTAAGACTTCAATAAACTAATGAATTATACTTTATATCTAATTAAATGCACAAGATATTAATAAGAAATAACTACAAACCTTTGGTCGGAAAAATCAAGATTAATGGCTCAAAAAATGCTGTTTTACCAATAATGGCAGCAAGTCTATTAAGTAGCTCCCCGGTAATTTTGCATAATGTACCTGATTTAATTGATGTGCATCTAATGTCTAAGTTGCTTGAAAGTCTTGGAGCAGAAGTAAACTTTATGCACAATAAAAATTATAAAGCGAACCATACTTTGAAAATTGACTGCAGCAATATCAACAATCACGTGATGCCATATAAAACCGCAAGTAAGCTAAGAACTTCTTTTCTAATATTGGGTCCAATGCTTAGCAGATTTGGCAAAGCGAGAACAGCATTTCCTGGTGGATGCAACATTGGAAAGCGTCCCGTTGATATGCATATTAAAGCATTAGAAGAAATGGGAGCTAAAATTGAAATTGACGGCTATAATATAATTGCAACAGTGAAAGGAAAGCTACAAGGAAAAGAAATCACATTTGAGAAAATAAGTGTTGGCGCAACAGAAAATGTAATAATGGCAGCAACATTTGCAGAAGGAGTGACAACAATAAACAATGCTGCAACTGAGCCGGAAGTTCTTGATTTAATAGATTTTCTGAAGAAAATGGGTGCTGATATTGAAATTGATAATACAAAGGTCATAATAACAGGAGTTGAAGCACTAAATGGATGTGTTCATAAAATAATACCAGATCGCATAGAAGCAGGCACCTATGCACTAGCTGCTATAATAACCGGTGGTAAGTTGGAGTTGGAAGGAATAAATCTATCTGATATAAGGTGTATTACAAATGAGTTGGAGACTATAGGAGCTATGGTTGAACTGTATGATGGAGGCATTGTTATTTCCAGAAAAAATGGCTCTATTAAGTCTGCTAACGTTGCGACAGATCCATACCCCAATTTTCCCAGTGATATGCAACCACAACTGATGTCTGCAATGTGCATCGCTGATGGGATATCAGTAATTGAAGAGAACATTTTTGAAAACAGATTTACACATGCAGATGAATTGAGAAAGTTAGGTGCTAATATCAGCATCGAGAAAAGCAAAGCTACTATAAGTGGAATAAAAAGCTTATCTGGAGCTAATCTATATGCTACTGACTTAAGATCAACAGCAGCTTTGGTGCTTGCTTCTTTGGTAGCCGGTGGAGAAACTATAATAAACAATTCACATCATTTATGGAGAGGATATGAAGCAATGCATGAAAAACTCAATTCATGTGGAGCTGATATCTCCATTTCGTCTTGAGGATATTTTATGAATGAAGCAACCAAAAGAACTATAGTAAAAAAAATAGATGCAATCTTATATGAAGAACATAAGGTATTAGACCATGGATTTATTCGAGTAGTGGATTATATGGGCTCTGATAGCGCTATAGTTCAAGCTGCTCGTGTTTCTTATGGTAAGGGAACAAAACAGATAAGTCAGGATGAAGCACTTATAAAGTATTTAATGAGACATCATCATACAACTCCATTTGAAATGTGTGAAATTAAGTTTCACGTGAAACTTCCAATTTTTGTTGCAAGGCAATGGATAAGGCATAGAACTGCAAATGTGAATGAATATTCAGCAAGGTATTCAATACTTGATAATGAATTTTATACACCTAAACCAGAACAAGTTGCAAAACAATCTGACAATAATAAACAAGGTAGCGGGGAAGCTTTTGATCCAGATACCTCAAAGGAAATAATAGATTCTCTAACAAATGACTCTAATTTAGTATATTCTCATTATGAAAAATTTATTGAGCAGGGGCTTGCAAGAGAAATTGCCAGAACTAACCTAATGCTTAATTACTACACGCAATTTTATTGGAAAATAGATCTGCATAATCTCCTTCATTTTTTGAAGCTTAGAGCTGATAAGCATGCCCAATATGAAATCAGAGTTTATGCAGAAGTTATGCTGGATATAATAAAAAAATGGGTTCCACTGGCCTACAATGCCTTTGTTGAATATTGCCTAGAATCAGCCTGTATTTCAAGAACTGGTCTAGAAATAATTCGCAAATTAATTAAAGGGGAAAACGTTACTAGAGAAGAAAGTAATATTGGTAAAAGAGAATGGGGCGAGCTGATGTCTATACTTGATAAACAATCTTAAAGATAAAGGCATACGTGTCAATCTCCTCTGTCAGTTAACTCTCGTTCACCAGATTGAATCTTGCTTTTTACATCACATTAACTCATCACTTTTATAGAACATCTCATTAAAATCATTTAGAGTTCCAAAATCCTGACCCTTGATAAACAGGTGATCATTAGCAACATGTGCTTCATCAAGAGTAAACAGCTCGTAATGATGATTGTGAGCGGGCCTAACAATTTCATTATATAAAACCATTACTTGTTCGTAGTTATATCCATCGCCAGCATGATATTTACCACGTACGGTATCATAAAAATTCTTTACATCATCATATGTCACTTGCAGCTCCACCTTATACTTTCCCACTTCAAGAGGACTTCCTGTCTTTATTTTTAAGGGATGTTGTGAATTTGCAACACTGTTAGAAGTTTCTGCTTCAATATCAGAATTTTTATCCATATTTTCTATCACACTTGCCATAACAGTTTCTTGTTCATCTTCTGTTGGTTTTGTTTGTTTTTCAGTCTTATTACTGCTACTGTCAGTTTCCACAGTTACTTTTTTTACTTCTATATCTTTTTGAGCTTTCTCATTACTTTGCTTGTGTATTTCATCTCCATGCAATTTTTTCTGCAGAGCTTTTTTCGTATCAGCATAATCATCACGATTGCTTTGCAAAGCTGGTTTATAACTGCTGCTATCATCCGCTTGCATTTGATCTATATAGTTAGATTCTTCTTCCTGTATAGTATTTTTTGCGTTATCCTCACCAACCGTTCCTTTCTCCCCAGACTTGGCTTCACTCTCTACCACAACTTCTTCGTCTACTTGCTCATCATCAATTGTAAATTCAGTACCTATCTGATTGCTATCTTCCTCCAATTCATTAGATAATTTTTCAGATAGCTGGTCACCACTCAAATATGGTTCCTTTGAATATTTAGCATAATTATGGGGATCGGTTCTGTTTTCTGAATAAAACCCACTTTCAAAGTCTGAGTAGGAGCTTTGATTGAGCACAAAAAATAAGTTTTCATAATTAACCAGCATATCACTATCAGGGCTAACAAAATTTAAATATTCATCGCCTTCCCATTCTGGGTGGTGTCTATACTCTGCTATGTAGTATTTACTAGAGTCGAGAGGTATCTTGTCACCTTCTTCCCCATCAAGTTGTAAAACTACTGCTGAATGCCCATTACCTAAATCATTACCTTTTACCACTTTGAATATTTTAATCTCATCCTTTTCTACAAGTTCTTTTAACTCCTCGTTCTTTTCATTTAACTCTTCCTCCCTTTGTCTTTCTGCTTCTCTTTCTCTTGCCAATCTTTCTGCTTCTTCATCAGCTTTCTTCTGCAGTTGTGAGAATACATTTTGTAATATATCTTGTGTGGTTAAGCTATTTGTGTTGCTTAAAAAATTATCTAACACATTTGATGCAATTGGTGACAATTCACCGTGATCATCAAATACTTTTTCCTTTGCTTTATCATAGTGATTTGGGTTATAGATTGCA
The DNA here is from genome assembly GCF_964026755.1 of Wolbachia endosymbiont (group A) of Campoletis raptor. Lineage (NCBI taxonomy): Bacteria > Pseudomonadati > Pseudomonadota > Alphaproteobacteria > Rickettsiales > Anaplasmataceae > Wolbachia > Wolbachia endosymbiont (group A) of Campoletis raptor. Next base: position 88,828 of record NZ_OZ034695.1, on the reverse strand, counting down.
TACAGAGGATAAAAACCATAATCTGCAATTGACGCTCCGTCAGGTGATAGTTCCATTGAGAATCCATAGTAATTAAGTGGAAGATTGGAGGTTAAATATTTACCGTTATCATCCCTAACGTGTAGCTCACTTCTACCATTGTGCTCACTATATTTGTTGTAGTAGATATAAAAATTCTCATGGTTAAGATTGAAGTGATCATCTAGATTATCGAATTGAATTGTACTGCCAAGCTTCTCCCGCAAAAGATTTTTGCTTTCATCTGTAAGCTTTATATGTGCAGAAAAGTAGTATCGATCTATAGGTTCGCCTTTTTCTATTTCAAAGTTCAAAGTAATCTTGTCGTTGACCATTGGTAGCCTCCACAAATTCTATAAATCATTTTATTTATCAATCATACGGTCTGTACTATGAAAAATGTGTTAAACATTAAGATTTTCTCTGTACCGATTCATCTATATTGCCAAGCTTAATAAAGTTACAAGCTCTTTAAAACAATGTTAAACTCAATCACTATGGCAAAAACAGTTGACGTATTACTACCACTTCCAATTGATCAGTTATTTTCATATGCAATTGAGGAAAGTACTGAGATTTTACTTGGAGATTACGTAGTAGTGCCATTTGGCAAAAAACGCTTAATCGGAATAGTTTGGAAATACAGTGATAAAAGTAACCGAGAATTAAAATTTATTGAGCAAAAAATCGATTTACCAAATATTAGACCAAAATTGATTGCATTTGCAGAGTGGGTTGCGCAATACAACTTAATACCTATTGGTATGCTTGCCAAAGTGATAATGGGAGGAGTGTTAAAAGTAAATCACATAGATAAATTGGTTTGTGTTGAACAAAAGCAGGAAACAAGTGAAATAAGCTGCAAATTGAGTCCTGAACAGCAGGTAGCTAGTGATAAAATAATCAGCAATTTGAACGAATATTCAGTGACTTTGCTTGACGGTGAGACCGGGTCTGGAAAAACCGAAGTTTATCTCTCTGTGATTGCACAATTGATTAAGAATTACACTGCCGTTCCAAATGCTGCTCAGACTTTACCATCCCAGTGCCCAGAGACACAACTGTACGAACATTGTGATTTGGGTCTACCAAGAGGGTGTTATCCGAGTAGCCTGACACTGGGATCCAGTTTTTCATATAACCTCATTACAAATGTTTATTTTAACTTAAAACCAATACCTAATTTACAATCAAAATTCCTGGATTCCAGTGTCAAGCACTGGAATGACACCTTTATACTCAAGGCAAAACCCACTGTAACATTTAGCATACCGTCTTTGCCACGTACTAGTATGACACCAGAATATGTTGAAATGACATCAGGAGAAGGTAATGCGCAAGTGCTAATCCTCTTGCCTGAAATTGTTTTAACTTCACAATTGGTAAACCGTATTCATGGTCAGATATCAAAAAACTTAGTTGAATGGCACTCAGAGCTCACTCCAAAAACTCGCCGGAATAATTGGCTCAGCATAGCGAATGGAAATGCGCAGATAATTATTGGTGCACGGTCAGCGCTTTTTTTGCCTTATAAAAACCTAAAATTGATTATCGTTGATGAAGAGCACGACTCATCTTTTAAACAAGAACAGGGAATTATATATAATGCTCGAGATATGGCGATAATCTTAGCCAAATTTGAAAATATTCCGATTATTTTATCATCAGCTACTCCACTGCTTGAAACGATTCATCATGTTAAAAACGGGAATTACAATCATGTAAAGCTAACTAAACGATTTGGTGGTGCAGAATTGCCACTCATTAAAGTAGTAGATATGAGGAACAACAAGCAATGGATCTCCTCTGAGCTTTTTGAAAGCATCAAACAAACCATAGAGAAAAAACAGCAGGTTATGCTTTTTCTAAACCGCAGAGGGTATGCACAACTGGCAATTTGTAAAAAGTGTGGATATAAAATTTCCTGCTTAAATTGTGCTGTTTGGCTTACATATCACAAGAAAAAAAATGCTCTTTTGTGCCATCATTGCTCTTATCAATTAAAACTTCCAGAGAAATGCTCTAATTGCCAAAGTGAACAGCCATTGTCCCTCTACGGCATAGGAATTGAAAGGTTGCTTGAAGAAATGGTGAAATTAATACCAAACGCAAAAACTGCGATGATAAGCAGCGATCAGAAGTCGGTTAGTAACGTAATTGACTTGATATTGAAAGAAGAGGTGAACATTATAATCGGCACACAAATAATTGCTAAAGGGCACAATTTTCCCAAATTAACTTTGGTTGGAGTAATGAATGCAGATTTGAGTCTCGAAAATTCTGATTTGAGAGCAGCGGAAAAGACGTATCAATTATTGCACCAAGTTGCAGGCAGATCAGGAAGGTTTAATGAAAAAGGAATGGTAATAGTGCAAACCAATAATCCTGAAAGTTCAATAATAAAAGCATTGCTGCATCAAAAAAGAGACTCATTTTATGAAATCGAACTTAAGTCAAGACGCGAAGCCAAAATGCCACCATTTAGCAGATTAATAGCGCTTATAATCTGTGGTAAGAATCAGATTGCAACACAAAAAGCAGCGAATGAAATAGTAAAATCTCTTCTTTGTCATCCAAGTAGCTTAACTACTTGTATCCAGGAAAAAAATGTAGGTGTAGACAAAAAGGAATTTGAAATTCTTGGCCCATCACCAGCAGCGATAAATTTTTTAAATAATAAGTATCGGTATAGGGTATTATTAAAAATACACAATAAACACAGTTTATCTATACAAAAAAAGCTGAAATATTGGATTAAAAATTGTAACTTGAATTCGAGTATTGCAGTGATAATAGATGTTGATCCTGTGAGTTTTTTTTAACGAGTTCCGTTAAGCCTTCTTGCCAATTACCACAACATTCTCACTGGGAAAAAAATAATCAGGTACAGCCATATTTTTCGGTGCAGGACCCCCAATTACTCGACCTGATGTATCATAATATGAACCGTGGCAAGGACAGAACCAACCATTACCATCTCTTGTAGCGTGGTCAACCGGTACACACCCAAGATGTGTACATATTCCAAGCATAATTAACCATTCGTCTTTTCCTTCGTATACTCTCTGCTCATCTAATTGAGGATCCCTCAAGCTCTTCACATTCACAGCTCTTGCAGCCTCAATTTCTTGCTTTGTGCGTCTACGAATGAATACTGGTTTACCTTGCCACTTTACTTTTACTCCGTGTCCTTCCTGAATTCCAGACAAATTCACCTCCACTGTGGAAGTTGCTAGAACTTCAGCAGAAGGATTCATAGATTTAACCAGTGGCCAAAGTCCACTTGCAGCTCCTATACCTGCCATAGCGCATGTAGTTAATGTTATAAAATCTCTCCTACTCTTATTTTTAGTAAGATCTTTAACAGGAGGTGTTTTTTTATCCTCTTTGTCTGCCAGTGGTTTTTTATTTTTAGTTAATTTTTTGTCCATTGATCTTTACTTAGCCATAAGTATATATTTTAATTTAAATACTGCGTATTAATCAACAAAAACTTGCGCTTTTTGTTTAACCTATACTACGGTTAAGAAGCGATAGAGTTTTCAACTTCAAAAATACTATCTTCAGTGGAATCAGGATCTTCAATTTTCGCTACTGACACCACTTTTTCTCTACTTTCTGTTTTAAACAGAGTGACTCCTTGAGTGCTGCGTCCTGCAATTCTAATCTCATTGACCGAAATGCGAATTAACTTTCCTTTATCTGTAATAAGCATTATATTATCACCCTGCTCAACTGGAAAACTAGCAACAACATTACCGTTTCTGCTAGTAGTAAGAATATTGGTGATACCAACACCACCCCTGTTAGTTACTCTATACTCATACGCAGAAGTTCTTTTACCAAAGCCATTTTCAGTAATAGTTAATATAAACTCCTCATTCACTGCAAGTTTTAAGAATAATTCGTTATCTATTCCTAAATCATTCAAAGTCTTTTCCAATTTAGAATCAATGGAGTTATTAATTGCAGTCCCCAGTCTTTTTGCAAGTGGAACTTTTAAGTAAAGTTCTTTTGTTTCTGTTGCTACACCTATCCCATTTAATATGGTCATGGATATCACGCTGTCATTCTTTACAAGTTTGATACCTCTTACGCCATCTGAATTGCGACTCTTAAATTGACGCACATCACTTACAACAAATCTGATACTTTTTCCAAGCGTTGTTGAAAGTAAAACATGGTCAATTTCATTACATACCTTAACCGATACTAATTTGTCTCCTCCATCGAGCTTTATTGCTATTTTTCCATTGCTTGGAATATAGTGAAAGTCCGCTAAAGAGTTACGCCTTATGTTTCCATAGGCAGTAGCAAAAACTATGTTTTGATTTTCGTCATTTTCACTTGGCAATGGCATGATATTAGTTATAGTTTCACTATCGCTAAGCGGAAATATGTTAACAAGCGCTCTTCCACGTGCAGTTGGTTCTGCAAGAGGCAACTTATAAACCTTTAATCTATAGACTCGGCCAATATTAGAAAAGAATAAGAGGCTAGTGTGAGTATTTGTCACAAATAATTCTGTAATTACATCTTCTTCTTTTAATCCCTGTCCTAGCTTTCCTTTTCCACCACGACGCTGAGTTCTGTAGTGAGAAAGTTTCACACGCTTGATATAACCATTCATAGTTACGGTTATCACCATATCCTCTTGTGGAATTAGATCTTCAGCTTCAATGTCCGCGTCTGACTCCTCTATTGAAGTTTTTCGCGGCACAGCAAATCTGTTCTTTATTTCTTGTAGATTGTTTTTTATTTCTTTCATCAACTTCTCTCCTGAGCCAAGAAAAGCGATATATTCTTTTATCAGGTTGATCATTGAACTTAGCTCAGCTTCTAATTTGTCTTTTTCAAGGCCTGTTAAACGCTGCAGTTTCATATCAAGGATAGCCTTAATCTGTAGCTCAGTTAATCTATACACTCCATCTTTCAAAAAGCTTGAGCTATCTGAAATCAACTCGATAATAGTGTTGATTTCATTCGAAGTTTTCCATTCTTTATTTAAAAGTTCTCTACTTGCTTCCGCAGGATCTTTTGCACCGCGGATGATTTTTATCACTTCATCTATGCTGAGGACCGCAATGTAGAGCCCTATATATATATGAGCTTTTTCTCTCGTTTTTCTTAGACGAAATTCTGTTCTCCTGATTAACACTTCTTTTCTAAAGTCAACAAAAGCAGCTATGATTTCTTTTAACGACATCAAAGCAGGCCTGTTGTTATTGAGCACTAAAGTGTTAACACTAAAACTACTTCTTAGTGGAGTTAGCCCCAATACTTGATTAAGTATAAAACTTGCTTCAGCATTTCTTCTGAGGTCAATTACTACTCTAATACCAGACTTATCGGACTCATCCCTAATTTCTGTTATACCATCAATTCTTTTTTCTTTTACAAGCTCACCTATCTTCTCAATTAATTTTACTTTATTTACCTGGTAAGGTATTTCATCAATCACTATTGCTTGCCTATCTTGTGGCAGATCTTCTATATGAGTCTTGCCTTGCACAACAATTGATCCACGACCAGTTGCAAATGCTGATCTTATTCCAGACCTTCCAAGAATTGTTCCCCCAGTTGGAAAATCCGGCCCTGGCATCACTTCAAGTAACTCATCCAAAGTAACTTCAGGATTATCTACATATAACATACAAGCATCTATTATTTCTCCAAGGTTGTGAGAAGGAATATTGGTTGCCATACCAACTGCAACACCACTTGCACCGTTTACCAATAGATTCGGAAACTCTGCAGGCAGCACAACTGGTTCTGTTTCATTTCCATCGTAGTTTGGCCTAAAATTAACTGTATCTTCATCAATATCATTCAGTAAAAAGTGCGACACTTTTTGAAGTCTTGCTTCTGTGTATCGCATTGAAGCTGGTGGATCTCCATCTATCGAACCAAAGTTACCTTGCCCATCAATAAGTGGTAAAAGAAGAGAAAAATCTTGAGCCATCCTGACCAAGGAATCGTAAATAGCTGCATCACCATGTGGGTGATATTTCCCCATTACGTCCCCAACTATACGAGCCGCTTTTTTATATGGCTTACCGGCATCGAATCCAGCTCTTGACATTGCATATAATATGCGCCTGTGAACAGGTTTAAATCCATCCCGCACGTCAGGTATAGCCCGGCTTATGATAACGCTCATTGCGTAGGAGAGATAAGAATCTTCCAGCTCTTTTACTATTGAGATTGGTACTATATTATCCTGCATTTTTTATACTTTAATTGAAGTAATTAATAATACTAACATTCAGTTAAGCAAATGGGCAATGACAGACTTGAACTGCCGACCTCCTCGGTGTAAACGAGATGCTCTACCAGCTGAGCTAATTGCCCCTTTAGATTTAATTCTATAGCTCAATATTATTATTGTAAACAAAAATAGCAATAAATTGTATCCGTTCAGCAGAGTGGCAAAATAGGTAGACAAGGTGATCTAAAAAGATAATCATAGAGTAAATGTGAGGTAAGTCCTTACAATAAATGGTGTCGTCCAAGTAGCCGACACTGGGATCCAGAAAAAAGAATGGTGTCATTCCAGTGCTTGACACTGGAATCCAGCTTTTTCATAATCATTAAAACGTTGTATTTTAACATAAAACAGCTATTTTTATGCTCGCCAACTTAATAAAATTCCTGGATCCCAGTGGGCTTTGTTGCATCGCTACTTATGAAAGGCTAACTATAATTAGGATTATAAGCAACTTATTGAAAATCTTGTTTTTTTGCAATCAATCTGATCAAATTTAAGAATAGTAATTTGTTATTTATATTAATAAATTTAATTCTATTGAAAATAGCTAAAGCATTGAAATTCTTGAATTTTAGCCGGATTAGTGAGTGGTAGTGAAATTTCTTTTACTCAAATTTAGGTATTCACTGACCGTTCTTGTTGTAAATACCAGAATAATAAGCTACTGATATTCTCCACCTTTTTTATCTTTAATCCATCATAGCTAGCGATGCAACAAAGCCCCCAGTGTCAAGCACTGGGATGACACCCTCCTAATAGGCCAAAATCACAATGTTCGTACAGTTATGCATTTGTTGTGTAAATTACCTTTGCAAACAAATGTTCGTACAGCTGTGTTTCACACACTTTGCTTCAATATTTGCACATTAGCCACTCACTTGAACAGATACGATAAATTAGATTTAGGTGAGCTATAAGCTTTTATGAAATCTTTGAGTGCGTGCTGTGAAGTTTTATAAATTTTAGTCTTGCTGTCACTTTGTATAAAGGTATTTTTTCACTCACATCTTTCGAAGTTGTAGCCATGTTCAACAATTTTAAGTAGAATATTGTAGCATTTTGAAAATCTGAAAGTTTATCTAGAATAACAGCTAAATTATAAGTATAAAAAATATTGTTTTCATCGAGGGAAATAGCAGTTATCATATACTCTTTACCTTTTACATAATCCTCCTTTTTCATATAGATCATACCTAAATTTGCTAATAAAGGAGCATAATTTTTATGTATATCATACAATTTTAACATTTCACTCAACGCCAGATCAGGATCATATTGTGAGATTATCGTCAGAAAATTTTTTAATATGTAAGGGTTACTAGGGTGTTCTTTTAACAGTCTTGTGTAAATCTCTACAGCTTTTTTGTATTCTTTATTAGCGTAATAAATATTTCCCAATCCAATTAAAGCATTTTTATGATAAGGAAACTTTGCGATAATCTGATTAAGGAGAGAAATAGCTGCTTCATTATCTCCTGATTCAAAGGAATCTTTTGCTTTTTTTAAAGTAGAGTATATGTCAAAACTCTTGCCAGAATTCTGCGAAATTTTGATATTAAATTTGTCACTTTTTCTCTCAATAACATCAAGATCTTTATATTTTTTATCAGCTTTTATATGCTTGACAACACTATCGAAGGCCTTTTGTATCTCCAAATTTTCACTAGCATAGGTAACAGAAGACCTCCATAAAATCACAACGCAAATTAACATGCAGATAAACATAGGTCCTAGTGTTGTGGCATTGGCTGCAGCGTGTAACCAGTAAACCTTATTTCTTTGAGCTATGCGTAACACATTACAAATTCATAAATGCTAAATTACCTATCTCATACAATAATAAAGATATTATTAATTAGCGGGACGAACATGCTGTGTAGCTTTTCAGAATGCATTTATCTTTTGTCTTCCATATTTCGCTTTATTTCCACAAAAATGCTTCAATTTATCTTAACATTTTGTCAACTACCTTTGTAGATTTAAAAGGGCATTTTTACATATTCCATATGGCTGCCAGTTGCACCCCTCACATGCGTACTCGAATTTCTTTAAAGACATTTTCTCCCTAATCTTTTTTACTGCCTCATTCCAAGTTAAAGTCTCGCCAATTTTAATTCCTAAAATTTCCATATGCCTTCTATCTAGCTCTAAAACTTTAGCTTGTGTGGTGCATTTACCTTGTTTAGTCTGATTTGGACAAGCACTACAGATATTATCAAGGTTACCAACTACTTCGATTTGAGTACTAATTACTTTGCTTGCTATCCTTTTATAATTTTCTACAAAACCCTGAGAATACCCATATCCCCGAAACGCGAGGGTGCACATGAAATGATGAGGGCGGAATTTTATCATTTTTTCAAATATTGCAAAGCTGCTACAAGTAGAAAAATTTTTACCAACCAGGAAGGATAAATGGTAAAACACCCACCATTATTGCTTGTCCCAGACCCAAGTAAACAGCAAGCCAACTAACACCACAAATAAAGATTACAACTGTACCAGCCAGACAACTTAAAGAATTACACACAAATGATTTATATTTAGAGTTCAGTAATTCATTTACTTTGCTCATTACCATAACAGCAGCTAAACAGCCAATTAAATATCCACCGGTTGGTCCAAGAAGAGCGTGATAACCACCAGAAAAATTCGCAAGAACAGGCAATCCTGCTGCACCAAGTGATAGATATGTAAGCACAGAATAGAATGCTGTTCTGCGGTTAAATTTAAGCCCAATAAGCATTACTCCTAAAGTTTGCAATGTGATAGGCACAGGCTGCAATGGTATACTTATTTGAGCCATCAAGAATAAAAGTAAAACGCAAGACAATATTTCAGCCAGTGTTGATCTGCTGCTAGATTGTGTTATAAACATACCTTCCCAATAAAAATAACTTATTGAATGTAATATATGTGTATGAGAGGTTTTGCAATTTAAATTTTGCTTATATTGTGCTACAATGAATTATTTATGCACTATTAAATTAAAAATGATGAGTAAACAAGATCTATTATCGTTGATGAAAGCAAGACACAGCGGACGTTCATACGATCCTACAAGAGCAATATCTCAGGAAGACATGGATATTTTAATGGAAGCTGTAAGGCTGACTCCCTCATGTTTTGGTGATGAACCCTGGAGATACGTAATATGCAACAAACAGAACAATCAAAGCGCATGGGAAAAGCTGCTAAATTGCCTTGATGAATCTAATCAAAAATGGGCAAAAGATGCACAAGTGTTAATCATATCTTTAAGTGCTAAAAACTTCCGTAAACAAGGTAAAGGAGAAAATCTTTGGGCTAATCATGATACTGGTGCAGCAAATTATGGACTTATGTTACAAGCTGCAGTTATGAACTTAATGGCCCATCAAATGGGTGGATTTGATAGAGATAAAATAGTGAAAGAGTTCAATATACCCAATGACTTTAACGTAATGTCAGTGATAGCGGTTGGTTACGAAGAAGAGGGTGCTGAAACAAGTAAGAAGAAAAGAAGACCAATAGAAGAAATATTTTTTTATGATGAGTGGCCAAAATTCTGAAAATTTTATCAAAATGCACGGCACTGGTAACAATTTCGTTATCATAGACTCACGTTCAACAAACAATTTAGACTGGAACCATAGACAAATTGCTGATCAAAGCAGTTGTGATCAAGTGATAATTATAACAATGTCTAATGCTGCAGACTGTTTTATGCATATCTATAATGCTGATGGAAGTCGAGCTGAAATGTGCGGAAACGCAGCACGCTGTGTTGGATATTTGATAATGTCAGAAAAAGGTGCTGAATACTCCATTATTGAGCTAACAAGCAAACGCATTTTAGAGTGTTTTAAAGTGGGTGATAAATCCATAAAGGTTAACATGGGTAAACCTTTGCTAAAATGGCATGAAATTCCCTTGTCTACTGAGTGTGACACTCTTCACTTACCTATAGAGCTTGAAATGCTAAAAGATCCTGTTGCAGTAAATATTGGCAATCCTCACATAGTTTTTTTTGTTGATAACATAAGTGAAATACCATTGCGAAATTTAGGACCAAAGCTAGAAAATCACGCATTATTTCCTCGGAAAATTAATGTTAGTATTGCACAAGTTGAAAAGTCTGGAGAAATAGCTTTAAGAGTTTGGGAAAGAGGTACAGGCATTACTGCATCATGCGGTAGTGCAGCCTGTGCAGCACTTGTTGCATCCACACTACGTGGATATCTGGTTGCCCAACAGACTTCAGTAAATTTACCAGGAGGCAAGTTATTAATCGAATGGGCAAATAACGTATTCATGACCGGTGATATAGGGTTTTTGTGATCCTAATTCTAGTGATGCATTACTTCCAATACCTTCTTACCAATTACTGCAGGGGTTTCAGCAATTGCAATTCCAGCGCTCCGCATAACTTCTAGTTTTGCACCAGCACTTCCACCGCTGGAAGAGATGATTGCTCCAGCGTGTCCCATACGTCTTCCTGGAGGTGCCGTTTGGCCTGCTACAAAACCAACGATTGGCTTTTTAGTTTTTTCTGTTTTTACAAAATGTGATACATCTTCTTCTTCGTTTCCACCTATTTCACCAATAACTACAATACCATGAGTATCGTCATCTTTTAAAAAGAGCTCCATACAGTCAACAAATGTCATACCATGAACTGGATCTCCCCCAATTCCGATACATGTGGATTGACCAAGACCAACAGCGGTTGTTTGTGCTACTGCCTCGTAAGTTAAAGTTCCGGAGCGAGACATAATTCCTATGTGTCCACGCTTATGGATATGGCCAGGCATAATTCCTATTTTGCATTCTTCAGGTGTAATAATTCCCGGGCAGTTGGGACCAATCAATCGACTTTTTGAGCCGATAAGCGCACGCTTAACTTTCACCATATCAAGTATAGGAATGCCCTCTGTAATACAAATTATCAATTCTATTTTTGCATCTATTGCTTCAAGTATTGCAGGAGCAGCAAATTTAGCAGGTACATATATAACTGTAGCATTTGAACCGGTTTTTTCTTTGGCTTCTGCTACAGTATTAAAAACCGGTAAATTAAGGTGAGTGCTACCACCCTTTCCAGGAGTTACACCTCCCACCATTTTCGTTCCGTAATCAATTGCTTGCTCTGAATGAAATGTGCCTTGTGCACCAGTAAAACCCTGGCATATTAATCTTGTATCTTTGTTTACTAAAACGGACACGCTTTATTTTACCTCTTTTACTATCTTTTGCGCAGCTTCATCTAGCTCATCTGCAGCAATAATATTTAATCCTGACTCTTCTAAAATTTTTTTTCCTTCTTCAAAATTAGTACCTGATAATCTAACCACTAGAGGAACTTTAATGCTCATTTCTTTTGCAGCCGCAACAATTCCACTTGCGATAATATCGCAACGCATTATACCACCAAATATGTTAACCAGAATTCCTTTTACGTTGCTATCAGACAATATGATTTTAAATGCTTCAGTTACAGTTTCTTTACTCGCTCCACCACCAACATCCAAAAAGTTAGCAGGCTCTGCTCCGTAGTATTTTATTATATCCATTGTTGCCATAGCAAGACCTGCACCATTTACCATGCAACCAATACTGCCATCCATTTTGATGTAACTGAGCCCATACTTTGAAGCCTCTATCTCTTCTTTCACTTCCTCATCATAATCACGAAGTTCCATAATTTCTGGGTGACGATATAAAGCATTATCATCGAAATTAATTTTTGCATCGAGCGCAATAAAATCTCCAGAATTTGTTTCAACCAGTGGATTAATTTCAATTTGGCTCGCATCAGTTGCAATAAACGCATCATATATTTTTTTTGCAATGCTCGATATCTTTTCTATTTGTTCTGGACTCAAATGAAAACTGCTGCTTAACTTGCTGCTATCAAAACTTGTAGCAGGATCAATATCAAATTTCACAATTTTTGCAGGAGAATTTTTTGCCACTTCTTCGATGTCCATTCCACCTTCTGAGGAAAATATGAATATTGGCCTACTGAGCTTCGGGTCGATTACCAGGCTTAAATAATACTCTTTCTTAATGCTTGAGCCTTCTTCAACGTACACTTTTCTTACTTGCTGCCCGCTTGGCCCTGTTTGATGAGTAACTAAAGTCATACCAATCATGTCCTTTACAAACTGTTGAGCTTCTTCAACTGACTTTGCTAGCTTTACGCCACCGGCTTTACCCCTACCACCTGCATGAATTTGAGCTTTAACTACAAACACGTCAGATTTTAATTGACTTACTTGAGTCTTTACTTCTTCTGCAGATGTAGCAACAAAACCTTTTGGCACTGGGACATTAAATTTATGCAAAACTTCTTTCGCTTGATATTCGTGAATATTCATAAAATAACCAATGATAAACTATTAACTTGAGTACAAACTACCAACCATAACGTTGCCTTCTGCACTCTTGTTGGTACCTCTTTTTTTTAGCTTCAGCTTTCTTTTTAGCTCTTTTTTCTGATTTTTTTTCATGATATTGTTTTTTCATTTTCAACCCTTTTCCTTCCTTTTGAATTGTTTTTTTCAATACTGGAAGAGCTCTGTCTACATCACCATAATGGACTGATACTTCTATCAAACTCTATACCTCCTTCGGTAATCATTTCAAAATCTATTTATAAATTAGAAAATTAACATTGTCAATTATTTTATAAACTTGAGCGTTAAAATGTAATATGCCATAATTTACATGGTAAATAATGTCATTCCAGTGTCAGCTACTTGCTTACTGATGGAGATTGCTCTTATGTTACAGCGTTCTTACAATTATACTAACATCGGGGCGGAGAGATTTGAACTCCCGACCCTTTGGTCCCAAACCAAATGCGCTACCAGGCTGCGCTACGCCCCGACTTCTTTACTCAGAGTATCAATAACTCAGGCAAAATGCAAGATTCATTTGTTTACTTTAGAAAAAATATAATATGAGATTTAATATTATCTTAGAATATGTTTTTTATTAGCTCCTCTTTAACAACAGACTGCTTCGTAGAAAGTCTACAGGGTTTTTGTGCGCGCAACACTGAACCAGATTTCTTTATGACCCAAACCTTAGCCATATTTAAAAATCTAGCTACACCAATTGGTGAAAGTGAGTGCAGCAACTACAGCAGTATCGACCCTTAAAATTCTTTTTCCTAGACTCAATTTTTGACAAAACTTATCGGCAAGATCAAGTTCATAAGATGAAAAACCACCTTCAGGACCAACAATAATAGCAACATTTTTTTTGCCTTTCAGCACTTTATCAGCTTTACCTGTTTCATCACACAAAACAAAATTTTTACTTTGGGAATCAGGTAACTCACAAAAGTTAATAGGAGGCAAAATCTCTGGTATACTTATCCTACCTGATTGTTCCGCTGCTTCGATTGCTTGTAATTTTGCTCTACTTAGGTTAATATTTTTTACCACTGTACGTTCTGTTGAAATAAATTGAATGCAGATTACTCCCATTTCAGTTGCCTGTCTTACTATGTTGTTCAAAGCAGCACTTTTTACCATGGCACAATACAGGTATAAATTTTCCTCATATTGCTGTTGTTTAGTGCATTCTTTGGGTGTAACTTCTGTCAATTTACGCGATATATTAACTACTTCTCCTAACCATTCTCCATCTTTTCCATTAAAAAGAGAGAGATTATCATACTTCTTAAGCCGCATTACATTGCAAATATAGTGACTTTGTTGTGGATTAAGTGCTAAACTCACGCCTTGTGATAAAGCTTCTTCAACATAGAGCCTAATTTTTCCCATTCAAAACTTTAATTATATTCTACTTGAGTGACTCTTACGGGATTTGAACCCGTGTTACCACCGTGAAAGGGTGGTGTCCTAACCACTAGACGAAAGAGTCAACTTGAATCTAACTAGGTTATATCGATTACATATATAAAGTCAATTCAATTATTTTGAATCACATAGTTAGAGGGATATATCAGTAATCTTATATCGACAGCCTCCTATTACTCCATGCTCAATACTCACTGAACCTATCTCAGATTTAGGAGCTAATTCTAATTGTTGTTCAACTTTTGTATCGGAATCGTAGCCAGAATCTCTACGCTCATATTTCTGCCTTATTTCTTCTACACTAAAGCCAGCCTTGGTCTTAATTTTTTGATCATTAGTCTGTTGCTGACTTATCGACTTATTAGCACTTAGCTCATTTAGCTTCACTTGCCAATCATTCACTTTATCTTGCACTAACCCATGGCAAGTTCCAGAATTAGCTTTTATGTCTTTTGCTTTTCTTTCTGCTCTTTTCTTGGACAAATCTACCCTAGCATAAATAGGTTCTGACGACTGTTCTGGCTCTTTCTGTTTTAGGCTAGTAGGCTTTTTGTTCTGAAAGATCATCTATAGTGCAATAAATAGGTTCTTCTGATATACTCAAATAACCACTATCGTCCAATGATAAATTTTCAGTGGATTTTTTATGTGAATCATATATTTCAGCATAAATAGATTCTTCTGATACACTCAAATAACCATTCTCCCCTAATGAGTTACTAACCTTAGTGTCATACACCTCAGCGTAAATGGGCTCTTTTGAAGGCAAAGCATCATAGCTAGTATTCTTTGACTTATACTCAAAAGTTCTAGGAGGTTTTTGTTGTATAGCTTCAATATTCAAATCATCTGTAGAATAATACTCTGCGCCTTTTCCTAGTAAAAAGGAAACTGTGGGGTGAAGAATTATCTCTGCTGGTAAGTTTTTCTCACTATCCAATTTTAGATTTTTTGATTCTGCTAAACTCTCAATAACACGAATTATAACATTCTTTCCATTCTCATCTATTGAGTGGATATCAGCTCCACGATTAATCAGCAATTCCATTATTTTGTGATCTGTAGCATGTCCTAAAGCCTGATTTAAAGCTTGATTATTATTTATATCAAATGATCCTGTATCCTTGAGAGACATAGTCTTTGAAAAGAATTTTCTAAAACTATTTAATGCATCATAGAGAATTAGAGTCAGTTTAACACCTTTTATGTCATTGTTTTTGACAGATTTAATTAAAAAATTATCTATTATGCCCATGATTATACCCCCTATATAAAAGCTCACTACCATGGTACAATTTTAAACTATGATGATTTATTTTCTACTAATAGCAGCTCTCTATAACCACTTAACAAGTGGTGGCATTGACATCATAATTGCATCTGGATTGCCGTCAGTCATTAAACCAAACCTTGTGCCACGATCGTATAACAGATTGAATTCTACATATCTGCCACGTTTTATTAATTGATTTTCTCGTTGTTCTTTTGTCCAAGATTTTTGCATATGTTTACGTATGACGTGCGAATAAATTTCCAAAAAGGCTTCACCTACTGCTTTTGTGAACTCAAAATCGTTTTCCCAGTTGCCAGAACTCAGATTATCATAGAAAATGCCACCAATGCCACGCGGCTCTTTTCTGTGTTGTAAGAAAAAATAATTGTCACATTGCTCTTTAAATTTTGGATAATATCCGGTGTCAAATCTATCACATGTCATTTTGATTGATTCATGGATATACTTGCAATCTTCTTCATTTTTATATATTGGCGTAAAATCCATTCCTCCACCAAACCATTGTTTTGAAGTATATATCAGCCTTGTGTTCATATGTGCTGCAGGGATAAGGGGCGATTGCATATGAGACACTAAAGATATACCGCTTGCCCAAAACTCTCCGTTACTTTCACTTGCACCAGGAATTTCATTAATGGCTGAATCTGCAAATTTTCCGTGTACTTTTGAAACGTTTACTCCAACTTTTTCAAAAACATTACCAAAAATAATTGTAGATTCACCACCTCCACCACCTGGGCGATCCCACTTTCTCTTTTCGATCTTTGGCTCTGCGGATGATTGTTTTTCAATTAATAAGAAAGATTCTATGATCTTATCTCTTAGTGCACAGAACCATTTAAATGCTTGTGTTTTTTGTTTTTCCATAATATCCTCTTGCTGGCTTATTAACATTGTTATATCTGATATTTAAGGAACTTAATTAGATTTGGATGATAATTATCTATCAAAGACGTTAATAAATCTATAATAATTAAATCAATATAATAGAACATTTTCGTATGTACAACAATGCCAAGTAACAATAATGAATAAAAGATACATAGATAACAAAAAAGAGAACAGGGTTGACTTCATACTAAGAAATTATGGAATGTCAATTGTTGTGATGGCAGTTATTATGCTCTTACCTCCAGTAGCAATATCGATACTCTACTTTTTTGATATATATAGTCAGCATATTAATATAGAGATTAATTTATTAGTTAGCATTCTAACAACTCTCTTTATGATGTATAATGTAAAACGCTACAGATACCTACTTAATACTATAGAATTTCAAAATGCAATATTTGCAAATGCACTAAATCATAATACAGAATTTTGCCTTATTTTACATAAGGATGAAGGTATTATTTATGCTGATGCAAGGTTCTACGAAAGGTTTAAAGATCATATAGATGATGACATTACGTTAGCCAAGATTCTTGAAATAGGAGATGTTTCAGAAGCAGACAAAAAAGTACTCTATCATGCACTAAAAAATAACTCTTCTGTACAGGTATGCATTTCCTTAAACAAGAAGAATAGAGTATCTAACTTTCTTTTGCTCTTTGAGCCGATACCAGATAATCCCCAAATTGCTATAAATAGTAATAAGATTTTAAATTTATCATTAGTGCCAATAGCAAGGCCAGATGGGTATTTTGTATTCAAAGCAACACAGATAAACAAGGAGCAGATATATGAAGAGTTAATAGAAAAACACAGCATAGGAACTTACATTGCAAATGCCAAAGGGGTGATTTTATCTGTAAATAAAAGATTTTTAGACATATTTGAACTAAAAAAACTGGAAAAAGGTAGCTCAATCAGTGATTTTATATCTCAATCTAAATATAACAATACAACAACCGATAATGAAATTTTGTTTTTTACTATAAGTGGTATTCCATTCAAGGCTTATATGAGCACTGCTATATTTTGTGATAAATACAACCATAGCTATATATATGGCTTTATAACACCAACCGAATCAAATATTGTTGATTATCAATTACACCCTTGTTTTGCAAATTCATCAATTGCTATTGCACAATGTGACATAAACGGCAACTTTGTAAAGAAAAATACGGCACTAATAAAGCTTGCAGGGTCAGATAATAATTCAATCTTTACGTTGATATTGGATAGTTATCATGTGAAAATACGTGAATATTTTTCGAGTAATAGAATAAATAATGCGTCTTTTGATGTACAGCTCAACGGCGGTAATAACATAAAAATATATTTCAATAAGTTTCTTCATAATAAAATGATCTTCATACTTTGTTATTTTATTGACAATACTGAACACAAAAACCTAGAGATAAAGCTTGAGCATTATCAAAAGATGCAAGCTATAGGGCAGTTAGCAGGTGGTATTGCGCATGATTTCAACAATATATTGACTGGGATAATAGGATTTTGCGATTTGCTTTTACTCCAACACTCAGCTGGTGACCCATCTTTTGGAGATATAATACAGATACAGCAGAATGCAAAGCGTGGATCAAATTTAGTAAGACAATTGCTTGCTTTCTCAAGAAGACAGACCTTGCAGCCAAAAATTATTGATGTAAATAATACTATAGCTAATCTTTATGAAATGATAAAAAGATTAATAGGTGAAAATATAAAATTTAATATTTATTATGGTAGAGACTTGGGTGCTGTTAGGGCTGATCAAGGGCAATTAGAGCAAGTTATACTTAACTTAGCAGTCAATGCTAGTGCTGCTATGGAAAAGGGCGGAGAATTAACTATACGAACCTTTAATCAAAAGATTGACTCATTAAATTCTACACCTCAGGATATGTTTTCTCCAGACAAGGAAGCGATTGAACATGGAAATTATGTTGTGATTGAAGTAATTGATACTGGATGTGGAATGACGAGTGATACAACTGAAAAGATCTTTGATCCATTTTTTTCTACCAAAGATATTACCTCTGGTACAGGTCTTGGCCTCTCTACTGTATATGGCATTATTAAACAAACTGAAGGATACATCTATGTTGCTAGCAAAGTAAATCATGGAACTAAATTTAGCATATTTTTGCCCATGGTTTACATATCAGATGAAAATGATAGAGAGGAAGATAGTGAAGAAACAGAAAAACCGGTAGTAAGTGAAATTAAAGGTAATGGTATAATTTTATTAATCGAAGATGAAGATTCAGTAAGGGAATTCATCTCTAAAGCACTCAAAAGAAAAGGATTTGATGTAATAGAAGCAAGCATAGGCAGCGAGGCGCTAGAAATAATCAGTAAAAAAAGTCAACACATAGATCTTATAATCACTGATGTAATCATGCCAGAGGTGAGCGGCCCAGAAATAGTTAAAGAAGCGTTGATCCATAGGCCAAATATCAACGTTATTTTTATTTCTGGGTATGCAGAAGATGCTTTTTTAAAGAGTGATGACATCAATATAGAAGATTTTCACTTTTTGCCAAAACCATTCACTCTGAATGAATTAGGAAACAAGGTTCAAAGTGTGTTACACAAAGTAAAAAAGACAGTCTAATTTTAGTGTGGTTAGCAACAAAAAAATTTTCTAATGCAAAAGTTTCTTGCATATATACAATAGAATTATTTTATACATAAGATAAAAGGCGTGAGCAAGATTATTGCAATAGTAAATCAAAAGGGTGGAGTTGGCAAAACCACAACTAGTATAAATTTGTCGACAGCCTTTGCTGCTGTAGGAAAAAGCACTTTATTGGTAGATCTTGATCCTCAAGGAAATGCTAGCACCGGACTCGGGATTTCTTATCGTAGTAGGGAAGAAAAAAACATATACAAAATACTACTAAGCAGCGAAAATAGATTGATAGAATCGGCAATTTTCAATATAAAGGAAATTCCAAATTTATCACTAATTTCGTCAGTAGTTGATTTATCAGCTGCAGAAATTGAATTATCGCAACTTGAGCGAGGAAAATTTGTGCTAAAAAGCGCATTAGAGAAGATACGCGATAATTATGAGTATATAATCATCGATTGCCCTCCATCACTTGGGCTTCTAACCATAAATGCTTTGACTGCTGCTAATTCTATTATTGTCCCTCTTCAGTGTGAATTTTTTGCTTTGGAGGGATTGAGCCATTTAGTTAAAACTGTAGAGCTGATAAAAAGAAATAACCTAAACCCTTTTTTGGCAATAGAAGGGATAGTGTTAACAATGTATGACAGGCGCAACAAACTCAGTGAACAGATTAAAAACGATATTTGCCAGTATTTAAATGATAAAGTATACAAAACTATCATCCCATTGTATGAGACTGTTATTCCACGTAACGTACGGTTATCAGAAGCGCCTTCTCATGGAAAACCCGCTATTGTGTATGATCTTAAGTGTCCTGGTGCACAAGCATATATAAGTTTGGCAAGGGAAATTTTAAAAAAGCACGCGAGCAGTTGTAAGGAGAAGAAACTAGTAAGCGAGGGCGTAGTATGAAGGATGATAGACGCCTCGGCAGAGGTCTTGCCGGCCTCATAGGCGATAATTATGATAATAAAGAAGATCGACAAGAGCACTTGCCTATTTCATTACTGCACCCAAGCAAATTTCAACCGAGGAAACATTTTGACGAGGAGTCATTAAGAGAACTTGCAAATTCGATAAAGAAAAGTGGCATTATACAGCCTATCGTGGTACGCAAAGATTCAAATGATGATGGTTATGAAATAATAGCTGGAGAACGTCGTTGGCGAGCAAGCAAGATTGCAAATCTTGATAGTGCACCGGTTATCATAAAAGATCTGAGCGACAAGGAATGCTTGGAAGTATCCATTATTGAAAACATACAAAGGCAAGATATTAATCCAATAGAGGAAGGTGAAGCTTACAGAAAACTGATAGATGAGTTTTTCTATACACATGAGGAATTAGCTTCAGCTATAGGCAAAAGCCGCAGCCACATAACCAATATGATTCGGATGTTGTTGCTCCCTGATAGGGTGAAAACAATGATCAATGAGAAAAAATTGTCTATGGGTCATGCAAGAGCGTTGATTAATGTTGAAAATGCGGAAAGTATTGCAGAAAAAATAGTTTCTCAGGGCTTAAGCGTTAGACAAACTGAAAAACTGATAAAGGACCTACATCAAAACAACAATCAAAAAGAGCAGAGATATACTAGAAATCAAGATATGACAGTAATAGAAGGCGCTATATCTTCTCAACTTGGTTTAAAGATCAAAATTAATGACAACAATTCTAAGGGTAAAGTTATGATACGGTATGATAATCCAAATGAATTGGATTTGATATTGAAAATTTTGAATAGGAAACTTGAGGCATAGCTAGTAGTTGGCTAGCAAAGCAACAAACCAATATCAACTGTTGGTGTCATGAAAGTAGCTGACACTGGAATCCAGGAATTTTATTAAGTTGGTAAGCATAAAAGTATAACTTCTACGTCATACCGCCGCGGTATCCGCTAACAAGCAGCGGGATGACGATTGTCAGGGTAGCTGTCATCCCAGTGCCCTGACTACTTGGATCCAGGAAAAAGAATGGTGTCATCCCAGTGCGTGATACCCTAGTAGAAATCGTTTTTGTAATTGCAACATTCGTGCAATCTTTAGCCATAAATATTTAAAAAATTTACCAAATAAAAAAAAAGGCAAAAGAAACCCCGTGGTGGTTGGCTACTTACCATGTACTAAAATATCGGCGTTTTTTTTATTCTAAAACGCTTGATTAAGAGCGATTTAGCTGCTTTTAACTTGCAACTAACCTACACCGCAAGTGTTTAAGAAATTTACTAAGCAGGAAAAAAGGCAAAGAAACCCCGTAGTAGCTAGCATTCAAATTCTCCCTTGTCAATTTGACGTTTTTTGCTGTCTTAAACGCTTTGTAAGCGCGTTTCGGCTTATATAGGTAAAAACCCAGAATTTTTAAAGACATGCGATGCACGTAGTGCGAAAAATTAAACATGAGACGCCAAATACCCTAAGTTTTTTGTCATTAACCTGCACAGATTGCGAAGATAAATAAATAGCTTCAGTTTTATGATAAGGGAGCTGGCGAGGCTTGTCAAGGAAGTTTTTCGTTTCATCCAATGCGCTGCCAAAAGCTATGCAAAAAGTCCAATGAGTTAACTCCCATATATCCTGAGTAATTCTTGTGCATTAGCTTTGATTAGGATAGGGCATTTTCTATCATTTAATAGGGAACGCAATATTTCAGTTGCACCCTGAACGTCGTTATTGTGTATCTTTACTATAGCGATGGCTTCTTGGCTTGAATAAGGGTATACTGTGCTTGATTCTAAATTATCAATTTTGTCTTTATTTATTTTTTCACCGTTGGAGTGAAGTAAGCTCATTACTTCTGAATATTGTGCTAACTCACGCAAAACACCAGGAGCATCTTTATCATCTGCCAAATCATTATAAATAGATGCTGTGTCTGTTGGCATTGAATCTGAGATATGATTGAATGCGCGTTCAAAATTTGCTAAATACTCCCAATTTGAATCTATTTCTTCTAGCAGCGGCTTATTATCTTTTTTTAAGAATAATACTTCGTAAAACTTGTCACCTGCAGTTATAGATTGTTTTGTGTTATCAATGTTGCGCAATAAGTATAATGTGATGCCAACTAACATTGGCGCGAGTGCAAGCAGAAAGATGTATTTTTTCATGGTAATATTCCAAATAGTTATATATTTATACATTAATGCTTTTGATTTGCAAAAACATATTGACATAGTGATTATATCATATAATAATATTCTTAAAGTTGTTTGAATAGTTGGAGATTAAAATATTTCTAAAGTAGAAATAAAGACAGCAGTATTAAGCTAAATTATTTTTTGTCGGATTTATCCGATGTACCCTCAACCTTTTATAGGTTGAAGTCTAAATTTGAGAGTTTGATCCTGGCTCAGAATGAACGCTGGCGGCAGGCCTAACACATGCAAGTCGAACGGAGTTATATTGTAGCTTGCTATGGTATAACTTAGTGGCAGACGGGTGAGTAATGTATAGGAATCTACCTAGTAGTACGGAATAATTGTTGGAAACGGCAACTAATACCGTATACGCCCTACGGGGGAAAAATTTATTGCTATTAGATGAGCCTATATTAGATTAGCTAGTTGGTGGAGTAATAGCCTACCAAGGCAATGATCTATAGCTGATCTGAGAGGATGATCAGCCACACTGGAACTGAGATACGGTCCAGACTCCTACGGGAGGCAGCAGTGGGGAATATTGGACAATGGGCGAAAGCCTGATCCAGCCATGCCGCATGAGTGAAGAAGGCCTTTGGGTTGTAAAGCTCTTTTAGTGAGGAAGATAATGACGGTACTCACAGAAGAAGTCCTGGCTAACTCCGTGCCAGCAGCCGCGGTAATACGGAGAGGGCTAGCGTTATTCGGAATTATTGGGCGTAAAGGGCGCGTAGGCGGATTAGTAAGTTAAAAGTGAAATCCCAAGGCTCAACCTTGGAATTGCTTTTAAAACTGCTAATCTAGAGATTGAAAGAGGATAGAGGAATTCCTAGTGTAGAGGTGAAATTCGTAAATATTAGGAGGAACACCAGTGGCGAAGGCGTCTATCTGGTTCAAATCTGACGCTGAGGCGCGAAGGCGTGGGGAGCAAACAGGATTAGATACCCTGGTAGTCCACGCTGTAAACGATGAATGTTAAATATGGGAAGTTTTACTTTCTGTATTACAGCTAACGCGTTAAACATTCCGCCTGGGGACTACGGTCGCAAGATTAAAACTCAAAGGAATTGACGGGGACCCGCACAAGCGGTGGAGCATGTGGTTTAATTCGATGCAACGCGAAAAACCTTACCACTCCTTGACATGGAAATTATACCTATTCGAAGGGATAGGGTCGGTTCGGCCGGGTTTCACACAGGTGTTGCATGGCTGTCGTCAGCTCGTGTCGTGAGATGTTGGGTTAAGTCCCGCAACGAGCGCAACCCTCATCCTTAGTTACCATCAGGTAATGCTGGGGACTTTAAGGAAACTGCCAGTGATAAACTGGGGGAAGGTGGGGATGATGTCAAGTCATCATGGCCCTTATGGAGTGGGCTACACACGTGCTACAATGGTGGCTACAATGGGCTGCAAAGTCGCGAGGCTAAGCCAATCCCTTAAAAGCCATCTCAGTTCGGATTGTACTCTGCAACTCGAGTGCATGAAGTTGGAATCGCTAGTAATCGTGGATCAGCACGCCACGGTGAATACGTTCTCGGGTCTTGTACACACTGCCCGTCACGCCATGGGAATTGGTTTCACTCGAAGCTAACGACCTAACCGCAAGGAGGGAGTTATTTAAAGTGGGATCGGTGACTGGGGTGAAGTCGTAACAAGGTAGCAGTAGGGGAATCTGCAGCTGGATTACCTCCTTAGGCTTTGCGCATAACTTACCATTTTTAATGATGGTGTTGTTATGTGCTATACTGCTGTCTTTACTTCTACTTTATTTTAATTTCCCGATAACGGAATTTTATGAGTGATAGACCTCTTTCTCCACATTTACAAATATATAAAGTACAAGTTACTAGTTTTTTCTCTACTATGCATAGATTGACTGGTATCTTGCTATTCCTTTTATTAATGATACTTTCTTGGTATTTCATATTACATGTTTACTTTCCTGAGTTACTTATAGTAAGGTACTTAAATGCATTATTATTCACTCCTGTTGCTAAATTAGCTTATGTCTTATGTTTTATAAGTTTTGTATATCATTTTCTTAATGGTATTCGTCATTTATTGTGGGATGCTGGGCTTAATTTAGAAATTACTGGCGTTTCAAGGAGTGCTATACTGCTGACAGTAACGCTACTTCTTTCTACTATGGCTTTTTTATTTATGTTTATATGAGTCAGTCTGGAAATTCAGTACATCATTGGTGGGTTCAGCGTGTTTCTGCGGTAATTTTACTGTTCCTGTTTCCTTGGTTTATCTATTCATTTTCTTGCACATTTTATACTGATAGCTCTTTGTCTTTTAGTGAAAAATTTATTAATCACCCTCTAGAGCTTTTATTTTTTGTTGTATTGTTGTTTTGCATTTTTTGGCACGCAGTTCTTGGAATGCAGGTAGTATGCGAAGATTATATACACAGCGTACCTTTGAGGATTTTTACAATTACATGCATAAAGTACTTATCAAGCATTACTTATATAACCCTCGCTTTTACAATCTTTATCTTCTACAGGCATATTTTCTTGTAAAATCACCGGTGCTGTGTTAATATATTATTAGTGTACTAGTTTTATTATTGAACTATAGCATTATAGCGATTTTGGTTTGACAATATGTTTGAAGCATTAAAAAAGGGAGCAATAGATCTTACACTTAAAGCAAAAGGTCTGCTTACTTCACCTGAATCTCAAGTTTACGTCGAAGACCTTAGAAAGGTAATGATGTATGATGGAAGGAAATGCCAGTATCCAAAAAATTATGATCAAATTGTACAGTCTGCTAAAATCATAGAAAACAGGGATATGCATGGAAATGCTATACTAGATAAAGATAAAAATCCAACCTATAAACTTTTGTATGGTCAAAAAGATGAGAATGGAGAACAACCAAGTTTCAGATTATCTTTAGTTACCAAAGATAAAGATAATGATAGATCTTATTTTACTATCAATTATATAGACAATCAGGGTAAGCAAATTCCGATAAATGAGTTGCATAAGTCATATTTTGAGCCATTAGGCTTTTCGAGAATGGATTTGAAAAAACACGTGCCAATTTTTGAAGCTGAAAAAACTAAGGATCCTCAATATCCATTTGAATTAACTAATTCTTCTGTGCTAACTAAAGAGGTAAAAAATAAAGAAGGTAAAGTTCAGGAAGTTGTTGATGAAAAAGGAAGAAATGGAGAATTATTATACACTAGTGATTACAAGAAGCTAAGCACCCATTTTTCAGAAATTAGAGATCAGGATGGTAATCTAGAGCTAGATAAAAGTCTTATATCTGTTCCTATCGTTTTTGCTACAAGCTTGGCTAAAGTTTGTACTAAATTGTTGACTTCTCTTCCTATAAAGTTAGGGGAGCATTTAATAAGCAAACAAAACCCAATTGCAAAGTCTTTTGGCTATCTTTTGTTCACCCCTGCGATGGCAGTGAAGAATTCAGTAAATATGGTAGCTACAATACTTAAGGCCCCAATTTTATTGTTTGTAGCAAATGAGAAAAAATATGGTGATGCTTACTTTACTATGTGGAAACACCAATTGAAAGGATGTTGGGAAGAAGCAAAAAGTGACTTTAATGTTATTAAAGGTGAAGAAAGGCTAAAGCCGGATCATGGGAATCGTGATTCACTAGTGGGCACATGGGATGAGCTTAACGCTAGAAGGCCAAAGAAACAAGGGGATGATAAAGAAGTTAGCAAGAGTAATGAAATACTAAAGAGTCCTGAGGAAGAACAAAATAAGGGTAATGAAAT
The DNA here is from genome assembly GCF_964026755.1 of Wolbachia endosymbiont (group A) of Campoletis raptor. Classification (NCBI taxonomy): domain Bacteria; kingdom Pseudomonadati; phylum Pseudomonadota; class Alphaproteobacteria; order Rickettsiales; family Anaplasmataceae; genus Wolbachia; species Wolbachia endosymbiont (group A) of Campoletis raptor. Next base: position 63,018 of record NZ_OZ034695.1, on the reverse strand, counting down.
ATTAAGTGATAAAAGAAAAGGTCATGTTGAGGAATTACAAAATAGAAGAAATTCACAGCAAGGGCAAGGCGCTACACATGATCACTCTCATTCGCAATTACTTTAAATCAACATTTACTTTCTTTATTAACTATTCCACAACAAAAACTTGCATGTATTTTGCCCTCAGTATAAGATATTAATTATTTAATTAATATCTTAACTAAATGCGCCCTATAATATTGTGTGGTGGTAGTGGTAGCAGACTTTGGCCTTTATCTAAGCCAAAGCAATTTCAGAAAATATTTAGTCAGAACACTATGTTTCACAACACTTTGTTGAGGCTAAAAAGCGATTATATGCCGCCCATAATTGCTACAAATATACAGTACGAGTCATTAGTGATGGAGGAATTGCATGCACTGCAAGAATATAAAGTGATTTTCGAACCAGTGAAAATTGGAACAGCAGCGGCAATATTAATTGCTGCACTTCTCTGCAATGAAAACGAGACAATGTTAATTCTGTCTTCAGACCATTTTATAGGTGATTTGAATAGTTTTTATGCTTCTACTCAAAAAGCGTCTAAGTTAGCCTCTGAAACTAACTCTATAGTCACTTTTGGGGTTAAGCCTCATGAATTCAATTCTGAATACGGCTATATAAATGCAGTATATGATCAGAAAGAAAAATGTCATATAGTGAAAGATTTTACAGAAAAGCCCGAGCGTAAGTTAAGTAACGATCATTATTGAAACTCTGGAATATTTGTGTTTAAAGCAAAACGCTACATAGATGAGATTAAAAAATCTGCCCCGAATCTTTACAATTTATGTTTTAAATATTTCACACCGCAAGAGAGATTTCTGTATTTAAAACAACGAGATTTTGCAGGAATTGAAGGCATATCCATTGATTACTTGGTGATGGAGAAAGCAAAAAACGTTGCAATGATAGAAGCTAATTTCGATTGGTTGGATGTTGGAACTTGGAATTCAGTTTTAGAATTGAGTGAGAAGTTTAGTAAAGAACCGGCATCATTTCAGCATGTGATTAGAGAAAAAGAACCAGTTTCAACGACAGAAAGTAATAAAAATTTATTGAGTGGAGCTTGTAATACCAATTCTCATTGTTGTCCAGTCAAATAGGAAACATTGCAGAGTTGTTTAATTGTGGAGCTGGCAAGAGAAGTAATAAATTTGCACAAAGCACCCTCAAGTAGAGCAATTGTATCGTATATTTTATTGCGCAAAATGTTCTGTTTTATATATAACCAAAGCCTCTCAACAGGATTTAGCTCAGGTGAGTATGGAGGTAGGTATATAATGTCGATATTTTTAGGTACCTTTAAATTTTTTGACCTATGCCAACTAGCACAGTCCATAACGAGAAAAGCCTCTCGTGTTTCTAGATATTGCGAAATTTGCTCAAGAAATATGTTCATGCAATCAGTGTTGACATTTGGTGCAAATAAGCTAGAACTCTCTCCATTTCTAGGATTAACTGCACTATAGAGATAGAAATTTTGCCTACCTAATTTTGTTTTAACCTGTGTTCTAATCCCCTTTTTAAACCACCCATGTCCAACTTTTGAATGTGTGCCAAACCGTGATTCATCAAAGAAAAATAGCTCTTTTTCTGGATACTTGCTAATAGCTCCATTGAGATTTTTTTTTGAATTCCTCTTGTTTGCTTTTATCTTGTCCATTATGAACTGGTCTTGGTGTAATATATGAGAATTTCATCTTTTGCATATGGCGGTGTACTGTAGATTTGCTGATATTTAATCCGAACTTTTCCTGGATTCTTATTCTCATTTCTTTAATGGTGATATTAGGATTTTCTTCTATCCACTCTTCAATTTGCTGTAGTTGAGCCTGATTTAATTTAGTTTTTCTACGACGTTGTGAAGGAGCAAACAGTTTTTCTTCTCTGCCAATTTTCAAGAGTTTTACCCACGAAGTTAGTGCGCTTCTTGAAATGCAATATATTTTTGCTACAGCCGTTATACTGTACTTTTTTGCTGCAATTACAGCATTTAGTTTTTTTGAAACATATGCATTATTCCTTACTTTCTTCAGCATTTCTTTTGCTGATTCTACTACTTTTTCATCCAATAATTTTGATCTTAATGCCATTTAAACCTCGCTATTTTACTTACTTCAGTATGGCTTTTCTTCCATCATTGTCCATCTGTTTGCCCTGTAATGGGAATTGGTATAAGAGGTTGTCCGGAAACAAGTAAAAGGCTATAATATCTGAAATTTTAGTACGGGGTAAAGATGAGAAAAAAGTATCCAACAGATCTAAGCGAAAGGGAATGGGCAAGAATAGAAAAACACTTCAGAGTATCATACAAGAAAGGAGGAAGGCCGCCAAAGTATAGCAAAAGAGAAATATTAGAAGCAATTTTCTATGTATTGCGTACAGGGTGTCAATGGCGGTATTTACCAAATGATTTTCCGCTATGGAAGACTGTGTATGAGCAGTTCAGGCAATGGAAGAAGCAGGGAATTTTTGAGAAAATGAATTATGAAATTACAAAATATAGTAGAAGAAAAATAGGAAGGAATGAGCAGCCGAGTGCCTGTATAGTAGATAGTCAATCTGTAAAGACTACAGAAAAGGGGGGATCAAAGGCTATGATGGAAGTAAAAAAGTAAAGGGTAGAAAAAGGCATATAATTACAGACACTCAGGGTTTTATACTAGGTTGTTACGTAGGCGCTGCTAACGAAAATGATAGAGATGGTATTAAAATAGCATTAAACAATATGAGAACAAAATATACTAAAGTTAAAAAAATGTGGGCTGACATGGGATACCAAGGAAGAAATTTAAAGAATCACATAAAGGAAGAATATGACATAGATATTGAAATTGTTACAAGGCCTCCATGTAGATTTTGGGTGCACAAAGATACGCCACCTGAGCTACTACCAACAAGAGAACAAGGGTTTAAAGTACAGCCAAGAAGATGGGTTGTAGAAAGGACTTTTGCTTGGGTTAATAGGAATAGAAGGCTATCGAAGGAGTATGATTTACTCACAACATCCACTGAGAATTTCATATACCTAGCTATGAGTAGGGTTATGTTAAAGAGGGAATATGCTTGAATTTACTTGTTTCCGGACAACCTCTAAGCAACCAAACAAAAGTCTAATTTCATTTATTCATAAAGTTAAGAAAGTAAAGGTGATAAGGAAAGAAGTTAAACCATGGGGATTTTGTAGTATAATTTTAATGAGCGAAAATTTTCTTATAAAATATCTTTTTATCAATCCATTAAGCTGCACTTCTAAGCAATTCCATCACTATAGAGATGAATACCATATAGTGCTATCAGGAGTTGGATATGTTAGTTTAGAAGACAAAGAATATGCTATAGCAAAGGACCATATGATAGAAATCCCAAGGGAAGTTTCCCATAGGATTGAAAATAGAAGCACAAGCTTTCCACTTGAAATAGTTGAATTTCAGATAGGAGAGCATTTATCTGATAATGATATAGTGAGATTGGATGATGTATATGGAAGAATATGGTAACGCCATAAATGCATTTGTTGGCAATTTATAATATGGGTATAGCTGCTTTATGTAAAAAATAATATTTACTAAATCTTAATATTTTAAACCTATACCCATATTTTAATAAATAATGAGTTGTAATTAGTATGAATAATCCATTTAAAAGTGAGAACTATAAAAAAAATCTCGATTCTCTGATCAAAGCTGTAAAGCTAGGAAATGCAGAGAAACAATATAACAAAACGTTAAGGGATTTATCTCATGCATTAGAAGGTTTTACAGGTGAGGCAAAAGGTATAGCTGAGTTTGTTATATATACTGACTTGAACAATTATGTAGAACAGCCATTAGGTCTTTTTAAAACATTAATGAATAGAATTTTGGGAAAAAATTTTCCAACCAAGAACAGTAGTATAAGTAATTTTATAAATGATGAGTTGTCAAGTTTCACTTTAGAAACAGCAGCTAAGTATACAAGAATTTTAAAAAAAATTGATCTCTTGGAACAATTAGAAAAAGATTTCAGAAAAAATAATATTTTAAAAGATTCTTTAAATTTAGAACAAAGTGAAAAGAGTCAAGGAAAAGATAGATCACACGAAGTGAGTTTGGAAGGTAGAAAGCAAAAGGAAGGTACTTTTGAGCTGCGAAAAGAAGAACAGCCGAAAGAAAAATTAGGTGGTAATCGCATGAGGCAAATAAAGCGACCAACAACAGCACCTCCGGCTGCTCCAGATTCGAGGAAGGTACGCTTTAAATCAGAAATATCCTCAGATGGAGAAAGCAAGGCAAAGTCTACATCTTCTTTACTAAAAGGAGCTAATAGTTTTAGTATGCCTGATGCTAAGGAAAATCCTTCTGAGGATTCAGGCCATGGAAATTCATTAGATGAAAAGCCTGGATACAAAGAGATATCAAATTATCAAGAGAAGAAGAGTAAAATTTTAACAGAAAATTCACAAAGTTCAAAATCGCCTAGAGAAGAGCTAATTTATGTAACAGTTCCTAAAGAACATATGGAAGCAAAAAGAGAACTTAAACAAAAACAACAATCTAAACCTCCAATATTGCCAAAATCATCAATAGCACCCCCATTGCCAAAAAAAATGTTTACTGCTGGTCAAGAAGTTAGACAAAAACCAAAAGTAGTAGGAACTGTTCCTAAATCAACTAAAGATAAACCTGAATTACCACTAAAACTTAAAAAGTTAGGTCATACTGATCAAAAATCAAGCACAAAGCTAGAAATGGTAGTATCTTCTATGGAAAAAGAAATTAATTATAATATCGATATTAAAGTACAAGAGATAAGAAAAAAATTCAAACAAAATCAAGCAAAAGAAAGTCCTAATGCGCAAACTATTGAAAGCAGGACCCCTCCTGTTGCACAAGTGAATATAGATGTGGAGAAAAAAACTAGGCCATCACCAAAAGTTGCTTCCCAATCTCGCTTATTTCCAATGAGGGATGAAATATCTCAGATGAATCCCTTATCAGCAAAATCTGATCCGAGACCTCATGTTAGCAAAAATGCTCTTCTCACAGATGTAAATGTAAAGCAACTAGTTGTACAATTTGAAAATTATGGAAGGAAAGAATTATAACTTATTGAATAAACCCAATAATATTCTTGATTTTTTCTATGTTATAAAAGCACAAGCTCTCCACTTGAAATAGTTGAATTTCAGATAGGAGAGCATTTATCTGATAATGATATAGTGAGGTTGGATGATGTATATGGAAGATTTTGAAATTCTAATGTTAAAGATACTCTATAAGTCTGCTAAATTTAAGGAAGCAAAAATCTCTAGTTTTTAAATAAAGAAAAGTCTACAATTATACGAAGTTTCAAAAATATAATGTCTAACCTCAAAATATTTTGTAATGTCCATTGCCTTTGAAATTACTATGGCTGCTTGCTATTTGCGAGCAAGAAATGCCAGATTTTGCTCTATAATGACTTTGTTCTCTATTATCGGCATTGCCCTTGGAGTTGCAACACTAATAGTGGTGATGTCTGTGATGAACGGATTCAGAGCAAAGTTGCTTGACTCAATACTTGGCATTGATGGCCATATTAACGTTTATTTTGATAGGAACATAAATTCAGATTACTACGCAGTTTCAAAATCTATTGAGAGAATTCCTGGTATATTAAAAGCTACTCCTATGACCAATGATCAAGTTATTATTGTAGCAAATGGTAAAATTGCAGGTAGCGTAGTGCGAGGTGTGTCAACTAAAGATTTGCTTGATAGTACTGCCGTTACAAATAATGTAATTATAGGTGATGTAAAAAAATTTGATGAAGGGATAATAATAGGAGCACGCTTAGCAGAAGTTTTGAACATTGACTATGGCGACGAAATTACGTTTATATCATCTGAAGAATTTGATGCATTACTTGGTGAAATGCCGCGAATGAAAAAATATAAAGTTATAGCAATATTTGATATGGGTATGTTTGAGTATGATAATACCTTGATATATATGCCTCTAAAATCAGCACAAGCCTTTTTTAATTATAAAAATAGCATAAAAAATATAGAAGTACTTGTAGACGACGTTACTAGAGCTGATAAGCTGGCAGATGCTATAGAAAAAGAAATAGGAATGGAAGCTGAAAGTTGGCAATCACAGCAAAGCCATTATTTTAGTGCTTTAAAAACTGAAAGAAATGTGATGTTTTTAATTCTCACTTTGATTATAGTTGTAGCAGCGTTTAATATTATCTCAAATTTAATGATGATAGTGCAAGAAAAGAAATCCGCGATTGCAATTATGCGTACATTTGGTGCAACAAGTGGAAGCATTATGCGTATATTTTGCGCTTGTGGTCTATTAATCGGTTTTACGGGAACTTGTCTTGGCTGTATTATAGGTGTCGTTTTTTCTCTCAATATCGAAAGCATTAGAGTGTTTTTAGAAAACATTACTAACGTCAAGCTGTTTGATCCTATGATATACTTTTTTTCAAGTTTGCCAATGATATTAGTTCCTCAAGATGTAGTGAACATTTCTGCACTTGCATTATTCTTATCATTTTTAGCGACAATTGCTCCTGCATTGCAGGCAGCTGCACAAGATCCTGCGGAGATACTACGTTATGAATGATACTCAGCAAAAGTACATAGGTTGGTTCTTAATTGTATTGTTATTTACCGGTTACATCACAATAAATAACATAATCTTTTTAAAAATAAATCAGCAAGAGAGTGAAAACAATGTGAAAGCTTTAACGGAAAACATGGATGAATTTAGAATGTTGCTTGAAGTTAATCAATCTAGAATAGAAAAAAAGATATTTGACCTCAAGAGAAGTCAGCATACTCAATGTGAGCAAGGTGATAATAACTCAAGATGTAAGAACCTTGCAAAATTGCTATTACTTGTGGTTAAAATGAAGAATTCGTTATTGCGAGAAGCAAAATTTGATAACCATATAAATTCAATAAAGCCTTTGATATCAGAGCTTGACGATCCAGAGATAGAAAATGCAGTAGATGAATTAGAAAATTTGAAAGAGATAAATACCTTACACGAATTGAAGTTATCTTTTGAAAAAACTATTGATACTATCGATTACAACAAAAGTACATTGTCTAAAAAAATCATTTCAAACTGGATAAAGGTAGACGACCGAAATGATCCATTAAGAGTAAAATTCGCAGAAATTGAGGAGTCAATAAATGATAATGATTGGCAAAATATAACTGTTACAGTAAGCAATTTAACGCATTCAGAATTCAAGCCATGGCTGAATAAATTGAATGGTTTTATTGTAGCTTCTAAGAATATTTCAACAATATATCATCACTTATTACAATATATCTCATGATTTATTTTATAATTTTCGCTTTTTCGTTTTTATTTGGTATATGGGTCAAGGTAAGTGGTGAAGTAATAAAATTGGAATTAGGCAATTACACTATAAGTATTGATCTATATTTCATTATTTTTACTTGTGTAGTTTTATTATTTTTATTAATTACACTTGTACGCTTTTTTTCCTCCATTTCATCAACATTTGCCAACATAAGAAATAGAAGAAGGGATAGGGAAGAATTGCTTCTCTTTGAAGCTTTCTTTAGCATAGACTTAGACAATATAGAGAATGCCCAAAAGCTAGTTAAAAGTCTGAGTGAGGAGAGCGATAGGTTGTCTTTAATAAAGCTCTTTAACTCAGGTAAGACGGGAAATTACAGCTTTTTCAGTAACGGTTTAACAAATATTGCAAATAAAAATCGTAACTTAGCTCTACTTCTAGCCAATAAGCTGATTGTCCACCTCAAACAAGAAAAAGTAGTCTTTCAAAAATTTATAGAATATTGCTCTAGTTCAATTAACGATAAAATGCTATCTATTCCCTTTCAAATAGAGCATGGCATATTGAAAGAAGATTGGATTAATGCAATTTTGAGGTTGAAGGAAGCAGTTAAGTCCAATATTTTTCTCCCCTTTGATCATAAAGAAATGTTTGCAGTGTTTTATTGCGCTTTAGGAAAGCAATATGAAAGTAAAGGAAATTTTAAGGAGGCTATAAAGTCTTTATTTAGAGCACAACGTTATAGTGCAATTTTTCAGCCCATCAATTATTTAAAGGCAGAATTATATATTAAACTTGGAAAAATCAGAAAAGCTTCTGCAGTGCTAGAGGCAGAGTATACAGTAAATCCTACTCCTCAGTCAGCTAAAATGTACATCAATTTAAATAGTAAAGGTGCTGAAAGACTATACAACTTACGCCCTGATTATTATTTTAGTTACTGTTTACTTGCTTTGTCCTCAATGAGTTCAGGTAAATATGATCTTGCAAGTCAATATTTAGACACTGCTATGAAAAAAGCTAATTACATGTCAATCTACTTTATTGTAATACAACTCAAGGTTACATTGCAAGAACACGACAAGGTAATTTATTGGCTAAACAAGATGGGCTCAGAAGCTTTGCCTGATCCAGGCTGGAAATGTAAAAATTGTAACAGGGAACTAGAACAATGGGATCATAAGTGTTCAAGTTGTAATAGTTTTAATTGTGTTTATTATATATTATAAAATTCCACAAAGTGTAGAAATTACCATTAGGCTACTTTCACATTGATATTGCTGAAGTTAGAGCACTTTCTTAATATAATCCTTATCTCCAAACAATAAACCTGCAAGTTTCTTAGCTAGACTTGGTTTTAATGTCAAAAAAACTTGCTTTTAGACACTAACAGTTATATATTTTAATAAATCAGGGTTGTATACAAAATGAAGAGCTTAAAGGAATTATCCTTAAGAATTAAGAATATTAGGTCTGTACAGAAAACCACGAAAATAATGCAAATGGTTTCTGCAGCAAAGTTGTTACAAAGCCAAAAGAAGTTATTAAATTCAAAATTATATGTATCTAAGCTGCATAACATTATTTTTTCATTAATGCTATCAGTTGATCAAGAATTACTGGCAAAAATTCTAAATGTCAGTAACGACGGTTCTTACCTAGTATTCATTATTGCGTCTGATCGTGGCTTGTGCGGCAACTTTAACTCTTCTATTGTCAAATTTAGTCAAGAGCGTGTAAATAAGTCAATCGCAAATGGCAAAAAAGTAGATATTGTATTTCTTGGTAAAAAAGCTTTTGATGTAGGTAAAAATAGATTTGACTCTAAAAGTATCTTAAAAATTGAAAATAGTAAGGGAATCACGTTAAAGCACGTAGAAGCTTTGGTTGATGGTATAGATTTAAGTAAATACGATAAAGTTAAAGTTTTTTATAGTAAATTCTATAATACCTTCACGCAAAAACCAATGTTGGAAACAATAAAACCATGGAGTAAAGACTCATCCTTGATTGATAGCTCTCTGGCTGGTCCAACAACAGATTACGGCTATGAGTATGAACCACAAAATATTGAATTTATTTTAAAATCTTTGGTTCAAGATTACGTTGTAATTGCTCTTTACTCTGCTTTACTTGAAAGTGCAACGAGTGAGAATAGTGCTAGAATGGTTGCTATGGAATCAGCAAACAGAAACACTAAAGAGATACTGAACAAATTAGCATTGCTTTATAATCGTTCTCGTCAAGCAGCGATTACGACTGATTTAATTGAAGTTATAGGTGGTGCAGAATCTTTATAGAAATCTAAGGAATAGAAAATGAATATATTAAATATTGCAGCAGATATTACTAAACTAATAAAAAAGCAAAATCAAGATGCGGAAGTTACAATATATGAAACTAATAAGACTTCAGTTTCTCAGCGTCTATCAAAAATTGAGCAAATATCACAATCTAAAAATTGCACTGTAGGAATCAGAGCTATAGCAGGTAAAAACAAAGCTGCGTATATTTCTACAAACGATTTGAATAATCTGAGTGATACAGTAAGCCAAGTGGTAGAAATGGCAAAGAATGCGCCAGAAGATCCTTGCATTAATTTTGCTGTAAATGGTAGTAATTATATCTCTTCTGCAGATTTAAGTATCTCAGATAATAATGTTGTAACCGTTGATAACCTAAAAGAAATTGCTGAAGCTGCAGAAAATTCAGCCCTTGCACATAAGAGTATCACTAATTCTGAAGGAGCCTCTTCTTCATACGCTTTAGTGAATACAGTATTATCGACTGTTTCTGGTTTTATTGGCTCGTTTAGTAAATCAACCTTTGCTAATCAGGTCTCTGTTGTTGCTGGAAGAGAAAGTGAAATGAAGGTTGGTTACGATTATGATATAGCATGTAATTTTAGTGATTTAAAGTTGCCAGAGTTAATGGGAAAAGAAGCAGCAAAAAGAGCAGTTGATCAATTGAATTCACGTACAATGAAAACTGGTAAATTTCCAGTTATTTTTGAAAAAAGAGCAGCAAAAGGGCTAGTAAAAAGTTTTGCTTCTGCTATAAACGGGAGCAGTATTATAAGCAACAGTTCTTTCTTGAGGGGTAGTTTAAACGCTCAGATTTTTAACGATAGAATTAATATTATCGATGATCCATTGTTGCCAAGAGGCATAGCATCGAGACCATTTGATGGAGAAGGGATAACTAGCAAGAAAAATATATTTGTAAAAAACGGAATATTACAAAATTGGATTTTAGACTTATACTCGGCTAGAAAATTAGACTCAGAAACAACCGGAAGTGCAACTCGTGCAAGTAATGCTGCAGTTATTCCTGCAGCTAGTAACCTCTACATTGAGAATGGTGATGTATCGTTTGAAGAATTAATTCAGGAAGTGAAAGAGGGAATATATGTAACTGATTTATTTGGTTTTGGTGTCAATTTAATCAATGGCGATTACAGCCAAGGCGCTTCCGGATTTTTTATAGAAAATGGAAAAATAACGTATCCAATACATGAGATTACCATTGCTAGCAATTTGAAGGATATGTTTAGCAATTTAGTCGTTGCAGATGATCTAACTTTTTGTGGGCAATTTAATTCACCAACGATTAAAGTTAGCGAAATGACGGTTGCAGGTTCGCTTAACGATTAAAAAATTTATTTGCATCAAGTACAACAATTGTGTATTATTGTCATGTAATGTTAAGAATAGACTATGGAGTATAAAGGTTTAGTTTCAATAGCTAAGCTTAAAGCATTCTCAATCGTAATTTCAAAGTTTTTCATCACATTAGTAATGTTAGTTAATAATTTAGGAGTTGTTTAAATGGAATTTGGTAATGTAAAATGGTTTAATGCCGAAAAAGGCTATGGTTTCATCAAGCCAGAAGGTAAAGGGGGTGACGTTTTTGTACATATTAGCACATTGGAACGTTCGGGAATAAGACCTGAGGCACTTAAAGGAGAGAATAAAGAGAAGGGAATAAAAGGAGAAAGGGTGAGTTATGAGGTTAAAGAGGAGCGCGGTAGAAACGGAGAAGATAAAAAATCTGCAATAAATTTAAGATTGGAAGATTAATCTATTATGAAGTCTTTTAACAGGATTAACGTATTGTGAATAATTTTCATGAGATGGGTCTCCCAGCTTCACTTAGACAAGCTCTAGATAAAAATAATCTTTTCGTCCCAACTCCGATTCAAATACAAGCGATTCCCTTAGCGCTACAAGGTAAAGATATTCTCGGATCTGCTCAAACGGGGACTGGAAAAACTTTAGCATTTGCTATTCCGTTGGTTGCTAAGTTGCTGAATGAGCCTAACACTGGTTCAGCTTTAGTCATCGTGCCAACCAGAGAGCTTGCGCATCAGGTAACAAATGAGATAAGAAAACTCTTATCTCAAAATTCTGCACTAAGGGTCGCTTTGTTGATTGGTGGTGAGCCTATTTTTAGGCAGCTAAATCAGCTTCAGAAAAAACCACAAATTGTAATAGGTACTCCTGGTCGTATTATAGACCATATTGAGCGTAAAACTTTGATTACTCGCAATGTTAGCGTTCTTGTGCTTGATGAAACGGATCGTATGTTTGATATGGGCTTTGGAGTTCAGATTGAAGAAATTATGAAGCATTTGCCTAAAATAAGGCAAACTCTTATGTTTTCTGCAACTCTTCCTGGAGATATAGTAAAACTTGCTGAGAAGTACCTTAATCGACCAGAACGTATTTCTGTTGATTGTGAGGCTACAACTTCTGTAAAAATTAAGCAAGAAATTGTTTATGCATCAGAATCAGAAAAATATGAAAAGCTTGTTACACAACTATGTCAGCGCGAAGGATCAATCATTATCTTTGTCAAAACAAAGCGAGGAGCGGATCAGCTAGCTAACAGATTGCACAAAGATGACTATAGCGCTTTAGCAATTCATGGTGATTTAAGGCAGCACAAGCGCGAAAGGGTCATTAATTCTTTTCGTCGTGGCCGTAATCAAATCATGGTTGCAACAGATGTTGCTTCTCGCGGCCTTGATATTCCCCACATTCAACATGTTATCAATTATGATGCACCACAATCGCAAGCTGACTATATTCATCGTATAGGTAGAACTGCACGCGCTGGAGCTGAAGGGTATGCGCTGTCTTTTGTTACACCTCAAGATAAGAGAAGACTGCCTGCACTGGCAGACAAAGAAGGAGAGCTAAATTTTGATTGTAGTGTGCAATTTAAAAAACGTAACAGCAAAAAGGTCTTTAAAAGGCCAAGTACGTTAAAGACTAAATACGGTAGAAAAAAGATCAATGCATTTAAGAAGAAAAGCAGAGTACTAGAAAAAGCGTATTAAATAGGATTTACCTACAATTTGATAAGCGTAAAACTCGTCATTCCGCTACTCATTAGCGGAATCTATGCTGAGATATTGCGGTGCTATGACGTAGATCCAGAGTGGGATTCAAATTGGCTACAGCGAACTGCTGGATTTCAATTTTTTTAATAATTGTGTGCTATTCATTATATATGAGTTCCCACTTTTAAAGAGAATAGGAGATGATTTCCAAAAACTTAGAGGCAAGTTTGAATAGAGCACTATTCATTGCTTCTAATTTTAATCTTAAATATGCGAAAGTAGAACATTTATTGCTGGCGTTAACTAAAGACGTGGATGTAAATTACGTTTTATCAAGATGTAATATCAGAGCCGATGAAATCATCAGTATGGATAACATTCTATCAAGATGCAATATTAAGGCTAATGATTATAATAATAATATAAAAGGGTTTTTACAAAGCAGTTCTGAATTGATTATCAGTGGAGTTAAACCTAGCTCAATGTTTCAATGCATAATACACAGAGCAATAATACGGGCTCATAGCTTGGGGAAAAAAGAAATAAATGGAGCAAGTGTTCTAGTAGAAATTTTGTCTGGGCAAGATTTATACGTTGAAGATCTATTGCAGAAACAAAGTGCGAAAGATTCCAATTTGATTTACCACATATCTAACATGAAATATTCTAACGATATAGATGAATACACCACTAATCATAAAGTAAAACTTGATAAAAATAATGATGCTCCTACTACAGTAAATAAAGGTGAGCTACTAAAAGATGAGGAAATTCTACAAAGTTATTGTAAAAATTTAAATGACTATGCAAGAAGCAAAAAAATAGATTATGTTATTGGTCGTGATTATGAATTAAATCGCACTATAGAAATATTATTGAGGCGTAGAAAAAACAACCCTTTATATGTTGGAGATCCAGGTGTTGGCAAAACCACAATAGTTGAGGGTTTGGTACTCAAAATCATTGAAAACAGTGTTCCAAGTGCGCTCAGGTCCAGTATAATTTATGCTTTGGATTTAGGGTCACTCCTTGCAGGGACACGCTATAGAGGTGATTTTGAAGAGAGAATAAAATCTATAATAAAAGCGATTGAGGCAAAACCAGGTGCTATCCTTTTTATTGACGAAATACACACTATCATTGGAGCAGGTTCTACAAGTGGTAGCTTTCTTGATGCAGGTAACCTACTCAAACCTGCGCTTGCAAGAGGTACACTGCGTTGTATAGGTGCAACCACATATAGAGAATACAGCGCTAGTTTTGAAAAAGATAAAGCACTAGCGAGAAGGTTTCAAAAAATTAATGTTAAAGAATCTTCTGTTAATGAAACGATAAAGATACTAGATGGTATAAAGCACTACTATGAAGGGTATCATGGAGTATATTATACAAAGAATGCCATTAGGTCTGCGGCTGAACTTTCGCATAAGTATATTACTGGGCGAATATTACCTGATAAAGCGGTTGATGTTATTGATGAGGCAGGGGCATATTGTAAATTGCTAAGAAACAGGGGTAAAATTGTAAATAGTAGAGATATTAAGAATACCATTACTAGAATTACAAATGTGCCTTGCGGATCTGAATCTGATGATTTGCAGAAAGTAAAGTCTTTAAAAGCTAATCTAGAGAAGGTGATTTTTGGCCAAGAGCAGGCAATAGAATCTCTTGTTAATTCTATTAAAATTGCTAAATCTGGGTTGAGAAATTACAATAAGCCTTTAGCAAATTATCTTTTTGCAGGGCCAACCGGTGTTGGTAAAACCGAGCTAGCAAAACAATTAGCAGAAAGCATGGGCATGAATCTTATACGCTTTGATATGTCCGAATATATTGAGTCTCATACGATATCAAGGATGATTGGTTCTCCTCCTGGACATGTAGGTTATGATCAGGGTGGATTACTCACAGAGTCTGTATCTAACAATCAATATAGTGTTGTGTTGCTTGATGAAATTGAAAAGGCCCATAGCGATATCTATAATATATTGCTACAAATTATGGATTATGGTTGTGTTACAGACACTTACGGACGTAAAGTTGACTTTTCCAATATAATCTTAATTATGACAACTAATGCAGGAGCAGCTGAACGCAGCAAAAGTTTTGTTGGCTTTGGGCATAAAAAATTTAACACTGGTGATAGTGAAAAAGCGATAGAACAGGTTTTTAGCCCTGAATTTCGTAATCGTCTTGATGCGATTATTTCTTTTTCCGACTTAAGTACGGATGTGATTTTGCATATTGTGGATAAATTTATCCTAGAACTGAAAAAGCAACTGACGCAAAAAGGCATAAACTGCTTAGTAGAGGATGAAGTGAAATCTTATCTTGTACAAATGGGTTATAGTAAGGAAATGGGAGCACGTCCGATAGAGAGACTTATTGAAAAAGAGATAAAAAGTTACTTAGCGGAAGAAATACTGAATCGTAAATTAATAAAAGGAAAGAAATTAAGAATCTATATGAATAAAGTAAAAAATAAAATTGCTTTTGATATAGTTTAAAATCCTTGTATTGAACTTCATCTTTGTTACAATCTATAACTTAAATTCAATTTGAATTATAGTGATAAGTGATAAAGTAAAACAAGTCCTAAGCTACTACGAAAGTGAAAACCCTGGGGTAAAAGCAAATCTTACTCGTATTCTCATGCATGGAAAGCTTGGCGGCACTGGCAAGTTAGTGATTCTGCCAGTAGATCAAGGATTTGAGCATGGTCCAATTAAAAGTTTTGAAGTTAACCCTGATGCTTATGACCCACATTATCATTTTCAGCTTGCGGTTGATTCGGGAGTAAGTGCATATGCTGCTCCACTTGGTATGATTGAAGCTGGTGCTGCAACTTATGCTGGAATGCTCCCACTTATTTTGAAACTTAATAGTTCCAACTCTTTACATTCAAAGGATCTAACCTCTGATCAGGCAATAACCTCTTCTGTGAAAGATGCGCTGCGTTTGGGATGCTTAGCTGTCGGATTTACTATATATCCTGGTTCTGCTAAGTGTTTCGATATGATGGAGGAAGCCCGTGGAATCATAGCTGAAGCCAAATCTTATGGACTTGCAGTAGTGCTATGGTCTTATCCACGCGGTGAAGGGATTTCCAAAGAAGGTGAAACAGCAGTTGATGTTATTGCCTATGCTGCGCACATGGCAGCTTTGCTTGGCGCTAATATAATAAAAGTAAAACTTCCAACTAAATATTTGGAAAGGGAGAAAATAGAAACAGAAAATATTGAATCATTATCTAAAAGAATTGAATATGTTAAAAGGTCTTGTTTTGCAGGGAAAAGAATAGTAGTTTTTTCTGGTGGTGAATCGAAGGAAGTAGATAACATATACAATGAAGCGAAAGAAATTAAGCAGGGTGGCGGTAATGGTTCAATCATTGGACGTAACACTTTTCAACGCAAAAGGGAGGAGGCTTTATCTATGCTAAAAGATATAATGGATATCTACACATAAAAAACGGCTGGGTGGCAGAATGGCTTATGCGGAGGACTGCAAATCCTTTTATACCGGTTCAATTCCGGTCCCGGCCTCTTTCATTCTCTATATCTTGTAAAAGTTGCTCAATTCAACAGTAGCTTTAAGTGTGTAGCCTATAGAGAAAGCTTATCCATAGTAAAATCAATTTCTTTTCAAGTTATGGTTATACTCTTATAGCGTTTCATGGTAAAAAATAAACTAAAAATAAGCAAAGTGTTTTACAAACGTAATTTACTATTTTTACTACCGCCCGAAGTTGCTCACTCTTTGGCAATTATGGCATTAAAGAAAATACCTTATAAGAATCCTATAGAGCTACCAGAATCTTTGAGTGTGAATTTTTTTGGTAATAAGCTCAGAAGCCCCGTAGGTCTGGCTGCAGGTTTTGACAAGAATGCAGAAGTTATAAGGCCTATGCTCTCATTTGGTTTTGGGTTTATTGAAACTGGTACTGTAACTCGTAATCCACAATATGGAAACAAAAAGCCAAGAATTTTTCGGTTAATTAAAGATCAAGGGGTAATTAACAGATTGGGATTTAACAATAAAGGAATAGACTATTTTCTTAAACAAATAGATGAAACCAAGCTTGATGACTGCATTTTTGGCATCAACATAGGAAAAAACAGTACATCAAAGGACCAAATCAGCGATTATGTTGACTTAATAAAGATAGTATATGGAAAGAGCAATTATATAGTGCTGAACATCTCATCCCCAAACACGCCTAATTTACGCAATCTGCACAATAAGCAAGAATTATCGGAATTGTTGAAATCCGTAACTCTAACCCGAAAATCAATTGATAATTCTAAATCCATACCAATAATATTAAAAATCTCACCAGATGTAGATCAGCAAACGAAAGAAAATATCGCTGAGCTTGCGTTGGAATATAAGATTGACGGATTAACAGTAAGCAACACTACGGTAAGTAGAGATAATCTGCATTCTCACCATAATGAGAGTGGTGGGTTGAGTGGCAAACCGCTGTTTAAACTTTCAACCGAGTTATTGGGCGATATGTACAAATTTACTAAGGGCAAAATATTATTGATAGGGTGCGGAGGAATCTCAAGTGGTGCTGATGCATATAAAAAAATAAAGGCAGGAGCTTCTTTGGTGCAGTTGTACACTGCTCTCATATACCACGGACCTCAAGTTGTAAACAAAATTAATCTAGAACTTGCAGAACTAATAAGGAGAGATGGATTTAGTAACATTAGTGAGGTGGTGGGTTGTATACATTAATTTTGGAAGTTGGTGGTATTATTTTAATAAAATAAAACTAATTCTCTGGTATAAAGGTGGTAGAAAGTGCTTTTCTTTTAAATAATGGGTATGAAGAGTTTGAATGATGCAATATCTAAGATCATTGATTATAAATTTACAAATTATGCAATATTAGAAGAGGCACTAACTCACCCAAGCGTAAATAAAAGGAATAGCAAAAACCAGATTGTAAGCTACGAAAGACTAGAGTTTTTGGGCGATAGTGTTTTGAATATGGTTGTATCTGCCACACTGTTTAAACTATTTCCTGAAGAAAAAGAAGGAGCATTGGCAAAAAGAAAGACGGATTTAGTTTGTGGCAACACCATTGCTAATGTTGCTAAAGAAATAAAATTAGGCAGCTTTATCATCATGAATAATAGTGAACGCTGCAATGGAGGGAGATGTAACTTAAAAAATTTAGAAAACTCGCTTGAAGCACTAATAGGTGCAATTTATATTGATGGCGGGCTTGAAAATGTTGAAAAATTTATTATCCAATATTGGGAAAAGCTAGCTAAAGGCATGCTTGCCCCCCCTCAAGATCCTAAAACCTCACTGCAAGAGTGGACTCAGAAAAACAAATTGCCTTTACCAGAGTATGAGCTTGTAAAACAAACTGGACCAGCGCACAATCCTGAATTTACTATATCAGTTTGCATAGAAGATTATGGTAAAGTTTCTGCATGCGCTTCTAGTAAAAAGATTGCTGAACAAAAAGCTGCTGAGTTGATGCTAGAAAAAATTGGAAAAGACGCTTCAGTTTAGGCAAAATAGGCATTAATGTAAATTTTAAGGAAGCTAATAGCGTTTAGGGTAAATGGTCAATTTAAGGAGAAGCATAGTATTATTCATAAAAAAGTTGATCTACCAAAAATCAAGCCTTATGTAGTGGAATATCAATGGCTGTTGTCGGAGATGCGGAAAAAAAGAAGTAGCAAGTTACCAAAAGGTGTTATGCCAGATACATTTGGTCCAAGAGTTGTTTTGTGAAGTTGACAGAGTCAAGGAGAATGAAAGTTTTAAAAAATAGCATATTTTTTGTATCCGTTCAGCGGAGTGGCAGAATAAGGTAGACAAGGTGATCTAAGAAGATAATCATAGAGCAAAAGTGAAGTAATATGGTAAACCTTTTAGAACTTTGCAAAAATTTACAGCAAAAAATAGAAAGGTTAGAAGCAAAAATAGAAAGATTGGAAAAAGAGAATGAAAGTTTAAAAGCAGAAAATAAGGCTTTAAAGATAGAAAATGCTGAGTTAAGAGAAAGACTCGGTTTAAGCTCAAAAAATTCATCAATACCAAGTTCCAAAGAGTTGTATAAAATAAAAAAGAATAAGCCGAAAAGCGAAAGGAATATTGGCGGTCAGGTTGGTCATAAAGGAAGTTTTCGCGCCAACATGGATGCAGATAAAGTAGTAAAGATAGAGTTGCCTAATACTTGCGAATGCGGAGGAGAAATTGCAATATGTGAAAAACCATATATTCATCAGAAAGTTGATCTTCCAGAAATCAAGCCTTATGTAGTGGAATATCAGTTAGAACATGGCCGTTGTCGGAGATGCGGAAAGAGAAGAAGTAGCAAGTTACCGGAAGGTGTTACGCCAGATACATTTGGTCCAAGGGTTAAGTCAATAATTGCAGCGTTCAGCGGATTCTACAAAAATTCAAAACGCGAAATAGCGAGTGTCGTAAATGATATCTTCAATTTGAACATAAGCGTCGGTAGCATATCAAATAGTGAACATAGAGTTGCTTCAAAATGCAAAAAAATGTATGAGCAGATCGAACAAGAGATAAGTAGGAGTAAAGTTCTACATATTGATGAAACGAGCCATTATAACAAAGGTAAACTCGCTTGGTGTTGGATGTTTGCAAGCAATACGGCAAGTTTTGTAAAATTTACAGAGTCAAGAGGAATGAAAGTTTTACAAAATAGTAAATTCTGCAATCGCAATAGCTTGGTAATAACTGACAGGTATGCAGCATACAATTATTTTGCCGATAAAAACAGGCAAATCTGTTGGGCACATTTATCAAGAGATTTTGAAAGATTAGCACATAGTTGGAATATTGAAGTTAAAGTTCTGGGTTGTTACTTGAGAAACGTGGCCACTGAATTATTTGCACTAAAAAAAGCTTTACTAAAAAGTGAGATAGATGTTTTGAGGTTTGTCAGACGTGCCAGAAAATTAAGAAAACGTACAAAGTATTACTTGAAGGAGATATCTCGTTTACCTGAAGCAATTGGAGCCTCTCGAGTTGCAAAAAATGTTCTGAGATCTGAAAGAATGATGTGGAAATTTTTAGATGACCCAGAAAATATTCCGCTGACAAATAACCACGCTGAACGGCAAATTCGGCATTATGTCGTTTATCGCAAAAACTCATATTTTACACAATCAAAGCGGGGAAATACATTCCTTGAGCGGATAATTTCATTATACTTAACTTGGAAACAAAGGGGTCTCAATCCTTTCCAAAATCTCCTATCTATTGTTTCTTAAACCACTCTCCTGAACGGATACTATTTTTTAATTATAAAAATTTGATATTAACTGTTGTTGGTTGATTGAGTAAAAACCAGTGAATGGTCACGTTAAAACATATTTTTAAATTTCTGCCAAAATCCTGGTTTATTATCATTAACCTTTGTAAATGTTATATTTAAACTGTATTTCGGATCATTTGGCACGTCGTATTTTATGCTAAATGTTGAAACTTTATCGTTATTGTAAATATGTACATCATCATATGATAGCTTTGTTGTGTAACACTTTACATACTTTTGCTTATCATGCACTAAATCACCTGACTCCCTTTCTAGTTCCACAAATTTCGTTTTTTTCTGACATTCCTTCATTTTTATTAAATCCTTATCTAGTGATATTGAAACTGGCAACGTATTTCCAGCATATTCTTTAGCTAAAAGTTCACTTTGAGGATACATTTTTATTTCCCTGCCAAAATGTGAGTCTATGAAATTATTACTCCAAAATTTATCGCCAGAATGCACGTACTCATCAGTAGCATACGGCACCCCACCATAATTGCATTGAACTTTGTAATCTCCAACACCGTTGTTTTGAAAAAAATCATGAATAGCAGTGTAGCTACCGGCAGCATCATTTATATAATCCATTACTTTATTCCTTAAATTTTTAGTTCATTATATCATAATCATTATGCCAATCAATCAAAAAAGCTCTCCCTTGCTGTTTTTAAAACTGATTTTGAGCAAGCGCTCTCGATTAGTTGGGAGCGTATTTGTAAGATTGTGACATTCGTGCCTCCCAGTTTTTCACATACTGCTGAATCAATTTAGGATAATCTGTAATAATTAATAAATTTTCAGCATTTCCTTTTTTAGAGGTTGTCCGGAAACAAGTAAATTCAAGCATATTCCCTCTTTAACATAACCCTACTCATAGCTAGGTATATGAAATTCTCAGTGGATGTTGTGAGTAAATCATACTCCTTCGATAGCCTTCTATTCCTATTAACCCAAGCAAAAGTCCTTTCTACAACCCATCTTCTTGGCTGTACTTTAAACCCTTGTTCTCTTGTTGGTAGTAGCTCAGGTGGCGTATCTTTGTGCACCCAAAATCTACATGGAGGCCTTGTAACAATTTCAATATCTATGTCATATTCTTCCTTTATGTGATTCTTTAAATTTCTTCCTTGGTATCCCATGTCAGCCCACATTTTTTTAACTTTAGTATATTTTGTTCTCATATTGTTTAATGCTATTTTAGAGGTTGTCCGGAAACAAGTAAAAGGCTATAATATCTGAAATTTTAGTACGGGGTAAAGATGAGAAAAAAGTATCCAACAGATCTAAGCGAAAGGGAATGGGCAAGAATAGAAAAACACTTCAGAGTATCATACAAGAAAGGAGGAAGGCCGCCAAAGTATAGCAAAAGAGAAATATTAGAAGCAATTTTCTATGTATTGCGTACAGGGTGTCAATGGCGGTATTTACCAAATGATTTTCCGCTATGGAAGACTGTGTATGAGCAGTTCAGGCAATGGAAGAAGCAGGGAATTTTTGAGAAAATGAATTATGAAATTACAAAATATAGTAGAAGAAAAATAGGAAGGAATGAGCAGCCGAGTGCCTGTATAGTAGATAGTCAATCTGTAAAGACTACAGAAAAGGGGGGATCAAAGGCTATGATGGAAGTAAAAAAGTAAAGGGTAGAAAAAGGCATATAATTACAGACACTCAGGGTTTTATACTAGGTTGTTACGTAGGCGCTGCTAACGAAAATGATAGAGATGGTATTAAAATAGCATTAAACAATATGAGAACAAAATATACTAAAGTTAAAAAAATGTGGGCTGACATGGGATACCAAGGAAGAAATTTAAAGAATCACACAAAGGAAGAATATGACATAGATATTGAAATTGTTACAAGGCCTCCATGTAGATTTTGGGTGCACAAAGATACGCCACCTGAGCTACTACCAACAAGAGAACAAGGGTTTAAAGTACAGCCAAGAAGATGGGTTGTAGAAAGGACTTTTGCTTGGGTTAATAGGAATAGAAGGCTATCGAAGGAGTATGATTTACTCACAACATCCACTGAGAATTTCATATACCTAGCTATGAGTAGGGTTATGTTAAAGAGGGAATATGCTTGAATTTACTTGTTTCCGGACAACCTCTCATTAGCGGAATCTATACCGCGAATGAATCCATAACTGTACGGACATTGCAATTTGGGCCTACCAGGAGGGCAATGCCTCTTATCCAAGTACCCTCTTCTTGTCATCCCAGTGCTTGACACTGGGATGGCTTTGTTGCATCGCTACTTATGAAAGGCTAACTATAGTTAGGATTATAAGCAACCTATTGAAAATCTTGTTTTTTTGCAATCAATCTGATCAAATTTAAGAATAGTAATTTGTTATTTATATTAATAAATTTAATTCTATTGAAAATAGCTAAAGCATTGAAATTCTTGAATTTTAGCCAGATTAGTGAGTGGTAGTGAAATTTCTTTTACTCAAATTTAGGTATTCACTGACCGTTCTTGTTATAAATACCAGAATAATAAGCTACTGATATTCCCTATCTTTTTTATCTTTAATCCATCATAGCTAGCGATGCAACAAAGCCCACTGGGATCCAGGAATTTTATTAAGTTGGTAAGAGGTTGTCCACAAACCAAGGAATACGTAGTATATAAAGAAAGAATATTGAGGTAAGAGATGAGGAAAAAATATCCAACAGATTTAAGTAAAAGGGAATGGGCAAGAATAGAAAAACACTTCAGAGTATCGTACAAGAAAGGAGGAAGGCCACCAAAATACAGTAAGTGTGAGATAGTAAATGCAATTCTTTATATACTGCGCACAGGATGTCAATGGCGCTATTTACCACACGATTTTCCGCCGTGGAAGGCTGTGCATGAACAGTTTAGAAGATGGAAAAAGCAGGGAATTTTTGAGAAAATGAACTATGATATCACTAAATATAGTAGGTCAAAAATGGGAAGCCGAGCGCATGCATAGTGGACAGTCAATCGGTAAAAACCACGGAAAAAGGGGGGGCAAAGGTTATGATGGTGCGAAAAAGGTAAAGGGGAGAAAAAGACATATAATCACAGATACTCAAGGATTTGTGCTTGGTTGCTATGTAGGAGCTGCAAGCGAAAATGACAGAGATGGGGTGAAGATGGCATTGGACAATATGAAGGAAAAATACAGCAATATTAAGAAAATGTGGGCTGATATGGGATACCAAGGAAAAGATTTAAAGGATTACGTAAAGAGAGAATATGGGATAGATATTGAAATTGTCAAAAGGCCTCCATGTAGGTTTTGGGTGCATAAAGATACACCACTAGAACTATTGCCACAACGGGATCCTGGATTTTCAGTACAGCCGAGAAGGTGGGTGGTAGAGAGGACTTTTGCTTGGATCAATAGAAATAGAAGGCTATCAAAGGAGTACGATTTACTTACAACATCTACTGAAAGTTTCATATATCTGGCTATGAGTAAAGTTATGTTAAGTAGGGAATATGCTTGATTTACTGGTTTGTGGACAACCTCTTACATAACCATATAACATTGGGAATAGAAACAAAAAACTTGCTTGACACCCTTCGCCAGCACCCTTATCATAAAACTGAAGCTATTGTATTTGCTTTCGCCAATCTGCAGATTAAAAGGTAAGGATTACTTAATGTATCGGCGTCTTATGTTTAATTTTTTGCAGTACATAGATACTGTATGTCTTTACAAAACTTCATCTACATCTAGATTTTTATCTAAATAAGCTGAACGCGCTTATAAAGCGTTACAAGACATCAAAAAATGCCAATACTCGACAGAGATAGTAAAAGACTAGCTAACTCGGGGATTCTTTGTCTTTTTTTCTGCTTAGTAAACTTCTTAAACATTTGCAGCGTAAGTTAGTTGCAATTAAAAGCAGCTTAATCTTGCTTGTCAAGCGTTTAAAACATAAAAAACGCCAATATTTTAAAGCGGATAATAACCCCAGGGCTTCTTTTGCCTTTTTTTTCATTTGGTAAATTTCTTAACGTTTGTAGCTAAACGACAACCGTCATCCCGCTACTTGTTAGCGGGATCTAGAGATACCGCGAATGAATCGCGGTATGACATAGGGAACCCTTTCTTGGGTTAGCTATAGATTTACTTCGCATATTCAGCTAATTTTTATTACAATTACAACAAAATAATTTTGGCTTTGATGAAAACTGTATATGTATGTCAATCCTGTGGTCACAGCACTGGCAGGTGGGTAGGGAAGTGTATTGCATGTGACAATTGGGATACAGTTGTTGAGGAAATAGCAGTAAAAACGGGCAAAAGAAGTATATCTGCGCCAATTTTAATAAAGACGTTATCGGGTAGCGAAATTATCACTCCAAGTCGTTTTTTAACAGGAATAGAAGAATTAGATAGAGTTTTTGGTGGAGGTATCGTTCAAGGTGCTAGCATTTTAATTGGTGGCGAACCTGGAATTGGGAAATCTACCCTTTTGCTTAGAATTGCAGCTAATGTTGTGCAACTTTCCTCTTTTGAATGTCTTTATGTATCCGGCGAGGAATCTTTAGAGCAAGTGAGCCTCAGAGCAAAGCGTCTTAAGATAAATGAACCTAAAATTAAGCTTTTGTCTACAGTGTCTTTAACTGATGTAGTAGCAACAATAAAGGAAAACAAAAGTATTAAATTCTTAGTAATTGACTCTATACAAACAATGTATGATAGCAGAATTATATCAGCACCAGGAACTGTAACTCAGGTCCGCACTTGCGCACATGAATTAACCATTCTTGCGAAACAATATGGTATTTCCCTCTTAATAGTTGGCCATATAACTAAGGATGGACAAATAGCTGGACCTAAAACTTTGGAGCATATGGTGGATACGGTATTATATTTTCAAGGTGAAAATAGCAATCAATACCGCATTTTGCGTACTATTAAGAATAGATTTGGCCCTGCAAATGAAATTGGTGTTTTTGAGATGTCTGAAGCAGGACTTGTGCCTGTTGATAACCCATCATCATTGTTTCTGATGGCCCATGACAGAGAAGTAGTTGGCAGCGCCGTATTTGCAGGAATTGAAGGTTCAAGACCAATTTTAATGGAAGTGCAAGCATTAATAGCAGGGACTAATATGGCAACCCCAAGAAGGGCAGTAGTTGGGTGGGATATTAATCGATTGGCTATGATCATTGCGGTGCTAAATGCTCGTTGCAAAATGTTTTTGCATGATAAAGAGGTATACCTAAACATTGCAGGGGGACTCAAAATACAGGAACCATCGGCTGATCTTGCTGTTGCTGCTTCCCTTATTTCAAGTGTAGTAAATTTACCGCTGCCAACTTCTTCAATAATCTGCGGTGAAGTTGCACTTTCAGGAGAAATTAGGAACATCTCGCATGCTGATCTCAGACTAAAAGAAGCACAAAAGTTAGGATTCAAAAAAGCAATTATGCCTAAAAATGGCAATTATTCTTCTCATGATATTGAAATAATCAAGCTTGGTCACGTAAGGGAATTAAGAGAAGTCTTTAATTACAATTAAATAACGCTTCAGCAAATTCTTTACTAGTAAACTCCCTTAAGTCCTCTATATTTTCGCCAATTCCTATAGCATGTAACTTTATCTTATAAGCTTCTGCAAGTCCAATTACCACTCCGCCCCTAGCAGTGCCATCTAACTTTGTTACGATTAGCCCGGTAACATTAACCATTTTGCTAAATGCTTCTAATTGGCTATAAGCATTTTGGCCGGTAGTTGCATCAAGAACTAAAATAACGTCATGAGGGGCAGTATCATCCAATTTCTTTATCGTTCTATATATTTTTGATAACTCCTCCATAAGGTTCACATTATTTTGCAGCCTTCCTGCTGTGTCAATTAGAACAACATCAACGTTGTCTTTTATAGCTTGACTTACAGCTCTATATGCCACACTTGCAGAGTCGCTACCGTACTCTCCAGTAACAATCAAGCAATCAGAACGTTCTGCCCAAATGTTTAATTGCTCACTAGCAGCAGCTCTAAATGTGTCGCATGCAACAAGCATAACGGATTTTCCCATTTCCTTATATTTATATGCAAGCTTACCTATAGTT
The DNA here is from genome assembly GCF_964026755.1 of Wolbachia endosymbiont (group A) of Campoletis raptor. Lineage (NCBI taxonomy): Bacteria > Pseudomonadati > Pseudomonadota > Alphaproteobacteria > Rickettsiales > Anaplasmataceae > Wolbachia > Wolbachia endosymbiont (group A) of Campoletis raptor. Next base: position 36,960 of record NZ_OZ034695.1, on the reverse strand, counting down.
GTGGTTTTACCATTACCGTTTACTCCGCATACCATTATTATATGTGGTTTTTTGTTCAAAATTAACGGTTGCACAACTGGGCTCAATATAGCTTCTATTTCGTTCATTAACTGCTGCGAGATAATATTATACTCAACTTCCTTGTCAAACTTGATGCTTGTGAGCCTGTCAATAATCAACTTGGAAGTTTTATGACCAATATCCATGCTAATTAGCAATTCTTCTAGCTCATCTAAAAGCGACTGATCTAATTTTTTTTTGTTAGAGAAAATACTTTTTACTCCGTTGCTAAAGCGAGAAGAAGTTTTTAACAAGCCTTTATAAAGGTTACCAAATAAACTCAAGAGAATACTCCTTTTTAATTACAATATAGAGAATGACATGCACTACATGTATTTGTAAAGTAAATACACTCGTAACCCATATATTTTGTGAGTAAAATATACTGTTTGCTAGTGCATTTTTCTTTAGTTTTTAACCTAAATATGTTATAATGTAGAATAGCAGTTCACAGGTAATTTTATGAGTTATAATGAGAAAATTTTAGATCATTACGAAAATCCAAGAAATGTTGGCTCTCTGGATAAAAATGATCCAAATGTTGGTACTGGTTTAGTTGGTGCACCATCGTGCGGTGATGTAATGAAATTGCAGATAAAGGTCAATGACAAAGGTGTTATTGAAGATGCAAAATTTAAAACTTTTGGTTGTGGTTCTGCCATTGCTTCAAGTTCCTTGTTAACAGAGATGATAAAGGGGAGAACCATCAGTGACGTTACACAGATAAAGAATACTCAAATAGTGGAAGAGTTGTCTTTACCTCCAGTGAAGATACACTGTTCGGTACTTGCTGAAGATGCTATAAAGGCTGCTATTCATGACTATCAAAGTAAACAAAATAAAGGTGGACATTGAGAACTAAAGCATGAGTGAATATCAAGGAGTAAACGCTATAAAGAAAGATAAAAAACTTATTACTATAACTGCGAAAGCAGTAGAAAGGATAAAGTATTTATTGGACCAAAAGAAGCATACTAACCTTGAGAAATCAGAAGAAGCAATAGGAATAAGAGTGCTAATTAAACAAAAAGGATGTTCTGGTTTAAAATATGATATTGAATATGCGTATGATACTCGTCCTTTAGAGTCGATAATTGAGGAAAACTGCAGTGATGACCAAAAAGTTAAAGTGTTGATCGATCCAAAATCCGTCATGTTTATTCTTGGCTCTGAAATGGATTATGTAGAAGAAAAATTTTCATCGGGTTTTGTTTTCAAAAATCCTAATGAGAAAGGAAAATGTGGTTGTGGAGAGAGTTTTCATGTCTAGCAGCTATTTTACATTGTTTGAAATTGAACCAACTTTCAATATCAGCTTTGATGAGTTAGAGAAAAAATATATTGAGCTAAGCAAGACTGATATAAATGAAAGACAGTCCAAAAACATGGAAAATATCAACAAAGCTTATCAAGTGCTAAAGTCACCACTAGAACGTGCTGAGCATTTGTTGAATCTTTTTGGTGTGGGAAGCCCAAAGGATCATCCAAATTCTGAAATATTAAATGAATCAATGGAAATAAGAGAGTACTTACTAGACTGCGATGATCTACAATTTGCAAGCAGGATGATTGATGAAAAAATAAAAGATTGCGTTAAAAACCTAATTAACACTTTTGCTGTAAAGAATTTTGATGGAGCTGCTACACAAGTCTTAAGATTGAAATATTTATATAAGTCATTTGAGGAGGTGAAAAAGAATGCAACCAATTCAAATTTCTGAACCAAATTCAAGTGAAGTAGTTTTTGGTATAGATCTTGGTACCACCAGTTCTTTAATTGCCATGGTAAATAAAGCTGGCAACGTGGAGATATTTAAAGATGAGCAGGGAAGAGAGCTACTGCCTTCTGCTCTTTCATATGAAAATAATACATTGAAAACTGGCTGTGACGTCGGTCAAAATGCAATCTACTCAATAAAGCGTTTAATGGGTAAAAGTGTTGAAGAATTAAATAAAGAAGGCGTCAATTTTGAAATAGATCATGAAAGCGAAAAAGTTATTAGAATAAAATGCGCAGAGGAAAAGTATCTTACTCCTGTTGAGATTTCTGCTGAGATATTAAAAGCTTTATGCAAGAGGGTAGAAGAGTCTACAGAGATGAAAGTAAAAAAAGCAGTGATTACTGTGCCAGCTTACTTTGACGATTCAGCACGTAACGCAACTAAATATGCGGCAAAATTAGCTGGAATAGAAGTTCTTCGCCTCGTTAACGAGCCAACCGCTGCAGCGCTTTCTTACTCCATTGAAAAGAACAATAACAGTGGAATATATGCAGTTTATGACCTTGGTGGTGGAACATTTGATATTTCGATATTGAAATTGCATCAAGGAGTGTTTCAAGTTCTTGCAGTTGGTGGTGACACTAAACTCGGTGGAGATGATTTTGATCATTTGCTTAACCTTATTGTGCTTGATAAGTATAGAGAAAAGGTAGGTTTAAACAAAGAATGCTCTAGTGTCATCCCAGTCTGGGATCCAGAAAGTTTGATTACAAATGAACACACTAGAAAGTTATATAATAAGAACTGGATTCCAGTGTCAGCTACTTGCATGACAACACTTATTGAATCACGTATTGTAAAAGAATACCTGAGCGAAAACACCGTAGGCACTTTTGAATTCAATATTAACGGTGAATTATTTGAATGCGAAATTACCAGAGAAGAATTTGAACATGCAATCAGTTCTTTGGTCAATAGGACTATCAATATAGTCACTCGTACTATAAGTGATATAGATCTTAAAATTGATGATATAAAAGGAGTAATTTTAGTTGGTGGTGCAACTAGAACACCATTGGTTCAAAATTCACTAGTCGAACTTTTTGGAAATAAAGTACTAAATGACGTGGATCCGGATAAAGCAGTTGCCATTGGGGCAGCTCTGCAGGCTCATGATTTAACTTCGAGCTCAAAAGATAGGAATATTCTCCTGGATGTTCTACCTTTATCACTTGGCATAGAAACTATGGGAGGCATAGTTGAAAAAATCATACCAAGAAATACACCACTACCAGTTTCAGAGATAAAAGAGTTTACAACTTATGTTGATGGGCAACTAGCAATGAAAATTCACGTTTGTCAGGGAGAACGTGAAATGATAGAGGATAACAAATCTCTAGCGCAGTTTGAACTAAAAGGTATACCGCCACTGCCTGCAGGTTCTGCAAGAATTGAAATAGAATTTACAGTTAATGTTGACGGAATCTTGACTGTTACTGCAAGAGAAAAAGCTACTGGAATTGAGCAGACAGTTGAAGTAAATTCAAATTTTGGCTTGAGTGAAGCTGATGTTCAAAATATGGTTAACCAGTCAATAAACAGCTTTGATGAAGATATGAAGGCTCGTTCCCTTGCAGGTGCTAAAATTAATGGAAATAAACTCATACACTTGGTTGAAAACAATAATAACCTTTTCACTGATCAAAAGTTGAAAAACCTATTACAAAATGCAAAAAACGCTTTACAAGGCAATGACTTGAATGAAATTAACAACACTATCGCCGAGTTAGAAAATTCCTCTTTAGAGTTGTGTGAATTAACAAATAGGTAGAAAAAGGTATCCGTTCAGGAGAGTGGTTTAAGAAACAATAGATAGGAGATTTTGGAAAGGATTGAGACCCCTTTGTTTCCAAGTTAAGTATAATGAAATTATCCGCTCAAGGAATGTATTTCCCCGCTTTGATTGTGTAAAATATGAGTTTTTGCGATAAACGACATAATGCCGAATTTGCCGTTCAGCGTGGTTATTTGTCAGCGGAATATTTTCTGGGTCATCTAAAAATTTCCACATCATTCTTTCAGATCTCAGAACATTTTTTGCAACTCGAGAGGCTCCAATTGCTTCAGGTAAACGAGATATCTCCTTCAAGTAATACTTTGTACGTTTTCTTAATTTTCTGGCACGTCTGACAAACCTCAAAACATCTATCTCACTTTTTAGTAAAGCTTTTTTTAGTGCAAATAATTCAGTGGCCACGTTTCTCAAGTAACAACCCAGAACTTTAACTTCAATATTCCAACTATGTGCTAATCTTTCAAAATCTCTTGATAAATGTGCCCAACAGATTTGCCTGTTTTTATCGGCAAAATAATTGTATGCTGCATACCTGTCAGTTATTACCAAGCTATTGCGATTGCAGAATTTACTATTTTGTAAAACTTTCATTCCTCTTGACTCTGTAAATTTTACAAAACTTGCCGTATTGCTTGCAAACATCCAACACCAAGCGAGTTTACCTTTGTTATAATGGCTCGTTTCATCAATATGTAGAACTTTACTCCTACTTATCTCTTGTTCGATCTGCTCATACATTTTTTTGCATTTTGAAGCAACTCTATGTTCACTATTTGATATGCTACCGACGCTTATGTTCAAATTGAAGATATCATTTACGACACTCGCTATTTCGCGTTTTGAATTTTTGTAGAATCCGCTGAACGCTGCAATTATTGACTTAACCCTTGGACCAAATGTATCTGGCGTAACACCTTCCGGTAACTTGCTACTTCTTCTCTTTCCGCATCTCCGACAACGGCCATGTTCTAACTGATATTCCACTACATAAGGCTTGATTTCTGGAAGATCAACTTTCTGATGAATATATGGTTTTTCACATATTGCAATTTCTCCTCCGCATTCGCAAGTATTAGGCAACTCTATCTTTACTACTTTATCTGCATCCATGTTGGCGCGAAAACTTCCTTTATGACCAACCTGACCGCCAATATTCCTTTCGCTTTTCGGCTTATTCTTTTTTATTTTATACAACTCTTTGGAACTTGGTATTGATGAATTTTTTGAGCTTAAACCGAGTCTTTCTCTTAACTCAGCATTTTCTGTCTTTAAAGCCTTATTTTCTGCTTTTAAACTTTCATTCTCTTTTTCCAATCTTTCTATTTTTGCTTCTAACCTTTCTATTTTTTGCTGTAAATTTTTGCAAAGTTCTAAAAGGTTTACCATATTATTTCACTTTTGCTCTATGATTATCTTTTTAGATCACCTTGTCTACCTTATTCTGCCACTCCGCTGAACGGATACAAAAAATACTTACACTAAAAGAAACTTCAGTAGTAAATTCAAAAAGGAAGTTTAAACCCAGATGGTAAACCCATCATACCTGCAAGATCAGAAGTTGCATTCGCCATATCTTCTTCTGATTTTTTAACGGCATCATTAAACGCTGCTGTTACTAAATCCTCTACTATATCTTTTTCCTCATTTCTCATAAGTTCTAAGTCTATGTTCACCTTTTTAGCTTTATAGCTACCTATTTTTATGACTTCCACTAATACAGAAACTTTGCCACCACCAGAAATACCTTGAAACTCTTTTCCAACATATTTTTCTTGAGCTTCTGCAAGCTTTTTTTGCATCTCTTGCGCTTGTTTCATTATTTGACTAAAATCCACAACTTACTCCTTATTTTCTATATTAACTACTTTTGCACCTTTAAACGTGTCAAGGATATCCTTAACTGCAGGTGCATAATTTAAATTACTCACTTCCCTGTTTATATAACCTGTATCAACTGCAATAACCCACTCTTGCTGAGTTACCTGGCTTAAGTAATTTTTTAAATCATTGCAAAAATTACTATCCAACTTAGATACAGCTTTTAATTTTAAATATCCAGGTTTACAATCTATTAATTGTAGATTATTACACAGTTGTTTGTAAAGATAAATTTGGTTACTCCGCCTTAATAGTTGCAAAATCTTATCAAAATCGTAATTTTGTTGTTTATTTTCCACATGGATCCCAGTGTCATCTACTCGGATGACAGAGTGGGGTTGTTGTTTACTTTCCACATATTTTTTTGGATCCGAGTAGTCAGCTACTTGGATGACAGAGGGGGAAGGTGCAACAGGTCTGCCCTGTCTATTTCCTTGCTCTACATTCTGTGAAAGAATTTTTTTGATCACCTGTTCTGGAGAAGGTAGATCAGAGAGATAGCAAAGACTAATTAGCATCATTTCAGCAGCAACATCGTTGCATGTTGAAGTTTTTATATCTTGAATACCTTTAAGCAACACCTTCCACAATCTCGAAAAAAATATTAAAGATCTCTTTATACTTAAATCTTTTATCCTATTCTTTTCATGCTCTGTAACTGCACTATCAATCTCTTTCGTAATTAAAAAACGGCATATTAACTGAATTGTTTGCAATAGACCTTCAAAAATACTAAGTGGGTTTGCTGTTTTTATCGCCTTGTCAAACACTGATAGAGCTTTTTGTAAATCACCATCTAATATTGCTCCTAATAGATCGAATATAATATCTTTATCCACTAGGCCAAGTATGTCTGTCACATTTTTAGTGGATATTGCACCATCTTTGCTATATAGCACTGCTTGATTCATCAAAAACAAGGCGTTACGCATTGAATTTCCAGAATGTCGTGCAATTAATTCTAATGCTCCCTTTTCAATGGAATAACTCTCTTTTTGTGCAACATCATTTAAACGTTCCACTATTTTAGCTACAGGAATGTTGTGTAAATCAAATCTTTGACAACGTGCAATAATAGTTATTGGTATTTTTTTTATTTCCGTAGTTGCTAAAATGAACTTTACACTAGATGGTGGCTCTTCTAGGGTTTTAAGTAATGCGTTAAATGCACTGCTGGATAACATATGTACTTCATCTATAATGTAGACTTTGAATTTAGAGCTTATAGGTGAATAGCAAATATCTCCCAGGATTACTTTAATATCGTCAATGCTAGTGTGACTTGCCGCATCGATTTCAATTACATCTGGATGGCTTGAATTTTTTATTGCTAGACAATTTTCACATGATCCGCAAGGTTCAAAAATTGGCCCCAGGGAACAATTCAAACATAAAGCTATTATCCTTGCAGTGGTGGTTTTACCAACTCCACTACTACCAGAGAGCAGTATAGATTGTGGGATTTTGTTTAAAATAAAAGCATTTTCTAATACACGCACTAATATATCTTGACCTACTAGATCTTTGAAGCTACTAGGACGATGTTTTAATGCTATATTCATAGCCTCGGATAAAACAAATAATGAAATAGGTATGCAACCCAAAAAGGTTCTGATATGGCTGCTTCATTTCTGATCTGACCAAATTACAGAGTTTTTGCCTGCATACCTTATAAAATATTATACTTTTTTTTTTATTTAGCAAGGTATATCCTATATTAGTCTTATAATTTATATGTTAGACCTCTTGCAACATTACTTTAAAATAAACGAGAAGTTAGCTGTCATGCAAGTCACTACAAGATTGTCACTCCAATGTTTATTTATGTCATTTCAGCGCTTATTTATGTCATCCCAGTGCCTAGGCATACAGCTGTATGAATGTTGTGATATAAGAGCAATTTTTACCGAAAAGGATGTCATCCCAGTGCTTGACTACTTGGATCCAGAAAACTTAACTGTAAATGAGCGCACTAGGCAATTGTATAACAAGAACTGGATTCCAGTGTCAAGCACTGGAATAACACCACCTGCTACGCAAACTTCTGTGGACTACAAAGAAAGTTCGTACAGTTGTAGGTCAAGCCATAGAGTAACAAAAAAAGGATATTGGTATACCAAAAGAGGAACATTATGATTTTATATCATTTTCCTCTTTGTCCATTTTCACGAAAAGTTAGAGCTTTTCTAAAAGAAAAAAAATTAGGCTGTGATCTAGTGTATGAAAATCCGTGGGAAAAGCGGAATGAATTTATGGAGATCAATCCAACCGGGCAAGTACCAGTGTTAATAGATAATAACTTTGTAATAGCGGATAGTAATGCCATTTGTGAATATATAGAAGAGACTTACAATAGCGACGTCAAATTACTTGGTTCATCCACTATTATTAAGTCTAAAATACGCGCTCTAATCAATTGGTTCGATAACAAATTTTACAATGAAGTTACTAAGTATATTATGAATGAAAAAGTAATTACTAACCGCAGCCCTGACTCTAGATTTCTTCATGCAGCTCAGCATAACCTGCCTTGCCATATGGAATACATCGAACACTTAATTAACAAGAACGTTTGGCTTGCAACTGATAAGTTCACTTTAGCTGATATTACTTTAGCATCGCATATTTCCGTAATGGATTATGTAAGTAGTTTTCCATGGGAAAAAAGTAAAATTTTAAAAGAATGGTACTCCATTGTTAAATCAAAGCCTTGTTTTCGTGAGATATTATTAGAGAGGATTTCTGGTTTAATCCCTCCTAAACATTATGCTGACCTTGATTTTTAACTTATGTTAGCTTTAAAGCTACAGTCATTCCTTCATCAGTTGGAATCAATATAGAGAAATATTTTTTTTCATCTGATAATCTATTATTAAACTCCCTCATGGCATGCCATGATTTTTCTGATACTTCTTTTGGAGGCGATTCTAAAAATACTGTGTTAAACAGTAGAGTGTTATCTGCAACGATTAGCCCATCTTTTTTAATATATGACTCTGCCCAATCTAAATACTCAGGATAACTACTTTTGTCAGCATCAATAAATATCATGTCAAATGGTGCTTTTGCTGATAATTCATTAATTTTTTCCAGTGCATCGCCTTCTATTAGAGTAATTTTATCACTTAGATTAAAAGCACTAAAATTTTTTTTTGCTATTCTTGAGTGTTGAGGATTATTTTCTATTGTATATATATGACCGTCTTTTAGTAGAGCTTTTGCCATGCAAATCGACGAGTAACCGTATAACGTGCCAATCTCAACAATACTTTTGATTTTTTGGATTTTTATAAATAAACTTAATAGCTTTCCTTCTTCAGGGCCAATTTGAATATGTTGCTTTTTTTCAAGAATACAATATTCTTCTATTTTTTTATATTCTTTTGCAAATAGATTTCTTATGTATGACAATTTTATACTAAAATTATTACGCATATATTATAAATTAGGGAGACTTAATTCATACACAATTTATAAATATAATAATATAGTTTAAAATAATAAAAACATTTATTTTAAGTTATTATTTCATAGTATAAAATTTTAAGTGACAAAAATTATTATATATCGTACTATAGTTAACTAGTATAATAAACAGTCGATTATTATGCTAGAATTAAAGGGATTGTTTATGCGCATTTCTCTTTTTAAAATATAATTTTTATAATCAATTAGAGGGGTTATATGTCTTATACTATTGCTGGTGAAGTTGAAACGTTAAACAAAAAATCTAACAAGAATGAAGGGGTTATGTTACTACATAGTCCAGCTTATCGTGAAAAGTATAAAGAACGTTTTGATGAAGCTCAGAGAAAAGTTATGGATATGGTTCAGTTTTATGATGGGACAATAGTATTAATAGAGAATAAAATCGCTATGTATTACTACACTTGGCACAGTAAAAAAAGAGAGTTTGAGCGTAAAAAACAACAAACAGTAGTGAAAAACAATGACTCAGCATAGAGTCTTTTATATGGTAAGCTACAGTGGTATTACTTCACTATAGCTTTTCCATATAATTTATCTATCACATTAGTGAAATATTTCAGCTCTTTATACCCTCCATGTTTAACTTTATTATGCTCTATATATGATTTATCATCGTTAAGCTTGATGAAAAATATTGGAGTGGCTGTGATACCAAGTTTATTAATTGCCAGTGATTTATCATTTACGATTTTATCCATTATTTTCTTATCATTAATGCATTGGTTAAATGCATCTTGCTTTAAGTTGCTTAGTGCAGCAATTCTTTGTAGTAAAGTCAAATCACTTAAATTGTAGTAATTCCACGAATCTATTGAGTTAAAAACAGCTTTGTTAAAATTAAAGTAGTCTTCTTGTTTTTCGTAGCAATGACTTAGCATTGCAGCCTTTAGCCCTCTGTAATCCAAAGGAAAATGACGAAATATATATAACATCTTACCTGTGTCTATATATTTCTCTTTAATTTTAGGAAAAACATTCCTATGAAAAAGAGAGCAGTGATAGCAAGTTAATGAAGCATATTCTATCATTAGAATTGGTGCTTTTGGATCTCCTAATAATTTATCATCAGGTAATGGCGATAATAGCTCATTTGATGTTATTTCATTGGGTTTTTTTTGAATGTATTGGCTATCGTATAAATCTTGCTTAACAACTGCATAAGAATTAACACTTATGAAAATTAATAAAAACAATAGTCTAAAAATCATTACAATCTAAACACTTAACTTACTGAAAAAAATTATACATTTATATTAATAATGTCAAGATAACTTTTGTTTAGCAAGGCTTTCAGCCCTATCTTTAAATGCAGCAATTATTTTACTTTGTGTATATTTATATACTGAGTTTAATAGGGTTGAAAATGAGTTGGACTTAAACTTAAACTCTATATAAAACTTTACCATAGTTTTATTTTCATCTATGGGAATGAATTGCCATTTATTGCATAGATGTTTAAATATTCCATTTGATGATACAGCTTTTATCCAACCTTCATTTGTTCTACTTGGAGAAAGAAAGGTTACCTCTGATGTATATCTTCCTTTAATTCCATGAAAAGCTGCTAGAAGGTCCACAACCATTTGATTGTCAATTTTTTCTTTTATATAAACGGCTTTGCACCAAGGAACAAAATCAGGATACCTTTCAACATCAATTACAATTTGGAATACTTCATTAGGCGAACATAGGAAGGTACCTTGTTCTCTGTATTGATGAAGCATAAATTTAGTACCAATCAAAAAAGGATCCGTATCTACCGTCAGCCTTAGTAGATTCCTGAGACCTGAAGTTAAGGTGGGCATCGCATATTAGTTTCAACGAAACCAGCAGAGGCAATTCCCTTCTCTAGAAATTATCGCTCGGGAAATTTAACTTAACTCATAACGCATAGCACAGACCCCTACTTGAATTATAGATGATTTACACAGGGCATGTCTATAGGTATATTAAAAGTCAGCGATTATTATTTAATCTTTATCAAACTTTGCATTTTAAGTATATCTTATGAATATTACTAAAGTTTTAATCATTATTGTTTTTATTGTAATTTCTTCAAGAGCTTACACTAGTTGTACAGATCACAAAATTTTTGTGCATACTATGAAGCAACAAGTAGACAGCATATCTACAAAAGGAAATAGAAAAAACCTAGAGCATGTACACGAAAAGCTTCAGGAGGTCATTCAGAATAATGTTAACCTCAAAGAAATATCTCGATTTGTCATGGGAAAATATGGGGTTTTGACTACCCAGAAGGAAAGGGAAGATTTCTTAAGAGAGTATGAAGTGTATCTTACACGTTTGTGCGTTAAAATTTTATCTAAATACATGAGTAATAGTGAAATGATCATAATGAGTACAAAAGCAGTTGACGATGAAACTTGCTTAATTGGCACAAGGTTCTCTTACGGTGATGAAGAATTTACAAATATTGATTTTAAAGTTACTAAAAATCACAGTTCTTTCTTGATAAGTGATGTTGTAATGAGTGGAATAAGTATTGCTATTAATCAACGTTCTCAATTTAGTGAGAAGATTGACACGCATGGCATAGCAAGTGTGATAGGTGAATTAAAATGTAACAATAATCTATGATATATATGCCTCATTGGCCTAAGCCACTTGGTAGCAGGCCGAATGATTTTTCTCTTGATCGCATAAAAAGCTTTCTTAGTAAACTAGATAATCCCGAGAAAAAAGTGCCTCCCGTAATTCATATAGCTGGAACTAACGGGAAAGGCTCAACACTAGCATTTATAAGATATATAATGCAAGCAGCAGGGTATAAGGTACACGCATACACTTCTCCACATTTGGTGAATTTTAATGAAAGAATAGTTATTGCAGGCAGTTATATCGACGATAATGAATTATATAGCTTGTTAGAAGAATGCCGTGCCGTAATTGCAGAACAACCTATCACTCTGTTTGAAGCTGCAACTATTGCAGCTTTTTTAGCTTTTTCTCGTCATAAAGCCGATATAACTTTAATTGAAGTGGGTATGGGTGGGAGACTTGATACAACAAATGTTATAGATAGTCCGATTTTAACAATAATTACTTCCATTGCACTTGATCATACGGAATATCTTGGCCCTACTGTAGAGACCATAGCAGGTGAAAAGGCTGGAATAATGAAACCTAATGTTCCTTGCGTAATAGCACCACAAGAAAAATCTATAATGAATACACTAGAATTCCATGCAATAAATAAGAAATCTCCTCTGTATAGAGGAGGTTTTGAATGGAATTGCAAAAAAAAGAACAACAAAATGGTTTTCCAATCAGCTATTCAATCAATAGAATTTCCTTTGCCGTCTTTAAAGGGTGATCACCAAATAATCAATGCAGGCAATGCTATTGCAGCATGTAGCATTTTGAGTGGAAAATATGGATTTGATATTGGAGAAGAGGATATCACTTCAGGTTTACAGTGCACTTATTGGCCTGCACGACTGGAGCGTATAAAAGAGGGCAATTTAATTTCTTTACTACCAAAAGATTGGCAATTATTTTTAGATGGTGCGCACAATAATGATGGTGCTAGAGTACTATTTCAGTGGGTAAGAGATAACTTTGCTGAAGGTGTCTATATAATTTTTGGTGTTACTCGTAACAGAAATGTAGAAGAGTTCTTAGAACACTTAAAACCATATATCAAGTTATTATGTGCGGTTTGTGTTAAATCTGAGCCTAAAGCAACAAATACAAACTTGATTAGGGAAAAAGCCAATAACATAGGAATAAAAGCAATGGAGTGTGAGTCAATTGGCGATGCAATATCAAATCACATATTAAAAGCCTCTATCCAAAACGTCAAAACCATACTGATCTGTGGCTCATTGTTCCTAGCTAGAGACTTCGCTATGGAGAATAGCTAACTTTGATGATATTAACTGACCGATGGGGAAATAACTTTGATTGCTCATAGTACTGCTTGGCTTTTCGTTATCGACTTCTATAAACTGATCATCACCTTTAAATTGCTCCTCAATTGAATTTATAGCTGTCTTTTTGAGAATATAATTACTTGCAGCATTTAAAATAGGTGAAGTAACAATTAAAAGCGTGAATGGTAATGAAAGTAATAAGCCGGATAACATCATAGAGTTAGTTATACCAAAGCCGTTGGCAACTAAATCTAATCCCACACCGAAAAACATTAAAGATGTACAGATTGTGTTGCTCAAAATAACTGAATTTTTTAGCCACTTTAATTTAGTCCTATCACTCTTTGAAAAATTTTCGCATTCTTGGTCAAAGTTAAACAATAATAAAATATTAGTCTGATGATTAAACTCTTTCCCATTTCTAGTATAAATGCTCTTAACAGCTAGACTCAAAATAGATCCTGCTAACAAGGGAGCAAGAAAACCTACTGCTATTGGTACATTAGAAGAAATACCATTAATTATTAAAAATGCAATTGATGTGAAGGATACTAAAAGAACTCCTAAGAGATTTGAATAAGAAGAATATTTTACATAAGCAGTTACATTATTGTTAATTGACTGCTGCTTATTATAGAGTTTATTTCTGCACTTATCATCTAAGTATTTTTGCAATTCTTCATAACTGCGACTCCACAACTTACCGCGTAATTCTTTTATTAAATTATTTCTTTTATTGAGACCTTTCTCCAATGGCTCTATTATAAATTCTTCAAAAAATGGCTTATTTAATGCAATAACCTTAAATTTCTCCTCCGCTTCTTTATTGTTTGGGTTTTTATCTGAGTGATATTTTAACGATAATTTACGGTATTGTTGACTAAGCTTTTTCTTAATATTCTTAATGTCAGAATTTACCACATCCTCCTTTTGAATATTAAATGTTAAAAACAACTGCTTTAAAGCGTGGTACTCATTTTCATTCAAAACATTTCTAGCCACATTACACCTACAAATTAACTAAGAGGTTGTCCGGAAACTAGTAAATTCAAGCATATTCCCTCTTTAACATAACCCTACTCATAGCTAGGTATATGAAATTCTCAGTGGATGTTGTGAGTAAATCATACTCCTTCGATAGCCTTCTATTCCTATTAACCCAAGCAAAAGTCCTTTCTACAACCCATCTTCTTGGCTGTACTTTAAACCCTTGTTCTCTTGTTGGTAGTAGCTCAGGTGGCGTATCTTTGTGCACCCAAAATCTACATGGAGGCCTTGTAACAATTTCAATATCTATGTCATATTCTTCCTTTATGTGATTCTTTAAATTTCTTCCTTGGTATCCCATGTCAGCCCACATTTTTTTAACTTTAGTATATTTTGTTCTCATATTGTTTAATGCTATTTTAATACCATCTCTATCATTTTCGTTAGCAGCGCCTACGTAACAACCTAGTATAAAACCCTGAGTGTCTGTAATTATATGCCTTTTTCTACCCTTTACTTTTTTACTTCCATCATAGCCTTTGATCCCCCCTTTTCTGTAGTCTTTACAGATTGACTATCTACTATACAGGCACTCGGCTGCTCATTCCTTCCTATTTTTCTTCTACTATATTTTGTAATTTCATAATTCATTTTCTCAAAAATTCCCTGCTTCTTCCATTGCCTGAACTGCTCATACACAGTCTTCCATAGCGGAAAATCATTTGGTAAATACCGCCATTGACACCCTGTACGCAATACATAGAAAATTGCTTCTAATATTTCTCTTTTGCTATACTTTGGCGGCCTTCCTCCTTTCTTGTATGATACTCTGAAGTGTTTTTCTATTCTTGCCCATTCCCTTTCGCTTAGATCTGTTGGATACTTTTTTCTCATCTTTACCCCGTACTAAAATTTCAGATATTATAGCCTTTTACTTGTTTCCGGACAACCTCTAACTATTAATGTTCTATAATATACATATTTCCAAACTATGTCAATTATTTCATAAATATCTTTGGTAAAAATTATTTCTGTTATGACTAGCATGATAAGTGTATGAAGCGACTAAAATTGTCATTACAGCGCTTAGTGTACGACAGTGCTCCAACATTTAGGGTTGCAGTTTTCATGGCAGATCTGAGTAGCTGACCCATCTAAGAGGTGTCATTCAAGTAGCTGACACTGGAATGGCTTTGTTGCATCGCACCTTATACGGTAGTAATTTACAATAAATTCATGTAGCCATTTCGAATTTAGTCATTTCAGTGTTGGCTACTTGGATGACACCACCTGCTATGCTGCAAATTGCAACGTTCGTACACTAAAGTATAGTGTGTTACTAACGAAGGCAAACAAATATCTGCTTTATGAAAACGTTAATATTTTTCATTGAAATAATACATAAATACTAGAAAAACCTTGGCAGGTTATTCGCGTTTGATTATCATAGAGAATTATATAAATTAATAAATGATCCATGGCAAGTAACCCAGAAGAAAGAAATAGTGATAAACAAAAAGCGCTAGATAACGCAATAAGCCAGATTGAAAAAGCATTCGGTAAAGGTGCAATAATGAAGTTGAAGCAAAACCCTGTAGAAAAAATAGACACAATATCCACAGGATCAATTGCGCTTGATTCGGCTCTAGGTGTTGGAGGTCTGCCAAAAGGGCGTATAATTGAAATATTTGGCCCCGAGAGTTCTGGTAAAACCACTCTTGCCTTGCACGTGATTGCTGAAGCACAAAAAAAAGGAGGATCATGCGCATTTATCGATGCAGAACATGCATTGGATGTCTTATATGCTCGTAAACTTGGGGTAAGCACTGATGATTTAGTGATTTCACAACCAGACACTGGAGAGCAGGCGTTGCATATTGTTGAGTATTTAGTGTGTTCTGGTGCGGTTGATGTGATAGTTATTGACTCTGTCGCAGCATTAACTCCAAGAGCTGAAATTGAAGGTGATATGGGTGATCAACATATGGGGCTGCAAGCAAGGCTTCTAAGTCATGGGCTACGGAAACTAACCTCTGCCGTTTCAAAAGCGAACTGTATATTGATATTTATTAATCAAATTCGTATGAAAATAGGAGTAGTGTATGGAAATCCTGAAACTACCACGGGTGGAAATGCATTAAAATTCTATACTTCTGTAAGGCTTGATATAAGAAAAGTTGGTGTAATAAAAGACAAAGAAAATATTACAGGTAATGAAACAAGAGTTAAAGTTGTAAAAAATAAAGTTGCTCCTCCATTTAGAGAAGCGAAATTTGATATAATGTACAATGAAGGTATATCAAAACTCGGAGAAATAATAGATATGGGAGCAAAGCTTGGTGTGCTTGAAAAAGCAGGCGCTTACTATTCATATAACAACACACGTCTTGGGCAAGGAAGAGAGAATGTAAAAACTTACCTAAAAACAAACAAAGAAGTCGCAAATGAAATAGAAACGAAAATCAGAGATTTACTCAGAAATCATGATAATTCTATCATAATAGACGAGGATAGTGAGCAACTTTTAGAAGAATCAGTTTTCTGATCTAAACTTAGGCATTAGATTTTGTGTTGGACGGGTTGTTACAGTATGACGGTAATTCTATGTGCTAATATAACAATCTGTAATGTTACCTTGTATCAAAAAGACTTTGCTGAAGCAGTTAAAAAAAGCTTTTCATGAGAAATTATAAATGATAAATTGTTAACAATAGGTTATTGTTAATAAGATTATGTGTTTTGGTTTACCTAATATAAACAGGGAAGGTTATTCATTTATAGTAGTTTCCTTTATAGTAACGTGTATAGCATTCTCTATATCTTGGGGGTTTGGCGTTACGTGCTTGTTTCCGACATTATTGTGTACTTATTTCTTTCGTGATCCAGCAAGAGCTGTGCCAAACAATAAGAATCTTATATTAAGTCCTGCTGATGGTGTGATTTCAAAAATTGAAGAAGTTAATTATCCTTTATCAGCGGAAAACGGAGAGGAGAAGAAGTTTACGCTTGTTAGCATATTTTTAAGTGTTTTGAACGTCCATGTGAACCGTATACCAATATCTGGTACGATAAAGGAAATGAGTTATAAAAAAGGCAAGTTTGTATCCGCAATGAGCAATAGGTCTAGTAATGAAAATGAAAAGCAGGTTATTGTAATTGAATACGAAAAGGGGAAAGAAATTATTGTGGAGCAAATAGCTGGATTAATTGCACGTCGTATCGTTTGTAATTTAGGAATATCCCAGAACGTAAAAGCAGGTGAAAGGTTTGGAATTATAAGGTTTGGCAGTAGAGTGAATATCTATGTTCCTGCTGATACAGAAGTCAGAGTTTCAGAAGGGCAAACTGTTATTGGTGGTGAAACAATTATAGCAAACTTAAATAAGGAAAACGTTCAAGAGAAGCTTACTTTTGACGTTATATGAATAACGATGGAAGTAACAGTAGATTCTTACCTATTACTAAATTATTCCCAAACTTTATAACTTTATTGGGTTTATGTTCTGGTCTCACTTCACTTAAATTTACATTTAATGAACAATGGGAATTCTCAGTAATTTTTATCATCATTGCAGCAATAATAGATGGAATGGATGGCAGAATAGCTAGAATTCTAAAATCAACTAGCGATTTTGGAGCCCAGCTTGATTCTTTTGCAGATTTTCTAAATTTTGGTGCAGCGCCTGCATTTCTTTTGTATTTTTGGAAGCTAAACGAAATCAAAGTCATAGGTTGGATTTTAGTAATGATATACGTAATCTGCATATCAATAAGACTTGCAAGATTTAATGTTTCGCTACACTCAGAACAACCATACTGGGAAAAATTTTTCTTTTCTGGTGTTCCAGCTCCAGTGTGTGCTTTACTTTCTTTGTTACCAATAATTATTACCTTTCAATCTCATGAGAGTGAATACTTACTTCTCATAGAGCGATTTTTTAACACAAGAAACGTAGCTTGTTACTTTCTGGCCATTTCATTTTTTTCGATAAGTCACATTCCAACTTTCTCTGCAAAATATATTTATATTCCCAAAAGCCTATCCTATATATTTGTGTCATTTTTTGGAGTACTTATTGTATTTTTCATCAGTAAGCCCTGGATGACTCTACCAATTTTAGGTATAGTGTATACACTTACTATTCCAATAAGCATCGGGTTTTACATATATTTTACATATAAAACTCGTTAGCTAACAAAAAATAGAAAACTGCATGATTTTGAAGATAAGTGAACTATTAAATTCATTTCTGTATATAAAGATATTCAACATTCCATTTATAATTATTTGGGTAATTGCAACTGGAATCTTTTGTACTGCCCAGTTCAAATTCATTAACTTTAGGTTACTTAAATATGGAATACAGACGCTATTCAATCTAAAGTGTAATAACAGCAACAATGGCATAATCACTCATATTCAAGCGTTTGCAACAGTAATTTCAGGAACAGTTGGTCTTGGAACAATATCAGGAGTTGCAATAGCTATCACAATAGGGGGCCCAAGTGCAGTTTTTTGGATGGTAATTACCGGAATACTTGGTATGTCGATAAAGTTTGCCGAGGTGGTGCTTGCATTTACTTATCGCTCTGAAAATACAACTGGCGGGGCTTTTTATTACATGAAGTACGGGCTTGCAAAAATTGGATTTGCAAAAACTGGTAGATTTCTTGCCTTCACTTATGCGATTATGCTACTTATTGCAATGATTTTGGGCGGTATACCATTTCAAGCAAATCAAATAGCAGCACTATCAAATAACCTCCTAGAATACAACGCATCCATTATTATATCCCTGCTTGTCTTTATTGTAATATTGGGAGGAATAAAGCGCATTGCTTTCGTTTCAACGAGCTTAGCACCAATTATGATAGTGCTATATGTGGGTATGTGTATATATTTAATTTATGTAAACGGAAGTAATTTGCTGAATGCTCTATCCATAATATTCCAAGATATCTTCAATAAATCAGCTATAGGAAGCGGAGTATTGAGCGGATTAATAGCCGGAGTGAGAAGATCAGTGTTTGCTAACGAAGCAGGTACCGGAACAGCAGCTATAGCACATTCAGCTGTAAAAGAAGAAGATCCAATTAAAGTTGGGTGCGTTGCAATGATTGCACCACTTATAGACACAATATTAATCTCATTTTTGACTGGTATTGTGATAATTATCACTGGTATGCATAGCACTGATAACGTGGGTGATATTACACTAATTAGTTCGATATTTTCAACAGCTTTGCCCTTGTTCAGCAAGTTAGTTTTTCCGCTAATGATGTTTTCCTTTGCATTTTCCACAATAATAGCTTATTGTTACTACTGTGAAGTTGCTTTGCTGTATTTATTTGGTAGTAAAAAAATACTGATACCGTTCCAAATTCTTATAGTGGTTTCAGTGTATATCAGCTGTATGTCAAAGAATATAGAATTTATATCTTATCTAGGTGACAGTTTGTTTATGTGCCTTATGATTCCAAATGCTGTTGCAATATATCTACTAAGAAGGGAAGTTTTGAATACAATAGATTCTTATTACAATTCTAAAGGGTATTAACATGATTTATAGATTGCTTTGTATGGTGTTATTTTGCCTATTGTTTAATGATGTGTACGCTGCTTCAGGTTTTTACGAAAGTTATGACGCTGTGTTGAACGGAATAAATAATTTCATGAATGAAGTACTGTTTTTCAAGATCCTTTACGTGCCATTTATAATCCTTCTACTAGTTTTTGGTTATGTGTTTCTAACATTACGGTTTGGATTTCTCAACATAAGAATGTTTAAGCATGCATTTGCTATTTTATGTGGAAAATATGACACGAATCACCATGATGGTCATATTACGCATTTTCAGGCATTTATGACTGCACTTTCAAGCACAGTAGGTCTTGGAACTGTTGCTGGAGTCGCAATTGCAGTTTCAATGGGAGGGCCAGGAGCGGTGCCTTGGATGATGATTACAGGTTTTTTTGGTATGTCAGCAAAATTTGCTGAGGTAACGTTGGCGTTTAGACATAGAACAGAAGATCAGGACCAATTGTTTAGTGGTCCCTTTCAGTATATAAGGAATGGTCTGGAGGAATTTGGATTTAAAAAACTTGGTATTGTGCTGGCTGCCATGTATGCAGTATTCTTTGTATTATCAGGTCTTGGTGGAAGTGTAGCGTTTCAAACCAATCAAATGGTTTCAATATTATCTGGCTATTCAAGTTGGGTAGATGGTCACTCTTGGTTTCTTTCTTCCATAATCTCTGCGCTGCTTGCTCTAGTGATTATTGGCGGAATTAAAAGGATAGCTAGAGTATCTTCTGCACTAGTGCCTATTATGTCACTTATATATATCTTTAGTTGTATTATTATTATTGCATTTAATATTCATAACCTTGGTTATACGTTAAAAATATTATTTTCCACTATGATAGATTTCAATGCTGTTGGTGGAGGGATGGTAGGAGCATTTGTTGCTGGAATTCAAAGGGCAATCTTTGCCAGCGAAGCGGGTGTTGGTTCTGCTTCAATTACTCATGCAACAACTAAAGATGAAGAACCAGTAAGAACTGGGCTTGTTGCTATGATAGAACCATGCTTTGACACAATGTTAATTTGCTGTTTAACAGGAATAACAATAGTAATAACAGGTGCATACCAGACTAGTGTTGGTGAAGGGATATTAATTACTCAAAAGGCATTTGAGACAGTTTCTCCATGGTTTCCTATACTTTTAACCATAGCTGCACCTTTGTTTGCATTTTCTTCGGTAATTTCATTTGTATATTGTTGTGAAATGGGGTGGTTATATTTGTTTGGTGCAAAAAGTATAGTGATATATCGCATAGCGGTAATAATTGTGGCGTTTTTCTCTGGCCTTTCTAAAGACATAATGGCTATTGCTAATATTGGCGGAACTTTATTCTCTTGTTTAGCTCTTATCAACATGACAGCGCTTATACTGTTTAGTAATCAGATTAACGAGGAAGTTCAGTGCTACCTAAAAAGGCTGAGGAATAATAAAATCAATTAAATTTTGGCATATGCGGAGAGGTATAGCTATAATAAGTAAGATTTCCCTACGTCATACCGCGATTTATTCGCGGTATCTCAGCATAGATCCCGCTAACAAGCAGCGGGATGACGAAATTTTGCGATTATTAATCAGTAAATTTTACCTGTGTTAGTTATAGTCCTTACACTATCCTACATACTCGGTTCAATACCGTTTAGCTTAATTATTACAAGAATAAAAGGGATAAACTTAAGAGAAGTAGGTTCAGGAAACATTGGTGCTACAAACGTTGCAAGGACGGGAAATAAATTTCTTGCTGCTTTGGCATTATTTCTGGATTCCTTTAAGGGATTTATTGCCGTTTATATAGCACAACAATTTTGTGATAATAACGATTTTTATATATATGTATCTGCAATTTTAGCAGTTTTAGGACACATGTTTCCTATTTGGCTAAAATTCAGTGGAGGAAAGGGCGTTGCAACCACTCTAGGGATACTGATAGCATTTAACATTGATATTACTTTAGTATTCGTAATAATTTGGATAATAGTCTTTCTTGCCTTTAAATACTCTTCCCTTGCTTCACTCAGTGCTACTTCAACGGCTGTAGCATGGTCCTTTTTTTTTCAGAGGAATTTGTTCTTAACATTACTAATTATAGGAGCACTGGTCTTCCTAAAACACCACAGAAATATTGTGAATCTTCTGCAAGGTAAGGAAAATAAATTTTTATAAGTGTGCTGACTCTGTTGCTATATTACTAACAGATACTTCATGCGAGAAACGACTTGAGACTACTTCTTCTACTTCTTTTATCATTTCTTCCATGTTTTTTCCACTTTTCTTACATGCATCATCAAGTGCTAATTTTAGTTTACGTATATCATTCTCTTCTAGCATCTTATTCATTTCTTTTTTCGTTATCTCTAATTTTTTTAGTAAGATGTTCTCCATTATCTCTCTCTCATCACCTTCATACTGGCCACTTAGTCTGCTATATGCAATGCAACACTTCTTTTCTCGCGGCAAGGTTGACAGACCCCGCAATGTAACATCCACTTGAACTTCTATAGAGTTAACTTCCCTAGCCTTTTCAGCAGCTTCTGACCTAAATTTCTCAACTTCTCCTATTATTATTTTGTTAGCTATTCTTTTAGCTCCATCCAAAGATGAATCCTTGAGAGAAAAATCTGTCTCGAGTAGATCTCGATTTAATAGCTCTAAGAATACTTTTTTTCCGATGTTTTCGAGTAAACTTTCTTGGTCACCTAAACCATGCTCCTGCAGTTTATTTCTCATGTGCTGAACCAGCTCACAACATTGTAATTTATTTAACTTTATAGAGCTAATATTTTTCATTAACGTCAGCACAATTTGTTCACTATATTGGGAAGTAATACTCAATAATTTTCTCATTAAAGGAATACTTACTTCTGAAATAAAATCATCAACTATTTTTTGACTTTCATCGTCTTCATAACCATTTTGAACGTCATACCAAGCCTTAAAAATTTCTTTATTGTTTTTCTTGTTTTTTAACCTGTCTAACATGAACTTACGTGCTTCATTTTGTGCTTCTGAAAGTAATATTTGCCTTGGAGGAGTAAATCTAATTTCTGGATCAGGATGAATACCCTCTAGCGTGCTTAACATTCTATAGATAATACCGGTGAAGCAAGTGTTAGGAATTCGCTCTTTTCTAGAGAAAGTTTGGCTATCAAGCAAATTTGTAATTAACGCGTCTTTTTTATTTTTTACAGCTTCTCTGTCTCCATCATTGCAGGCTTTCAGAACTAAAAGTAAAATCCGTCCACCTGTAAAGCCGGAGCTATGCTTTTGATCATCTTTGCAAAAGTCATTTAAAAATGCAATTACTCTTCCTTTATCTTCATCACTAAATTGACGATAATTAAGTTCATATAAATCATTTATATATTCAATAAATTGCTTGAATTCCCTATCATTAATAACGTCTTTGGATACTTCTTCACCATACTTATCTTTTAATTTATCAATATTTTTAATGATATCATCATTTAATTGATGGGGCAGTAAATGTTCAAGCTTAACATCAAAACTATTAACCATACCACGTAAATTCTCTTTTATACCTTCCAAAAAGAAATTTATAGAAGCTTTAAGCAGCGTAAATGGGTTAAAATCTTTTGGCCTTAGTTCACTCTGCAATAAAATTAATAGCATTGTAAGTGGTATAGTTCCCAGTAACGAAATAAGCAAGAAAGTGGTAGTGAAAGTTAGATATGTTATGAAAGCAGAAAACAAGAGGAAGGCTGCTACCTTGATTGTATTGTTCTTAAAAAATATTTCCCAATATTCCCTTTTGCTCATTTTTTGCTGTTTTGCCGTTTTTATTTCTTTGTAGATATAAAGAGTTTTAATTTCAGACCTGAAGAATATAGTACCAAGAGAAAAAAGAACATTAACGGGATTAGTGATAATGCTTAAAGAAACAAAAGTTGCAAAATAACTAACAAACTTTAGCTTGCTAGATTCCTTTGAAGGAAATTGTATTTGAGAAATGCCTATCATAGCCTACCTTTGACATCATTACACTCTAGTAATAGCATAATAATTTAAAACGTCAATGTTTAAGTATTTTATTATCCGCACACTCATCGTATTCGATCTCGACTGTAGAGTGTGCTATCTCGAACCTATTTAGTAGTATTTTTTTTATCTCATACAAAATATCAGTGTGTTGTGCATCTTGCTTTACTTTGGCATGCATGGTAATTATAAAATAATTATCAGACAGTGACCATGCATGTATGTGGTGCACATCTATCACTTCAGGTAATTCTGATGTGATCTTACTTTTTATTTCCTCAGTAGATATCCCTTCAGGTGTACCTTCAAGAAGTATGTGGCAAGAATTCTTTAGAATTTTGTAGCCACTATTCAAAATGATTACACTGACAAATACCGATAAAATCGGATCCACCATTTGCCATCCAGTAAACATGATAATTATGGATGCAAGTATAGCAGCTACAGAACCTAAAATATCTCCTATAACGTGTAGTACAGCACTTTTTATGTTTATATTGCTCTCGCATTTACTATGCAATATAAAAAAGACTATGATATTAGAGATCAGGCCAAGTGTAGCAATTACTAACATTACTTTCCACTCAACATTGACTGGAAAAATAAACCTCTTTATTGACTCAATTATAATGATTACTGCAATGAGGAATAGAGTTAAACCATTAACAAATGCTGCAATTATCTGCAACCGATGATATCCGTATGATCTCTGCAAATCGGATTTCTTAGCTGAAAACCTATGTGCTAACCAGCTTAAAACCAAGGCAAAGAGGTCAGTGAGCATATGCCCTGCATCTGATAATAGAGCAAGCGAATGTGAAATTATTCCACCTACTATTTCCATAAACATTGTTATCGCAACTATTATTATGGAATAGATTAAGCGCTTGGACTGCGCTGCTGAGTGTTTACCGTTATGCACTGCTGTCATATAAAATCTTTTCATAAACAAAAACGTGGGTAACACTGGGTTCGAACCAGCGACCGCTTGCACGTCAAGCAAGTGCTCTACCAACTGAGCTAATTACCCATCGTGGTTTTAGTATAGTGCTTTGGTGGAATGAAAGTCAATAAACCACTTTGCTTTTGTCCTTGTCCAATGTGATTCCGGAATATAGCTGTATAGAATTTCAGCCATATTCTAAATTTTACATATTAAGTTAACTATCTATACTTTATTTATTAAGATATAAATTATATTAATACAGGGATTTACGTTTTTTTTAGGGAAATTACTTTATGCTTGATATTGAAAAATCAGCAAATTAGAGGTTAAAATTATGACAATTAGTCAACAAGTAAATAAAAATATAACTAAAGCAGAATATTTCAACAATAACGGCAAAGGGTTTAATTCGCCACATGTTATAGAAGTTGAAGATTTAAATATTAAAGTAGAGGTTTATTCTCACAATTTAAGAGCAAGTAAAGTTGCTAACATTGAAAGTGAGATAAGAGAAACAGCTACTAATTTTAAAAACGCATTCGAGTTAGAACGCGGCAGTTCAGAACAAACATTTAAAATTTACATGTTTGATGACAAGGATGATTACACTCACCTTGGCGGAAGCGAGCGTTTCGGTTCTTACCTTGGAGACGAAGGTGGTAAATGTTACTACAAAGGGAAAGCTGACGTTTTTGCTGAAATGTACGTCTACCAGCAAGGTGGCGTTCATAACCTTCAGCATGAATTTGCACATGGTTTAACTTACTTGGCTACAGGAGGCAAATCTTTACCTACAGTATTAATGGAAGGAATTGCAGACTACTTTGAGCATCATTCAGATCATAAATTCAATTCTCAAGGATCAAGTATCGACAAAACTGAAGCTGCAAATTTGGATTTAGATAAAATTTTAAGTTTAGAATACTCAAAGGACAGCGAAGCAAATAGCTTGGTTTATAAAACAGGTCATGCGTTGATAATGTACTTACAGGAAAAAGATCCTAGTTTATTAAGAGACTACCTAGATGCTTTACGTCAAGGTAACTCAGATGAGTCAAAAAGTTTCTTGAAAGACATAAAAGGACACGATACTGACTTCAAAAGTTGGCTTGCTGAGAATGATACAGAAACTGCAATGGAACATCTCAACGCTTTGCAAGTTACAAAAGGAGATTTCATAGCAATTGGTCAAGAAATAGTGGGTGGAGAAATTAAAAACGTATCCTACTATAAAGCAAATATAGAAAAAATGGATGGAGAAAACGTTGGAAGTTTTTCTCCTGTAGAACACGTTGCATTTTATGATGTTGCTCGTGCTATAAATAGGGCAACAAATGATACACTTGATATATCAAAGGAATATCATTTCCTCAAGGTAGTAAAAACTTCCGATGGACAGGATAAACTAACTTACTCTGACCAACAAGGTAATGAATATCGAAACAGTCAAGAGTATAAAAATCAGGCTTTAAGGATATTATCAAAATATGATACAGAAATTAAGAATCAGGTAGATGAATTTGATAATTTGAATAAAGAACGTGGTGAAATGTATCAAAAATATCATAAAGGAGAGATTACTATTGAAGAGTTACGTAATGAGGAAAATACAAAATACAGACCAGCATTTTTAAAGTTTGATCAACTAAAAAACAAAGCTGTTGATAAGATTGAAAATAATTCCCAAGCAGCAAAAATATTAGATGGGCTGGTCAATATCGATCCAAACTTAATCAGAGGTACTCATATTGATCTACAAGAAGGTAAGATTTTTTCTATGCAAGCTCATGGTCAAGGAGATATGGGTGCACTGTCTATATATGACGGAAATACAAAGCTTGGAGAATTATTGAGCGAATCAGGATTTTTTAAGCAAGTTGAAGGCCAAACTAAAGAAACTTTCGTTTTTGAGGATATATTACACAACTTAAATGTTTCATACGAAGGCGTTGCTTACATGGCAGTTACAAAAGAAAATGGTCATTATAAAGCTTCCCTAATAGATGGCAGAACAGTTGAACGCGATGAATACTTTGATGAGGCGCATTTACATGAAAATGAATTGTTGCATCCTAGCACTGGACACATCCAAAAAGATTTAGATTCTCTGCTCCTTAGATGTATGGTCCCAGAGTGTGATGGTGTGGATTTAGTATAAATAATTCTGGAGACTGTGTCCACTGATAACATATAAATTCATAAGGAGTAAGACCCTTAAGAGTTTTGAGTCTCTTTGCATAATTATAAGCCATAACAAAGTTATAAAGGTGTTCTTTAAGTTGCTGGTGCGATTGATAGTAATACTTCTTAACTGTAGCATCCTTTAAAGTTTTATTCATACGCTCGACTTGCCCATTCGTCCAAGGATGGCTAACTTTTGTCAAACGATGTTCAATAACATTCTCTTCGCAAACTCTATCAAATATATGTTGGAAAGCATACTTATGACGCTTCTGGTTTGTAAATTGTATACCGTTATCTGTCAAAATAGTATGGATTTTATACGGTAAAATTCTAATCAAATTACGTAAGAACTCAGCAGCTATGGGTTTTGTAGCACTGTTACACAACTCAACATAGGTAAATTTGGATGTCCTATCAATAGCAACAAACAAATGTAATTTGCCCTCCTCAGTTCTAACTTCAGCAATATCAATATGAAAGTAACCGATAGGATATTGTTTGAATTTCTTTTTTGACTTAACTTCTCCATCAACAGTTGGTAATCTGCTAATGTTGTGTCTTTGTAAACAACGATGCAAGCTAGAGCGAGTCAAATGCGGAATTGTAGACTGCAGAGCGTAAAGGCAATCATCTAGTGGCAGTAGTGTATACTTGCGAAATGTAACTATTATAGCTTCCTCTTCTAGCGTTAAAACAGTTGATCTTGGATGCTTTGGACCCATATCAGCATCTTTCGTAAATGAACGTTTTCTCCACTTAATAATAGTTTTTGGATTAAGGTTATAATGCTTGGAGAGTTTTGCTATGCTCTCTTTTCTATTTTGTATTGCTCTACGAATCGTCTGTGTTGTTTTGGCGCACCCATGTAATATCTGTCCCATAATGACTCCTTAAATGATGATGATAGTATACCATCACTCTCTGGGACCATACATCTTAGAGGTACCAAAATTTTGAATCATCAGGATTCAGAACATGCTCAATATTCTAATGAGCAAAAGGCAAATGGAGTAATCGTGGAAAAAGGAAAATTATTGGATAATAAGGGAACAGATAGAACAGACGATGATGTACACGAAGCGGTTGTAAAGCAAGGAGACGAGCGCTTACATGAGTTCAAAAATATGGGCTTTTATATTACTGAGAAAGGTGATCTATTTATTCATGACCATGGAGCAAATGTAAGGTTTCAACTACCACAAAGTATTACTCACCTAAAATTAGTGGAAAAAGATGGAGCATATAAGCTTGTTCCGGTGACGAAAGATGGGAATGAACATCCAGTAGGTATGCCAAATATATCAGACGAATATAGATACATAGATCCAATATTTGCACATGAATATGAAAAGAGAGATTATTCCCATAAACATGTAAATGTGGGCCTTATAAACTTAGAGAAATATGGCTCTGGCAAACTTTTTGCTATAAAGCACGACCCAAATGATTACCACATACAAAAAAACTCTAGCGGTGAAATAGTTAGAATAAAAGATCAAACATATTTCACTAAAGTAAAATTGTTTGATGGCGACGAAGAAATTGGTATGTTATCTAATAACTTCCATAACTTCAAAGGGAAAATATTCTTTTCTGCTGACTACAACTACAGTTACAACGATTTCCTAGCATCTGTTTCTCCTCAAGTTGAAATTGAAGATATGGGAAATGGAAGTAAAAAAATAACTTTTGATCAAGGCAGTGGCGATATCGGTGATACTAATAGAGGCTACACGGACTATCAGAGAATATTTACAAAAGAGAAACAAACCGAAAGTCCAAAAGGGCAAGTAAGTGAAACTAAGACAGAAGTTCATAGTACTACTAATGTTGTTGCACAAGCTGCTGAAGAGAAAACTGCATCAAACGACAATAGTGAAATGCAGTCTGATCAGCCACAAATTCCAACAAGGGCAAAAAGGTCAGCTTCAGTGGAGGAGAAAGAGCAAGAACAGGTAGTATTAAAAGACACAATTCTCAAAATAGAAAAGAGCTACGAGCAGGACTCAGAAGGGAAGCATAAGGCAAATGTAACGATAAATTATAATGATGTGAAAGCCTTGTATGATAGAGCGGAAGGAGCAGAAAAGCAATCTGTGTTAGATTTTTGGAACAAACTGCACACATCAGATTATAAGGTTGGTGCTTTGCCGGAAGACAAATACTATTTTGAAAAAGGCAAATTCGTAATCCACGATAGTGGCACAAAGAAGCTTATAGTGTTACCTGAAGATAAGGTGTCCATCAAGATAATGAAGGATGGTGATAGTTATAGTTTAGCTATATCAAGTGGTAATGGCAAAGTAATAAACAGCATTAGTAAAATAGATAATCCAAATTACGAATTGCTGTCAGATTCAAGTCATTTCAATTCAGGGGAGCAAGATAATATTGTATTATCAGATCAACATCACGAATATAATCTTTATCTAGAGAATGGTTTTGTGAAAATGTTCGATTGCGCAAGCGATCACATTTATCACGACCACAACTCGGCCTATATCTAATACATACAAGGAGGGCAGTGCCCTCTTCTTGTCATTCCAGTGTCAAGCACTGCCGTCTTGGATGGAAACCAGCGTCACGCCCTGGAATGACAGGGTTTGTCATCCGAGTAGCCCCTTCGGTGTCATCCCAGTGCCCAGACACTGGGATGGCTTTGTTGCATCGCTAGCTATGATGGATTAAAGATAAAAAAGATGGAGAATATCAGTAGCTTATTATTCTGGTATTTATAACAAGAACGGTCAGTGAATACCTAAATTTGAGTAAAAGAAATTTCACTACCACTCACTAATCTGGCTAAAATTCAAGAATTTCAATGCTTTAGCTATTTTCAATAGAATTAAATTTATTAATGTAAATAATAAATTACTATTCTTAAATTTGATCAGATTGATTGCAAAAAAACAAGATTTTCAATAGGTTACTTATAATCCTAACTATAGTTAGCCTTTCATAAGTAGCGATGCAACAAAGCCCACTGGGATCCAGAAAACTTAACTTTAAATAAGTGGCTGCATAATAAAGGCTGGATTCCAGACTGGAATGACATCATCTGCTATACACTTGAATGACAAGAGAAGAATTCTGAAACAACAAGTTTCAAGGAAATCTTATGTAAAATCTAGCATTAACGAAAATTATACTATTTTCATGCATGCTATGGTTTTTGTAATTAATGGAGTGTGATATGCCAGCTAGTTTAAAATTTGAAAGTGCTGCAGGAACAGCAGCAGCAACTCTGTCAGAAGTCAAACTTGTAACTTTGGCAGATAATACGGGTAATGAATATACTTTGGATATAACCACAAATGATCTTAAAGTGAGATATACACCAAATGGTGGTCAAATAACAGAGCACAAAATAACTGGTCTATCAACAGCTCTGGGAAGTTTACTTAGTACAAAAGATAATAATGAATCAGTTCTAGTAGATACATTAGGAAACTTTCTTGATAGCCCAGATAAAGCAAAGTATGATGGTCAAAATAACCAAACAGTAAAGGAGTTCTTAGTAGGTAAAGGGCTAAAAGGAGCAAATGGAGCTAAAGGGCTAAAAGGAGATAAAGGGGATACTGGTCCTAAAGGAGCAGATGGTAAAGATGGAGCTAAAGGCCCACAAGGAGAGAAAGGGGATCCAGGAGCAGATGGTAAAAGTCCAACAGCTGCTGAGAAAGCCTTACAAGAGCATGTAACAAAGATAAGCATAGAAAGTCCGGAATTTAAAAGAGCTGTGCAAGAGGAAATGTCACAACCGTATTTTGAGCCTCCAACAAGTGATGATGCTGCACTTAATTGGACTTGGTAATACAGCTTAGATCCAAGTAGTCACGCTACTTGGATGACGTCATACGGTCCTCGGATGACGGAAAAAGGACTCGGATAACACCCTACAATGTCATTCCAGCGCGTGACGCTGGAATCCAGCCTTTTCATAATCATTAAAATGTTGTATTTTAACATAAAACGGCTACTTTTATGCTTACCAACTTAATAAAATTCCTGGATCCCAGTGTCTGGGCACTGGGATGACAAAGGAGAGCAGTGTCAAGCACTGGGATGACACCCTACCAGCAGAAGTTACTCTCAAATGTTTGTTCATGCTAGCTACAAACATTAAGAAATTTACCAAACGAAAAAAAAGGCAAAAGAAGCCCTGGGGTTATTATCCGCTTTAAAATATTGGCGTTTTTTATGTTTTAAACGCTTGACAAGCGAAATTCAGCTGCTTTTAATTGCAACTAACTTACGCTGCAAATGTTTAAGAAATTTACTAAGCAGAAAAAAAGACAAAGAATCCCCGAGTTAGCTAGTCTTTTACTATCTCTGTCGAGTATTGGCATTTTTTGATGTCTTGTAACGCTTTATAAGCGCGTTCAGCTTATTTAGATAAAAATCTAGATGTAGATGAAGTTTTGTAAAGACATACAGTATCTATATACTGCAAAAAATTAAACATAAGACGCCGATATATTAAGTAATCCTTACCTTTTAATCTGCAGATTGGCGAAAGCAAATACAATAGCTTCAGTTTCATGATAAGGGAGCTGGCGAAGGGTGTCAAGTAAGTTTTTTGTTTCTGCGGGCTACTTGAATAACGCCACATAAATTAATAAATAGGAAAATTACTACAAATCTTTTCAACTTTAGTTTTTACCGTTCTTTCAATATCAGGGCTATTTCCGCTGATTAATCCCTGAACCACTTCATTTATTAGGCCGGCTATTCCTTTAAAATTTTCTGCCTCAAGTCCGCGTGTTGTCTCAGCAGCAGTGCCAAAACGGAGCCCTGAAGTGATGGTCGGCTTTGCTGTATCAAATGGTACAGAGTTTTTATTACAGGTAATACCGGCTCTCTCAAGGCTATCTACAACGTCTTTTCCAGTTAATTTCTGCGATCTTAAGTCAACTAGCACTATATGAGAGTCAGTGCCACCGGTTATAATGTCAAGTCCATGCTTTTGCAATTCTTGAGCCAGCACTTTCGCATTTTCCACGACTTTCTTGCTATAAGTCTTAAACTCTGGTGCTAATGCTTCTTTAAATGCAACAGCTTTTGCAGCTATCACATGCATAAGTGGCCCGCCCTGCAATCCTGGAAAAACTGCAGATTGAATTTTTTTGTGTAATGCTTCATCATTGGTCATCACTATTCCACCACGAGGACCACGCAAAGTTTTGTGAGTTGTGGAAGTCATAACATGTGCATATTCAGCAGGGGATGGATATTCGCCCGCTGCAATAAGCCCTGCATAGTGAGCAATGTCTGCAAGCAAATAAGCACCAACTTTATCTACAATTTCGCGAAAGCGTTTGAAGTCCATTCTTCTCGGATAAGCAGAAGCACCAGCTATGATCAATTTCGGTTTATGCTCCAGCGCCAGCTTTTCTATCTCATCCATATCCAGCAAGTAAGTGTCTTTATTCACTGTATATTGAATTGACTTAAACCATTTACCAGAAAGGCTTGGTGCCGCACCGTGAGTTAGATGCCCACCGCAATTCAGTGACAATCCAAGTATCGTATCACCTGGAGCAAGTAGTGAAGCAAACACTGCTTGATTCGCCTGAGAACCAGAGTGAGGTTGAACGTTTGCAAATTTTACACCAAACAACTTACAAAGTCTCTCTATAGCCAGACTTTCAATTTTGTCCACATGCTCACAACCACAGTAATATCTTTTACCTGGATAACCTTCTGCGTATTTATTAGTCAGAAAAGAGCCTTGTGCCTCCATTACCGCTTTGCTTGCAAAATTTTCTGATGCAATTAATTGCAATTGTGATTTTTGGCGTTGTAATTCTTTTTCTATAGACTGATAAACCTCGTTATCAAAAGACTTTAAACTGTTTTTAGAGCCACAGATTTTTTTTAAAACACTCATCATAGATCAAACCTCGCTTTAATTTTAAGATGCACAAGCAATTTTAAGACTGCCTATCCTGCTTTTTTAACCATAAGAGCCCAAAAACAGCCACCAGCAAACATACAGGAATAACTGATGTTGCTTTTATCAGCAATTCAGCACCATACACAGGATTTCCTTGTATTATTGTTCTATCCCAACACAAATCTACTATTTTTGCGATCCCAGTGTGAAAAAAATAGCCAAAAACCATAACTATCATGTTTGACACAGCTGTAGCCAGGCCTACTAAGTTATTATTTACATAACTTATCGCTTTGTAAATGGTAACCACCTGATATCCAGATGTGAAGCCAATAATAAAAAGCGTAGGTAATACAACATACAAGCCACCAATCTGAGTAAAAAGCAAAAGAAAACTAGCGATCATTGCAAATGAGCATGCAATTATTACTTCATAATGCTTATTTTTATATTTTTCCAATAAATAAGCCAAAGAGAATGATCCTGTTAACATTCCTATCAATATTACGGAAGAGAGAGAAGATGCCAAGTCTTCATTCATTTTATATACTTCAAAAAAGAATGCTTTCACCCAACCATCGGCAAAACCTTGCATTGGACCGACCATGAGTCCACCAAAAAAGCTAATTAGAATAATATGCTTGTTGAAAAGTATGTTTTTTAAGTCTCTAATGCTAACTTTTTCCTGTTGAGCATTGCTTTCAGGCGTTACTAAGAACAGCAACAGAGCAAGTAAACACCCAAATGCTGAGAATGTATAGATAACATAATTCCAGCCAAATTTATCGAGTAAGAAGTCTAAAGGTAACCCGCCACATATCCCTCCCAAAATTCCTATAATTATAGATAAGCTGGCCATTCTTGCTGATTTTTCTTGCGCAAAATACATGCTTGCAACTTTAAAGATTCCAATTGCCGAAGCGGATGACCCAATTCCCACAATTATTCTTCCAATTATTGAATAACTCCACTCATCAAAGCATATAAGCGGTAGTGTTCCGGTAAATGTCAAAACGGTACAAGCAGGTAAAACAAACTTTGGTCCAAATCTATCAAGGAAAAGACCAATAGGTATATGAGCTAGCGTATAGCCTACATAGTATAACCCACCAAAATGGCCAACATCTGCAATACTTATGTTAAATTTTGTTATTAATTCAGGCGCAATTATGTTTGGAATTACGCGTAATATATATTGGTATGCATAAAACAGTGACGCCAACAACCAGATTAAAAAATTCCTCTGCAATACTTTACCCCAAAGCTAGCATTATAGATACTCTGTTTATAGAAAACAATATTCTTATGAATACTTATTTTAATTTACCGGAATTTTATACAGTTGAACTCATAGCCAACATAAGTAGTTTATGCATTAACTAAATTTTCCAGGTTCAAGTTTGGATGATGGAAAAAGTTCACTTTTTCTATTTTTAAAAGAGACCTTTTATTTTACTTATAATTTTTTCTACCATATCTACAACTGGCTCATGAATAAGGTATATGAAAAAAATTACACCACAAATGATAAGTATATTTATGATTTTACCCTTATTCATCTTTATCTTGAGCTTCACTTTTGTTACAAGATCCATTTTATTTATGTTTTTATTTCATGCTGACAATTATATCTTAAATACCATAATTTTCAGTAAAATTTGACTTCAGAAGTATTCTATTAATTCAATATTAACCTTTTTATGTGTAAAATAGTTAATATAATATTAAAGCAGGCTGATGAATATAAGCACGATAGATAATACGCTGCAAAATTACATAACAAAATACATTGAACAAACATTCGCTACACACGTGCTAGGCAATAGATACGACAAATTGTATAGGAAACTTCTAAGTGGTATAGAAGAGATAATAAAGCTTGCTGTAAATGAAGCAAAACACTACGATGAAAATTTAGAAGATCTATATAACGATTCAAGATTTAATAAGAAATTTATTCAAGCTGTTGCTAAACATCAGGTGTCGGAATTTTTAAATACTTATCCGAAAAGAAAAGAAATTGTTGCAGAATTTTACAATGAACATCACATTAACGAAAGTGATTTAAAGACTCTGGAAAAGGGGAAAGATTTAGTAAATAAAATAAATAACATTAACTTACTGCAACAAAATGAAAAAAATGAGGAATTCAATATTAGAAAGACACTTGCTCAATCAATAAAAATGCCTTCCATAGAAAAACACAAGTTAGAACATTCAAAATAACCTTGGCGAAGTATGGCAAAATATACAACTTATGGATAGTCTATTTCATTTTAACTCCTGGCACGCTTTAGTAATACTATCACATCCAATTTCTAATTGTTCCTGAGAGGTTGCATAAGAAATTCTGATAAAATTTTCTAGACCAAATGCAATTCCTGGAACCACAGCAACCAAATGATCTCCCAGTAAGTATTCAGTAAAATCTAAATCATTATTTATTATCTTACCACTTTTTGTGCTTTTACTGAGCAATCCTTCACATGAGACAAATAAATAAAACGCACCTTGCGGAACAGACGCTGATAATCCCGGGACAGAATTTAGCTCTTTCACCATAAAATCTCTACGACTCTTAAAAATCCTTGTTCTTTCTTTCAAAAAACTATGATCACCGTTTAATGCTGCTGCTGCTGCTGCTTGTGCTATCGAATTTGGATTAGAAGTGCTTTGAGACTGCAGCGTAGAGATAGCTTTTACCACATCACTTCTACCTGCAATATACCCTATTCTCCAGCCTGTCATTGCATAGGCTTTTGATACTCCATTGACTACAAAAACTCTATCATAAAGCTTCGGCTCAACCTGAGCGATAGTAAAAAACTTTTCGTCGTATATTATATGCTCATAAATATCATCTGTAACGACATTCATATGTGGATATTCAAGCAATATTTGTGCTATGTCTTTCAATTCATCACATGTGTACACAGCTCCTGCAGGGTTGTTCGGTGAGTTAAGAATTAACCATTTAGTTTTTTTAGTTATCCTGCTTTTCAATAATTCCGCTGTCAGTTTAAAATTTTGTTTGCATTCTACTACAACTGGCAAGCCGCCAAAAAGACTTACCATATCAACATATGAAACCCAATAAGGAGCTGGAATAATAACTTCATCTCCAGAGTTAATTGTTGCCATGAACAAATTGAATAACACCTGCTTAGCACCTGTACCAACACAGATTTGGTTAAGCGTGTACTCGAGTTTATTATCCTTTCTTAACTTATTAATTATTGCTTCTTTCAGCTCACGCGTTCCATCAACAGCAGTATATTTAGTCTTACCTTCACTTATTGCTTGAATAGCTGCTTTTTTTATATGATCTGGAGTATCAAAATCCGGTTCTCCTGCAGCTAAAACACAGATCTTTTTTCCTTCATTTTTCAACTTATTTGCCTTATCAGTTACATCAATCGTAGGTGATGGTTTTATTAGGAACATTCTTTTTGCAAGGTCTGACATATTTTACTGAAGCTAAATTTAAATGATAAACCCCGTACAACAAAAAAGCTAGGAATTTTGTGTATTGTATTAGTAGCTTTTTACCAGGTTTACCAACGCAGCAATATTTTCAACTGGAGTATCAGGGAGTACTCCATGTCCAAGATTAAATATGAAGGGTAAATCTCTAAAGCAATCTATTATACGTTTTGCTTCTTTGATTGCTTCCGTTTTATTATAGGCTAAAAGATTAGGATCAAGGTTTCCTTGTAGAGGGATGTTTAGATTCGCTTTCGCCCATTTTATTGGAACATTATAATCTATACTTACTGCAGATACACCTGTTTGTTCGCAGTAATCTTTATAAAGATTTCCAGCAGACCTTGGAAAACCTATTATTGGAAAATCAGAAAATCTATCCTTTATTGCCAAGATAATTCTCTTTGTTGGTTCGATAACATATTCTTTAAACAATGGTTCCGATAACGCACCAGCATTACTGTCAAATAGCTGAATAACATCTGCTCCAAATTCTATCTGTTTAATTAGATAAATAATCGTCACTTCCGTTATTCGTTCAATTATTTCCTTCAAACACGAAGGATAAAAATTTAATACTTTGGAAAAAGTTTTGCTGCTCCCACCTTCTATGATGTATGAGGCTACTGTCCATGGTCCACCAGCAAATCCTATGAGAGATTTTTCTTTTGGTAATTGGCTTCTGACTTTTTTTATAGCGTTTAGAATTGGTAAGGTTTTAGTTTCAATTTCTTGTGGACCCTTCAATTCCTTAGGACTTTCCACGGGTTTTATTATTGGACCTACACCGCGTACGAAATTCACGTCACAACCCAAAACATCAGCTATTATTAAAATGTCTGAAAAAATTATCGCCGCATCCATGTCAAATCTTGTCACCGGCTGTAACGTCAATTCTGTCACTAAATCTGTGTTGTAGCATATCTCCATAAAATTATTCATATTTTCTACTGCTTTGCGGTACTCAGGAAGAGACCTGCCAGCCTGACGCA